>JBFIER010000012.1:0-110941 GCA_041603255.1 Oceanococcaceae bacterium | reverse complement strand
CCGGCAGGGAACCGCGCAGCGGCGCAAGACCGCCCGGCTACAGGATGCCCCGGCCCGGTCGGTGGCGCGGCCCGCTAACTCAGGCCATCCCGCAATTGAGTCGCAACAAGGCGCCGCGTTTCCCGCTAAAGCGCGATGAACCTTAAAAAAAAGGCACCCGAAGGTGCCTTGGCGATGCGCGACCTGCTCAGTCTTTGAGCATCTGAAACATCTCGTCCTTGAGTTTGAGGCGCTCGCGTTTGCGCTCTTCGATATAGGCGTCATCACTGACCTCCACGCCATCTTCGATCCGCACGATTTCGTGATCCACGGCGTGATAGGCATCAAACAGTTTCGCGAAGTGAGCGTTGCTCATTTTCAGTTCATGAATTTTTTCCCGGAACTCCGGAAATTCATGAACCAGGTCGTGTTGATCAATGTGCATGGAGTTGTCCTTCAGCGCAGCGTATACATTGGGTGGCGTAGGGGATGGCCTGCAGTCGAGCGGCGTCGATGCTTTGGCCACAGGTTTCACATTGGCCATAGTGGCCACTGCGGATGCGGTTCAGAGCGTGATCAATTTGAGCGATTTCGGACTGGGCTTCGTTTGCCAGTGTTGCCAGCGTTTCATCGTTTTCGCGCTCGACGGCCTGCTCTTCGGAGTCATTGCTGTGAGCCTGCGACAGGTCACGATTGACCGCTTCCAGCCGTTGGGCGAATTCTTCGCGTAGCTCCTGGAGCCGGCGTTCCTGCTGGCGGTGATCGCTCATTCACTTTTGTCCGAAAAAGAAACCGAGATCGAACTATACCGCTGGTTCGGATCACAACAATTGACGCAGGTCACTCGGTGTCCGGTTTCTTTTTGCTGCGGGGACGGCGACGCGACGCCGGCTCCGCTTCGGCTTCCTCTTCGGCGCCCAGCGTGACGTCGATAAATTTGCGCCACGCTTTCATGCCGGTTTTTCCACTCATCGTGTCACGCAGAAAAGTGACCGGGTCAAAGGTTTCACTCGATTGCGCCAGCTTGTCCCGGGCGTAGCGCACCAAGTCTTCCTGGATGCCCACGATGTCCGGCAGACCCAACAATTGCCGGAACTCTTCCGGGTTCAACTCGATTTCGATGCGAACTTTCATGCGTGCCTGTGGTGATTGGGCGGTCCCGCGAGTCTACGCATCCGGCGAAAGCCGCGGCAAGCAGGGCGAATCAGGCCTGACCGTGGGGTGCGCCCTCCGCGAAGCCCTCCAGCGGGGCCAGGTCTTTGCTATCCCGTAAAAATAGTGGCTCGCTCTCGGCGTATGCCAGCAATAGTCCGGCGAGGCTTTCCAGGCTGTTCAGGTGGGTGCGTTCGTAGCCATGCGAGGCATCCACGCCGAAGCAGAGCAGGGCCGTGCGGATGTCGTTCCCGGCTTCGATCGCCGAGGCGGAGTCCGAGCGGTAATAGCGAAAGACATCCCGCTGGTGCAGGATGCCATTCTCCCGACAAAGCTCCAGCAGGCGGCGCGTCAGGTGGTAGTCGAAAGGGCCAACCTGGTCTTTCATGGCGATGGTGACACCAGTCTCTTTGGAGTTCTGGCCCGGCGCCGGGGTGGCATTGTCGATGGTGACCATCTCGGCAACATCCTGGTGCAGTACCGCTGAGCAGCCCGATCCCACTTCCTCGGAAATCGTGAACAGCAGGTGCACGTCTGTGGGGAGCTTGCGCTGCTCCTGCATGATCAGCTTGGTGGTGGCGAGCAAGGCGGCGACGCCGGCCTTGTCATCCAGGTGTCGGCTGTTGATGAAGCCCGATTCCGAAAACTCGGGCCGGGGGTCGATGGCGACGAAGTCACCGATTTGGATACCGGCTGCGGCGAGATCCGCGGCATCGTGGACCAGTTCGTCGACACGCAATTCGACGTGATCCCAGGATGATTTCTGAGTGTCCACGTCTTCGTTGTAGACGTGCCCGCTCGCCTTCAGGGGCAGGATGGTGCCGCGGATCTTCTTGCCGCTGTCGGTGAGTACATCGGCGCGCGCTCCTTCCGCAAAACGTGAGGACCAGGTGCCCACCGGAGACATGGCGATGCGGCCATTGGGTTTGAGTTCGCGCACCATCGCACCGATGGTGTCCAGGTGCACAACGATGGCCCGGTCCGGGCTGGGAACCTTGCCGGGTAGCGTGGCGCGGATGGCCCCACGCCGGGTCAGTTCGATGCTGACACCCAGCCTCTCCAGCTCCTCACCGGTGTAACGCACGATTTCGTCGGTGTAGCCGGACGGGCTCGGAATGGCCAGCAGGTTTTTCAGCTGCTGGACGAGATATTTGCTGTCGACATTTTTCATGTGGAGGTTTCCGGAAAGAGGAGGTCGATAAATTTCTGTGCAGTGGGCTGAGGCTCGTGATTGGCCAGGCCCGGGCGTTCATTGGCTTCGATGAAGGCGTAATCAGGCTTCGTCGGATCGGTAACGACGAAGTCCAGCCCGGTCACCGGGATCTCCAGCGTGCGGGCTGCGGTTTCCGCGGCCTTGCGCAGTGCCGGGTGAAGCTGCTTGGTCACATCGATCAGCACACCGCCGGTATGCAGGTTGGCGGTTTTACGAACTCGCAACGCCACACCGCTGTTCAGAACTTCATCCAGGTGGTGGCCGGCTTCGTGTACGCAGCGCTCGGTTTCCGCATCCAGTGGAATCCGGCTTTCGCCGCCGGTAGCTGCAGCGCGACTGCGTGAGCGTCGGCGGATCAGCTCACGAATGTTGTGTTTTCCATCGCCGGTGATCGTCGCCGGCTCGCGGATGGCGGCAGCTACCACCTGAAAGTTGATCACCAGTATTCGCAGGTCATGACCGGCGACAAATTCCTCCAGCAACACGCGACCATGCTGGCGGGCCTGTTCAATCGCTGCGGTCAGTGCCTCTGGTGTGCGCAAGTCCACACTGACGCCGGCGCCCTGTTCACCATCAACCGGCTTGACCACGACGCGCCCGAAGCGGGCCAGAAAATCTTCGTTGTCGCGGGCATCACCTGCCATCATCTGCGCCGGTACGCTGATGCCGGCCTTGCTCAGTAGGCGGGTACAGAGCGATTTTTCGGCGCAGCGGCTCATCACCACGGAGGAGGTGAGGTCGGTGAGCGATTCGCGGCAGCGAATCCGGCGCCCACCATGGCTCAGGTTGAAGTAGCCGCCCTCGGCGTCAACCACGTCCACCCGAATGCCGCGGGCCAGGGCCTCGTCCACGATCAGGCGGGCATAGGGGTTGAAGTCGCCACGGACATCCGGCCCCACGAACAACGTGCGGTTGAATTTGTTTTTGCGCTTGACGCAAAACCACTGCACACGGTGAAAACCGAGTTTTTCGTACAGCGTGATGGCCTGGGTGTTGTCGTGCATCACCGACAGGTCCATCCACGCCCGACCGCGACCCAGGAATCGTCCGGCCAGGTTGCGAACCAGCGCCTCGCCCGTTCCGGGGGGCGCGTGATTGGCATCAACCGCCAGACACCACAGAGAAGAGCCGAATTCCGGGTCGTCAAAGGTCTCCACGTGATCGACACCGGTGACGGTGCCAACGATCTGGTTGTTGTCGGTTTGTGCCACCAGTACGACGCGGCGGCGGTCATGCAGGTTGTCGACCAGATACTGCACATTCGCCTGCTTCATGCCGTGTTGTGCGTAGAGCCGGTTGACCTCGGCGACATCCTCTGCGGATTGCACGCGGCGGATGGTAAATCCTTCGTGAGGACGCGCTTCAGGGCGCAGCTGGCTCAGTTCGAGGCGAAAGGTGTGGGAGGGGTCGAGGAAGATTTCCTGCGGTGCAAAGCTGACCAGCACATGCGGGTCGCGCACGTACATCGCCAGGTCACGACGCTTTTCCCCCTCCTTGAGCAACTCGCCAACCAGCTCGGCCGGGTCGCTGGAAAAGGTGTGGGCAAACAGCAGGCGACCCCAGCCACAGTCCAGCGTCACATTTCGTTGCGCCGGTTGCAGCGGGTGTGCATCTGGCCGCGCCTGCGCAAGTTTGGCGACCTCGCGACCGGGGCGACGCAAGCGGCGCGCCGTGCGACTTCTCACGAGCGTGCTCCCAGATGTTGGGTCAGCCACAATTCCAGGAGTCCCAGTTGCCAGCACTCCGAGCCGCGCAGCGGGGTGATGAAATTGTCGGGGTCGTTCAGCCGCTGCTCGACGGCCTCACGGCGCAGCAGGGGCGCGGTATGCGCATTGGGGTCCAGCAGTCGGTCGCGCAGTGTTTGCAGCAGGTCGCCTCGCAGATACTTGAGAGCCGGAACCGGGAAATACCCTTTGGGTCGATCGATGACCTCCTTGGGCACCAGTTTGCGTGCCAGGCTCTTGAGCAGTCCCTTGCCGCCGTCGGCCAATTTCAGCTCGCTGGGCACGCGGGCCGCGAACTCCACGACCTCGTGATCCAGGAACGGAACCCGCGCTTCCAGGCCGAAGGCCATGGTCATGTTGTCCACGCGTTTGACCGGGTCATCGGCGAGCATGACCTGGGTATCCAGGCGCAGCGCTTTGGCCACCGGGTCATCCGCACCCGCCCGCGCAAAATGCTCTGCGACAAAAGCCCGGCTGGGGTCGATTGCCGGCAGGGCGCCGGGTTGAAGCAACGTCGCCATCCCCGCCTCGCTCTGATCAAAGAACGCCTGGGCATAGGTATTCACGGGGTCGGTGGTTCGCTGCATCGGCGGGTACCAGTGGTAACCGGCAAAGATCTCATCGGCGCCCTGGCCGCTCTGCACCACTTTCAGGTGTTGGCTGACCGCTTGCGAGAGCAGGAAGAAACCCACGTTGTCGTGGCTGACCATCGGCTCGCTCATGGCGCCGATGGTCGCGCTCAGCGCCGCCGTCATTTCGTGCTCGGGAACCGCAATCTTGTGATGCTGGGTGGCAAAGGTGGCGGCGACCAGATCGGAATATTTGAATTCGTCGCCTTCGACGTCCTCGCGCGAATCAAAGCCCACGGAAAAGGTGTGCAAATCGCGTTGCCCAGCCTCGGCGAGCAGCGCCACGATCAGGCTGGAGTCCACCCCGCCGGAGAGCAGCACGCCAACCGGAACGTCGGCAACCATGCGCCGGTCGACCGCTCGTCGCATAACGGCGTGCAGCTCTTCCTCCCACTCCGCGGCACTGCGTTGCGGGGTGTCTGCCGGGTACTGAATATCCCAGTAATGCGTGGTGCTTTGCCGGCCCTGTGCATCGATGGCCAGAATCGTTGCTGGTGGGAGTTTCTGCACGCCATTGAGAATGGTGTGGGGCGGTGGCACCACCGCATGCCAGCTCAGGTAATGATGCAGGGCGGTGGGGTTGATGCTGGTGTCGACACCGCCTCCCGCCAACAGTGCCGGCAGGGAAGAGGCGAACCGCAGGCCGCCTTGCATGGGCTGCAGGTAGAGCGGTTTGATGCCCAGGCGATCACGGACCAGCCAGGTGTCACGGCTGGCCAGTTCGTGGACCGCAAAAGCGAACATGCCATTGAAGCGATGGACACATTCCGCGCCCCATTGCTTCCAACTCCGCAGGATGACCTCGGTGTCCCCCTGCGAGCGGAATACGTGCCCGCGGGTTTCGAGCTCCCGGCGCAGTTCCTGGTAGTTGTAGATGCAGCCGTTGAATACCACGGCCAGCCCGGCGTCGCGGTCCACAAATGGCTGCGCGCTGGCATCGCTGAGATCGATGATCTTCAGCCGGCGGTGGCCCAGCAGTAGCGGGCCATCTTCAAACAGGCCAGATGCATCCGGCCCGCGTGGCTTTAACGCGTCATTGATTCTGAGGTGGGCGGCCCGGTCGGGTCGGTTGTTGTCGAAACGGATTTCTCCGTGGAGTCCACACATGGGTTTTGGGGGTTGGTTTGGGTGGCTTCACTGAGCAGCGCAGCGAGATCAAGCACGCTGGAGAGCAACCGACGGCGCTTGGCCATCGACAGGGCGTCAAAACGCGTGACGAAGGACTCAGGAAGCAAAGTTGCTGCAGATTGCAGGGCGAAGGACCCTTGGCGGGTCAGGCGAAGCACGGTGCGACGCCCATCGGCGGGGTCGCGGCTTCGTTCAATCAGGCCTTTGGCCGCCAGGCGCTGAGTGATGTCGGTGGTCGTGGCTTGCGAAAGCGACACGGCCTGACTGAGTTCGGTGACGGAGAGCAGGGTCTCGCTGTTGGACAGTGCAACCAGGGTCAGCGTTTGCGCTGCGGTCAAACCCAGCAGCACATTTTGCCGGCGAGAGTGCCGATCCAGGGCGTGATTGATCCGTCGCAGTGCGACAGCCAGCGCCCCGACATCCTGTTCTGTGCCTGGTTTCATCGTGTGCAATGTATCGCACACGATGTATATCTGCAAGTGCAGCGCGAGGCCGGGCGGGGATACGGCGCGCTCGCCGACGACGACTTATCATCCGCGGATTGTTCTGATGGAGATGGGTATGCGTGTTTCTTCGCCATGGATCCGCCGGCTGTTGTCGCTGGTGGTCGTTGTACTGATTGCCGGTTGTGGCCAGCGTGGAGTCGTCTCGGTCCAGGATGGATATCTGAACCTGCCGCCGGCGGGGGCAATGATGGCGGGCGGGTTCGTGGAAATTGACAACCAAAGCTCTGACGATGTCACGGTGATTGGCGCGGCGGTCGAAGGTTTTGGACGGGTGGAAATTCATGAAACCAAGCTGGAAGGCGGCATGATGCGCATGCGTCCGCGGCCAGAATTACTCGTGCCGGCCGGACAGAGTGTCCGCTTTGCCCCGGGGGGGCTGCACATGATGCTGATGCAGCCGCAGGGGAAATTGCAGGCCGGGGATGTGCTCAGGGGGCAGCTGAACATTCGTGGCAAGGACGGAACGGAACAGACCTTGCCGATCACGCTGGACGTGCGCGTGCCTGCCGGGATGGTCAACGGGTCGTCCCAATAGCTACGGCGCTTTTGCGCTGGGCGGGCGAATGATGGGGGAGACATGAAACAAGGAATGATGGGCCTGGTTCTGGCGGGGCTGGTCGCGTGTTCGGCGCCGGAACCGGCGGCGTTGAATGTGGCGACGCCCGAGGCTTTGGCGGCCCAAAGCCAGGAATTTTCGCAAGCTGTCGAACTGGTGGCACCCGGGGTGTGGTCGGCCATCGGGTACGGGCTGGCCAACAGCATTCTGGTGGAGGGAGTGGATGGGCTGATCGTGATCGACACGATGGCCACCCTCGCAGAGGGGCGGGCGGTAGCGAGTGCCTTCCGCAAGCTGTCCGACAAACCACTCAAAGCCATTGTCTATACCCACAACCACGCTGATCACGTATTTGGTGCCCAGGCCTATCTCGACCTGCTGGGGCAGCCGGGAGTGCCGGTGGAGGTGTTTGCGCACGAGACTACCGCTGGGTACGTCTATCGGGTGGCCAGCGAGTACCGCCCGATACTGTCGGCGCGCTCATTCCGGATGTTTGGCACGCAGCTGGACGACACGGGCTTTGTGAACAACGGCCTGGGGCCGCGCTTGGCGATTGATGAGCAATCGCGGTTTGGTTTTGTGGCGCCAACGCAGACGTTCACGGAGGCCCTGCAGGTTTCGGTCGCTGGAATCGAGATGGAACTGGTGCATGCGCCGGGGGAAACCGCGGATCAGATCTATGTGTGGCTGCCACAGAAGGCCACGCTGGCGGCGGGCGATAACATCTACAAAGCCTTCCCAAATCTGTACACGCTCCGGGGCACACCTTACCGCTCCCCCAAGCAATGGGCCGCGTCCATCGACCGGATGCGCAGCCTTCCGGTGGAGCACCTGGTCCCCAGCCATACCCGCCCATTGCATGGCGCCGAACGCGTGCAGGCGGTATTGACCAACTATCGCGATGCGATTCGCTTTGTCTACGACCAGACCGTGCGCTGGACCAACGCGGGGTTCACGCCGGACGAGATCGCCGCGCGGATTCAATTGCCGCCCCACCTGGCCAGTGAGCCGTATCTGCAGCCGTTTTACGGGACGCCACGCTGGTCCGCACGTTCCGTATTCAGCGGAAACCTGGGGTGGTTTGATGGCAACCCGACGCAACTTGATCCGCTCCCCCCACAGGAGCAAGCGCAGAAAGTTGTCGAGCTGGCCGGGGGTGCTGCAGCGCTGAAAAATCGGTTGCAGGAGGCTCTGGAGCGAAAGGAGTATCAGTGGGTGTTGCAGCTCAGCGACTGGCTGCTGCGGCTTGCGCCGGACGATGCTGCGGTACGCGAAGCCCGGGTGCTGGCATTGACCGGATTGGGCGAGGCGGCGACCAATCCCAACGCGCGGCATTACTACCTGATGAGTGCGCTGGAGCTGCGTGACGGGCGACGGCTCAAAGCGGTGAACTCGGGCACGCCGGAAATGCTGCGGGCCATCCCGATGAACACCATCATGGATGCGCTGGCGACCAACCTGCGTGCTGAGGATGCGCTGGACATGGATCGCAAAGTGGTGCTGCGCTTCACCGATACCGGTGAGGCGTGGACCCTCTGGGTCCGGCGCGGCGTGCTGGAAACCATTCCCACCGCGAGCCCGGACGCCGAGATCGATCTCAGCGTGGATTCATTGGTGTGGAAACAGATGCTGGGGCGCCAACTCAGCCCGGCGGTCGCCATCGCCAAGCACATGACCTTCACGCGCGGCGGCGCGCTCGGCTTCACCCGGTTCATGTTGCTGTTCCGTCCGGTTCGGGATGCGCCGGAGCCCGCGCCACTGGCTGCCGTGGGGCTTTGAACACGGAAGCCGGATTTGATTCGTGTCAACATGATCCCCAGGGTCGCCGCTAGGATGCGCTGACCACCAAAAACTGGGAGACACAGCATGACGAGCAATATCCGGGACCAGGTCTCGAGTGAAGAGTGGCAGCTGCGGGTTGATCTGGCGGCCGCATATCGCCTGGTGGCGCTGTTTGGTTGGGATGATCTGGTTTTCACGCATCTCACCGCGCGGGTGCCGGGACCCGAGCATCACTTTTTGATCAATCCCTACGGGATGATGTTCGAGGAGATTACCGCCTCGTCACTGGTCAAAGTGGACCTGGATGGGAACAAGGTGGTGGATTCGCCTTTTCCGGTGAACCCGGCCGGATTCGTCATTCACAGCGCCGTTCATCAGGCGCGCGAGGATGCGCTGTGTGTGATGCACACGCACTCGATCAATGGTGTTGCCGTGTCGGCACAGAAAGAGGGCGTGCGCCCGCTGTCGCAGCAATCCATTTTTGTGCTGTCCTCGCTGGGTTATCACGACTACGAAGGTGTGGCCCTGCGCGACGATGAGAAGCCGCGTCTGGTCGCAGACCTGGGCAGCAACAATTTTCTGATGCTGCGCAATCACGGTTTGCTCACGGTGGGAGCAACGGTTCCCGATGCGTTCCTGTTCATGTATCTGTTCGAAGCCACCTGCATGATTCAGGTGCGCGCGATGGCTGGTGGCTCGGAGCTGCAGCCGGTGCACCCGGCGATCATCGAAGGGGCTCAGGCGCAGGCTCAGCAGGTCACCAAAGGCCTGGGTGGAGCGCTCGCCTGGCCAGGTTTGCTGCGCCGGCTCGAGCGCAAGTTTCCAGGCTACAACCAGTAATCAACCAACACGAAGGGGCGAGATGAATAAGCGGGAAGGGGTGAGGTTCGCCCTGGGTTTTTGTGCCGTTCTATTGTTGAATCCGGCGGGGGCCGTGGAAGCCGAGCCGGCCGCGGACGAGTTGGACGATGCGGCGAAAGCCACCGTCCTCGAAGACGTCACGGTGGTTGGTCAGTCGTCCGTGGCTCCGGCAGCGCACCGCACGACGCTCAGTGCGGACGACCTGGAGCAATCGCCGGCGCGTCGTATCGACGATGTTCTGGCCGCGATTCCTGCGTTCGGTCTGTTTCGGCGGGCCAGCAGTCGGGTTGCGAACCCGACCTCGCAAGGTGTGACACTGCGTGCCATTGCGCCCAGCGGGACCAGCCGCAGCCTGGTATTGCTGGATGGGGTGCCGTTGAACGACCCCTTCGGAGGTTGGGTCTACTGGAGCCGCGTGCCCCTGCTGGCGCTCGGTGAGGCCGAGGTTGCCAGCGGCGGCTTGTCCAGCGCCTGGGGCAGCGCAGCGCTCTCCGGCACGGTGTCGCTGAACACGGATGATTCGCCGCGAACGGTGGGCGAGGTCGGCATGGGTGATTTCAATCAGCGTGAGGCCGCCGTGGTCACGCACACCGAGTTGCAGGGCTCGCAGTTGTCCGGCGGTATGCAATTCACCGATTCCAACGGCTACCGCGTGGTCAAGCCTGCGCAGGCAGGGGCCATCGATGTGCCGGCTTACGCGGAGTATCGATCCGGTTGGGCTGGCTGGAGTCGGGAACTCGACGGCATGTCACTCAGCGTGAAGGGCGGATTGTTTGCCGAATCACGCGGGAATGGCACCCCGCTGACGGGAAACAGCACGGATATCTCGTGGGTGCAAAGCCGTTTGGGTTGGTCGCAGGGTGACCACCAGTGGCAGGCCGTGGCGTATGCACAGGATCAGGAGTTCGCTTCCACATTCAGTTCGCAAGCCAGTGATCGTTCCAGCGAAACGCCGGCTCTGGATCAGTTCTCCGTTCCGGCGACGGCACTGGGCGCGGCATTACGCTGGCAACACCGAAACTGGAGCGGCGGTCTGGACTGGCGTGCCCTGGATGGCGAAACCAACGAGCGCTACTTTTTCAGTGGCGGCGATTTCGTCAACCAGCGACGTGCAGGCGCGAAGCAGCAGTTCCTCGGGTATTGGAAACAATACAACTGGGTCTCGGGCGCGTGGTCGGTTCAGGGCAGTGGTCGGGTTGACTGGGCGCAGACCCGCTCCGGTTTCAAGCATGAGTGGAACCGCAGCACCGGCGAAGTGCGCACCGATGAGCGTTACCCGGATCGCGACGACTGGGAGTTCAGCCCCCGGCTGGATGTGGTGCGTGACATTGATCCCTCAAACCGGTTGCGTCTGGCGGCCTGGCGCTCGTTCCGAGCGCCCACCATCAACGAGCGGATTCGGCCGTTCCGGGTGGGCAGCGATATCACCGCGGCCAACCCGGAGTTGGACAACGAGCATCTCACCGGGGTGGATCTGGGCTGGAATTGGCAGCGCGGCAATGTACAGACGCAGCTGACGCTGTTCTGGAGCCAACTTGACGACGCCGTGGCCAACGTCACTCTGACCACGGAGTCAGGCCCCAGTCTGGTGTGCGGTTTCGTGCCCGCAGGTGGCAGTTGCCGGCAGCGGCAGAACCTGGATCGGATCACCGCGCAGGGGGTCGAATGGGATGTGCACTGGCGCCCCGCCAAGGCCTGGGATATCGGCGCTGCTGTATTGCTCACCGATAACAGCGTCGACCAGGGGCCGGCCGCTTTGGTCGGCAAGGATGTCGCACAGGTCCCCAAATTGCGCGCCACCCTCAGATTGCAGCACGACGCGTGGTTGCGCAGCCAGCTGCGGGTGCGGCACGTTGCGGCACAATATGACGACGACCTGAACGCGCGCGAGCTGGAGGCATTTACCACGCTGGACCTGCGTATCAGCCGTGAGATTCAGCCGGGCGTGACGGTGGCGATCTCCGGCGAAAACCTGCTGGATGAGTCCTATGCCGTTGCCGAGTCAGGGGCGGGCCTGATCACAACCGGGATGCCGCGGATGCTGTTTGCAAGCGTGCGCTGGGCGGTGAACTGAGGCCGCAGCGCGTCTTTCGCGGCCAGGCGAGTAACACCAACAGTGCGAGTGCCGGCCACGACAGGCTGCCGGCATAAACATATACATCCGGGTCGTAATGACGGCGTACCGGTTCGGAGATGACATCCGCACCGGGCGCGCCGCGCTCCCGAATTTCGGCGTGTACGCGCTCGTCGTCATACAGCGGTGCGCTGAGGTCGCAGCGGAAACTGGTGTTGCTGTAGTAATTGCCCACCCACAGGCCGTCTAGCGTGAAGGCACAGATCGTCACGTCATCAGCGGCGGGGCCGGGCGCGAACGTGGAATAGAAACGCACTTCGAGGGTGCCGCTGTCATCGCGTAGACGGTTGTTGTAAATCTCCGGAATTTCGATGTACAGCTCGTAGGCGTAACTGCGGTCCACATAGAGCGGGCCGCTGGCGTCGATGCCGCCGCGCCAAAGCTGCGGACGTGGGGCGGTCCGTGCATCCACCACGGTGCCCAAGCGGTCATCTTCAAGCAGCAGCGTATGGACCCAGTATTCGCCGGCCGGGATGTCGTCCGAATAGATTTCGGTGGTCAGGTCGGTGCGCTGCTCACCGTAGTACATTCTGCCCAGTGGCCAGCTGGCAACGTCGTATCCGGCATCGCGAGGGTCGGCGGATTGGCTCAATCGAACCACGATGGCCAGCGGGGGCGGCGCCATTGGTCCTTCGTACTCACTGCGTACGCCATCCACCGAAATCCAGGTGGAGGCCTCTTCATACCCATCGGCGCTGATGTAGGCGATGTCGTAATCAGCGCTGACGTCGCCCAGGAAGAAGGCGTTGGCAGCGGCAAGCGTGGGTGCCATCAGGCCGCTGGCGGCAAGCAGAATCGCACCCGCGGCAGAAGGCTTTGGAAAGGGAAAAAATGAGGGCATGTCAGCATCCCGGTAGAACCTGAGTTGCAGGCTACGGCGGAGGGCTGACAGCTGGCTGACAGTTAGGGAAGCGCTGATTTATTCGCTGCGCTTGCGATCTGCACCCCCGGCGGTGCTCCCCGCAAAATGAACACGGGCCTCACATATCCCCCATATGCTGCGGTTTCTGCGCTCCGGCGGCGGCGCACCTCACTTCGCTCGTGGATTAAATCAGCGCTTCCTTAGGTGATGGTCGGCAACAGATCCAGTTGTTCGGCAACGACTTCCAGCATGGCGCGGTAGAAGGCCGGGCGCGGAAAGGTATTGTTCCCCCAGTTGAAGGTACGGTAGCTCACGCCCCAATGGTGGGTGCGAACCGCCCCCAGGAAATGCTGTTGGCTTGGCGGAACCTGCGCTAGGCCGGGGATCAGATTGTCGGGCAGCGCCACCTGTCCATCGTGGTAAACGGTGATCGGGTCGGTGACCAGGGCCTGACGGTACATGGCCCAGTCATCCAGGTTGAAATGCCACCAGCGACGGCGGTACTCCGCCAGCGGCAGCATGGCCGCGACGGAGAAATAATGCAGGTGGGCCGGCAGTTGATCACGAAACCGCTGGATCGCTTCCTGCCGCACAGCGTGCCCCAGCGAGCGAGCCCCATTCGGCAGGTCTGCGCGACGCTGCTCGGTGTCAAGCCCGATGAACCTGGCCAGGATCGGGTGACGCGCGGCGAAGGCGATGGCTTTGTCGACCGACATGATCGTTGGGGTGCTGGAGACGGCATCATCGGCCAGATACGAGCCCCCGATGTCCCCGCACAGGGCGACGAAGGCGCGGGTCGCGGCGAGCACGCCACCCCCATCCAGTGCGCCGCTTTGCAGGGCGGCGAATAGCTCCAGACACAGCGGGGAGCCATTGCTGTAGCCAACGAAAACCAGCTGCCGGCCTTCGGCGCACCAGGACTGGACTGTCGGTGAATGTTTCAGCAACGTTGCCAGTTCGGGAAGAATCACCGCAGATGCTGCGTTGGAGCGCGGATACCGAACATAGACCATACGCAGGCCGCTGCCATCGGTGCGTCGCTCTTCCCGTGTGCCGCCGGCACCGTCGGGGTGCAGCAGTGTGATCTGGTGCGGCGAGTAGCGGTCGTCCATGACCTCGTGCCAGGACAGGTGGCGCAAGGTTTCGTGGGTAAACCCCGGAATCAATATCAGGCCGATATTGGCCTGTTGCATCCAATCGAGGTCGACGCGCTCCGCCTGGGCACGATGCTGCAGCATCACCTCGGTGAGCTGTGCCGGGTCCGGCGCCAGATGCCGCAACGACCGGTTTCGGTTGGCACCCAGCATGGGCTCCGCCGCCGGGTCCACGGGCCGCCACATGTGGCGTGCCGCGTTGTGTGGCGCCAGGCCTTCGCGCGCCAACTGCCCCGCAAAGGCCTGAAAAAAACGCTGTTGCAGGCTCAACCTTGAATCCCCCAGTGCCCGTTGGGTGCCGACCTGTGGGTCCGGCACGAAAGGCAAGAATCTAGCGGAAATACGCAGGCATCGCTGGTGAGCGGGAATTTTCCGAAAAGCATGATCGGCGGGCACAATGCGCGTATGAGCGACGAGTTGGCATCTGCAGCGTTCCCGAAGGTCCGGCTGAACATCGATCTGGGCGAGCTGCCGGGGGAAGACGCCTCGCTCTATGCCGCCGCACATATCGCCAATATTGCTTGCGGCGGGCATGCCGGAGATGCGAGCAGCATGCGTCTGGCCGCGGAACGTTGTCGGCAATTCGGGACGGCCGTGAGCGCACATCCGTCCTACCCGGATCGCTCCGGGTTCGGGCGTCGGGTGCTGCCGATGGCTGCGGCCGATTTGCAGGCGGCGATCAGTGAGCAGTTGCTGGCGTTGCGGACTATCTGCGAGGCCTATGCGTTGCCTCTCGGTTATCTCAAACCACACGGGGCTCTTTACCACGAGGCCAATAAAGAGCCCGAGGTGGCCGCCGCGTTGCTGGATGCGGCTCAGGTTGTGCTGACTCGCGAAATAGTCGTCATTGGGCCGGGTTCCGGCGCGCTACGCGATGCCGTGGCCCGTCGCGGTCTGGGGTTCGCGGTGGAAGGATTTGCCGACCGCGGGCGGATTCGCGATGCCCAAGGGCGTTGGCAACTGGTGCCGCGTGGGCAGCCGGGGGCCGTTCTGCACGAGGTGGAACGGGTGCAAAGCACCGTGGACGCCTTGCTCACCGAGGGGCAGATTCACACACTGTGCCTGCACGGAGACAACCCGGCTGCGGTGGCGCTAGCACCCCGCGTTCGCCAATGGCTCGAGCAGCATGGGGGGCATTGCCGCGAATGAGCGACAAATCAACGGGCCTGGTCTGGCTCGGCGATTCTGCGGTGACGTTTTCGCGTCCGGCGACTGTGGCACCTGCGGTGCTGTCCGTGTGGCTGCGAGAGCAACCGGGGGTTCTGGATGTCGTCATCAGCGAACACCGGGTCGCGCTTTATTTCGACCCACGGCGACCGCCAGCGCAACTGGAAGGCATACCCGAACGATCTGCGCAGCTGCAAAGCGCGGTTGCGGCAGGGCAAACCCATCGCATTGCGGTTCGTTACGACGGTCCGGATCTGGCTGCGGTGGCGACGGCAACCGGCCTGGATGTGTCGCAGGTCATCGCATTGCATGCCCGGGCGGAGTATCAGGTGGGCATGCTGGGTTTCATGCCTGGCTTCGCCTACCTGCAAGGGTTGGACTCACGCTTGGTTCTGCCGCGTCGGGAACAACCGCGAGCCCGCGTCCCCGCCGATTCGGTGGCGATCGGTGGCGCCTATTCCGCGATCTATCCCTGTGCATCTCCCGGGGGCTGGAACCTGTTGGGCACGGCGCTGGAGCCGCTGCTGTTGACGGGAGCGGGCGCCCGTTTGCAACTGGGTGATCGGGTCATTTTCGAGCCGATACCATGACGTTGACGGTGACCTCGGTTTTTGGCCCGGCCTGGATTCAGGATCTGGGTCGCCCCGGCCACATGCACGAGGGCATGCCCTGGGGCGGTGCGCTGGTGCCGGAACTGGCCATGGCGGCCAATATTGCTGTGGGTAACCCGGTAAGCGCGCCAGTCATCGAGTTTTTTGGCTCGCTCGGCGTGCGCAGCACCCGGCCGTTGGCGCAGGATGGTCATGTTGTGGATGCGCAGCGCGGCGCGAACCTGCGTCCGCCACCGGGGCGTCGCGTCAGTTACCTGGCAGTCGCCGGTGGCTTTGACGTGCCCCTGTGCATGGGCGGTTTTGGCACCTTTCCAGCGGGGGGGCTGGGTGGATTCGAGGGGCGCACTTTAGGTGCAGAGGATGTGATTCCGCTGCGCGCTACGGACGCAGCCCCCGGGGCATTCCCAGGTGCGGCTCGGGGCAGGTTGGCAGCGCCAGATTTCGACGCCGCGCTGCCGGTCTACCCCGGGCCGGATCGGGCGCTGTTCGACGATGCGGACTGGGCGCGATTTCTGGGAGCCCGCTGGCAGCTGATTGAACCTTCGGATCGCAGCGGGACCCGACTGCGCGGCCCGGTCCTTCAACCACGTGCTCGTGCCGATTCCGCTTCCGCGCCGATGGTGCCAGGTGCGGTGCAGGTGCCCCCGGACGGGCAGCCGATCGTGCTCGGGCCGGATCACCCGGTGACCGGCGGTTATCCAGTGATCGCCGTGGTCGCGCGGGCGGCGTTGGGTTCGCTGCAAGGGCGGGTCATGGGGGCCGCGGTTCAATTCGCGCCGGCCGAGGATTCTCAGCCGGCGCGATAAGCCGTCTGCTGCTGCAGCTGAGCAAACTGGGCGCGCACGGCGGCACGCTCCTGACGCAGGTAATTGTCGATGGCGCGGTGGAAGCGTTCATCAGTGAAGTTGTGCACCGATCTGCTGATCTCGGGCTCAAAACCACGTAGCAGGCGGTGGCTGCCCTGAACGCCGGCATCAAAGAGCGCCAGGCCATGATCGAGGCAATATTCGATAGCGCGGTAATAGCACAGCTCGAAATGCAAGCCCGACCAATCGCGTGCGGCTCCCCAATGACGACCGTACAGATACTGCTCATCCCGAAAGAAAAACGCCATGGCCTGGATCTGGTCCTCTTCACGAGCGATGCAGAACAACATATTCTCGGGAAAGGCCCGGCCCCATTCACGCAGGCAGCCCGGGTGCAGATAGGGGGATTGCCCGCGCATGTGATAGGTGCTGGCGTAAAGCGCATACAGCCGTTGCCACTGGATATCGTCGAATGCCGCAGCCGGTAACCACTCGATCGTGAATCCATGTTCGGCGACTTGCCGGCGTTCGGCCCGAATGGTCTTGCGCCGTTTGCTCGTCAGTTCAGCCAGAAAGGCATCGAAGTCGGCATAGCCCCGATTGCGCCACACGTAGCGAATATCCTCGCGTTGCAGCCACAGGTCCGGGTCCAGGGCGGTGGCTTCGGTCTCCGGCAGGAACAGCACGTGAGCCCCGGAAAGCGGTGTTTCCTGGCAAAGCTGCCGCAGCTGCTGGGCCTGTTGTTCCGGTTCTGCGCCGAGGCGTGGCCCGGGAACCGGCGTAAACGGAACGGCGCAGACCAGTTTGGGGTAATAACGACCGCCGGCTTCGGCGTAGGCTTGGGCAAAGTTCTGATCGAATACGAACTCCCCCCAGGAGTGGCTCTTTTCCCAGACCGGGGCGGTGGCGCTTGCGCGCGGCAGCCATCCGGTGGCGTCACAGGCGCTGCCGCTGGCGATCAACGTGGCCGTGTATTCCGGGGTTGTGAACATGGCGCCGCGTACTGCGGGGTTCACCTGTGAACCCCGGAATCAGCCTGGCAGGGAAAGCTTGCTAACATTTGCCTCGACAATGACAGCGACAGGCCGCCCCGGAACATGGGATCGGCCCTAAGGGAAACAATTTGAACATGATGACGAAACGCTTCGTGGCCTTGCTCTTGGCCGTGGCGCCATCCATTGCCCGTGCCAATGATGCCAGTGCGGGGGACACGGCATGGGTGTTGGCCAGCACGGCGTTGGTTCTGTTCATGACGCTCCCAGGGTTGGCGCTGTTTTACGGCGGTCTGGTTCGGGCACGAAATGTGCTCTCGGTCCTCATGCAATGCTTCGCGATTTGCGGCGTGGTCACGCTGCTGTGGGTCAGCTTCGGTTATAGCCTCGCTTTCGCCGAGGGTGGGCCATGGATTGGTGATCTCAGCAAGGCATTCATGGCCGGTGTGGGGCTGGATGCCATGACCGGGACCATTCCCGAGCCGTTGTTTGCGATGTTCCAGCTCACCTTTGCCATCATCACCCCGGCATTGATCGTGGGTGGATTTGCAGAGCGTATGCGGTTCTCCGCCATGTTGCTGTTTTCGGCCGTGTGGCTGGTCGCCGTCTACATCCCGGTCACTCACTGGGTCTGGGGTGGCGGTTGGCTGGGACAAATGGGATTGCTGGATTTTGCCGGTGGCACCGTGGTGCACATCACGGCCGGTGTGGCGGCATTGGTTGCCGCCGTTGTGCTGGGCAGTCGGGAGGGTTTTCCGCGCACCCCGATGCTGCCGCACAACATGACCATGACCGTCACCGGGGCCGGCATGCTCTGGGTGGGCTGGTTCGGGTTCAATGGTGGGAGTGCGCTGGCGGCTAACGGGCAGGCGGCGATGGCGCTGTTCGTCACCCATATCTCGGCGGCAGCGGGCTCGCTGGCCTGGGTCGCCTGCGAAAAGCTGCGCTTCGGCAAGCCCAGCGCCCTGGGGATTGTTACCGGCATGGTGGCCGGTCTGGGCACCATTACGCCGGCTTCGGGTTATGTCGGCCCCGGTGGGGCGATTCTGATTGGCCTGATCGCCGGCGTGGTGTGCTTCAGCGCCACGCAGTACATCAAGCAGGTCCTGAAAATCGATGACTCGCTGGACGTCTTTCCGGTCCACGGTGTCGGCGGCATTATCGGCACGTTGATGGCAGCGGTCTTCTGTGCGCCGACCCTGGGAGTGCTATCCGGGCAGGGATTTGCGGATGGTATTGGCAGCATCGCTGCCCAGCTCAAGGTGCAGGCCATTGGCGTGACAGCCACGCTCGTCTACAGCGCGGTGCTGACCTGGGTCATCCTGAAGCTGGTGGGACTGCTTCTGCCATTGCGGGTGAGTCCGGAAGACGAAGCCCAGGGCCTGGATATCGCCGAACACGACGAGCGCGGTTACGACCTATAAAGCCCGGGCGCAGGCCATGGCACTGGCCCAGGCCCACTGGAAGTTGTAGCCGCCGAGTTCGCCGGTCACATCCAGCACTTCGCCGACGAAGTGCAGCCCGCCGACGAGACGGCTCTCGAGGGTTTTGGACGAGATTGCGTCGGTAGCAATGCCGCCCTCGGTGACCTCGGCGGTGCGATAGCCTTCCGTGCCGCTGGGTTTGATTGGCCAGCTCTGGAGTGCGCCGAGGCGGGCCATTAGCGTGGCGTTGGTGCTTTGGCCCAGCGCGAGATCACCGCCTCCGAGTTCCACCAGGCGGTGTGCCAGCCGCTCGGGCATCTGCTGTGCCAGCCACTTCTGCAGTGACAGATTGGGGGTCTGGGTCTTGGCGGCCAGGAGCTGATCTTCGCTTGCGGCAGGTAGCCAGCTGATACGAATCGATTGTCCCTGCTCCCAGTAGCTAGACGCCTGTAAAACCGCAGGTCCACTCAGCCCCCGGTGCGTGATGAGCAGGGCATCGGTATAGCTCGCCGTACCTGCCGTCAACGTGACCAGGGTGCTGACACCCGCAAGGTCACACAATTGTTCGGCAGGTCGGCCGGTCAGCGTGAACGGGACCAGCCCGGCGCGGGTGGGAATAATCGCGTGGCCGGCTCGCCGCGCCAGTTCATGGCCGAAACCCGTGGCGCCCATTTTGGGGATGGACAGGCCGCCTGTGGCCACGACCAGTTTGTTGGCCGTGAGGGGGCGCTTGCCCGCATGGATCAAGAAGGGGGCCGCAAGCGTTGTGACCTCAACCGGCGTGTTGACGGCGATCTGCACGCCGGTACGAGCGCAATCGGCCAACAGCATGGCCAGCAGATCTTTGGCCGAGTCTTTGCAGAACAACTGCCCGGGGCTTTTTTCCACCCAGGCTATCCCGGCGTCTTCAACGCGGGCGAGAAACTCGTAGGGGTTGAACCCGGCCAACGCAGAACGGCAGAAGTGTCGGTTCTGGCTGCGGAAGTTCTCCGGGCCGGTATGCAGATGGGTGAAATTGCAGCGTCCACCGCCGCTCATGAGGATTTTTTTGCCGACCTTGTTTGCGTGTTCCAGTACCACCACCGACAGGCCCTTGCGGGCCGCTTCGGCTGCACAGAACAGGCCGGCGGCGCCGCCGCCAATCACGATGATGTCGAACTGGCTCCCGTTCAGCGCGTCGGGAGACGACAGGGGCAGACCATCTTTCACAGCGTTGCCCCGGTGCGGAGTGCCCGGTTCAGGCTGTCAGCCGTTTCAGGGCTTCCGCGTATTTTTCCGCCGTGCGGTTGATGATGTCCTGGGGCAGGCTCGGGCCCGGGGCTTTTTTGTCCCAGTCCAGGGTTTCCAGGTAGTCACGCACGAACTGCTTGTCGTAGCTGGGTGGTGATATGCCGATTGCGTATTGATCTGCCGGCCAGAAACGCGAACTGTCCGGGGTCAGAACTTCGTCGATCAGCAAAATGTTGCCGTCATCATCCATGCCGAATTCCAGCTTGGTGTCGGCGATGATGATGCCGCGTTCGCGAGCGAAGTCGGCAGCCTCGCGGTACAGCCGCAGCGAGAGTTCACGCACGCGCTCAGCCGTTTCGCGACCCACCAGATTGACGATGTGATCGAAATCCACATTCTCATCATGGTCGCCGACCGCGGCTTTGGTACTGGGGGTGAAGATGGCTTCCGGCAGTTGCTGCGCCTGTTGCAGACCGGGGGGCAGGGCGATGCCGCAAACGGCGCCGGTGCGTTGGTAATCCTTCCAACCGCTGCCGATGATGTAACCCCGAATAATCGCTTCCAGCGGCAGCGGTTTGACCTTCCTGACGATGATGGCTTGTGCGCCGACCTGCGCGACGTCTGCAGCGCTGAGCACATCTTCCAGCTTGGTTGCCGACAGGTGGTTGGGTAGCCAGCTTTGGAAATGGTCGAACCAGAAATTCGCCATTTGAGTCAGCACGACGCCCTTGCCGGGGATGGGGTCGGGAAGGACCACATCGAAGGCCGACAGCCGGTCGGATGTCACGATCAACAATTCGTCTTCACCCACGGCATACATGTCGCGGACCTTGCCGCGGTGCAGGAGGGGAAGGGAAGAGAGATTCGAGGTGTGCAAGCTCATGGAAAGAATGCCTGGCGGTGGATTCCAGCCGGTGAGGGCCGTTGGAAATTCAAACGGCCCGGCACTTTATGCCAGCTGCGCTCTTGGGTAAAGTGCGCAGTCACTTTTGTTCCGCCCAATGGTCCCGCTATGCAAACGCCGGTTATCGCGCCCTCGATCCTGTCCGCCGATTTCGCCCGCTTGGGTGAAGACGTCACGGCAGTGCTGGAGGCCGGCGCGGATTGGGTCCATGTCGACGTGATGGACAATCACTATGTGCCCAACCTGACCATCGGGCCGATGATCGTCGAGGCCATGCGCAAGTTCGGCATTACGGCGCCGATGGACGTGCATCTGATGGTTGAGCCGGTGGACGACATCGTGCCGATGTTCGCCAAGGCCGGCGCCAGTGGAATCAGCTTCCACCCGGAAGCCAGTCGGCATGTGGATCGCACGATCCAGCTGATCAAGGATCAGGGCTGCACCGCGGGTCTGGTCCTGAACCCGGCGACACCGGTCGGGGTACTGGAGCATGTGCTGCCGCAGCTGGATCTGGTGCTGCTGATGAGTGTCAACCCCGGTTTTGGCGGGCAGTCATTCATTCCCTACACCCTGGACAAGCTTCGGGCTGTTCGACGCATGATTGATGAGCGCGGGTTGACGACGCGCCTGCAGATCGACGGCGGCGTCAAGGTTGCCAACATCGCGGAAATCGCCGCCGCCGGTGCCGATACCTTTGTTGCCGGAAGCGCGATATTCAACGCACCGGACTACGCTGCGGTAATTCGCGACATGAAATCCCGACTGGCGGCATGAGCACGCATACGCTGCAACCTTCCACACGGGAAATCCTGTCTGACCTCGAAACGCCGCTCACGGTCTACCTGAAACTCGCCGTTGGTCGCGACAGCTTTTTGCTGGAATCCGTGCAGGGCGGCGAAACCTGGGGGCGGTATTCGATCATCGGCCTGCCGGCACGGGAGCGCCTCGAAGTGCGCGGCCATGCCGTGCTGCGGCGTGTGGACGGCGTGGTGGTCGAAGAGTCGGTGGTGGCGGATCCGCTGGACTGGGTGCGTCAGTACGCCGCGCAATTTCAGGCACCGGAGATCCCCGAGCTGCCGCGTTTGAATGGTGGTCTGGTCGGCTACTTTGGTGCGGCGACTTCGCAACTGATCGAACCACGACTGGCAGCCGGCAAACATCCGGTGCCCGACCCGCTGGGTCTGCCCGACATCTGTCTGCTGCGGGCCGATGAGTTCGTGGTGTTCGACAACCTGCGCAACCGGCTGCATCTGGTCGTTATGGCGGCGCCGGGTACGGATGCGAAAGCACGCCTGGATGCGCTGGAAGCGCGCCTGGCCGAACCGCTGGAGGTGCGTTTGCCGGCGATTGCACCGGCTTCCACGGCGACGGAGCTGTCCTTCGAGGCCAGCTATCCGCAGACGGCTTATGAAGCCGGTATCGACAAGATTCGCGAGTACATCCTGGCCGGCGATTGCATGCAGGTGGTGCTATCGCAGCGCCTGAGCGCGCCCTTCGGTGGGTCTGCGCTGAACCTGTACCGGGCGCTGCGCAGTCAGAACCCGTCGCCTTACCTGTACTTCTTCGACTTCGGTGAGTTTCAGGTAGCGGGCTCCTCGCCCGAGGTGCTGGTACGGCTCGAGCATGACGAAGTCACCTTGCGTCCGATCGCCGGTACCCGCCCGCGCGGGGCCACGCCTGCCGCCGATCTGGCCTACGAGCAGGAGTTGCTCGCCGACCCGAAAGAGATCGCCGAGCATCTGATGCTCATCGATTTGGGCCGCAACGATGTCGGGCGTATTGCGGAGAAAGGCAGCGTCAGGTTGACGGAGAAAATGGTCATCGAGCGCTATTCCGCGGTCATGCACATTGTTTCCAATGTCACCGGCAAATTGGCTCCCGGGCGTGACGCCCTGGATGTGTTGCGGGCGACCTTCCCGGCGGGAACCCTCTCCGGCGCGCCCAAGGTGCGGGCGCTGGAAATCATCGACGAACTCGAGCCCCATCAACGCGGCCTGTATTCGGGGGCCGTTGGCTATCTGGCCTGGAATGGCAGCATGGATACCGCCATCGCCATCCGCACCGCCGTGATCAAGGACGGTCATGTCAGCGTGCAGGCGGGGGCGGGCATCGTGGCCGATTCGGTGCCGCACAAGGAGTGGGAGGAAACCATGAACAAGGCCAAGGCCGTGTTACGGGCTGCAGCCTGCGCCCAGGCTGGCGTTTAGCCGGTACCCGCCTCGTCGGCAATTCCGGGCCGGTGGGGTGTGTTTTCGTGTGCTGAGAACGCCCGGCTTGGCGCCTGCTGCATGCGAGTCGGGGTGCTGTAAACGGCTGTGCGGCAACAGGCATGACGGCAGGCATTGCGGCACAATGAACGGCTGTTTGACCCCGACCGACGAGACCACCCATGGTCCTGATGCTCGACAACTACGACAGCTTCACCTACAACCTGGTCCAGTACCTGCTGGAACTGGGCTGCGAGGTGACGACCTGGCGGAATGACGAGGCGGGCATCGCGGACATCGAGCGGCTGGCCCCCAGTCAGATTGTCATATCGCCCGGGCCGTGTACGCCGAATGAGGCGGGTATCTCCCTGCAGGTGCTGGAAAAGTTTGCCGGCGCGATCCCGATACTGGGCGTGTGCCTGGGGCATCAATCCATTGGTCAGCACTTTGGTGGCAAGGTGGTGCGCGCCCGCGAAGTGATGCACGGCAAGACATCACCGATTTATCACTCCGGCCACGGGGTGTTTCAGGGCTTGCCCAGTCCGATCACGCAAACCCGGTATCACTCCCTGATTGTCGAGGAGCAGAGCCTCCCCGAATGCCTGGAAATTACCGCCTGGACGCAAACCCCAGACGGTGCGCGCGACGAAATCATGGGGCTGCGTCACCGCACCTTGCCGGTGGAAGGTGTGCAGTTTCATCCCGAATCCATCCTCAGCGAGCACGGGCATCAGATGCTGAAGAATTTTCTTGAGGAATACGCATGAAGTTGCACCAGGCGCTGGAGGATCTGATCGCCGGTCGTGATCTGAGTTCGGGCTTGATGCTCGATGTCATGAACGAAATCATGGGCGGTGACGCCACACCGGCTCAGGTCGCCGGTTTCCTGGTGGCCTTGCGCATCAAGGGTGAGACATCGACCGAAATTGCAGCCGCTGCCCGGGTGATGCGGGAGAAATCCCTGAAGGTGCCGGTGACGCCGGAACTGGCCGATGCCTTGGTCGATACCTGTGGCACGGGGGGGGACGGCGCCGGGTTGTTCAACGTCTCCACCGCATCGGCTCTGTTGCTGAGCGCTCTTGGGGTGCCGGTGGCCAAACACGGGAATCGCAGCGTTTCGAGTTCCAGTGGCAGTGCCGATGTCCTGGCGGCCGCAGGGATCCCCCTCGAGAACCCGCCGGAAGTTGCGGCGCGGCTGCTGCAGGAGAACCACTTTGCGTTCCTGTTCGCGCCGATCTATCACCCGGCGATGAAACACGCCATCGGTCCGCGACGCGAGCTCAAGACCCGCACCGTATTCAACCTGCTGGGGCCGCTGACGAACCCCGCCGGGGCACGTCGTCAGGTTTTGGGGGTATTTGCGAATGACTGGCTGCGCCCGATGGCCGAGGTACTTGGGGATCTGGGCAGCAAGCACGTGCTGGTGGTTCACAGTGACGACGGTCTGGATGAGTTCAGCCTGTCGGCGCCCACCCAGGTCTGTGAGTTGCGTGACGGCTCGGTCACCGAGTACAGGGTAGAACCGGAGCAGTTCGGGTTGACCCGCTGTGCGCTGGCGGATCTGACTGTGGAATCGGCCGAGCAAAGCTTGCAGATGATCCGGGCGGCTTTTGCCGGAGAGTCTGGCGCCGTGGCTGACGTGATTGCCCTGAATGCAGGGGCCGGGTTGTACGTGGCCGGGCGGGAGCCGTCTCTGGAGGCCGGGGTCCACAGCGCGCGCCGGGCACTCGCCGATGGGGTGCCCGCCGGTTATTTGGATCGCCTGGCAGTAGCACGCGGATAAAGGGGTACGGGGGACAAAGCATGAGTGATATGTTGCAAACCATTCTGGCCCGCAAGGCCGACGAAGTTCGGGCCGGCAAGCGTGTGCACAGCCTGCGGGATCTGGAGGAGCTGACCGGCATTGCCGACAGCCCCCGCGGATTCGCCCATGCGCTACGCGCCCGCGTCGAGCGGGGGCAGATCGCGGTCATCGCGGAACTGAAAAAAGCGTCGCCTTCAAAGGGGCTGATTCGCGATGATTTCGATCCCGTTGTGTTGGCGCAGTCCTACGAAAAAGGTGGCGCCAGTTGCCTGTCGGTGCTGACCGACGAGGATTTTTTCCAGGGTTCGGCAGAGAACCTGATTCTGGCCCATCGCAATACCCAGCTGCCGATTCTGCGTAAAGATTTCATGATTGATCCCTGGCAGGTTGCGCAGGCCCGCTCCTGGGGCGCGGACGCGATATTGCTCATTGTGGCGGCGTTGTCGGATGCCCAGCTGGAAGAGCTATACAGCGCGGCGCGGCATTTTCATCTGGATGTGTTGATCGAGGTGCACGATCTGCCCGAGTTGGGGCGCGCCCTGGAGCTGCCCGGGGGGATCATCGGCGTCAACAACCGCAACCTGAGGACCTTTGAAACCCGGCTCGAAACGACGCTGGAACTGTTGCCCGAAGTGCCCGAAGAACGGCTCCTGGTGACCGAGTCAGGGATTCGTCATGGTTCGGACCTGGCCGACATGCACGCGCGCGGGGTGCATGCGTTCCTGATTGGCGAGCACCTGATGCGTGCCGTGGATCCGGGAGCGGAACTCAAGCGCTGGGTCGCCGCCGCAACCTAAACGGAGCGGGCGCATTTCTTCGTTTTCAGCGATCCGAAGGCACGGCAGTGCTGGCCGCTGCTCCCCGGTCGAGCACGACGATGCGGCGACCGGATGTGCGGACCATGCCTTCCTGCTCCAGCGTTTTCAGAACCCGGCCCGCGACCTCGCGGGAGCAAGCCGCCATCCGCGACAACTCCTGTCGGGTCAGGGTGAATTCGATGCCGTCTTCCACAGCTTGCGCACTGTCACCTTCGGCCAGGTCCAGCAGAATGCGCGCGACCCGGCCGCTGACGTCCAGATAACCCAGGTTGAACATGCGTCGGTTCCCCAGGCGCAGGCGCTCGGCCAGCTGCCCGGCAATGCGGAAAACCAGGTCGGGTTCCTCCTGGGCAAAGCGTCGCACACCGTCGTAGTCCATCCGCGCCAGCCAGCAGTTGCTGCGGGTTCGGACGGCCGCAGAGCGCACGCTTTGGTCCGGGAACAGGCCCATTTCACCGCAAAACTCCCCAGGACCGAGCCATGCGAGTACCATTTCGCGCCCTTGCTCGTCGACGGTGCTTACGGTCACCGTTCCGTCAAGAATGAGATAAAGGTTTTTTGAATCGTCGCCTTCATGGATCAGGGTGGTGCCGCTCTTCGCGGATACCCGTTGCGCCCTGAGTATGAAGGCCTGTAGCACAGGGTTGGCGCGAAAATCATCGTTGCCCATCCGCTTCCTCCGTCGTTGCAGGAGTATAGGCAGGAATGCATACGGAAATTCAATGGGTCGGTGGCATGGCCTTCGACGTCACAACCGCGAGCGGGCATACATTGCGCGTGGATGGTCCGCCGGACCTGGGAGGGGAGAACACTGGCCCCCGGCCCATGGAAATGTTGTTGTCCGCACTCGGAAGTTGCAGTGCGGTGGACGTGGTGCACATCCTGCGCCGGTCGCGCGCCGATGTGCGCGGTTGCCGGGTGCGGGTGGAAGGCAAGCGTGCCGAAACCGACCCCAAGGTTTTCACCGATATTCACCTGGAGTTCGTTCTTTCGGGGCCGGAACTCAGCGAGAAGCTGGTGGATCGGGCGGTGAATTTGAGCGCCGATAAGTATTGTTCTGTGGCGCGCATGTTGGAAGCCAGCTGCAACCTCACGCATAGTTGGCGGCTTGAAGACGACCCAGCGGGAGAAGCGTGATTATGGCCAAGCACATGAACCCGAAGTTGAAGCTGCATGGTTTCAATAACCTGACCAAAAGCCTGTCGTTCAATATCTACGACATCTGCTACACGCGCGACGAAGCGGCGCAGAAGGAGTACATCGAATACATCGATGAGGCCTACAACGCCGAGCGCCTGACCAACATCCTCACTGAAGTATCGAACATCATCGGTGCAAACATCCTGAACATCGCGCACCAGGATTACGATCCGCAGGGCGCCTCCGTGACGATGCTGATCAGTGAAGGGCCGGTGGAAGGGCACGGCATGGTGGAGAAAGAGTCGGTGGTCGGGCACCTCGATAAATCGCATATCACCGTGCACACCTATCCTGAGTCGCATCCCCACAAAGGGATATCCACCTTTCGTGCGGATATCGATGTGTCCACCTGCGGCGTGATTTCACCGCTGCGGGCGTTGAATTACCTGATCCACAGTTTCGAGTCCGACATTGTCATCATGGACTACCGGGTGCGCGGGTTTACGCGCAACGTGCGTGGTCAGAAGCACTTCATCGATCACAAGATCACATCGATCCAGGACTTCCTGGACCGCAACATCATCAACAGCTATGACATGGTGGATGTGAACGTCTATCAGGAAAACATCTTCCACACCAAGATGAAGCTGCGCGATCTTGATCTGCCCACCTACCTGTTTGGCGCGGAAGGGCAAGACCTGCCGCCCAAGGAAGCGCGGGCGATTCGTAAACGGGTCGAGCACGAAATCATGGAGATTTTCTACGGCCGGAATATGCCCGGGTAGTCCGGGTTCCAGGTTTGTCGCTCTCATGAATCCTTACGACGAGGTGGAGGAAGACCTCCCCGACGAGGCATCGGAAACCGCGGGCGCGCCGAGCAAGAGCCAGATCAAACGCGAAGATCAGGTCCTGCAGGCTTTGGGTAAGCGGATGACCAGTCTCAGCGCCAAGCAGATCGCCGAATTTCCGGTGGAGGAGTCGCTGCGCGACGCCTTGCTGGAGTGGAAGCGAATCCGCTCGCACGAAGCGCAGCGTCGGCACATCAAGCGGATCGGTAAGCTGGTGCGTGAACACGATGTGGAAGCGCTGGAGCTGGCCATGGATCGCGCCGATCCGAACAGCAGCCTGTCGATGAGCGCGACACGGGTGGCGCAGGAGTGGTGTGATCGTCTGTTGCGGGATGCGAAGCCCGCCCTGACCCAGTTTGTGGAGCGCTACGAGGTCGCTGACATCCAGCTGCTGCGGCAGCTCCAACGTGCGGCTTTGCCGGATGCTCAGGCCGAGGCGCCGACACCGGCGGTCCGCAAGCTGATGCGTTTTGTGCGCCAGCAGGTGGTCCAGAAAACCGCCTGAACGGCGAGCGTTCGAGGCTCAGGCGATCAGCGGCAGGCCGATCGCCAGGGTCAGCCCCATCAAGCCCATCCCGAGTGCAGACCAGGCGCCGCAGCGTTGGCTGATCTCAAACGCGCGGGCGGTGCCAACCGCATGCGCGGACAGACCCAGCGCGAGTCCCATGGCCGCGTCATTGCGAATTCCCAGGCGCACGAAGATCCAGGGCCCGCACATGCCGCCAACCACACCCGTGAGCATGACGGTAACGGCGGCTATGGCGGGGATGCCGCCAAGCTGTGCCGCAGTTTCCATCGCGATGGGCGTCGTCGCGGCCTTGGGCAGCAAGGAGCCCAGCAGCGCCGAGTTGCCCGGGGCCAGCACCGCCACGCTCAGCGCAACCAGCCCGCCGGTTACCAGTGCAGTCCCGAAGCAGATCAGCAAAATGCGCACGGCTTGTTGCCGCATAGGGGCGAAGTGCAGGTAGAGCGGCACCGCCAGCGCGACGATGACCGGGCCGAGCAGGGCCTTCAGGGCGACGGTGCCGGCGGCGTATTGTTCGTATTCACGGCCGATCAGCAGGTTGGTGCCCACCACCAGCACCAGGCCTACCCAGATCGGCAGCATCAGCGGATGGCTGTTGCTGCGCTGATACGCCCATAAACCCGCCTGATACGCCAGCAGGGTCAGCAACAGATCGAAACTGCGGCTGTTGTTCAGGACTTCCTGCAGTGCGCTCACCCCGCGGCTGTTCCGCGCAGCAGACGCTGTCCCAGCCAGGCGGAGAGCAGCAGTGAGGCCAGCGTGGTGCCCACGATGACCACGGCCAGCAAGCCCGCGTGTGCGCGCAGCAGAGGCAGATAATCCATCAGTGCCACGCTGGGTGGAATCAGAATCAACGGCAGATAGCGGATCAGCCCGCGTGAGAGCCGCGCCAAGGGGCGCCCGGGGCCGCCGCGAAGAAGCAGAATGCAGAACAGCAGCAGCATCCCGATCACCGAGCCGGGAATCGGCAGATGCAGCCATTGCGCGAGCACTTCACCGGCGAGTTGGGCGCTGAGCAGGGCGATGAGTGCGGGAACCACGTTCGAGTCCGGGCTCAGACCCAGTACGCCGAGCCGGTCATCAATTTCGCGGTGAAGCGCATGACCTGACGCACCGGTCGCGGGAGTTCGATCCCGCCCCGGGCGCGGGCCGCTGCGCCGTGCGCGACTTCATCCGCTTTCATTTTCTCCACGATGGCGCGAGAGCGTTGATCCTGCGCCGGCAGTTCTTCCAGGTGGCTGTCCAGATGCTGCTCGACCTGGCGTTCGGTTTCGGAGACAAAACCCAACGACACCGGGTCGCCGAGATGGGCCACGGCAGCCCCCAGCGCGAACGAGCCCGCATGCCAGAGCGGATCCAGCAGGCTGGGTGCCGAGCCCAGCTCTTCCAAGCGTTGCCGGCACAGCAGCAGGTGTTCGCGCTCCTCGGCCGCGGCTTCGAGCAGGTGTGCGCGGTTGGCGGAATCCCGTGCAAATGCCGCCTGCCCGACATACAGTCCCTGGGCGGCCACTTCACCCGCGTGATTGACGCGCATCAGGCCGCTGGCATGGCGGCGTTCGCGGCGATTCAGGCTGGGGTCGGCCGCGGTGCCGGTGGTGCTCTCTACCAGACGGGTTTGTAGCCGACCCAGCCATTGGTCCAGCGCGGTGGGCTGGCGGAGCGGACGTGGCGAACTGTTCATGAGCTAATTATCGGCTGTGCGATTTCGATCTGCCATGCGGCGATGGTCGTGGGCGGAATGCGGGGAACAAGGTAAATTGCACCCGTTGGTACACCGATCTGCTGTTTTCATGATTCTCCGCCCTCAGGATTTACCCCGCCGACTGCCGGACACTGCGCCGAGTATCACCCTGGTGATCGGGGACGAACCCCTGTTTGTGGCCGAAGCGGCGGATCTCTTGCGCAAGTCTTTCCGGGCGCAGGGTTTCGAAGAGCGAATGCGCTACGACAGCCTGTTGCAGGACGAGATTTTTGCCGAGGCCCATGCGGGTTCGCTGTTCGCGTCGCGCAAAATCCTGGAGGTGGATTGCCCGGAAGCCAAGATCGGCAATACCGGCGCCAAGTTCATCAAAGAATGGATTGCCGAGCCGCCCCGCGATGCGGTGCTGGTGCTGGTTGCTCACTGCGAACGCATGCCACGCATCGCCGCCTGGATGAAGCAGGTTGCCGACAACGGCGTGATGATTCGCTGCGACGCATTGCCCACGCAGGAACTGGCCGGATGGCTGCAGCGCCGCGCCAAGAGTGTTGGCGTGCGGCTGGCGCCGGATGCTGTGGAGTGGATGGCGCTACGCACCGAGGGCGCATTGCTGGCCGCAGCTCAGGACCTGGACAAACTCGCGCTGCTGGATATCGATGGTGAGGTGTCGCAGCAGACGCTGGAAGATGCGGTTGCCGACTCGGCGCGGTTTGATGTCTTCGCGCTACCGGATGCCTGCCTGGTCGGGGATCTCTCACGGGCCCGTCTGATCGCGGATCGCTTGCGCGCCGAGGGAGCGCCGGCGCCCCTGCTGAATTTTGCGCTGGCGCGTGATTTGCGGAGTCTGATCAAGCTGGCCAAGGGCTCGGGTGAGCAAGCCGCAGGAGTCTGGAGCAGCCGTGCGCCATTGTTTGCCAAGGCGCGGCGGCGGATTCCGGCGCGCAATTTGCGCCGCCTGCATGCGGCGATGGTGGAACTCGACCGTACGGCGAAATCGCGCCCGGAGCCGGTTTACTGGGAGGAGTTGCTAAACTTCGTCCATGTTTTCGCCGGTGGCCCTGAGGCCGCAACGCTCCCCCTTGCTATTCACCAGACACCCTCACTCTCTTGAACAATAACGACATGGCCGAGCAATTGCGCCAGCGTCTGGTCACAATCGGTCAGCAGGCCCGCAGGGCTTCCATCGCTACCGCCCGTGCTACCACGGGGCAAAAGAACGCGGCGCTCGAAGCGCTGGCTGCCGCTCTTGAAGCCAACGCCGAGGCCCTGCTGCGCGCCAATCAGGCCGACATGGAAGCCGGTCGGGCTGCAGGCCTGGACGCGGCGCTGCTCGATCGGCTCGCGTTGAATCCCGAGCGCATCGCGGCGATGGCGCAGGGCGTGCGCGAGATCGCGCAATTGCCTGATCCTGTCGGTGCTATCGATGATATGCGGACGCGGCCCAGTGGCATTCAAGTCGGGCGTATGCGGGTGCCGTTGGGCGTGGTCGGAATCATTTATGAATCCCGGCCCAACGTGACCGCCGATGCAGCGGCACTGTGCCTGAAATCCGGCAACGCCAGCATCCTGCGCGGTGGCCGCGAGGCGCTGCAATCCAACCAGGCGATTGCCCGCTGTATCGAAACCGCGCTGCAACAGGCCGGCCTGCCCGCAGATGCGGTTCAGGTGCTGGATTTCCCCGACCGGGCGGCGGTGCCGATTCTGGTGGCGATGCCCGAATATGTCGATGTGATCGTGCCACGGGGTGGCAAGGGCCTGGTGGCAGCGGTGGCCGAAAGCGCGCGCGTTCCGGTGATCAAGCACCTGGACGGGGTGTGTCATGTCTACCTGCACGACGCGGCGGACGCCGACGCGGCGCTGGCGATTGCCGTGAACGCCAAAACCCAGCGGTTTGGTACCTGCAACACGATGGAAACCCTGCTGATCGCCACCTCACGCCTGTCCGAGCTGTTGCCGGCTGTGGTCGCCGGCATGCGCGAAAAAGGCGTCGAGTTGCGCGCATGTGCGGCCTGTCGCGCTGTGGATGAGAGTCTGATCCCGGCCACCGATGAAGACTGGGACACCGAGTATCTGGCGCCGATCCTGTCCATTCGCGCCGTCGAATCCTTCGATGCCGCCCTGGACCACATCCGTACTCACAGCAGCGGCCACACCGAGTCCATCGTGACCCGGGACCATCCCGCTGCGATGCGTTTTCTGCGCGAAGTCGATTCCAGCTCGGTGATGGTGAACGCCAGCACCCGGTTTGCGGATGGCTTCGAGTACGGTCTGGGTGCCGAAATCGGTATCAGTACCGACAAATTCCATGCCCGGGGCCCTGTGGGGCTCGAAGGGCTGACCAGTCAAAAATATATCGTCTTGGGTGAGGGACATATCCGTGGTTGAACCTGTTCGCTCATTTGAGCTGCCCAAAGACGCGGTGCCGGAGTTGGCGATCGCGGTCGATGCGATTGAAGAGCTCAAGGGCCGGGATGTTCGTTTTCTCGACGTGCGGGCCCTGACCCCGTTGACCGATTACATGCTGATCGTGACCGGCACGTCGAACCGGCATGTGAAGTCGCTGGCCGACAGCGTGGTCATGAAGGCCAAACAGAACGGTCACCAGCCGTCGGGCGTGGAAGGCCTGGACGAGGCGGAATGGGTGCTGGTCGACCTGGGGGGCGTGGTTGTGCACATCATGCAGGCGCAGACCCGCGCCTTCTATCAGCTCGAGAAGCTGTGGATGAATGATGGCCAGGGCGCTGCTGCCGATTCCTCGGAGGAGTCCGGGGACACGCCGGCGGCATAAAGCCATGCGCCTGAAGGTGTGGGCGCTTGCCAGTGCCGGGCCCAAATGGGCCGACACGGCGTGTGCGGACTACCTCAAGCGCCTGCCCTCCCACTGGAAAACCCAGGCCCGGGTCCTGTCGCCCACGCGGCGCAACGGCAATGCGCCGCCCGAGCACTGGAAGAAATCGGACTCGGATATCGCCCGCAAGCACCTGGGGCGGGAAACGCTGATCCTGCTCGATGAAACCGGGCGGAGTTACGACAGCCACGCTTTCGCGGCACGCGTGCAGCATTGGGATGAGACCTTTTCCGACGTCTGCCTGCTCATCGGCGGGCCGGATGGGCACGACGATGCACTACGTGGGCAGGCGGCCGAGTGCGTCAGCCTGTCGCCACTGACCTTGCCGCACGCGCTGGCACGCGTGGTCCTGCTTGAGCAGCTGTACCGGGCCAGCGCCATCATTGCCAACCACCCTTATCACCGGGACTGAGCCGTGGCTTGTGATCTGATTCTGGCCTCGGCCTCCCCGCGCAGAAGTGAATTGCTGCAAGGGTTGGGATATGTCTTCCGGGTGCAGCCGGCGCACATCGATGAAACCCCCTGGGATCACGAGCCAGCACGCGATCACGTGGATCGCCTGGCGCGGGAAAAAGCGCGCGCCGTAGCCGCGCAGGCTCCCGGGGCGGTGGTCATGGCGGCCGACACCATTGTGGTGCTGGGCCCCCGCATTCTGGGCAAGCCGGTTGACGATGCGGATGCGATTGCGATGCTGGAAGATCTGTCCGGCAGCACGCACGAGGTCATGACCGCGGTCGCGGTGTGCGCCGATGACCGTGAGGAGGCGTTTGTGCACGTCTCCCAAGTCCGGTTCCGGAGGCTGGAACCGGCGGATATTGAAGCCTACGTTCGCAGCGGGGAATGCCGCGATAAAGCGGGAGCGTACGGGATCCAGGGCGGCGCGGCGCGGTTCGTTGAGCACCTTGCGGGCAGCTATACCGGAGTCATGGGGCTGCCACTCTGTCAAACTGAACAATTATTGCGTCGATTCGGCTGCGGGCCGGAAGTCCCATGAGCAACGAGATTCTCGTCAACGTCACCCCCTATGAGACACGGGTCGCCTCCGTGGAGCAGGGCGTGCTGCAGGATGTACACATCCAGCGGGGGCATCGGGGCAGCATCCTCGGCAACATTTACAAAGGCCGCGTCGAGCGCGTGGTGCCCGGCATGCAGGCGGCCTTCGTCAACATCGGCCTCGAGCGCACCGCCTTTTTGCATGTGGGCGACATGGCCCGCGGTGACGATTCCGAAACCGATATTGCCAGCGTGCTGCACAACGGCGATTCGATACTGGTGCAGGTGATCAAGGAACCGCTCGGGAGCAAGGGCGCTCGGCTCACCGGGCAGATCACCATCCCCTCGCGCTATCTGGTGCACCTGCCACACTCCGATCACGTGGGAATTTCCACCCGCATCGAAGATGACGAGGAACGTGATCGTCTGAAGGAACTGGTGGGGCGGTTGTCGGCCGAGGCCGAGGAGTCCGGCGGCTTCATCGTGCGAACGGCCGGGGAGAATGCCGACCCCACGGATCTGGCGAATGACATGGCCTATCTGCACAAATGCTGGTCAGATATCCGGCGCAAAGCCTCCAGTGGGGTCCCGGGAACGCTGATCCACTCGGACCTGCCCTTGGTGACCCGCGTGGTGCGGGATCTGGTCGAGCACAATGTGGAGCGCATCCGCATCGATGACGCGCGCGCCTATTCGGAGTGCGAGACCTTCGCCCGCGACTATGTGCCGTGGGTCGCCGAACGCCTCGAACTGTACGACGCGGATACGCCCATCTTCGATCTTTACGGGGTGGAAGACGAACTGCAGCGCGCGCTGGAACGACGGGTCGCGCTCAAGTCCGGCGGGCATCTGGTGTTTGACCAGACCGAATCGATGACCACCATTGACGTCAATACCGGCGCCTATCTGGGGTACCGCAATCTCGAAGAGACCATTTTCAAGACCAACCTGGAGGCGGCCCACGCGATTGCGCATCAGCTACGCCTGCGCAACCTGGGCGGCATCATCATCATCGACTTCATCGACATGGCCGAGGAAACCCACCGCGAGCAGGTGATCGGTGCGCTGGAGAAGGCGGTGTCGCGGGATCGGGCCAAGACCACAATCTCGCCGATATCGCCGCTGGGCTTGGTCGAAATGACGCGCAAGCGTACGCGAGAGAGCCTGGAGCGCATCCTGTGCGAGCCGTGCCGCATCTGCAACCATCGCGGCACGGTGAAGACGCCGGACACTGTCATGTACGAAATCTTTCGCGAGCTTCGGCGTACCGCTCGCCAATTCGACAGTCGCGAATACCGGGTCCTCGCCAGCCCCGAGGTCATCGAGCGCTTGCGTGAAGAACAGGCGGGCGCGCTCGCCGAAATGCAGGAATTCCTGCACACCCCCATCCGGCTGCAGGCGGAATCGCAGTACCTGCCGGAATCTTTTGACGTTGTTCCGCTCTGAGAGACATTGATTCATCTCTCGAAGCCCATGACGCCCTTGCGGGCGCTAGTCCTCACCTTTCTCATCCTGGCGCTGCTGGCCAGCATGGCGGTGTGGGGGTTCCGTTTTGCCATGGATCACGCTCCCGAGTACCGCAAACCGCTGGTTGAGCGGCTGGAGAAGGAGCTGCATACCCCGGTTGAGGTGGGTTATCTGGAGCTGGGGTGGGAGGGCTACGGCCCGGCCATAGAGCTGCATGATCTGAAAATCCAGGGGTTGGGGAACGAACCGCTGCAGGCCTCCATGTTGCGGGTGGGCGTCAGTCTGTGGGATTTGGTGCGGGGCAAGATCATCCCGCGGCGCATCACGCTCGAAGGTTTGCTGCTGACCCTGGTGCGGCGTGATGGCGCCTGGAAACTGGAATCGATGCCCGAGCGCGACGGTGCCAGCGATGCCGCCAATCCGCTGGATGCATTGACGCCGCTGACCCGCCTGCGAATACGCAATTCCGAATTGCAGCTGGAACTCGAAGACGCGACGGTGGCGATGGCGCCTCTCAGGATCGACCAGGTTCAGCTCTTGCGTCGCTTTGGCCGGCAGGTGGTGCTGGCGACGCTGCGTGATGGGCATGAAGCACGCATCGAAGCCGAAATCGAAATGCGGGAGAATCGCCCCCAGTCGGTGCGGTTTTCGTTGAGCAACATCGAATCCCAGAACTATCGCGCGCTGGATACCCGGCTGGATCAGCTGGGTGACGTCACGATCAAGCGGCTGTATGGCGATGCCACGCGGGACCTCTCGGCCACGGATGAGCGCTGGCAGTACGCGGCTCATATTGACGCCGAGCAGCGCGCCGAGCGGCCAAAAGGGGGTGCTGCCAGCTTGCAAGTCAAGGGTCCGATGCAGGGCTATGTGGGTGCTAACGGCGTGCGCGTGGAATCACCCCGGCTGGACGTGCGCGCCCTGGATTCCGTGTGGCCGCAGCAAAACCTGTGGGTCGAATATCAGGCGGCCGCCCCCGCCAGTCTGCGAATGCAGGCGGGCTGGGTCCAGCTTGCAGATCTCTGGCCGTTTCTCGCGCCCTGGCTACCGGCAGAGTCGCCGATCGACGAGTTGCAGGGGCTGTTGAGCGACATCACGCTGGATTGGCCCTTGCCCGATGGGCAGCCGTCCGTGCTGGCGCAGATCTCGGGGATGGGCGTGGCGCTCACCCAGCCGCAGTTGCGGATTCACGGCCTGGATGGCGAACTCAGCAGTTCCGGCAATCGCGGGCGGTTGATGCTGAACTCCCGGGATGTGCTGCTGGACTGGCCGGAGGTTCTGGCCGAGCCCACGTTGCTGAACTCCCTGGGCGGGACCATGGATTGGGCGCTGGGTGACGGTGGGTTGCAGTTTGAGGTGCCGGATCTGGCCTATGCACTGGCGGGTGTGGATGGCGTCGGGCGGGTGAGTGGTGAGGCTGACCGCGCGTGGCATACCGAGCTGCGATTTCTGGCGCCCGATGTGCGTCGCGCGCGGGCGTTGATTCCGCAGTTCTGGCCCCAGAGTCTGCGCGTCTGGCTGGCGGATGCGGCACGGGCGGGGGAACTGGCCGAGGGGCGTGTCCGTCTGGATGGTCTGGCCGGCAAGGTGCGACATACCGAGGTTGATCTGGCGCTGCGGCAGGTGCAATTCCGTTTTGCCCCGGGGTGGGAGGATGTTGTCGCCGATACCGCGGCCCTGCAGATACGGGATCACGAACTCACGGTGCAGGTGCCCAGTGGGCGCGTGGGCAAGCTTGCAGCAACCGAGGTGGCGGCCAGTGTGGAGCTCAAAGGCGATGAGCCCTTGCGGATTCAGGCCCGGATCGACGGGCGTGGCGAAGACGCGATTGCGGTACTCAGTGACAGTCCGGTGGAGCCGCACATTCGGGCATTGAATCAGGCATTGAAACTGCGCGGCGATGTCGCTGGTACGCTGAATCTTGTGGTTGATCTCAAGGAGCGCAACAGCACGCGCTGGGAAACGGAGTTGGATCTGGACAACGTCCAGGTGGAGTTTGCCAACTGGCCAAGCCCACTGGAGAAGGTGCAAGGTCGGATCCGGCTCAGCGCGGAAGGCCTGGAGGGGGACAACCTGACGGCGCAAATGAACGGCTGGCCGTTGCAGGTTCGCTCTTCCCGTGGCGGCGGGCGCTCAATCCTGCGCGCCACGTCCACGGCGCAGATCGACAAGATCCCCGCAGATTGGCCGCTGCCGGTCTGGCTGCAAAAGCGGCTCTCCGGTCGTGCGAATCTGGTGACCGAAGCCCGGGTCGGCGGCAGCGAGCCCGTCGAAGTGGTGATTCGCTCCGATCTCAGGGGGGCTGCGGTCGCTCTGCCACCGCCACTCGCCAAGCCGGAAGGCAAGGCACAACGCATGGAAATTCGCTATTTGCCGGAGGCCTCTGAACTGATGGTGGCCTTGGGTGATGAGTTGGCCGTGCATGCCCGCCAGCTGGGGCAGAAGGGCCAGCGGATGGCGGTCCGGTTTGGAGCAGATCGCGTCAGCCTGCCGCCGGCCGATGGGATTTGGGTGGATGGCAAGCTCCCGCCGGTGCAAATCGAACCCTGGCTGGATCTGGTTGGCGAAATCGGCGCCGAAGCGGCGCAATACCGAAGTGATGCAACCAGCGATGTATTTGGTGGCGTGAGCCTGGCGCTGACCGAGGCTCAGTTTGCCGGGCAGCAATGGCGCACGGTGGATTTGCAGGTGCTGCGGTCCGGTTCCAGCTGGCTGGTCAACACCCGCAGCAGCGACCTGCAGGGGCAGATGCTGGTGAGTAGTCAGGACGCGGGTGGATTGGCCGTGGCGGGTCAGTTCGAGCGGCTTTCATGGAGTCTGGGCCGCGCCGATGCGCAACGTGACTCTGCGCCAGTGGCACTGCGGATGCCCGAAAGTTTGCCTTCACTGGATATCCGGGCCTCCCGCTTTGTGGTCGACGGAGAAGAGCTGGGGCCGCTGTCGCTAGCCGTTACCGCGAACAATCAGGGCTATCGCATCGATGCACTGAAAATCGGTCCCGATGCGCGGCCGGCCCTGGAAATCAGTGGTCAGGTGGTCAATGCCCAGACCGCAGCAAACCCGGCGCCGAAGCCCAGTGCCGATGGTGTGCCGGCTCCGGAATTCGTGCAGGGCGTAGGCGCCCAGGAAGCGCCGGGGACGGCGGAGAGCAACGAACTCGCGTTCAGGTTGCAGGACGACAACGCCATGCCCTGGCTCCGCGTTTTTGGCTACGCACAACAATTGCGGGCCACGGGTGTGGACTTCAGCGGCGTGCTCCGCTGGCAGAGTCCGCAGGATCTGGAGGCATTGCGGGTGAATGGGGATGTGCAGTTCAATTTTGCGGATGGTCGCTTGCTGACCGTGGAGCCTGGCGCAGGACGCCTGCTGGGTCTGCTGAGCGTGACCGCACTGCCACGCCGCTTTCTGCTCGACTTTTCCGACGTGACCGATACCGGTTTGAGCTTCGACAGCTTGCAGGGCAGCTACCTCATCGATGCCGGTGTGGCGCGTACCGACAATCTCAAAATCACCACGCCATCGGTGCGGGTGGAGGCCAAGGGCGATGTGGATCTGGTTGCCCGGACGCAAAACCAGGAAGTGCGCATCCTCCCGGGAATTTCGCATGGATTCACCGCCGCAGCCACGGTGCTCGGTGGGCCCGCCATGGGGCTGTTTATGCTGTTTGCGCAGGAGCTGCTGAACAAACCGCTGGATCAGGTAGGACAGATTGGTTATCGCATCAGCGGCCCGCTGGATAACCCGCAAGTGGAGCCGATGCCATGAAGTTGACCGTTGCCGCTGTGCAGATGTGTTCCACCCCGGATGCCGAGCACAACCTGGCCACGCTTGCGGAGCTCTTGAATGCCGCCCAGAGCGCAGGCGCGCAGATGGCGGTGCTGCCGGAGAATCTGCTCTGCATGGGGCTGCACGAACAGGATAAGTGGCAATCCGCCGATACCGCGCCTCACTGGTACTGGCGTGATCGGGTGCTCGCTTTGGGCCGGGAACGGCAGATGGGGCTGATCGCCGGCAGCCTGTATTGTCGGGAGGCGGGCGCAACCGACCCCCGCGTGCGGGCACGCTGCTGGGTCAGCTCGCCGACGGGTCAGGTTCAGGGCTATTACGACAAGCGCCATTTGTTCGACGTCGAGGCTGCTGCCGGTGAGAGCTACCGCGAATCACGCAGCATCGCCCCGGGCAGTAATGGCCCGGTCGTGATCCCGAGCGCCGGCGTGAACTGGGGGTTGTCGATCTGCTACGACCTGCGCTTTCCCGAACACTACCGCGCCTTGGTGGATCGCGGGGCGCAAATCTTCACCGTGCCGGCAGCCTTCACGCAGACGACCGGTGCCGCACACTGGGAAGTCTTGTTGCGCGCCAGGGCCATTGAAAACCAATGCTTCGTGGTGGCGGCCGGTCAGGGGGGAACCCATGCCAACGGCCGCCAGACCTTTGGTCACAGCATGATGATCGACCCCTGGGGTCGCGTGCTGGCGCAGGCGGACATTGAACCCGGCGTGATCGCCGCCACATTGGATTTGCAAGAGATACAGGAATTGCGCGGTCGTTTTCCTGTCCATGAACACCGCAGAACAGACGGATACGACATTGATGAACTCGCTTGAACTTGCTCGCCAAAACCTCCTCGAACCTGGAGGCTTGAGCGAAACCGATCTGGAGCGCAGCCTTGATCTGTTGCTGGCCCCCGGTCTGGATGCGGCGGATCTGTATTTTCAGAGCCGGCGCAACCAGGGGTGGTCGCTGGAGGACGGAATTCTCAAGAGCGGCAGTTTCTCGATCGAGCAAGGTGTGGGGCTGCGCGGCATTGCCGGCGAAACCTCGGGTTTGGCCTATACCGAAGAACTCACGCCACAGGCCCTGCGACAGGCCGCCGGAACCGCGGTAGCGCTGGCCCGTAGCGGCGGTGCCAGCAAGGCGCTGCCGGTAAAGGCGCTGGCGCCGCCGGCGTTGTATACCAGTGCGGACCCGATCACCAGCTTGCCGGATGAGGACAAAATCGCGGCGCTGCGCATGGCCGACAAAGCTGCGCGTGCAGCGGATCCCGCGGTGATTCAGGTCAACGCCAGTCTGGCGGCCAGTCACCAGCACGTGCTGATCGCCATGAGCGACGGCACGCTGGCGGCGGATGTGCGGCCCATGACGCGCTTGAATGTGAGCGTGGTAGTCGAACGCAACGGGTTGCGCGAAAGCGCGCACAGCGGCGGTGGTGGCCGCTACGGCCTGGATGAACTGCTGCAGCGGATCGACCCGGCTGAAGTCGCCCGTGAGGCCGTGCGGCTGGCGCTGCTGCGCCTGGAGGCCGACCCGGCTCCGGCAGGTACCTTCCCGGTCGTATTGGGGCCTGGCTGGCCCGGCGTGCTGTTGCACGAGGCCGTGGGGCATGGCCTGGAAGGGGACTTCAACCGCAAAGGCAGTTCGGTGTACGCCGGTCGGGTGGGCGAGCAGGTGGCGTCACCGCTGGTGACCGTGGTGGATGACGGCTCGATCCCGGACCGCCGTGGCTCGCTGACTGTGGATGACGAAGGGATCGCCGGTCAGCGCAACGTGCTGATCGAAAAAGGCATTCTCAAGGGCTACATGCAGGACAAGCTCAACGCCCGCCTGTCGGGCGTGGCGCCCACCGGTAACGGCCGCCGTGAATCGTTTGCACATCTGCCCATGCCGCGCATGACCAATACCTTCATGGAAGCCGGTGATCTCGATCCGGGTGAAATCATCGCCAGCGTCGAAAACGGCATCTACGCCAAGAATTTCGAAGGCGGTCAGGTCGATATCACTTCCGGGAACTTCGTATTCACCGCGGCGGAGGCCTACCGCATCGAGCACGGCCGGATCACCCGACCACTCAAGGGCATGACGCTGATTGGCAATGGCCCACGCACGCTGGAGAAAATCAGCATGGTGGGGAACGACCTGGAGCTGGACCCGGGCATCGGTGTCTGCGGCAAGGATGGTCAGAGCGTGCCGGTAGGTGTCGGTCAACCCACGCTCAAAGTGGATGCCCTGACGGTGGGCGGTACGGCCTGAGCGCGTAAGGCTCGAAGGAGTGGAGTCATCGAACAGTTGATCAATGGCTGGCTGGAAAGCCACCAGATGTATGCGATCTGGTTGATACCGGCCTTTGCTTTTCTGGAAGCCTGTTTCGGGATCGGAATCTTTGTTTCCGGCGCCTTTCTGGTGCTGGTCAGTTCGATGGTTCTCGCGCGTGAGCTGGCACCACTGGAAATGATCGTGCTGCTCGGGTTTTGTGGCGCGGTCGCCGGCGATCATGTGGGCTTTCATATCGGGCGTTGGTTGGGGCCGCGGTTTCATCACCTGGGGCTGGTCAAGCGCAACCGGAGCAAGATTGACAAGGCCGAGGACATGATTCGGCAGCGCGGGGTGGTGGCGATCTTTGTGGGCCGCTTCGTCCCGGCCATTCGCAGCCTGATCCCCGCCATGCTCGGCATCAGCGGGTTCAAAACCTGGCGCTACACGGCATTGGATATCTGCGCCTGCGCGATCTGGGCGCTGGCTCTTGGCGCTATCGTCAGCGGTACCGAGAAACTGCTCTAACTTCCTGCATGCCTGAGCTTCCCGAGGTTGAAACCACCCGTCGCGGGATCGCGCCTGCGATCACCGGCAAGACGATTCGTACACTGCAGGTACGCAATCCACGCCTGCGCTGGCCGGTGCCGGAGGAACTGGCGGGCGAGGTTGAAGCGCAGGTTGTGGAGTCGGTCACGCGGCGCGCCAAATATCTATTGCTGAATCTGCCCAATGGCAGCGTGATCGTGCATTTGGGCATGTCGGGTTCGTTGCGGGTGGTGACGCCCGATACGCCGCTGCGCAAGCATGATCACGTGGATTTCGTCATCGACAGCGGTGCGGTCCTGCGTTTTCACGACCCGCGTCGGTTTGGCTGTGTGCTGTGGCAGCCCGCCGGTGAGGTGCATCCGCTGCTGGCGTCGCTGGGGCCAGAACCGCTGGGGCCGGAGTTTTCCGGCCAGCGGTTATTCGGATTGTCGCGCAAGCGCAAGACCGCGGTGAAGCCCTTTTTGATGGACCAGGCCGTGGTGGTCGGGGTTGGCAACATCTACGCCACCGAAGCCCTGTATCGCGCGGGAATTGACCCACGCCGGCCTGCCGGACGCATCAGTGCCGCACGCTATGAGCTGCTGGCCGAACAGGTGCGCGGCGTGCTGGCGGAATCCATCGAACGCGGCGGGACGACCTTGCGGGACTATGTCGACCCGCAAGGCAGTCCCGGCTGGTTTGCATTGCAGCTGTCGGCGTACGAGCGCGCCGGCGAACCCTGCGCACGCTGTCAGACGCCGATCCGGCGAGTGGTGCTGGGGCAGCGGGCCAGTTTTTACTGCCCGCAATGTCAGCGTTGATCCCGCGCGGTGCTTACAACGCGCGCGACAGCTTGCCCAGGCCGCGGGAAATTCCGGTTTCGAGTACCGTGCGCACGCCCTGGCCCAGCAGAGCCGGGAAGGTCTCGAAGGAAATATTCCAGGTGACCTCGCAGCCGGTCGCTGTGGGTGCGAACAGTACCTCGCCTTGGTGATTGCGAACCGGCCCGCCGAATTTGCTGATGCGGTAGGCCACCTTCTCGTTCTCCCGAAAATCCGTCACGGTTTCCTGCGTACCCAGGGGGCCGGGGCCAATACGGCGGACGGAACCGACACCATTGGGATTGCCTGCGCCATCCTTGATTCGTCGAACCGGAACTCCCAGCACCGAACTCAAGCGGTTGTGGTCCGATAGTGCGGAAAACACTTGATCCACTGGGGCGGTAAAAGCTTGCGTCACGCGGATTTGTTGGCGGGTCATGGCGATCCCTCGAAGAATGAAAGTCCGCAAAGATAGCGCATCGCCGCGGTGCTCGAGGCGGTGCATTAGCCGCAGAGGCCGCGTACCATCCTGCGCATGATGCGTTCCTTGGTCTCCGTTTCCACCCTATTGCTGGGTGCTGCCTTCCTGTTGGGCGGTGTCGGCATTCTGAATACGCTGCTGGCGCTGCGCGGCAGTCTGGAGGGGTTCAGTCCGAGTGTGATCGGGGTGGTGCTATCCAGCTATTTTGCCGGCTTTCTGGTCGGTACCTGGATGGGGCCGCGGGTCATTGGGCGGGTGGGACACATCCGCAGCTTCGCGCTGTTTTCTGCGCTTGCCAGCTGCGCCACCCTGGCCCACGTGCTGTGGATCGACCCGGTGGTGTGGACCGTACTCCGGGTGCTTGCCGGGATTGCGATGGTCGGGCTCTACACCGTGATTGAAAGCTGGCTCAACGTGGTTGCACCGCGGGAAAGCCGGGGCCAGGTCTTTGCTTCGTACATGCTGGTCAATTTTCTTGCGCTGGCTGCCGGGCAAGTGTTGCTGATGAAAATGGATGTGGGCGGGTTTTCGCTGTTCGCGATCGCTTCCATGCTGATCACGGTCTCGCTGACCCCGGTGGTGCTGACCGGGATGCACCAGCCACCGGTCGTGCCGGTGCCGCGCTACGCTGCGACCCGAATGCTGCGAAATGCCCCGCTGGGGGCAGTGGGTGCGCTCTTCAGCGGATTGGCCACGGCTGCGGTCTGGGGCATGGTGCCGTTAATGGCACAGGCCCTGGGTTATTCCGCCGAGAGTATCGCGCGCCTGATGATCGTGATGATTCTCTGCGGAGGGCTGGCCCAGATACCTGCCGGGCACCTGGGAGACCGCCTCGATCGTCGCATCGTGTTGCTGGCGCTCAGCGCGATGGCCACGGCGGCCAGCGTCTGGCTCGCATGGTCTATACAAACCCATGCCTCGGAAGTATCCCTGACGCTCGCTCTGGGCCTGCTCGGCGGAGCGGGTTTTTGCGTGTACGCCGCCTGTGTGGCCCTGGTGAATGATCACCTGCACGCCCAGGACATCGTGCCGGCCGCTTCGACCATGTTGTTGATTCACGGGATCGGCGCCGTCGCCGGCCCGCTGCTGGCCGGTGTGGCCATGCAGCACTTTGGTGCGCTGGGTCTGGCCTGGCATTTCTGCGTCGCGTGGGGGCTGCTGGCAATTTACGCGCTGTGGCGTACCGTGGTGGCAGACCGTCCGTTGCGTCAGCGGCGCGGCCTGCTGTGGGTGCTGCGCACCAGTCCGGTGGCGCTCGAGCTGCTGGATGACGACATCAGCTAGGCCCCACCCGCAGGCGGGGCGCTGACCATCGGGCGCGCCTAGCTAGCATCCCCCGGAATGGCAAATCCGATCTGCCGGCAATAGTTCTGCAGCAACTTGAGTTCGTTGTTGTGCTCCCGGTGCGAGCGATGTCCGGCGGACCCGCCCATCTTGGTGGGCACGCCGCCCTCAAAACAGTAATTGAGAGGGTTCACCACGCGGAATGCTCCAAAGCCGCTGGGGCCCGGAATCTCCGGGGCCTCGGTGTTGGGTTCGCCCGAGAAATCGAGCGCGTGGGCCAGGTTCAGTGACCAGGTGTCACGCGGGGTGCCCAACGGCTCAAGATCCCAGCGCCAGGTGATGAAGTTGAGGATGCTGTTGGGGTCCAATTGTTCATGCGCCACGTGCCCGCGTTTGGCCCGGGGGCCGATCAGCACACAGGGCACGCGAAAGCCGAGCCGGCCATCGGTTCCCAGTGCCGCCTCGGCTTCGGTGATCGGCCCTACCGGCGGTACCACGTGGTCGTAGAAGCCGCCCCATTCGTCATAGTTGATCACGAACAGCGTGCGCTCCCAGTTCGGGCTGCTGCGCAGGGTTTCGTAAATATCAGCCATGAAGGCCTGACCATCGCGGATATCCGCTTGGGGGTGATCATCGGCGGAGACGCCGAATGGGGCCTCGCCGAGGAACACCGGGTCCACATAACTCACGGCGGGCAGCGTGCCGGTTGCCGCCCGCAGACGAAACTCTTCGATGGGGGAAGAGTAGGCGAGCGCGCGAACACCCCAGAGGCCCGCAAACGGCAGGTCGTGGAAGTAATAGCGGCCCTCAACGCCCGCCGCGGAAAGCCGGTCGAAGATATTGGTCAGGGCGCTGGGATCAGCCTCTGCGTAGGGCAGGGTGTTGCTCAGTCGGTCTGTTTGTCCGGCGTGCATGTACACCCGATTCGGGTAGGTCTGCGCCAGGATGCCGCTGAAATAGCGGTCGCAGATGGTCCAGTTCTCCGCGCAGCCGGCAAAAAAAGGCAGGTCCTGTCCGCGGTAGTAGCCAATCGGAAAGTCGTCGACATCGGGGTTGTCGGCGGTGGGGCCGGTGAGCAGCCAGCCGTCCATCGCGCCGTCGTTCAAATGGATGCGCCCGCCGTTGTAGCCATGGTTGGGGTCACCCAGCCCGCAACCCTGAAAGTCGCCGCGGGCGGCGAGGTCAAAGGTTTCGCGCAGATTGCCGTTGGCGTCGCGGAACTTCAGGCCCGTCTGGCGGCCGTCAGCTCCCGGCACCCAGCCCAGAAAATGGTCGAAGCTGCGGTTTTCCATCATCAGCACCACGATGTGGTCGATGCCGGTATCTTCGGGTTTGGGCAGCGGCGGGGCGCCAAATCCAGGGGTGGGGGCTGTGCTGACAGGCGGGCGTCCGCCGCCAATTTGGCAGCCGCTCAGGGCGACGCCGCCAGCGGCGGCAGCCGCACTGGCCATGAATTTGCGTCGTTGCGGATTGCGCGGGGAATTCTCGTCGTTCATTTTTCGTGTCTCCAGACCTCTGAGGAGCAGTTTGGCATGAACAGACGGTATGACAGCAACATGATCCGCCCATGACAGCTCCCCGGAAGCGTCGGTTTTGGCAATAATGCCGCCCGCGGTCCGGGTTTTTCCGGCGCTTCATCTTTGACCGGAGTTCTGACTGATGACCAATACCTGCGATGTGGCTGTGATCGGTGGTGGCCCTGCGGGCTCGACGGCGGCGCGCATGCTGGTTGGCATGGGCTGGAAAGTCACCCTGTTCGAGAAGGCGCGACATCCGCGCTTTCACATCGGAGAGTCGCTGCTGCCGATGAACGTGCCTATCTTCGAGCAGCTCGGGGTGCTGGATGAGGTGAAGAAAATCGGTGTGTTCAAGCCGGGAGCGGAGTTCTATGACCCGGACCCGCAGCGCGAGCCGCATCGTTTTTATTTCCGGGATTCCCTGGACAAAAACTACCCGCATGCCTATCAGGTACGGCGCTCGGAGCTCGATGAACTGCTGCTGCGCAATGCCGAAGAGTCGGGCGTGGATGTGCGCGAGGACACCCGCGTCAGCAAGATTGAATTCGCCGCGGACCACAGCGCCACGCTCAGCGTGCAACCCAAGCAGGGTGCTGCCGAAACCTGGCAGGCGCGTTTCGTGGTTGATGCTTCCGGGCGCGACACGATGCTGGCCAATCAGCTCGGCATCAAGCACAAGGACATGCGCCACGCCAGCGCGGCGGTCTTCGGGCACTTCAAGAATGTTCCGCGGTATGCGGGAGAGGACGGCGGCCTGATCAGCATCAGCTGGTTCGAGCACGGCTGGATCTGGATCATTCCGCTACCGGACGGCATCACCAGCATCGGTGCCGTCTGTGACCCGGAATACTTGCGCTCGCGTGATTGCTCGCCGGAAGAGTTCTTGCGGCGAACCCTGAAAATGGCGCCGCCGCACGTGGCCGAGCGGCTGGCCGGTATCGAAACGGTGGGCAACGTGCAGGCCACCGGAAACTACTCCTACAGCGCAGGCGAGATGGTCTTTCCCGGCGCCATTCTGGTCGGCGACGCCTGGGCATTTGTTGACCCGGTGTTTTCCAGCGGCGTGCTGATGGGCATGCGTGGCGCCCTGTACGGCAGCCGCTATGTGGATGCAATGCTGCGAGGCGACTCTGCGGCGGCAGCTCAACGCAAGATCGAGTTTGAGCGCATCAACCGGCGCAGCGTGAACATCTTTCGCTGGATGATTGCCCGTTTCAATGCGCCGGCGCTGCGGCATCTGTTCCGCAACCCGCAGAACCCTCTGCGGGTGCAGGAAGCGGTGACTTCCATGCTGGCCGGTGATGTGGATCGTCGCAACGGGGTGTATCCGCGGTTGCTGTTCTTCCGCCTGGTCTATTACTTCCACACCGTGCGTCTGCTACCGCTAACGCTGGCCGAATTGCGGCGACGCAAGCGGCGGGCCCAGGTTCAATTCAGCGGCGGTACCACCGACGTCGATCAGGCCTGAGAGTCGCCCTGGCGCGGGGCGTTTTGCTGCCAGCAATGCAGCAAATCATCGCGCCGTGCCTTGCCGGTCGGGCCGCGCGGGATGATGCTGACAAAGCGCATCGGGCGGGGAATGAAGACCGGGTCGATGGCGCGGGCCAGCTCACGGCGGAGGTGACCGCTGCCGCCGGGGTCGGCCACAATCAGCGCGACCGGACGTTCCCGTTCCGGCAACAGGAAAACTTCGGCATCGCGTACGCCGTCAATGGCCAGCAACGCCTGTTGCACGGCGGCTGTGGACGAGCGTTTTCCACCCACCTTCAGCATGCCCTCCGGGCGCCCCAGCAGCGTGAAACGGCGCGCGTCGTGGATCTGCAGGTCATCGGGAAGCCTGGTGCCCGGGGGCAGGTGATCCGCCTGGAGCTGGCCATGTTCGGTGTCTGCAAAGAGGACGCGGGGTAACAACTCCCAGCGTTCACCGTCGCGTGTCCGGCGGCTGGCAATCGCACCGGTTTCGGTGGAGCCGTAGATCTCACGCACCGGGCAGCCGAGTCGTTCCTCGGCGGTGATGGCCAGTTCCGGGTCCAGCGGTGCGGTGGCCGAAAGAACCATGGCCAGCGGCGGCAATGGTGTGGCATCGGCGAGGAGCGTGCGCAGGTGCACCGGGGTGGTTACCAAAATGCGGCGGCCGTTCAGTGCTGCCAGCGCGGCGGCAATCTCGCCGGGATAAAAGGGCCGGTGAGTGGCAACCTGCCAACCGCCCAGCAGCGCCATCATGACGGTCATTTCCAGGCCGAACGTATGTTGTGGTGGCACGGTGGCGACGACTTGCGCGTCGGCCACCCCCCACTGTTCGCCCAGTGCGCTGATGCGTGAAGCGACCCCGGCCTGCGCCAGCCAGCTCTTGCGGATCGATTTGGGCTGGCCGGTGGTGCCGGAGGTGAAACCGATGCTGGCAAGTTGCTCCCCGGGGAACAGCATTGCCACTGCGTCGCCCGATTCAGGAAGGGTAGGCAGCTCGCGCACCAGCGCGGCGCCTGCGTACTGAGCCTGAAGCTGAATCAAAGCATCCGGAGCGCTGCTGCTAGGCAGCAAGCACGGATATCCCCGGCGCGCCGCCGCCAGCAACACGGTTGCGAAATCGGCCCTGTCAGCACAATCGTTGATGGGGGCTGCGCTCCAGCTGGTGGCCGTCGCCAGCGCCAGAGCCTGCCGGTCGATCGCGGTTGCGGGGATGAACTGGGCACCGCGCCAGAATCCCCCGTCGGGCCGCAGGCTGATCATGAGTCCGAGTTTCGGAAGTCGACCCGCATCAGTCCACGCAGGTAGGTACCCAGGCGGGTGTGTTTTTCAGCCGGAAGCAAGTAGGGGCGTAGCAAGTACTCGCCGAGAAATACCACCCCCAGAATCAGGTAGCTGACAAAATTGGTGAAGGTGGACCAGATCACGTCCGGCGCAAACAGCGCGAGCAGCAGGCTGACCGACGCCATGAGCAGGAACAGCCCGCTCCAGAACACGGTGACCTTGCGGGTATAGCTCGCCACCGCGGGTGTGAGCTCGCCACGAATCTTGTGTGCCGTGGCCGTGACCACGGGGGTGCGTCCGGCACGCAAACTCTGGCTGAACACCCCGAACAGCATCAGGTTGATGGCGATGGGCGGGATGTAAAGGAACACCAGGGCCAGGCCGAAATGGGGGGCTGCGGCGGCAAGGCCAACGGCAGCGATGGCGGCAAGCCAGGCTTTGCGGCTGCCGTTACGCATGGCCGGCAGGAGAAGCAGGATTGCCAACCATCCCAGTGCGGCCGACTGCAACACACCAGCGCCGGTGATGATGGCGGCGTGAACCAGCAGCGGATAGCTGATCCACAGCAGCACGGACATCGTTAGCCCGCGCCGGTCTCGGCGACGACGTGAGCCGTCAGACTCCGCAGCGTCCGAAAGATTGCCTTGTTGTTTTCGTCATCTGCTCGCAACTGAACACCATAATGCTGGGCGATGGACTGGGCGATTTCGAGGGCATCAATCGAGTCGAGGCCGAGGCTGTCTTCATCCAGACCAAACAGCGGCGCCTCCGGCGCGATTTCTTCGGCTGCGATATCTTCGAGGTTGAGAGCCTCGACCAGCATCTGGGCCATCTTCAATTCTGCAGGTGAGAGCGTGTCGGACATGAAGCTTGGATAATTGGGATCGCGCTTTGGGTCACGCAACCGGCAAATGAAAAAGATGGCGAATGATAGATGATTGAGACCAGCGTCGAACTTGAGATTCCGTTTCACGACGTCGACATGCTCAGAGTCACCTGGCACGGCAGCTATGTGCGGTACCTGGAGGTCGCGCGCTGTGCCTTGCTGGACAAGATCGGTTACGGCTACATGGAAATGGAGAAGTCCGGTTACGCATGGCCCATCGTGGATATGCGGCTGCGGTATGCCAAACCCTGTCGTTTCGGTGATCGCGTGCGGGTGACCGCACGAATTGTGGAAACCGAATTTCGCCTGCGCATGGAATACGTTATCCACCATCTGGAAACCGGCGAACGCCTGACCAAGGCCAGCACCGTACAGGTGGCGCTGGACGTGACCACCGGTGAGCTGTGTTATCCCAGCCCGCCGATCCTGATGGAACGGATTGCCGCCTCGCTGGGACAAACCACGGTATGAAACCGGTCTGTCAACTGCTGTGGGCGCTCCTGCTGGCCGCCATCGGGTCTGCAGGCGCCAGCCCTGAGGCCGTGGAATACGGTCGTTTCGAGCAGAGCCGGCAGATCGCCCTGCTGCCGCAACCGCTGCTATCCACCGGGCGCTATCTGCTGGTGCCCGGGCAGGGGCTGCTGTGGGTGGTGGAGTCGCCACTACATAGCGAAATGCGAATCCGCGAAGGGCAGTTGCAGGAACGCAATGCGGCTGATCAGCCGTGGTCCGCTCCGTTGCTGGGGCAGAGTGAATCCGCCGTTCTGGGACGACTGATGATGGCCATGCTGGCGCAGGATCAGCAGGCGTTGGCCGAGTATTTCGACCTGAATGAACTGAGCGTGGAAGGCGGTTGGGCCTTGCGTCTGGTACCCCGCCTGCCGGCCGTCGCGGAGCGCATCCCGGAACTGGTCGTGCGTGGCACCCAGGGGCCCGAAGAGTTGTCCTGGCTCGATGCCGATGGTGCGCAAACCCACATCGTGTTATCGCCATTGGATCAGGCCCCGCCGTCGCAGTGGCTCGCATCCTTGCAGCCGGAACCATCCGAGGCCGTGGATTGAGTACACGCGCGGGACGTCCGGTCTGGTGGGGATTGACGGTGCTGGCGGCGGCGTCGGTTCTGGCCTGGCGCATGGTCACCGGTTTGAGTATTCAGACCGATATCCGTGCCCTGTTGCCCGCGTCTGATCGCCCGCCGCTGCTGCAGGCCTTCGTAAATCGCCTGCAGGATCAGGCCATGACGCGCTCGATATTCCTGCTCGGCGGGCTGGACCGATCTGCGGTTGAGCGGGCGGCGGTAGCGGCTCGCGAAGTGTTCAATCAATCCGCCGTCTTTCGTGTGGAAGATGTGGAGAAGCCGGGTTCGCTGGCTGCCAATGCGGCGGTGACAAGTGCCGCGCCCTTGTTGCTGGCCGCCGATGACCGCGAGGCGCTGCTGCTGCAGCCCACCGACTTTTGGGTGGAACGTGCGCAGCGGCGTTTGCTGGGCTGGGGTGCCATGACCTCACGCACCGGGTTTGCCGAAGACCCGTTCGGGCTGTTTGATCGCTATTTGCGTCAGGGGCTTCCGGACACCGGATTCGAGGTGCGGGGCCCCTGTCTGCAGAAGCAGCTGGAGGGGCGCTACTGGTGTTTGCTGATCGTCAATGCCCAGCAGGGCGGGTTCGGGCTGGAGCCCTTGAAGCGTCAGCGAGAGGTACTGGATGCCGCCCTCGAGGCTGCCAAAGCCGTGGCGCCGGGTGTAAAGGTGCTGGACGCGGGGGTCAGCCGACACGCGGACTACGCCGCGCGCGCATCGCAGCATGAGATGAGCCGTATCTCCGCGGTGTCATTGCTGGCGATTGCGCTGCTGGCGCTGCTGATGCTGGGCAGCTTGCGTCCCTTGCTGTGGGTATCTGCCGTGCTCGGCACCGGTGCGTTGTGCGGGTTGGCGGTGTGTTCGCTGTTCTTTGGCGAACTGCATCTGGTCGCTCTGGTCTTCGGTACCACCCTGATCGGCATTGCCGTGGACTACGCCTTCCATTTTTTGACCGCCTCGGGAGCACCGGGGCGGCGACTGATCCACATCGAATCCGGTTTGTTCTGGGGCTACGTCACCACGGCAACAGCGTTTATGGCTCTGGGTTTCGCTGGCATCCCCGCGCTGCGTCAGGTCGCGATCACATCGGTGGCGGGATTGGCGGGCGCGTTGCTGGCGGTGCGCTGGCTGTTGCCTGCGCTGCCCGCCGCGTGGCTGGCCAGCCCGCGACCCACCTTGCTGGCGTGGGCCGGGCGGATCGAGCGCGGTCGGCGGCGGTCCGGCGCCTTTCTGCTGCTGGTCCTGGTGGTGCTGATCGGTGGTGGCGTGACCGGTGTGGCCAAACTCAAGTCGGGCGAAAACGTGCGTGCGCTGCATCCGGTGGATCCGGCCTTGCTGGCGCGTGACGGCAAGGCCCGCGGCATCGTGGGTGGCGTGGATGCGGCGCAGTCCATCCTGGTCCATGACGCTGATCCGGAACTGGTGTTGCGTCAGGCGGAGCGGATCCAGCCGGTGCTCGCCGCCGCCGCCAGAGCCGGGGAAATTCGCGAGTGGATGTCACCACAGACCTTGCTGGTTTCCCAGGCACGGCAAGCGGAAAATCGACGCCTGCTGCAGGCGCACCTGTTGCAGCCCGGCGGCCCGCTCGATCGTTTGCAGCAAGCTTTGGCGCTACCCGCAACCTGGGCGGACGCCTACCGGCAACGGGTGGCGAGCGCAGAGGTCATGCCGGCGTCGGCCTGGGAACTTCCCTCGACCCACATAGAACCGGATCTCCCGGGTATCGCGACAGCGCCCGACACCGCGCAGACGGTTTTTGCGCGTGCATGGTCGGGCTGGTGGTATGACGCGCCCGGTGAAAGTGCGATGGTTATCCGCCTGGGTGGTGTATCCAACCCTGATGCTTTGCATCAACGGATCGAGCGTTTTGCATCCCCCGATGTGCTGCTGGTGGACGGGGTGGCGGACGCATCCGCAGCATTGGCGCACACACGGGCTTCGGCGCTGCGCGCGCTACTTGTCGTGGGGGTGCTGATTGGCGTTGTGTTCCTGGGAAAGTTCGGCTTGCAGATGCTGGCCTTGCTGACGCCCAGTGCCGTGGCGGTGCTGAGCGTGTTGGGCCTATTGGGCTGGACCGGGCAGAGCTTCGGGCTGTTCCATCTGCTGTCGTTGTTGCTGGTCGCCGGGATGTCGATTGATTACGCCCTGTTCCTGCACGAAGCCGGAGCCGAGGCGGATCGCAGCACGTTGGCCATTGTGGTGTCTGGCCTGACTACCATTGCGGCGTTTGGGATGCTGGGGCTGAGCGCCACCCCGGCGTTGGCGGCAATGGGGCAGATCGTGGGTCTGGGTGTGGCCACTTCGTTGCTGCTGAGTTTGCTGCTGTTGCGCAGTGGCTGGCTGGAATCGCCCACCTATGTTTGATTGTCGCGGCTTGGCCGGGTTTTCCTTCGCGTGCGGACTGCTCGGTGCGATGCTGCTGGCCGGGTGCGTTTCCGTGCCAGAGCGGCACGCGGTCTGCTCCGAAGGACCGCCGGTTGCACCGATTGCATCCTGGAATACGCAGGCTCAGGGCGTGGAAAGCATCCGTTTTGAACGGGAGCAGACCGAGGTGCAACTGTTGTTCGCCTGGAGGCAGCAGCCCTCGCTGTTCGCGCTGCGCGGGTTGAATGCTCTGGGAATCGAAGTGTTCCGGCTGGATGCGGATGCTCAGGGCACACGCTGGACCACGCTGGCAGCGGCGCCTCTCCCGATGGAAGCGGCGCGGCTGCTCGCGGATTTTCAGCTGGTGCACTGGCCGCTCGAGGTTCTGCAGCAGTCCTACCGGGACACGCCGTGGTCGCTGCGCGAGCGGGATGGTCAACGTCGGCTGAGCTGCTTTGGCGTCGAGGTCGCCACCGTCTCGCCACAGGAAAAGCCTCACGCCGGCTTTATCTTGAGTAACATTCCCGGCGGATATCGCCTGCACGGCCAGGCATTAGGAGGACAGTAACGCGCAGACCCAAGCAGGTCGCGCGGCTGAATCATGAACGCATACCCCGAATTCCCCTGTGCGGCGTTGCCGTATGTCCCGCATGGCGAACCCATGTCGCTGCTGGACGAGATTGTCGCTTTCGATGGCAAAACCATCGAAGCCGCGGTCACCATCCGCCCCGATTCGCTGTTTTTCGGCGCCGAAGGCGTGCCCAGCTGGGTCGGCATGGAATACATGGCGCAGGCCATCGGTGCGTCCGCCGGTTTGCGCATGGTCGCCGGTGGGGGGGAGGTCCAGCTGGGTTTCCTGGTCAGCATCCGGCGCATCGCTTTTGCCGAAGATTTCTTTCGCGAGGGAGCGCAGCTGCGGGTCCACGCGCAGGAGGTCATCATCGCCGCCAACGGTCTGGCCACGTTTGACTGCTGGATCGTGAGCGATGGCGCCGAGTTGGCTCGGGCACGGATCAATGTGTATCAACCCGAAGACGCGCAGGCCTACCTGCAGCACGCTTCATCCACACCCAACACGGAGGTTGCGTGAGCCAACCAGGGGAACACAGCATTCTGGTGACCGGGGGCAGCCGCGGGATCGGGCGGGCCATCAGCCTGCGGCTCGCTGCCGATGGTTACCAGGTCATCATCAACAGTCGTAGCGCCAATGCGGCGGCCGAAGAGGTTTGCGCGACCATCCGGGAGACCGGTGGAAGCTGTCGCCTGCTGCCGTTTGATGTCGCCGACCGCGCCGCGACGAAGGCGGCGCTGGAAGCGGATGTCGAGCAGCACGGCGCGCCTTACGGCGTGGTGCTGAATGCGGGCATTGCCTCGGATGCAGCCTTTCCGGCCTTGTCCGATGCCGATTGGGATTCGCTGGTGCAGACCAATCTCGGGGGGTTCTACAACGTGCTCAAACCGCTGTCGATGCCGATGATCCGGCGTCGCAAGCCGGGGCGAATCGTGGCGCTGAGTTCGGTATCGGGTCTGATGGGTAACCGTGGCCAGGTCAACTACAGCGCGACCAAGGCCGGGATCATTGGCGCCGCGAAAGCATTGGCAGTGGAGCTGGCCACCCGCAAGATCACCGTCAACTGTGTGGCTCCCGGGCCGATCGAGACGGACATGCTGGATGAAGCGCCGGTGGAGGAAATCCTCAAGGCGGTGCCGATGGGACGCCTGGGTCTGCCCGAAGAAGTGGCGGCAGCGGTGGCGTTTTTGTGTTCGCCGGAAGCGTCCTACATTACCCGGCAGGTGATTTCGGTAAATGGAGGGATGTATGGCTGAGTACCGCGTGGTGGTCACGGGCATGGCCGGTTTCAGTCCGTTGGGGCTGGATCTGGAGCAAAGCTTCGCGTCGCTGGAAAACAATCGCAGCGGTATTCGCTACATGCCTGATTGGGACGCGGTGCCGGACATGGACACCCGCCTGGCCGGGCCGGTGGAAGGCTTTACCCTGCCCGAGAGCTACACGCGCAAGAAAACCCGGGCGATGGGTCGGGTGTCCTTGATGTCGGTGCGCGCCAGTGAGCTGGCGCTGGAAGCTGCCGGGCTGCTGGCTGACGAGAATCTCGCCGATGGTCGCACCGGGGTGGGTTACGGCTCGTCCAGCGGGTGTACCAAGGCGGTGCAGGAATTCAACAACCTGATGACACCGGGCAGCACATCACGGCTGAACTCCACCAGCTATCTGCGCATGATGCCGCACACCACGGCGGTCAGCATCGCGATGCATTTTGGCCTGAAGGGGCGGATCATTCCGACCTCCAGCGCCTGCACCTCCGGTAGTCAGGGCATCGGATACGCCTACGAAGCGGTGCGTTATGGGCGTGTGCGGCGCATGCTGGCCGGCGGTGCCGAAGGGCTGTGTCCCTCGCAGGCCGCGGTGTTTGACACCCTGTACGCAACCAGCACGCGGAATGACTCCCCAACAACCACCCCGGCGCCGTTTGACGTGAACCGGGATGGTCTGGTCGTGGGTGAAGGAGCCTGTACGCTGGTGCTGGAGCGACTCGAAGATGCGCTGGAGCGCGGCGCGCCGATCCATGCCGAAATTGTCGGTTTTGGGACCAGTGGCGATGGCGCCCACGCCACACGGCCCGATACCGAGCAGATGGCGGCCGCCATGCAGTTGGCGCTGGAGGATGCCGGTTTGAGCGGAAGCGATATCGGCTACGTCAATGCCCACGGTACGGCCACCGAGCACGGGGATATCGCCGAAAGTCAGGCCACGGCTGCGGTGATCGGGCGCGTGCCGACATCGTCCCTGAAGGGGCACACCGGTCATACGCTGGGCGCCTGTGGGGCGCTGGAATCGTGGATGGCCATTGAAATGATGAATCGGGGTCGCTTCGCACCGACATTGAATCTCCATGATGTGGATCCGCGTTGTGGGGAACTGGACTACATCCAGGGCGCGATGCGATGCTTGGAAACCGACCACGTCATGAACAACAATTTCGCGTTTGGCGGCGTTAACAGTTCTTTGATCTTCCGTCGCTGGCGCGGCGCTTAAATACAGCTTCATAGGAGATGGGCATGCGCAGAAACATTCTGACCCTGGTTCTTTTTGCATTCACGATGAGCTTGGCCACCGGAGCGGCCCAGGCGCGCGACGACCGCAAGGCCTTTCCGGTCAAGGACTTTTTCGAACGCAGTGATGTGAAGGAAAAGCTGGGCACGTCGGTCAAGTTCTATTTCGGCGACAGCCGGCATGGTGCGGTGGCGGAGCGGCATGGCGAATTCACCAGCAACAAGAAAACCAATGCCTTCAACAAGACGGACAAGGAAGCCTGTGAATGGGCCCTGTTCTCGGCGATGTTGGCGCTGCGTGACCGGGCTGTGAAAGAGGGCGGCAATGCGGTGATCAATATCCGCAGCAACTACAAGAACGAACCCTTCAGTTCGGCTACCGAATACCAGTGTGGCGCCGGCAAGCTAATGGCCGGTGTGACCATGGTGGGTGAGGTCGTCACCCTGAAGTAATCCCCCTGCGCCGGGGCGGCCCTGCGGCCCCGGCGTAGCGCGCCCGCCGCTGCCCCGGTATCCTTGCCGCGAATTTAGCGAGCAATGCGGGACATTCCTCGCGATTTGGGGAAGGTTTGGGGTCAGACTGGGCGTGACAGAGGCAACTACGGTAATCGTAAAACCCGGCGAGCAGGATTGGGCGCGCATGGAGCTGCCGGATGCGTGGCCGGACGCCCTGAATTTGGCTAGCCCGTTGACCTGGCTCAGCCTGTACCGGCGTTCCCGGCAACGCAAAACCCATCGGGTACAACTGCCCGAGAACCTGATTGGCAGCGACAAGATTCCGGCCTATGTGCTGCTGGAATTCCACGGCCTGCCCAATGGCAATTACTCCAATTCCGTGGCTCGCGGCTACGCCCGGGGTTTTGACCATGTGATGCTGGGCACGGTGCTGCGTGCGCGCCACGAGGTGGCGGATCGCATCGGTCCGCTAGGTGATGCCCTGGACATCGGTTGCGGCGCCGGCGCCATGATTCGGGCGCTGGAGGCGGCCGGCGTGCAACGGGTGACCGGGGTCGATCCTTCACCCTATCTGTTGCAGGTGGCCGCCGAATCCAGCCCTGATGTGCGCTATCTGCACGGTGTGGCAGAAGATCTGGACCTGCCGGACCACAGCCAGGACGCCGTGACCGCCTGCTTCGTCTTTCACGAGTTGCCGCCTGCCCGGACCCGCGAGGCGTTCGCCGAGATCTTTCGGGTGTTACGCCCCGGTGGCACCTTGGCCTTCATTGAGCCTTCGCGGCATCAATGGGAGTGGGGCTGGGCGCGCCTCTTTTCACGCTATGGCTGGCGCGGGCTCTATTTCCGCTTTATGGCCTTTGCCGTGCGGGAGCCCTTTGTCGCCGCCTGGCATCAACTGGATCTGGCGCAGGAGCTGGCGGCTGCCGGATTTGCCGTGGGTTCCGATATCGAGGGCTGCCCGCTGCGCGTGGTCACGGCGACCAAACCGAATTCCGCCGTCTGAGCCTCAGGCCCAGACGCCTTCGATTTCCAGCAAGAGATCGGAGCGGCAGATGTCGCCTTCGAGCACGATAAGCGGCAACTCCCCGGAAATTTCCCGTACGGCCTCGCAGATTTGTGCCACCGGCTGGCCGGCGCGCACATACAAGCGCAGCGCCTGCGGGCGGGCGTCGGGGTTTACCGGGCTCAGCAAGGCTTCCAGATTGGCCAATGTCTCGCGCAACTGGCCATGCCAATCTCCGGCATGCCGGGTCTCATGGCCCACCACGCTGGCGGTGCCGGAAACCAGAATGGCGCCCGGCGAACCCGGGGTGCGTGCCGCGCGCGCAAACGAGGGGCTGCGTGGTCCGTATTGGCGCGGGTAATTCCAGGCGCTGACCTGGCGCGGGTTTTCGAACAGCGCGGCCGGTTGGCGGCCGGCAAGAATCATCAGGAACAGTGGGCCACTGGCACTGCCAATGGCCGTGGCCGCGGGAAACAGCTGGCAATCCGCCATGCCGGCTTCCTCGAGGGCGGCGTATCGGCCCACCGAAAATTCGCGATAACGCTCGCTGTCGCCTTCACCTTCGTTCATCCCGGAAAAGATGTTCCAACAGCGCCACAACTGGAATCCCTGCTGTTCCCCAAGCCAGTTCAGCATGCGCTGGTAGGCGGCATGCGCCAGCGGGCGCATCGGCTGACCGTCATCCGGCAGAGCGAGGTGCGCCATCAGTACCTCTTGACCCCGAGCGAACGCGATGTCGCCTTCCCGGCCATGGGTGACAGGGCCGCTGACCGACCAAAGCTCGCAGTATTCCTCGCCCCGGTGCACCAGCGGCGTGGTGACGACGCGCGGATCTGCAGTCGTGGGGACATCGGCGGAGAAGCGCACGACGGCCAGCGTCTCTGGCGCGGCCAGCAACACTTCGGGGGGTTGTGCGGTGAGAGTGACGTTCAGAGGGCTGGGCACGTTCAGAGTGCTGGGCGAATTGCCGCGGTGAATTGCTAGCCAGCTATTCTACCCGGCCTGCGCCTTCTGATCTGACCCATGTCTGCCGACTGGAAACAGCAAAACGAACGCGGCAGCGTGTTCTGGGTGCGTCTGCTGCTGTCCATCGCCCGCTGGTTCGGGCGACCGGTTGCGCGCTTGCTGCTGGGGCCCATCGTGGGCTACTTCTGGCTGTTCAGCCCCCGTGCTCGGCGGGCTTCGCAGGACTACCTCGCGCGCGTGCTGGCGCGCCCGGTGCGGATGACCGATTCCCTGCGTCACTTTCATGCTTTTGCGGCCACGCTGCTGGATCGGTTGTTTTTCTATCAATCCGATGCCGATCTCTTTGCGCTCACCACGCATGGGTTGGAGGTGTTCGAGCCCTTGGTTGCCCGCGGCCAGGGCGCGTTGCTGGTGGTTGCTCATGTTGGGAGTTTTGACGCCATGCGTCTGGCGACCCGACGCCGAACCGACGGCATGCGGGTGCGGGTGCTGATGAATCTGGGGCAAAGCGCCGGATTCACGTCGGTGCTGCGCGCCATCAACCCCGATTTGCTGGAAGACATCATCGATACCGCAAACGCCGGGGTGGACCTGGTGCTGCAGATCCGCGAAGCCCTGGAGCGTGGCGAAATGGTCGCCATGATGGCGGACCGGCTCACCGACCCGCGCGAGAAGCAATTGCCGGTCAGGCTGCTGGGAGGGCAGGTGCAATTGCCCGCCCTGCCGTGGATGCTGGCGGCTTCACTGGGCGTGCCGGTGATTGCCTGCACCTCGCTATATCAAGGCGGTGCTGGCTATGCGCTGCACTTCACCGCATTGCATCAGGGGGCAGAGGCCATACCGCGACGGGAGCGATCCGCATTTGCGCAGGATTTGGCGCAGCGCTGGATGGAGCTGCTGGAGGCCGAGCTGCGGATGGCGCCCTACAACTGGTTCAATTTTTATCCGTACTTTGATCAGCCGCAGGCAGCTGATCAATCCGTCGGCCCGCGCCGAAACGACGCCACAGCATCGTGAAAAACAGTCGGGCGTGCATGCGGCTGATGCGGAGATTGTCACGCAGCATGTCGAAGTGCGAGACCCCATCCAGCGGATAGTGCACGCGGGTGGGAATGTTCACGATGGGCACGCCGCGCCAGTGCAGGCGCACGATGATGTCGGTATCAAACGCCATGCGTGCGGCAACGCCTTCCTCCGCGATGACCGCGTTGGTGACGCGTAGCGGGTACAGGCGGAACCCGCACATGGAATCGCCGATAGCACGGGAAAAGGTGTGGATCGCCACCCAGAAGTGGGTGATGTAGCGTCCGTAGAGGCGCCCGCGCGGGACCGAGGCATCGTATACCGGGACCCCGGAAATCACCGCAGCCGGTGAGCGGCGGGCCGCATCGACAAAGCGCTGGGCATCCCGTGGGTCGTGCTGGCCGTCGGCATCGATCTGCAGTGCGTGGGTCAGGCCGCTTCGCTGCATGCAGGCAAAGCCGTGGGCCAGTGCCTGGCCTTTGCCCTGATTGACCGCCAGGCGTTCCAGGTGGATCCAATCGGCGTGTGTGGTCGCCAGCGTTTCCAGTACGGACCGACACGCGGGGTCGCTGCCGTCGTCAATCAGCCAGCAGGGCAGCCCGCTGGCCCGCAGACCGTCCACAACCTTGCCGATCGCATGGGCATGGTTGTAGACCGGGATGATGATCCCCGGCTTGAACTCAACCGTGTTCGGCGCCGCCGGAGCAGCCGTTGCAGCAGGGTTCACGATGCCTTGGCATTGCGCCACTGGATTTTTCCACTGGCGTAACGGGTATCTCCCATCGCGTAGGCGAATTGCGTGGAGCCGGTGGAATCGACGAGCGTCAGATCAACTTCGTCGCCCGGCATCATCACATGGTGAAATTTGACCGAGGACAGGGCTGCAACGCGACGTTCATGGCCGAACAAGGCCGCCGCCTCGTCAATGGCCCATTGCGTCAGTACCACCCCCGGAACAATTGGTGTCTGCGGGAAGTGGCCCTCGAGATAGGCCAGATCCTCCGGGATGCGCAGCCGGATCCGAGCACCTGAATCCGTGATGTCGCAGGTGAGGCGCGCCGCATGCAAGACGACAGGGGCCGGCGCTAAGGGCAGTGGTGCCGGCATGAATCAGCTGGCGAGCAGCTTTTCAACCGCGGTGATCACATCACCGACACTGCGGACCTGCTTGAAGTCTTCCGGTTCGACCTTCTTGCCGGTGATTTCCTTGAGCCGGACCACTAGATCCACGGCGTCAATGCTGTCGATATCCAGGTCTTCGAAAAGCTTGGCGTCTTCGGTGACTTTGTCGGCGCTGATTTCAAACAGCTCTTCGAAAAGACTTTGGAGGGTGGAAAGAATTTGTTCGCGTGTTTGCACGGCGTCTGGGTGGCTGGTTTATCCACGCATTTTACGGGATGAGGAACCTTAGAGTGCGGCCGTGGTCGCGCGCGACTCGTGCGCCAGCTCCTGCGCTCCTTGCCAGAGCAGGTTTTCCAGGTGGGTGTTCAGCCGCCGTGCGGCCAGTGCGCGATTGGGCGCAGCATCCAGGAAGGATGCAGTCGGGATGGGATCAGCTACGCGCAGGCGCACATCAAAGCGACGCTCCGGCACCGAATACCAGGGCAGGCCCTTGGTCAACGTACTGGGGTTGCAGTCAATCAGTACCGGTCGGATCGGCAACCCGGATTCCAGTGCGATATTTGCCGTGCCGCGCTGAAACCGGGATTGCACGCCGGGTGTGGTGCGGGTGCCTTCGGGGAAGATGACCAGGGATTCTCCGCCGCGCAGAATCGCCGCGCTTTCGCGGATCAGTTCCGCCGAGGCGCTGTTGGCGATGTACCCGGCGGACATGATGGGGCCGCGGGTGAAGGGGTTGCGCAGCAGCGTGTCTTTGACCACGCAGCGGGTGCGCGGGATCAGCGAAATCAGCACCACCACATCGATCAGCGTGGGGTGGTTGGCAACAATCAACTGACCGGGTTGCAGCAACGCGTCGCGGTTTTCCACGGTCAACGTCATCAGGCGCAGCTGACACATCTGCCAGATGAAATAACGGAAGGTCAGGTGGACGACGGCCTGCATCCGCGAGCGACGGGTGGCGGTATTCGGCGAAATCAGCGTGACCAGCGGCCAGACCAGCAGGCCGATGATGAGTCCACCCAGCCCGAAGCTGGCAAAACTGTAGCCGGTGGCGAAGATGCGCCAGGCCCGGTCCAGGTGGTAGGTCAAGGCATTTGCCGGCGAACTGGCGGCGGTATTCATGCCGGTTGCGGGGTGCAGTCCACCCGCAGTATTCCCGACGCGCCGGGCAGGTCAATGCTCCCGGCAGTACCCAGAGCCAACTGCCGGAGCAAGGGCAGGCTGCGCGCGGCGGCGTTATCCAGGCGCAGCTGTTCCCACGCGGGTTCCGGCAGAGGGGTTTCTGTGCCGGTCTGCGCGGAGAGGGTCATTTGCCAGCCCGTGCTGGTTGCTGCTTCGAGCAGCAGGGCCAGCGCAAAGGGGCGGGTGACCGGGCGTCCTTGCTGCAGTGGCTGTGGCGGCGGGATGTCATAGCAGACCATCAGCACCGGCTGAGCGGGGGCGTCGGCCAACTGGGTAGCGGCTTCGAGCAGTCCGGCGGCGAAGGTGCCATCGAACGCGGAAATGCTGGTCGAGGCGCAGCGTACGCCGCCGGCGATACTCCAGTAGCCGGCGGTAGCGTTATGCACCGAGTTATGAAACTGCAACGGCGACAGCGCAATTTCGGGTTGCGCCAGGGCGCGGCAGATCCCGTCCAGCGTGTCCATATCGCCACTGCAGGTCGCGAACACCGTGCGCAACAGGGACGCGGTGTCTGCGGGCTGGTTGCGCAGGGCATCGGCGCAGGCGGCAAATGCCAGTCGCGTAATGCGGGTAGCGCGCCGCCGCTCGTTGCGCGGTAGCTGTTCCGGTGGCGCGTAGTGAAATTCGGCTGGCTCCGCGTGCGCGGGCAGCAAGCTGCGCAGCCGACTTCGTGCGCTGTCCCAGTTCTCCAAGCCCGGTGCGGAGATGCCGATGTCGCGAAGTCCGATGGTCAGATTCACGCGTTGGCTCCCAGGAGCAGGCTGCAGTTGGTGCCGCCAAACCCAAAGGAATTGCTCAGCGCTCTGCGGATGGGACGGTGTTCGGTTTGCAGCAAGATTCCGGCCCGCAGCTCCGGATCCAGGTTCTGGGTGTTCAGGCTACGCGGGAGCAGGCCATGTTGCAGGCAGAGCAGGCAGATGACGGCCTCGGTGATGCCGGCGGCACCCAGGGTATGACCCGTCCAGCCCTTGGTGGAGCTGCAGGGTGTATCGCCGCCAAACAGGGTCGTCACGGCAGTATCTTCCGCGGCATCGTTGACCCGGGTGCCGGTGCCATGCAGGTTGATGTACCCCACATCTTCGGGGGAACAGCCGCCGCGCGTCAGCGCCTCGCGCATGGCCGCAACGGCGCCGTGACCTTCGGGGTCCGGCGAGGACATGTGGTAGGCATCGCTGCTTTCCCCGGCACCGAGCAGAAACCCGCGGTGCGGCTCGCCGTGAGGTTCAAGCAGGGCAAAGCCACCGGCCTCGCCGATGGAGATGCCGTTGCGTTCCGCATCCGCCGGTCGGCAGGGCGTGGGCGCTACCAGCTGCAGGGCGTGAAAGCCGAACAGCGTGGTCAGGCAAAGGGTATCGACACCGCCCACGATGGCCGCATCACACAGGCCGGCACGCAGTGCGCGGCTGGCGGTGGCGAACACCTTGGCGCTGGAGGAGCAGGCGGTGGAAATCGTATGCGTGGGTCCGCTGGCGCCGGTGGCGGCGGCGACAAACGCGGACACCGAGTGGATGTTGTGTGTATGCGCGTAGTCGTACCACTCCGGCAATCGCTCCAGGTTGGAGCTGCGGGCCGCTTCTGCATACGCGATTTCGGTGCAGGCGATGCCCGAGGTGCTGGTTCCCAGAAAAACCGCGACGCGATCGGCGCCGTACCGGGCTACCGCAGAGCGGGCATGGTCCAGGAAGCCATCCTGCTGCAGCGCCAGCCAGGCCAGCCGATTGTTGCGACAGTCCCATTCCTGCCATGCCGCAGGCAGTGCAGATTCGTCCAGCCCCGCCACCCGGCCCACGTATCCCGGAGGCTGCACCCCCTGCACCACGGGGGCAGGCTGCAGTGCCGAGTGCTCCGACAACAGGGCCTCGCGGAGGGCGTCAACGCCGGCGCCTACAGCGCTGGTGGTCGTCATGGCGCTAATCGCGATGGCGGGATGGGGGGTGGTCAATCGGGGCTCCGCAGGGTTGATCGAGACTGCCACATTTGAAGAGGTGGTCTTTCCGATAAACTTTAGCGCGAAAGAGGCGCTGAATATCAAACCCAACGGCAATTGCCGAGGATCGGGAGAAAAATGGCAGGTGAGGGGCGACGGGTACTGGTTGTGGAGTACTCGCAAACGGGGCAGCTGAGTCGGGTGCTGGACAGCATGGTCGAGCCACTGGTTGCGGCCGGGCATACGGTTGAGCGTCTCAAGCTGCACCACACGGGTGAATACCCCTTCCCGTGGCCGTTCTGGACCTTTCTCGATACCTTCCCGGAAACGGTGGCGCGGATGCCGCCGCCGCTGCAGCCGTGGCGCGTCGAGCACAAGCCGGACCTGATCATCCTGGGTTATCCGGTCTGGTTCCTCTCGCCGGCACCGGCGCTGACTGCCTTCATGCAATCCGACGCCGGACGCGCGCTGTTGCAGGGCACCTCGGTGGTGACGGTTACGGCCTGTCGCAACATGTGGACGCAGGCGCATCTGGATGTGCAGGACATGCTGGCCGATGCGGGAGCCAAGCTGTGCGATCACGTGGCGCTGGTGGATCCGGGGCCGGCCATGGCCACTTTTGTGACGACGCCGCGCTGGATGCTGACCGGGCGCAAGGAAGCCTTCTGGGGCTTTCCGCGGGCGGGAATCTCGGCGCAGCAGGTCCAGGCCGCCGCCCGTTTCGGCAGGGCCATCGCCGCAGCGTTTGATTCACCGGACCAGCCTGATGGACGGCCAATGCTGGAAGGCCTGGAGGCCGTCAAGGCCGACCCCGGCCTCGCCGCCAGCGAAAAAATCGCCAAACGCAGCTTCCGGATCTGGGGGCGGCTGGTTCGGCTGGGTGGCCCGCGGGGAGCGTGGACGCGACGCCCGATTCTGATCGTTTACCTTGTTTTCCTGCTGACGCTGATCGTCACGGTTGTGCCGTTGTCGATGTTGATACGCCGCATCGTTGGTGTGTTTGCCCGACAACGTCTGGCGCATCGTGCGCAGGAACTTGAGCAACCCTCGGGTTCCGCAACCCACCGTATGGAGAAATTTGCATGACCACCGCGTACATTCGCGATTCGGCCCACTATTTACCCAACGACCCGGTCGGCAACGACGACATGGAGCGCATCCTCGGCATCGTCGGCAATCGCCCGGCCCGCGAACGCGCCCTGGTGCTGCGCAAGAACGGTATCCGGCAGCGTTACTACGCGCTGGACCCGCAAACCGGGGAAACCACGCACAGCAACGCCCAGCTGACGGCCGAGGCGGTTCGCCGGCTCGCCGATGAGGCCGGTGTCAGCCTGGCGGATATCGACGTACTTGCCTGCGGCACCAGCTCACCCGATCAGATGGCCCCGGGGCATGGCGTCATGGTGCACGGGGAACTCACGGAAATGGGGCCTTGCGAAGTGGTTTCCGCGGCCGGAATCTGTTGCGCGGGCATTGGCTCCTTGCGCTACGCGGCGATGGCGGTGATGAGCGGGCAGGCCCGGAACGCGGTGGCCACCGGTTCGGAGATCGCCTCCAGCTACATGCGCGCGGGGCAGTTTTCCCCCGAGTACGATGCCCGAGCAGAACGCATGGAAGCCGAGCCCGAGCTGGCCTTTGACGGCGTGTTCCTGCGCTGGATGCTGTCGGACGGGGCAGGCGCGCTGCTGGTCTCCGATCGGCCGGCTGAATCCGGTCTGTCGCTGGCCATTGAGTGGATCGACATGCGCTCCTTTGCGCATGAGCAACCCGTGTGCATGTACGCCGGTGGCGACAAAACCGAAGACGGTCGTCTGGCCGGATGGCGTGAAGCCGCATCGCCCATGGCGGCGGCGCAAACCGGCGCGTTGACCTTCCGCCAGGATGTGCGTCAGCTCAACGAGCATGTCATTCATCTGACGGTTGAGAAAGCGCTGCAGGGCGTGCTGGAGCGGCATGCGCTGAGCCCGGAGGAGGTGGACTGGTTCCTGCCGCACTATTCCTCGGAATACTTCCACGAGAAGGTGGATGCCGGAATGCAGCAGGTGGGTTTTTCCATCCCGCAGGAGCGCTGGTACACCAATCTGGGTGACGTCGGAAACATCGGTTCGGCATCGTTTTATCTGTTGGTGGATGGTCTGCGCAAAAGCGGCAAGCTGCAGGCCGGTCAGAAGGTGCTGTGCTACGTGCCGGAAAGCGGGCGCTTTTCGTCGGCCTGGATTTTGTTGCGGGCGGTCGACGCGGGTAGCGAATGAAGCTTTCCGAAGTCCCGCAGGACAACAACCCCGGCTACGAAGCGGAGAAGCGGGCGGTCTATGCCATTGACGACAATGGCCGCTACACCGTTGCCACGTCGACGGGGTGGGAAGCCGAGGATGTGGTCAATACGCTGGCGGTGGAAGAATTTCGCCGTTTGGCGCAGGAGGCCCACGAGCGGGTATTGCAAGGGGAGGCATCGCCGCTGGAGTTTCACATGTATGACCGGCGCATGGACGTGCCCACCTTGGCGCAGGCGACGGGTATCTGGCAGTGGCGCCTGAAGCGGCATTTACGACCGGCGGTATTTCGCACCCTGAGCCCCAGAATCCTGGCGCGCTATGCCGATGCGCTGGGGTTGGGGCTCGCCGAAGTACAGACACTGCCGGTGGAGCCGGACGCATGAGCATCGAATTACCGCTGTCCCACCGTCACACGGGGCATTGCGAAACCGGTGTCAGTTCCATTCTGCTGGAGAACGCGGGGCTGCCGATCAGCGAGCCGATGGTGCTGGGGCTGTCCAGCGGGATGATCTTTGCCCACTTTCCGTTTCTGCGAATCAACGAACTGCCGCTGACCACCTACCGGATGCCGCCGGGATTCATCTATCGCTGGCTGGCGGGTCGGATCGACGTACGCTGGCAGCAGCAGCGCTTTCGCAACCCCGAGGCCGGAATGCAGGCGCTGGATGAGGCGCTGGAGGCCGGACAGGTCGTGGGATTGCAGGCCTCGGTGTACTGGCTGCCTTATTTTCCGCAGGCCATGCGGTTCCACTTCAATGCACACAATCTGATCGTGTACGGCCGGGATGGGGACGAGTACCTGATCAGCGACCCGGTCTTTCAAACGCCGCAACGCTGCCCGCGGGACGCGCTGCGCCGGGCGCGGTTCGTGCGTGGCGCGCTGGCTCCCAAAGGGCTGATGTATTTCCCGGTTGCCGTTCCCAACGGCATCAACTACGCCCGGGTGGTTACACCGTCGATCCGCAAGAGCGCCAACATCATGTTGCGTGCGCCGCTGCCTTGGGTGGGCGTGCGTGCCGTGCGCGGGTTGGCCCGGCGTCTGGAGCGGTTGCCGACAGAGGGTGAAGCGCGCTATGCACGCCTGTACCTGGGGCAGATCGTGCGGATGCAGGAGGAGATTGGTACCGGTGGCGGCGGGTTCCGGTTCATGTATGCGGCCTTCCTCAAGGAGGCCGCGGAAAAAACCCACAATCGGGCACTGGATGAACTGGCCGAGCAGATGACCGCAGTCGGTGATGAATGGCGTCAGTTTGCGCTGGCCTGTTCCAAGCAGGTGCGATCCAAGCATGCGCTGGACGTCAGCGAGGCCGCCGACCGGTTAAGGAGCGTGGCAGAATCCGAAAAGCAGGTTTGGCGTGGTTTGCTGAAGGCGGTCTGAATGCACATGCGGTATGCCGTGCTGGCACTGACATTGGTTCTGGGAGCCTGCGCCACGACGCCGTACCGTTACGGGGTGAAAACGGTCCACACGCCGGCGGAGCGTTATCCGGAGATGCCGCAGCAGGTGTACCAGGGTGCCCCGCACAAGGTACTGGACGCGTCCGACTGGTACTGGCCGAACAGCTTGCTGGGCAAATTGCTGCTGTGGAACAAAGACCTCGACAGCCACGAGATTTCTCCGCAAACACTGCGTGAGTTGCAGCGATACCTGGCCTGTAATGACCTGGCGCACGTGCAGGTTCTGGCCAACCGTTACGCCCCCGGCAATCAATGGATGCGGTTATTCCGCAATCGCAGTGTCGGTGCCGGATGGCGCTACACGCTGGGCATACTCAGTGTGTCGCTGTATACGATCCTGCCGGGCCGCTTCTTCGGAGGTGACGCCTACAACCCCTACACCAACACCATTTATCTGTACTCGGATGATGTTTCGGTGGCGCTGCACGAGGGTGGTCATGCCAAGGATTTTGCCGGCCGCAAGTACAAGGGTTTGAATGCGGCGCTCTACGCGCTGCCGCTGGCGTCGCTGTATTACGAAGCCAAGGCCACCAATGACGCCCTGGGTTACACCTTGGTCGAGGCCGATGCCGCACAGTTGAAGGAGGAATACCGCACGCTTTACCCGGCGTATTCCACCTACATCGGCGGAAATCTGTTGCCGAGCAACCCGGTGGGACTGCTCGGCGTCATCCCGGGGCATATCGTGGGAGGAATCCGGGCAGCATCGGTGCCGGACGATCTTCAGCCTGCCGAACCCCGCGCGGTGAATGCCTGTCTGGCTTCGCCGGCCTTGCTGGAGGCGTTGGCGGAATGGGAATCGGGGGCGTTGCGACCGAAGACCGCCGCGGATGATCAGGGCGCGACCGTGATCACACCGCAGAGTCCGGAGGCGGACGAACTCGAGACGCCGGAGCCCGACGCTCGCTCCACAAACTGAGACGAACGCTCCGGCTGCTCCAGCCATTCCACAAATGCGGCCGGCGCAACCAGGCCGGCATCAGCACGCGTGTCTGTGGCCAGCGCTGGGGGTTCCGCCATCGCCGAAAACGCGATCGAACGGAGCCGGTTTGGCCCCGCAGAACCGTTCGGTCCCAGCAGAATGAAGACGCTGCGCTCTTCAATCGGGCAGTCGGCGGGAAGCTCATGCCGGCGACGATGGCTTTCCAGTGGCCACACACATTCTTCGGCACAGCCCACCAGCAGATACTGGTCCGGCTCGGCGGCGGCGACCGCCATTTCCAGCAATTGGGACCAGGCCAGCTCCATTGCGTGCAGGGACTGGTTGCTGCCGCGCAATCCCAGGTCCGCGGCAACGTAATAGCCGGCCATATTCCCGGACGTGTTGATGAAGCTGACCGGCGACGAGGGTTGTCCGGCGCGAATGCGCTCCAGAAGCAACAGGCTGTCGGCGACGTGCGCGCTGCGGGAGGTGAGGTAGACCGCCGTATTTTCCGGGAGCCGCAGATCCCCGATGCAGCGTCGGGCACCGAGCACGGCCAGTTGGATCATGCGGTTGACCCGACGCGGCCCGGGTTTGCCCTGTTCGGCGAATAGCGCCTTCAGATCGACCGGACCCTCGGCGGTCGGAACGCGGCACACGCTGTGCGCCAGAATCGGACGGTCGGTGCTCAGCATGTGCGTTCCACCACCAGGGAGGTGTTGTTGCCACCGAAGCCGAAGCTGTTGCACAGGATGCGCCCGGCCCGGGGAATGTTCCTGGTTTGGGTAAGCGGTGCCAGTCCGATCGCCGGGTCCATCTGCGAAAAGCCCGGCGTGCGCAGCATCTGCCCCTGTTCCCAGGCGATCAGCAAGGCAATCAGTTCCACCAGGCCGCTTGCCCCCAGCGTGTGGCCAAACCAGGGCTTGTAGGAGCTGACCGGTATCGCGGAGCCGGTCAACTCGCGGATGGCTGCGCCTTCGGCCTGGTCATTGGCAGGGGTGCCGGTGCCGTGAGCGCGAATTGCCAGCAGCGTATCCGCCGCGGTGTCCGCGTTGGCGAGTGCGGCTTGCATGACGGCTAGCAGGTCGTCCGCCGTGCACATGGTGGGATTCCCCGGGGCGCAGCGTGCGGCGCCGCCGCGAATCAGCGCCGTGCCGGGGGCGGGAAGCTCGCTCTGCCGACGGAGAATTACCGCCGCAGTGGCCTCCCCAAGAATCAGCCCGTCGCGCTCGGCATCAAAGGGACGATAGCGCCCGCTGGGGGTCAGCAGCATCAATGCGCCGAAACCATCCAGGCTCATGCGGTTACGGCTTTCGGAACTGACGATGAGCACATGCTCGGTCTGGCCGCTGCGGACCAGGTGGTAACCGTGCAGCAACGCGTTGGCCGCGGAGGCGCAGGCGCTGCTGAACACACAGGCCCGACCGCGATGGCCGGTACGGGCGCGTAACTGATCCAGCAGCAGGCTGAAGCGGGGGCCGATAAATGGCGTTTCGGTGGACCCCGGCTGCAGCCGCGATTCGTAATCCGCAATGTTCATGCTCGAACTGGCGAGCAACCAGGGCATGCTGTGGATTGTGGCGGGGCTCAATCCCGCCTCTCTGGCGGCCTCATCGATGACGGTCTGAAGCCGATCCAGGGTTTTCTGAGCCGGATCCGGGCTTTCGCCATTTGCTGGCGCGGCGGAAAAATAGGCGCGTGCAACCCCGGTGCTGTCGCTGATCGTTCCCGGCGGCCCCGGCTCGTTGGCCGCCAGCCGCTCCCGATGCGCGGGGATGTCGGTGCCCAGCGTGCTCCAGAGGCCGCAGCCTGCGATGGCGACGTGCATGGCCTACTCGGGGCGCAGGTAGTCAGCCAGGGTATTGATGTTGGCCATGATGCGGATCAATTCCTTGGGGTCGGTCACGCGCACGCCGTAGTGCAGTTGCAACGCCATCGAGATTTGAAGCCCGTCTATCGAATCCAGCCCCAGGTTGGTATCCGGGCCAAACAGCACTTCGTCATCGCTGATGCTTTCGGGCTCCACATCCTTGTCAGCCTCCTGCACGATCAATGCTTTCAGTTCCCGTTTGAACGCTGTGTCCTCCGATCCTTTCATCCGTTCTCCATCTTTAGCCATCGCGACGCCAGGCCCATGCAAACGCTACCCAGAATGAGCAACGCGGCACATTCCGGAAAACTGGCACTGGGCGGGGATTGGCGGAGGATGATATCCCAGTAGCCGTCCACGGCCCACGCCATCGGTGATACCGCGCCGATCAACTGCAGGCTTTCGGGCATCACGGCGCGCGGCACCATGATGCCGCTGACAGCGGCCATCAGCAGATTCACGGCGCCACCGATGGTGGTTGCCTGCACCGCCGAGCCGGCGATGGCGGCGATGAGGAGCGCAACGCCAATGGCGGCAAATCCCGTCGCCAGCGTGATGGGGAGCAGTGCCCAGGCATGGCTACCGAGATGCAGCGGGGCGCCGCCCAGTGCGGGCACCAGCCACATGCCGATGCCCAGCATGACCAGCGCCTGCAGCAACGTAATCCCCAGATACAGCGGCACTTTGGCGAGCAGCAGCGTACTGGGCGTGGCGTTGATCATGGCCAGGCGCTGCAGGGTGCCGGTACCACGCTCACCGATCACGCTGGTGGATAGCGGCATGATGACGAAGAACATGGCGAAAACGATCCAGGCCGGCACGCTTTGCTGGGTGGCATCGGGTAAGGTCGTCGGGGCATCGGCGTGATGCGGCAGGCCGCGAATGTCCAGGGCGACACCCTCTGGTCGCAGGGCTTTGCGCATCATTTCAGCCTCGGCCTGGGGCAATCCCAGCAGGTCTTCCGCCAGATACTCGGCTTTGAGGCCGAGCAGGTTGCCCTGCAGTTCGGCGGTCAGTCGGGCGCGGGAGGGCGTATCGAGGACCGGGTCAAATGCCAGGGTCAACAACGGCCCCACCGCGTCCGGGTCCAGGCGAACCGGCAGGTTGGGCGGGATCTGTACGCTGGCGACGGCATAGCCGCGCCCCAGCCGGTCCAGATCCGCGACATTTTGCACCCGCCGGAATTGCAGCGGACTTTGCGCGGAGACCCGTTGCAACAGTTCGACCGAGAAATAGCTGCCGTCCTGGTCCAGCCAGAGCACCTCACGAATATCCGTGCGGCGCCGATCCATCACATCCTGCAGGGCCAGCGACATGACCAGGATGAACAGGGCCGGCATCAGGAACAGCACGGCCAGCCCGAACGGATCGCGGCGCAGCACGATCCATTCCTTGCGGATCAGCGCCTGCAACACCGGGTTGGTGAACGGCCTCATGCCGCCAGGTCCCCGGTGAGTTCAAAATAATGTCGCGCCAGTTCGGCGTGCGTCGAGCCGGCTTCATGGATTTCTCCGGAAAAGCGGCAGTGCCCTTCGGCAATGATGGCGAGTCGATCGCAAAGCTCTTCCACTTCATCCAGTTCGTGACTGGCATAGAGCAATGTCACTCCGCGCTGTTTCTGCTCCTTGAGCAGATCCAGAATCAGCCGCCGCGATTGCAGATCAACCCCGGAGGTCGGCTCATCCAGGATCAGGATCGGTGGATTTCCCAGCAAGGCGAGCGACACGTTGAGCCGTTGGCGCAGGCCACCGGAGAGTTGGTCGGCGCGCTGGTCGGCGCGGGTGTGGATGCCGGTCGCCGTCATGCATTCATCCACCGCGTCCCTGGCGGCGGCGTGAGTCATGCCGCGCGCACGGGCGAAAACCTCCAGATTCTCCCGCACGGTCAGGGTGGGGTAGAGGCCCGGGGTTTGTGGCGCCAGCCCGCACAAGCGGCGCAGCGCCATGGGGTCGGAATCCAGGCTGATGCCGCCCGCACTGACGACACCGGAATCTTTGCGAACCAGACCCAGCAGAATGTTGATGAGGGTGGATTTTCCCGCGCCATTGGGGCCGAGCAGGCCAAAGGCACTGCCTGCGGGAACCTCAAGGGTCAGTCGATCCAGTGCAGGTGTGGAAGCGCCCCGCCATGTCTTGCTAACCTCCTTGAATATCAAAGAGTTATTCATCGCGCGAGTATACTTTGCCGGATGAATCATCGTGTTTTCTCCCGGTTGCTCTGCGCGCTGCTCCTCATGGGATCAAGCCCCGTTGTCCGAAGTGCGGATCCGGCTGAGCCGGCCGAATCGGTGGATGCGGCGAGCCGCTATGACCCGGCCCACAAGGCACGCTTTCGCGCCGCGGATACGGACAACAGCCGCGGGCTGAGTCGCGGCGAGGTGGAGGCCGCGTTACCGCGGGTATTGCTGCGGCATTTCGATGACATCGATACCGATGCCAACGGCGAGCTGAGCCCGGACGAACTGGTGGCCATGCGCGAGCGGGAGGAAGCGCGGCGTGAGGCGCGTCGGCAGGCGCGGGTGGATGAATTGCGGGGAGCTACCCGCTGAGTACTTTCCCGGCTCGCGGCAAACTGCTGACTGCGGCCTTGCCGCAGCACGTGGTTTGCGTCGTGGCGGGGCGCGAGGTGGATGTCTGGCTGGCGACCGCGGAGTCCGGGCGGGCGGCGACCACGCAGGCTTGTAGGGCGCTGTCGCGGCACTACGGCCTGTCCCGCACGGTCTTTGAGATCGTCGCTCACAACCATGTGGATGAGGACCCTGACCTGTGCGTGTCGGTGTCGCATACCCGAAATCTGGGCGCCGTCGCGGCCCGTCGCCATGCCGATACCCTGGGCGTCGGTGTGGATGTGGAGCTGGCAGGCCGTACCCTGCGCGCCGGCGCCGAGCGGCATTTTCTGAACTCCGAAGACGCGCCGCAATGGCAGGACAGCCTGCTCAGGGCCTGGGTGGCCAAGGAAGCCGCATTCAAAGCTGTTGATCCCCACCGCGTGCGCTGGCGACCCGAGCAGGATTTGTTGCTATCCAGCCTGTGGCTGCGGGATGGCCGGTTCGGGCTGTATGGCGATCCGCAAGCGCGTGGGCATTACACGCTCAGACTGTTGCGCTTCGCCGGCAAGGAGGTGCTGGTGGGCGTGGCGATCCTGGATGCCGGGAACGAGGCCTAGGCCACGTTGTACCGGCCCGGCTTGTGATTGATGGCCAAAATGCTGTTCAGCACCACCGCGGCGAAGATCGACATCAGCAGCGACGACGTATCCATCGTGAAGAACCCGATGCTGAGAATGCAAAGGTCCAGTGCCAGTTGGACGTAGCCTGCCCGCCAGCCAAAACGGTTTTGCAGGTAGTAGGTCAGGATGCCGATGCCACCCAGGCTGGCCTGATGGCGAAACACGATCAACATTCCGAAGCCGATCAGCACGCCACCCGCCACGGCGGCAAATGCAGGGTGGATGGATTGCAGGTCCATGAACCGATCGATGTACTCCGAGAAAACGGAAACCAGCAGCACGCAAATGACGGTGTTCAGCGTGAAGCGGCCGCCCAGTTCCTTGAGGGCCAGCAGGTAGAAGGGGAGATTCAGCACGGCGAAAAGCGGGCCGAAGCCGAAGGGGGTCAGTTTGGCGAGCAGGAGGGCGAAACCGGCCAGGCCGCCGGTAATCAGTCCCACCTTGCTGAGCATTTCGACGCCGAGGGTGACCAGCACCATCATGCTGGCGAACGCGAGGGCATCTTCATGCAGGGGATGACGTTTTTGATTCAAGGTTCAGGGACGCCGTTCGGAGAATGACGGCGTTTCGTTGTGTTGCAATGCAGCAGTATAGCGGGGGTGGTTGCGTCGACCCGCAGAGGGCGCCAAATTCCGTTTGTGATATGCCACCATGCCTGCCATGAGTCAGGATTCCGTACGCATTCTGTTTGGCCACGCAGACTGGCCCGGCAACGGTCCGTTGATGCGCGAACTCAGCGAACGCCGATGGGACGTCGCACGTGTGCCACACGCAACGCAGGTGGTTGAAAAAGCCCAGAGCCTGCTCCCCAACGTCATTATCCTGGACGCCCTGATACAGGGGGGCGGCGCCGTCATGCCGCTCAGCGCCATGCAAAATCATCCCACTCTGGGCCGGGTGCCGGTGGTGATCATCAACGATGATCAAGGCGAAGCCGATGAAGCGTACTGGCTTGCTCACGGTGCGGCGGTGTGTGTGCCGCGCCATGCAACATCCGCGCTGGTGGCGTCGGAGGTGGACAAGCTTCTCGGAAATAGCGTCGATAAATTGGCGCTCAAACTGCGCACACTCGGCGAAGAGGAACGCTTCCATGAAGCGATGGGCGGGCGGGTGTTTTCGCTGCAGGAAGATCGCTTTCTCGGCGCGCTGGCGCACCTGGCAACCCGGCTCCTGACGGTGCCGATGGTGCTGTTGACGCCGGTGGACGAACGGTTTCAGTTTTTCGCCAGCCAGCAGGGCTTCCGCGACCCGGCGACTGCGGATGCGCGCCGACTGAAGGTGCCGTACTCCTTTCCGCGTTGGCTGGTCCGGACCGGTGCTTCGCTGATGGTATCGGATGTCAGAAGCGATGCGCTCTTGGGCGGTAGTGAAACCATTGCCGAATCGGGCCTGGCGGCCTATGCCTGCGTCAGCATTCCGGGTGTGGATGGGACGCCGTTCGCACTGATTTTCGCCGCCGATACCCATACGCACGTGTGGACTGAGCGTGATCAAAAAATACTGGAAGATTTCAGCAATATTCTGGCCGGCCACACGGCCAGGTCGCGGCTGGGGTTCGATCGCGAATTGGCCCGCTACCCCGAGCATCGCCTGGTAGCCCACGCGTTGCGCTCATGGGGGCAGGGGATCAGCAGTGTGGGCGATATGATCTGGCATTCTGATTATCGTCTGACTCCGGATGAGCGGCGCCAACTTGCTGAATACGTTCAGAGAATGGGCGAAAACGCTGGGGGATCATCCAGCCGCTGGGTTTAGCGGAACAACGATTGCATTGAGTGCTCCAGCTGCTGTCCGGGCTTCACGTTCGGCAGCGTTTATTCACTCAATGATCGTTCAACTATGGATCTCGCAACCTTCGGTGGATTGATTGTCGGTGCCATTTTGGTGGTGGTGGCGATCTTGTTGGGCGGCTCCGGCCTGGGGCCGTTTTTTGACGTGCCCAGCATCCTGATCGTGGTCGGGGGCTCGATCTCTGCCGTGTTGATGCGCTTCCCGATGAAGGACTTCTTCACCGCGATGGGCGCCGGCTTTGGACGCGCGTTCAAAGATCGCACCGACAATCCGCTGGAAGTGATCGAAAACGCCCGACAGCTGGCGGACATCGCGCGTAAAAGCGGATTGATCGCCCTGGAGTCCGTCGAGGTCAACAATCCGCTGATGGCCAAGGGGATTCAGTACTGCGTGGACGGTATGGACGCCGACTTTATCCGGACAATGATGCACAAAGACATCAACGCATCGATCCAGAAAAATCAGGTTGGCGAGCGCGTGTTTCGCGGCCTGGGCGATGCGGCCCCGGCCTTCGGGATGATCGGTACGCTGGTCGGCCTGGTGCAGATGCTGCTGAACCTGTCGGATCCGAGTTCCATCGGACCGGCGATGGCGGTTGCGTTGCTGACGACGTTGTATGGCGCGCTCCTGGGGAACCTGGTGTTTTTGCCGATGGCGGACAAGCTCAGCCATCGCGCGAACCAGGAAAATCGCATTCGCTCGCTGATTCTCGATGCCGTATTGGGGATCAATGCGGGCACCTCGCCACGCGTTCTCGAGGAAACGCTGTTGGTGGGGCTGGAGCCCAAGAAAAAGGAAGAGGCAGCTCAGCCTGAGGCGGCTGCAGCATGAGCTCCGAGGCCATCGAAGTCGAAGAACCGAAGGGCGCGGCAATTCCAGCATGGATGGCGACCTTCGCCGACCTGATGTGCCTGCTGATGTGCTTTTTCGTTCTGCTGTTCGCGTTCTCGGAAGTCGAGACCGAGAAATTCAAAGCCGTGGCCGGGTCGATGCGCCAGGCCTTTGGCGGTGTGCAGTACATCAAGAGCAACAGCGAGGACGCAGTGCCCGGCATGGAAGCGGGTGTGGTTTCGCGGACCGGCTCGATGACGATTACGCAGGATCAGCGCGCACAGCCGCAGGTCATGCAGGCGTCACAGTCCTCGAAGGCGGAGGATTTGCTGAAGGAGCTGAAGGCCCAGATGCAAAAAGAGATCGACGAGGAAAGCATCGTCATCGAACGCGAAGGCGAACGGGTGGTGATCCGCTTCCCGGAGCACGTGTCGTTTTCTTCCGGCCGCGCGCAACTCGTACCGACAGCCCTGCCAATTATCAGTCGTGTGGTCGGCCTGATCGGCGACGACCAGGAAATTATCGTTGCCGGGCACACCGACGATATCCCGATTCGCGGCGGACGTTTTCGTTCGAACTGGGAACTTTCCGCCGCACGTGCAGCCGCAGTGGCCGAGCATGTGCTCAGCGTGGGTGTTGTGGATCCGCTGCATATGACGGTGGCCGGCTACGCGGATACCCGACCGTTGGTTGCGAATGATTCTCGGCAGAACCGGGCCAAGAACCGGCGCGTGGAAATTATCGTCAAGTCACTCGACTTGGATGAGGTGACAGCGACAGCGATCATCGGTGATGCCGAAGTGGAAGCCCTCACGCAATAGGTCGCTCGGTGACACCCTGCGGGCTGGGCATTCGTCTAGAATGCAAACATGACAAAAGTCCACGAATTGATAGAGGCCGGTCAGGCCACCACGGAACAGGCCCTGGAGGCTTTTGATCAACTGCTTCCCGCCGACCTCGATTTCATGCGCGGACGCTGGATGGGTTACGGCCTGCCCACCAGGCATCCGATGGATGGGCTGCTCGAGCTGTATGGGTGGTACGGCAAGGAGTTCCTGAATCCGGAGCAGGTGCATCCGTTGCTGTTCGGAGCGCAGGGGCAAGTCAAGCTGGAACCGTTTCCGTTGATGAGCACCCTGGGCGTGTTGGGCCCCCATGCCGCGCGCAACGGCTTGCTGGTCCGCGCGTTCACCGCTATCCGGTGGGTATTCTCGACCCGCAAACCACGCGCCCGAATGCGGATGACCGAATACCGCGGAAAGTCTACGGCCACGATGATCTATGACGGCCTGCCGATCAATGATGTCTTCGCCAAGGTGGATGAAAACACCGTGATGGGCGTGATGGACCTCAAGGGGATGGAGCAGCCGTTTTTCTGGTTGATGCGTCGCGAGAGCGCGCCGGGAAACTGAGCCGGCGCCGCTAAAACCAGCGTTTGTGGCGGAAAAACAGCAGGATGCCGACGACCACGGTAAGCATCACCGCCCAGACGAATGGGTAGCCGTAGCGCCAGCCCAGCTCGGGCAAATTCCAGGGGCTGTCGGTGTCGAAGTTCATGCCGTACAGACCGACCAGGAAGGATAACGGGACAAACACCGTCGACATGATGGTCAGCACCTTCATGACATCGTTCATGCGGTGGCTCACCAGGGCCAGGTGGGTGCTCAGCAGGTCGGCGGCAGAATCCCGCAGCCAGTTCAGGTTTTCGGAGAGTCTCTCGGCGTGATCCACGCAATCACGCCAGTAGGCTTCGAAGCGCCCGCTGATCAGCCCGTTGTCGGCCTCCAGCATTGTACGTAGCGGATCCCGTTGGCGCTGGGCCATTCGCAACATCGAGGAGAGCTGGCGACGAATGGTGTAGATCTCGTGGCTCAGGTCACCGTCATGTTCGTCGACACGGTTTTCCAGCTCCAGCAGCGTATCGGAGTAATGCCTCGTCACCGGAATGCTCAAGTCCACAGCCAGGTCGGCCAGGGCATACAGCAGATACTCCGGGCCCCCGCCGCGAATCGAGCCCCGCGCCGCTTCAAGCCGCTGGCGGATGGGCTGGAACAGGTCAGTCCGATCGTGGATGGAAATGACCACTGATGCATTCAGGAACAGATTGAGCTGATGGAAGCGCAGGCCCTGCGACGTGATCTCAGGGAGCTGTAGAACCAGATACAGATGATCGGGAAAATGATCAAGGCGCGGATTTTGCCCTCCATTCTGGACATCTTCGAGCGCCAGATGGTGGATGCCGTAGCGTTCCTGAATCGTGCGCAGCCCCTCCAGGCCGGGTTTGCCCTCAATGTCGATCCACAGCGTGGAGTCCGCGCTACCCGGCTCTGCCGCGGAGAAGTCGGGCCAGGTATCGGCCTCTATGCGGTGTTGGTTGTATCTCACCCAGCGGATATGGGCGGCTGTTTCCTCCGGTCGCAGCTGGCCCGGACGCGCACCAGGGTGATGCTTGTGATTAGTTGTCCACATCTGTCTTCATCCACACGTCGCGCTGGGGGAACGGAATAGAGATGCCTTTTTCCCGGAATGCACGGTCAATGGTAAACCGTAGGTCGCTGGCAACGCTGCCGCGCTTGTTGACGTCGCGGATGAAGGTCCGCAATTCGAACATCAAGGCGCTATCGCCAAAGTCGGTGAAGTAAACATGGGTGTCGGGAACGCCTGGTGTGCTGTCGGGCAGGGTCAGTGGGTGGTCACGGCCAATTTCGCGCAGGGTTTTGCTGACCAGTTCGGTATCCGAACCGTAAGCCACGCCGACCGGTATCACGATGCGAATATAAGGGTCGCGCAGTCGCCAGTTGTGCACCGGGTTGGCGATGAGTTCGGAGTTGGGCACCACCACGCTGATACGGTCCAGCGTCTCGATTTCGGTGGCGCGAATATGCACTTTGCGCACTTCGCCCTCCACATTGCCCACCCGCACGTAGTCACCGCGTCGAACCGGGCGCTCGCTGAGCAGGATCAGGCCGGATACAAAGTTGTTGACGATGTTCTGCAGGCCAAAACCGATCCCAACGGACAAGGCACCGGCAACGATGGCGAGGTTGGTCAGGTTGAAGCCCGCCACGCTGATGCCGGCCAGAACCGCAACCACGGTGCCTGCGTAACCAAAGAGCGTGGCGATCGATTCGCGTGCGGCCGGTTCCCATTGGCTGGCGCGCAACCAAGTGCTGCCCAGGTGATGACGCAGTTGACGGATCACCCGGATCAAGACCGCCGCCAGCAATATACCGACCAGGATCCGCACCGGAACAATTTTGATCCCGGCCAGGCTGAAGCCTGCATCATAGAAGCGGACGGCCAGTTCCTGGGCACGATTTTCGGCACCCCAGATCCACAGCAGGCCCAACGCAGCGCCCGACCAGAGTGTGAGGGCCAGGCTGACATGCACCCAGGCGTTCTCGGCGCCGGCATTTGCCGCGGTGGATTTGCGCTTGAGCAGCAGCCAGCGTGACAGGGCGTGCGCCAGGGCCGTGCCCGTCACCAGTGCCAGGGTCAAAACGGCGGTTTGGGTCACTGGCGGGTTCCTCGGTAGAATGGCAGGGCTTGCGTCAACAAATTACCACGCGTTAAGTTTATGTCGGCAAAGGAGTTTTGCTCATTGATTTCACATATTGCATGAAGCTGGCTGAACCGACATTCCCCAAGACCTCCGCCTTCCCGATTTTTACCGATGCGGAGGTGCGGTCGTTGCAGAATGTGGCGTTTCTGAGACAGCGTTCCAGCCAGCGCCCGATGGATGACTGCCTGGATGAAGTCGCGAAAGAATCGGGATTTCGTAGCTGGCTCGATGTTCAGCGTGCGCAAAGTTTCACCCGGCAGCTGGAAGTCAAAATGGAAGGCGGGCTGTGCATGCTGGTCGAGCGCGCTCAGGTCACGCCGGAAAAAATTCGGCACTTTCAGCAGATGCCGCTGCTCTGGGAGCTGCGCAAACGCGATGTGGTGTTGTGGTGGCGGTCGGTTGAGGACCGACGGGGTTGTCACCTGGCTGGAGGCGAGCTGCGGCGAAAGAGCCGGCGTGAAATTTATGTGGACGTTCCCCGCGATTACATGGGTTTGCGTTACGTCGGGCCAGATCCGTTGCCGTCGCCCGATAACGTCCTGTTGTGGACCCAAGAGCGGGGATATCTGTACCCCGAAATCGCGTGGTTACGGGGCAAGTGTCTGAACCCGGAAGTGCTTTACTTCATCGAGGAGTACGCCTAGCCCGTCGGTGCGCCCAGATCGCGATCCAATTGCTCATGAAATGCGCGGATCAGAACTTCCAGCTGCCCAATGGGCATGGAGTCGCCGCTGTCGGCGTTTAGGCCGCGCTGGATTTTTTCCGCAGCGGCAAGATCTTCGGCCTGAAAAACCCCCTGCTCGATCAGCTCAAAACTTTGCTCCCAATGGGGGCGACGTTCGGGCGTGTTCTGGCCGCGAGGAATCAGCATCCGGTGGACCCAGTCGAAGCGGTCAACGGCCGTCGGGGTGATGCTGGTCTGGCTCACGTAGTCCGGGTGAAAAATGAAAATGTGATTGGGGTAGACGAAGTGGGTGAAGGATATTTTGTCGCGCATGGCCGGCAGGCTGATCGCGTCCACGTCGGTGAGATCCAGTCCTTTGCGTGCGACCCCGGAACGGAAATGCCGGTTTTCCAGGTCGTAGACCGCAAGAGCATCCTCGAAAAACGGCCCCACACTGTTTCGATGCAGCACCTTGACATGGTAGGCCTCGAGAAATGCATCCACACAGAGTTTCCAGTTGGCCTGTACCTGCGAACGGGCGATGCGGAATATTTCCATTTCCAGGCCGCCAAGATCCAGGGCGGTGAAATCGTCATCCAGACCACCCAGCCAGATTGACAGGTCGATCGGCCGTGCCCGGGGATCGGGTTGCACCCAAATCAGGCCGTGTCGAACGCTGCAGGGCAATTCATGCAGGGGCAGTTCCTGGATTTGCAGGCCGGGAAAGGCGTCGGCATGGGGAATGCCCTTGAGCTGTCCATCAAGACCGTAGCTCCACCCGTGATAGGGGCAGTTCAGTCGTGACTTGCATGCGGATGCTCCAGGATCCAGCAAGGCCATGCTGCGATGGCGGCAGGCGTTCAGAAATGCCCGCACGCCGCCATCGTCACTCCGAGTGAGAATCAATGAACGCCCGGCGAGCGAGACTTCCTGGCTGCCCTGGGTGGTGGGAAGTTCATCCACATGGGCGGCAATCAGCGGGAACGGGCGAAAAATCGCGCGTTGTTCATTCTGCCAGCGTCCGATGTCTCGATAGCGCTGCGTGTCGAGCCAGTGCAGCGGAGCGTTGCATTCCCAGTGGCCCAAATCGACGCTCTGCTTGGCCCGCCGTGCCAGCTTCCGCAGTGGCTGTTCAGTGAGGGAGAAAGCATTCCCGGGGGGCATGCGGACGATCCGGCGAAGAAATCAAAACATTACATAACAAATATAAAAACGAAACACAATGTAATGTAAGGCCTGCATGGCGTTTTCGCATTCAGGCCGCGCTGGCGACCGCACTGGTTTCCTCCGGGCGCCACTTTCGATCCAGGCCTTTGTACAACCCGTCGAGAAACGCGAGCTGTTCGGCGCGACCCTTCCGGATCAGACGTTGGCGCTGGCCGGGGAGCAAGAACCGCTGTGTGAGGCTGCGCAGGGACTGCCCTGGCAGGTTGGCCCACGGATGCCAGGGCAGATGGACCGGATCCAGGCCCAGCGAGCGCATCGCCGGGGCACCCAGGAAGTAGCGGGTGCGGCTGAGTTGCACATGGCGGTTCCACCGCCCTTGCAGGGACGGCAAGCGGTCATAGACCTGGTGCAGCTTGTGATCTGCCAATGCTTGCGCCATCTCCCGGCACACCGCGGTGGGGCCGGGTTGGGTCAGGGTGTTATTCGCCAGGCGGTAGGCGCATTCCACGGCGTCATCACTGAGGAAATGCTCATCCACACCCATCAGCCAGGCCGCATAGCGGTGCATGTGCAAATAGCCTTTGAGGTCACGCGGGCTGAGTACCCACTTGCCGAGCAGGGTTGCCGCCAACGGGCCGCCGATCGCAAAACCCAGCCAGGTGCCGGCCATGTCGGTCTGATTGGCGGGCACACCGTGCTCCTGGACATCCCAGCTGGGAAGATTTCGGATATGCCGCCGAACCAGGGCGTGTACCCAACGTACCCGGATGGTGGATATGAACCCGGGCGCAAAACGGTAGAGCCCTCCGGGTTCGGAAATATCGATGGCCCATTGCGCGGTTTCAGCAAGCCGCTTCACCGGGCTTTTCAGGCCCCCGCTTACCGCCAGGACTTCATTGATCGATGACGAGAGATAGCCACCCATCAGGATGAAATCACGCAGCCCCACACTGAGCGCCGCCCCCTGCATGGCATTGGCTTCGCTGCCGATACGCAGCAATTCATCGTCGACCCAGGCCGGACGCGCTTCGATGTGAGCAAAGAACCGAGCGAGTGGCTCCGGAGGGCTGTCGAGGGTGTCCAAGCCGTGCTCCAGGGCTTGCAGAAACAGCGGCTTGGTCGTGGCCATGCCGGCGCTGATCATCCAGTCCACCAGTGCGTCCATTTCGGTATCGCCCTGCAGCAGACCGCGACCGTAGGTATCGCTCCACCCGGCATCGGGGAGTGCACGCAATGGAAACAGGACCTTCAGCTTGTTGATCATCGGGAGCCAGGCTTCGGGTTGGCTCAGATGACGACGCGGAAAATCAGGTGTGAGGCGAGGTGCGGACATGGTGCTCGACCGTGAGTTGACGTGTGGTCAGACTAATTCGAATATTTGTTCAAATACAATTCGATTTCTGCATGCGCCACAAACCCCAACAACAGCGATCCGAGCAGATGGTCGCTCTGATTCACCAGACCGCCCTGCAGCTGATCGCGGAGCACGGCGTTGAAGGGGTCTCCACCCGGCGGATCGCTGATCGTGCGGGGATCAGCGTTGGAACCCTGTACCACTACTACGCCAACAAGCAGGAGGTTCTACGCGCATTGGAGCGTCAGTTTGTGCAGGACCTGATCATGCAGCTGGGCGCTGCTACGGCAGACATTGTTCAACTTGAGATCGGTTCTGCCGTACGCGCCATCGCGCGGATCTACCACGAGCAGCTCACTCGCGACGGCGGGTGCTGGCTGGCCCTGCATCGTCAGATGCTCCGGCGGGGCGTCGAATTTACCGCGGATGTGGAGCGGTTCCTGAGCCAGGTGGCGATTCAATACCTGAATCATCATCCCGAACTGGCGCGGGTCAACGACTTTCCCAAGGTGGTCTACATCCTGCTCAACGCCTGCGCATTCAATCTGATGCGCCATGCCGAAAGCCCACCGGCGAACATCACACCGGCCTCATTGATCGACGGCCTGGTCGATATGTGTGTGGCCTATGTGGATTCTCAGCGCCCGGCGGTCTGATCAGCTTCGACGACAGATGGTGCACCGGCGGCCGCCCAGCGGCGAGGGGCCGACCTGGAGCTGCCAGTCGTAGGCATCGAGGGTGTGTTCCACCAGGCGCAGCCCTGCGCCACTGCTGGCGCTGGTTGGCGTGCCGGAGTTGCCGCTGTCCTCAACTTGCAACATGTACTCGTCACCTTGGATGCGAACCGGCACGGCGCCATGCCGGATGGCGTTATCGAGCAGGTTCCAGATCACGGTGAAAAGGTCGCGGGTTTCCAGTGGCAGGGTGAACCCGGGCGGCAGGCTGACGCTGAAGTCCTGGGGCTGAACCGCGTGGTCGCTGGCGCAAAGGCGGATGGCGCGCTCCACTTCGGTGTGGACTGGGGTGGGCTCCAGTCCGGGCGCCGGGCCATGGATGCGGGCGCGCGCCAGTTCCTGCTCCAGAGGCTCCCACATCCGCTGGACCTTGTCGCGGACAAATTCAGCATCCAGTTGCGTGCGCAGTTCCGTTTGCTGTTGCAGCGCGGTCAGCGGGGTTTTCAACTCGTGCGCCAGATTGGCCGCGGTGTCGCGCTGACGGCGTAGCCGGGCTTCGTTCAAAGCCATCACCTGATTCAGGGTTCGGGCCAGGGGCGCAAGCTCGGTCGGCAGGGTTTCGCTGACCCGTTGGCGTTTGCCTGCGCGGAGCTGGTCCAGTTCCCCGGCCAGCGTGCGTACCGGCTGTGCGCCGATCCGCGTGGAAACAGCGGTCGCGGCGATGGCTGCCAGCCAGATGAGAAGTTCGATACCGTTGATCTGACGCAGCACCTGCGTGAGCAGGCGGTCGAGCTCGGTTGCGTCGCGTGCGATCAGCATGCGGCGCGGCTGGTTTTCTGTGGGGAGCGCGTCGTCCACCAGCGCCAGCAAGGGCTCACCCAGAGGGCCGTTCAAACGGTGAAAACTCCCCGCGGTGGCGGAGCCGCTCAGTTGTTCGACCAGAGAGAAATCGGCCAACGAGATCGAGGCTTGCTGGTTGCCCTGGGCATCCGGGAAGACCTCCCAGTAGTTGCCGGAGTACAACTCGCCATACAGGCCCGGGTCGATGGAGGTAATGGGCAATACATCCTGATAGGCAACCAGCCCATTCAAGCGGTTTTGCAGTTCGGTCCGCCACTGTTGTTCGATGGCCTCGCGGACCAGGTCCCGGGCGACCAGGCCCAGCAGTATCAGCACGACTCCGACAAAAGCCGCGGAGAACAGCGTCAGGCGCAGTGCCAGCGAGTGTCGCAACTGGCGAAAGAAGCGCATCCGCAGGTTCAGGAAACTGGCCAGCGCAAGCGATAACCCAGCCCGGGCTCGGTCACGATGGTGTCGGCACCAAGCTTCGCCCGCAAACGGCGCATCCACTGTTCGACGGCGTTGGCGCTGGCAGGATCGTCGTCGGTGGAGACCTGATCCAGCAAGGCGTCCTTGGAAATCGGACGTTGCCGGGCGGCGATCAGCGTGGAAAGCACCCGACGCAGGGTTCCGCTTAGTGCGATAACACCATCAGGACCACTGACCAACTGGGACGCAAGGTGATACTGAAACTGGCCGCAGTCGCCGAAAGGGACAATCTGGTCCGAGGTCTGCGCGCCGTGCACCACGCGTTGTATACGCGCCAGCAGTTCGCGCGCGTGGTAGGGCTTGCCCAGGTAATCATCAGCGCCGGCCATGATCCCGTCGGCGCGGTCGTCCGGTGCACCCCGTGCGGAAACGACAATGACCGGGGTATGGATGCCGCGGCGCCGCCAGTCGCGCAGCAGCTCCAGGCCGTCTCCATCCGGCAGCCCCAGGTCGAGCACGATGGCCGCGAAGCTGTGGGTTCGGACCAGGCTGTCGGCCCACTGGGCGGTTTCCGCCTCACCGGCGTCAATGCCATGCCGGCTCAGCAGCTCCAGCACGCCAGCCCGCAATGCGGGGTCGTCGTCAACGACCAGGATTTTCATCGCGCAGGATTCTCCAGCCACCGTGGCGAGGGTCGACCTGAACCAGCAGGCGGCGACCGTTGTCGGTTTGCCAGACGATCAGCAGGTCGTCCCCGCGCCAGGTCTGGTTCAACTTGCGACCACCGAATTGGCGAGAAAGCTCCTGTTGTGCGGCCACGATGTGTGATCGCTCATCCGCGCCGCTGCGCCGGCCAGGGTCGGCCACTGCGGCCGATGGGAGCAGCAGGGCTCCCATCAGCAAGGCAATGATCAGCGGTCGCGTGGGGGCGCCATTCATGGGGCGTGACTTAGTGGTGGCGATGATAAGGATGGTAGCTCAGCAATATTCCCGAGGCGGAATCGACGATGACACGCAGCGGACCATGAAAGGCGCTGAATCCGAACAGTACCCACTGCCCGTGGTCGTAGATCGCCCGCTCGACATTCAAGCCGAACTCGTCCCAGACCAGGTCATAGGCGAAGTAAACCGAATACCGGGGCTCACGGAAATACCGTGGCGGACGCCAGGCGTAGGGGTTGTAGTAAGGACGTGGTTTGACCGGGTGGCGGTGATGCCAGGAGTCACGATACCCGCGTGGCGCCGGGTAGCCCTCGCGGCGCGGCGGGCGGCCGCCACGATAATCGTTGCGCTGGGCGTCGTTCCGGCCGTGGGGTGGGGCGGCGCGTCGATCTTCGGGTTGGCGGCGCTCATGTGACGGCTCGCGACGATGCTCCGTCCGCGCGTGATTGGCCTGTCGTTCCGTGCGGCCATTGGATTTCTGGGCGCGCGGCTGTGCTTGCTGAGCTTTGTGCTCATTCCGGGCCGAGTGGCTTTGATTTCCCTCGGCCAGAGCCGGGGTGCTGATGGCTGCGAGCGCCAGTAGGGCCGCGGCGATGGGGATGGTTTTCATGGTCAGACTCCAGGGGAGAGAGTCCTCAGGTTAGGGGGCGCTGCTGAGCGTTCGCTGACAAGGTTGCTTTTCAGAACCGGGCCATGAAAACCCGCGCCGCGGCCCGCACGCGGAGAGCGCACAATGAACTTCAACGCCGCGGTGCATGTCTGTTCAGCACCTCAAGGAGATTCCATGCGTTCGATTGTTGTTGCGCTGCTATTGCTGCTTTCCGGGCCGGTGCAGGCTGCCAGCTTTGACCATTCCGCGTGGGATGCATTGCTGAAGCGCCAGGTGCAAAGCCCGGATAACGGCATGACCACGGCGGTGGACTACGCCGGCTTCGCCGCCGAGCGGGAGCGTTTGAAAGGCTATCTCGCGGGTTTATCCGCGGTTGAACCTCAAACCTTCGACAGCTGGCCGGCTGACGAACAGCTGGCGTTTCTGATCAATGCCTATAACGCCTGGACCGTGGAGTTGATTCTGGGGGCGTGGCCAGAGCTGGAATCCATCAAGGATTTGGGCAGCCTGTTCCGCTCGCCATGGAGCCGTGCGTTCATCCCCTTGCTGGGTAAAACCCGCTCGCTGGATGACATCGAGCATGGGCTGATCCGGGAGTCGGCCCGCTACCGCGAGCCGCGAATCCATTTCGCGGTGAACTGCGCAAGTATCGGGTGCCCGGCATTGCGGGCCGAGGCGTACCGCGCCGATGTTTTGCAGGCGCAACTGGACGAGCAAACCCGCCTGTTTCTGGCCGACCGCTCGCGCAACCGGCTGAGCGGCACCACGCTGGAGCTGTCATCCATATTCAAGTGGTATCGCAAGGACTTCGAAAAGCAATGGCAGGGATATGCGCGACTGGAGGACTTTCTGGCCGATTACGCTGCGGCGCTGGGGTTGTCCCCGGTCGATGTTCGTCAGTTGAAAGCGGGTGAGATCCGCATCCGGTTCCTGGATTACGACTGGCGGCTGAATGTGGTTGAGCGCTGATCGTGCGCCGATGCCCGGACGCTGGCCACGCTGATCGGCTCACAACGACTAAGATGCAGTCGGGCTTTTTTAACCTGGCGCATGATCACCGCACCCGAATCCACCCGGCAAGCCGCCGAATTCATTGACGCCGATCACCCCGATATCCGCGCCTTTGCTCAGCAGTACAGCGTGCCGGGCGCCGATGCGCGTGAGAATGCTGTGGCTTTGTACAAGGCCGTGCGTGATGGTTTGCGTTACGACCCCTACAACATTCCTCTCGAGGCGCCGCAGTTAAAAGCCAGCGCGGTGCTGACCAGCGGGAGGGGTTTCTGCGTGACCAAGGCGGTCGTTCTTGCTGCCGTGCTGCGGGCGGCGGGCATCCCCGCGCGTATCGGCTTTGCCGATGTGAAAAACCACCTCACCACGCCGCGACTACGCGCCGTGATGGGGACGGATGTCTTTCACTATCACGGGTATACCGAGGTCTTTCTGGACGGTCTCTGGCTCAAGGCCACGCCCGCGTTCAATCGCGCGCTGTGTGAGAAGGCCGGGATTCATCCGCTGGAATTCGATGGTCGGGAAGATTCCATCTTCCACCCCTTTGATCAGGCCGGACGGCAGCACATGGAATATCTGCTGGATCGTGGTGCGCGCGACGACCTTCCGCTGGATGAAGTCCTGACGGCCTACCGCGAGTACTATCCGAAAATGTTTTCCGCCGAGTGGACCGCGGCGCCCAGCGCAGACTTCGCCAACGACGTGGCGGAGCAGCCGGCGGGTTAAGGAAGCGCTGATTTATTCGCTGCGCTCGTGATCTGCACCACCGGCGGTGCTCCCCGCAAAATGAACACGGGCCTCACATATCCCCCATATGCTGCGGTTTCTGCGCTCCGGCGGCGGCGCACCTCACTTCGCTCGCGGATTAAATCAGCGCTTCCTTAACGCTGCTGGCGATAGTGCCCCGGGCTTTGTCCGGTCCAACGACGAAAGGCCCGCGAGAACGCGCTGCTTTCGGAAAAGCCAACCTGCAAGGCAATGTCGTCGATGGAAAGGTCCGTGTCTTGCAGCAGTGCGGTGGCCTGCTCCTGCAGACGGTTGTCGCGCAGGGTGCGATAGCTGACACCTTCGCGTTGCAGAGCACGCCGAAGCCGGGCGGGGTGGGTGTTCAGATGCAGCGCGGCTTCATCAAAGCTGGGAAGCTGGGCGGCGTTACTCTCACGTAGCAAGCGCCGCAACTGGACCGAGGCGCTGCGACTGTTGCGGTACTTGATCACCACATTGAGTGGCGCGCCGCGTAAAAAATGGGTGGCCGATTCGGCGGTTTGCACCACCGGAGCGTCTAGCTGCTCCAGCGGGAAATACAAGGCTGTGACGCTCGCGTCGAAGCGTAAATCCTGGCAGAACATGACCTCATATTCCCGCCAGCGCGTGGGTTGCTGGTACCCGAATGTGGCGCGGTTCACCGGGATGCGCTGGTCGATCAGCCAGCAGAGCATCCCGTAGACCAGCACCAGCAAAGTTTCGTAAGCGAACACGCGGGGCTGCGCGCCGGCTGCAGGGCACAGCAGCAGCGCAGCATCGCCTTCGTCCTGCAGGCGCAGCTCCAGTCGCAGGTCGTCCAGAATCAGATTGAGAATCGCAATGCTGGTCCGCAAGGCGACACCGAGTGTCGGAGCAAGGGTTGCGGTGCGGCACAAGGTGGCATAGGTGCCGACTTTCATCCGGCGACGATCCAGGCCGAAGAACTCATCATCCACCGCGGCAGCGATGCGCAGCCAAAGGCGGCTGAAACGGCTGGCATCCACGCGCCCATCCGCTGTGTGCAAGCTGGCCGGATCAATACCGCATTCCTGCAGCAACGCATCGCTATCAATGCCCCGGTCCTTCAGGCAGGCGATGGCCTCACTCACAAAGTCGATGGCGACGGTGTCTTTGTGCACGGCTTAGGCTGGTAGATTTTGAGATCGCACTGTGCAGATTCTGGCACGCGGGCTGCGCAAATGGGTCATCGTCAGCAGACCCGTGGCTGACTAAGATACGCGGTGAATTTGCCGTCGCACCGAGTGCGCGGCGCACACCGAATCAGGGGACAGCGCCATGAGCATTGCAGCTACCGCCAGCCGGCCCGATCAGGCCGCCGCAAAGACCAACATCCGTTTCGTCACCGCCGCTTCGCTGTTCGACGGCCACGACGCCTCGATCAACATCATGCGCCGCCTGTTGCAGGCGCAGGGCTGTGAGGTCATTCACCTGGGTCATAACCGCTCGGTGGAGGAAATCGTCACCGCCGCCTTGCAGGAAGACGCGCACGGTATCGCGATCAGCTCTTACCAGGGCGGCCATGTCGAGTACTTCAAGTACATGATCGACATGCTCAAAGAGCGCGGCGGCGAGAATATCAAGGTGTTCGGCGGTGGCGGTGGGGTGATCGTGCCCGAGGAAATCCGCGCGCTGCACGCCTACGGTGTCGAGCGCATCTACTCGCCACACGACGGCCAGAAGCTGGGTCTGGAAGGCATGATTCGCGATATGGTCGAGCGGGCCAGCCACAGCCTCAGCGGTGACGGCGAAGACCTGCTCGGCAAGGTGAGCAACGGCGACCGCCGCGCATTGGCCCGTTTGATCACGCTGATTGAAGCCGAAGAAGTCCCCGCGGCCTTTCTCGAGCGCATCAAGCAGACTGCCTCCAGCCGGCACATTCCGGTGCTCGGCATTACCGGCACCGGCGGGGCGGGCAAATCCTCGCTGACCGATGAACTGATTCGCCGTTTTCGCATTGATCAGCAAGACGCTTTGAACATCGCCGTGATCGCCGTGGACCCGAGCCGGCGTAAATCCGGCGGCGCGCTGCTCGGTGATCGCATTCGCATGAATGCGCTGTACAAAACCGCCGACGGCCGCTTCCCGATCTTCATGCGCTCGCTGGCCACTCGCGAAGGTGGTATGGAAGTGTCCAAAGCGCTGCCCGGCGCGATTGCCGCGGCCAAGGCGGCCGGTTTTGATCTGGTGGTTGTCGAAACCGCGGGCATTGGCCAGGGCGATGCCGCTGTGGTCGAGGTGGCCGATGTTTCGCTGTATGTGATGACCCCGGAATTCGGCGCGGCCAGCCAGCTGGAGAAAATCGACATGCTCGATTTTGCCGATGTGGTGGCCATCAACAAATTTGATCGTCGCGGCGCGGATGACGCGGTGCGCGACGTGCGTAAGCAAATGCAGCGCAACAAGGTGGCGTTTGATCGGCCGGCGGATCAGATGCCCGCCTTCGGCACCATCGCGGCGCGCTTCAATGACGATGGCGTGACGGCGTTGTATCACGCGCTGAAGCCTGAACTGGCCAAGCACCAGTTGGAGTTGCCGGAAGGCGTGCTGCCCAAGCCCAACACCACGGTTTCCACCAAACAAGGCTCGCTGGTCCCCGGCGCCCGCATTCGTTACCTGGCGGAGATTTCCGACACCGTGCGCGGCTACAAGAAGCATGCCCAGCACCAGGCGCAGGTCGCGCGTGAACGGCAGCAATTGCGTGAAGCCAAGCGCATGCTGGATGGGGCCGGTGAGCCCACCGAAGCCCTCCAGCATCAGCTGGACAAGCGCAACGATCATCTGAATGCCGAGTCCAAACGCCTGCTGGATGAATGGCCGCAGGTGGTCGAGCAATACAGCGGCGACAACTACACCTACAAGGTGCGGGATCGGGAATTCTCCGTGCCGCTCAAGCGCAAGTCGCTCTCCGGCACCGAAATCTCCAAGGTTGCCCTGCCGAAGTTCTCGGATGAAGGCGACCTGCTGAACTGGCTGTACACCGAAAACCTGCCGGGTCGTTTTCCGTATACCGCAGGGGTGTTCCCCTTCCGCCGCGAAGGCGAAGACCCGGCCCGGATGTTTGCAGGCGAGGGCGGGCCGAAGCGCACCAACAAGCGTTTCCACCTGCTCAGCGAAGGCATGCCGGCGGCGCGTCTGTCCACGGCATTCGATTCGGTCACCCTGTACGGCGAAGACCCCGACCCGCGTCCGGACATCTACGGCAAAGTTGGTAACTCCGGTGTCTCCATCGCCACGCTGGAGGACATGAAGGATCTGTACGCCGGTTTCGACCTGTGCGCGCCGACCACCTCGGTGTCGATGACCATCAACGGCCCGGCTCCGACGATTCTGGCTTTCTTCCTGAATACGGCGATTGACCGGGAAGTCGAGAAATTTGTCGAAGCCGAAGGCCGTGCGCCCAACGAATCCGAGCACGCCGAGATCAAGGCCAGAACATTGGCCAGCGTGCGCGGTACCGTGCAGGCCGACATCCTCAAGGAAGATCAGGGCCAGAACACCTGCATCTTCTCCACCGAGTTTGCTCTCAAATGCATGGGGGACATTCAGGAATACTTCATCCAGAACAACGTGCGGAATTTCTATTCCGTGTCGATCTCCGGCTATCACATCGCCGAAGCCGGGGCGAACCCGATCTCGCAGCTGGCCTTCACGCTGTCAAACGGCTTCACCTTCGTCGAGAGCTACCTGGCCCGCGGCATGGACATCAACGATTTTGCGCCGAACCTGAGCTTCTTCTTCAGCAACGGCATGGACCCGGAGTACAGCGTGATGGGCCGTGTCGCCCGGCGCATCTGGGCCGTGGCCATGCGCGAGAAGTATGGCGCCAATGCCCGCAGCCAGATGCTGAAATACCACATTCAGACATCGGGCCGGTCGCTGCACGCGCAGGAAATCGACTTCAACGACATCCGCACCACGCTGCAAGCGCTGATCGCGCTGTACGACAACTGCAACAGCCTGCACACCAATGCCTTTGATGAAGCCATCACCACCCCCACCGAGGATTCGGTGCGTCGGGCACTGGCGATTCAGCTGATCATCAACAAGGAATGGGGCGTCAACAAGAACGAAAACCCGAACCAGGGCGCGTTCATTTTTGACGAGCTGACCGAGCTGGTCGAAGAAGCCGTGCTCAGCGAATTCGAACGCATCTCCGAACGCGGCGGTGTGCTGGGTGCGATGGAAACCGGCTACCAGCGCGGCAAGATTCAGGAAGAGTCGCTGTACTACGAGCACCTCAAGCACAGCGGCGAACTGCCCATCGTGGGGGTCAACACCTTCCGCAACCCCAAGGACGACGACGGCCCGCAGGACACCACCTTGGAGCTGGCCCGTTCCTCCGATGCGGAAAAAGACGATCAGATCGAGCGCTTGCGCGACTTCCAGAATCGGCATGCCGACGCGGCTCCGGCGGCGCTGGCTCAACTCAAGCAGGCCTGCATGGACGGCGGCAACATCTTTGCCGAGCTGATGAATGCCGCCCGTGTGTGTTCACTGGGCCAGATCACCCACGCCCTGTTTGAGGTGGGTGGGCAGTACCGACGGAATATGTAGCGTCAGCGGGAGGGGTAGTAGGTTGGCGCAGCAGGGCCAACCGGCCACTCCAGCCCGAATACGTACAGGAAGAACCAGGCAGACCAGCCGAGTGCAAACACCAGGCTGTAGGGCAGCATGGTAGCGATGAGCGTGCCGATTCCGAGCTCGCGGACATAGCGCGTGGCGAAGGCCAGAATGAGGCCGAAGTAGCTCATCATCGGGGTGATGATGTTGGTGACAGAGTCGCCGATGCGGTACGCGGCCTGGATGACTTCCGGGCTGTAGCCCACCAGCATCAGCATGGGGACGAAGATCGGTGCGGTGACGGCCCACTGGGCGGAGGCGGAACCCAGCGACAGGTTGACCAGCATGCACATGGGGATAAACAGTGCGAAGACCAAAGGGCCGGTCAGGCCGATATCGCTGAGCAGTTGGGCACCCAGCACGGCGGTGATCTGACCCAGTTGCGTCCACTTGAAGAACGCAACGAACTGGGCGGCGAAAAAGACCAGCACGATGTACAGGCCCAGTGTACTCATGGCCTTGGCCATGGCATCAATGGCATCACGGTCGTTGCGCATGGTGCCGACGTAACGGCCATACACAAAACCGGGAACCAGAAAGAAGACGAATACCAGCGCGACGATGCTGCGCAGGAACGGGGTGATGGATGCAACACCGCTTGTTACGGCAGGGTCGCGTAGCGGAGCGCCTTCGGGAACCACCAGTAGTGCGATGCCGATTGACAGCAGCAATGCGGTTACACCGGCCGCGCGGAGGCCGCGTTTTTCTTCCGGGCGCAGGGCATCCAGGCGGGCTGTTTCTTTGAGGCTGCCGTCGCTGATGCTCGGGTCGTATGCGCCGAGACGGGGTTCCACGATTGCCGATGTAACCCAGGTGCCCAGCACCGTGATGAGAACGGTGCTGCTGATCATGAAATACCAGTTCACCGCCGGGTGCACAAAGTATTCGGGATCAATCAGCTGGGCTGCAGCTTCGGTGATTCCGGCGAGCAGGGGGTCGACGGTTCCGAGCAGTAAATTCGCGGAGTAACCTCCGGAAACACCGGCAAAAGCGGCGGCCAGACCGGCCAGCGGATGGCGTCCCAGGGCATAAAAGATGGCGGCCGCGAGGGGGATCATCACCACATAACCCATCTCGGATGCCGTGTTCGACAGCACGCCGGCAAAGACCACCACGGCGGTGACCAGGCGAGCGGGCGCGCGCAGCACCAGCGCGCGAATGGCGGCCGAAAGCAGCCCGGAGTGCTCCGCCACGCCAACCCCCAGCATGGCCACCAGGACGGTGCCCAGAGGCACGAAACCGGCAAAGTTGCCGACCAGATTTTGCAGGATGCGACGCAGGCCCTCGGCGTTCATCAGGCTGACCACTTCGATCATGCCGTTGGCGGCGCGACCGGCGGCGCCTTCAGGGCGGGGATCCGGAACCGCCAACCCCATCGCTCCTAGCACGCCGGAGAGCAGCACGATGAAGACGGCGAGCAGGGCGAATAGCGTCACCGGGTGCGGCAGCAGATTACCCAGCCATTCCACACCGTCCAGAAAACGGGCCATCGCACCCCGTCGCGGGTGCACCTGTGAGGTTGTCATGAGGTCGTTACGCAGTGGTCTGCGCATCATCTTCGCACGGCTGGAGTGCGCCAGCAGACGAAGCGGCGGTGAGGTGCTGTCAGTCGTAACCTGCTGGGGGTGTGGTCTCACTGACCACCCCGGCATGCACGAAGCTGATGAACGCCTCCACCAGCAATGTCGGATCGGTCAAAAAGCTTTTTGCTTTGGGCGATGCCGAGGGCACGAACTTGAGCAGACTGATGTCGCTGAGACCATGCAGCAGAAGGTTGATCGCCAGGTAGAAGTGCAGATGGACCAACTCCGGTGCTTTGGACGGCATGGCGCGGATCAGCAAATTCTCGTAGCGCAACAACACCGGGCCGAACTTTTCTGCGAGGAGCTTTTGACCGGTTTCACCTTCCTCATGGGTGAGCGAGCCCAGAAAATTGAGGCTGTTGCTGTCGCTTTCGAATAGCGCGGTGAACGGAATGCCAAAGTGCATGAGGATGGTGCGCACTGGAGGGGGAGTGTCCATGGATTCCAATTGGGTCGCCAGGGCGCTGAGGTTGGGTTCAATTTTCTCTGCGACGCGATCCAGGCTGCGCGCCAGCAGCCCTTCCTTGTTCCGGAAGTAGTAACGAATCGCAGCCTCGTTCGCCACTTTCGCGTGCTTGCGGATCTGGTTCAGCGATACCGCCTGGGTTCCGTGCTGGCCGTATAGCTCGATGGCGGCATCCAGCAGGTTTTTCTCCGTTTCCGGCTGCAGGTTGGAGGCGGCGTCGCTTGGCATGTATTGAACTCTAGAGTAGGCTGTGATTAACTAACCCTGGTTAGTAACCACATATGGTTACCCACCTGGGTTTGGCGCATCGATCAAACCATTTTAACCGCCGGGGGTTGTCTGGGCTTCCAACCCCCGCGTCACATGTACCGGAGGAGAGACACAGTGTTCAAAATTGGAGTGCGCGCGACGTGCGTCGCGAGCCTGCTGGTCATCAGCGCCTGCAGTTCTGGCGGACGGGAATACGACGCAGAGAATCTGCCAACCGATGCGGAAGAGACGGAGGATGTCACGGTCGGTGACGAACGGCCGCAGTATCCGCTGGGCCTGGGTTGCGGTTGGGAGGTTGCCAGCAACATCGACACGATGAACATTTTTTACCCGGACGAGTCCGCCAAGTACTGGGTGGCGCTGGTCCCGATGCTGCCGAATACCCGTCTGCGCATCGACGGGCGTTACCCAGACACGCGGTACTTCTCGTTCAACGCCTACGACCCACTGCTACGGCCCACCGATGCGATTGCCGATTTTCAGCTGGTTCCTGATGAGCCGGGAGTCACCAATCCTTTTGCCGAGCCCGGGCTTGAGCCCGGCGCCAGCTACACGGCATACCTAGAGTTCACCGGAAAACCGGAACAGCCGCCGGCCAACACCCTTTACGCCGGCGAGTTCGATCTGGCAGGCACCACACTTCCGCAGCCGTTGTTGACGGGGCTTATTTATCGCACCTATGTGCCAGCGGAAGGCCAGGATTTTGATGGAGGGGTGGGTTTGCCCATCCTCACGCTGGAAACGGCGGACGGGGAAACCGAGTTGCTGCCGATGGCGGATTGTGTGGAGCCTCTGTTGCCCACGCTGGGAAATACCTTGCCGGAGCTGGGGTTGAATGACCTGCTGCTGGGTATCGATGTGTATGACGACCCGCTGCTGCTGGCCTCCGGCGTGCTCCCTCTGGGCGATGCGGATGCGCGGGCGCATGTTTTTCGGGGGATTCCCGAGTTCTACCTGACTTTCATCGCGGAACTGCTGAACCTGCCCTTTGTGGCGGATGCGGTTGAAAACATGGTGCCAAGTACCGGCGGCGGCGGGTTCTTGTCCAATATTCACAACTCCTATGTGTACAACATCTATTACCGGAACAAAGGCAACGTCATTGCGTATCGCGCGAAGGCCCCAACCTTTCGCGGTCAGCCCGGGGTGCCGTTCGGTACCGAGCAATTGCGTTACTGGTCGATTTGTCAGAACGATGTTCCCACCCAACGTTACGTCGGATGTCTTCGCGACGACCAGATGATTTTGGGGGACGATGGTTACTTCACGCTGCTGATTTCCGATGCAGCGGACCGTCCGGCGAATGCGATTGCCGAGAACCAGGTGAACTGGTTGCCTTGGGGGCCGTACCTGGACGCGGGCGTGGTGTACCGGCATATGCTGCCGGACCCCGGGTTTACCGAGACGATTCTGAACATCCCGCGCGGAACGCTGGTTGAGGATGCGATGGGGGAGTACGCCCCGCAAACCGCCTATTGCTCGCGGGAGCGGGTCGAGGCGGCTGGTGATCGTCCCGAGGATATTTTCGCCGCATGTCAGGCCTTTACCGAAGCGCAATACGGCGAGTCCGGGATGGGGTTGGAAACCGTGTTGCCCTAGTGGGAAGGTGGCCCTGGCGGTGATTACGAATTCGCTGCCAGGGCTTCCAGCTCTTCCCAGCGTTCAAAGCACGCAGTGAGTTCCTCGTCCACCGCGCTGAGTCTGGCCTGCAGTTCGCGGGCTTTATCCGGCGTATCGCGGAACAGGGCGGGATCTGCCAACTGCTGGGCCAGCTCATGCTGCTGCGCTTCGAGCTTTTCCAGCTTGCCGGGCAGGCTGTTGAGCTCCTTGCGCTGGGCCTGGGTCAGGGTTGACTTGGCCGGTTTGGGTTTAGGCGTCGGTTTGTCGTTTTTGGCCGAAGCCGGCTTGCTGGGCGGCGCGGCGAGTGCTGCCGGTCGCTGGCGCAGCCAGTCATCGTAGCCACCGATGTAGTCGCCCACTTTGCCGGGGGCTTCAAAAACAAAACTGCGGGTGACGACGCGGTTCAGGAATTCACGGTCGTGGCTGACCAGAAACAGCGTGCCCTGAAAATCCTGCAGCTTTTCTTCCAGCAGATCCAGCGTTTCCAGGTCCAGATCATTGGTTGGTTCATCCAGCACCAGCAGGTTGGTGGGTTGGCTGAACAGGCGCGCGAGCAGCAGACGGGCGCGTTCACCGCCGGAGAGAATCCGCACCGGGCTGCGGGCGCGTTCAGGCGTGAACAGGAACTCCTGCAGGTAACCCATCACGTGCTTCTGTGCGCCGTTGATTTCGACAAAGTCGCGACCATCGCCGATGTTCTGATACACGGGCTTGTCTTCATCCAGCGCGGCGCGGGTTTGGTCAAAGTAGGCCACCTGGAGGCGGGTGCCGATTTTGACGCTGCCACTGGTAGGTGCGAGTTGTCCCAGCAACAACTTCAGCAACGTGGTCTTGCCCACACCATTGGGGCCGATGATGCCGATGCGATCACCGCGCAGAATGGTGGTGGAGAAGTCCTGAATCAACGGCGTGTCATTCCAGGCGTAGCTCAGGTTCTCAACCTGGACGACCAGTTTTCCGGAGCGTTCCGCTTCCTGCAGTACCAGCTGTGAAGTGCCTTGCCGGGTGCGCCGTTCACGGTATTCCTCGCGCAGGGATTTCAGGGCCCGTACCCGGCCCTCGTTACGTGTGCGGCGGGCCTGGATGCCCTGACGAATCCAGGCCTCTTCCTGCGCCAGCTTCTTGTCGAACAGCGCGTTGGCCGTGGCTTCGGCGTCCAGCGCTTCCTGTTTGCGCCGCAGGTAATTGTCGTAATCGCCGGGCCAACTGGTCAGATGGCCGCGATCCAGTTCCACGATGCGGGTTGCCAGGCGCCGCAGAAAAGCGCGGTCGTGGGTGATGAAGAGTAGCGTGCCCGTCCAGCCCAGCAGGAACTCCTCCAGCCAGCGGATGCTTTCCACATCGAGGTGGTTCGTCGGCTCATCCAGCAGAAGCACATCGGGTTCGCGCACCAATGCGCGAGCGAGCAGCACGCGGCGCTTCAGGCCGCCGGAGAGATCACCGAACATCGCATTTGCCGGCAGATCCAGCCGGGTGACGGTTGCCGACACCCGGGCATCCAGATTCCAGCCGTCTCCGGCGTCGATACGGTGCTGCAGGCGTCCCAGGCGGTCCAGGTCTTCGCTGCCCTGTTCCAGCAACGCGTGGTACTCGGCCAGAACCCGGCCCAGTTCACCCAGGCCGCTCGCCACCACATCGAAGACGCTGCCGGCAGCGTCACGCGGGATGTCCTGAGGCAGCTCGGCCAGGGAAACGCCATCGCTGATCTGGACTTCACCGGACTCCACGGTTTGTTGCCCGTTGATCACCCGGAGCAGCGTCGATTTTCCTTCACCGTTGCGTCCGAGTATGCACAGCCTCTCCCCAGCGTCGACACTCAGCTGGACCTTGTCCAGCAAGGCCTGTGCGCCAATGTTCAGACAGACATTCTTGAGCGAGATGACGGGCATGGCGTGGCGGCAGGTTGGCGCGGGTATCGGTGGTGTTCCGTGAGGGGCGCAGTATGCGCAAATGTGCGGAAAACCGCCTGCGAGGGCGGCAGATCACCGCCGGTGCAATACCCGAAACGCGCTCCGGCGTGGCCGCTACGGCCGGTATTCAGGTTGCGCTGAGCGAGCGCGAAACGAGCTTGCGAAAGGGGCTGGCGATCTCACCCAGATGCAGCAGGGCGTCACGGGCAATACGGGCCGCGGGACGGTCATCGGTATACAGGCGAACCAGGGCATTGGTTGCGGTGTAAAGCGGTAGCGCGGCACGCCGCAGACGCCATTCGTAGCGCTGCAGCGCGGAGGAACCCACTCTGAATGGCGATTCACGACTGGCGCGCTGGATCTCCGCGGCGAGGTAGTCAACGCTGCGCAGGCCGAGGTTGAAACCGTGGGCGGTGACCGGGTGCATGCCGACGGCGGCATCGCCGATCAGAGCGGCGCCGGCGGTGGTGAAATTTTCGGACCAACTGGCGACCAGTGGGTAGGCGTGTCGACTACTGGCTTCCACCAGGGTGCCCAACTCGCCGCGCGTCAGCGTTTCCATTTCCCGGGCGAAGCGGCGGGAGTCCATGCGCAGCAGGGTGTCAATTTCTGGTGCGGTACGGGTGACCACCACCGAGCAGAGGTTCCCGTTGAGCGGCAGCAGCGCCAGCGTGCCGCCATGCTGAAACCATTCCTGGGCCACATGCTGATGTGCATGCTGGTGTTGCATGCGCGCGACCAGCATGGTTTTGCCGAAATCCTGCAGACGCGCACGCATGCCGAGGCTGCGTCGGGTCGGCGAAAAGCGACTGTCCGCGGCGACCAGCAGGCCGCAATCCAGAGCTTCGCCGTCATCGAGTGTTACGCGATGCCCAGACGCAGTGCGCTCAATTTGCTCGGCCCTCCGGCCGAGATACCAGGCGGGCTGGCGCGACTGCGCGCGCAGCGTTTCCCAGGCGGCACGCCGGATCTGATGATTGGGGACCAGCATGCCCAGTTCTTCACGGGCGCTATCGCGGTGGCTGAACCACAGGCTCTGCGCCGAATCACCATTGCGGACACGCGCGTCAATCAGGCGGGAAATGTCATCGGTGGGAATGCGCGGCCACACGGATTGCCGTTGTAAAAAATCGATGGATCGGTGTGTGAGCGCGATTTCCCGTCCATCGAAGGCCGGGTTCGCGAGTGCAGGCTCGTCCTGGATTTCGACCAGGGCGATATCCAGATCGAGTGGCGCCAGGGCATTCGCCAGACTCAGTCCGGCGGGGCCGGCGCCGATGATGACGAGGTCGAAAGTCGGCATGGGTGATCCTGCGCGAGCAAATGGCAGCACACAATTTGACGGTCGGTCGGGGTGCAGAGCGTTGACTTAGGTCAGGGCGGTGTGTGCCGTTCGGGAGTAGGGAGGCGGGCGGACTTGATTTCGATGCCGACCGGCTGCGCTGTTTCTCGGCAGGCGGCGGGTTACAAAGTTGTGTATTAGAATCAGCTAATACAAATACCAGTGCGCCCCATGTTCGATTGGATAGACAAACTCCCCCTGTCGCTGCTGATCATCGCCAGCTTGTGGCTGGGTTTTGCGCCCTTCGTTCCCGAGCCGCATCTGGTCGAGAAGCTGCGGATGCTGTTTCAGGGCTCGCTCAAACGACCGATCGATATCTTCGACTTGTGCATGCACGCCACACCCCTCGTGTTGCTGGTGATTCGCCTGGTTCGCGACTACCAGCGTGCCTCAGTGTGACCGGAATTTGGCTTCTGGGCCACCCAAAGCGGGTCAAGCATTACCAACTCAGGCCCTAAGTGGCGATGGATTCCCGGACTATTTGGCCTTGAAGGTGAGTGACACCGTGACGGGTACACCGGTACCAATGGCCTTCAATCCGGCGATTTCCCGCAGGGCTTCGATACCATCGCTCAGGGCAAAATCAGCCGCGCTGACGATCACCGGCGCCGCTGTCACCACCCGGTAGCGGTGCGCGCTCAGGCGGGTGACCTGCAAGTTGCAGGGCAGTTCGGTGCGCATGCCGTGCAGGTTCACGCTGATCGGGCTTTGCAGCAGCAGGTCTTCACCCGGTTTGAGCTTGGCCAGGGGTTTCATGTCGACCTGTAGGCCCACCGAGGCCTGTGCGAATTTGGTGGTATCGAACAGCATTTTGCGCATGCGTTCGTTACGGATCGGGATGCCGGTTTCAACACTGTCCAGATTGATTGTCAGTGTGGCCTGGCCGCTGTCTGAAACCTCACCGCTGATTTGGGTGAAGTGATGCACTTCGGCAACCGCGTTGTTTTTGATGGAAACAAAACTGAGCGAGGAAGCCGCCGGGTCAAGTGACCATCCGGCCAGTGCAAGTGGGCTGGTGAGGGCCAGAGCAAGCGCCGGCAACCAGCGCCTTACCGAGTGTTTCATGAGCTTTCCGAGTGTGCTGACAGAGGTGGCATTAAACATAGCGGATTTCGTGAGGCTTCTGAGGGGCGCCGCTGCGCGAGGTTCCGCGATGCACGACTGGTGAGCCCGCGGATCCCGCTTTTACGCGGATGCGCCGCCGGTCACGATCGCAGCCCTGCAGAGCAGTTATGCCAGAATCGTTGGATGGTTATCCCTGAATTTCTGTTGCCTTTTGTCACCGGTATTGCCGAAACCCTGGTTGCGGTGTTGGTGATTTGGGCTGGGTTTCGCATCACCGATGCGTTGTTGCCGGACGACGGGGGCGCTGACGAGCACCATCACCGTTTCAAACGGCAGCTCGGGAAACTGTTGGTCGCCGGCACCGGTCTGGTGCTGTTGCTGATCGTGCTGCCGATTTCCGATAGCACGCGCGGCCAGCTTTTCGGCCTGTTGGGCTTGGTGATCACGGCGATGATTGCGCTGGGTTCCACTTCCTTTGTGTCCAATGCCATGGCCGGCATCATGCTGCGTTCGGTGAACAATTTCCGACCGGGGGATTTTGTGCAAGTTGGCGAGCACGCCGGCCGAGTTTCCGAGCGCGGGCTGTTCCACACCGAAATTCAGACCGAGGATCGGGATCTGACCACGTTGCCCAACCTGTACCTGGTGCAGCAACCGGTCACCGTGATCCGGTCGTCAGGAACCTTTATTTCCGCCAGTGTTTCGTTGGGTTACGACGTGCCGCACGAGGTGGCCCGGGCGCAGCTGGTGGAAGCGGCAGCGCGCGCCGGGCTGGAAGAAGGTCTGGTCCGTGTCGCGGATCTGCTGGATCACGCCGTGCTGTATCGCGTCTACGGCTTCCTGACCGACACCAAGAAAGTGCTGTTGGCGCGCTCCCGCTTGCGTGAGGAAATCCTCAGCACATTGACCGCGGCGGATATCGAAGTGACCTCGCCCAACCACATGTTTCAGCGTCGGCTGGACGATGGACTGCGTTCGATGCCGCAGCGGGTCATTCCCCGTGAGCCGGTTGCCAAGCATGACGAGGGCAAGGAAGAGCTGATCTTCGACAAGGCTGAGCACGCCGAAAAAACCCAGACCGTGAGGGCGCGCCGTGATGAACTGCAGCAGCAATTGCAGCAGCTGGAAAAAGACGCGGCCAACGATGCCGAAGTGGCTCGGTTAAAGAAGAATATCGACAGACTGGAGCGGATTCTCGAAGCCCGCGCGGCCCTGGGCAAAGAGCAGCGCTAAGCGGCCTGCGCCCGCAGCAAACGCGGCGGCCGCCGTGCTCAGCGGTCGCGCACCCAGCGCAGCAGAATCCACGCCCCGCAGGCGCAGGTGGTGATGGTCAGCGCCATGGGCAACGGCGCGTTGCCGCCGATATGGCCCACCACCGCGCTGGCGGTGCCAGCGATGGCGAATTGCATGGTGCCCAGCAAGGCGGAAGCGACCCCGGCGCGGTCGCCGAAGGGTGCCATGGCCGCCGAAGTGGAATTGGGAAAGGTAAAGCCCAGGCAGGTCAGGCAGCCCCACAGCGGAATCGCAACGCCCCAAAGACCACCCAAGCCGGTGGCCGCAGAGATACTCATCAGTACGCCCAGGCCCAGATAAATGCTGATTGCGATCATCAAGACCCGCTGGGCTGGGTGCTTTTGCAACAGTGTGCGGTTGATTTGAGACGCCAGGATCAGCCCGAACGCGTTGCTCCCGAAGAGCAGCGAAAACTGCCCGGAACTGAGGCCAAAGCCCTGCATGAACACAAATGACGATGTCGAGATGTAGGCGAACATGCCGGACTGCGCCAGCCCACCTGACAATGCATAGCCAAGAAATCGCTGGTGGGACAGGACGTGCCGATAATTACGAAACGCGCCGCCGAAGCTAATTTCAGTGTCCCGGCGTTCGGCCGGGTGGGATTCCGGAACGCCCCAGGCAAACAGGCTCAGGCACAGCACGCCGACGACGCCCAGGGCCAGGAACAGCGAAGGCCAGCCCTGCCAATGCAACAACGCCGCCCCCACGCTGGGTGCGAGTATGGGCGCCACGCCCATAACCAGCACCAGCAGCGACAGCACCCGGGCCATGTCCTGCGGTTCGCACCAGTCGCGCACGATAGCGCGCGCAACCACCATGCCGGCGCAGCCGGTCATCGCCTGAGCAAAGCGCCACAGAATCAAAGCTTCAATACTGGTTGCGGTTGCGCAGCCCACGGAGGCGAGAGCAAATCCCGTAAGCCCAAACAGCATCGGCTTGCGCCGGCCGAACCGATCACTGAGCGGGCCGTAGAGCAACTGCCCCAGCGCAATGCCAACGAAATAGGCTGCCAGCGTGAGCTGGACCCTGGCGGCATCCACCCCAAAATGGGACTGCAGCTCGGGCAGCGCGGGCAGATACATGTCGATGGCCAGGGGGCCTAACGCTACGATGCTGCCCAGGATCAGTATCAGCCTTACGGGCACGCGGTTAGCCTAAGAAATCGCGGATGAATCCGAAGGACTCGGCTTCCCGGGTGACCTTCAGCTATCGGCGGGTACCGCCGAGGATCAGGATGGTATCCGGTAATCGCGTTGCGCGGTCTCGCTCAGTGGCCCCAAGGGATCGCTTGCCGGGACCTCAGCGCCAGTGATCTCAGTAATTCCGTAGCCCAGACGGAGTGGCCGTGTGCCCGGGCTTTGCGCTGCGGCCGCGAGAATTCTTCCGGCGATGTTTTCCGCCTCTGCGTAGCCGGCGGTGGGGAACAAAACGCCGAAGCGGCCATCGCCCAGATAGGCACAGGTATCCAGATCACTGCGCGTGTTTGCAGCAATGACCGCCTGGGCGCGATGGAGGGCTTCCCAGCCGGCGTCAATCCCCTCCGCTTGTACCGTTTCCGCAATGTCCTCGACGCCAATCAGCAAAAATGCGCTGCTGGAGCCGTACTCGCTCACACGATGCCTTTCCTCTTCGGTGCGGCGACCGAGAGTGGCTGCCGTAAAGCAGTCGAAGCGAGGGTCGATAAATGACAAGGCTCCCGACCCCAATTGCGTCGCACCCAGCCAGTTCTGCAGGCGCCAGCCTAGATAGACGCTGGCCGCAGTGCCAGAGATGGCGACCGCGGCAACCACCCCGGTGCTTTCGGGGACGCGGGTGAAGTTGATGCCCAGCGCGCCCAGCGGGAAGAAGTGGTCGCTGGTTTGGGCAGCGGCCAGGGCCAGCAGCGCAACGCCAAGCGAAGCACAGGCGATTAATGCAGCGCGACCTGGCAGTGCCAGAAACGCCAGGAAGCACAGCAGTGGGAGCAGGATGACAAAGGGCCCGTGAAAGCCCCCAAAGACTTCGAATCCGATGAGGAAATGAACGCCATTCCAGGCTAGCACCACCCACGTCAGGTGGCGCAGCTTGTTCAAGCCCAGACGCGGGGTTTTCTGATACCAGCCGCGGTAGCGCAGCATCAGAAACAGCACGCAGTTGAAAACAAAGAATTCGAGCGTGATGAATTCAAATAACTGATTGAACGGGCCGACAGTGGTCCACACCATCTGGGTCGAGGACGCGAAATAGATGGCGATGGCAACAACCGCCAGCAATGCCAGCGAATTGCCGATGCAAATCGCCCGCAGGGCATGCAGATAGAATTCGGGCTGGTGGGCAGCGAGATCGGTGCGTGTGGCGCCGCGCAACCGTTCCAAGCGATACCCGTTGTCAGAGTGGGCCATGAGCTTACCTACACTCCTTGGGAAGCAGGGCGGTGGTGATGTTAGGCGAGCCGCAACTCCAGCGAATTGCTGGCCCAACTTCGCTAGGGGTAAATTCCAACAAACCTCCCGCCAGCGCTGGGTCATCAAACTCAACCTGGATGACCCCATTCGCGATGACAGTAATGGATCCAACAAAGCTGCCATTAAATGCCGCGGGCGGGCTTAATCCAGCTTGTCCGTTGTCGCCGGGAAAGACCCCGTTCACGTGATGAAACTCTTCCACTTGACGTTGGACGGCACTGCTCAGTACGAGACCTTCGGCGATTTTGGTGCGCGTGGTGTAGAACGAATAGGTTGGTATGGCGATGGATGCCAAGATGCTCACGATGAACATCGCAATCAGCAACTCAATGAGCGTAAAGCCATTTTGAGTGTCTTGGGTCACTTCGCCTCCTGGAGGTGGGCCGCGTGTGCGCCACAGCATTGGGCCAGAGTGCAGCTCATCAAAATGTAAACATCCTGCAGCGAACTGATTCCAGACTACAGGTTTGCTCGTACTTTCGAAATGGCATGAAGGCGTGACAGCAGCATCCGCAAATGCAGCAACCTTCCGCTCAGGGGGGGGCAATGGAGTGAGTTGTCATTTCTCCATCGCCTGACGGAATGCATCGCGCGACCATCGTGGGGCTCGCACGGAACTCACTTTGGGAGATGGATCTCCGCGCGCGTCGAGTTGGGGTTGGTCAAAGTGCTTGTCTACCAATGAGGGAGCTAATCCCGGGCAGTGTGGGAGCTGCTGTGGCCACGGATTGCGTTCTTGCGCTTTCTTGGCGCGGGTGGGCTTAGAGCGCAACGCTGGGAGCGCTCGGCCTTTTGTCCACCGGGAGGGGGTTGGCAATAAGACAGCCACCGATCAAGCCCCCGAAGTTGTCCCGCAACGGGCTGGCTTTCAGTCGGAACATGAGGGGGTATTCCCCTGGGCCGGTGAAGGCATATTTCTCGGCGAAGTAGGTCTGACCCTGGCGAATTGAGCGCAGGAGCATGCGGCTGAGATTGCTGGAACTGATGTCGGTCAAATCGCGAATCTGGCTGCCCACGATGGCCGAACGCGGCGCGCCAAGCAGGCTGGCCGCCGTATCGCTGCACCGATGCACGCGCCCGTCGGTATCAAATATCAGCAGCATTTCTTCGCTGAGCTTGACCACGGCATTGACCACCTGACTGGCAATGGTGGTGGCCAACTCATCGGCCGGAACACTCAATCGCCATACCGCTTGCTTGGCGTTGCCGCTGGTATCGGCAAAGGCCGACAGTTCCAGCCGCACGATGTCTCCATTGATGCTGACCAAGTCGAATTCGATCGGCTTGTCGAGATGGGCGTGTGGTTGCATCAGCGCGGCGTGTATATCGCTGCGGAAACCTTTGACGGAGAGTGACTCCAGCGGTTTGCCGACGACTTTTTCCGCCGGCCAGGAGGTGACCAGCTCACAGCTTTCGTCCCAGGTGGCCACGTCCAGGTGAGCATTCACACTGAAGCGGCACTCACGCTTCGGAATGACCGAGTACGGTGCAGCTGCGGGGGTGCTGGAGAACACCGCATCGATGATGTGGGTCCAGATATTGGCCGAGCGGGCGATATCCTTTTTGATGATGTAGCTGTGCGCGCCGAACTTCACGGCGGCTTCCAGCGTTTTTTCGTCTTCCAGCCCGGTCATGATGATGATGGGAACGTTCTTCTTGATCTTCTTGATTCGCAGCAGCACTTCCAGCCCGCGGGCGTCCGGCAGGTTCAGGTCCAGCAGGATGCAATGAACATCATTCTCCGCAGTACTGAGGTACTCGATCCCCTCGAGCAGGGATGTGCACCACTGCAGCGTGTAATCCTGGTTTTTTGGCGCTTGCTTTTCAAGCAGTTTCTGCACAATGAAGCGGTCCTGTTCCTGATCTTCAATCAGCAGGATATTGATGCCGCTCAGGCTTTCTACGGATTCACCGCGTCGTTTCACTGTCATCAATTCAATGGCTCCCTCAACGCGTCGTCGGGCGGCTGTGTCTGGATGTGCTTGTAGTCGTCATTGTAGGGACACTATGCCGTCTTGCGTGATGAGCACCTGTGGGCTGACGATGCCGGTAGCCAGCGTGTCGCCGGATCGAGCTGTAGAAGGGGTACCATCGGTGTGTGCTACTGGAGACACACCATCATGGGATTTTCGCGTTGGCTGCTGCTTGCGGCCACTCTGCTGCTTTTCGGCTGCGGTGCTTCTGGTGAGTCGCCAGAGTCAAGCGCGGATCGCATCAAGCAATGGCCACCCTACCAAACGGGTGAGAACCCGCCGCCGGCACCGGCGGAAATCGAAGCCGTGATTACGCAGGCGGACGCGGTTGCGGACCTGCTTCCGGATGAGGCGGTGACGCTGCTGTTTGACCCGGTGGCCTTCGGGGTCACGGTGCGGGATTTGAGCGACCCGTCGCTGGTGGCGTTTCAGATTCGGGCGACCCTGGCCCAGCTGCAGGACGGCTCGCGACTGGACCACGCGTACCACTGGTACGGGCACCCCGATTACAACCAGGCCGTCGCCCTGGTGCCGGTCGAATTCCCCAATCGCTATGGCACGCGCCTGTATGGCGAAATCGTGTTGCCCTACCGCGGTGAGGTTGAGCCTGCGGCGGGTCCGTTCCCGGCAATTGTTGTGCTGGAAGGCCTGAACACCAATCTGGCGATGTATCGCTGGTGGCATCAGGCGTTTGCAGATGCGGGCTATATCGTGCTGGCTTTCGATTTCTCGGGGCAGGGTCACTCCGATGACGAAGGTGCGGGTGACCCGGGCGATAACATTCAAGATGCGCAGGATGCGATCAGCTGGCTGCTGGATGCATCCCCGGTGCGCTCGGTCATCGACCCGGATCGGATCGGGGTGGTTGGTCACAGCCAGGGCGCCATTGCCACGATGGGGTTGCAGGCCGTGGAGCCACGGATTCGCGCGGCGGTCGCGGCGGCCCCAATTTCAGAAAGCAGTGCGCCGTTCGACAGCAACCCGGTTCCGGTGATGATTCAGACCGGTGATCATGACGGCCCGATTGCACCGATTCCGTTTGTTAATCCGGCGGTGGTGCGGCCGGTCTATGAGAGGCTGGAGCAAGATCGCGCGTTTATCGTTGCCGAAGCCTCCAGTCACGCCCAGCACACGAACTTTCCGCTGTTACCCACGGCGAGCTGGGGACTGGAGATTGCCGCCCAATACTCCGTGGCGTGGATGGACTTCCACCTTCAAGGCATCGTATCAGCCGCGGATACGCTCACGACCGCACACCCCCATCTTTCCTACTTGTGGGCCAGTGAAGTGCGACTGGATGGGGTGACCACCGTGCTGAACGGGGCTGGCCCCCTGGGGAACTGAAACCGCTCGGCTGTGCAGTTCTTCACCGCCTAGGGATGACTGGACCGGGGGAGGTACACCTGAAATGTGGCACCCTGGTCCGGTGTGGCGACGGCATCGATTTGTCCACCGTGGCGTTCCAGAATCTTGGTGCAGATGGCCAGGCCGGCGCCCGTGCCGGAAATGTCTTCCCCGTGCAGTCGGCCCAGCATTTTGAACACGGTATCTTTGAGTTTCATGTCGAAGCCCATACCGTTGTCCTTGACATCGATTCTCCAGAAATCGCCATCGGCTGCCGCACGGATTTCGATTCTTAAATCCCGCTGCCGGTTGCGGTACTTGATGGCGTTCTGGACCAGGTTCTGAAACACCTGGAAAAGCAGGGTGGCGTCGCCGGAAACGGTGGGGAGGTGATCCACCGTGCAGGTGGCGCCGAGGTCTCTCAGGTCCTTGCTGAACAGGTCCAGCACCTCACCGACCAGAACATTCAGATCCACCTTCTTCAGCTCGAGTTTCGATTGGTTGACTTCAGAGAGTTCCAGAATGCTGGTGATCAGCGCCCGCATTTGTTCGGAGTTTTTCTGGATGATGGATACGTAATCGTCCAGCTTCTTGACCTTCTCCGGCTCCAGTTCTTCCAGCAACAAGTCGATGAAGCTGGACATGCGCCGCAGGGGCGCTTGCAGGTCATGGCTGACCATATGCGCAAAATTGCTCAGTTCCCGGTTGGAACGCTGGTAATTTTCATTGGCAACCCGCAGCTTTACCAGCAATTCCTCCTGGCTGAAGATGTCTTCAAATGAGCCGGTAAATCGATAGATCAAGGCGACCTGATAGCTCAGCAGGCCGAAACCTGCGGCAAAGATGATGTGGGCATACCACCAGGAGTGCGACCATACCGGCGCGTACAAAAATGCCACACCGGATTGCGCGAATAAAACCAGAGTGACCCCAAAGGTCATCATCATGCTGTTGCTAAGCTTTCTTACCGCCAGCAACACCAGCGCTCCGAGTTCGAAGCCGATGGCCAAGATCTCCAGGCTCCAGCGAACATATCGTTCCCCGGCTATCGGTGAAGTCGCGAGATAGGCCGTTCCTGCCAGGACCGCGAGGTAGAACAAGCCCCACCCCGCGATGGTGCCGATGATTTGTGGCTTTTTCGGGATCGGGGCAAGCTTCCCGTACTGCAGAACGGCGGCAAAAAAGCAGGCGCTCATCACCAGTCGCGACGACGGGCCATACAGGATGAACAGCCAGACGTTGTCGTGGGCGTGGTTGGTGAGCAATCCATGGGGCGCATAGATGACCGTAAACCCCACCATGCCGAGCAGCAGCCAACGTTCGAATGCTTTCCCGGTGCGCTGGTAGGACCGTAGCGTCATCAAGCTGACGAAGCCGCTGAAACCCACTGCGATCAGAATGGCGATCACGTGGAAGTCCGGGGCCACGACCACCTGCTGGGTGCCCCCCTGCTGATACAAGTACAGCGTCAGCGCGGAAGGCGAGAGTACCAACATCGTCAGCAGCGCCGTCACCATCGCTCCTGCCAGAAAGTGGGACAGTGGCTGACGTCGCTCGGCAGTATTCACCATCGTTTTCAGCCTTGTGCCGCGAGCGAGATGGGGGGGCAGAAACGTGTCGCAGTTTTGCGGATACCCAACTCCTTTGTTTGTCAGCGGGGCTGTTGCCCCAGGCAAGGGTTCACCAACTGGCACAGTGTTACCGCCGTGCCATGCATGCCGCAAGTCTGACGCAGGCCACGTCAAGAAATTGTCCGCGGTGAAGAGAAAGGATTGTCAGATTCGCTTTCCTGCGCAGTTTGCTTCCGCTAGGGTGTGGGTTTGGCAAACCCGCCGGGAGTTTTCCGGCGGAAATTGTGCAGCGTGGTAATTGCGTGGGGCGCAAGAGGCATCATGCACGACAAACTGGGGGGCGTTAGGAGAGCGTGGATCAATGAATAGTCCGTTGGGGGCCTTGTTGGGCGTGGTGTTGGTTGTGGCGGTCGGCATGGGTGTGGCCTGGCTGGCGGACCCGGGCGGGCGCACATTGCTCGGCATGCCCATGCTGCCGGCGCTGGCGCTACTGGCATTTGCCATTCAATGGGTGGTGTTTGTGCCTTCCTTCATCGCCCAGACCGAGCACTATTACGACCTCACGGGAAGTGCGACCTACCTGTTGCTGATCACCATTGCCGTGGTCGCGGGGCTGGATGGTGAGTTTCACGCGCGCGCGCTGCTGGTGGCGGTGATGGCGGCGGTGTGGGCCCTGCGGTTGGGGAGTTTCCTGTTTCGACGGGTGCGTCGTCGGGGCAAAGATGGTCGCTTCGATGAAATCAAAGCATCCGCGCCCCGGTTCCTGGTCGCCTGGACCGTGCAAGGCTTGTGGGTATTCCTGACCTTGATCGCTGCACTCATCGTCATGAGCCAGGGCACCATCGAGCCGCTGGACGGAGTCGCCTGGTTGGGCGCGGCCGTGTGGGCGTGCGGCTTTGGCATTGAGGTCATCGCGGATGCGCAAAAGGCCGCATTCAGCGCGGATCCGAACAATGCCGGCCGATTCATTAACACCGGGCTGTGGAGCTGGTCCCGGCACCCCAATTATTTTGGCGAGATCCTGCTCTGGACCGGCGTGGCCATCATCGCGATGCCGGTCTTCGAGGGTTGGGAGTGGCTGGGTTTGCTTTCGCCGGTTTTTGTCTACGTTTTGCTGACACGCGTCAGCGGCGTGCCGATCCTGGAAGAACGAGCCGACGCCAAGTGGGGAAGCGACCCTGCGTACCGTCACTATCGTGACAACACGCCAGTGTTGTTGTTACGGCCGCCACGTTCTGCGCCGCGCTAGATGTGTAAACCCACCAGGTTGTTCACGGATAAGCCCAAGGTGCTGATGGGCGGTTGGTACTGAAGGCTGGCGTGGGGCCGATGCCAGTTGTATTGATGCAGCCATACAGGCATCTGGCGCGCACGGTGTTCTGAGCTGTCAT
>JBFIER010000011.1:0-125904 GCA_041603255.1 Oceanococcaceae bacterium | reverse complement strand
TGGTGCGAATGGGGGCAAACGGACAGGAGTCCGTTTGAGGGTCTCCACGACAGGACGTCGTGTAGACCCGACCCCACCGAGTACCAGCGGGGACCGGGCACCGCGCAGCGGCGGGTTGACAGGCCCGGTTGGCGCCCCGGACAGCGGACCTGCCAACGGCAACGTGGCGCGTTCTTTTGCACGCCGCTCGAAACGATGAATACAGGCACAACCCCAAGGGTCGGGGCATCCTGTGGCCGGGCAATATGGGCTTGCGCCTGACGGGCATGCCGTGACTGGGGGCGATTCGCCAGGACGGCGAATCGAGGCTCTATCAAGACAGGAGGTCTTGTAGAGCCGACCCCACCAAGCGGAATGACCGGCAGGGAACCGCGCAGCGGCGCAAGACCGCCCGGCTACAGGATGCCCCGGCCCGGTCGGTGGCGCGGCCCGCCAACTCAGGCCATCCCGCAATTGAGTTGCAACAAGGCGCCGCGTTTCCCGCTAAAGCGCGATGAACCTTTTTTTTGGGTGCGAAGAGTGGTGCGCCTGCGCCGTCAGGGCTTGCCGGCGCGGAACCGGTCTGCGGCCTCAACCAGAGCACTGGCGATACCGGCCTCGCGGGAGTTGTGGCCGGCATCTTCCACCATGACGAACTTGGCCTGCGGCCAGGCCTTGTGCAAAGCCCAGGCGGTTTCTGCCGGGCACACGACGTCATAGCGCCCCTGAATGATCACCCCGGGCACATGCTTGAGCATCTTCGCATCGCGAATCAGCTGGTCATCGGACTCCAGCCAACCACCGTGGACGAAGTAGTGACACTCAATCCGCGAGAAGGCCAGCGAGAACATGTCGCCGCCGTACTTGCCCACCAGCCCCGGGTCGCGCTGCAACTTGCTCAGACTGCCTTCCCAGACGGCCCAGGCACGCGCCGCCGGAACCTGCTGTTCAGCATCATCGCTGGTCAGCCGGCGATAGTAGGCACTGATCAGGTCGTGGCGCTCGTTCACCGGAATCGGCGCCAGGTACTTTTCCCACAGGTCCGGGAACAGGCGCGACGCGCCCTCCTGATAAAACCATTCCAGTTCACGTCGGCGCAGCGTGAAAATGCCACGCAGGATCAGGCCGGTGACCCGCTCGGTGTGTTTCTGCGCATAGGCCAGCGCCAGTGTCGATCCCCAGGAACCGCCGAATACCAGCCAGGAATCCACCCCCATCGCCTTGCGGAGGGTTTCGATGTCCTCGACCAGATACCAGGTGGTGTTATCCACCAGGCTTGCGTGCGGCGTGGAGCGGCCCGCCCCTCGCTGATCAAACAGAATGATGCGGTAATGCTCGGGGTCGAAGAACTGCCGATCCTCTGGCGAACATCCCCCACCGGGACCGCCGTGCAGGAACACCACGGGTTGACCCTGCGGATTGCCGCACTCCTCCACATACAGGGTATGCCCTGAGCCCACCGGCAACATCCGGGTGGCATAGGGTTCGATCGGTGGGTAGAGCGCGGTCATCGGTTCTTCCAGATTATTGTTGCCACAAATAATGACCTACTCGCCCCCTGCCGTGCAGCGTGTGCCGCCTCGGCCTCACTGCAGCTCGGCCACCATCTCCTCGCCGGTGATCTGGGTCGCATTTCTGCCCCCGGCGAACTCCATCAACCCCGCATCGGCGTAGTGCTGGCGCATGCGATCCGAGAGCAATCCAATGTATTCGAGGTTGGGCACCAGGCGCTTGAACATGGTCTGACGGAAATAGTGCATCGACGGCACGTTGAGCATGAACTCGTTCCATTGTTTGCGGCTCATCGTGCCCTCAAACCACTCTTCATACACCTCGTGGGCCAGGAAACGATTGCGCATCAGGATCGCGACCTCGAAGGCCCAATCCTCGCGTTCGCGGCGCTCGCGTGGGGAGAGTTCATTGCGGAAGTGCTCCCGCAAGGCCAGCACCCCGTAGTGCACATGCCGGGCCTCGTCCTGAATCACGTATTTGAGCAGCTGCTTCAGTAGCGGCTCCCGCGTCCAGTTGTGCAAGGTCGCGAAGGCCCCGAGCGCCAAACCCTCCACCATGATCTGCATACCCAGGAATTTGATATCCCAGCGCGAATCCGTCAGCAGGTCGTCAATGATGACAAACAGGTTGTCATTGACCTGGTACACCTTGTTCATCTTGGTGTCGAGATAGCGGAAGAACACTTCCAGATGCCGCGCCTCATCCATGACCTGGGTGGCGCCGTAAAGCTTGCCATCCAGCCACTTCACACACTCGGTGACCTGCGCCGAGGCATACAGAGCGCCCTGTTCGCCGTGCATGAAATTGCTCAGCATCCAACTGGCCTGACTGTAGGCGAGGTCGGCCCGTTCCCGCGGCTTGAGCTTGATACCGAATGGCTCCAGGTGCTCGTACAGCTGCCACTCCGGCGCGATCATCGGGGTCTCGGGGTTGAGCGGATCCACGTCCAGGCCCCAGTTCAGGTCACGATCCCCATCCCACTGGTTTTCCACCGCACGGCGGTAGAGCTCCAGCATTTCCGGGAATTCGAGCTTGTAGCCCAGATCGAAATGCAGTTCGTGACGCGCCGGCATTTTTGCCGAGTGCGGATTCTTGCCTTCCTTTTTCACCAGCCCGCGCCAGGCGGAAGGCGTCATGCTGATGGCGACCTGCGGATTGTGCACCGCCCCCATCATTGAGATGGTCTCCATCACCTCGGTGACCTTGTTGCGCGCCGTCATCGGCATGCCGTCAAAAATTTTTGCCATGGGAATCTCCTCGCCGGCTCAGGCGTCGATGACCAGCGGTGACAACGCCCGTCCCACACACATCAAACGCCAGCCATTGGCCAGCTCTTCGGCGGAAAGGCAGTTGGGTTCTTCGAGCAGGATGTCGCCGGATACCAGCTTCTGCTTGCACTCGCCGCAGCCGCCCACCGTGCAGGAGAACGGCATATCAAGCCCGGCCCGTTCGGCGGCATCCAGCAGCACTTCTCCCACACCAGTCTCGAAGCGCACGTCGCTGCGAGCGAAAGTCACCGGCTGTGGCGGCAGTTCTTCGGGCCGCTCGTGAAGCGCCGCATCCGGCGTCTCGAAGGCCACATTGGCAGGCTCGCGCCCGTGGATGGAAACCGCCAACCAGGCGGCGGAATTATCGGCCGGCATCACCGCCTCGCCGCCACTGCGACGAACCGTCCGGAACCGGGATTCGGACATCTTCCCGCGGATCAGCACGGTCCAGCCACCAGCGGCCGCCGCGGTCGAATTGTCAGTCATGTCTCACTCCAAGAAGCGTTACCGCACTCTTGCGAGTTTTTCGACAAGTGTCAATGTGAATGCGTCCGGGAAATATGGGTGACCGTTCAAGACCCGCCCCGAATGGCAGCATCGCTAGCTGCTGTCACGCCAAAGCCATCGGCGATCCGTTTACCGAGGTGCTTCAGGCATCAGGAATGACGAAAGGCATCTTTGACGGCGACCCGGCGAAGGGTCACCGTCAAAGATGAGTGCTTGGTTCTCCGCGCAAGCAACGTCAGGGGTTGGCGTAACTCTGCGCGTGTCCGCGCACGACCACACCGTTCAGCAAGCTAAAGCCGGAAGCTTGCAGATCTAAGAAGTTGAACATCAGGGTGCAAGGCGACCCACCGATATTGACCAGCGATTCCGCGCAGTTGGCCTGGTGGTGATGGCCGCCGAGCAGATGCCCCAACTCGTGGGCCAGCGTTTTCGCGGCCTTCTCTTCGTTCAGCGTGTACAAGCCGAGCAATGAAACAGGTTCCAGATCCCAGGCTTCGCCAACAGCAAAGGCCCGGTCTGCGTACTTCACGCCGCCAATGCAATCAGCCAGACCGGCTAATCCGGTGCCGCTGGCGCCACCATCGGTGATGTCTTTGCTGGTCAGCACGTAGACCAGATCAATCCCCGCAGGGCGGGTTCCGCCGTAATACGCCTTGGCCTGACCAATCAGTTCGGAACCTTCCAGCCCGGTGAAGCTCACGCTGGTGTAACTGGCGACCAGCGTCAGACCCATTGGCTGGTAAGAGGATTGCGCCTTGGCAACGATGGTCTTGGCATCGCTCAGACTCACACCGTCGAGCAATACGCGAACATCCAGCGTGACGGGCGTGCTATCCAGGGAAATGGCCGCCGGAGTGAGCGCGGTGCACACCGGCAAATCGGCCAATTCGTAGGGTGCGGCCTGCACCGCTGCAGGCAGGCAGACAGCGGCCAAAGTGGCGAGCAACTTTTTCATCAGCGGCATCCTTGCTACAAAAATTTTTCGGTGAAAGCATCCTGGACTGCGGGAGAGGGCTGCGCAAGGGCGTTTGCTGTCATTGTCCGCATGCTGCCATTGAATCGAGCCCAACCCTCTGATCCATCGCCGATTCCGACGGTTCTTGCTATTTTGCCGAGCCTGACCCTCCGCCAATGATGACGCGATGTCTTCCACTACAGTCGGCACCCCCACCTCAGCGCCTGCCAACAGCAAGCCGTTGCAATGGCCAGTACTCGCCATCGCCCTGGGTATCGTCGCCTTGCTTATGGCGGGAGTCGACACACCCCGCATGGCCGTTTTGCTGTTGATCGGCGTGGGATTTGGAGTCGCGCTACAGCACGGCCTGTTCGGCTTTACCAGTGCCTATCGCAAGTTTCTGGTCAAACGCGACACGGCGGGCATCAACGCGCAATTGTTGCTGCTGGCAGTGGCCACCGTGCTGTTCGTGCCACTGCTGGCCCGGGGCGAGTTCGCGGGACAACCTCTATACGGCGCCCTGGCCCCGTGCGGGTTGCAGGTGGTGATCGGCGCCTTCCTGTTCGGCATCGGAATGCAATTGGGGGATGGCTGCGGCTCTGGCACCCTGTACAAGGTGGGCGCAGGCGGAACCCGCAATCTGGTGACATTAGTGGCATTTTGCATCGGCTGTTTTTGGGCCACCTTTCATATGGGGGCCTGGCAGCAACTTCCGACGCTATCCATCTATTCGCTGTCAGAGCCACTGGGCTACGCCGGTGCAGCCGCGGTTCAGCTCGGTGTACTGGGCGGCCTCGCCCTGTTCATGCGGCGCTGGCACAGCCCGCAAAACACCTTGCCCGATCACCGAAGCATCGCCCAGAAAATCGTCCGTGGGCCATGGAGCCTGCCCGCCGCCGCGCTGGTGCTGGTCGCCCTCAATGTCATAACCCTCATCATTGCCGGTCACCCCTGGGCAATCACCTGGGGGTTCACGCTGTGGGCAGCCAAATCCGCCGCCTGGTTGGGCTGGGACCCCGATACCGCCGGCTTCTGGACCGGTGGCTTTCAACAATCGGCACTCCAGGCGGGTGTGCTCAGTGACGTCACCTCGGTGATGAACTTCGGCCTGCTGCTGGGCGCCCTCGCAGCCGCCTCCCTGAGCGGCCAGTTCGACCCGAAGTTTCGGCTATCGACCCGCGGCTGGGCAGGCGCACTGCTCGGCGGTCTGCTCATGGGTTACGGCGCGCGGATCGCTTACGGCTGCAATATCGGTGCGTTCTTTTCCGGAATCGCGTCCCTGAGCCTGCATGGGTGGGTGTGGATATTCAGCGCCATACTCGGCAGCGCCGTCGGCGTGAAATGGCGACCCTGGTTTGGTCTATCCAACGGTTAAGTTGGAGCCGTCATACGGCCTCGATCAATGTACGAATCCGGGCCGCAAGCTCGGCGGTGCACTCCATCGGCAAAAAGTGGGTCGCGTCGGGCCATTGCTCCAGCTGCGCCAGCGGACAGAGCGCCTGCAGGGTCCGCCGGGCGTCGGCATTGGTGGTGCTGTGCTCGGTGCCACCGAGAAACACATGCGTGGGCACCTTCAGCTTGCGCACAAAGTCCCAGGGATTCGGCACGGTCAGTTCAAAGCTGCGGGATTCCCAGCGCGGGTCGCAGCGCAGCTTGAGGACGTCGCCCTCCGCTTGAAACGCGTGTTCGATGTAGGCGCTGAGCCATTCCTCAGGCCAGGTTTTGAACGCCCCCCGGCCGCGGTAGGCACGGTAGACCATCTCCAGGCTGTCGAATGCATTGCGCCGGCGTAAAGCCCCCACCGCCAACGGGTTATGTGAGCGACTGCGGGTGAGACGCCCGGCCCGCAGCATCCAGCCCAGCTTCCGCGACATGAACACCGGCTCGATCAGGATCAGGCCACGCACCTTGTCCGGGTGGCTCGCCGCCAGTTCAGCGCTGACGGTTGCCCCCACGGAATGCCCCGCCAACCATACGGGCGACTCCTGCTGCCGTAGCCAGGCCCCCAGGTCTCGCGCATAGATGTGCCAGCTCTTAAAGCGGCGCAGATCACCGGCCTCGGCAGAGGCGCCGTGTCCACGCATGTCCCAGGCAGCCAGAGGGATATCCGCCAGCTGCGCAAACAGCGGGGCATAGGTATGCGCGTGAAAGCCCGTCGCATGCGCAAAATGGAGCCGTGCGGGAGGCTCCACCCCATTCGGCCTCCACATGCACAACTGGTCGCCCTCTTCGGTTTGGACCACCTCGTGTGGCCATGCATTGGTCGTCATTGGCTTATTTTGACATGCCGCCGCGGGTCGCTGGTATTGACTATTTGTGAACATCTGTTTACTTTTTACCGGATCGATCATGCCTTTGTAATTTGGTCCTGAGCCTCCCCCGTACCGGGTGGTGTTCACCTGCCATGCCCGCAAGAGGGAACCATGCAAACTCCAGCCGACCTGCAAACCCCACCGACCACACACGCCACCGAAGACCTGCTGGCGAATGCCGCACGCTTTCAGGCCGGGCTTAGCCAGGCGCTGGCCTGGGCCAGTTCAGGCGCCGCCGTCACCCAGGCTGCCGCCAGCCTGGCCGGCGAAGTCCTGGGTGTTGTGCGCGGCATGCACGGAACCATCAGCCGCGCACCGCTGCCGCTGGCACAGGTGCCGGAAGGTCAGCCGCGCGGGATTACCCGGCTCGTATACGACTGCATAGAAACCGGGTTTACCGGCACCGAAACCGCTTTGGCGACGTTGGCCAATGCACTTCCGGCCGCTGAGCTGAACTCTGCAGGCTGGATCCAGACGCAGGCCGCCATCAACGGTGTCCTGGGCGACCGGCTGTACGCCACCGGCAACCGCCTGGCCATCCCCATGCAGCGGACCCGCGCCCAAGGAGAGGGTCGACGGCTGGTGCTGTTCATCCATGGGCTATGCATGAGCGAACTGGGCTGGGCCGGGCAGGCCCATCTGGCGCTGGTTGACGATTTGCTGTCGACCGGGCACCGCGTGGAATATCTGCGCTACAACACCGGACGCCACATCTCGGACAACGGCGCCGACCTGGCCGCGTTGCTTGCCCATGCGATCGACAGCGGTGAGTTCGAGCAGATCTCCCTGATCGGCCACTCCATGGGCGGGCTGGTCATGCGCAGCGCGCTGGCGCAGGCCGATCACGCAGCGCCATGGGTGCAGGCGATCAAGCACTGCGTCTATCTGGGCACACCGCACCACGGGGCGCCGCTGGAAAGGCTGGGCAACCATGCCAATAGGCTGCTCAAGGTTTCGCCTTACACGGCGCCTTTCATGCGTTTGGGCAACATCCGCTCCATGGGCATTCAGGACCTCCGCCACGGCTGCATTACCGAATCCGACTGGGCCGCCCGCGAAAGCCACGACGACATCAATGACTACCGGGATCTCCCACCGCTACCGGAGCACATCACGCACACACTGGTTGCCGCGACCCGTTCCACCGTCATGCCCGAAAACCCCAACGAGGCCCTGGATGACTACCTGGTACCGGTGGAAAGCGCGCTCGGCATCTGTGCACACAACCTGCGCACACTGGATGCCCCGCGTCTGATGCGGCACTCACTGCATGATTCGCACCACTTGCACATGCTCAGCGGCCAGGCCTATCAGCGCATCATCCGCGAAGCGGTGCAGGCGAAGATCTAGCTCCTCGACCCCGCCGGGAACGCGTGCCGGCAGATGTGGTCAACTAGGGTTCCACAGACTGCCCAGGACACTTTCCGATGACCCGACGTCATGTACTCGGTGGCATCGCCGCCGCCGTTGGTCTTGGCCGCTCCACGCTGGCAGCGGCCGCCACCTCAGCCCGCGAAACCCTCAGCAAAACCAAAGCCGAGTGGAAAGCCATTCTCGACGACGACCTCGCCTACAAGGTGTTGTTCGAGGCCGGAACCGAGCGCGCTGGCAGCAGCCCGCTGAACCATGAAAAGCGCGACGGCACGTTCATCTGCCGCGCATGCAATTTCCCGCTGTTTGATGCGGACAAGAAGTACGAATCGGGCACCGGCTGGCCCAGTTTCTTCGACACCATCGAAGGCCACATCGCCACCAGCACCGATTACAAGCTGATCTACCCCCGCACCGAATATCACTGCGCGCGCTGCGGTGGTCATCAGGGCCACGTGTTCAAAGACGGTCCCGCGCCCACCGGTCTGCGCTATTGCAATAACGGTGTGGCCCTGCGGTTTGTACCCGCCGGGGAAGAACTGCCGGCACTCCGCACATGAGCGCCGCGGTCGCCGCCGCCATCTTCGCCGGTGGCTGCTTCTGGTGCATGGAATCCGATTTCGAGAAAATCGATGGCGTCCAGGAGGTGATTTCCGGCTACGCGGCTGGCGCCGTAGAGAACCCCACCTACAAGCAGGTCAGCGCCGGTGGCACCGGACACGCTGAAGTGGTCAAGGTGCTCTACGACCCGGAGAAGATCACCTACAACACCCTGCTCACCTACTTCTGGAAGAACGTCGACCCGACCACCCCGGATCAGCAGTTCTGCGACCGGGGAAGCCAGTATCGCGCCGCGATTATGCCCGTGACCGAAGCCGAAAAGACCGCAGCCGCAGCCAGCCTGGAAAAAATCCGCGACTCCGGTCGCTTCGAGCAGGTCTACGTCACCATCGAAGACCCTGGCATCTTCTGGCCCGCCGAGGAATACCACCAGGACTATTACAAGAAAAACCCCATCCGTTATCGCTGGTATCGCAACGGCTGCGGGCGCGACAAACGGCTGGAGGAAGTCTGGAAATAAACCCGCGTTACTTGGTTTTTTCCATCGACTTGCGCGACACCTTGAGCAGCAGGCGTCGCGGCAGCAACGGCGTGACCCAGTTCAACAGGAACCACAAACCCGGCTCGTTGATGACCACCAACTGCTGCTTCTGCATCGCCTTGTAACCGCACTCGGCGACGGACTCAGCCGAAGCCGCCTTGTCGAAAACCTCCACCCCTTCGAGGTTGCCGCGCTCGACGAAGCCGGTTTTGACGGCGCCCGGGCACAGGGCGGTAACGCTCACACCGGTGCCGGTCAGCTCTTCGGCGATGGCCTGTGAGAATGACAGCACGTAGGCCTTGGTTGCGTAATACACCGCCTGCAACGGCCCGGGCAGAAAGGCCGCCGTGGACGCCACGTTCAGCACCTGGCCTTGTCCACGCGCCACCATGCCCTGCAGATACAGATGGGTGAGCGATGTCAGGGTCGCAATGTTGAGCTGGATCATCGACTCCTCCTCCGCCAGTTCACGCTGGTAGAACTTGCCGTGTCCGCCAAAACCCGCGTTGTTGATCAGCACCCCCACCTCGATCCCCGCCGCTTCGGTTTGCGCAAACACGGCGGCTGCGGAACCCGCCTGCGATAGATCCGCGGCGATCACGGTCACCGCTACCTTGTAAGTCGATTCCAGCTCCTGCTTCAGCGCATTCAGCTTGTCGACACTGCGCGCGACCAAAACCATATCGCCGCCGTTACGCGCATGAATACGCGCAAATTCGGTACCGATACCACTCGATGCGCCGGTAATCAGTGCTGTTGCCATTGTTGTTTCCCGTGTTTATCCATCAGGGCACGCCAGTGCGCCACCCAAAGTCAAAAGAAAAAGCGTGACACCAGAGTGCCACGCCACCGTTATTTCGCGGCCACCCGCTGCTGGGGGTAGTCCAGATAGATCGGCGACGACCAGGCGCGCGGCGCTACCGGTGCCAGGCAATCATCCGCCATGGTGGTGCGGTCGTCGCCGTAGCAAATGTGAACCTGGGTGCAGTTCCCGTTCTCATCCGTTTCACAGCGCAGGGTATCGCCGTTGATCGTGGGCTCCGGCGGCTGCAATGCTCGCACGTAATACAACGTGTCACGTTCATCCACGGCGTAGTCCGGGTCCTCGAATTCAACAACGCACCCGCTTTCGCTGGGCTCGCAGTCGATGACTTTCCACGGATCATCAATCAACCCGGCCTGATCTTCACCGGGATACACCCGCGGGCGGATCCGGATCACCTCGATGCGCTCGATCGGCTTGCGCACGTTGCCCGGGTTGTCACACTCGCCTCCGCACAGGGACTGCACCCGCTCTTCCCCCAGAGCGTCGATGGACGCTTGCGGGCACCCTGGCAGCTGCTCAAAGGCCCCGACGGCACGCACCCGGAATCGGGGGATTTCTGCGGTTTTGGCCTCCCCCCCCATCGGCACATCACCTTGCGGCCCGTTCAGCAAATCGAACCACAACAACATCCGCTGACCGGAGGTGGCGTAAGTCTGACGATTTTCCAGCCCATCCCAGATCGCATCCCGGGTCCGGCCGTCTGCGTGTACGGCAACCAGCCCTCCGGTGTAGAAGAACGACCCCAGCCGCTCGGACTCGGCGTACTGGAACAGGTTGAAGTGGGTGCCCCGGCGATCAAACGGTACCGACTCGCCCCCCTGCCCCGAGCGCTTGGCGATATCGGAGAAGCGCTCCCGGGTGATGTCATCCGCCGGCCCAAAAGCCTCCGTCGACTGGTGACGCCCCACCTGCTTGAAGCCGGTTCCCGGCTGCGATGCATGGTTATCCGACGAGGCGACGAAGCCAAAATGGAAGCGCTCGGGGTCACCGTCGTCTTCAGGGTTGTCGAAATCGGACAGGCTCATCATGGCCTGCACGCTGTTTCCGGGACGGTAATTCAAAGCTGGCATCGTGCAGTCGTTGCATTGCCCGCAGTTCAGCCAATCCTCTGGCTGAGCGCCGGGCACCACCAGATGCCCGGCCACGCTGGCGTCCAGATAGTCCAATTGCGCTTTGGCGACCCGCGCCTCGCACTCGGCGGAGGCCGGGTCGTCACAGCGTTCGCGAATCAGCACACCCGCCTGGTAACAGCAGGGCAGATAGTTTTCCGTGGGTTCGGGACAGGAGGCAATGCCCTCATCGTCGAACACGACGGCACGGAAGTCCCGGTACTCCTCCGAATTGCCGTGCCCGGAGAACACCTCAACCAGGCGCTGGAACTGCGGGTCATGCTGTTTTTTTGCGACCTGCTTGTCGTATCGGGTACCGGGCGGGGTGTAGTAGCCCCAGGTGGTGCCATGGGGAATGGCCAGCACTTCGCCACCCCACTGATGAAACTTTTCCCACAGTGCTTCCGGCGTCTCCGCGGACTCCACACAGTCCACCGGCAAGTCGCGCGTATCCAGCCCCTCGGGGCAATAAGGCGCCGCTCGCAATTCGGCCTGCTTGGCAAACTGCTGACGCAACTGCGGGCGGGCCTCGGCGTCGTACAGGTACGGGGCGATGACCTCTTCCAGCGGCGTCATCGGACGTCGGCGCATGTGCTTGAGCGGCAGCCCGCCTGAGGTGATCGGGCGCGCCGGCACCTTGTCCGCCGCGGTTTCTTTGACCACGACATTCCGGTGCCCGTAGTGGGTGTCCGGGGTTTGCCCGACCTGGGTCCACTCCCAGCCCAGGAAGGTCACCAGATCCGGGTTCTCCGGGTTGGTCTGCGCGTTGCAGTCGCGCACCATCTGCTGCGTGTCTTTCCAATGGCGTGGCGTCAGCGCCTCGGCGTGATCGGTCAGACTCCAGAAATCCAGGCTGGAGCAATAACGCGCGTAGTCACAGGCATCCGCCGGCGGGTGCAACCCGGAGCCGTGCATGATGGGCATGCTCCACAGGAACGCATCCACCGAATAGGTACTGTGAACGTGCAGATCACCGAACAGAATTTGCTCATCGGTTTGCGCGCCCACCGCCGCCGCGGCGGCCTGGTCCGTCGCAACCCGGGCGGCGACCGCCTCGGCCGAACGCGCCGGCGCCTTCACTTCACCGGGCTGTTCGAGCTCGCCCTGCGGCCCGCGTAACACCAGCACCGTCAATCCAGCCGCAATAATGAGCACCAGGCCCAGCACAACCGTGAACAATCGCCGCATGAATGCATCTCCCCCAAATACCAGCCAATGCGGGCAAGCATACGCCACGTTGCTCCCATGGCTAGGCCTGCTGACCGGTGTGATGCTGGCACTGGCCGGGGTGCAGAAGTACGGCCCCTCGCCTCTGACCGACGACGAGATCGCCCGGGTCAACGGTGTCAGCATCCAGAAAAGCGAATGGCTACGCGCGATCGATGCCGCCAACAGCGGGCGCCGCAGCGCGCTGGACGCTGCCGGTCAGCAGCGCGTGCTCGACACTCTGATCAACGAGGAACTGCTGCTGCAGATGGCGCTGAACCTGGGGCTGGAGCATGGCATCCCCGAAGTCCGCGGAAAGTTGGTGCAGGCGGCCATGGACGCCCTCGCCAATACCGGCCCCACCGACCCCAGCCCCGCTGAACTCAGCGCCTTCGCCGAAGCCAATCCGCGGCTGTTTGCCCAACCGGAACAGCGCCGCGTACGCATTAGCCGGCATGCTACCCAAGCCGCGGCGACGGACAATCGGGACGGCTCCGCGCTGGATATTCCGGACGGGCCGCTGAACCAACGCCAGCTGCAACGCTGGGCTGGCAATGCCGTCGCCAGCGCGGCGTTCACCGCCACGAAGGCCGAATCACCGATAGCACCGATTGCGGTCGGCCAGGCCTGGTACCGGGTAGAGGTGCTTGAAATTCAGCCACCGCGGCAACCCGCGGCGGAATCACTCCCACAGGACATGCTGCTGCGCGCCTGGCAACGTCAACAAAGCGAGCAAGCCCTGGCGCGCGCGTTGCAGGAATTGCGCGACGGTGCGGATGTCATCGTTGCAGCACCTGCAGCGCCATGACGCGCAGCTCCGTCTGGGCGGGCATGCCCGCGCTCCATCGCCGGTGGTGCCAACTGCTATTCGTGGTGCTGATGACCGGCGCGTCGCCGGCACTGGCCCATACCGGCGGCACCCTGAGTTATGCGCAATGGACCGGAGACGAACAGGTGTTCACGCTGACGCTGCGGGTCAAGGCTGCGGACTTTCGCAATCTTCCTGCCGAGCGCATCGGAAACGGCCTGGATCACTACCTGCAACAGAACACCGAACTGTTCTCCGGAGAACAGGTGTGCCGAGCCGACCGCAGTGATTTCGTACCCGGCGCGGACACCTGGACCCATCTGCGACTGAGCTTTGATTGCCCCTTCAGCCCGACCGCATTGCGCATGCGTTGGCTGGAGCCGATGCCCGGACATCTGCACCTGCTGACCCACGCCGACAGCATCAGCCTGATTCGCGGCGGCGCGGTGCGCACCCTGCCCTTGCAACAGCAGCCCCCTGGCGACTGGCGACACCAGCTGGCGGTGCAGTGGGAACACGGCGTGCGCCACATTGCGGAGGGCTGGGATCACCTGGCATTCCTGCTCGGCCTGCTTCTGCTGGCCGGCAGCCTGGGCGCTCTGGCCTTGATGATCACCGGGTTTACCATCGGCCACACCGCTGCCCTGCTGCTGGCCACCCTGCACGGCGTGCTCCCGCCATCGGCCACCATCGAACTGGCCATCGCGGCCAGCATCGTCTTCGTCGGCCTGCCCCAACAACCCGGCCGGGCTCGCGGTATCGGCATCGTGCTGATGCTGCTGGCCTGCGTGGGCGCGGCCATCGGAGTTCCCGGCGACCCGCTGATCTGGATGGGTCTGTTTCTGATTGGCGTGACGCACCAGGCTCTGCGAACTCAACCCCGGCAAGCCGCGGTGGCGAACCTGGTGCTGGCCAGCGCCTTCGGTCTGTTACACGGTTTCGGCTTTGCCAGCGCGGTGCTCGAAGACGCCCAGCAAGCCACGCAGCTTTGGCCGGTGTTGCTGGGCTTTAACCTCGGCGTGGAAACCGGCCAGTTGCTGTTTGTGCTTCCCGTGTGGGCGCTGCTGCGCTGGCTGAACCGCCGGCTGGCGCGTGGCCAAGCCACAACGGCATACCTGATTCAGGCCGGCGTTTTGGGCGTGGGCGGCTTTGCGCTGGCCAGCCGTTTGCTGGCCGCGACCTAGAAGCCCAGAGCAAGCCGGGCGTTGTAACTGGTGTTTTCGCCGGTCTGATCCAGTTCCACCGTCAATTTGAACAACGCCAGCGAAATCCGCACGCCGCCGTAGAACTTGTTGTCACTGTTGTCGACATCCTTGTAACCCAGCACGTTGGGCTTGGCCGAGCTGAACACCCGCCCGACGCCGACATACGGCGTCAACAGCGTCAGGCCCTTGGAAATCGACAGGTCCACGCTCTTGGTATCGAAATCCAGCTCGTCCACACCGCTCAGCTTGGTATAGGCCACCCGCAGACCCACCGCCGGAGTCGCGATACCGCCTTCCAGGAAGGCATAGCGCAGTTCGGCCCCCATCAAGCTGACGTTGCTGTCCGGCACATCGGCGATGAACGCCCCGACGTCGATCCCGAATGGCAGCCCTTTGCCAGCAGCGATGGCCACCACACCCAGATCGTCAAAGCTTTGCCCACCGGAGATGGCCTTCCATGATTGCTCGTTCTCGACGCCGGTGTAGCTGGCAATCACCCCGGCGTGAAAACCGGTGATTCCCATCGGCTCCGCCGGAGCCAGGGGTTTGAAGGAGAACGCTGCTTGCAGATCCTGCATGGCCAGCTCGAAATCCCGCTGATTCCCGGTCGGCAACAAGTCGATGTCGCTGGCGACAGCCGGCAGCGTGGAAGCAATCAGGACAGCAGCAAGGGAATGGCGCAGAAAATTCATAGCAGGCGATAGGTGGGTATGCAGGGGTAGAGCACGCATTCTAGGCGGTGTCGCCGCTGACGCGTGTCAAGAAACTGTCGAGAAGGTCTGCGCGAAGAACTCACGCGCAAAATCGCGCACCTGATTCAGCTCGCCGTGGAAGAAATGCCCCACACCATGGGCTGTCTGAATGCGGTCCGGTGGGTGTGCAGCAGCCTGGGCGCGCTTCATGGAATCCGCATAGTCCACGACTTCATCCACATCGCCGTGAATGACCCACCAGGGCACACCGGGATCGGGAACCGCGCCGGTTCCGGCGTACATCAGGGGCGGCGCGACAGTGAGCACCCCACAGGCTTGCGCGCGCTGCGCTTCGCGCAGCGCGAGATAGGAACCAAACGAGAATCCCGCCACCGCCAGAGGCAGGCTCGGCCAGCCCTCCCGTGCATGGGCCACGACCTTGAGCAGATCGTCGCCCTCACCCCGGCCTTCATCGTGCACCCCCTCGCTGCGACCCACGCCACGAAAGTTGAACCGCAGCGCGGCCGCACCGGCATCCAATGCGCCCCGAGCCAGCATGTAGACGACCTTGTTATCGAGCGTCCCGCCGTACAAGGGGTGCGGGTGTGCGATCACTGCCAGCCCGCGGATCTCAGCATCGCGTGGCAGCTCCACCACGACTTCGATGGCGGCACCGGCATTCCCCGAGATCAACCCACGGCCGGCATCTCCCGGCTGCAACAGCTCAAGCGTTTTCATTCGCCCCCTCACGTGCTTCCGGTACGGCTTCGAGTTTGGCGTCAGATACGGCCTCCAACTTGGCATTGGTGCGCTTGGTCGTGGCGGCACGCAGATCATCCGCCGGAACATAGCTGATCACCACCTCACCCGGCTTGGGACGTACCGGCGCCGAGGGTGAGTGCAGGCTGAACTGCTTACCCTTGCGCACCACGCCGATCAACAACGCCTTGCCCGAGATATCCGCCAGATAATTTTCCCAGCTGTAAGTCTCGGTGATCCGGGTTTTGGTGAACGCCCAGCCTTGAACCTGCCGACGCCACAGCGCCTCGTAGTGCGCGTCGTCGGCGAAGGCAGACATACCGGTCAGCGGTTTGGCCACCCGGCGGCGGGCGGCGCGCTCATCGTTGTCGTCATCCGCGTAAAGCGGCAACTGGAACACCCGATCGCGGCCCAGATCCGAGGCGAACTGCCGGCAGGACAAAGCGTTGTACGCGTCGTTGCTGGTCGCCGCCAGCACGCAGCGGATGCCGGAAAGTTCCAGCGATTGCTGCACGCCCTCGGAGAGAATCTCCCCGTAGAGCACGGAAATCCCATCCAGGCGCGCATCCCGCAGCCGGTGCCAGGAGTTGTCTACCAGCAACACCGGGACTTCCATCTCCTTGGCCAGCATCCGGCACAGGTCCGTGGCCCATGGCGATGCCCCCACGACCAGCACCGTGTTTGCCGGAACGGTGAGGCCCAGCTTGCGCGCCAGCGGCCCGATGGTGAAGCCATGCGCGATCACCGTCGCCAGCACCAGCACGAAAACCAGCGGCGCCAGCAAATCGGCATCGGCGTAGCCGGCCGCGGCCATCTCCGGGCCGAACACCCCGGCCACCGCTGCCGCCACGATCCCGCGCGGAGCAATCCAGCCCAGCAGCACGCGATCCTGCCATTTGAGGTCGGTGCCGATCGTGGCCAGGAAGATGGCCAGTGGCCGCACCACCAGCATGACGGACACGATCATCAGCAGGGTTTTCCAGTCCAGGCGCGCCAGCAGTGCCGGATCCAGGTCCGCAGTCAGCATGACGAAGACCGTGGAGACCAGAATCAGAACCACGTACTCCTTGAATTTGCGCAGTTCATCCATGCTCGGCAGGTCGGAGTTGCCCATCACCAGCCCCATCACGGTGACCGCAGCCAGCCCCGCCTCGTGCTGCATCTGATTGGACAACACGAACACCACCAAGACGGTCGCCAGCATGACCGGGGCTTTCAGAAACTCGGGAACCAGCCCGGTGTTGTAGGCCCGCACCAGGAACCAGCCGGCCGCGGCACCAACAAGGCTGGCCGCTGTCAGCGCCACCACCAGCCCCATCAGCACGGATTCCCCGGCTGCCGTTTCGCTGAGCACGAAGTACTGGAACAGCAACACCGCCAGCAAGGCGCCGATGGGGTCGTTGATGATGCCTTCCCACTTCAGGTAGGCGGCGGTGCGGCGATTCAGCCGCGCCTGGCGCAGCATCGGAATGATGACCGTCGGCCCGGTCACAACGATGATCGCTGCAAATACCCAGGCCACCGGCCACCGCAGGTTGCCAATCCCGTGCGCCGCCAGCGCGCCCAGGAAGAAGCTGAAGATCGCTCCCAGCGACACCAGACGCTTGATCCCGGCCGCCGCGGTCTTGAGTTCATGCCAGTGCAGCGACAAGCCACCCTCAAACAGGATCAGCGCCACACACAGCGAGACCACGGGGCGGAAGATCTGTCCCAGCGTTTCGCTGGGCGTGACCAGCCCCAATACGGGCCCGAACACCAACCCGGCCACGCAGAAAAGCACAATCGCCGGCAAACGGAATCGCCAAGCCAGCCACTGCGCAGCAATGCCCAGCGCGAGTATCAGCACGAGCGCATTGGCGATATTGGTGAATTGGTCCTGCAAAGCTCAGATTCCCGGCAAAACGGCGGCCGGCAAGTCTAACCCAGCTAGACTTCGCCCCCCGTATTTGTTGCATTGACAGACATGCTGACCGACATCGGCGCCAACCTCGGCCACGAAAGCTTTCGCCCGGATTTTGCGGAGGTCCTGGAGCGGGCGCATGCCGCCGGCGTGGATCGCATCATCGTCACCGGCAGCTGCCTGGAGTCCTCGCAGCACGCCGTCGAACACAGCGGACCCCGTCAGGGCGTACACCTGTTCGCCACTGCGGGCCTGCATCCGCACCATGCCAGCGAATGGGACGCGACACTTGCGCAGCGCTTTACGGAACTGGCCGAAGCGGGTTCCATTGTCGCTGTGGGTGAAACCGGCCTGGACTATCACCGCAATTACTCCCCGCACGCGGCGCAAAAGCAGGCTTTTGCCGACCACATCGCCATCGCGACCCAGACCGGACTGCCCATGTTTCTGCACCAGCGGGATGCGCACACGGATTTTCTGAACATTCTGGACCCGGCCCTGGATCGTCTGCCAGGTGTGGTGGTTCATTGCTTTACCGGCAGCCGTGACGAGTTGGCTGACTACATCGCCCGTGACCTGTATGTGGGCATTACCGGCTGGATTTGCGATGAACGCCGTGGCCAGCACCTGCTGGAGGCGGTGGTCGATATTCCCGATGACCGTCTGCTGATTGAAACCGATGCGCCGTATCTGCTGCCACGCACGCTGCGGCCGCGGCCCAAATCCCGTCGCTGTGAGCCCGCCCATCTGCCCGAAGTTGCCCGGGTTATCGCCGAGGCCCGCGGTGTGGATGTCGCCACGCTGGCCCGGCAGACCAGCGCCAATGCAGACCGGTTGTTCCGGCTTACGGCCACGGCCTGAACCCGAACCTACGCCGCCTGCATGTGCCGAATCAGCTGCTCCGCAGAAGCTTGGGTCAGGTAGCGCGGGACCGGGTACAGGAACCGCGCCTCGGCCCGCGCCGCACGGGCGATGGCCGGTATGTCTTCGGCTTTCAGGCTCTCGACCTGCGCCGGGATGCCAAAACTGTTGTTCATGGCCCGTACGCGGCTGATCAGCGCCAGCGCCGCTTCGAGGTCATCGGTTGCATTGCTCACCCCGCACGCGCGTGCAAAAGCCGCCATGCGCTGGCGGCAACACGGCAGCGAATAATCCAGCACATGCGGCATGACGATCGCATTGGCCAGCCCGTGGGGGAGGTGATAACGCGCACCGAAATTGTGGGCGATCGCGTGGACATAGCCCAGGCTGGCCTTGGTGATGGCGCGCCCCGCCAGGTGCGCGGCGCGTGCCAGGCGCTGCCGCAACTCGGGGTCATCACCGTGAGCGTAGGCCACCTCCAGATCATGAAACAGCACGCGCCCTGCACTGACCGCATAGGCGTCGGTCTCGGCGGTGGCATTGCGGGAGAGAAAGGCTTCCACTGCGTGGGTCAGGGCATCCATGCCGGTGGCTGCAGTCATGCCGGGTGGCAGGCCGCACATCAGCTCACCATCCAGAGCTGCATAGCGCGGCATCAGCTTGGGATCGGCGATCAGCAGTTTCTGCTGCGCGACAGGGTCCGAAATCACCGCTCCCACCGTGACTTCCGAGCCGGTTCCGGCGGTGGTGGGAATGACGTATAGCGGCAACATGCCGCGGCGGGCCTTGAACAACCCCACCATGTCGCGCACGGTTTTTTGATTTTGTGCCATCGCCGCGATCACCTTGGCGGCGTCGATGGACGACCCACCACCCAGTGCCAGTACCGCCTGCGCGCCGAACTCCTGCAGTACCGCAAAGCCGGTGTTGACCTGCGCGATGCTGGGGTCGGGCTCGACGCCGTCGTATACCCGGACATCCAAACCCTGCGTCCGCAGTTCCGCGCACAGCGGTTCGTGCATTCCCAGCGCGGTCAGGCCGGCATCGGTGACCAGCAGCACGCGCTGGTGACCGTCCTTGGCGATCTGACGGCACAGCTCCAGCGATGAACCCGGGCCTTCCACTAGCCCCGGCCAATCCAGCCGAACCCACTGTGTCACCAGTTTGAGCACGCGCATGTACATGCGCAGTAAGAAAACTTCCAGAAGGTGCATACCTATCCTTGGCAACGAGTTGGAGGAACGTAACTCACGGTGGGCTAGGCCGGCTCTGGCAATGCATCTTCGACCGGTTCCGCCGCATGCAGATCCTGGCCGAGATACAAGTACACCGCCGGCAATACGAACAGGGTAAACGCGGTGCCAATGGTCATGCCGGTGGCAATGACCAAACCGATCGCAAAGCGCGACCCCGCCCCCGGGCCGGTCGCAACCAGCAAGGGCACCATGGCGATCACCAGCGCCGCCGTGGTCATCAGCACGGGGCGCAGGCGTATGGCCGCCGCCATTTCCACCGCCTCGCGCTTGGCGTGCCCCTGCCGCTGCAGCTGGTTGGCGAATTCCACAATCAGGATGCCGTGTTTACTGATGACCCCGATCAGCGTGACCAGCCCCACCTGGGTGTAGATGTTCACCGTGGTCAGGCCGAGCGAGACAAAAATCAGCGCCCCGCAAATCGACATCGGCACGGTAACCAGAATGATCAGCGGGTCACGGAAACTCTCGAACTGCGCCGCCAGCACCAGATAGATGACGATGATCGCGAAGAAGAAGGTGCCGATCAACGCCGAACCTTCGTTCTTGAACTGCCGCGACTGCCCGGCGTAATCCCGGGAGAACCCGGGCGGCAGCAATTGATCCGCCGCTGTCTCCAGCACCGACAGGGCCTCATCCAGGGTCACGCCCGGGCGCGGCACACCGGAAATGGTCGCCGAGTCGAGCTGCTGGAAGCGGTTCAGCGATTGCGGCTGCACGGTTTCCCGCAAAGACACTACCGTGGACAAGGGCACCAGATCTCCCGTCGCCGTGCGAATGCGGTAGTTCAGCAGTTGGTCCGGGTTCAGGCGGGCATCGCGCTCCACCTGCGGAATGACCTTGTAGCTGCGCCCGGCTTCGCTGTAGCGATTGACGTAACCCCCCGACAGCATCGCCGCCAATTCCGCGGCGATGTCCTGCATGGACAGCCCCAGCATGGCGGCCTTGTCGCGATCGATCATGACCCGTGACTGCGGCCGGTCAATCTTCAAGTCGGTCTGCGCGAAGATGAACTTGCCACTGGCAAAGGCCGCGCCGACCAGCTGATCGGCAACCTGCTTGAGCAACTCGGTGGAGCCGACGGTCCCGATGACGAACTCCACCGGGAAACCTTGACCGCCGCTGGGCAGAGCCGGCGGCATGAACGCTGCGGTGCGCAGCGCGGAGACGCCGGCGATTTTCTGGTTGATCTCGTCGAAAACCGCCTGGCTGTCACGCTCGCGCTCGCTCCATGGCTTGAGCACCATGCCGGAGATGGCACTGTTCCCGGAAGCCGCCCCGCCACCGGCGCCCACACCGTTGAGCAGGAAGTAGTTGCCCACTTCCGGGATTTGCTGGGCGATACCCCACAGCTCGCGGGTGTATTGCTCGGTGAAATCCAGGTTGGCGTTGGGCGAACCCTCCGACATCATGAAGATCACGCCCTGATCTTCGGCCGGCGCCAATTCCTGCGGCGCCGTCACGTACAGGAAGTAACACGACGCCAGCACCAGCAGACCGAATACCACCGCCACCGATGGCGTGTCGAGCGAACCGTGCAACCGGCGCTGGTAGCTGTGCTCCAGTTTGGTGAACTGGCGTTCCAGAAAGGCTTCAAAACCGTTGTTGTTGGCCTCGGAATGCGGCTTGAGCAGCTTGGCGCACATCATTGGCGACAGCGTCAACGCGACTACGCCGGAAATCAGCACCGCCCCAGCCAGCGAGAAAGCGAACTCCACGAACAGGGCCCCGGTAACACCCCCCAGGAAGCCAATCGGCGCGTACACGGCGACCAGGGTGATCGTCATCGCCACCACCGGACCGGCCAGTTCACGCGCCCCCTGGAAGGCGGCCTTCAGCGGGGACAGCCCCTCCTCGACGTGCCGGTGCACGTTTTCCAGAACGATGATCGCGTCATCGACCACCATACCGATCGCCAGCACCATCGCCAGCAAGGTCAGCAGATTGATGGAGAAGCCGGCCAGCAACATCAGGAAGCAGGCACCCACCAGCGACAGGGGCACGGCGATGGCCGGAATGATCACCGCCCGCAACGACCCCAGGAACAGGTAGATCACCACGATCACGATGATCAGGGCTTCCACCAGGGTGCGGGTCACTTCATCAATCGCATTCTCGATGTAGCGGGTCGAGTCATACGGAATCTTGGCTTCCAGGCCCTTCGGGAAGTCCGCGGTGATCGCGGGCCAGGCTTCGCGCACGCGCCCGATCACGTCGAGCAGGTTGGCGTCGGGCGCGACCTCGATGCCCATGAAGGTGGCGTTTTGACCGTTGAACGACACCGAGGTGGCATAACTTTCCGCCCCCAGCTGCACATCGGCCACATCACCCAGACGCACCATGGAACCGGCATCCTGGCGCAGGATCAGCTGCGCGAACTGCTCCGGCGAGGTCAGGTCGGTATCCGCCGTGAGGTTGACACTCAGCAGGCTGCCCTTGGTCGCACCCACGGCTGCCAGCACGTTGTTGTTGCGCAGCGCGGTTTGCACCTCGCGGGCGGTCATGTCGTGGGCGGACATCCGTACCTGGTCCAACCAGATGCGCATGGCGAATGTGCGGTCACCCAGCACCTGGGCCCGCTGCACCCCGGGGATGGTGGCCAGTTTGGGCTGCACCACACGGGTCAGATAATCCGTGATCTGGTTGTTGTCGAGCACCTCGCTGAAGAACGACATGTACATCGCCGCCGTGGTCTGCCCCACCGCCAGCACGATGGTGGGCTCCTCAGAACCGGCCGGCAAATCGCTACGCACCGCGTCCACCTTGGCGGACACCTGCGTCAGCACTTCATTCGGGTCCGCATCCAGGCGCAGGAACGCGTTGATGGAACTCACCCCCTGCAAGCTGACCGAAGACAGGTAGTCGATCCCGTCGGCGCTGGCGATTTCCTTCTCCAGCGGCGTGGTGATGAAGCCGCGGACCAGGTCGGCGTCGGCCCCGACATATACCGTCGAGATGGTGATGACGGCGTTTTGCAGCTCCGGATACTGGCGCACGTTCAGGTCGCTGATGGCGCGCAAGCCCAACAGCAAGATGAACAGGCTGACCACACTGGCCAGCACCGGTCGCTTGATGAACAGATCAGTAAAAGACATGCACTCGCTCCGCGGACTGGCCGCTTAGGAATTTGCCGGGGCGGGGTTCATCACCGCTGCCGGAATGTTGTCGTTGTCGATCACCAGCTTGGTGCCATTACGCACCTTGAGCTGGCCACTGGTGACAATCTCCTCACCGTCTTCCAGCCCCTCGGTCACGGCGACAAAATCGCCTCGGGTTTCCGTGGTAGTGACGAAGCGTTGCTGAGCCGTGGGCAGCTCCCCTTCTGCAGCAGGCGCAGTCACGACAAACACGGTGTTGCCATAGGGCTGGTAGCTGACCGCGGTTTGCGGAATCACCACCTGCCGACGCGTCTCCGGAAGCACGATCGCCACATCGGCGAAGCTGCCGGCACGCAGTGCTGCGGGCGCGGAATCCAGCGTGGCCCGCAAACCAATGTTGCGGGTGCCACTATCCACCACCGACTCGATAGCCGTCAGGTGCGCCGGCAGAGTGTCCTTGCCGAAGGCGTCCACCACCACATTCACCGGCAACCCTTCTTTCAGCTCGGAGAGCGCTTGCGCCGGCAAGGTGAAGTCCACGTGCAGCGGTTCCAGGCTGGCGAGCTGCACGATGGATTCCCCGGGTTGAAGCACCTGCCCCAGGTTGATCTTGCGAATTCCGAGGCGACCGGCAAAAGGCGCGACGATGGTTTTCTTTTCCAGCGTGGCCCGGCGTGCGGCGACCTGCGCCGTCAAGGCATCGCGTTGCGACTGCGCAGTGTCACGTTCGGAGCGCGAAACCCGCTTCTGGGCATACAGCGCGGCGACCCGGTCGTAGTCCTTGCGCGCCAGTTCGAGCTGGGTTTCCAGGTTCTGCAGTTCGGCGGCGTCGAGCGTGGGGTCCAATTCGACCAGCACCGCACCGGCTTCGACCACATCACCGGAACGGAAGCCAATGCGGGTGATACGCCCGCTGACTTCGGCGCTGACGGCAATGGACTGATCCGCCACCACCGTTCCCACCCCGTGCAACTCGGTCGACCACTCCGCCGTCTCCGCACGTGCCGAACTGACCGTTGCCGGCGGGATGGGTGCGTTGTTGAAATAGGCCTGCATCTGCGTGTTGACGAAAGCCTTGAAACCGAAGATGCCGCCAAAAACAACCGCGACGGCAATCAGCATGAGGGTCATGCGCTTCTTCATGGGAAATCCTAAAAGTCAGTTCGGGGAGATCAGGAATCGCTTTCCGCAACCCCGTCAAACAGGGTTTCAAAGCGTTTGGAGTCATCAAAATCCAGGTCGCCAACGGCGGCCTCACGCCGCGCCAACGCGCGCAGCAAGGCATAGCGGGCCAGTACCTGGTCGCGCTGGGCGCGCAGCAATGCCGAACGCGCCTCGAGCAGATCCAGCTGGGTACGGCGGCCGATTTCGACGCCGTCCTGCGTGGCATCCAGCGCCATGCTGGCGGCTTCTGCAGCGGCGCTCAGGGCATCCAGGCGGTGGTACTGAGTCTGCACGGCGCGCCAGGCATTGCGCGCTTCCTGCTCGGCGATCCGCCGCTTCAGGTCCAGTTGCGCTGCGTAGTTGTCGACATCGGCGCGGGAGGCTTTCAGGGTCTTGTACGCGGCGCCACCGGCATACAGCGGAATCGACAACTCCACCCCGATGCGATTGGACTCACGCTGCTGGCCGATACGGGAGTCCGAGGTGTCGGTATCGCGCAGCTCCCCCACCAGATCCAGCTTGGGCGCGGCTTCCGCAATCGCCGAAGAGACCTCGGTCCGGGCGATGGCGAGATTCAGTGCCGCGATCTGCACATCCACGGCAGATTCGGCGGCTCGTGCGATAAAGGCGTCGCGGTCGGCTTCCGGCGCCGGGAATATCGGCACAGCCGCGGGCAAGGGGCGCAGCGTGGGCAACGGCGCACCAATCAACTCCAGCAGCGCGTCCTCGGCTTCACGCAAACCGTCCTCGGCCAGCAACAGGTTGGCCTGCGCCAGAGCCGAGCGCGCCTGGGTTTCACGCAATGCGGTCACCGTCGCGAGCCCGACATCGGTGCGATCCTGGATGGTGTCCATCTCGACCTGCAGCGCCTCGGCATCCGCCGTGGCGAAGGACAACTCCGCCTGCGCTTCCAGCACACGGCTGTAGCGGTCGATCACCCGGGTGAGGAAATCGTGACGTCGCAGCGACTCCTGCGCGCGCGCCAGTTCCAGGCGCAGGCTGCTGCGCGACCAGCGGCTGCGCATGTCCCAGCGGAACAACGGCTGGCGCAGCTCCAAGGCCAGGGTCGTGTCCTGGTAGGTTTCATCGGAGGCGCCAAAAAAGTCGCTGCGGATCGTCTGATCGTTTTCGCCGATGCCGGCGGATGCCGACAGCTGCGGCAGCAGGCTGGCGCGGTCCAGACCGGCTCGTGCGTTGTCGGCACGCGAAATCGCCTGCGATGCCGGCACCCGCGCGTCATGCTGGGCGGCCCGCTCCATCACCTCGGCCAGCGTCGCAGCCTGCGTCACCGTGGGAAGTGCGATCAGCATTCCACACACACTTACCAAACCAAACAATTTGCTCATCAGGTATCCCGGGCAAAAACTTCCGTCCGCAGACGGCTGCAAAGGTTGTCAGAAAGGGCTTTGTCATCCGGCGCCATAATTGGCTGCCATTCCAGTCCGTTCAGCCACACGGTGAGGTGACGCACCATCAATTGATGGGGCTTGTCGATCTTGAAGTGCTCGAGCAGCCCTGCCGCGTGTGTCAGCTGGTTGGTGCCGATCAACATCGTCCACAGGCCAAACGGCGTTTCTTCCACCGAAAATGACGCCTCGGGAAGGTCACCGCAGGCCCGCGCGTCACGCACCACGGCATGGATCAACTCACCGATCGGCTCACGGGAACGGGCAAAATCCTGGCGTCGTTGGGGTGACGCACGTTCCCAGACCACCTCGCTCATCGCGTACTGGTCGATCTGCGCGTAATGCGGGTGCGCATCCATGAACATCCAGTCCGCCATCGCCACCGCAAGCATCCGCATCCGGCTGCGCTCCTGCCACTCCACTGCGCGCCGGATCTGTTCGATACGGTAGGTGCTGGACCGCACCGACAGCGCCAGCAGCAGATCTTCTTTGGACGAGAAATGGCTGTACAGCGTGCCCATGGCCACCTCGCCCGCACGCGCCAGATGGCTCATCTGCAGCGCGACCAGACCGCTTTCGCAGACCAGCTCGTAGGCACGGTCCAGCAGTTCGTCCTCACGCGCGGCGCGTTCGCGTTGTTTGCGAGTCTGTGTGTTCATGGGGAATCAGCTGTGCTCATCCCACGGCGGCAGCGAAAAATTGTCCGTGCGCTTTGTGAAATGAATATGAATCAATTTCTGAATCATATTCATTTTCTCGCAGAGCACAAGTCCGCGCCGGTCAATTTGGCGGCGCGGCGGGGTCTCGCGGCACAATGGTCCGCCCTCTCGCTTGTCAACTCGCGCTCATGAAAATCGCCACCTGGAACGTCAACTCCCTGAAAGCCCGTCTGGAGCACGTACAGGAATGGCTCGCCCTGGAGCAACCGGACATCCTGGGGCTGCAGGAAACCAAAACCGTGGATGAAAACTTCCCGCACGAGGCGCTGGCGGAAACGGGCTACACCGTCATCCGGTACGGGCAAAAAACCTATAACGGGGTCGCACTGCTCAGCCGTGACCTGCAACCGCAAGACACCTGGACCGGCCTCTCCGACGGCCAGGCCCGGGTCATCGCCGCCACTTATGGCGACATCCGCGTGGTCAATTGCTATGTGGTCAATGGGCAGGCCGTGGGCAGCGAAAAGTTCGACTTCAAGATGCGTTGGTTGACCGAGCTGCATGAGCGGCTGGAAGAGGAGCTCAAGACCTACCCGAACCTGGCCGTGATGGGCGACTTCAACATCGCCCCGTTCGTCGAAGACACGCACGATGCCGACAAGTGGGAAGGCGGCATTCTTTGCTCCGACGCCGAGCGCGATGCCCTCAATCGGATCCTCGCCCTGGGGCTGGAAGACACCTTCGACCCCGAAACCAATGGCCATGATCGATTCACCTGGTGGGACTACCGCGCCGCCGGTTTTCGACGCAATCTGGGACTGCGCATCGACCATGTGCTGCTGACGCCGGCATTACGCTCGCGCCTGCGCGACTGGAAGGTGGACAAGGTACCGCGCAAGTGGGAACGCCCCTCGGACCACGCACCGGTTGTCGTGGAATTGACCGACGGCTGACCCGGGCATTCGGAGCCAGCCACACCGTGCATTCCGTAACCGAAGGTGTGCGGGTGCACGCCGCAACCCCGCCACCGACTTAGGGAACAATGCTTGCAGGACGTCGCCCCAGTTTCGGGTGTGTTCTCCATGCAAAGCGATAAACCACAGTACAAACAGCCGCCGTTGTGGGCGCTGATCACGATACCCGTGGCGCTTTTGCTCGCCATCAGTGTGGCGGCCACCGTGCACTTCCTCTCCCAAACCGTGAACGCGGAGTACTCGCGCGCTTTGCAGGACAGCCTGGCGCAAAGAGCGAGCCGGGATGAAAACCAGCTGCGCGCGGTTTTGCGCGAAATACAACGCGATGTGGAATTTTTGCGCAATACACCGCCGATTCAGGGCCTGATCCGCGCTCGCAAAAACGCCGGCATCGACCCGCTGGATGGCTCCAGCTACGCACTGTGGGCAGATCGTCTGTCGGTCATCTTTCGCGCCATCCTGATCGCCAAACCCGAATACCTGCAGATGCGCTTCATCGGCCTGTCCAACAACGGGCTGGAACTGGTTCGCGTCGACCGTGACCTGAGCACCGGGCTGATTTCCACACCCGGGGTTCTTCAGGAGAAGCTGTCGCGGCCGTATGTCACCGGTGCGTTCAGAGGTCACCCCGACGAGGTCTACCTCAGCCCGGTCGATCTCAATCGCGAGTTTGGCGAGATACAGGTGCCCTACACGCCAGTGATCCGCGCCAGCCTTCCGGTATTCGACACCGTCACCCAAGAGCCTTTTGGGGTCATCGTGATCAATCTGGCGGCGTCGCTGCTGTTTGACGCCCTGGTGGGCACGGATAGCGCCGACATCACCCGCTATGTGACCAATCACACCGGCGAATATCTGGTCGCGCCGGCGGGAATCGACACCTTTGCCTTCGAGTTTGATCGCCGCAGCAATATTCTTGATGACCATCCGCACCTGGCGCCCCTGTTTGAAGCCCAGCAGGAGTTTCACCAGTTCGACGAGCACGAAGGCCTTTCGGTGGAAGCCATTCCGATCAGCCTGGGCGCCAAGCAACCGGATGCCGGACTGGCCCTGGTGCTGACCCGCGATGATTCCCAGGCACGAAAACTGGTCGCCGCCATCCGCCAGAAAACCCGCGCGGCCATTTACCTGGTGCTTCTGACCAGCGTGATCTGCGGATACCTCCTCGCCGTTGCGCTGGCGATGCCGCTGAGAAAGCTGGCGGCATACTACGTCAAGCAGCCGGCAATGCCGGCGTATTTACCCCCTCAAGCCACCCTGTACCGCGAGGCCGCCGCCCTCAGCACCACGCTGGGCGATGCTTTTGCCAACCTCACAACCGCGAATTCGCAACTGCAGGCGTCGAACCGGGAACTGGACCAGTTTGCCTATATCGCCTCGCATGACCTCCAGGAGCCCGTCCGCAGCATCAAGACCATGGCAGGGATGATTTCGCAGGACCCGGAGAATGTGCTGAGCAAACAAAGCCAGCGCGCCGTGGAATACCTCGACAAATCCACGACCCGGATGGCCGAGTTGATTCGGGGCCTGCTGGACTACAGCCGCCTGGGGGCCCAGCGCGTTGCCGACACCGTCGATCTGAACAAAACACTGACAGCCATCCGTGAGGATCTTCGGGCCCGTCTGGAGGAGACGCAAGGCGAGATTGTCATCGCCAACAGCCTGCCAACATTGAAGCTGTACGCGCTTGAAGTTCGACTACTGTTCCAGAACCTGGTTTCCAACTCCATCAAGTTCTGCCCACCGGAACGAACACCCCGGGTGGAAATCCGGGCTCAGAAGACAGGTACTCACGAATGGCAATTTTGCGTCATCGACAACGGCATCGGCATACCCAAGGGCCAGCAGGAAAAAATCTTCCTGATCTTCCAGCGCGCAAACCAGAACCCGCAGTACGAGGGTACGGGCATTGGGTTGGCACACTGCCGCAAGATTGCGGAAATGCACCACGGACGAATCTGGGTGGAATCTTCCAATGCCAACGGAACCAGCATTTGCCTCACGCTCAGAGAAATTCCCCATGATCCGATTTAAGGAAATCCTGCTCATCGATGACAGCGAAATCGACAACTTCGTGCACGAAACGGTGCTGCAGAAGATGGGAATTGCCGACACCATCTCCACGGCCACCAACGGCCAGGACGCCCTCGACTACCTGATCGAGGCGCATGGAAATGCTCAGAAAACCGTGCCCGAGCTGATTTTTCTGGACATCAACATGCCGGTCATGGACGGCTGGGAATTTGCCGCCGCCGCCCGCAGGGAAGGTGTGATTGCCGACTCCGTGGTCGTCATGATGCTGACCACCTCGCAAAATCCAGACGACCGCGCGCGAGCCGAAGCCGAAGGCTACTCGCAGGGTTTTCTGACCAAACCACTGACCGCGGAGGCCGTGGAAGAGCTGCTGGTACAGCACTTCGGCATGTGACCAACGACCGACCAGAATGGGCATGCATCAGCCCCGCGCCGATTCAGCCGGATGACCCCGAATACCCGCATCGACTGCCCGCAGCATCACGGTGAACCATAGTGGTAAACCCCTAAGGGCACAGGCGTAACTGCGAATTTACGCCGCATGGACGGGTGGCAATCATAAGGCGTGTTCTCGTGAGACCAGGATCTCCTCATGCCCACTTTCCATCGCATCGCCCTCGCTCTTGTCATTTCCACACTCGCCGCGTGCGGCGGTGGAGGTGGAGGGGGTTCCGACCCGTCCGTCACCCCGACACCCACGGCAAACCCGTCACCAACGCCAGCGCCGACCGCACCGCCCGCCGCGGTAACCACGCTCAACCTGACCACCGGTGGCGAAACCGTATCCACCACGGCAACCAGTGTTGCAGGCCCCGCAGGCGCCACCATTGCCGTCACCAACCCCGGTGACCCACTGGTCGGCCTGAAAATTGAAGTACCGGCCAACGCCACCGACGAGCCCATCACCTTCAGAATCAGCTCCTCGCCGGTGGATTCGTCCTCCGGCATTCCCGCGGACACGGCCATTCAGAGCCGCCGTATCCGCATCGAAGCCACCGGCTCGGATGACTGGAACACCCTGGGCATGTTCAATCGTGCGGTGAAAGTCACACTGCCGTACGAAGGCAATGACGACGTCGCCTTCTACGTGGTCAACCAGGACGGCACGGTCGAGCCCACCGGCTTCGCCGCGCGGGACACCGCCAATAACCGCATCACCTTCTGGACCCGCACCTTTGCCAACTCGGCGGATGGCACGGATGTCAGCAGCGGGCGCAAGCTGGCCATCGTCTCCTCGGTGCAGTACCAGTACTACGTGGCGCTCGGAGTCAGCCAGCAAACCTGGGCCGACTGGTCGGGCCTGGGCGCGACCATCGATACCGGATTCCGCTCCGCCAACAATGGCTGGTACATCCCCAATTACGGCTCGTTCTACGCCAAATCACGCGGTGGCAACTGCTTCGGCATGGTGGGCTGGGCCAAGTACTACTTCAAATCCGGCTACAGCCCGGTGCTGCACAGCAACTACCGAGACCCGGCGCCGACCACCACCTGGCTGGACGATGATGTCGCCATCGAATTGGCCAGCCGCGTGCACAATGGCATGTCGGATATCTGGAACCAGTTCCTCTCGGACGAACTCGACCTGCAGGTGGCATCCTCCGAGTCGGTCGCGCACAGCCTGGTCGGGGCCCTGTACGCCACGGGTGCACCGGCTCTCATCGCGATCTATCAATACGCGAACAACGAGCTGACAGGCGGCCACGCCATCATGACCTACCGCGCGGATATTGATGACAGCGGCAATATCACCTTCCATGTCTACGACCCGAACTTTCCGGGTGACGACACCCGGCGAATTCGTTACATCAATGGCACCGGCTTCCAGAATTACCTGTCGGGCACAACCGCCGGAGACTCGCGATTTGCCTACAACTATTTCCAGCACGTGGGGTATCACGTCGGTCTGAGTGATGCGGTGCTCGCCCAGCAGAAAAGCGCCGCCGACAACAGCTACACCAACGGCTCGGTCTTCCCCACCATCACGATCACCTCCATCACCGGCCTCGCTAACGGTGAAAACGTGCTGGAAAACGAAGGCAAGACCGCCGAAGGACAAGACAAAGTCATCACCAGCGACAATGCCGTGAAGATCGAAGGCACCGTTCTGGGCGGCAAGGCGCAAACGGCGGGTTCGGTGGTTAACAACATCCGCATCCTGACCCCCAGCGGAAACTACTCGGCTGCGGTGGACAACCAGGCCGGCAGTGGAACCGGGGAATTCAAGGTGGCGATCCCGCTCAAACACGGCGAGAACCAGATCGCATTTCTCGCTGCCAAGAACGGAACGCTAAGTCACTGGGCTGCCTTCGAGCAGCAGATCATTGAATCCACCGCCACCGCCGCGGCCATGACCGTGACCCTGACTTGGGGCCAGAACAACAGCGATGTGGACCTCTACGTCAAGGAGCCCGATGGCAACGGGCGCACCGGCGACTTGGTCTATTACAGCAATCGCTCCTTTGCCAGCCCCTCGTACCCCTACCTGGATTTCGACAACACCAGTGGCTACGGGCCAGAGCATTACCTGGCCAAGGACGGCATGGTCACCCGCTATGCGGATGGAACGACCGCTACCTCACTGTATGGCGATTACACCATCGGGGTGCATTACTTCTCGGACGATGACGATAACTACGAGGAGGATCAACGCATCGGCTGGAGTGTGGGCTGGCGCTACCTGGCCTTCTGCGCCGACCCTTGCGATGATCCCGAGATGGAAGGCTTCTGGGTCGAAGGCTCCACCGGCGGCACCCTGACAACTGCGGACAGCAATCAGGACGGCCCCGGCGGATTCGCGGCACAGGGCAGCGCATGGTCGGGCGCCTGGACCATCAGCTACCCCGAGCCCGACCCCCGTGACTACGAGGTACCTCCGTCGAATGAAATCATGCTCCCCTGAGCGTACTCCTGCCCCCTCCTGGCGCCGGCGCAGCCGGCTGCTGGGAGCGGGGTTCTTGTTGTTGCTGGCGGGGTGTAGCCAAGGAACGCCGACCATGACCACGCTTACCACGGCCGACCCGCTACCCCGCTACGAGATTACGGTGGTGTATTCCGAGCCGGAAAGCCTGCACTGGGAGGCCGTGGCCGCGGGCAGATCGCTGACGCTGGCGCATCGCAAACGCATCCTGCGCCCGGGCTGCTACGAAAGCTGGAATGAAGAGTGCTGGCAACTGCTGGAAACCACGGAAGAGCTGAGTGCCGAGCAGATGCGATCACTCATCGAATGGTCGGCGGCCCTGGTTGCTGAATCGGCAAACCTGCCTTCGATGCCGGCACCAGGCAGTGCCAACATGCAGTTGTTGATACGCCACGCCGCGGAAAACGCACGCCACCTGGTCATTCCCCTCTCGTTGATTCCGCAGCTTCCCGCCGCGGCGCAGCTACAGAACTGGCTGCTGGCTCATGCGCTGACGGATTAGTCGCGCCCATTACACTATTTGATTGTTTTTGTGCGTGCGTGTAATTTTCTGATGTCTGGCATCCACACCCCGGGCATTGCACATGAAAATCAGCGACTGGCTCAGCAAAGACGAACTGGCGACCTTCACCCGTCGCAGTGATGGCAAGGCCCTCATGACCGTCTTGCTGAACTGGGCCGGCATTGCGGCGATCTTTATCCTGGTTGCGACCTGGACCAATGCGCTGACCATCGCCTTGGGCACCTTATTGCTGGGGGGCCGGCAGATGGGACTGGCAACCCTGATGCACGAGACCGGACATGGCACGCTGTTCAGATCGGCGCGCCTGAACCGTGTGATCGGGCAATGGTTGTGCGCCTACCCGATCCTGGCCGACATGGGCGATTACGCCGACGCGCATCGCGAGCACCATCGCCTGGCCGGCACGCCGAACGACCCGGACCTGCCCAATTACCGTGCTTACCCCATCACGCCGGAGAGTTTCCGCCGCAAGCTGATTCGCGACCTCAGCGGCCAGACCGGCGTGAAATTCCTGGCCGCCATCGCCACCGGACGCGGCGGTGATATCACCATGCGCAAGGAACACCGCAGCCGCTCTCTGCCCCGCGGCGTGCTGATGAACCTGCTGCAGTTCGGCGTGCTGTACGCCAGCGGTGTGGGGGCGCTGTACGGCATGTGGGCTTTTGCCTATGTGGTGTTCTACCCGACCATCGCGCGCATCCGGCAGGTGGCCGAACACGCCGGCGTCGTCGATCTCTTCGACCCGGACCCTCGCCGCAATACCCGCACCACGCTGGCGTCATTGCCCGAGCGCCTGGTGCTCTGCCCCAACCACGTGAACTTCCACACCGAGCACCATTTCCTGGCCAGCGCGCCCAGCTACAACCTCAAGGCGCTGCATACCCACCTTCGAAACAAGGGGTTTTATGCCGAGCATCCGCAAGCCCTGGCCCGCGGCTATCGCGATGTTCTGCGTCAGGCCGTGCAAAACCGCGCCGAGCCACAGCCCGCCGCCGGGTAAACGGAACGCTGGCGCCCCAGAAACCGCATTTTTCGCCCAGGCTCAAGTTTTGAGCCTGGGACTGTCCACACTGACGGCACGCCGGGCGCGCTACCACCCGTTCACACCATTTCCCAAGGTGGTAGTGTGGCCCAGGCGACCTCGACCGCCGGAACCTGTCACGACGCACCATGCCTGCTCATCCGCCCGCCTCCTGCGAACTTCCCGGTGATTTTCACCCGGCGGTAGCGGACTGGTTTGGCCGACAGGTCGGCACACCGACCAGCGTGCAGGCCGCGGCCTGGCCGGCCATTCGTGAGGGTGACAATGTTCTGATCGCCGCGCCGACCGGCTCCGGCAAAACCCTGTCGGCATTCCTGACCGCCATTGATGACCTGGTTCGAGAGGGCGCGCGGGTGCCGCTCGAGGCCGAATGTCGGGTGCTGTACATCAGCCCGCTGAAAGCCCTCTCCAACGATATCCACAAGAACCTGCAGCTCCCACTGGAGGGCATCGCCAATGCCCTGCTGGAGAACGGCCAGCCGCCGGTGGATGTGCGTGCGATGGTGCGCACCGGCGACACCCCGCAAGCCGAGCGGGAGCGCATGCGCAAGCACCCCCCGCACATCGTGGTGACCACGCCGGAGTCGCTGTTTATCCTGCTCACCTCCGAATCGGGTCGCGCGTTGCTCTCCACGGTGCGCACGGTCATCGTCGATGAAATTCACGCCCTGGCCGGCAACAAACGCGGCGCCCATCTGGCGCTGTCGCTGGCTCGCCTGGATGCGCTCACACCGCGTCCGGCCCAAAGAATTGGCCTGTCCGCCACCCAAAAGCCGATCGAGCACATCGCACGCTTTCTTTCCGGCGCCGCGCCCTGCCGCATCGTCGATACCGGCTATACGCGGCAACGAGATCTGGGCCTGGTGGTGCCGCAATCACCGCTCTCGCCGGTGATGGCCAACGAAGTCTGGGCGGAAATCTACGACGACCTTGCCGACAAGGTGGCCGCGCACAGCACCACGCTGATCTTCGTCAACACCCGCCGCCTGGCGGAACGCGCCGCGCGCCACCTGGCGGATCGCATCGGCGAGGAACATGTCACCTCGCACCACGGTAGTCTGTCCCGCGAACATCGGCTGGAAGCCGAGCAGAAGCTCAAGAGTGGCCAGCTGAAGGCGCTGGTCGCTACCGCTTCGCTGGAACTGGGCATCGACATCGGCGATGTGGATCTGGTCTGCCAGATCGGCTCACCACGCGGCATCGCCGCCTTCCTGCAACGGGTGGGTCGCTCGGGTCACGCGGTGGGCGCCACGCCCAAAGGTCGCATCTACCCCACCACATTGGACGAGCTGGTGGAATGCACGGCCTTGCTGGACGCCGTTCACCGCGGCGAACTGGACGCTCTCCCGGCCACACCGCTGGCGCTCGACGTGCTGGCGCAGCAGCTCATCGCCGAGGTGGCGTGCCAGGAATGGGACGAAAAGGCCCTGTTCGCGCAGGTGCGCTCGGCCCAGCCTTATGCCGCACTGAGTGAGGCCACCTACCTGCAGGTACTGCGCATGCTGGCCGAGGGGTACACCACCCGTCGCGGCAGACGCGGCGCGTATATCCATCGTGATGCGGTGAATGGTCGGCTGCGCAGTCGGCGGGCCTCCCGCCTGATCGCACTGACCAACGGCGGCGTGATTCCCGACCAGTTCGATTACGACGTGGTGATGGTTCCGCAGGGCATCAAGGTCGGCACGCTGAACGAAGACTTCGCGTTCGAATCGCTCCCCGGCGACATCTTCCAGTTGGGGAATCAGAGCTACAAGATCCAGAAAGTGGAAACCGGCCGGGTCCTGGTGGAAGACGCCCGCGGCCAACCGCCGACCGTACCGTTCTGGTTTGGCGAAGCCCCCGGGCGTACCGACGAACTCTCGTTCGCGGTCTCCCGCCTGCGCCGCGATGTGGGCGCCCGACTTGCCGACGGCGTGGAACCGGCGCAGCAGTGGATTCAGCAGCATTACGCACTGGATGAAGCCGCCTCCCGGCAACTGGCCGAATACCTGGGCGCGGGTCAGGCCGCACTGGGCACAATGCCGTGCCACGAGCGCATCGTGCTGGAGCGGTTTTTCGACGAAACCGGCGACATGCATCTGGTGGTGCATTCCACCTACGGCTCCCGCATCAACAAGGCCTGGGGCCTGGCGCTGCGCAAGCGGTTCTGCCGCAAGTTCAATTTCGAGCTGCAGGCTGCCGCGCTGGAAGACAGCATCGTGCTGTCATTGGGCATTACCCACAGCTTTCCGCTGGAGGAAGTCAGCCGATATCTGAACGCGAGCAGCGTGCGTGATGTGCTGATCCAGGCCCTGCTGGATTCGCCGATGTTCCCCACGCGCTGGCGCTGGAATGCGTCCATTGCGCTGGCGGTGCGTCGTCACCTGGGCAACCGCAAATCACCACCGGCCTTCCAGCGCAATGATGCGGAAGACCTGATGGCCGTGGTCTTCCCCGACCAGATTGCCTGCCTGGAGAACCTCTCCGGCCCCCGCGAGGTGCCCGATCACCCTCTGGTGCAGCAAACCATTGATGACTGCCTGAATGTCACGATGGACATCAGCGGGCTGGAATCCTTGCTGACCCGACTGGCCAACGGTGAGATCGAGGTCATCTGCGCCGATCTCAGCGCCCCGTCGCCACTGTGTGGCGAAATTCTCAACGCGCGACCCTATTCCTTCCTGGATGATGGCGATGCCGAGAACCGTCGCACGATGGCCGTGCAGCAGCCGCGGCTGGGAATGGACGATGCCGCCTGCCTGCGCCGACTCGACCCCGCCGCCATCGCGCGGGCCCGGCAGGAGGCCTGGCCCTCCTGGCGGGATGCCGATGAGCTGCATGACGCGCTGGTCATCCATGGGTTTTTGACCCGGGATGAAATCCTGATGAGCGCGGGAGACAAAGCCGCAGACCCAGCACAACAATTACCCGAGGCAGACCTCGAAGCGCCACCAACAGGGCAGGCCCTCACCCCGGACCGGAAATCGCTCCTGCCCTTGCTTCCGGACATCCTGTCCTCCACATCCGGGGAGAGAGCCTCCCCTGTCAGCGGCTCGCCCCAGCAAGACATTGAACCGCGCGCCTTCGGTACGCTGGCTCTAGACCAGCGTGCCGCTACGATTCACCCCTGGGGAGGTGTGGCTCTGGCCATCGCCGCCGAGCGCCTCGCCGACTTCCAGGGCTGGGATGCCCGCCTGACCCCCGACCCCGCCATCACCACGCCGCCCGGCACGCCCATCTCCGCCGACCCGCTGGTGGAAATCATCCGCGGTCGACTGGAAATGCTCGGCCCGGTGACCGCTCAGCAATTGGGCCAGCCACTGGGTCTCGCCGCCACCGATGTGGCACCGGCGCTACTGGCGCTGGAAAACGAAGGCTTCGTCATCCGCGGCAAACTCACCGGCACCGAGGAAGAGTGGTGCGAACGCCGGCTGCTGGCACGCATCCATCGCTACACACTGGAGCGCCTGCGTGCCGATATCGAGCCGGTCAGTGCGCAAACCTATATGCGCTTCCTGTTGCACTGGCAGGGCGTCGCCGGCGAACAGACGCAGGGCGACGATGCACTGCTCGCCGCGCTGGACAAGCTGGAAGGCTATTCCGCGCCGGCCGCCGCCTGGGAAGCCGGCATCCTGCCGGCCCGCATCGCCGGGTTTCGTCCTTCCCAGCTGGATGGGCTCTGCGCCGCCGGCAAAGTGGCCTGGGCCCGTATCGCCCCGCGTCGCAACGACGGCAGCAAGGCCACCGGCCCGGTCAAACACACGCCCATCGCCTTTGCCCCGCGGGACACGCTCGCGCTCTGGCGCAATCTCAACGGCACACCGGTACTCGAAGAGCTGCCGCTTTCCGGTCATGCTCAGGCCATTCATGAATATCTGCAAAATCACGGCGCCAGCTTCTTCTCCGAAATCACCGACGACGCCCACCTGCTGAAGGCGCATGCCGAGCAGGGGCTGGGAGAATTGGTGGGCTGGGGCCTGGTTCACGCCGACACCTTCGCCGGGCTGCGCAGCCTGATCGCCCCCGCCACCCGCAAACCGCGTCATGCACCCCGCACGCGTCGCCGCCGGGCGCTGTTCTCGGGCGTCCAGGATGCCGGCCGCTGGTCACTGCTGCGTGCCGGCAAAGCCGAGGACGACGAGGCCATCGAGCATTTCGCCTGGGCCACCCTGAGCCGCTATGGCGTCATCTTCCGCAAGCTGCTCGAGCGCGAGGCCAGTTCCCCGCCCTGGCGCAAGCTGCTGTACGTGCTGTGGCGGATGGAAGCCCGCGGGGAAATTCGCGGTGGCCGCTTCGTCGATGGTTTTGCCGGGGAGCAGTTTGCCCTGCCGGAAGCCGTGGAGGGCATCAAGCGGATGCGCAAGCAGGCGCCGAGCGGCAGTCAGGTCGTGCTTTCAGCGGCCGACCCCTGCAATCTGGTCGGGATCGTGCTGCCCGGAAAACGCCCCACCGGCACCGCACGGATCGTGCTGCGCGATGGGCTGCCAATCGCCGATGCCAGCGAGACCCAGCATCCCCCGTCGGCTTCATCCCGGGCCTGAAGCCGGGCGCCGCGTAACGGCAGAAAATATTCGGCCATTTGCAACCCAGGGTTGAAGATGATGGTCTTGCAACCTGCGAGAACAGCGGGCTTGGGCGCTTTGCGAACCCACAGAGGCGTTTCCACTTTGGCTGACCAACGTGAAGATGCTCTTCTAAAGAGAGTGTATTAATGCAATATGCTTCTTTTTAGAGTAGCATTATGACGGTTTTGTTTTGGTATATCGAATCAAATGGACAGGTCTATGCGTGCTGTCGAGCGGGATGAGGCCCAATCCAAGATTAATCGAGCTCTCGGATCTCCTGCATCGCAAATTAAGGTTCCCAAAGTGGGCTGGATTCGTACCTTGCGAACGGCATTAGGAATGACCGGAGAAGCTTTAGCCCGAAGAATGGGTCTCTCGCGGACCGCTGCGGTTCGGCTGGAAACCTCTGAATGCAACGCCAGTATCACTTTGAAATCACTGCAGGCCGCCGCAGAGGCGATGGACTGTCGCGTTGTTTACGTTTTTGTTCCTAAGGAGGCTGAGACTGTCGAAGGTTTGTTACAACGTCAGACCCAGAAAAAATCCCGGCAGATTCTCTCGGAGGTATCGCCTCACATGGCGCTAGAGGCCCAATCGCTCACAAAAGATGCAAGCGATGCCGAATTGAAACGGATCAGCAACGATCTAATGCACCGTATGCCGCGAGATTTGTGGGATGACTGATCCAGATGGCGCAACACCACTTGACCCTGATGAGCAAGCAGGCCTGAAGATCAAATCCATCGAAACCCGCGCTGAACTGAATCGCTACGAACAGGCAAATCTAACAAAGGGTAGAGAATGGCTGCGGCGGCAACGAAATCCCGATGTTCTAAGTGAGCAATTCATACGCGAATTCCACGGAAAACTATTTGGGCAGGTTTGGTCGTGGGCAGGAACGTTCCGGAAGACCGAGAAAAACATTGGTATCGATCCGATGTACATCGGTGTAGAACTGCGACAGCTTGTAGACAACACCCGTTACTGGATCGAGCACCACACTTATCCTCCCAATGAACTGGCGTTGCGTTTCCATCATCGGATGGTTCAAATCCACCTGTTTGCCAACGGTAATGGGCGCCATGCCCGGCTTATGACCGATGCGGTATGCAAGTACTGCCTTGCCGCACCCCAAATCGATTGGCTAAAAGGAGCAGAAAACCTTGAGGCACAAACGGAGCATCGCAGTGCTTACATTGCAGCCTTGCGAGCCGCTGACGCTGGAGACTTCATTCCGTTGCTTACTTTGTTCAGTTGAATGTCAGCAATAGGCTCGAAACGAGCTTTGCGATCTGCCGAGAATTGCTCGGCATGTGATCTTGATACTCTGGCGGCGATAAATATTTTTGCCTTCTCTGCATCCAGAACGACAGGGAGGACGTATAGCGCAATGGTCCGGCCAGTATCCCTCCCAGGTCGGGCCATTGCCGTGCGACGCCCCTCAATCTCCTGGTTGTGGGGCGTTTTTCGTTCAGCCGAAGGCCATCGCGAGCTTTCGCTCGAACTCGGCCGGGGTAAACCGGTGGTTCTGGGTGCCGGGGTGAGCAATCTTGATGGCGCCCATCAAACTGGCGATACGCCCCGTGCGCTCCCAGCCATAGTCATTCAGCAAGCCGTAGAGCAACCCGGCGCGATACGCATCGCCGCATCCGGTGGGATCAACAATCTGCTCGGGTTTCGCCGCCGGGATCGAGATCACCTCACCCGCCGTGTGGATATGGGAGCCCTCACCACCGCGCGTCACGATAAAGGCCTCGACGCGGCGCGCCAGCACCTCGACGGACTCGCCGGTGCGCTCGGCAATCATCTGCGCTTCGTAATCGTTCACCGCCACCCAGGTCGCTTTGTCGATGAAGTCCAGCAGCTCCTCGCCGTTGAACATCGGCAGCCCCTGGCCGGGGTCAAACAGGAACGGGATGCCGGCCTCGGCGAACTCCCGCGCGTGCTGGATCATGCCGTCGCGACCATCGGGTGACACGGTGCCCAGGGTCACCGAACCATCCGTGGGAACGGACTGCCGGTGGGCTTCGTTCATCGCGCCGGGGTGGAAGGCGGTGATCTGGTTGTCTTTGAGGTCGGTGGTGATGAAGGCCTGGGCGGTAAAGGTTTCCGGCACTTCCAGCAAACGGCTCATGTCGATGCCCAGATCCTGCCAGCGCGCCCGATACGGCGCGAAATCGCCACCCACCGTCGCCATCGCCTGCCCCTTGCCCCCAAGCAGATGCAGGTTGTACGCGATATTCCCGGCACAGCCACCAAATTCACGGCGCAGCTCCGGCACCAGAAATGCCACGTTCAGCATGTGCACCTTGTCCGGCAGTATCGAGTCCGAGAACTCGCCGGGGTAGACCATGATGGTGTCGTAAGCCATTGATCCGGTAATCAGTGCAGTCATGCCATGTCCTTTTGGGGTTGCAGAAAGCGGGAAAACACCGGCGTCGGCATGACGGGCTTTCCAGCAAGCCGCTCATTTTAGTCGGCAAAGACCGGCAGCGAGTGCGTCACCGGGTGCCGCGCCGGCATGCCAGAGCACCCCGACGAGGTTTGGGTGCGGAAGTTCCTGTGGCACAATCCGGCGATGAAGCTGGCCATTGATCCGCGCGCCGTCGCCATCCAACCCCGTCGCGAAGCGGGTGTGCGCCGCTACACCACGGTGCTGGACGGCGCCGATGAACTGTTGCGAGAAGTGGGTTTGAACGGGTTTTCCATCCCGTCGCTGGCCGAGAGGCTGGGCTATACCCGACGCAGCATCTACAAATTCTTCCCCACCCCGTACGCGATCCTCAATGAGCTGACGCATCGCTATCTGGATGCCCTGGATGACACGCTGCGCGCCGCCGGCCCCGCCCTGAATGTGTTGCCGTGGGAGGAAATGGTCCGCGAAATGGTGCGCCTGGCCGCGGAATTCCACAATCAGCACCCGGTCGGCCGCATGTTGATCCTGGGCGGCGCCGTCACCGACGAGAGCTACCGCGTCACCGAGTTCGCGATTCGCAAACTGGGCAAGCTCACCACCGACTTGCTCGCCCTGCGGGAAATCCACCTGCCCGACGATCCGGATGTGGCCTCCCTGGCGGTGGATATCGGCACGGCGGTCTTTCGCGTTTCCAACCTCTACCACGGCAAGGTCACGGAGAAATACCGCGATGAGGCCGGCCACGCCATGGTCGCGTACCTCAGCAACTACACCGCACGTGCCGTGCGCAGGAAACACACCGAAGACAGCGCAACGCCGGCCTGACGCGCCTGCAGGCGGGGCCCAGCAACGCCCCTGTGGCCGGACAACCGCCCTTCACTCGACTCAGTTCTGCGATTTGCCGCCCAGGTTGCCCCGCTTGTCGAAGGGGATGGATGGCAGCTGGCCGGATTCGCTGAGTTTGAAGTTCCCGAAGATGCGGTAATCCAGGTCTTTGAATTCCCCGTGATTCAAGACGCTCTGGGCGAGCTTGAGGCTGTTCACCTTGAAACTCACCGGCCAGGTGGCCTGGCCGTTGGCCGGCAAGGTAATGGCCTTGGTCTGTTCACCCTGGCCGATTTCGATCCCGGAAAGCTCCAGGGTGTAATTCATGGCGATCAGCGGCAGCGCAAAAGCATTGGGGTTATCGAGTTCCAGCTGGAATTCCAGCACCTGCTCCAGCAAACCGGCCTTGGCCAGCTTCATGTCGGTGATCGCAATATCGGGCGCCTGCACCAGCTGTTGCATCACCGCACAGCCGGAAAACAGCGCCGCCAGCAGCATGACGCCCACAAGCCGCAAGACGCGACCGCTGCCGCGCAAGCCCTCAGCGCGAATGCGTCGGACAGCCGGGAACATCTGCGAAGTTCTGGATAAGAATGTGCGGCGAGGAGCGGAGGAAGTCGACAGCACGGCAAAGGTCCTTGGAATAGTTGGCAGACAGCCGGGGACTGCGCCCCGGAATCAAACCGAAGGCCGCAGCGAGCATCTGCCGGAGAACGCGGCTCGCCAACATAGCAAACGGTCCGCTTTACGGCTCACACCTGCGCCCTGCACCATCGCGCCCCGGCTTGAATCCGAACCCGCAGCGTGCGGATCGAGTGCGGCCGGAGCTAGGGGGCCGGGGTCGCGGTACTGAGCATGGCGAGGATGGCCGCTGCCATCTCCGGCCCTTTGTATTCCTCGATGAAATGCCCCACGTCCGGGTAGGTCCAGGTGGCTTGGCGCATGTTCGGCAGGGCGGCGTGCCATTGGGCGATCACCTCGTCCTTGCCGCAGGCATCCCATTGGCCGAAAAACCCACACACGGGAATGTTGCGGCCCGCAGCTCCCCATTGCGCCGGAATTTCCGCCTGCATGCGGGCATACCACGCGTGATTGTCCTGCACGCCATGGCGCGGATCGGTGTAGCGGTAACCGTGCCCCCAGACCGGCGTCTGCAACACATTGCGTTGCGAGCTGCGGGAGTTCGCCCGGGTCCGAAACTGCTCTGCCCATACATGCTCCGGGGTGCCCGGCGGCAGGCGACGCAATGCATGGCGCAACGCGTATTTGACGCTGTTCACCAGGAACCGGGTCGTACCCTGAGGTTCCGCATGCGAGACCACGTAGGCCGCGATGCCACCCCACAGCGCATCCGGAATCACATGCGGGGTGCGCGCCCAGGGCAACCAGGGCACCGGAAAGTTGGTGTAGGTGATGCCCGCCGCAGGCATCGGAAATATCGTGGTGTTCATGACCAGCAATTGGTCGACCCGCCAGGCGTCTTCCATGAAGGCGCCGATGCCGATGGGGCCGCCCCAGTCATGCACCACCAACGTCACATTCTGCAGGTCCAGGTGCCGCACCAGCTGCAAAAGATTGGCGGCATGGTGGAAATCGACCATCTGGAAATCGGCCTGGTCGGATAACCCGAAGCCGATGTGATCCATCGCCACGATACGCAGGCACCGGCCGCTGGCCAGCAGGGAGTCGCGGATATGCCGGTAGGTGTAGGAACACTCCGGATTCCCGTGCACGAAGACGACCGTGCCCTCGACAGGGCCATCGCCAGTCACATGATCGGTATAGAACAGGGTCTTGCCGGCGTCGTAACCGCTGGTCAGGGTGAACCAGCGTTCGCTGCCCGGTGGGCAGTAATCCGCGGGCAGTTTTCGCAACGGCGTATTGGTGGGAATGGTCAGCATGCATCCGCACTCAGGCCAAAGGCCTGCAGCGCGGCGCTGGCGATCTCCGCGCCCCATTCCTGCACGAAGTGGCCACCTTCCTCGATGATCATGGGCTCGGGACAGCCGCGAATCTGCTGCCGCAGAGCCGCCATCACGGGTAGACCCAGCACGGGGTCCTGCGCCCCCACAGCCATGAAACTCTGCCCTGCCCATTGCTCGGACCAGAATCGGACCGCACGCTGCGAAATCTCGATTCCCTGCATGCCCGGCTCGACCATGACCAGCTCCGGGAATCGACGCACACCGGCCTTGTAGGTGGCATCGGGAAAAGGCGCGTCGTAAGCACCGGCCTCATCATCACCCAAGCCGGCGGTGGAGCGTTTCATCAGGCGCCCGACGGCCAGATCCGGGTTGGCCGCCACAAAAGCCTTCCAGGCGTCGAAACCCGATGAGGCGCTCTGGCCCAGCGGCAAGGTGGTATTCATGACCAGCAGCCGGGCGAACACGCCCGGCAGGTCCTGCGGCAATGTCAGCCCGAGGATTCCCCCCCAGTCCTGACACACCAGACACACATTCCGCAGCCCCATCTGGCGCACGAATGCCAGCAAGGCATTGCGGTGAAATTCATAGGTGTAGATCGCGTCATCCGCCGGTTTATCGGAGCGGCCGAAACCAAACAGATCCGGGGCGACGACCCGATGCCCGGCCGCCGTAAAGACCGGAATCATCTTGCGATACAGATACGACCAGGTGGGCTCACCATGCAGGCACAGGAACGTCACCGCGGCGTCCGCCGGCCCGGCATCCACGTAGTGCATGCGCAGACCTTCATACCCGGCAAGATCATCGCGATAACACGGTGGGTACGCAAAACCCGGCAGCCGCGCAAAGCGCTCTTCCGGCGTACGCAACACCGTCCCCCAAGGCCGCGCGTCCGCAGCCGTCCCCGTGGCATCTGTGTTCATGGCTTCATTATCACCCGATCTGAAGCCTTAAAAACCCGCCATAAGTTGGGTTTTGCCGGTCGCGGAATCTGATTGAATAGCGGACACCGGAGGTGCGCGCACACGCCGCCACCCCGGCACCGGTTGATCCGCATCAACCATTCCATGGTTACAGGAGGAGACAATGAACGAACGACAACGGCGCATGGTCGGGCATGGCGCCATCTTGATGGTCTTTGGGCTGCTGGCCGGTTTCGGCCTGGTCATGAGCCTGGTGGGGGGCTTCGAAATTTTCCCCGGCATGATGCTCGAATTCGAACTGCCCAGTGACAGCAGCGGCTGGGCCCGCACGCATGCCGGTGGCATCCTCAACGGAATCATGGTGTTCGCCGTCGCACTGGTGTTGTGGGGCATCCGTTTACCGGACGCCAGCGAAGCCCGCGTCACCTGGATGGTGGTCGGCGCCGGCTATGCCAACACCTTGTTCTACTGGGGTGGGATGCTGGCGGACAACCGGGCTCTGACCTTTGGTGACAACCGCTTTGGAGAAACCAGCCTGATGGGCGTGATCGGCCTGTTCCCGGCACTGGTATTCGCATTCATCACAATCATCGCCATGATCATCATCGCCAGGCACGCCTTCGGTGGTGCGGCCGCGCCGGCGGCCGTGGGCAACGCGGCACACGCGCGCTAGAACGCCGCGCATAAAAAAAGGTTCATCGCGCTTTAGCGGGAAACGCGGCGCCTTGTTGCAACTCAATTGCGGGATGGCCTGAGTTAGCGGGCCGCGCCACCGACCGGGCCGGGGCATCCTGTAGCCGGGCGGTCTTGCGCCGCTGCGCGGTTCCCAGCCGGTCATTCCGCTTGGTGGGGTCGGCTCTACAAGACATCCTGTCTAGCTAGAGCCTCGATTCGCCGTCCTCGCGAATCTCCCCCAGTCGCGGCATGCCCGTCAGGCGCAAGCCCCGACGGCCCGGCCACAGGACGCCCCGACCCTTGGGGGTTGTGCCTGTATTCATCGTTTCGAGCTGCGTGCAAAAGAACGCGCCACGTTGCCGTTGGCAGGTCCGCTGTCCGGGGTGCTGACCGGAGCCATCAGGCGACCCGCCGGGCACCGCTGGTGCGAATGGGGGCAAACGGACAGGAGTCCGTTTGAGGGTCTTCACGACAGGACGTCGTGTAGACCCGACCCCACCGGGTACCGGCGGGGACCAGGCACCGCGCAGCGGCGGGGCTGCAGGCCCGGTTGGCGCCCCGGACAGCGGACCCCGCACATCGTTGCTCAAGACTTCAGGCTCCTGACTCCCGATGTTCACGCCAATCCGCGATGAGCCTAAAAAAACGCTCCACCGGGGCGATGAATAACCCCGGTGGAGCGCCTGCGTGGTTCAGCCCGGGAACAACCCGGGGGTTACGACCGGCCTAGCCCTAGCCTTTCCACTTCATCAGGAAGTTGTAGACCTGGCTGGCGAAGCGACCATAGGGCGGCTGCAGGAATTTCATGAAGCTGAACGGGGCCTGGTAGAACACCGGGCGCAGCTTGGAGAACGACATAAAGCCTTCACGACCGTGGTAATGCCCCATGCCACTCGGGCCCACACCACCAAAGGGCATATCGTGCTGCGCCACGTGGTACAGCGCGTCATTCACGGTCACCCCGCCAGACATGGTCCGCTGGATGTACATGTCCACGATCTGTTTGTTCTTGGAGAACGGGTACAGGCCCAACGGTCGGTCGTGCGCATTGATATAGGAGATGACTTCCTCGTGGTCGCGGTAGGTCATCACCATCAGAATCGGACCAAAGGTCTCGCGCTGACGAATCGTCATTTCCGGGTCGGTATCCAGCACCAGATGCAGCGGCATCTTGCGGGTCTTGGCATCCGATTCCTGACGGCGGCTCAAATTGATGACGCGCGCGCCTCGCTTGCGCGCGTCATCCAGGGTTTCCTGCAGGCGCTGGAACGAACGATCATCGATGATCGAGGTGTAGTCCTCCGCCTGGATGTCCGGACAGTGGACTTCGGCATATTCGTGCGCCAGTTCGATGAATTTCTCGAGCTGATTCTCATGCACGAACACGTAGTCCACGTTCAGGCAGATCTGCCCGGCGTTGAACTGCTTGATGAACATGATCCGTTCCACGGCGGTGGCCAGCGGGAACGACGGGTCGATGATTGCCGGTGACTTGCCGCCCAGCTCCAGAATGACCGGGGTCAGGTTGCGTGCCGCCGACTCCATCACCTTGCGCCCGGTCGCACCGGAGCCGGTGAACATCAGCAGATCGAAGGGAATCTTCGAGAACTCGATCCCGACGCCACCGGTTTCCTCGAAGATCGCCAGTTTTTCCTCGGGGAAATAGTCCGGCACGATCTTCTGCAGCAGGCGCGACAGGTGACGGGAGTTCTCCGACATCTTGATCATCGCGCGGTTACCCGCAGCGAAGGCGGCGGTCAGCGGCCCAAAGGCCAGATACATCGGGAAGTTCCAGGGCACGATGATGCCGACCACGCCCATGGGCTGCGGGATGACCCGGTTCTTGGCCCCGGCATACATGGTCAGGTCCACATGCCGGCGCTGCGGCTTGGCCCAGGACTTCAGGTGTTTCAGTGTGCTGTGAATGCCATCGGTCACCGAAATGATGTCGGCGAACTGGCTTTCATGCCGCGAGCGATTTCCGTAGTCCTGGTTGATGGCATCCATCAGGGCCTCGCGGTGATCGCGATACATGGCCAGCAGTTGCTTCAGATCACGACGGCGCTCCGCCAGATCCGGCACCGGATGCGCCAGATACGCCCGTCGCTGGCGCTGAAATGTGGCATTGAGCATGTCCGCAATCTGGGTCTGCTCGTCGGGTTGAAAAATGGGTTGTACCTGGGCCGTCATGTCCTTCTCCTCGTGTGCGCCTGCGCAGCCGAAACTACGCGCTCATTGCAGTAAACCAGGGCCCGTCGATGGGCCATTCCACACCGTTCAGGTGTGCTGAATCGTTGGACGCCAGGAACAGCAAGGCGTCCTTCAAGGTGCGGGCATCCGGGTCATCGAAATCCACGACCGCACCGGGCAATCGCCCGTCGGCGATGACATTGACCCGTATGCCGTAGCCCAGGCTGCCGAACTCCGCGGCAGCCAGGCGGGTGTATTCGCGGATCGTGCCGTCAACCGCACCGGTGCCCGTGACCAGCGGCGGCTGGGCCACATCCGTGACAGAAACCGCCAGGTTGACGATGGCGCCACCCTTGCCCGCCGACCCATCGGGCCGCATCGCCAAGGCGGCGTATTTCATGCCCAGAAACAGGGCGTCGATCTTGCTTTGATACTGCAGGTGCATGCGCTCCAGTGCGCTGAGGCGATCATATTCCAGTGCCGTACAGCCCCACCCGCAGTTGACCAGCACGTCCAATCCGCCCAGACGGTCCACCGTGTTGGAGACCAGAGCCTCCCAGCGGTTTTCGTCACGCACGTCCTGTACCGAGGTGTGGGCTTCCACACCCCGGGCGCGGTAGCGCTCACCCAACTCGTCCAGGGCTGCGAAATCACCATCGGCAAGCATCAGCGAAGCACCGGCATCCGCCAGCACCTGAGCACAGTGCCGCCCGGCGATAGACCCCGCGCCGGAGACCAGCACAACTTTCCCAACCATGTCGATGGTTCCCTGAATGGCTCCGCGAATTGGCACTCCTCCCAAAACAAACACTCACATAGTGACCTATGGCAGACTCGAGTTTGCTCGCCGTCCATGGGGGGCGCACCTAACCGAAGTTAGGTTTTTCAGGAGACTGGATCAGGGACTGATGATCAACGCCTCGCCCCCAATTCCCATCTTGGAGACCAAGCTGTGCCCGGCGTCTGGCGCCGCGGACATCATCGATCGTCCGCGTCTCGATGTTCCCGAGGCGTTCGTGCAGGGCATGGTGCGGGTAGTGACGATCACCGCACCCGCCGGTTACGGCAAATCCACGCTGATGGCGCAATGGTTCAACGCACTGGATGCCGAAGGCGTCAAGGCGTCCTGGCTCAATATTGATGACGATGACAACGACCCGACCCGTTTCACCCGGTACTTGACCGCAGCGCTGATGCGCGCCGGGCTTCATCTGCAGACTTCGGGATTGTTTACCGGCAGTGATGGCGCCTTCGCCCGGGACACCCGGTCCACGCTGGAAAGTCTGGCCGGCGAACTCGCCGCCGCAGACCACCGCATCGTTCTGTTCATTGACGACCTGCACTTCGTGAACAACACCGAAGTGCTCAAGATCTTGCAGTGGCTGACGCAATACGCGCCGCCACAGCTGCAATTCGTGCTGGGGAGCCGTACCGAGAGCATGCTGCCGCTGAGCCGGCTCCGGGTCCGTCGCACACTGGTTGAATATGGCACCGACCAGCTCAAGTTTACCGATACGGAAGTCATGGATTTCGTGACCTCCCGGCTCGGTGACTGCCTGTCGGAAACCAGCATCCAACAGTTGAGCACACGGACCGAGGGCTGGCCGGCGGGACTGGAACTGGCCACGCTGATTCTTGATGGCAGCGCCGACCCGAACCAGCTGGTCTCCGACTTCGCGGGCAACGACGCCAGCGTCATGGAATACCTCGGTGAGGTGCTGCTCGAGCACCTGGATGTGGAAACCCGGCAGTTCATTTTTGCCATCGCCCAGTTCAACCGGGTTGATGCCGATCTGGTGGCCGCCGCGACCGGCGATGTCGAGGCCAGAAAAAAACTCGATTCACTGCACTCCCGCAATCTGTTCTTCAAACGGATGGACCAGAGCGGGCACTGGTTCCGCTTTCACCATCTGGTCGGACAATTCTTCCGTGAGCAGGGTCAGCGCCATCACCCGGATTACTGCCGCAACGCCCTGATCCGTGGCGCCCATAATTTGTACGACCGCGGGCTGCTGGTTGAAGCCATTCACTACGCGATGCGCGCGCAGGCCTGGGCGGAAGCCAGCCAATGGCTGGATGCCAGCGTCGAAACCCTGGTGTTTCGGCGGGGCTATCTGCATACGATCATGGAGTGGATGGATCAGCTGCCAAATGAATGGGCAATGCAACATCCGCAGATTCGCCTGAACTACGTCTTTGCACTGATTTTTTTCGCTCGCCCGCAAGTCGTGGAAGTGCAGTTGCAAATCCTGCGGGATCAGCTGGCCGAGCTCCGCAAAAGCCCGCAAGAGAACCAGCAGTTGATCGAAACGCTGGAACGTGAAATCGGCAAGCATGAGTGCCACCTCGCCGGGATCAGCGACCAGAAAGAAGCGATGCTGCGCAACTGCGAGCAATGGCTGGCGCGATGGACCAACGACAGCGAGAGCGGGATCGGCACGGTGTTGAACGTGTATGCCTTTGCGCTCAAGAGCTGGTCCAGACTGGATCAGGCACTGGACGTGGTACATGACGCCAGAGCCCGCCTCGTCGCCACCGAAAGCTATTACCCACTGGCCTGGAACTTCGCCATCGAGGGTTTCATCATGCTCAAGCGTGGTGATTTCGAGGCCGCCCACCACACTGCCCGGCAGCTTATCGAGCACATGCAGGTCCACATGCCGGGTCTGTATCAGCACGCCGGCATTGGCCACGCCATCCTGGCGTTTGTCGAGTACGAGTGGGGAAACTTCGGCGCAGCGCAAACGCACCTCGATGCCGTGCCGGAGAATGACGACGACTATGTGCAGGCCGATTACCTGATCATTCAGCATCTGGCCCAGGCGCGCATTTATTATGCGAATGGCGGGGCGGAATCCGGTTACAACTGCCTCAAAGCCGGGCAGGAGCGGGCCCGTCGTTCCGGCCTGCACCGCGCCGAGCTGACATTGGCCACCGAAGAAATCAGCTGGCTGTGCCGTGATAATCGGTTTGAACTGGCGCATGCGCGGGCACGGCAGCTTGATCTGGACCAAAAGCCCTGTGACGAGCACGATTTTTCACTGCAGGCCGAAAAATCCTACCGCGTCTCCAGCCGCCTGCACTTGAGCGACAACCCCGAGCGTGCCGCCGATTGTCTGACCTCGGCCATCGCGCACAGCCGCGAACTGAAGCTGGCCCATCGTGAGGCCCAGCTGTTGTTATTGCAGGCCCAGGCCTATGCACTGGCGGATGATGAAGCGACGGCCCTGCTGGTGCTGCGTGATGCGCTGATGCTGGGCGCCCAGCACCAGTACTTCCGCATCTTCGTGGATGAGGGTGAGTTGATCACCAACCTGCTGGGAAAAATCAAGCTCGAGCCGGCGCACAAGGCGGCGGCGCCGTTGCTGCGTCGGATCCGGGAAGCCACAACCAGCGCGCCCAAGGCGGTCGCCCGCGAGCGCAATCTCTCGCAGGAAACACTACTCGAAGAGCTCACACAGCGTGAGGCGCAAATCCTGAAACGCCTGCAATCCGGGCTCAGCAACCGGGAAATCGCGGAAGCCATCTTCGTGTCTGAAGGCACGCTGAAGTGGCACCTGCACAACATCTACGGCAAGCTGGCCGTCAAGAACCGCTCTGGCGCTTTGGCCAGAGCGCAGGATCTGGGGCTGATCTAGTCGCCGTCAGGCAAGGTTAGTTGACCTGCCGGTCGCGCCCTTCCCAGTAAGGCGCACGCAGCTCCCGCTTGAGCACTTTGCCGGCACCGGAAAGCGGCAACGGGTCCATCCGTAACTCGACACTTTTCGGGCACTTGTAACCGGCGATCAACGTGCGGCAATAGCTGATGATGTCATCGGCAACCGGCTCCTCACCCGGACGCGGCACGATGATGGCGTGAACCGCCTCGCCCCACTCGTCATGCGGCACACCGATAACGGCGACCTGCGCGACACCCGGATGGCGTGACACCACACTTTCGACCTCTGCCGAATACACGTTCTCGCCGCCGGTGACGATCATGTCCTTCACCCGATCGACCAGGAACAGGTAGCCCTCGTCATCCAGGTATCCGGCATCGCCGGCATGCACCCAGCCGTCGATCAATGTACTGGCCGTCTGCTCAGGTTTGTTCCAGTAACCCAACATAACGTTGGGGCCGGCACAGCAAATCTCGCCGACCTCTCCCACCGGTACCGGTTGACCATCCTTGTCGATGATCTTCAGCAACATGGAGCAACTGCTACGCCCGGCAGAGCGCAGTAGCCGCGAACGTTCGCCTTCGAGCACGTGGTCCTCGGCCTTGAGTATCGTCGCCACCGGTGCCAGTTCGGTCTGTCCGTAGGCCTGAACCAGTTGCACGCCCGGGGATGCCTGCATCACCCGGCGCATCAAACCCTCGGGCATCGGCGACGCGCCGTACAGAATGCGCTTCATGCCAGAGATCTTCTCGGCCGCGAACTCCGGATGATCAAACACCATCTGAACCATCGCCGGAACCAGCAACGCATCGGTCACATCGTATTTGGCGATGCTTTCCAGCACCAACTTCGGCTCGAAAGCCGGCACGATGACATTGCGTGCTCCCAGCAGGGTAAACATGAAACACGCCGCCAGATCCGCCATGTGAAACATCGGCGCGGCGTGCAACATAGTGTCCTGCTGTGTCGCATCGGATGCAGCCACCAGGCTCAACGCACTGGTAAACAAGGCGGTATGCGTGAGCATGACCCCTTTGGGAAAGCCGGTCGTGCCGCCGGTGTAAAAAATCCCCGCCAACTCCTGCTCGGATACTTTGAAATCAGGAACGGCGGGGGCGCTCTCGAGAGCGGTGTCGACATGCACCGCCCATTCCGGACACGCCTCCCGCGAGCCCATAAACAAATAGTGTTTGATTCGGGTGTCTTCATCGCGCAGTTGAGTGGCGATGGGCAGAAATGCCGCATCGAACATCAACGCACAGGTCTCCGAGTCGTTCAGGGCGTACACAAACTCGGGCAGCGCCCAACGAATGTTCAGCGGCACAATCCGCGCCCCCATCTGCGGCACACCAAACAACGCGGTGAAATATAAATCACTGTTCAGCGAGAGGACCGCGACTTGCTGGTTCTCCTGAATGCCCAGTTGCTGCAGCATGCCGGCCATGCGGCGGACGCGATCTGCCGTTTCCGCCCAAGTGAATGCACGCCCCTGAAATTCCGTGGCGATGCTGGATCCACACATCTGCTCGCAGCGGTAGACCATTTGACTCATGTGCATGAGGTTCTCCTCTCTATCAATCCGATACTCAAAGTTCACCCGTGGGACGGCGAGCCGCGCCACAAGCAAATACTCACCCACGCCGCCCGTAAGGCATTGACGTGGGTGAGATTGGGGGAAGTGTCAGAACTGGTAGGCCGCGCGAAGCGTGAACTCTTCGGCGAAATCAATGGTGGACATCAGGTTGTTGTACTTGTTGCCCCACAGGCCGCTGTCCACATAGTTGTAGAAGCCTTCGATGGTGATGCCCTTACCCGGGTTCCAGCGCAGACCCGCCTGGGCAAAGACCCCGCCCTCGAGGTCCAGCAGGGAGGCAAACTCCAGCTCATAAATCTTGTTCGGCCAGGGTTGCAGGAAGCCCAGCACCAGGTAGTTGGAGTTGTGATTGATGGGCGTCGTCGTCCGGGTATCGTCCGGCTTCAACTTGTCCAGTGGCTTGCCGCCCATCCCGGACAGATGACGCCCGACCAGATCCGCGCGGTTGCGGGTCAGCGCCTGCATCACGATGTAGGTACCGGGGAACTCGTTGAAGAAGCGGTGCCACTTGTCGGCTACCAGCGAGATGATGTATTCGTCCTGCTTGATGTACTCGCGCGACAGCGTGATGTTGGTGAAGTGTCGCTCCGGCGTGTACTGCCCTTCCAGGTTGATGATCAACTGGTTGAGGAAGTCGATATCCGACTCGACCACATAGCTCACACCGGCCATGAAGTTGTCTTCGCGGAAGTACTCACGGGCAATATGCCCACGCAGCGCCCCGCCGGTGGCTACAAAGAAGGTGCCCAGTTCACCCTCAGCCTCGGAAGCATTGGCCACCGGGGAGGCGTACACATCCTGCGCAGCCGGGAATTCGTTGATCGCCGCATTCAGCCCCATGATGCCGTCCAGACGCACCTCGGCGGCATAGCGGAACCACTCTTCAGCCGAGTAAACACCACCGGCCCCGGGATGGAAGGACGCATGGGCCAGGGCTTCGGCGGTATTGGCGTAGCTGCGGCACATGGAATAGTTGTAGTCCGGGTCATCAAAGGACTCGGCCGGGCACAGCCCGGTGCCTGCGGGTGACTTCAAGTTGTAATCCATCATGGTGACCGCACCAGCCGATAAGCCTGTCGCCGCGATGTCTCCGATAATTGGCAGCGTGCCGACAAGATCTGCCGTTCCCAGCACATTCGGACCGACGCCATCACCCAGCGGCTGCTCGACCCCGGTTTCGGTCCAGCGGAACACCCCCTCCGTACCATAGCGATGGGCATAACCCAGCTGGAAGCCCCATTGCCCGTAGTCGCCTTTCAGGCGGAAACCGCCGACGATTTCGTCATCGTAGCCCCCGCTCTTGTAGGTGTCCTGCACAGTGAACTGCACCGGGATGATGTTGTAGGGCGTGTTGGGGTTGCCAAACACGGTGGGCTGGAACTTGCCCACATACCCATCAAACAGAATGTTGTTGGTCACCTGGTAGGTCACCCGTGCGGACAGCATCGGCACCCGTTTGTCGGAGAACTCCTCCAGCGCGCGGTCCAGGATCGAGTGCCGGCGCAGGTCCAGGCCATTCGGCACGTCAAACACCCGGAAGAAGATGGACTGCCCCCAGGCGATCTGCTGGTTCCCGATGCGGAAATTCAGCGAGCGATGGTTGTACTCGAGAATCGCCGCCGGCAGGTCGACCATGTAATTGCGCCCGGCGATTTCGACCGGGTTGCCCGGTGCAAAACCGCCGTTCCCGTCAGCAACCGAGTACTCGAAATAGTTCGGTGTACTTTCATACAGGGCCGGGTCGGCCCAGGGGCCGCTCTTGATACCGCCCTGCTCGTACACCGGCAGGTTGCTGACACTTTGGGCGTCGAACTCGTCGTAGATGACCGGGTCGTAGATGCCCCGCACCCGGGTCACGATGCGCCAGCTGCGATTGAACTTCAGGATGCCTTCAACCTCACCCCGAACGACGGTGTAGTTGAAATCATTTTCGGTGCTGGGGACCAGGTCGCCGCGCCGGAGATCGTCCCCGTAGGGCAGGTCCAACGAAACGCTGTCATAACGCGGCGCAATCGTCGGCCCTGCACCCTGAATGTAGTTGGGCGGCAGGAACGGCTCCCGGTGCACCTCAACATCGTTGAGCAGGTTGCCGCCCTGATTGTTCGGGTTCTCTTGCCCGATATGGTATGCCGCCTCAAGTCGAAGAAAGCCACCGTACGAAAAGCGGATTTTTGCATCCGCCTCGTCAACCGGCATAACCCCCATGACTCCAATGACTGCCACGGAAAACGCCGTGCAAGTTTCACGCAAATTCATTGTCTCTTCCCTGTGTATACCGCTGCCTCTATGCGCGGAATTGTTTAATTGATGACCCGGAGTACCTTCCCAGCGATACCCACGGTGAGCGCATGTGCTCCATCAACGGCGACGACCCCATGAAACCACCCCGTTTCAATCCCGTTCCCGTAGACCGGATTGAAGGTGCGCCCGTCGTCTCGGCTGATACGCATGTCACGCATCCCGCTGAGAACAACGGTCCCATCCCGCTTGCTGGCAACGCCAAGCAGATTGGATTTGGTGGGTCTGGGTAGTGAAGCCCAGGTCGCTCCGGCGTTTTCCGTACGCAGGATGAACCCCTCCTGCCCCACGGCATACCCAACACCATCCGAGCGCACGTCAATCGCGGAGATCGTCGGCTCGATTCCCTCTTCATCGTTGCCACCCGCATTGCGAATGGTCCAGCTCACACCACCATCCTCCGAGGTCATGATCAGAGCCAGCTCCCCGCCAACCCAGACTTTGCCGCTTTCTGAGGTTTGGACGGTGTAAAGACTGGGGGTGAAAAACTCACCCAAACGACCGGCCCCGTCCCGGAACACCCCTTTCCAGGAAGGCGCAGCCTCCACCCACGTCTTGCCACCATCGGAGGTACGGATCAGGGCGCCAAACGCTCCCACAGCCACACCGACTCCGCGGGCGTTGATGGAAACATCGAACAGACGCTCCGTCGTGTTGCTTTCGGCAACGGCCCATTCGCCTTGAAGGTTGCGGTAAGCGACGATTCCCATCTGGCCCACCGCAACGGCGTAATCACCGGCGTTTGACACCCCGAGGTAAGCCGCGGGGCTGGGCGCCAACTCGGGTTCCCACTGCTTCCCGCCATCATCGCTGCGCAGGATCTGGCCAGCTGCACCCACGGTGAACAGACGACTGCCATAGGCGCTGACGTCAAACAGCGCGGCATGCGGAGTCCCCACGCGCACCAGTTCACTCTCTGCCGAGTGGATATGCACAGCGTCGTCCTTGGACTCTGCCCATGCCGGGTGAACGATGGCGGCGAAGGCTATGAGGGCAGCAACACGCTGCCCTCGACCAAACGTACCGTTACGCATTAAACCTGCCCCAGGCGCTGCAGGGCCTGCTGGGTGAAGAAGGTGTCGTACGCGAGTTCATCGTCACCGCCCAGCTGACTTTGGTAGCCGCCGGCACACTCTTCCAGGTGACGGGCACGGCTCATGCGCTGGTTCTGGTGGTCATAAGACAGCACGTACATCCAGGACCAGGCCGTGCTCTTGCCGTCCGGACCCTTGATCTCGATGTTGTTGACCGGGTCGATTTGCTGACCGTAACCGGCCTCGAAATTAACCCACATCTTGCCCTGACGGTCATAGCGGATCGACGAGCCGGCCAGACACATACGCGTATCGACGTAGCAGTGGCGATGACCGACCGGCGCCCGCGGATAACCCGTCGGCTTCGACTCCAGCGTCACGACTTCCGGAGCCAGCTCATATTCGGTATCGAAGAACAGCTCGCCGCTTTCACCGCCGTGAGTGGTGGTGTTCCAGTTATTGGTGCCGACGAAGTTCGTGTTGAACGGCCCCAGCATCGGTTTGCGCTCGACGATCTTGTACTCGCTCCAGGTGCGCATCGGGTCACCGGCGCCCCAGGGGTCGGAAAGGAACCAGGTCACGCCCGGAATCAGCGGCTCGAAACGCTGGTTGGTCGGGAACTGACGCACCCGGCGGAACTGCGGCAGGTAACCGTAAAGATCCGGGAACTTGGACTGGTCGTAGTACCAAATCGAGAGGAAGGAGCTGCCCGCGACGTCCTGGGTAGCGGTGAACAGCACGGTCTGCAAACGAACCAGATCATCCCGGTCCATGAAGATCTTGCCGTCCGGACGCCCGGCCATCTGCAACTCGGCCCAGACCAGGTCATAGCTGTAGGCCTGTTTACCGTTGTTGAATACGCTGTCGTTGACCGCGTACTGACAGTAGTTGCCCCGCCCCCAGCTCATCGCCAGGTTGGCCTGCACTTCGTCACCGGTTTTCGGGTCAGGGAACGGCAGGCCGCCCACCCAGGGCGAGCCATCGGGAGAGCGAACATTACCCTTGGCATCCCACTGTGCCTTGACGCCATTACCGACGTTGCGCAGCGTCAACTCGTAGAAGTCGTTGGGGAACATCTTCGAGAAATCGGTGGTGGTCTTACGAATCTTGATCTTGCGACCGAGGTTCTTGATCTGGTCGTAGATGCTGGGGTCAAACAGTTCTTTGATCAGGTCGACATTGCTGGCATCGATGATGTCACCGGTGCTGATCTTGCCCTTGGTGTACATCTCAATCGACAGATGCTCTTCCGGGTAAGCCTTGCTGATGTCACCTTCAGCCGCGAACACGTCGGCCAGCGGCATCAAAACCCCCGCACCCAGTCCGAGTGCGGTGTTTTCCATCAGTTTCCGACGGCCGTAATTGAAGTCGTACTTACGGATATTCATGGTTGTGTCTCCTCGTGAGTAATACGTTAGGCGGGTGATTGCGCGGCCAGAGGTGGCATCCCACCTTTGTCACCCTCATTCGAACTGGCAGTCTTGAATTGGGACAAGTCGATGCTCTCACCAACCATCAGGTCATCACGAGCAGCAAACTTCGGTTTGATCAGCCAGATCAGCAGTGGCAGCACCACCAGCGCCAACACCATGTTGATCAGCATGATGGCCACCAGCAGCAGCCCCATATCCGCCATGAACTTCAGGTCGGAAAGCAGGTACCACGGCAGGATGCCGATGAGCATGATGGTTGCGGTAAACAGAATTGCCTTCCCGGTGGTGGTCAGGGATTCCCGAATGGCACAGGTCCAGTCTTGGTCATTCGCGGTGTACTCCTCGCAAATACGCGAGAGCAGGTAGATCCCGTAGTCGATACCCACGCCCACACCCAGCACCGCCACCATGACCGAGTTGATGTCCAGACCAATTCCCATGACGTGCATGGTTGCCGTCAGCAGGAAGTTCGACAGGTTCACCGGGATCAACACGATGATGGCCGCCACCATGGACCGGTACGCATACCAGCAGATCAGGAAGATCGCACAGTTCAACATGCCCAGAATCAGCCAGTGATAGCGGTGCACCACCAGGTTCATGGCCTGCTGCAGAGCGATATTGCCGGTCGCCAGACGGATGCGGAACGTGGGGTGGTCTTCACCCACGATCTCGACCGCACGCCGCGCACTGGCCAGCGCCGCGTCCACGGTTTCCTGCTTGTTGTCCGCGTACCACAACGACACCGTGGAGTTCTGGAACTCGAAGTCGGTGATATGGGCGAAGTTGACCGGGTCGGTACCGAAAGTCACCGCGTTGCTGGCCGCAGCCACCGATGAACGCGTCGGGTCCAGCGGATACCACTTGGGGTCACCCCCGGAGAACAAGCGGTTGCCCTCCATCATGTAGTCACTGAAGGACAAAGTGGCCCGGGGCGGCATGATCGGGTCGGCCTCGACCAGCGCCTGCAGCTGCAGCGATGCGGCAACCGCATCCGGAGTCCGGGCAATCCGGTTGGTGATCTCGCGCTCCTTGGCTTCGAGCACGATCTCCAGCGTGTTCACACCCGGGAAGTGGGCATTCACCGCCCGGATCGCCGTGTTGAAGTCCGAATCCTCCCAGAGCAGGTTGGAGCCTTCGACCGGGTTGCCGATCTTGATCTGCGATGCCAGATACACCGCCCCCACCGCCACGACCAGCGTCGCGATGGTGGTGTACTTGGCGAGCCGGCCGTAGCACAGCGCGGCGACCTTCTGCAGCACGCGCTTCTGGAAGGCGTGGAACCCGGTGTCATTGTGCGAAACCAGATCTTCGATGTTGCCGGGATCCGGTAGATAGGACAGCAGAATGGAGATCAGGAAAACGCCGGTCGGGATGATGCAAAGCGCCCAGAAGCCGCAGAACAGCGCGAAGCGTTCCATGGCCGGGATCGGCGCCAGCGCGATGAAGAAAATCCCCAGCGCGTCGGTGATCACACCCAGAATCGACGGCGCCATCATGGCGGCCATCGTGATCTCTGCGGACTTCCGCTTGTCACCGATTTCGGAGTAGATCTCGTAGAAGCGTTCGGAGAACTGCACGCAGTGCGAGAACGATCGCGCGATCAACAGCAACGGCACGATCATCAGCAGCGGTTCAATCGGCGAGCTGATCCAGCCGACCAGACCGAAGCCCCAGATGGCGGCAACCGAACTACAGATAATCGGCGTGAGCGTCCCGGCGATGTTGCGCATGTACAGCGCCAACGCGATGGCCAGCGCGCCCAGCGTAATCGCGAAGATCATGTAGGTCTGCTTCTGCAGCTTGTACACCCAACCCGTCAGAATCGGCTGCCCCACCACGTAGATCTCGTGGTTCTTGTCGCGATACTTCTCGGCCAGGTCCTGCACACCCTGGAACACCACGCCGTAATCCAGCAGGTTTTCCAGGAAGGCTGCGGTGATCAGCGTTGCCGTCTGGTCGCCGGACACATAGAAGGTCCGGACGTTCGGGCTTTGCTCAACCCGGCGGTGGAAATCCGCGATCTCGGTGGGGTCGGTCGGAACCTTGTCCTCCATGATCGGCCGCATGTCCACGCCATAAGGCGTGGCCTCGGCGTAGCGGGCTTTTTCCGTCGCGATCGAGATCAAGGTGTTGTGGTCGATGCCGGGAACCAGGTCGATGTCCCGGGTCAGGTTCCACACCTTGCTCAAGGTGTCGTGGTTGTAGATATCGCCTTTCTTGTTCTTGATCATGACCACCACAGACAACGGATTACCGAAGTTGCGGTGGTCCTGATAGACCTGAACAAAGGGATCGTCTGCCGGCAGCAGATCGGAAAAGATGGTTTTGATGGTCAGGCCGGGCAGACCCGCGGCAAACCCCAAAGTCACCAGGGCGAAAAACACCAACATGGCTTTTCGCTGCCGCATGACCCATGCAGCAACCTTGAAGCGTATGGAGTCCAGCCCTGGACCCGCGCCGGTATTTGATTGCGTACTGCTCAACTTGATTGTCCCCTCGTTTCCGGTCTTTCGACGCGGGTGTCTCTCGCACGTAATTCAGGCGTACGGACAGCACGCCTGACTGTGGAGTGATGGTACGTACCCGCTGATAGGGGGATCACCTAACTTTAGTTGGGTCTTCCACTATCCCTATCTAAAAAACCCGAAAATTCACCGCTTTGCTGGCACCGTGACGGTGATGGAGCGCACCGACTCCTGAATGGTCTTGTGCTGCGCATCGGACCAGTACACGTTGATCTTGTGCGCGCCCGGCTTGACCGGCAGATCAAACAGAAACAGATAGTTGCCGCCGCCCAGGGAGACCAGCTGCTGCATCGTCGGCATCAACGACACATCCTGGGTATCAATATGCAGGTGGACGCCCGGTGTCGGCGCGCCCATGGTGAGATCCGCCATATGTCCCGGCGTTGAAAACACCACGGCCAATTGCGAGCTGACGGTCGCGCCGTCCTGCGGCAGCAGGATCTTCAATTCCGGATAACTGCCGGCGTTCTTTTTCATGGACGCATCACCAGCGTGCATCATGTGCCCCTCGTGCATGCTGTGGGCATCGTTTTTGTCATTGGCAATAGCGGTGAAGGCCGTCACGGCCAGCGTCATGCAGGCGGCCAGCGCCGAAACCCGGGGAAGTTTGGTATTGAACATGATCGATTCCTCTAGAAGTTGATTGTTAATGCACGTGGTCGTCAGGCGGCGGCTCGATTTCCGGTTCCGTCATCAAGGCATTTACCTGAGTCAGCAAACGCTCGATATCTGTCCAACCGCTGGACTCTCCGGGTATCCATCGCGCCCGCAGATAACCAAACCGGTCGACCAGAAATTCCACATGCGTACGCTGCACCCCCAGCGCGTCATCGTCACCCCGATCAGCCAGGCTGCGTGACAACAGGCTGTAGGTCGCCCAGATCGGCCGCGCCTCGTTGCGCACAATTTGCAGCGCGGGCAACGCCGGCTCGGGCAGCTCCGGGTTGATCGGCACCACCAAAATCCGCAAACCGGCCTGCTGCAGTCGAGGCTGCGCACGATCCAGTGCCGCCAGGCGCTCCTGGCTCTGCGGATTCGCATAATCCGCGAACACCAGCAGTGCGGTGTGGGTCTCCCGCAACGCCTTCAGCTCGGAAAACCCGGCCGGGCTGTCGAAGTAGAAATTGGGCGCCCCCAGCCAGGGGTCGCGCGGCACGATCACATCGCGCAATACACGGGCCTCGAACCCACGCGAGAAGGCCCGCAGGAAATTGACCAGATCCCAGCGATCCTGCTCACTCAGCTTGCCGGCGAAACCGGGCATACCGCTCTGGGGAATACCATGCGTGAACCACCAGTACATGTCGCCGGCCGTATGCAGCGATGTATGGGGTTCGCTCAGGTCGGCCGGTGGCACCGGCAGATAGGCGGCCTGCTTGCCATCTCCCAACCCACCGCTGCCATGGCAGGAGACGCAGTGCTGCTCGAACAGCAACTGTCCCTGGACCACGGACGCTGCCAGATACGGCACATCCGAACGCCGATAGGTATCCGGGTAAGCGGGAACGGAGAACCAGTACAACGCCCCGCTGCCCCCCACCAGTACGGTCGGCAGCAATCCCCACGCAAGTGGCGTCGGCAGCGGTTTCTTCCAGACCCGGCCGCCCCCCCAGAGCCCCAGAGCCAGCAAAGCCAGCAGGCCATAAAGGCCACCGTACAAGGCTTCCGGCCAGGCATCCCAGGCGGCTTCGGGGGATACCCGAAACGGCAGGAACCAGACCGGCTGATCGTGAATCGCCGGCGTAGTCTGCGCCAACGCACCCGCAGCGATGACCACCAGCAGCACCGCCAATAGCTCACCCCGCGCCGACATAACGACACCGGCGAAAAAGCCCGAGTGGCCCGCACCGCCCCCTTTCGGCATTTCCAGCAGCCGGTGACGTATGCGATTGGCCAACAGCAGCGCCGCAGCAAAAAACCCAACCTTGACGACGATCAGCAGGCCATAACGGGTCCCGAGCAAATCACCGAGGTGTTCAACGAACTCATCCGCAAGCCACACGCCGCTGAGCAGCAGGATCACCACGCACCCGGCAGCAAGGGTTGAAAATCGCCGCACCGTATCGATGGCATTGGGCGCGGCAGCCTGCACCCGATTCAGGCGTGCCCAGCTTACCCAGCACGGCAGCGCACCCGCCCACAGCCCCGCCGCGAGGATGTGCAGCGCATTCAGGCTCATCATCAAAGGGGGTGATTCGGCGCCGGAACTATGCCCGGCAAAAGGGCCGATCATGGCGGCCAGCGCTGCCAGCACCAGTACCGGAGCGGCGCTGTACCGGCGATCCCCGCGCTTCATGCCCAGCGTGCCCGCCCAGAACAAGACCAGCAGGAACATCGCAGCGAGCCGGGCGCTCCAGACCCAACCGAAATTGGTTCGTCGCAGCAGCGGCTCGAGTACTTCGGGATGCAAGGCCTTGGCGAGTTCCGGCCCCATGAGGTTCAGTGCCTGCGCCAGCAATTGCAGCGCCAGGCCCAGCCCGATCAGCAACGGGAAAAACCCCAACCGCCAGAACCACATCAGGCGCCAGGCGCTCACCGCAGAAGCCGGTGCGGATGCCGCGGGAGCTAAAAGCAGGAAACCGGCGCTGCCCACTGCTCCCAGTGCGCCCAGCAGGAACACCATGCGCCCTGCAACGCCGAGAGATTCGATCACGGGCGTTCGGGCGCAGACTCCAACACGAACTGGTATCCGTATTCCACCAGGTGCCCATCTTTGGACAGCACGCGATAGCGAACGGTATAGCGCCCCGGACTCAGCGCGGGCAGATCCACGGCCAGACGGTAGGGATCACTGGAATCCACATGGGGTTTTCCCAGCTGCACCTCGACATCGCCCGGGGCCACCAGCGTGATCGTCGAAAACGACTCCTCGACCGCCTCGTTGAACCACAGCTCGATTTGCGTTGGCGAACCCTGCAGTACGGCACGCGTGCCGGGAACGGAGCGAACCAGCGCGGCATGTGCGCAAACGGCCCCGGAGATCAGGGTCAGCGCAAGTGTCGTGAGAATATGGTGCCAGCGGGTGGGTACTCGCATGTCATTCAAGCCGTGTTTTTACTCGCAAGGTTTCTTCCGGTAACGCGGTAGAGCAACACCGAGAGCGCCACCACGATCAGGCCTGCGATGACAAAACCCCAGTAGTGACGCACGCCAACCTGGAAGGGAAACACCGAATGGATGGTCTCGCCCGTTTCCGGATTTCGCGCCTCCAGCACGCCGATGTACCAGCCTCCTTCGGTGAAAGGGTAGTCCAGCGTGATTGTGCCACGAGGATACTTCTTGGGCTCCACGCACAGGATGCAGTCTGAACGCACCGCGTCCATCGACCCGAGATCCTTGAAGGTCGCAGTTTTGCCAATGCCCTTGTCATCGCGCAACAGGTAGAAGGCCATTTCCTGATCGCGCAGCTCGCCATCGATGAAGTCCAGCACGATGATGGCCGAGGCCGTTTCCGGAATGTCTTCGCAGAATTCCTGGGTTGCCCGCAGCTCGGGTTGGTAGCCCGTGAAATGCGCCCGATACGGACCAATGCGCATGACACAGGCATCGTCTTCCACCGAGACCCCACCGTGAGCGGAGACTTCGGTGGCCACGCCCACGGCGAGAAACAGCAGAAGCAGTGCAGACAACAACTTCATCAGACAAATTCCGGAATCATGGTCCCGCCAATTTCCAGCGGGTAGCGACGGCCTTCAGCATCGAAGAAAAACAGCATGCCAGCGACGATGGCGTCGGGTGACGCGATCATCGTGGTCATCCGCTGAGTTTCCCACATCGCGTCATCAGCGTAGACCACGATGGTGCGGGTTTCACCGGCGGGAATCGCGCCGCCGTCCACACGCAGCGCATCCGGAGCGATGAGGTCATCCGCATCCCGGGGCGCCACCTGAAGCACCTCGGCATTGATGAAGCGCAAACCGCCGGCGGCAAATTCGCCCACCCGCAGCGGCGAACTGCCGTTGTTCGTGACTTCCATTTCCATCCGGAAACTGCGGCCCGGAATGCGGTAGCGCGCGCTGACCAGATCCGCCTTGACGGTGCCGTCGTAGGCTTCCAGGCCCGGTGTTTTGATCCGTCCGGTTTGCAGCGGGGTCGTGATCGGCCAACGCTCGTTGGCGTATTTGTACCCGCCGAGCATCACCAGCAAGGTCAGCGACAGGAACACCGCGCCCACCTTGCGATCCGTTGGCGTGATCATTTCATCCGCATCCTTGCCCAATTCGGCGGCGCGTTTGAACCGCGGAATGACGATGGGACACTTCATCAGCCAGTACACGAACCAGGCCAGACCGATCACTCCCCACAATGCCGACCACATGGCCGCATTCGCAAACCCGTAGGTTTCCAGGTCGATGGTCTTGCCCAAAAGGGTGGTGGCCGTGTTCTCGAACGGCACTGCGCCCTCGTTTACTTCCAGCCACAAGCCCGGGCCGATAATCGGGCCGGTGTCCTTGACGTTGATGACCGGGTGCACGTGCACACGGCCGGCCTTGCGGGCCTTGAGCAACACTTCGAAGTGATAGAGCTTGCCTTTCTCGAACCCGGTGGAACGGATCATCGGCACCCCGTTGACCCGCGAATCCAGGCGCACGAAAGACGGCCCCGGGACACCGATATTGAGAAAGGCCACATCCTCGATGCTGGCCACGTGATCCGGCCAGTACTCCGACGGAATGAAGCTGCCGGTGATCTTGACCGTATCGTTCACATCGATTTTGGAATGTGACAGGGCCACATCCATCCAGTGAACCGTGCGCATCCGGAGCTGCGGCATCTGCGCCCGCTCACCGTGCGCCCATGCCTCCTGTACCGGAAGCCACAGCCCGAGCAGAGCAACCAGCGCCCACATAATTGATTTGTGCATGAATCTCTCCTCGGGAAATCAGACGATACGACGCAGCCAGATGGCCTTCGCAGCGAGATACCCGACCCATACCCACAGCCAGTAATTCATGATGTTGAGGAAGCCGGCAAAGACGGCTGTCAATGGCGTGACCGCCTCCCCGAAGGTTCGCAACGTGGACTCCTCGATAATGCGCACGTATTCCGGTATCGCGGTACGCACGTATTCAAAGCCCATCAGGTCGGCCACGGTCAGCATCGTGCCGTGAATTTCCACCGGCACCTGAAAGGGCGCGAGCAGCGGCCAGTTGAGCGGATAGATCAGCAAGCCGACGGCGAAGGCGCCGAACAGGCCGGTCCAGAACCAGCTCCGTGTCAGCAACAGCACGCAGTCGATGATCAAGCCCAGGCCGATGAAGGTGGAGGGCCACACCATGTTCATCGGGAAGTTCGCGAACAGGTGAAAGTTCAGATAGCGGCTGATCCAGGCAGCCACACCCAAGGCGAGAAAAGACAGCGTCGCCGCCAGCGGGAGGCGCAAACGCTCCCAGAGAAAGTAGCCGAATACCGCCGGGATGACAGTAATGGCCAACGGCGTAACCAGCGGCCACCAACGGCGGTCACGCCAGTCGATCCAGTAGTCCCAATCCCCCACCAACAGCGCGAAGTGAAAGCTGAAAACCGCAGCGAACACCAGCACCACCAATGGAATGATGAGCGTATCGAACTGAACATTGATGCGATGCGCATCCTTCTCCGCCTGCGTGGCAGATGCTGAGATAGCCATATGTCTCCCTCACTCAAAAGCAAGAAGCCGCCTGGTCAAGGCGGCTTCTTGGAGATTTCCCCTCAGGCGGCCTTGGCGACCGCCTGATCCTGCCTCAACACCGGCTGCACGGCGGCAGCGGCGTCATCGTTCATTTGCTTGGTCAGCGCGATGATGCGGGTCAGCACCTGCACCAGCAGCCCGGCGGCAGCGAACACCGCCCAGCCCAGCAGCACGAAGCCCCAGTGAATCGGTGCGGCAAACAGCTCTTCAGCGTAGAAAAACGTGTGGCCCCATTCGTTGAAACCGAGGTTCGGCATGATCATGATCGGGCCGGCCACCGCGATGGCAAACGGCAGGGAGACCCGCTCGGCAAACTGCGGCAAGCGGGTTCGTGCGTACATGAAGCTGCTCACACCCAGCACGATCAGGGTCGGAACCGCGAAGTAGAACAAGCCGATATGGGTGGGGGTGAAATCGGTATCACGCACGGTCACCTGGTGCCAGGCGGCATCGGATTCGGCGTAGATCGAACCGGTCAGGTAGAACACCGTTACGAACAGCAGCAGCATGCCCACCAGTTTCATGTAACGACCCAGTTCATCCACCGGCTTGAGCTGGTCCAGATGACGGTCACGGGTCTTCCACAGATAACCGACGATCGCAGCGCCCAGCAACGGAATGACCGTCAGCTCGACGTACAGCACGGTCATCCAGTACTTCTGGAAGTCATCGCTGAAATAGTCCAGGCCGAAGGTAAAGGCGGTTTGATGCTGATAAACGCGATACAAGCCGAAAACGACGGCAATCCCGGCCAACGCCAGAAAGATGGCACGCCAGGGTGCACGCGGAGTGTCGACAGCGCCGGCACCCATCTCAATTTGCTTACTCATGTGATCTCCTCGAGCAACGGCCCGTAATGGGCGCGAAACTATGCTGGCATGATGTTGCAAATTGTGTCAACTGTACGTGGACACACTACGCACTTTGCGTTTATCGCGCTAAGCTACTTGCGCTCTTCAAGCAGATTTTTGATGGCCAACGTCAGGCGCTGCTTGTGGAGGAGACTGAATACATCGTTCAACGCGGGGATGACTTCATGGGACAAACGCTTGGCTTCGCCCTCGGACATCTGGACGATCTTTTCGCCAAACAGCCGCAGTTCCTCCTGCACGGCGAGTTTGGCCAGTTCGGACAGAAACTCGAGGTTGGCCGGACTGAAACCCCGTTCCTCGGTCAAACCGTTCTGCCGCAAACGCGCCCAGATCCGGCGCAGGTCATTTTCCAGCGCGCTGTCGTTCTCCCCCGACAGTTCACCCAACTGACGCAACTCCTCGCACTCGCAGCCACTGAAACCCTCCGGGCAATCACCGATGGATTCCTCATTCGCCGCATGGTGCAGCACGTCGACCCCGCTCAGTTCCTGGCGAATTTCATCGAGCACCGCCTCCTGCTGGGGAGTAAAACTGATGTCTTCGGTGCCGTGCACCAGCGAACGAATGGCGCGCAGCGGCAAAAACTGTTCGTTCTGCAAACGCGAGATCAGACGCAGCAATTCGACATGGCGGTCCGAGTACCAGGCCATGTTGCGGGCGGACTTCACCGGCGGGGGCAACAGGCCTTCGCTGATGTAGAACCGAACGGTCTCCCGCGACACACCGGTCATCTCCTCGACCTGCTTCATTTTGTACGGCGCCGGCCGCTCGGTCTGGCTGGTTCGCGGGCGCGTTTTTTTTGTCATTTTGCTCATCGATCTATGGTACCAGCGGCCTGCCCGCGGGCTTTTTCCTCCCCAAACCGAACTGTAAGCGCTGGGGGCAAATGATGCGACAGTTTGCCCTCTGGGCGGTGATCCTGGCGCTTCCTTTTGCCCTGCTGGCGACCCAGCTCCATTGGGGGGAGGCCATCAGACCCGCGGCCTATGATTACCCTGCCGCCAGCGTGGCTGCGTGTGCCGCCAACACCGCCCCCCTGCCCGCGGACCCCGCACTGCCCGCCTTCCATGTGCGCACCCCCAGCAACTATCAGCCTACCCGCGCTCATCCGCTTTTGGTGGTGTTCAGTCCCGCCGGCGCCAACAGCCATCTGACCGAACGCTGGGTCGGTTTGACGCATGCGGCCACCGGCCGCGGCATCATCGTGGCCTATATCAGCAGCGTGCGGTTGAGCCCGACCGCCATCCCACGGCTGGCCGAGCAGGTGAAGCGCATCCAGCAGCACTGGTGTGTGGACCCACAGAGAGTCACGTTCACCGGGCACTCAGACGGGGGCAGCGTGGCGCAGTTGCTGGCACTGCTGCCCTACGAGCAGCCACTCCGGCCCAAAGCCATCGTGGCCAGCGGCGCCGGCCTGCGGCAGGCGGACTTTGCAGAGTTTCAATGCCCGACCGGCATCCACGTCACCCTGTACCACGGACGCCGGGACAGCCTGTTCCCCGGCTACGGAAGTTCCGCTGCCGAAGGCTGGGCCCAATGCATGGGTTGCAGCAGCGTGCGTGTCACCCCCAATGGCTGCATGACTTACAACGGCTGCGACGGCAGCCTTCGATACTGCGAGGCCGATGCGGGTCACTATCGCTGGCTGCCCGACACCACGGATCTGTTGCGCTCGGCCCTGGAGACATCCTGCGAAACGGAAACGAAGCCTCTACCGCTCACCACCCTCCCTTCCCAGCCTCCAAGAAACCTCTGATGGAACCCGAACTGGCCATTGCTGACGGCCCGGGAGAGCCGGGGTTCCGGCGCAGGGTCTCCGCGCCACGGACGGCGCGGAGAAGTGCAGGAGCCGGTCAGACGTCCCTGCGGTGGAACCCCGGCTCTCCCGGGCCTTTTGGAGTGGTTCCGGCGCAGGGTCTCCGCGCCACGGACGGCGCGGAGAAGTGCAGGCGCCGTCCATGGCGCGGAAGCCCTGTGACGAGTGCAAGGGACCGCTGTCTTTGCCGCCGGCGCTGGCTCAGGAGCGCCACCAAGGAAACCGTCACCTTGGATTCCGTCAGAGCCCCCTAACGGAAGATAGGGGCACCCTCACCGAAGCTCGGGCATGATTCGCCCGGGAGACTCGCTGCAGGATGCCAGCAAACACAATGCATATTCGCCGATACGATTCGAACTACAGCCGCCGCAAATTCTTACGGGATGCCGGCCTGGGTGTGCTGGCCACGGGGGTGATCAGCCCGTTGTGGGCCGCCATCAAGGACAAAGGCGACATCTCGTCGGCTTATCCGGACGAGCTGCTGTCCATCGAGGGCTACACCAAGGGCAAGATCAGCACCGGTGATGAGATCACCGCAGCCAACGTGGAGCATGTCAAAGATCTGCTCGAGCCCATTCGCTATGAGCAGATCCTGAATCAGGGCCGCAAGCTCAAAATCGCCCCGACCACCACCGACCCCTACCGCCTGTCGCCGTGGGAGTACGTGGAAGCGACACTGCGCAACGCGGGCCAGGCCAAGTTCGATGACAGCGGCAATGTGGTGACGCTGGACGGTCAGCCGTGGATCGGCGGCAATCCCTTCCCCGACCCGCAAAAGGCGATCGAACTGTATGCCGCCCAGGTTCTGAGCTGGGGCCGACACGACGCGTCTTTCTACGCGGTCAAGATTTCCAACATCGAAGCGGACGGTTCCGTGAGCTTCGAATACACCGGTGGCTGGGCCGAGCTGAACACCGTTGCGCGTGTCTCCATGGACCCCAAACCCTACTGGGAGGAACACAAGGACAAGCTGCGCTTTCAATCGGTGTTCTTCCTGGAGCCGTACAACTTTCGGGGCACGTCGTTCCTGAACATCTGGGACTACGATCAGAACACCTTCCCGCTGCTGTACGGCTACGTTCCCGAATTCCGCCGCATCCGCCAGTTCCCCACCAGCCAGCGTTTCGAGCCCCTGTTGCCGAAGACGACGCTGTATCTGTCGGATGCCTGGGGTGCCGGCGATCCGCTCAACACCTGGGGGAATTTCAAGATCGTGGGACGCGGGCCGTTCCTGGCGGGGCTGTCCGGCAACTTCCACGCCGAACACGACAACTGGGAACACAACACCCACGGTGGCGAGAAAGACGACAGCTTCTGGGACACCGTAGTCGAACTGGTGCCCGAAGCCATCGTCATCGAATGCGAGCCCACCGGCTTTCCGCGCGCTCCGGTTTCCAAGAAGCGGTTGTGGTTTGATGCCCGCAATCAGACGCTGATCGGCATGGTCACCTACGACCGCCGCGGCGAACCCTATCGCTCCTTTGACGGTGCGTATTCGCTGTACGAAGCCGGTGACAAGACGGTCATGGATGGCAAACACCCGTACTGGAGCTGGACGCAGGTCATCGCTTCGGATATCCAGACCGGCAAGGTCACCCGCATGGAGCAGGTACGCGAACTGGAAGGTGAACACTTCAGCGGCCCGAACGACCCGGATATGTACGAGCGTTATCTGACCCAGCAAGCGCTGCAGCGGCTCGGGCGCGTCTAAGTCGATGGGAGACTGGTTAGCGGACCGGCTGCTGGCGCGGCCGGGCTGGACGCTGGTTGTATTTGCGGCGATCACGGCCTTTTTCGCCGCAGGGTTGCCGCATGTGGAGCTGCGCACGATCTTCAACGACCTGCTGCCCACCGATGACCCCCTGGTGGACGTGTACCGGGACCACCCCAACTTCGGCAACCCGTTGACGATGATCGTCATGGTCCGACGCGTCGACGGGGACATCTACAACCCGGAAACACTGGGCAAGATCTGGCAGCTGACCCGCGACATCGATCTCGCGCCCGGCGTGGATCACGCGCAGATCATGTCCATCGCCACCGAGAAGGCGCGCTATTCACAAGCCACGCCCTACGGGGTGGACATGCGCCCGCTGATGGACGACTCCAAGCCGACCACGTCGGCCGATATCGAAGAAATCCGGCAACGGGTCGAAAAATCGCCCAACGTGCGCACCTTTCTGATCTCGGCCCAGCAGGACGCCACGATCATCACCGCCACCTTCATCGAACACAAGGTGGACTGGGGTGAGGCCTTTGAATATGTGCAGCAGCTGGTGGAGGACGCCCGCGACGAGCACCACGAAGTCCACCTCACCGGACGCCCGGCACTGATCGGCTGGGTCTATCGCCACGAATGGCAGATGGCCGGCATATTCACGCTGACCCTGACGATACTGATCCTCGCCCTGTCGCTGAACATGCGCAGCCTGGTTGGCGTGCTGACACCGGTGATCACCGCCGGCACCGCGGCGGTCTGGGCCTTCGGCTTTGTGGGGCACCTGCGGATCGCCATCGAACCGCTGCTGCTGGTGGTACCGCTGCTGCTGATCGCCCGCTCGTTTTCCCACGGCGTGCAATTCACCAGCCGTTTCCAGGAATACCGACATGTGCTACCCAACCGCACGGAGGCTGCCCGCGCCACGCTGAAGGCGATGATGAAGCCCTCGATGCTGTCGATCATCACCGACGTGCTCGGCATTATCGTGGTCGTCGCCGCGCCGATACCGGCCATGGTGAACCATGCGATTTTCTGCGGCTTCTGGGCGCTCTGGCTGATCCCGACCGGGGTGCTGATGATGGCGCCGCTGCTCGCGGTATTGCCGGATCCCAGCCGCGACGCCAACGGCGAACGGATCCACGCGCTCAAGCCTTTCCTGACCGGGCTGGCCAACCTGGTCAGCGGGCCGCGGCGTTACCCGCTGGCGGTGGTCATGCTGCTGATTACGGCGGCCGCCTGGTGGACCTCCGCTCAGATCCGTATCGGCAACCCGGTGCCGGGCAGCAACCTGCTCTGGCAGGACTCGGAATTCAACACCGCGGTGCGCGCCATCAACCGGGATTTTCCGGGCACCAACACGCTGGAAATCGTGCTCGAAGCACGCGACCCGGACAGCGATCAGTGGACCACCACCACGGTGGATGCGGTGCAGACCATGCAGCAGCTGCAGAGCGCGATGGAAAACAGCGCCATGCCACCGCGGGCCACGCTTTCGTTTGCCGACTACCTCTCGGACGTGAACCGGCTGTTCAATGGCGGCGACCCCCGCTGGTTACCGCTGGACCCGCGCGAGCGCGCCCTCACGGCCGCCGCTGTCGGCGCGATGATGGGGGCCAGTTCCACAGCGTACAGCCACGTGGTGTCGGACACGATGCAGCACGGGACCGTGTCGCTCTGGTATGCGGACAACACGCAGGAAACCGTCGATGCGGTGCTGGCGGCGGCCGGTGCTGCGGTGGACGAGGTCGGGGTTGAACACGACGCCTTCCGGGTGCGCCTGGGCACGGGCACCATCGCCATCCAGGAAGCCATCAATCGCATCATCGCGCGTTACCACCACATCGTGGTGGGCTTGTTGAACGTGGCGATTTTCCTGCTGGCCTCGTTCGCCTTCCGCTCGCCCATCGCCGGGCTGTTGCTGCTGGCTCCGGTCAACCTGGCCCACCTGAGCATGATTGCCTGCATGCATCTGCTGGGGGTCGGCCTGGACGTCAACTCGATGATCGTCGCGGCCATCGGCCTGGGTGTGGGCATCGACTACGGCATTTATCTGGTGTCGCGGGTGCAGGAAGAGCTGGCGCTGCGTCCGGGGCAATGGGTACAAGCACTGCGTGAGTCACTCACCACCAGCGGCCAGGCCATCGCATTCACGGCGTCGATCATGACCATCGCGATTCTCCCGTTGTATCTGCTGTCGGGTCTGAAATTTGTCGCCGACATGGGCCTGCTGATCATGGCCATCATGGCCATCAACATGGTTTCTGCCCTGGTGGTGCTGCCTTTGCTGATCGCACTCGTCCGGCCGGCATTTTTGCAACCCCGCGCGGTAGGGACGCCAACGGAGTACGCTACGGTGCACGGCTGATCTGCTGAGTGCGGCGTGTTCCGTCACCCGCGGGGCGGCAGTGTGGAAGGAGACAATCATGGCGCAGATTCCCGGACGCAATCGTTCGCACAAATTGCATGTGCCCTTGCTGGTGCCCGGGAGCGTGCCGCGTGAACAGATCCTGCAGACCATCGTCGCGCACCCCGAGGCCCGCGTCGTCTTTCTGCAAGGCCCCGCCGGCCACGGCAAATCCACCACGCTGCTGCAGATTCGCGAGGCCCGCGTGGAAGCCGGCAACCTCTGCGGATGGCTGTCGCTGGACGAGGCCGACGACGACCCCCGGCGGCTGATGTTTCATCTGCAGGAATTGATTGAAGGCCTGCAGGAACCCGACGCTCAGGCATTCTCCGGCCCGGCCTTGCCCAGCCGCCTGCGCAACCGCATCGACTGGATCATCGACCAGCTGCTGGCCCTGGAGTCCCCGGTCAGCCTGTTCCTCGATGAATTCCAGAACATCCGCAACCCGGAACTGCAAACCTTTTTCCAGGAATGGTTTCTCTCGCTGCCGGCCGCGGTGACCGTATTCATCGGTACGCGTTCGCTGGGCGCCGACGGCTTTTCCACGCTGCGGGTCAGCGGCCGCGCGCTGTACTTCAATGCCACCGATCTGCGCTTCAGCAGCCGGGAAACCGCGCATTTTTTCACCCATACCGGGGCAACCCCACTCAACGCCACCGAAGTCACGCAGATTCACCAGCGCACCGAAGGCTGGCCGGCGGCGCTGCATCTGTTCAACCTGACGCTGCACAACATCGATCCGCGCGAATCGCTGGCCGCACAGGCCAACTTCCGCCCGCGCGAACTGGCCGAGTATCTCGCCGAATCCGTGACTCGCTGGCAACCGCCGGAAGTGCAGGATTTCCTGCTGCTGACATCCATCCTGGAGATCTTCAGCCCCGAGCTGTGCGATGAAGTGCTCGAGCGTGCCGACAGCGAAACCATGCTGCAGCACCTGATGCGCAGCGGCCTGTTCCTGCGCCCGCTGGACTCGGAAGGCCGCCTGTACCGTTATCACAGCCTGTTTGCCGAATGCCTGCAGGAGCAGCTGCGCGAGAACCAGCCCGAACGCATCGCCGGCATTCACCGGCGCGCGGCTTATTGGCACCGCGACCATGGCTCCGAGGAAGAAGCGATACGGCATCTGCTCGCTGCCGGAGACATTGCCTCCGCCGCCGACGTGCTGGATGGCTGGGCCGACCGACTGGTGTCGCGCGGTCAGCTGGTGACGTTGATGCGCTGGGCGGAGCGATTGCCGGAGAGCGAAATCCTCGCCCACCCCAGCCTGAGCATCAAAACCGCCTGGGCCTGCACCTTCCTGCGTTGCGACAGCGCCTTCGCCACCCTGCCCGCGCTGCTGCTCGAGCGCTGCGGCCAGGGCGATATCAAACGCAGCTCGGACCCCACCGTTGTCCTGGCCATGCGCGCGATCGGCGCCGATGACATTCCCAGCGCCGCGGACTGGGTGCGGCAGGTCAACATTGAACAACCCGATGTGCAGGGCTTTGCCGCTTTCGAGCTGGGCGCCGCCGCCAATCTCTCCGCCTATTGCTGGCTGGCCGAGGGGGATCTGGAAATGGCGCGTGAGCAGGTTGCCATCGCCCAGGACTTCAACACCCGCGGCGAGCTGAGCTTCAGCTACGGCTATACGGTCAGCCTGCGTGCGATTCTGATGATCATCCAGGGCCAGCTGCTGGACGCGTTGCGCCTGCTGGAAATGACCATGCAGGAAACCCCGATGCACCGGCATGAGTCGATTGCCTCCGCTGCGGTGGTCACCGCCTATATCTGGGCGCTGTACGAAGCCGGGCGGGAGGAGCAGGCATTGCGGATGTTCGAACTGCACCGCCGGCATATTTTCACCGCCGCCCTACCCGAGTTTCTGGTCATCGCCGTATTCCCCACAGCGCGCATCCATACGCGGGCCGGCGATCACGGCAAGGCCGAACAGCTATACGATGAGTTCGATCTGATGGCCCGCAGCCACGGCTGGTCGCGCCTGCTGGATGCCGCCCAGTGGGAACGCACCCGCAGCGCCCTGCTGCGCGGTGACCCGGAGCAGGCCCAGCAGATCGTGCGCCGGATCACGCCCGGCACGCAGAATTCACCTCGCACGTTCATGACCTACCTGTGCTGCCCGCGGGTCGAATCGCTGCGCCTGGCCTGCGCCCTTGGCGATGAGAGTTCGGTGGCTGCCCAGCTGCAGCAGGAAATCCACCGCGGGCGTGGCAAAACCCTGCGCAGCATTCAGCTGCAGATCCTGCAAAGCGAATGGCAGATGGCGCGAGGTGATACCAAGGCGGCCATGCGGCACCTGCGCAGCGCCTTGCAGCTGGCCGCGCCCGGCCGCTACCGCCAGCGGTTTCAGGAATTGTCGGCGCCGCTGCTGGCGCTGATGCAGGATATTCATACGCACAGTCAGGATCTGCCGCAGGGGTCTTCGCCCGAAGTGCGCAAGCTCCTCGACGAGGCCATGGCCGGCGCGCGTCCGCAAACCACCGGTGCCCACGGCATGACCGAGGGGGACAACGACGGCCTCAGCGAACGCGAATCGGAGCTGCTCTCCCTGGTCGCCACCGGCCTGCCCAACAAAGCCATTGCCCGACGCGTGTTCGTCTCCGAGAACACGGTGAAGTTTCACCTCAAAAACATCTTCAGCAAGCTGCAGGTCCGCACCCGGGTGCAGGCCGTGGCCGAAGGTCGTCGGCGCGGTTTGATCCTCGACTGAGGGGAAACTACCCGAACGGGTAGCGACAACCTCCAGCGCCCGCGCGAGAGTGTCTCCGCCCGCCGCTCACCCGGCGCGGCGCACCCCAACGAGGAGACACACCCATGACATATGCCACCCCGGCCGTCGTGGCCCAGGAACCGTCGAGCGCGGTGTCCTTCGGCCCCGGCCTGCTGGTCAATATCGACAACGGCGGCACCCTGACCGATATCTGCGTGTTGCGCGGTGCGGAGGTCTTTCGCACCAAGACCCTGACCACCCCGGATGACCTGTCGCGCTGCCTGTTCGAAGGCCTGCGCAAGGTCAGCCGCGAGATCTACGGTGCGGAAGATCTGCAGCGACTGCTGCTGGACACCGACTACATCCGCTACTCCACCACCCAGGGCACCAATGCGCTGGTCGAGCGCAAAGGCCCCCTGCTGGGGCTGATCCTGCTGGGGGATATCGACACCGACAGCATCGCGCGGCAGGGCAGCGAGTTGTTCGCCGCGCTGGTGGGCAACCGGGTAGTGCGCCTGGCCGCGGGTCAGACCGACGAGAAATCTGCGGTCGCCGCCGTCAACCAGCTCACCGCGGCGGGTGCCAACCGTCTGGTGGTGGTCGGCCAGGGCGCCCGCGAGGACGAGCAGGCCCTCAAATCGCTGCTGCTGCGCAAGTTTCCCCCGCAAATGCTCGGCGCCGTACCGATTCTGTATGCCCATGAAATCGCGCCGGATGCCGACGCGGCCCGCGTGGCCTGGACGGCGATCTTCAACGCCTTCCTGCACCCGGCGATGGAGCACTTCCTCTACAACGCCGAGCATCAGCTGCGCGAGTTGAAATCGCAGCGGCCGTTGCTGATTTTTCGCAACGATGGTCAGGCGGCACGGGTGGCCCGCACCATCGCGGTCAAGACCTACAGCTCCGGCCCGCGTGGCGGCGCCGAGGGCACCATCGCGCTGGCCCGTCATTACAACCTGCCGCATGTCATCTCGCTGGATGTGGGGGGCACCACCTCCGATATCGGCGTGATCACCAACGGGCTGATCCGGCATCAGCATCGCGGCGTCATCGAAGGCGTTCCGACCTCATTTCCGCTGTGTGAGCTGACCAGTCTGGGGGTCGGCGGCGGATCGATCATCCGGGCCGAAAACGGTGGCATTCGGGTCGGCCCGGAAAGCACCGGCGGCGCCCCCGGCCCGGCCTGCTTCGGGCTGGGTGGCGAAGCCGCCACCATCACCGATGCCCTGCTGGTGACCGGCCTGCTGGACCCCGGCTCCTACTTCGGCGGCGAGATGCAACTGGATGTGGAGCGGGCCCGCAAGGCCATCGCCAACAATGTCGGCGACCCCCTGGGCATCAGCGTGGACGAAGCCGCGGCGCGGATGGAAGCCGCCTGGGTGGAGAAGGTCGCCGCCGGCATTCGCAACACCGGCGCCATCGACGCCAACACCGCGCTGGCGGCCTTCGGTGGTGGCGGGCCGATGCTGATCTGCAAAATCGCCGAAGCCGCCGGCATCAGCACGGTGCTGATCCCCGGGCTGGCCGCGGTGTTTTCCGCTTATGGCATCGGCTTTTCCGACATCGGACACCAATACGAGCTGCCGCTAACGGCGCTGGCAGATCTCGAGTCCGTGCAGGCCGAATTGCTGGAACAGGCTCGGCGCGGCATTTTCGCCGAAGGGTTTGCACTGGAAGACTGCCAGCAGAGCTGGATACTGGCCGTGTCCTCAGCTGCTGGCGAGGTGGACATCGAGCTGGATGGCGACGGCCTGCCCGAGGTGCCCGACGACGCCAGCCTGAGTGTGCGCCTGCGGGTCACCCGGGTGATCTCGCATGCCCTGATGCACGCCCAGTTCGAACGCGATGTTGCGGCCAAACCCAGCGCCGAGCGCGAGGTGATCGTTGCCGGTGCGCAGCAATCGTTGCCGCTGTTCCGCGTCGGCGACCTTCCGGATGGCTCCACCGCGGATGGCCCCGCGGTCCTCGAAGAAGACTTTTTCACCGCCCGTATCGACGCCGGCTGGCGCTTTGTCATCAACGCCGCAGGCGACATCCGCCTGACGCGCACGGCCGCTTGAGGAGACTCCCATGAGAGTGCTGATTACCGAATACCTCCGCATCAATCTGGACAACGAGATGTGGGAATGCCGTCGCTGTGAAAACACGCTGGTTTCCGCCCGCGACAACTACAAACGCGGGCTGCTGGTTTACGACCGCGACCCGCGAGAGATTCATCCGCCCCTGCTGGATACCAGCAAGTACGAGCGCACCTACTCTCCCGACCCGAACTGGTGCCGGATCCTCGAGTACTACTGCCCGCATTGCGGAACCATGGCCGAGGTGGAATACGTGCCGCCGGGGCACCCGCCGCTGCATGACATCGAGCTCGATATCGACGCGCTGAAAAAGCAGTGGGAAGGACGGGAGGAAGTGACCGCAATGGAACCCGGCCCGTACACCCGCCCGCAACCCCATCATCACCACGGCTGAAGGAGGACACCCTATGGAACGCGTATCCGTGGATATCGGTGGCACCTTCACCGACTGCTTCGTAGCCTATGAGGGCCGCAACGTACAGGGCAAGGCCCTCACCACCCACAACAATCTGGCCCTGGGCTTCAACGAATCCTTGGCCATCGCCTGCGAAGAACTGGGCATCCAGGTCAACGACCTGCTCGGCCGCGTCGACTCGGTGCGCTATGCCACCACGCTGGGCACCAACGCGCTGATCGAGCGCAAGGGGCCACGCATCGGTCTGCTGGTGACCACCGGGTTCAAGAGCACCATTCCCCTGTCGCGGGCGCGCGGCTATGGCGAGGGGCTGTCCGAAGAAGAGCAGATGGACATTCCCAATGCCAAGCGCCCGGAACCCCTGGTGCCGATCCCGATGATTCGCGAAGTGCGCGAACGGGTGGATTACAAAGGGCAAATCTTCATCCGGCTGGACGAGGACGACGTCCGTCTGCGCATCCGGGAGCTGATCGACGCCGGCGCCCAGGCGCTGGTGGTGCTGTTCACCAACAGCGTCGTCAACCCCGAGCACGAATTGCGGGTGCGGGAAATTTTCCTCGATGAATACCCGGCGCACCTGCTGGGTTCCATCCCGATGTTGCTGTCGCATCAGGTGGCGGGCCGCAAAGGCGAATACGCCCGCGGCATGTCCACCATCATGGACGCCTTCCTGCACCAGACGATGTACCACGGCCTCGGTACGCTGGAGCAAAACCTGCGCGGCAAGGGCTATACCCGACCGATGCTGGTCAACCACAACTCCGGCGGCATGGCCCAGCTCAATTCCACGGATGCGCTGCAAACCGTGCACTCCGGACCGGTGTCGGGGATCGCCGCCAGCGACCATCTGGCGCTGGAAGCCGAGCTCGGCAACGTGGTCGCCACCGACATGGGCGGCACCAGCTTCGATATCGGCCTGGTGGTCCAGGGCGGCGTCAAGTATTACGACTTCAACCCGGTCATCGACCGCTGGCTGGTTTCCATCCCGATGGTGCACCTGGTCACGCTGGGCGCGGGCGGCGGCTCGATCTGCAGCTATGACCGCATGTTCAGTACGGTCAAAATCGGCCCCGCCAGCGCGGGCTCGGACCCGGGGCCGGCCTGCTACGACAAGGGCGGCCTGAACCCCACGGTCACCGATGCCGATCTGCTGCTGGGCTATCTGGACCCCGAAAATTACGCCAATGGCCACATCCCGCTGAACCCCCGCCGCGCGCGCCGCGCCATCGAAGACGCGTTGTGCGATGAGCTGGACATGGACCTCACCGCCACCTGCAAGCTGATCAAGAAAACGGTTGACGCCAACATGGCCAACGGCATCGCCACCGAGCTGCGAACCCGGGGTTACGAGCCCAAGGATTTCACCATCCTGGCCTACGGCGGCAACGGCCCCTTGCATGCCTGCGGAATCGCCCGCGCGCTGGGTGCGGAACGTATTCTGGCCCCACCCTTTTCGGCGGTGTTCTCGGCCTGCGGCGCCGGGAACATGAACCAGATGCACATTCATGAGATGAGCACCTGGACCACCTTGTTCGATGCCAACACCAAGTCCTTCTTCAACGACTACGACCGTTTCAATGCGATCGTGGAGGAGTTGGAAGCCCGCGGGCGCTCCGACCTGATTCGCCAGGGCATGGAGGAATCGGCCATTCGCTACCGGCTGGAGCTGGACATGCGTTACGGCAACCAGCGGGTGCAGACGGCAGTGGTCACCGACAAGACCCGGGTCAAGACCCAATCCGACGTGCTGCAACTGATCAACGAGTTCCACACCCGTTACGGCGAACGTTACGGCCAGGGCAGCCAGGCCCCGGAAGCCGGCGTCCGGATCAACACCATCCGCGTCTGCTCTTACGTGGAGCAGGAGACGGTGCGCTTCCGCGACATCCTGCCGCGGGACGGCGCCGCCCAGCGGCCGGATCCGGTCGCCCGGCGCACCTGTCACTTCGTCGACATCGACGAAGCGCAGGACACCCCGATCTACGACGAAAGCGCCCTCGCCGAAGGCACCGTCATCGACGGCCCCGCCATCGTGACCACGCGTGCGACCACCTATCTGGTAGAGCCGGGCTGGCGTTACCAGGCGGCAGCCCAGGGCGCCGTCTGGTTCACCCGCACCGCTTCGGCCCACTAAGGAGATTACCGACATGACCGAACAAATCAGCGCCGAAGACCAGGCCCTCATCAACCAGTTTCTGGATGACAACAAGCTCTGGCTGGCCCCCGACCAGGAGATCATGCGTGACCACACCATCGGCCCACGCACCGCACGCGAAGCCGGGGTGATGGAACAGGGCCTGGATGTGCACGAGGTCAACCACATCCGTGGCCTGATCAATTCCGCGCTCTCCGAAGCCTTTCAGATGGTCAACCAGATGGGGGCCGCACCGGGCGCCAAATGGGGTGACCTGGTCACGGGCGTGTACACGGCCAACGGCAACCTGTCGATGATCGCCCCGCACGGCATCATTGCCTTCGCCGCCTGCTGCTTCTACCCGATCAAATTCATCATGAAGCACTTCGCCAACGACCCCACCGTGGGGCTCAAGGACGGCGACGGCTTCATCCACAACGACGCCCGCTACGGCGGCATCCACAACACCGACCAGTCGATGATGATGCCGCTGTACTACCACGGCGAACTGGTGTGCTGGATCTCATCGACGATTCACGAGGGCGAGAACGGCGCCTGTGAACCGGGCGGCATGCCGGCCAAGGCCGAAAGCAAGTACGACGAAGGCCTGAAGATGTCGCCGTTCAAGGTCGTGGAAAATTTCCAGATCAAGCGCGACCTTTTGACCTTCCTGCAGAACTCGGTGCGCGACCCCAAGCTGCAGCTCGAAGACATGAAGGTCAAGCTGCATGCCGTGTTGCGCTTGCGCGAACGCATCATCGCCATCCTCGACCAGTTCGGCGTGGACAAGCTGATCGGCACGCTGCGCATGCACCTGGAAGACACCGAGACCGAAATGCGCCGGCGGATCGCCGAGCTGCCCGACGGCACCACCCGGGTCGAGCAGTTCATGGACTCCAGCCTGCGTGAAAACATCATGCAGAAAATCCGCCTGGCGATTACGGTCAAGGGCGACCGGCTGATCATGGACTTCCGCGGCACCGCGCCGCAGTTCATGAATCGCTCGGTGAATACCAACATCGCCTCGTTCAAGGCCGCACTGGTCACCGGTTTGCTGCAGAACATCTGGCCCGATCTGCCACACACGATGGCGGTGCTGTCGCCGATCGAGGTCATCTCCGACCGCAACTCCATCATCGATGCCGACGGTGAAATGCCCCAGGCGATGAGCCTGATGCCGCTGTTCAAGGCCTGCGTGGCCTGGACCATCCCGATGAACAAGTTCACCTATTCGGTGCCGCACAAGTATTCGGCGCACATTGCCTCGCAATACGACCAGGCGGCCACCTTCATTTACGGCGGCCTGACCCAGCACGGCGACGTGGTCGGCAACTTCTGCGGCGACATCAACGGCAACGGCCAGGGGGCGCGTTCCAATGCCGATGGCGAACACTCCGTCGCCCCGGTATTCGGCTTCATGTGCGACTCCGGCGAGCACGAGATCAACGAGGAAGACACCCCCATCGTGCGTCTGGGTGCGCAACGCCTGGCCAAAGACCGCGTCGGTTTCGGCAAATACCGCGGCGGCATGGGCTACGAGCAGATCGCCACCGCGCGCGATTCGCTGATGTGGGGCTTCATGACCGGCTGCGAAGGCTCGAAGTTTTCCTCCGCGCAAGGCCTGTTTGGCGGCTATTCCTGCCCGGCCTACCAGCTGCTCAAGATCAAGAACATCAACGTGTTCAAGGAGCTGGACCAAAACCCGCGGGTGGTCGACGAATTCGACATCGTCCGCCTGATGAACGAACAACCCATCGCCGGCGGTGTTTACAGCAGCAACGACATGGGCATGACCTTCGAGATCTGCAACGAAGGCGAGATGTACATGATCTGCCAGGGCTCGGGCGGCGGTTATGGCGACGTTCTGGAACGCGACCCGGCAGCGGTCATGAAGGACATCAATGAAGATCTGCTGTCCGCGGACATCGGTCGCAACATCTACAAGGTGGTCTTCGACGAGAAGAACCTGATCGTGGATGAGGACGCCACCCAGAAACTTCGCGCCGACGAACGCGCAGCCCGCATCGCCCGTGGCAAACCCTTCGACGAATTCTGCAAGGAATGGGTCCGCGAAGAGCCGCCGGAAGACCTGCCCTACGCCGGTTGCTGGAACGACCCCAAGGAGATTTACGGGGTCAACTACGGCCAACGGGTGAAGATGCCGGCCGATCAGATGCAGGGCATGTTCATGCTCGATCCCAAGGACCTGCAACTGATGCAATTGCAGGGGGAAGTGGCCGCGCTCAAAGCCGCCCTGGCCGCGCAGGAAGTAAAGGGCTGATCGTCCATGGCCTCACTGGAGCAAGTGCTACAAAGCCCCTCCCCCGCGCTGTGGCTGGACGCCACCGCATACGCTGAGCGTCTGCTCAGTCAGGGGTCGGTGCCGTGGTCGGATACGACCGCGGCGCTGGCCTGGTACGGCAAGCTGAGCGGGCTGTTACGCCCCGATATCCTCAGCGTTCCGCTGACCAGTCTGATCCCGCACGTGCTGGCGGCCCGGCCCGAACTCAAGGACGCCATGCGCGCACGCAGCCGGGCGCTGTTTCCCGTGCGCACCTTGCTCGCGGATGAGCGGCTGCGTGGCCTGACCCGTGCGCTTTGCACCGGCGTCTGCCGTACCGCGGGCGGGCATCCGGTGGTTCTGACCCTGCCCACACCCGGCGCCCTGACCCGCTGTGCGTACGAAACGGCGCATGGCGGTTCGATGGAAGACGTCTTCGAACCCGAGGACTTCGAAGACGCGGCAGCTTACGTGGCGGATTTTCTGCGTGAGCTGGCGGACAGCGGTCTTGCCGGCATGGCGCTGATCGCGGATGAGCAGGACGCCGACCTCCCCGATGCCGCCACCATCGCATTCCGCCCGGTAACCAACGTCGCCCAGCACTACCGCTGGTTGACCGGCGTGGTGTTGCAAGGCACCAGCGACGCCACGCCACCGGGTGTGGACTTTGCCGTGGCCAGCGGCCCGGTGGGCGCATTGCCCACCTTTGTCTGGGGCCGCACCGATACCGCTCTGCGCGCCTGGACCATTCCGGTCGATGCCGAACCGGAGGGCGTGCTCGCCCGATTAGAGGAGCTTCGCAAACCGTGAATCCCGAACCCCGTTCTGTCGTCGAGGGCGAAAAGCTGTGGGAACCCAGCGCCGAATTCGCCCGTAAAAGCAATGTCACCCGATTCCTGCACTGGCTGAAAACGCACCGTGACAAGGATTTTCCGGATTACCACGCGCTCTGGGATTGGTCGGTTACCGACATCAACGGCTTCTGGGACGCACTGTGGCAGTACTTCGATATCCAGGCCGACGGTGCATACACCGCCGCCGTGGATGACGACCGCAAAATGCCCGGGGCACGCTGGTTTGACGGCGCCCGCCTGAATTACGCCGAGCACATGCTGCGCGCCGAAGCCCGCATGCCGGAAGCCACGGTGTTTCACCATCTCAGTGAAAACCGTCCGCTGGCGCAGATGAGCTGGGCGGAACTCGGTGGCCAGGTACGCAAGCTGGCCACGCGCATGCGCGAGATGGGTCTGCAGCCCGGTGACCGGGTCGTCTCGTACATGCCGAATGTGCCGGAAACGGCTGTGGCCATGCTGGCCACCGTGGCCTGCGGGGCCGTGTGGTCTTCGGCCGCGCCCGAGTTCGGGGTGAACACTGTGATCGACCGCTTCACCCAGATTCAACCCAAGTGGTTATTCGCCGCAGACGGCTACTCCTTTGCCGGCAAAGCCTATCCACGCGAAGCCGAAACCCGACGCATCGTGGATGCCCTGGACACCGTGGAAACGGTGATCTGGTTGCCCTACCTGACACCCGGCAGCGACGCCCCCGACCTGCCCCATGCCCGAACCTGGGACAGCCTGTTCACCGGGCCGGAGGTCGCACGCGACGATTTTCAGTACACCCGCGTCGATACCGATCACCCGCTCTGGGTGCTGTTCAGTTCCGGCACCACCGGCGTACCCAAAGCCATCGTCCACGGCCACGGCGGGGTGCTGCTGGAGCACCTCAAGCTGACACATTTCCACATCAACATCACCGACAGCTCGGTGATGTTTTTCTACAGCACCACCGGCTGGGTGATGTGGAACATTCTGCTCTCGGCCCTGCTCAACGGCGGCGCCGTGGTGCTGTATGACGGCAACCCCGCCTACCCCAGCCCGGACCTGCTCTGGGACCTGGCGGCCCGCACCCGGGCAACCTGCTTCGGCGCCAGCCCGATGTATGTGCAGATGATGGAAAAGGCCGGCCTGGAACCGGGCAAGACCCACGACCTCTCCGCACTGGAGTCCATCGTGGTCTCGGGGGCGCCCAGCACCCCGGAGACCTTCGCCTGGTTCTACCGCTGCGTCAAAAGCGATCTGTGGCTGACGTCGCAATCCGGCGGCACCGAAATCGCCAGCGGATTTGTGGGCGCGGCCCCCACGCTGCCGGTCTATGCCGGCGAGATCCAGACACGCATGCTGGGCATGGCCGTCGAGGCCTGGAGCGATGCCGGCGAACCCATCGTCGACGAGGTCGGCGAACTGGTGGTGACCCGCGCCTTCCCGTCCATGCCGATTTATTTCTGGGGTGACGAGGGCGGGCGGCGTTACCACGAGTCCTATTTCGAGGACTTCCCCGGGGTGTGGAAGCACGGCGATTTCATCAAGATCAACCACCGGGGTGGGTGCTATATCTACGGCCGCTCCGACTCCACGCTGAACCGCCATGGGGTGCGCATCGGCACGGCGGAAATCTACCGCAGCGTGGAGAAACTGCCGGAAATCGCCGACAGCCTGGTGGTGTGCTGCGACCTGCCGGGTGGGCGCCAGTACATGCCGATGTTTGTCACGCTGATCGACGGCGTTGCGCTGGATGACGAGCTACGTCATCGCATCGCCCAACAGTTGCGCGCCGAGTGCAGCCCGCGCCATGTACCGGACGAAATCCACCATGTTCCGGCCGTGCCCTACACGCTGACGGGGAAGAAGATGGAAGTGCCGGTGCGCAAGATTCTGGTGGGCACGCCACTGGAAAAAGCCGCCAGTCGCGATGCCATGATGAACCCGCCGGCCATCGACTGGTATGTGAGCTTCTCCGAACAGGTCTGAGGCCCCGCCAGCGCGGGGCCTCGCCCGGTCTTTACAGCGGGTGGCCGATTGTCAGGCCAAACGCCCACATGCGATAGCTCACGTTCACTTCCCCGCCGCCAAATGCTGCGGGGATGGAGTTCTTCCCGCGCACGGTCTGGCAGGGTGCGTGCGCAACCATGCCACTGAGTTCATAGCCGCCCAGATTGCTGGAGAAGCCCACGGTGTAGTGCGTGGTGGTCGGCACCGGGCCCAGCATGCCGAACAAGGTTTCGGACTTGCTCATCATCTGGTTCGCCGCGATATACCCGGCCTTGAGGGAGGTCTGCGGCAAGGCCTGCCAGTTCACCCCCAGCTTGTAGGCGTTCAGATCACGGTAGCCGAAACCCGGCCCCTGCTCACTGCCCAGCGGTTTGCCCTGATTGAGCGCGCTCAATCGATTGCCGAAGGAAGATTCCGCCTCGAATTCATAGCGCTGGTAGTCCGCAGCCACCTGGATGGAGGGCGTGAGCTGGTACGCCACACCCGCACCCCAGATTGCCGGCAGTTCCAATCGACCGCCGTCCGCCAGCAAACCCGCATAGCGGGTGTGCCGCTGCGCCCAGCTCTTGGACTTGTAACCGGCGCCCAAGGTCAAACCATTGGCATATCGAGCCCGCCAGCCCAGGCTGAAGCCCACGTTGAAGGCGCCATCCTTGCCGTTGTCCGACACCTTGTCCGGGTCCTGCGACAGCGCACCGAGGAACTCGACACCTTCAATTTCCAGCACCTGATATCCAACATTCAGCGCCACACCCAGGCTCTGCTGGGGGCTCAGGGCCACACTCATGGCCGCCGACAATGCGGATGAAGTGAACTGCAGGGTGGATTCCTCCGCCCCGCCGAAACGCTGATAGGGGCTGTCGGCGTATTCCGGGCCAATGCCGGCGCTTTGCAAGGTCACGCCCATGCGCAAACCCGGGCTCAGCTCCCAGGAGATCCCGCCCTGCGGGACATACAAATAGGTGCCGCGATCCGTGTCGTGGTCGCTGTCCGGCCCGGCGGCGTTGCCCTTGACGTAGCCGGTCGCCCGCGGACGCATCACGTCAACGCCCAGATCGTACCGTGGCGCAAAGGCGGCGAGGTTGGCCGGGTTCATGCCAATGGTCGTGGTTTCGAAAGCCGCCCCGTAAACCACGCCACCCAAGGCTTGTGACTGAATCCCCGAGCCATGCTCGAACAACCCCAGGCTGGCGAAAGCCGGTGTGCTGAATCCCACGCTCAGTGTGGCCGCGCCCAGGGCCGTATAGGCCCACGTTTTGAATGACGAAAATGTCACCGTGAATGTCTCCCTGATGAACCCTCACCCCCTGACCGCCGACCCCAGGTTCGGGCGTCGCGTCGCAAGCGGGAGAGGTTATGAAACGTGAATTATATTACGTAGTGCGGACTTTCAGTACGCATTTATTCGTTTCATGTCAGCGCATCAAATCCACCAGCGGCCGGTCAGGGTCCGCCAGCAGCATCGTGTCCACCGGAGTGGCGGCCTCGATCAGCTTGCGCGCGGCCACAAAGTCCGCCGGCCGATTGATGCTGTCCGCGGCTACGAGGACATCACCCTGCAGGTAAAACACGGAAAAGCTGTGCCCGGTCTCGCTGTCACCGCGAACAACCTCAACACACTCACCGACCCGCAAGCCCGCCATCTGCAGCTTCACGTCGTACTGATCCGACCAGAACCAGGGCAGGCTGTCGTAGGGCGTGGGCTCGCCCGCGATGTTTCTCGCCGCAACCCGGCCTTGATCCTGCGCGTTCTGCACCGACTCCAGGCGCAAGCGCTGGCCATAGCGTGCGCTGGGGTGATTGCTGCAATCGCCAACCGCGTACACCGCCGGGTCGCTGGTACGGCAATGGCTGTCCACCACGATCCCGTTGTCCACCGCCAAACCGGCGGCCTCGGCCAGTTCCACGCCGGGAATCAGCCCGACGCCGACAACAACAAAATCCACCGGCACCCGGTCGCCGTTGGCCAGCCGAACGGCCGTGACCTCAGGCGCACCTTCCAGAGCCTCCACCTGCGCGCCGGTATGCACGGTGACCCCGTGCTCGCGATGCAAACGCTCGACATAGCGCGAGATCCGCGGTGATGCAGCACGCTGCAGCAAGCGCGGCATGGCTTCGATCACCGTGGTTTCCAGCCCCCGCTGGGCGAGTACCGCTGCCAACTCCAGGCCGATATACCCGCCCCCCACGATGGCGACTTTGCGGCCGCGTTCACACAACCCCTGCAAACGCTTGACGTCGTCGATTCCACGCAGGGTCAGCACATTCGGCGCCTGTCCACCGGACAGCGGCAACTCGCGCGCACGACCACCGGTTGCCAACACCAGTTCGGTGTAGGGCAACCTGCTGCCATCGGCCAGGGTCACCGTTTTGCTCATGCGGTCGATGGCCGTGGCGGCGCAACCGGTACGGCAATCAATCTCCGCCTGTTGCAGCGCGGCGGCCGGACGCAGAATCAGCCGTTCTTCGCTGAGTTCTCCCAGCAGAAATCCCTTGGACAGTGGGGGCCGGCGATAGGGCAGATAGGGTTCGTCGGCCAGGATCGTGATGCGGGCCCCATGCTTCAGGCGACGCAACTCGGTCGCCACGCTCATGGCCGCCTGGCCCCCGCCGATGATGACCACGTGGTTCGCCTTCGTGCTCATGTTTTCCCCTCCGTGGGGTTAAAAAAACGCCCGTGGCCATTGGAGACAACCACGGGCGGACACGCTAAGCCGCAGCCTTCTTCAGACCGAGACTTTGGGGAGGATGCGTACGGGCAGTGAGGTGATGCCGTTGACGAAGTTGGAATGCAGGCGCTGGTCCTCGCCGACTACCTCGATCTTGTCGAAGCGCTTGAGGATTTCTTCCCAGACCAGACGCAACTGCATTTCGCCCAGACGGTTCCCCATGCACCGGTGGATCCCGAAACCAAAGGACAGATGCTGGCGCACCTTGGGCCGGTCGATGATGAGCTCATTCGGCCGCTCGATTACCTCTTCATCGCGGTTGCCCGAGGCGTACCACATCACCACCTTGTCGCCTTTGCGAATGGTCTTGCCGTTCAGTTCCACATCCTGCGTCGCGATACGGCGCATATGCGACAGCGGCGTCTGCCAGCGGATCACTTCCGAGACCATGCTCGGAATCAGCTTGGGGTTGGCTTTGAGCTTGGCAAATTCTTCGGGGAACTTGTTGAAGCCCAGCACACTGGCGCTGATCGAATTCCGGGTGGTGTCGTTGCCGCCCACGATCAACAGCAGCAGGTTGCCCATGAACTCCGTGGGCCGCGTCACCATGTCCCGGGTTTCCGGGTCCTTGACCAGCAAACTGATCAGGTCGAAGCCCAGTTCCTCGCCGGCTTCCAGACGGGCGACTTTGTCCTGCCACAACGCCCCGAAAGTGGCCGCCATCTCCTGCAACGCTTCGATCCGTTCCTGCGGGTCCACGTTCCCACCCGAAATCTCTTCGGTGCCGGCGGCCAGATCCGACCAGTACGGAAGTTTGGCGCGGTCTTCGAGCGGAAAATCAAGAATCGTCGCCAGGGTCATGCTGGTCAATTCGACCGACACCGCACTCACCCAGTCGATGACCTCGCCGGTCGGCAGGCCGTCGAGGATATCGGCGATGCGCTGACGGATCAGCCCTTCCATCTCGGCAAGATTCTTGGGTGCGACGACCGGCTGCACGGCATTCCGCTGAACGTCGTGCTTGGGCGGATCCATGGCGATAAACATGTCCAGCGGCAGATCTTCGCCGGGATCGCCGATCACGATGAAGGGTTCCGATGAGAACAGCTCGTGGTTGCTGTCAACGAATTTGATGTCCTCGAACCGGGTGATGGACCAGAACGGACCGAACGGGCTTTCCCTGAGGAAATGCACCGGATCCTCCTCGCGGATCCGTTTGGCGAAGCGGTGCCAGGTTTGGGTCGCAAACAGCCGGGGGTCGCTGACATCAATGGTGTCCAGCGGGACCGAATAGGGATCGGGAATTTCCGGCAAAGCCGAAGTGGGAGTAAAGCTCATTGTCATGTCTCCTGGGGGGCTCACATCTGGAATTCGGGCATTTCCACAACCAGACCGTTCAGGCTCTCGTCGAGGCTGATCTGGCAAGCCAGTCGCGAGTTCTCGCCCTGTTCCGGCGTCATGGAAAGCATCGCGCTCTCGTCGTCGCCCGGTGCGCCGGTTTTCTCGCGCCACTCGGCGGCGACCTTGATATGACAGGTTCCGCAGGCGCATTCCCCGCCGCAGTCGCCATCGATGCCAGGAACCGCGTTGTTGACGGCGGCTTCCATCAGGCTGATACCGGGCTCGGCATCCAGTTCGAAACGCTCACCGTCGTGAGAAATCATTGTGACTTTGATCAAGGGGGTCTCCTCCTTAATGCTGTTTGAGTCTGCGTAAAAGCAGGCGTGGAGGCATTACACCCCCCGGCCAGTGACAACAACAGGACGCCATGTGACAATCGGGGGGTCATAAAAAGACAGCATCCGGGCGAGTGGGAGACACACTCATGCACACCGAAAACCAGGAAACACCGACGATTCCGGTGAGTTATTGCTTGACCGTCGCCCGTGAGGTCGGCGTTCCCGAGCAGGAAATCGACAGCCTGCTTGGCGACATGGGCAGCCCTGGCACGCTGGCGCCGAGTCCGGACGGGCTGCACACCCCCACCCAGTTGATCAATGCCTTGTCCAACGCCGTTCATCTGGCGGACAAGCCCGCCATCGGGCTGGATATCGGCCGTGCCCTGAGCCCGGGAACCCACGGATATCTGGGTTTTCTGGCCATGGCCAGCCCCGACCTGCGCTCGGCGCTGGAGGCCTTCGGCAAGTACGCACCCTCACGGGTCAGCTTTGTGCAGTACCCGGTGCATGAGTCCGGCGACGCCCTGGTGTGTGACCTGAACATCCACATCGACAACAGCCCGGACGCGGCGCGATGCGCGCTTGAAGCCAGCACGGTGATCGTGCTGCAAGTCATCCAGTTCGTGCTGGGCGAACCGCTGACCACCGGGACCGTGGAATTCACCTTTCCGGAGCCAGCGTACGCCGCACGCTATCGCGAATTCATCCAGGCGCCCATCGTCTATTCCGCCCCGGCCAACCGGATCACGCTGCCACTGGCTCTCGCCGCCACCAAGAATGCATTTGCCGATCACCAGAATTACGAGCTGGCGCTGAACCGCTGTCAGGCCCTGCTGAACGAACTCAACGCCAACAGCAACCGGTTCAGCGACCGCGTACGGTCCGTGCTGCTGTCCAGCCCGATCGGCCGTCTGGGTGAGGAGGAAGCCGCCGCGCAACTGTTCATCACCAAACGCACCATGGCTCGACGCCTGAAGCGCGAGGGCAACAGCTTCCGGCAGCTCAGGGACGAGGTGCTCGGCAGCATCGCGCAATCGTATCTCAGCGAATCCAGCCTCTCGGTGGAAGCCATCGCCGAAATTCTGAACTACCACGACAGCGCGAGTTTTCGGCGCGCATTCAAGCGCTGGTTCGGGCAAACCCCCAAGGATTACCGGCAGTCGCTACGCGCCTCCTGAAACCGCCGGTGGTGCAGATCACGAGCGCAGCGAATAAACCAGTGCTCCCCTAGCCGGGACCGATCCATTCATCGATCAACGCCGCCGTTTCGGCGGCCCGCATGGTCATGAACAAATGCCCGCCCCCTTTGACGATATGCAGGTGCGAATTCGGCACCAGATGTGCCAGCACGCGGGCGTTGGCCACCCGGATCAGCGGATCGTCATCCCCGCTGATGATCAGCGTCGGACATCGCAGCCGATGCAACCAGGGCAAGCTGCTGAAACCGTACATGGCCAGGATTTGCTGCACATACGCCAGCCCGCTCGGTGGCATCACCAGCCGCGCGTGATCCACCGCGTTGTGCGGGTTGTTGCGCATCTCGCCGCCGTAAATCGTGGGGGCATGCTTGGCCATGTACCCCCGTGAGAGATACCTCCGCGGCGTGGTCATTCGCGTCAATGCCAAAAGCTTGCCGGGAAACATGACCATGCCCGGGCTGGTCGCCATCAATACCAGGTGCGTCACCCGCAAACCGTGATCCCGGGCAATCTGCTGCGCCAGCCCTCCACCCCAGGACACTCCCGCCACGGCAAAATCCCCGCGAAAACCGGCATGCTCCAGCACGCCCACGGCGAAGCGGGAATAGCGACGCAGGCTGGGCCAGAAGTGCATCGATTCCGAGCCCCCGGCGCCGGGGACATCAAACACCAGCACCGGCCGCGCGCCCAGTGCCTTCAGCAGCGGGAAGGTCAGCTCCAGGTTGGCGCCGATCCCGTTGCACAGCAGCAGCGGTTCCCCCACTCCGGGCTTGATCGCGTAGCGCAGGTATTTCCCGCCCACCGTCGCATGCCGAACCTCAACCCCCGCGGCCTGCTGGGCCGCCAGCAAGCGGGCACGCCGGGTGGGGGACACCCGGTGCAGCCCGTCACGCTCAACCGCGGACATAGGTGCCAGGCGCTGCGTCCTGGGCAGGGTAATCCGCACTGCCAACCTGCGCCTCTACGGCGACTTTGCGCCCCGAACGTCTGGCCAGCCACTGGTGCCAGTGCGGCCACCAGCTGCCGTCGTGGTGCTCGCAGGTTTTTTCCCATTCCTCCGGGCTGGGGCCGGTTTCTGACCCGGCCCAGAATTCGGATTTCGGGTTCCCCGGAGGGTTCAGGATGCTCTGCACATGACCACTGCGGGACAGCACAAAGGTGCTGTTACCGCTGAGCAACTGGGTACTGCGGTAGCAGGCCTTCCACGGCGTGATGTGATCGGTGATGCCGGACACGATGTAGTTATCGCACTCGATCTTGCCCAGATCCACCGGCACGCCTTGCAGCCGCAGGGCGCCCGGTTTGGTCAGCGCGTTGTTCTTGTAGATATCCAGAAATTCCTGATGCAAACGGGCGGGCAATCGCGTGCCATCCCCGTTCCAGTACAGCACGTCAAAAGCGGGCGGCTTGTTGCCCAGCAGAATATTGTTGACCCAGTAATTCCAGATCAAATCGTTGGGGCGCAACCAGGCAAAGGCGGTCGCCATGTCCTTGCCATCCAGATACCCCTTGGATTGGGAGTAGCGTTTGGCCCCTTCCACGGCTCGCGGACTGGTGAATATCCCCAGCGCGGTATCACCCAGCGCGTCGGTATCCAGCACGTTGACCAGCAACGTCATGCTGTTGATGCGGGTGTCGCCGACGGCCAGTCGGGCCGCGGCAAACGAGGCCAGCGTGATGCCGCCCGCGCAGGCGCCAAGCAGGTTGACCTTTTTCTGCCGGGTGATGCTGCAGGCCACCGACACCGCCAGTTCAATTCCGGCGGCGTACTCCGCCAGCCCCCAGTTGGCATGCTCGGCCTTGGGATTGCGCCAGCTCACGACGAACACCTGAAACCCGGCGTCCAGCAGGCCTTTGACCACGCTTTTTTCCGGGCTCAGATCGAATACGTAGTACTTGTTGATTTGCGGCGGAACGATCAGCAACGGAATGGCATGGGCCTGCTTGCGGGTTGGCGTGTAATGCAGCAGTTCGAGCACCTCCGAGCGCATCACGACGGCACCCGCGGTGCAGGCCACGTTCTCGCCCACCTTGAATTTGCTGGTATCCACCTGCGCCGGCAGACCGCGGTTCTCCCGAATATCGCGCCACAGGTTCCGCAGTCCGGCGCGCGCACTGGCACCACCGGTTTCCTGAAACTTGCGCAGGGCCACCGGTTGCCAGGGAAAATTCGACGGCGCGATAGCATCGTTCAGCAGGCTGGAGAGAAACTCCAGACGCGCACGGCTGTACTTGCTAATATCCGGCTGCCCGTCAATCCACTCGTGCACGCCTCCGACCCACGCCAGGTAGGCCTGCAACCAGACCCGGTAGCGGGGATTGTCCATCCATTCCGCGTCGGCAAAACGACGGTCTTTCGGGGCCGGCGCCAACTCGGATTCCCCGCGCGCGACCTTCCACCATTCGCCACCGATCTCGCGAGCGACGGCGGCGGTCAATTTGGGCTGGCGCAAGGCGAGCCCGACGGCACGCGCCCCTTCGCGGAGGACATCCCGGGCGCGGAAACCCACGATCGGGTTGGGGCCAAGAATCACGTCCGCACTGTGTGCGGCGATGCGTGTTGATGGGTCTGACATGACTCTCGCCTCTATTTGAACAACATGACGGTGATGTCACCGGTCAACGCCGGATCTATCTCCCCGGCAATTTCGAGCACGCAGTGGGTCACCGCGACGATCCGCCCCGTGCCCTTGAGCTGCACCTCACCGATCCGGACCTGGGCACGCACCTGCTGACCCACCTTGACCGGCGTGCGGAAACGCACGTTGTTGACGCCGGCATTGATGGCCCGGCTCGCATCGGGCGGTATCAACCCCACGTCCATCAGCAGCTTCGCGAGCAGCGACAGGGTGAGAAAGCCGTGCGCAATGGGCGCACCAAAAGGGCTTTCCTGCGCGCAGCGCTCGGGGTCCACATGTATCCACTGGTGGTCGCCGGTCGCGTCGGCAAACCCGTTGATGTGTTCCTGGGTGATGGTCACCCAGTCACTGGTGCCGAATTCCTTGCCGGCCCACTCGGTGACAGTGTCGAAGCGGTAGTTTTCGAGTGCCATGGCTCAACTCCCGTACTGGTCGCGCAGGACCTTCTTGTTGATCTTGCCGACGCTGGTTTTGGGGATGCTGTCGACAAACAGAATCTGGTCGGGCACCGCGTAGCGTGAAATGGCGCCCTGGGTGGCAAAGCCCTGAAGGTGATTTTTGAGGTCGTCGGCGTCTTCGGCGTGCCCCGGGCGTGCAGCAACCAGCGCCAGCGGACGTTCGCCCCATTTGTCGTCCCGCACACCGATCACCGCCGCCTCACCCACGGCGGCGTGTTTGGAGAGCAGGTCTTCGATTTCCAGGGACGACACCCACTCGCCGCCGGTTTTGATCACATCCTTGATCCGGTCGGTGATCTTCAGATAGCCGTTTTCGACGATACCGACGTCCTGCGTGTGCAAATAGCCCCCGGCCCACAAATCCTCGGACGCTTCCGGGTTGCCGAAGTAACCGGGTGTCAGCCAGGGTGCGCGCACCACCACTTCACCGGCCGTTTGTCCGTCCGCCGGCACATCCCGCAGATCCGGGTCCACCGTCCGCATTTCCACCAGCGGAACCGGCGTGCCCGCCTTGCAGCGGTAGCGAATTTCACCCGCCTCGTCGAGCGCGCCCAGGCCGGGTCGCAACTGCGCCAGGCTGAGTACCGGGCAGGTCTCCGACATGCCATAGCCGCCGAACACATCAATCCCGCGCTGCAAGGCCTGGCGCGCCAGGCCTTCGGACAACGCCGACCCGCCAATCACCACTTTCCAGCTTCTGAGATCAACGGCATCCGCGCCCGGCGCCCCCAGCAGCATCTGCAGGATGGTCGGCACACAGTGCGAAAAGGTGACCTTTTCAGACACGATGAGATCCAGCAATTGCTCCGGCACATAGCGTCCCGGATACACCTGCTTGACCCCCAGCATCAGGGCGACGTAGGGCATGCCCCAGGCGTGCACATGAAACATGGGCGTGATGGGCATGTAGACATCCGCGCTGTGAAAGGCCTGCCCGTTGGCACTGGACCCCATCGCGGCCATCACGGCAAGGGAATGCAAAACGATCTGGCGATGGGAAAAGAACACCCCTTTGGGGTTCCCGGTGGTGCCGGTGGTGTAGAAGGTGGTCGCACGTGTGTTCTCGTCAAAGTCGGGAAACACATACGCCGTGGGCGCCGCCGCCAGCAGGGCTTCGTAGCTGCCGACCACGCCCAGCTCGACAGGCGCGGGCATCGCGTCATCGCTGATCCAGATGACCTGCTCCACGCTGGTCAGCTGCGGTCGAATTTCTTCGTACAGCGGCAGAAACTCGCTGTTCAGCAGCACCACTTTGGCGCCGGCATGATTCAGCGTGTACAGCACCTGCTCGGGGGACAGCCGCACGTTCACGGTCTGCAGCACCGCGCCCATCATCGGAATCGCGAAGTAGCTCTCCAGATAGCGATGCGAGTCCCAATCCATCACGGCGACGGTGTCGCCATGCTGGACTCCGGCCCCTTCCAGCACGTGCGCCAGCCGCCCGACCCGCTCGCGCAAGGCCCGATAGCTAAGGCGCACATCACCGCGATACACGATCTCCTGATTCGGCGAATGAATCATCGGCGCATTCCACAGCTGCTTGATCAGCAACGGGTAGGCGTAGGTTTCGGAAGCGAATTCGGGCGTGTTTTTCGACATGGGGTTGACTCGGTGTAGTGGCCGTCCGTGCCACGGGAGTCAACAAATTACTGGCCGCGATCGCGCAAACCCATGTGCAGAGTCAGGAATGTTTTGTGACTATTCACAACGCGGCAAACATTGCGCCCGGCTCAACGCGGTGTGCAGCTTCGCGACCCAGCCCGCGTCATCCAGCTTGGCCCCCAGCACTGCCTCAACCCGCGCCAGCCGGTAATCCAGCGTATTCGGGTGCACATGCAATGCGGCAGCGGTCGCCTTGCGGTGCTGACGATGAGCGAAATAGGCGGCCAGCGTTTCCAGCAGGTTCGGCTCCTGCGCCAGACACTCGACCAGCGAATCAAAGAACCGGGCCGCGTTGTCCGAGCGGCCCACGGCATCATCCAGCACGATATCGGAATAGCGGTGGATCCTTGTATCACCGCGGCCCGCGGGCTGCTGCAGCGCCTTCATGGCCTGCTCCACGGAGACCCCCCATCCCACGGCCCCGGCCCCCGGCAACCCGATACCCACCGCGGCCACGTTCACGGTACGCGCACGCACGCGCTCGGCCAGTTCGAACAACCGATGATCGAAGTCCAGCGGCCGCGCCGGCCCGGGCAGCGGCAGCAACAAGACCAGACAGTCGGCGTGCAGCACCCGGAACAGGCGCCGGCGGTTCACCTCGAATATCCGGGCCGCCCCGTCGATGATCTGGTCCAGCACCGGCTCCAGGCTGGCGGACAAACTGGGGAACTGGGCCAGCTTCAGAGCGACGGCGCAGTACGGCAGCGCCGGGTCCAGACCCAGCGCCTCGGTATTGCGGCGAAACCCCTCGGTGTCGTCAGGACGGTTGCGCACGATGTTCCAGATCTCCGACCGCAGGCGATCCCGCCAGCGGGCGGTACGGTTCAGCTCGGTGGAATAGGCCAACGCGATGTCCCGTGCCACGCGGTCAAAGTGGGCGAGCAGGTACGGAGACACGTCGAACAACAGCTCGCGGTGCAGCTCCGGGCGGTCGGCAACCGCGTCCAGCATCACCCCCCAGATGGCCGAGGAGCCCACCCGATACGCCTGCAGCAAACCGGTCAGCGAGATGCCCTGATGCACCCGGTGCGCGGACAGTTCACGGATGCTGTCGGTGTCGGTTTCGAGCGGCGGTTTCCCGCTGAGCAATGCCTGATACCAGAGCTGCAGGTTCAGGTTGGCCGTATCGCGCAGCTCCCGGCTGGCCCCCTGATCCACCACGCTGCGATAGTCGGGCACGGTTTCCAGAATCACGCGACGGATACGCTCGCAGTCGGCTTCACGCTGGGCTTCGAGCCCGGCGATGACCGCTCGCAGAGCGGCGGAAAGCGCAGGAATCCTGACCTCGGAATAGTCCTTCATCGCCAACATCGCCTCTGCTGTGTCTCCCGACCCTGCGGCTCGCGGTCAGCCTACCGAAAGTTCATGGCCTCCGGGGATGCCGCGCCACCCGCCGAACCGTCGGTGGGAGCGGAAGCCGTACCGGACTGCGAACCCGGCAACAACGCACGAACTTGCGGCCAGACCATTTCCAGCAGCATAGGTTGCGCGGTCGCACTGGGATGGATGCCGTCCTCCAGGAATGCGGTTTCGTCGAGGGCGATGGGGGCCAGGAAGAACGGCTGCAGGTGCACATCCTCACGGGCCTCGGCCAGCGTTACGAAGCTTTGCTGGAACGCCTCACTGTAGCGAGGCCCATAGTTGCTCGGGATGCGCATCGCGAACAGCAGTGTTTGCGCGCCTTGCGCCCTTGCGGCATCCAGCATGGCCGTCAGGTTGGCCCGCATCTGCTTCAGCGGCAGCCCCCGCAGCCCGTCATTGGCTCCCAGTTCCAGCAGCAGCAGACGGGGTTGATGTTGTTGCAGCAATGCCGGCAAGCGGGACAGGCCTCCAGCGGTGGTTTCCCCACTGATACTCGCGTTGACCAGCGCAACCGGGGAATCTTCTGCGGCCAGGCGTTGTCGGAGAAATTCGGGCCACGAGCTTTCCCGGGGAATCCCGTAAGCTGCGCTCAACGAATCTCCCAGAAGCAATACCGTAAAAGCCGGGCGCGTTTCCGCCTGCGCAGTTGCGCCAACGCAAAATAAAACCAGAACCATGAGCCAACGCGACATAGTGCTTGCAGCCTCAGAGCTTTCTCACACGATCCCTCATGGTACGGAAAGCGTATCCATCCTGCGGGGCCTGAACCTGGCCATCGGTGCCGGCGAAACCGTTGCGATTCTGGGGCCATCCGGCAGCGGCAAGAGCACCCTGCTGTCGTTGCTGGCCGGTTTTGACACCCCCACCAGCGGCAGCGTACAGCTCGCCGGCCAACCCTTGGCCACCCTGGACGAGGAAGGCCGCGCCGCGCTGCGCGCTCGTCACCTCGGTTTTGTATTCCAGTCGTTCGCCCTGCTGGACAACCTCACGGCGCTGGACAACGTGCGGATCGCCGCCGAAATTTCCGGCCTGGATCAGCCCCGTGACCGGGCAGAAGCCGGTCTGCGCAGTGTGGGCCTGGGGCATCGTCTGGACCACCGCCCGCCGCAGCTTTCCGGCGGTGAGCAACAGCGTGTCGCCCTGGCCCGGGCCTTCGTGCACCGTCCGCCCATCGTGCTGGCCGACGAGCCGACCGGCAATCTGGACCAGAACACCGGCGCGCACATCGTCGAGCAGATGTTCAGCCTGAACGCGGACGCCGGCACGGCTCTGGTGCTGGTCACCCATGACCCGACGCTGGCCAGCCGGTGCTCGCGCCAGCTGCATCTGCACGACGGGCAATTGCAGACGCGACCGGCATGACACCGCGCACTCTGACCCGCCTGTGCCTGGTGCTGGCCACGGCGATTGCCGCGAGCACCGGGGCGCTGAGCGAACGCATCGAGGCCCTGCTGCTGACCGAAACCGCGGGCACGCTTGGCGGCGATCTGGTGCTGCGCGAGCGCGAGGCTCCATCCCCGGAAGTTTCCCGAACCGCGCAGGACATGGGCCTGCAGATCGCGCAGGAAATCAGCATGCCCACGCTGGCCTTCCACGGCGATGACTCCGAACTGATCGGCCTGCGGGTGGTGGATTCGCAGTGGCCCTTGCGTGGTGTTGTGCATACCGACAACGGCGCCGAATCCAGCGGCCCACCCGCGGGATCCGTCTGGATCGCCACCGCTCTGGCGGATGCACTGCAGATTCGCCGCGATGATGAACTGGAGATTGGCGCGCGACGCTTTCGGGTGGCAGCCATCGCCGATGAAGCTCCGGGCCGCGGCAATGCCGGGTTTTCCTCCCTGGCACCGCAAGTGCTGATGAATCGCGCCGACCTCGAGACCACCGGCCTGCTGATCGCCGGCGCCCGCAGCCGCTGGTATACCTACGTGGCCGGTGAACCCGACGCACTGGCGGCGTTTCGCCGTTGGGCCGAAAGCGCGTCCTTACTCGTCGAGGAACCCGGCGAGGTCCGCCCCGAGATTGGCAATGCGCTGGATCGTGCGAGCCGGCTCCTGGAGTTGGCCACCCTGTGCAGCCTGGTGCTGCTGGCGGCGGTGGTGTTCCTGCTCGGGCGTTACCGGCACCCGCAGTGGGCCTACGAAACCGCCGTGCTGCGCAGCATCGGCGCGGGACGCCGACGGATCTGGAAACGTCTGGGCACGCCCTGGATGACGGATTTGCTGGCATCGGTTGCCGTCGGACTGGTGCTGACCGCAGCCGGCCAAACGCTGCTGGGAGCGGTGTTGCTGCGCATCGAAGACATCAGCTTGCCGAGCAGCTCCGGCCTGCCGTATCTGGTCGCAGCGCTGGCCAGCTTCGCTGTCGCCGGCATTCAGCTGCCGCAACTGCGCCGTGCAATCGCCACCCCGCCGGCACTCCTGTTCCGCCAGGGTGATCAGGACCAGGCTGCACTGGCAACCGGTAGCTTGTGGGCCGCCGTCAGCGTTCTGTTGGTCAGCAGCCTGGTCAGCCACAACCCGCTGATCATCGCGACCAGCGTCGGCGTGGTGCTGGGGGGCGGGCTCATCCTGAGCCTGGCCGCATGGGGCGTGCTCCGACTGCTCCCGGAGGGCGGGCCACTGACCGCCCTCGGGCAACTTCAGCGCCAGGGTTGGCTCACCGCCGTGCAGGTCGGCGCCCTGGGTCTGGGCCTGAGCATTCTGCTGCTGCTCGGCGGGCTGCAAAGTCAGATCATCGCGCCCTGGCAAGCGCAGCTGCCACCGGATGCGCCGAACCGCTTTGTGATCAATATCCAGCCTGATCAACGCGAGCGCCTGGCGGACACCCTGGCCGCCAAAGGCATACACGACGCCCGGCTGATGCCGATGGTGCGCGGCCGGCTGGTCGCACTGAACGGGAAAGCCGTCAGCGTGGACGACTTTGACGACCCGGAAACGCAACGCTGGATCAACCGCGATTTCAATCTCTCCAGCGCCGCGGAGCTGCCTGCGGACAACGGCTTGCGCAAGGGCACCTTCTGGGAGCCCGACAGCAACGAGCGAGAGATTTCCGCAGATGTGTATGCCGTCGAACGCCTGGGGCTGGACATCGGTTCCACGCTGACCCTGGACATCGCGGGAACGCCCTATCAATACACCGTCACCAGCCTGCGCGAAGTGCACTGGGACAGCATGCAGCCGAACTTCTTTCTGGTGGTGCCGCCGCGGGCCCTGCCGGAAGCCGGAGCCAGCTGGATCACCAGCTATTACCAGCCTCCGGAACTGCATTCGCTGGATCGGGAGCTGGTACAGCAATTTCCCAATCTCACACTGCTCAACCTGGAGCGTTTGATCAGCGAGATCCGCCGGATCACCGGCCGGGCCCTGACGGCGCTGCAGTTTGTGTTCAGCTTCACGCTGATCAGCGGCCTGCTCCTGGTCGTGAGCATGCTGCTCGGCCAGCTGCCGATGCGCAAGCGTCAGATCGCCATCATGCGGGCGCTGGGAATCAGCCGCAAGCAACTGCAAAAGCTGATTCAGGCCGAGTTCGCGTTGCTGGGATTTATCGCCGGTGCCGGCTGCGTCGTGGTGGTTCAGGTCAGCCTGGGGCTGCTCGCCAGTCAGGTCTTCGACATGCCCTGGAAGCCCCAAAGCGCCGGCATCTTCCTGCCGCCCGTACTGGCCGGCCTGCTCAGCGGCTGGGGCGGCTGGCGGCTGCTACGCGGAGCCACGCTGACACCCCCGGCGCGTTTGCTTTCTGCGACCTAATCCCGCGATGAGCCGCCGGGGGTTTGGAAGTTGCAAGGCAGGCGAACTCCAGCTGCAGCTCTGCCGTGGCCACACGCAAACCAACTTGAGTCCGCTATGAACGTCCAAGCCTCCACCACTAACGAAACGGCCGAATCCGTGCAAGAACCGCGGGTTCCCTCCGCCCAAACCTTCGCTTTCGTTCAGAAAATTGCTGCGGAAGTTTCGGCCGGCAGAGTCGAGTTACCATCATTTCCCGACATCGCGCTGCGCGTGCGCAACGCCCTGCAGAACGAAGACATCGATCACAATCGGCTGGCACAGGTCGTTGCCGCCGATGCGGGACTCGCCGCAAAAATTCTCTCGTTGGCGAATTCCACGGCGTTCTCCACGGGCCAATCGAGTATCGAACGACTGGAAGTGGCCGTCTCCCGCATCGGCCATGACAACGTGCGCAGCTCAGCCATCGCCTATGCCATCGAGCAACTTCGACAGTCACCGGAAACCCGCCATATCCGCGAGGAGATCAAAATCCTGTGGAAGCAAAGCACGATGGTTGCCGCTCTGTGCAATGTGCTGGCACGGCATACCCGAGCGGCCGATCCGGATGTGGCGATGCTGGCCGGCCTGATGCACAACATCGGCGAGTTGTATCTGCTGGTTCGCGCAGACCGCCGATCCGAACTGCTCGCCGACCCCGAAATGCGGCACGAATTGGCCAAACAATGGAATGCCGGCATTGGTCGCGCGATTGCCGAAAACTGGGAAATCCCCGAATCGGTGTGTGAAGCCATCAGCGAGCAGGATGCCGTAGAGCGCGACTCTGGCCTCCGCCCTGATCTGACCGATGTGCTCATCGTTGCGATCGCCGCCGCCAATGCTTTACGCGAAGGCGACACGGAAAGCCTCGAGGTGGCAAACCTGCGCCCCCTGCACAGCCTGAAGCTCCAGGGCAATCAGTGGCGACAGATCATTGCCGCCAGCAATCAGAAGATACAGAGTCTGATGGCAGCACTCGGGAGTTAGTCCCGAGCGCCGCCGCTCACAAACTCAGGAACACTCGCCGATCAGAGCGCGGGCCAGTTCGATGTTGTCCTGCTTGATCTGGTCCTGATCATTGCTGCGTTCCAGGCGCATCGTCATTTCATAACGTCCAAGACGCACCCAGAGCTGCTTGGATTTTCCGGCACCGCCCCAGGCAGCGGCATCCCCCAGGTCCGCCACCGGCTCGAACTCGATGGAGTTCATCAGACGCGCGGCAAAATCGTTCGCCATCGCCCGGTGTTTGTCGTCCACCTTGTCTTTCACGCGTTCCTGCGTGGCGGCCGTCATCTCATCTTTTTTGGCCTGGCTCGGGGTCGACCGACGCGCACTGAATGCGCGAGCCGCCATCGCCTCGTCGTCGGCCAGTTTGGCGATGCTGCCCACCATCAAGTCATCGCTGACCGGGGCGGTGATTTTCTGGCCCGCAACATTGAAGGTCCGCTCACGCCCACCCTCCCAGCGCGCCCGGCACAGGTTCTGCCCGGCAATCTTCTCCGGCATGGGCTCGGTGCCTGCCATCGCGAATTGATTCAGTATTTCAGCAGACAACAAATCGCAGGGCGATTCCGCCACCTTGGCCAGACAAGCCTCCGCGCCGCTGTCAGCGGCCTTGCTGTCGGATGACTCAAAACATCCGCTCAGACCCAAAACCAGACCCGCCACCATGGCAGACGTAGTCACTGTGCTGCGTGTATGCATTCCTTTCCCCTCGCAGTTTGATTGGCTTTCGTTGAAGCCCACAGCCTAACGCGGTCGGGAATGCCAATCTGTGACGCAGGTCGCATCCGGGGCCCATCACCCCGCACCACTACGTTGCTGCGGACTCGGCAGTTGGCGCGCCCCGGGTCGCGCGACTGAGCACCCAGGCCCCCGCCAGCGCCGACAGCAGCGAACCGCACAAAATGCCGACGCGCTCATCAAAGGCCCGCGCACCGGCGGACTCGAACGCCAGTGAACCGATGAACAAACTCATCGTGAAACCGATGCCACTGAGCAGAGCCGCGCCATACAGTCCCGACCACCGCACGCCCTTGGGCAAACGCGCCAGCCCCAGGGCCACCGCCACGGCGCAGAAACTGAACACACCCAGCTGTTTGCCGACAAACAGCCCCAAAGCAATCCCCAGCGACACCGGGTGCATCAAATCATCCAGACCCAAACCGCCCAGCGGCAAGCCGGCATTGGCAAATGCGAACAGCGGCAGGATCAGAAAAGCCACGGGCAGGTGCAACCCGCTTTCCCAGCGCTTCAGCAACGATTGCTGCTCGTTGTTCGGTGCACGCGCCGGGATGAACAATGCCAGCAGCACACCCGCCAAGGTGGCGTGAACGCCGGACTTCAATACCGCCAGCCACAGCAAACCGCCGATCACCACATAAGGCCAGGTCGTGCGTACCTGCGCACGGTTCAAAATTCCGAGCAGAACTACACAGGGAACGGCCGCCATCATGGCCTCGGTACTCAATTCACTGCTGTAGAAAACAGCGATGATCAGGATGGCGCCCACATCATCGAAAATCGCCAGTGACACCAGGAACACCTTCAGACTGACCGGTACGCGCGAGCCCAAAAGCGAGAGCACACCCAGCGCGAACGCGATGTCGGTTGCCGCCGGAATTGCCCAGCCCTGAATCGCCAGCGGGTTGTTCCAGTTCAAACTGAGGTACACCAGGGCCGGGACCAGCATCCCCCCCACAGCGCCGAACGCGGGCAAGGCCACTTTGCGCATATCCGTCAATTCGCCGTGCAGCACTTCCCGCTTGAGTTCCAGACCCACCAGCAGGAAGAAAATGGCCATCAGGCCATCATTGATCCACAGCAGCAACGGCTTGTCGATGATTACAGCGCCCACCTGCAACATCACAGGAAGGTCCAGAAACCCCCGATAAACGCTAACCAGCCCGGTATTCGCAACGACGAGGGCCAAGATGGTAGCCGCCATCAAAACCAGCCCGCCTCCCGCACCGGAGTGAATCAGGTCGTTCAGTCGCTTTCGATCCAACATGAGTGAGGTCGCTTCGCCTTTTCCCCAGGGGAGGCTTCTTGTTATCAGCCTCAAGTGAACACCAAACGGTCGAAAAGTTCAGCCCCCGACCCGACAAACGTCCGCCACGCGTGGCGCGCGGGATGACGATGCCTTGACATCCGCCCCTGCTCGTCGCTAGCCTGCGCGCCTCAATCGGTATCGCAACCATGATTACCAACCCGCAGCTTTCTGTCATCGCCCTAATTCAGGTCGTCGTTATCAACGACGCGCCGTAGGGGATGCTGCACGCATGATTCACCCCCCGCCGGCGCAAGTCGGCGGGGGGTTTCCTTTTTTGGGGCCTTGAGTCGACAACCCACCGGCGGACTTCCATCACCAAGGAACCCGCATGGACACCTACTCATCCACCACTGCCCCTCTCACCGGCGCGGAATACATCGTCCGCTTTCTGGAAGCGCGGGGCACGCGTTATGTCGCCGGCATTCCCGGGGGCGCGCTGCTGCCGCTGTACGAAGCACTGGGTGATTCCTCGCTGATCCACGTCCTCGCCCGCCATGAGCAGGGTGCCGGATTCATCGCCCAGGGCATGGCGCGGGTCAGCGGACGCGCAGGGGTGTGTCTGGCAACCTCCGGGCCGGGGGTGACCAACGTGGTCACGGCGCTGGCCGATGCCAAGGCCGATTCAATCCCGCTGGTTTGCATCAGCGGGCAGGTGCCGCGCGCACTGATCGGCACCGATGCCTTTCAGGAAATCCCCACGGCCCGGCTGGTCGAGTCCATCACCAAGGCGCACTTCACGATACGGCATGCCGAAGATCTGCCCGACCTGCTCCTGGAAGCCTTTCGCATCGCCGAAAGCGGTCGGCGCGGGCCGGTGCTGATCGATGTGCCCAAAGATGTGCAGACGGAAACGATCCCCTCGCACCGCTTAACCGCGTTGCAGCCGAGCCCCACGAAGGCCAGCCTCCCGGAGGTTGCGGATGCGACCTGGACGCAGGCCGCCAGTATGATTGATGGTGCGCAACGCCCGGTGCTGTACCTGGGCGGCGGGATTACCCAGGCCCGTGCGCAGCAGGCTGCGGTGGCTTTGGCCGAGCATGCCGACCTGCCGACGACCACCACCTTGATGGCGCTGGGCACCCTGCCAGCGGAGCACCGCTTGAACCTCGGCATGCTGGGCATGCATGGCGCCCGCTATTGCAATCAGGCCATCGACGAATGCGACCTGCTGATCGCGATCGGCGCCCGCTTTGACGACCGCGCCACCGGAAGGGCGGATCTGTTCGCCCCACGGGCGCGCGTGATCCACATCGACGCCGACCCGCGCGAGCTGGGCAAACTGCGTCAACCCGAGTTGGCGATTCTGGCGGACGCCGCCGAGGCGCTGCAGCAGCTGACCGCACGGGTGCGTCCCCGCGCGCGCCCGGCCTGGCAGGCGCGCATCGAAGCCCTGCGCCAGGATTTGCCCCCGGCCCCGGTTGCTGCCGATCTGAAGACACCATTCGGCTTGATTCACACGGTCGCCCAGGCCGTGGGTTCGGACGCGATCGTGACCACCGATGTGGGTCAGCATCAGATGTGGGTCGCCCAGGCCTATCCCTTCACCCGACCGGAACATTGGCTGACATCCGGTGGGCTGGGCACGATGGGTTTCGGTCTGCCTGCCGCAATCGGCGCCGCCCTGGCGGCACCGCAACGCACCGTGGTGTGCTTTTCCGGGGATGGCAGTGTGCTGATGAACCTGCAGGAGCTGGCCACGCTGGCCGAACTCGGCGTGAACGTGAAGTTGATCGTCATGGACAACGCCGCTCTGGGTCTGGTGCGGCAGCAGCAACAACTGTTCTACCAGCAGCGTTTCGTGGGCTCGCTGTACGCGCAACCACCCCACCTGTGCACGGTCGCCAGCGGTTTTGGCGTGCCGGCAATCGACCTGGAAACGGCGGACACGGCTGCACTGCAGCAGGCACTGACCCAACCCGGGCCGATGTTGATCCGCGCACCGATCACGGCCGAAGAACAGGTGCTGCCGATGGTGATACCAGGACGTGCCAACACCGAGGCCGTCTGCTAACAAAAAACCCCGTCCTGCCAGCGTGGGCAGGACGGGGTCAGCATCTGTGACGCCCCCATCAGGGGTGCGTCAGTGACGGCGGTGTTATTCGAGCGGCGGGAGCGTCTTCAACGCTTCAAACAGGCCCGGGCCGGTGTCCAGAATCGCCACCATGCCCAGGGAGTCCCGGCTGTCTTCAGCGGAGCCGGAGGCAACGCAATCGCCGGTGCAGCCATCGGCAAAAGCGATGTAGATGCGGCCCTGCTTGTCGATGTGCAGGTCGTTGAAGTCCAGCAGGTTGCGGTTGCTGCGCGGGCCGATGTCCCGGCAGTCGCCACTGGAGATGCAGATGCTGCCCCGCTGAACCGGGTCGTCGCTGACACGCACGGTGTGGAAGACCGGGTTTTCGTCCAGCGCGTTCAGGCTGAAGGTGACATACAGGTAGTACACCGTTTCGCCCGGTGCAGTATGCGGGTTGCCGTCCCACAGTTGATCATCGATGTTCGGTGTCCGGATCAGATCCGCATCTTCGCTGCCCAGGTAAGCCACGGCGATCCGCCCCGGATCACCGGCATCGATATGCGGGAAGGTGCTGGAAACGATGGCCTTCGGGCTCACCCGCAGGCTGCGGTCGTCCCAGGTCTCACCACTGTCGGTGCTGCGCGAGAGGTAGACACCCATGTCCTGGCCCACCCACACGTGGTAGGCATTGCTGGCCGAGTCGGTGCCCACTTCGCTGTTCTTGCGCGGGTTGGGCGTATTGACGTCGGTCCCCATCGTGACGGTGTTCCAGGACAGGCCGTTGTCCTTGGAGACAACCACCGTCGGCGTGGAGGTCCGCGGCGGCAGATAGACCGTGCCATCCGGTGCCGTGGTGATCGCACCGTGCAAACCACCGGCGGTGGAAGCCAGGCCGATGACCTGAGCGCCCAGCGGGAAGGTCACGCCGCCATCCAGGCTGGTATAGCAGAATGCGCCGACCAGCTTGTTGTAGCAGAAGTACGTGGCGGTGTCGTAGATCGGCGTCATGTTACCCAGCGCACCGTAACCGGCGGCGGTCCAGGGGCCACTGCCCAGCTTGATGTGGTCATTGACCGGAATGGGACCGTTGTCATAGGGGTTACCCAACCAGCTTTCACCGTCGTCGTCGCTCCAGGCGATCCAGGTGGCCACCAGATCCAGCATCTGCACGTTGAAAATACGATCCGTCAGCGGGTCAACCCACAGATACGGATCCGATGTGCCCGGCTGGCTGAACACGTCTTCCACGCTTTCCCAGCTGGTGCCGTGATCGCAGGAGCGCATGACCTTCTCGAACGCCGTGAAGAACATGCAGCCGCTGGAGGTAATCCCAATGCTGGGCTCCGCACCCTGCTCACCCACGCTGGTCAGGCGAAATTTGACATCCAGTGGGGTCCCTTCAACATCACGGCCTTGGGCATCGGTGATGAAGCGGCCTTCCGGCAAGGCGGCAACTGCATCGGCCCGGGTCGGAGCCGAGCTCAGCCCGGCATCCCGACCACCGGTCGGCCCGCACGCACTCAACAGGAACAGTGACGCGGCCAGCGCGCCAACAGCAACAGGCGTAGTACGCCCATTGTTCAGAATCGATTTCATTGTGTTCTCCAGCCCCTAGCCGGGGTTTGTTTCGTTCTCAGCCACCGGTCTGCGCCGGCGGTTTTTGCAGGGTGCTCGCACCCGTGCGCAGGATATTAGCGCATTGCCAGCGACCGCCGACGCCACTCTCTCGCCGTAATCCGTAGCACCACATCTCCGTATGTGGCTTTGGTGCTTGCCGTGTACTGCCGCACACCGGCAATGGCCCCGGAGCGGCAGGAAATTCGGCCGCACGTCCTGGGCGCGCATCGTCGCTCTTTCATTTTTCCATTAACTGTCTATAATGACAGTATGCCAACTCCCCCCACACTCACCCCCGCCCAGTCTCGCGTCCTGCAATTCATCGAGGCCTTCATCAGCCGGGAACACATGCCCCCGACCCAGGCCGAGATCACCGCCGCGATGGGCTTTGCCTCGCGCACGGCCACGCGCGACCACCTGAATGCGCTGCAACGCAAGGGTGTGCTCAGCCAGCAACCCGGTGCGGCACGGGGCATCCGGTTACGGCAATCTCCCGCGGAGAAAATCGGCCTGCCCCTGATCGGCAGGGTTGCGGCCGGGGCGCCGATCCTGGCCGTGGAGCATGTGGAGGATCACTATCAGGTCGATGCCGGGCTGTTTCAGCCAGCGGCGGATTACCTGCTCCGGGTCCGCGGTGAAAGCATGCGCAATGCCGGCATTCTCGATGGCGACCTGCTGGCCGTGCACCGCACGCCGCAGGCCCGCGAAGGGCAGATTGTGGTGGCCCGGGTCGGGGATGAAGTCACGGTGAAGCGCTTTCAGCGCCGTGGTGAAGCCATCGCCTTACTGCCGGAAAACCCGGACTTCCAGCCGCTGGTCATTGCACCGGGCAGCACGGACTTTGCCATCGAGGGGTTGATGGTCGGCCTGATTCGGCCCTCAACGGAAGGATGAGCGCACCGGCACACAGCCTGCAGGAAATCCTGCATCGGCCGGATATCTGGCGCGGGCTGCGCAGTGATTCCATTGGCAACCGACGCACCGGGCACGCCCTGCTGGATCGCCACCTGCCCGGACGCGGCTGGCCCACCGCCGGCCTGATCGAACTGCTCATCCCGCGCCCCGGCATTGGCGAGATGCAGCTGCTGATACCCACCTTGCGCGATTGCACCCAGTGCTGGGTGGCTCCGCCCTATCGCCCCTATGCCCCCGCGCTGCTGCGTGCCGGTTTGTCACCGCGCCGGGTGCTGATCGTTCAGCCCGAAACCACTGCCGATACCTTGTGGACGCTGGAACAGACCGTGCGGGCCGGCAGCGAAGACACGGTGCTGGGCTGGTGCGCCCAGACCCCGATGGCCGCCCTGCGCCGTTTGCAGCTGGCGGCCGAATCGACCCAGACCCGGCTGTTCCTGATCCGCCCGGTGCATTGCCAGCAACAGCCCTCGCCGGCGCCGCTGCGGCTGTACCTGGATGCTGCGGACGATGGCTTGTACCTGCGTATTCTCAAGTCCCGTGGCGGGCGCCCGACCGCCTTCGTACTGCCCTTTGTCGACCCGGCCACCGCTGCGGCGCACCCCGCAGTCGACACCGACACCCTGCCTTCTGTTGCACACCCCCATGTTGTGGTTAGCCCTGCACCTGCCGCTGCTGCCGCTGCACGCCCTCGGCCACGGGCCGCATGAACCCCGGGCGGTCACCACCGCCATCGGTTCGGCCCATCGGTTGTACTGCGTCAGCCCGGAGGCGTATGCGCGCGGCCTGCGTATTGGCATGGCCACGCGCAGCGCACAGGCTCTGGCGCCGGATATTCCACTGCACCCACGACAGGAATCCGCCGAACATACCGCCCTGAGCCACCTGGGGACCTGGGGTCTGCGCTTCAGCTCCCAGGTCACCCTCAGCGCACCCGCCACGCTGGCCCTGGAAATCGGCGGCAGCCTGCGTCTGTTCGGCGGTCTTGCTGCCCTGCTGCAACGCATCCAGTCCGATCTGCAGCATCTGGGGCATGTCGCCCAGCCGGGGCTGGCCCCCACGATTCGCGGCGCCGAACTGCTGGCGCGCAGCGGTGTGCCCTGTCACATTCCCAGCGCCATCCTCTCCCGGGAAGAACTGCGCCGGGCCATTGACCTCCTGCCCCTGGAGCAATTGCAATGGCCCGCAGCAACCGAGCAAAAACTGCGCGCCGTGGGCCTGACCCGCGTGGGCGAGTGCCTGCGGCTACCCCGCGCCGGGTTCAGCAAACGCTACGGCGCAGCCCACCGGCTGCAGCTGGATCAGATTACCGGCGAGGCCCCCGACCCGCGCCCGCTGCACCAGCCACCGCCCCTCTTTCAGCGCGAGGCGGAGCTGTTCTTTGAAACCGAACGCACCGATGTGCTGCTACCCGGCTTCGAGCGGCTGTTTGCCGACCTGGCCGCCTACCTCTACGGCCGCGATTGCGGGCTGACCCGCATCCACATCACGCTGCACCACCCACGTTGCGCACCCACCCAGCAGCGCCTGGGCCTGCAGAAACCCAGCCGGGACCCGGCCCACTGGCTGCGCTTGCTGGAAGAGAAACTGACCCGGCTGGAATTGCCGGAGCCGGTGCGCAAAATCGCCGTTCAGGTCGATTGCTTTGACAGCCTGCCGGCGAACCAGACCTCGCTGTTTCCGGAGCACAACCGCTCCGACCGCAGCCCCCTGCTGGAGACCCTGAGCGCCCGGCTCGGCCCGTCGCGCATCTACGCCGTGGACACGCAGGACGACCACCGCCCCGAATACGCCTGGCAACGCTGTGATCCGGAAACGGCCCCGCAAGCCCGGCCACGCACCACAGCGGCAACATCAAGCGCCCCGCGCCCACTGTGGTTGAAAGATGCCCCCGAACCGATTGCCCCCACGGCCATACAGCTGCAAAGCACCGCCGAGCGCATCGAAAGTGGCTGGTGGGATGGTCGCCCGTGCCGACGGGATTACTACCGCGCCCGCAACAGCAAAGGCCAGCAGCTCTGGGTCTATCGCGAATTTCTGGGTGGCGCCGAACCGCCACGCTGGTTTGTGCACGGGTATTTCGGATGACCTGCTCGATGACGAACCGGAGGAGCTGCTTCTGCCGTGGACATGAGTGGAGGCCCTCGGGCGACAGATCAGGCCCGAAGGGTGCGCGCAAGGACGCGCGCACCGGCCGCAGGGGCATGGACGCCCCTTCGGCCGGCCCTGTCGCACGAGGAAACAGCCGGAACGTAGTCCACGGCAGAAGCAGCCCCTACGATTCACCCGCGGACGTTCGTGTGCAGGGCCAGTGAGTACCGGTTACGCCGAACTGCACTGCATCAGCAACTTCAGTTTCCTGCGCGGAGCCTCGCACCCGGAGGAACTGGTGCAGCAGGCCATCAGACAGGGATACCGGGCGCTGGCCATCACCGACGAATGTTCTTTCGCCGGCATCGTTCGCGCGCACCGCGAGGCCAAAGATTGGGGGTTCAAACTCATCATCGGCAGCGAAATCCGGCTGCAGGATGGCCCCAGGATCGTGTTGCTGGCCCGTAATCGCCGAGGCTACGAGCAACTCTGCACGCTGATCACACGGGGGCGACAGCAATCCGCAAAAGGTACTTACCTTTTGCATCGCGCTGACATGGCACCGGCTGCAGAGGGTGACTCGGAACCCGGGACAGCCAACAGCCCCGCATCCCGCACGCCCCTTCCTCTCGATGACTGTCTTTGCCTGCTGATTCCCGAGCCGACCCAGCCTGAGCTGCTGGCCCAGCACGCGGCCTGGGTGGCAATGCATTTCCCCGCACGCGGCTGGATCGCGGTTGAACGCCATCGCCATCCTTCCGACGCCACCGTGCTGGAACAGCTGACACGGCTCAGCCGGCAGAGCGGGCTTCCCCTGGTCGCTGCTGGCGACGTGCACATGCACCAGCGCAAACGGCAGATTCTGCAGGACACCCTGACCGCCATCCGCCACGGCTGCACGCTGGATACGGCCGGGACACGCCTGTTCCCCAACGGCGAACGGTATCTGCGCAGCCTGCCCCGACTGCGCGCGTTGTACCCGCCTGAACTGCTTGCGGAAAGCCTGCGCATCGCGGCGCTGTGCCAGTTCTCGCTGGACGAGCTGAACTATCAATACCCTGCCGAGGGGCTGCCACCGGGCGTGAGTGCTGACGAACACCTGCGCCACCTGGCCCTGCAGGGGCTGCGCAGGCACTGGCCTCGGCAGCACCACCCGCGTGGCGCGCCGATGAAGGTGCGGCGGCTGGTGGTGAAGGAGTTGCGGCTGATCCGCAAGCTCAAGTACCCGCACTACTTCCTGACCGTGCACGACATCATGTGCTGGGCGCGCAGCCAGGGGATTCTGTGCCAGGGCCGCGGCTCGGCAGCCAACTCCGCGCTGTGCTTTGTGCTCGACATCACCGTGGTCAACCCGGAAACCGCATCCCCGCTGTTCGAGCGTTTTATCTCCGAGGAACGTGGCGAACCACCGGACATCGACGTGGACTTCGAGCACGTTCGCCGCGAGGAGGTCTTCCAGCACATCTACCGCAAGTACACCCGGCGGCACGCGGCCATTGCCGCTACCGTCATCCGCTACAAGGCCAAGAGCGCCCTGCGTGACGCCGGCAAGGTGCTGGGCCTGAGCCTGGAAGACATCAACCGCATCAGCCAGTCGCTGGCCTGGTGGGATCAGGCCGAGGAACTGCCGGAGCGCCTGCGCACGCTGGGCTTCGACCCGGAATCCCCGGTGATCCGGCGGCTGCTGTATCTGGCGCGGACGCTGCACGGTTTTCCGCGTCATCTGTCGCAGCATGTGGGTGGCTTCGTCATCACCCAGCAACCGCTGGATCATCTGGTGCCGGTGGAAAATGCCTCCATGGCCGACCGCACCGTCATCCAATGGGACAAGGACGACCTCGACACCGTCGGTCTGTTCAAGATCGACTGCCTGGCCCTGGGCATGCTCACGGCCATCCACAAAACCTTCGACATGGTGCGCGACTACAGCGGGCGACAGCTCAGCATTCCGCAGATTCGTGCCATCGCCGACTCCGGCACGCCGGAGACCGAGGCCGTGTTCCGCATGCTGAGCCAGGCCCAGAGCGTGGGTGTGTTCCAGGTGGAATCACGGGCGCAAATGTCGATGCTGCCGCGCATGCAGCCACGCTGCATGTACGACCTGACCGTGGAAACCGCCATCGTGCGCCCCGGCCCGATTCAGGGCGGCATGGTGCACCCCTATATCAACCGCCGCATGGGACGTGAGCCGATCAGCTACCCCGCCGGGCTGAAAGAAATTCTCGGCCGCACCTATGGCATCCCCATCTTTCAGGAGCAGGTGATGGAGATCTGCATCAAGGGAGCGGGGTTCCCGGCAGGGGAAGCCGATCAGGTGCGCCGCTCGATGGCGGCCTGGGGGCGCAGCGGCTACGGCAAGCTGGAACGCTTCGAACAGCGCCTGAAAGAGGGTTTTCTCGCCAATGGCTACAGCGCCGAGTTTGCCGAAACGATTTTCCAGCAGATCAAGGGCTTTGCCGAGTACGGTTTTCCCGAATCCCATGCCGCCAGCTTCGCCGTGCTGGTCTATGTCTCCGCCTGGCTCAAGCTCTACGAACCCGCGGCCTTTCTGGCCGGCCTGCTGAACGCCCAGCCCATGGGCTTCTATTCCCCCTCGCAGCTGATTCAGGAGTTTCAGCGCAACCACGGAGTGCGGGTTCTGCCCGCCGATGTGCTGTACAGCGATTGGGAAAGCACCCTGGAACGTTCAGGGGTGCGCGACGCCCCCCAACCCGTGGTGCGCCTGGGACTCAACCGCATCAAAGGACTGGGAGCGGACACCGCGCAACGCATCGTGACCACCGTCCAGCAAGCCCGCAGCAACGGGGCGACCATCGGCCTGGACTCCCTCATTCAGCACGCCCACCTCGACCAGAAAGAAACGCGCATCCTGACCAGCGCCGATGCGCTGCGCTCCCTCGCCGGGGAACGCCACCAAGCCCACTGGGCCCAGCAAGGCCTGGAACCCCACCGCCCCGGCATGCCCCTGCGCAGCACACGGGACAGCGCCAACCTGCCTGCCAGCAGCGAGGGCCAGAACCTGGTCGCCGACTACGCCAGCCTGGGGTTGACGTTGCGCCGCCATCCGCTGGCCCTGCTGCGCCGGCCACACCTGCAACGCCTGCATACGCTTACCGCCCAGCAGTGGAACCAACTCGCCCATGGCCGCCGCTGTCGGGTGGCCGGCATGGTCACCAACCGGCAACGCCCCGGCACGGCCAAAGGCATCATCTTCATGACCCTGGAAGATGAAACCGGCAGCACCAACCTGATTATCCGGCAGGAGGTGCTGCAGCAGTTCCGTCAGGAGGTGCTGCAGGCACCGCTGATCGTGGCCGAGGGCATCAACGAATACCGCGACGGCGTGCGGCACCTTCTGGTGCAGACCCTGGAAGACCACAGCCACTTGCTCGGACGGCTGCGGTTTCAGTCCCGCGATTTCCATTGATGACCGCGGCGGCTTCAGCATCAGGTTGCGCATGCTGACCCGCCTTGATGTCGATCAATTGCAAGCAACTGAAGAGCGTCTCTAATATCCCGCAAGAGCCCCAACAACCGCAGGCGGCCATATCTTCAGTCCGGCTTGCCACCCTGCCGCTGTCCGGGCGAGCCGCCTGTTCCAAGGAGCCACGTTGCGCATGCCCTCCCCCCACCGATATCTCGCGGCGACCGTCGCTGCACTGTGGCTATGGGCCTGCTCGGGCGCACCGCAGGAAGCGATGCAGACGCCCCCCGTACCCGAACAGGCAGCCTCTCCCAGCACCGCGCCGTCCCCCAACCCCGCACAACCCGAGGGGCCCGCACCCTACACCTACGATGATCGCGATGTGTGGCTGCAGTTGCCGCACTTCGATGAAGACTTCGATGACGAAACGCTCACCGTGCACACTGTGGCAACAGCAGAGACATCACGCCAGCACCTGTTTCTGTTCATGGGGGAAACCGCCGTCCCGAACAACGGGGATGCGCTGGTCATGCGCCATCTGGCTTCCCAGAATCCGCACAGCGCCGTGTGGTACATCGACACTCCGGACGCGTTTTTCCTGCCCCGTGAACGCACCGGCATGCGCAACAACGACGGCGCATTCATGGAACCCATCCTGGAACACCTGAGTCGCTCCGGCGTCCCTTTCACATTGATCACGATGGATGTGATGGCCGTTCCGCTGCTGCGCGGCATCCGCCAATGGCAGTCACAGGCCGAGCCGGCGCAACTCGAGCAACTGCGACACGTCATCCTGCTGTACCCGAGCCTGTACGTGAACACGCCGATCGCCGGGCACGCGCGCGAGCTGTTTCCGATCAGCCGGCATAGCGCCCTCCCGATCACGGTGGTCCAACCTCAGCTCGGCGCCCAGGCCAATGTCATCGAGGAAACCGTGGACGCCCTGCGCCAGGGGGGCAGCCTGGTGGCGTTGCAACGGATCGACCGGGCCACCGACGGCATCTACAAATTCCAGGACGTCCGCGAAATGGCGCTCACCTGCGCCACGCTGATCAGTCGCAGCGAAGCCGCCATGCAGCGCGAAGCGCCGGCAGCACAATTCACGGTGCGTCCGCTGCCGGCCTACGACTTGAGCGGCCGCCCCACCAGCACCATCGTCGCGGGCCTGACACCCTGGAAGGACCAGCCTCCGGTGCCCAACATCGAGCTGCCCGACCTGCAGAGCCGGGAGGTCAACCTGCGGCAGGACTATGCTGGAAAAGCCGTGCTGCTGACGTTCTGGGCGACCTGGTGCCCGCATTGCGTCGAGGAAATCCCCTCGATGAACCGGGCGTTGAAGCAGCTCGACCCGCGGCGGTTTGCGATGGTCTCGGTGTCGTACAAAGACACCCCGGCGATCATGCGAAATTTCTTGCGCAAAACACCCATGGATTTTCCGGTGCTGATGGATGGGGACGGCAAGGTCTCCGAGCGCTGGAAAATCTATTCCTTCCCCAGCAGCTTCCTGATCGATCGCCAGGGCCACATTCGGTATTCGATCAATACCGGGGCGCTGTGGGACAGCCCCGAGATGCTGGAAAAACTGCGCGAGATCAGCCAGTGACGGCGGCCGCGGCAGACCCGCCGTATACACCAGCCAACCGGCAGCTCCCACCGTCATGTCGACGGATATCCACGGTCACGCGCTTGGCTTATGCTGTTGAACTCCGCCTGCCGCGGCGCAAATGGAGCTGGTGATGACATCCAACTTCTTTATAGAAGTACGGGCCCGGATTCCTGAACAACTCAGCGAACTGAATGAACTCGCCGGCAACTTGCTGTACGCCTGGGAGCGACAAGTCCGAGGGCTGTTCTGGCAGATGGATGCGCAGCTGTGGGAACGCTGCGGCCACAACCCGCAACGTTTCCTGCGTCGCCTGTCACAGGAACGTCTGGATGTGCTGGCGCATGACAAATCCTTTCTTGAGGAATATCAGCGTGCGCTGAAAACGCTGCGCTCCTACAAACAGCGAACCCGGCGCCCCACCCCGGAATTGCACACACCGGTCAACCCGCAGCATGACCTGGTGGCCTATTTCTGCGCCGAGTACGGCCTGCACGAAAGTTTGCCGATCTATTCCGGGGGCCTGGGTATTCTCGCTGGCGACCATCTGAAGGCGGCCAGCGGCCTGGGTCTGCCCTTCGTTGCGGTGGGGCTGATGTATCACCAGGGCTATTTCATCCAGCAAATCGACGGGCATGGTCAGCAAAAGGCGGTCTTAACGCCGCATGAGCTGCAGGACCTGTCGATCTCCCCGGTGCTGGATGATCAGGGAGCCCCCCTGTCTGTCAGGGTGCCGATGGCCGGGCGTGAGGTCCGCGCCGTCGCCTGGATGGTCGAGGTCGGGCACCTCAAGCTGTATCTGCTCGACACCGATGTCGATGGCAACTCCCCTGCGGATCGCGCCATCACCTACCAGCTGTATGGCGGCGGGCAGGAACTGCGCCTGGCCCAGGAACTGGTGCTGGGTGTGGGCGGGGTGCGGGTACTGCGGGCCCTGGGCCTGCAGCCCAGTGCCTGGCACATCAACGAGGGCCACGCGGCCTTTCAGATCATTGAGCGTTGTCGCGAGGAAGTCGCCAAAGGCTTGAGCCTGGAGGCAGCGCTGGAGCGGGTTGCCGGTTCCACCGTGTTTACAACGCACACCCCGGTACCCGCCGGGCACGACCTGTTTGCCCACGATCTGGCAGTGGCGAATCTGGGCCCCTACGCCCAGGCCATGGGGGTGGATGTCTCGCGCATCCTTTCCCTGGGTGACTCCCCGGGCGGCGAGCATAAATTCAATATGACCGCGCTGGGACTGCGGGGCTCCCGCCGCTGCAATGGTGTGAGCCGCATCCATGAAGGCGTAAGTTCCGAAATGGAAAGTTACGTCTGGCCGCAGGTCCCGCCGGAAGAAAATCCGCTGCAGCACATCACCAACGGGGTGCATGTCGCCACCTTTCTGGCGCGGCAATGGGCCAACCTGCTGGATGCACACTCGCCGGGTTGGGGCACCCGTTTGCAGGACCGTCAGTTCTGGGCCGATGCGGTCAATCGCATTCCGGACCAGAGCTTCTGGGCGCACCATCAGGCGCTGAAGCAGGAACTGCTGGCATACACACGGGAACTCCTCACCCGCCAGCATCGTCGCAACGGCCTGGGCGAAGCGCATATCGAGCGGCGTCTGTGTGGCCTGCGTGTGATGGGCAGCAGCCCGCTGGTGATTGGCTTTGCCCGCCGCTTTGCGACTTACAAACGCGCGACCTTGTTGCTGCGCGACAAGGAGCGGCTCGCTCGCCTGCTGAACAACAGCGAACGCCCGGTAATTCTGCTGTTTGCTGGCAAGGCCCACCCGGCGGACGAACCCGGAAAGGCCCTCATTCGCGAGTTATACGAGGTCAGCAACGAGCCAGAGTTTGCCAATCGGCTGTTCGTGCTGGAGAACTACGACCTGTCGCTGTCCCGCAAACTGGTGACCGGAGTCGATGTCTGGCTCAACCTGCCGATCTACCCACTCGAAGCCTGTGGCACCTCCGGCCAGAAGGCCGGCATGAACGGCGCGCTCAATGTGAGCGTACTCGACGGCTGGTGGGCCGAGGGCTACGACGGCGAGAACGGCTGGGCCATCACGCCCCGAGCCACCGAAACCCCCGAAAGCCGGGACGCCTACGAAGCGGAAGAGCTCTACGACCTGCTTGAGGACGAGGTCATACCGCTGTACTACGCACAGGACAGCGTGGGTTACTCACCCGGCTGGGTACAACGCTGCAAGGCGGCGATGATGGGCATCATCCCGCGCTTCAATGCGGAACGGATGGTGCTGGACTATCTCGAACAGATGTATCTGCCCGCGCAGGAACATGGCCGCAGCCTCAGCGATGACAACGTCGTCAACGAACTGGTCGCCTGGAAACAGAGTATCCGCCACAACTGGCCGGGCGTGACCCTCAAGCGCGGTGACGAAAACGCGATGGTGGTCGACACCGGCAGCGAGCTCACCATCAGCGTACGGGTGCAACTGAACGGGCTGGCGGCCGAACATGTTCAGGTGGAAACCGTTCTTTGTCGCGTCGAAGAGGACGGCAGCACGGAAAATGCCGTTTGCTACCGGCTGGAGCACGACGGCGTCGATGCCGAGGGCTGCACGCGTTATCAATTACGTGTTCAACTCGACAACGCCGGCAAGTACAGCTACCGCATCCGCGCCTATCCGTTACACCCCTTGCTGGCTCACCCCTTTGAGATGGGGTTGATGCACTGGCTCTGATTTAGGTACGCGGCCCGCGACCGCTTGCGGCAATTCCTACCCGGTGCGCCTGGGCGACACGGGCCGCGGGAATCTCCTGCAGTCGCCAGCGCCAGTTGCCCGTCGCCCGGCCGGGGGTATTCATCCGCGCGTCGGCGGGCAGGCAGAGCAGATCCTGCGCGGGGAAAATGGTCAGCATCGCCGCGGATTCGAGCAGACGCTGCTTGATGGACATGCAGATTGTTGCCGGGTCATCGCTGCCAGCAACCTGATTGACCAGCCAGCGGGTGTGCGGATCCAGTTCCCCATACCAGCCCATCACCGTGTTGTTGTCATGCGTTCCACTGTAGGCAATCACGTCGGCGCGGTAATTGGCCGGCAAATGCGGGTTGTCGGGCTGACCATCGAAGCCGAACTGAAAGACCCGCATACCCGGTAGACCCGCCTGCTGCCGTAGCTCGTCAACATCCGCGGTGATCGAGCCGAGGTCCTCCGCCGCCAACGCCAGACGCGGCAGCTCCCGCGCCAGATGCTCCAGCAGATCCAGACCCGGACCCGCAGCCCAATGCCCGTCGCGCGCGGTCGCTGCCCCCGCGAGCACCTCCCAGGCCGCGGCCAACCCGCGAAAGTGATCAATCCGCAACAAGTCGAACAGGGCCGACTGCCGGCGCATCCGCGCGCACCACCAGCGGTACCCGCCGGCGCGCATCCGCTCCCAGTCGTAGTGCGGCATGCCCCAAAGCTGTCCGTCGGCGGAAAAATAATCCGGCGGCACCCCGGTTTCGACCCGCATCCGGCCTTCGGCGTCGAGCTGAAAATCCGTCGCGTGCGCCCACACATCGGCGCTGTCGTGGGCGACAAATATCGGCACGTCACCAAACAGCATCACCCCGGCAGCCCGGGCATAGGCCGCCAGCGTTTCCCATTGGCGCTGGAACAGAAACTGCCCGACGATGCAGTGCTCCATGCGCTCCTGGCAATGTTCACGCGCACGTGCAAGCGCACGGGGCTCACGATCGCGAAGTTCACTCGGCCACGCCGTCCAGGGTTGGCCCAGCGTCCTGCGCAAGCAGCAATACAACGCGTAGTCCTCCAGCCAGTAACCCTGCTGCTGGCGGAAGGCCTGCATCGGCGCTAGTAACGCAGCATGCGCGGGTGCGCGCAGCCGCTGGGAAATCTCCGGCAACAACGTGTAGATCGCATCGGGATCGGCGTACAGGCGATCATGCTCGAGGGCATCGATCAACTGCCACTGCCGCAGTGTTGCGGGGTCCAGCAGGCCCAGGTCACCTGCAAAAGCTGATTCACTGGCGTAGGGACTGCCGTGCTCGTCACGCGGCGCCAACGGCAGCATCTGCCAGACGGAAAATCCGGCGCTGACCAGAAAGTCTACGAACTCGCGAGACTCACGGCCCAGTCGGCCGTTGCCCTGCGCCCCTGGCAATGAGGTGGGATGCAGCAAGACGCCGGCCCGACGACGCTCGGCAGGATCGACGGCCACGCTGTCGGGTTACCGCGAAGGGCGCATGGTTTCGGCCACCGCATCAACCTGCCCGTGCGCGAAGACATGCGCGAGTTCTTCCGGGGGATCGAGACCCAGCGAACGGTAAAGTGCGGTCAGTTGCAGCCGAAACAGCCGCTCGAACGACGCGACCACCGTTTCCGGGTTGTTGTGGCCCAGCCACCAGAACCAGTCCGAGCTCTCGCAGGCGGCAAGATGCCAGGCGGCATCCTCGACCTGCTCGGGGGCCAGGTCGTCGATCCGCGCATCATGAGCCTTCTTGGCCGCAACCAGCAGATCCCAGGCCCGGTTCTTCTCCGCATCACCGATCCAGGTCGAAAAGGTGCCGTAGACCCAACTGCCGGCCACCAACCGGGGCACCCGACCCACCGCCTCAGGTGTCTGGGCCAGAGCCCGGGAGAAGGTGGTGGTTTGCAAGCGCGGGTGTTCTGCAAGCCGGGAATACAGCGCATCGAAGAAGTAATACGCATTTTCCGGGTAGTGCTCCCACGCATTTTCTCCATCCAGAATGATGGGTACCACCCGATCCTGGCCATCGGCGTCAGCGATCGACTCCAGCCTCTGGATCAGGTCGCCCACGGCATCATCGGCGTGCCAATCCTTGTACACAAAACCCAGCAGATCCGACAGTTCGTCATCCCGGAAAAAGCATGCCGGCGGGCTGTGTGCGACCCGATACGGTCGATGCAGGGCGTCGCTGTCGACCGAACCCTCGTGCAGGCTGTTACGCAGCACCGATTGGCCGGTTGCGATCCAGTCAAACCCGGCCTCTTCGATCAGGGGCAGCAAATCCGTGGACACGCCCCCTTCCGAGGGCCAGCAGCCCTGCGGCTCGACGCCGAAATGCAGGGCAAAGCGCTCGCGCGCCCGCGCCAGTTGCCAGCGTACGCGCGCCTGCCCACCGGGATATCCATCACTAACCGGGAGCGGGCACTGGGGCCAGGCTTCCCGAGCGCAATCGAAACCCAGCAGCAACGGCAGGATCGGGTGGCTGTAAGGGGTGACCGACAACTCAACCTGGCCGCGATCCGCCAAGGCTCGATAACGCGGTATGAGGCTGCTGACCAAACGCCGGATCAATCCGATCAAATCGGCGCGATCGCGCAGCGTGTAATGCCGCTCACGCGCGACCAGTCGCTGCGCCACCGGGTCGTTGCGGCGCACCGTTTCTCCGAGCCAGGCCAGGTGGTACCAGACCACCAGATCCGCCAGGTACTCATCTTTGAAGTAATCGAGTGCGTGCGGGTGCTCCAACGCCCAGTGCGCGGCATCCGCCAACAGACGAAACGCCGGAAAGCGGTCGATCATGCGTTCCGGATGCGCACGCAGACAACAGCGGACGAGCGCGGCCCGATCCGCGCGATCATCCGGAAGACCCACGCCATAGAGCGCGGCCAGCAGCGAATCGCGGGCAACCCCTTCACCACGCTCCAGGCGCTCCAGTTCATCGCTGTAGACCTGCAGCTGGTCGAGCAGCGTTGCCGAGAAGTTCACCACCGCCTGCACCCGCGGATGGGCTTCCAGATGCGCCGCCATGTCCACGTAATCTTTGATCGCGTGCAGGTAGGTCCAGGGTTCGCGGGACTGCCCGGTGAGCGGGTCACGGTAGCTCGGCTGATGCATGTGCCAGCACAGCACCACGCGCAGTTCAGACATGAATCCGGCCCAGCGATTCCGGTGTCACCAGCACAATCCCGTTGGGGCTGATTTCGTGCAAGCGCCGGTCCTGCTCCGCGTCGTAGCCGATGTGCATGCCATCCGGAATCCGGCAGCGGCTGTCGATGATGGCGCGTCGAATATGACACCCCCGACCGACCGCCGCACCGGGCAGCAACAATGATTGCTCAACGGTGGAGCCATCCCCCACGAGCACGTTGTGGAACAGGATCGACCGATGCACGCGTCCGCCGGACAAGATGCAGCCGCCGGCGACCATGGAATCCACCGCCACTCCTCGACGCCCTTCATCATCGAAGACAAACTTGGCCGGCGGCACCTGATACTGGTAGGTCCAGATCGGCCAGTCGGCATCGTAAAGATTCAATTCCGGCGTGATTCCGACCAACTCCATGTTGGCCTCCCAGTATCCGTCCAGCGAGCCGACATCGCGCCAGTAGGCCGGCTGGTTGTCATCCGGCCCCTCGAAAGAATAGGCGTAAACCCGTTTGCCCTGGGAGAGCGCCCGTGGAATCACATCGTTGCCAAAGTCATGCAAAGAGGTGGGGTCCGCCGCATCTTCCTCGAGCGCGGCCATCAGGTAATCGGTGGCAAATACATAGATCCCCATGGACGCCAACGCGTGCCCCGGGCGGCCCGGCATTTCCACCGGATTGGCCGGCTTTTCCTGAAATTCGCAGACCTTGCCGACGCCGTCTACCGTCATTACCCCGAAGCTGCGCGCCTGCTCGATGGAGACGTCGATACACCCGATGGTGATGTCCGCGTCGTTACTGACATGGGCGCCGAGCATCGGACCATAGTCCATCTTGTAAACATGATCGCCACCGAGCACCAGCACATACTCGGGCAACAATTCACGAATCAGATCCAGGTTCTGATACACCGCATCAGCCGTCCCGGTATACCAGTGTTCACCCCGCCGCTGCTGTGCCGGGAGCAACTCGATGAATTCCCCCAGCTCCCCACGCAGGAACCCCCAGCCCTGCTGCAGATGCCGCACCAGCGGTTGTGCCATGTACTGGCTGAGTACACCCACCCGCCGAATCCCGGAATTCATGCAATTCGACAGCGGGAAATCAATGATCCGGAACTTGCCACCAAAGGGCACCGCGGGCTTGGCGCAGCGGCGAGTCAACCCGCCAAGCCGGGAACCCCGGCCACCGGCCAGAATCAACGCGACGGTCTCGCGCGTCGCCAGACTGATGAAGCGCTCGGAACGTGGCTGCATCGATCCTCCCTTAACCTCAACGCAACGAGGTATTGCCAGTCATCACTAATGTGCACGGTCAATGTGACAGGGATTTTGATGTGACGCAATTTATCGAGATCCGGGACTGTGGCAGTCTTGAGGGTTCACGCTCAGGAGTGCGCTGACAGCGTTACCCAATGAACATCGCGGATTCCCAATTGATGCGCTTGCAGCAAGCCCGTGAGTACGATCCGCATGCGACCCTGGGCTGCCATCGGGAGGGTGCCCAGGCATCGATTCGGGTGTTCATCCCCGGCGCCCAGCAGGTGAAACTGCGACTCAGGCCCACTGCAGCCCACACCGACATGCCGCTTTTCGAGCGCTACGGGCAGAGTGACCTGTTTCTGTGGCACGGCGACGCCGGTCTACTGAACGACGGCTACCAGCTCCAGTGGGTCGACCAGCATGGTCAGACGCAGGAGCGGGCCGACCCCTACGCCTTCGGCCCGCAGCTCCCCGCGGAGGCCTTGGCATCTTTCAATTCGGGGTCACACCATCGCGCCTGGGAATTGCTCGGCGCCCACCCGATGTCGCTCAGCGGTGTCGAGGGTACGCTGTTCGCGACCTGGGCTCCCAACGCCGAACGCGTCAGCGTGGTCGGTGACTTCAACGCGTGGGATGGCCGCGCACACCCGATGCGCGTGCGCGGCAGCAGCGGGATCTGGGAACTGTTCATTCCCGGAATTCGCGAGGGCACCCTGTACAAGTTTGAGATTCGCAACGCGCAGGATGGGTCCATCCGGGTCAAGACCGACCCTTATGGCCAGCATTTTCAGCGTCGCCCCGAAACCGCGGCCATCGTCTGCGCCCCGTCCACACACCAGTGGACCGACGCGGACTGGATGCGCACACGCGGCCGCTGGAGCGATGCGCCCATCGCCGTTTACGAGGTGCACCTGGGTTCGTGGCTACGGCAATCGGACGGGGCGTTCCTGAGCTATTCCGAACTGGCGGACACCCTCATCCCTTATGTGAGCGAGCTGGGATTCACGCACCTGCAACTGCTCCCCATCACCGAACACCCGCTGGACAGCTCCTGGGGTTACCAGACCACCGGCTACTTCGCTCCCACCAGCCGTCACGGCACACCGGATGAGTTTCGCGCCTTTGTCGATGCTTGCCACCGCGCCGGGTTGGGGGTCTACCTCGACTGGGTACCCGGGCACTTCCCCCGCGATGATTTCGCTTTGTCCCGGTATGACGGCTCCACCCTGTATGAACACGCCGACCCGCAACGGGCCGCACACCCGGACTGGGGCACGCTGGTTTACAACTATGCGCGCAACGAGGTGCGCTGCTTTCTGATCTCCAGCGCCCTGTTCTGGCTGGAAGAAATGCACATTGACGGGCTGCGCGTGGACGCTGTCGCCTCGATGCTTTACCTGGACTACTCCCGCAAACCCGGCCAGTGGACACCCAACCGTTATGGCGGCCGCGAAGACCTCGACGCCATCGCGTTCCTGCGCGAGATGAACACCGTCACCCATCGCGAGCAACCCGGCAGCGTGACCATCGCCGAGGAATCCACCTCCTGGCCGCAGGTCAGCCGTCCCGTCCATCTGGGGGGCCTGGGTTTCACGATGAAATGGAACCTGGGGTGGATGCACGACACGCTGCGGTACCTGTCCAAAGACCCGATCCACCGCCACTTTCACCAGCAGGATCTGAGTTTCGGCCTGCTTTACGCCTTCAACGAGAATTTTGTATTGCCGCTATCCCACGACGAAGTGGTGCACGGCAAGGGGTCGCTGTACAACAAGATGCCGGGAGATGAGTGGCGCAAGTTCGCCAACTTGAGACTGCTGTACAGCTATCTCTACTGCTACCCGGGCAAGAAATTGCTGTTCATGGGCGCAGAATTCGCCAACCCCTGGGAATGGAACGATGCGCTCGCGCTGCCCCGGTTTATCGCCGAAGACCCCATGCGGCAATCTCTGATCCGGCTGCTTGGCGATCTGAACCGGTTGTATCGCGAGTTGCCGGCGCTGCACCGCCGCGATTTCGATCCGGACGGCTTTCGCTGGATCGACTGTCACGATGCCGAGCAATCGGTGATCAGCTTCTGCCGCTTTGGTGGTGATCAGGTCGCGGTGGCCGTTTTCAACTTCACCCCGGTGCCGCGTTACGACTATCGAATCGGCCTGCCACGTGGCGGCAAATGGGTGGAGTGCTTGAACACCGATGCCACTGTTTATGGCGGCTCCAATGTGGGCAATCTCGGCGCGGTATTCGGTGAAGCACAACCCTGGATGTCGCACCCCTTTTCCGCCGCGCTGACCTTGCCACCGCTAGGCGCCGTCATTCTGCACCCCGTCCCGGACACATGAAAAAATCGAACGCGATGCGGATATTGTTCGTCGCCAGTGAAGCCATTCCCTGGGTCAAGACCGGAGGGCTGGCAGATATGGTGGGCGCACTGACCACCACCCTGACGGCGCGTGGCCATGATGTTCGTCTGCTACTGCCCGGCTATGCCGATGTTCTGTCCCGGCACCCGGAACTCGAAACGGTTCCCGGCTTGCCGTTTCTGCGCACACCACCGAGCACCCCCGGCCCCAGCACCTGGTTCTATCTCGCGCCGTGCTTCAGCGAACGCCCGGGCAACCCCTATCTGGACCCGGAACATCGCGAGTGGGCCGACAACGGCTGGCGTTTCGGCCGTTTCTCCCTCGCGGCGGCGGCGCTGGCCGGCGGTCGGGTGAGCACGGACTGGCAGGCCGATGTCGTGCACTGCCACGACTGGCAGACCGGGCTGGTGCCGCTTTACCTGCAACTGGAGCGAGTCCCTGCGGCCAGCCTGTTCACCATCCACAACCTGGCTTTTCGGGGGCTGTTCCCCCCGACATTGCTGCCGCAGCTGAAGTTGCCCTGGTGGCTCTGGCATGCCGATGCTCTGGAGTTTCACGACAACCTGTCGCTGATCAAGGGCGGCATGGTGTTCGCCGACACGCTGACCACGGTGAGCCCCACCTACGCCCGGGAAATTACGACGGGTGAGTCCGGACAGGGTCTCGATGGTCTGCTGCGTTACCGGCAGGCCTCGCTGCACGGCATCCTGAACGGCATTGACGACGACACCTGGAACCCGGCCACCGATCCGTGGCTGGCGCAGAATTACAGCGCCGACGACCTGGATGGCAAAGCGGTATGCAAGGCCGCATTGCAACGCGAGCTAGGCCTGGCCGTTCGCGCCCGCACACCGCTGCTGGGGGTGGTGGCACGGTTTGCGGAGCAGAAAGGCATCGACCTGATCCTTCAGGCTCTGCCAGCGCTGCTGGAAGCGGGTTGTCAGATCGCCGCCCTGGGTGCCGGTGATCGCGAACTGGAACTGCGCTTTGCCGCGCTGGCGCAACAGCATCCGCGCAGTGTGTCCCTGTCACTGGGGATGAACGAATCGCTCGCGCACCGGATCGAAGCCGGCGCCGACATATTTCTGATGCCGTCACGCTTCGAACCCTGCGGGCTGAACCAGATGTACAGCCAGCGCTACGGCACCCCACCGGTGGCGCATCGTACGGGTGGCCTGGCGGACAGCATTCGGGATGCCGATGAGCACCCGGACGGCACAGGCTTTTTGTTTACGGACGCCAGCGTCACCGCATTGCTGCAGAGCCTGCAACGCGCACTCGCCGCCTACCGCAAAACCGCGCGCTGGCGAGAGATCCAGATTCGCGACATGCAGGAAAATTTCGGCTGGGCTCACAGTGCCGATCAGTATGAAACGCTGTACCGACGCAGCATCGAAGCGCGCCGGGTTTTCCCTGAGCTGTAACCCACGCGCATAAAAAGGTTCATCGCGCTTTGGCGGGAAACGCGGCGCCTTGTTGCAACTCAATTGCGGGATGGCCTGAGTTAGCGGGCCACGCCACCGACCGGGTCGGGGCATCCTGTAGCCGGGCGGTCTTGCGCCGCTGCGCGGTTCCCTGTCGGTCATGCCGCTTGGTGGGGTCGGCTCTACAAGACCTCCTGTCTTGATAGAGCCTCGATTCGCCGTCCTGGCGAATCGTCCCCAGTCGCGGCATGCCCGTCAGGCGCAAGCCCTGACTGCCCGGCCACAGGACGCCCCGACCCTGGGGGTTGCCCCTGAATTCATCGCTTCGAGCGGCGTGCAAAAGTAGGCACCAGGCTGGCGCTGGCAGGTCCGCTGTCCGGGGCGCTGACCGGAGCCATCAGGCGACCCGCCGGGCACCGCTGGTGCGAATGGGGGCAAACGGACAGGAGTCCG
>JBFIER010000010.1:0-140545 GCA_041603255.1 Oceanococcaceae bacterium | reverse complement strand
GTTTTCCCGCTTGAGCGCAGTCGCCGGTTTGGCGCTCGCAACGGCGGCAGGAACTGCTCAGGCGGTGAATATCGCAACCGACGGCATCGGTGAAGTTGTCGTTGGTTCGTACTTCACGGCACAACCGGGTTTTCAAACCCTCATCAACCTGACGAACACGCGTGACGTTCCGGTCGCCGTCAAGGTCCGCATCCACGAAGGCATGAACAGCCGTGACGTGCTCGACTTTACGGTCGGTCTGTCTGCTTTCGACGTATGGACCGGTGTTATTCGGGAAGTGACCAACGGCACGTCTTCGACTGTTGTTCTGCGCACCACCGACCAAGCAAACGCTGCTGGTAAGTACACCTGTGTGCTCCCGCAAATCAAGCCTGCCGGTGGCGGCACCAGCCTGAATGCAACGAGTGACCTTCAGCTGTCTACGGCTGCTTACGGTGGCGGCAGCAATGCTTACACCGAAGACCAAGACGGTGGCCCGGTTGATTCCAGCCGTTTCCACGAAGGCTACATCGAGATCATTTCTCTCGGTTACGCTGACAAGGACAACGCAGGTATCGCCAACACCGGTCAAACGACTGATGCGACCAGTTCGGCTGCTGCTAGCGCAATTGCCGGCATCATCGACACCGGTTACGCCATCGAAAACCACAACTGTAACTTCGTAGAAGCTTCGTTTGGTAACGGTACCCGTACCGGTGGTCTTGCTCGTATCGTCGAAACTGCTCGTCAGTTCGGTGAGCCGATCAATGCTCTGAAAGGTAACGTTCGCGTTCTGAACATCGGCACCGGCACGGAAAGTGACGTTCCAGTTCTGACGCTGGCGAACTTCTACAACGGTGAAGCTGCAACGAACTACGCTGACCCGACCGCCAACCTGACCGGTACGCCTCCTGGTGTAAACCCGGCCGACAACGCTGCTTGCACGATCACTCGTGGTTCGCTGCGTGACGGTGGTGCTGCATGGGTTCGTGGTGGTGCTGGTACTTCCTGCAACAACCTGATCACCAAGCAGACTCCGTTCGCGTTCTTGGAGCCGACTCTGAACGACGCGTTCCCTGCTCAGGCCAACATCTACCTGGATGCTCCTAACGCTGCATTCCAGCTGACGCCTGCTAACGTGAACGTGAATGGTGCTACCCGTGGTGTTGATGCTGTCTCTGCACTGATTCAGCGCAAGAGCATCATCAACGAGTGGGCTGCCAACAAGTTCGCTGACGGTTCCGTGACCACCGAGTGGGTTGTCACCATGCCGACCAAGCTGTTCTACGTTGATTTCGGTACGGGTCCTCAGGGCGCAATCCTGCCGCGTCGTGTTGATGCCGCCACCGGTAACATCGTTGCTGCAGGCGCTGGCGCTTACGCCCGTCCGGAAGCCATTCTGGCCGGTACGCCTGTGACTGCTGGTGTGTACTCCGCTCCGACCAATGCTTATGCTCCGTTCACCACGAAGTTCGGTCGCACCACAAGCACGGATCCGCTGTCGGCTTCCGCTTGCTTGAACGTGACCTACTCGCTGTATGACCGCGCTGAGCAGAAGCCTGCTGACGTCAACCCGGGCACCGGTGTTGTTCAGTCTCCGGCTCCTCCGGTTCGTCAAACGCCGACCTCGATCTGCTACGAAACCAACGTCATCGACTTCAAGTACGGCAGCAACTCTGCATTCGTACCAAGCGATGCTGAAGCACCGAGCGGCCTGGGCCACGTGAAGCTGCAGAAAGATATCCGTATCGTTGCTGACAGCACCAAGGTTAACGCCGCGGGCTGGATGCAGTTGGATCTGGGTACCGGTACTCAAGAAGCTCGCGCCGAAATCGCACTGAACAGCAACAATGTGTTCCTGCGCGGTGCTCCGGTTATCGGCTTTGCTCTGAAGAACCGTCTGTATGGTCAAGCTACGCTGAACTACTCAAGCACCTCGACCCACGCATACCTGCGTGATGCTCGCGATGCAGCTGGTGGTGCTGGTAACGCGATCATCGCCGGCTCCAACGGCGTGTTCACGACCGGTGTTTCTGGCGCGACTCCGTAGTAGCGGATTCAAGCTTAGAAGCTTAAAGACCTAGTCTTTCATTTATAATGACCGGCGACATCAGTCGCCGGTTTTTTTTTGCTCGTGTATAAACAAATTACCTATTTAACCGCTGCTTTCTGCTGCGCCATTTCTGCGCAGGTCATGGCTCAGTCTCAAATCCCACTTTCTGCAAGTGCAGATATTCAGCTAGGGGGGGCTGAATATGAGGAGTTGTTCCGTGGCATGCCGCTGGAGGAGCTGAAAAACTATTTATCCTCACCCAATGCCACAAACGACATCGTGCTCGACTACCATTCCTTTCTGGTGCTTGAAAGTCGCGCGAGAAAAGCGGGTCTAGAAAAAGATCCGCAGGTACTGTTCGATATGAAGCAGGCAGTGCGCAAGGTGCTGGTTTCTGCGTACATGAATCAGTTGGCGGATCAGATCAAGCCCATTGATGATGACGCCGTGTTGAAAGAGCGCTATCTGGCTTTGAAGGACTACTTCAAAGTCCCTGAACGACGTTCGTTCTCCCATATTCTGATCAGCGCAAAGCCCCTCGCTTGCGGCTGGAGCGACGAAGCTGTGGAAAGTCCCATGGAGCGCGCCGAGTTCGTATTGAACCAATTGAAAGAAGGGATGTCTTTCGATGATGCCGCGAGGGAATACTCGGATGATCGGGCCAGCGCAATTGAAGGTGGGAAGCTCCCCGGTGACTACTCGGTGACATCAAAAGAGCTAGACACTCAGTTTTTAAAAGCCGGATACGAAATTCTTTCTGTCGGTGATTACAGTCCGATCATCCAGACAATAAATGGTTTTCATATTATTCGCCTCGACTCCATTGAGAAGGCTCGGGTTATCCCCTTTGAAGAAGCTCGTGAAACTGTTCGCGCGACCGTCTACGGTATGCAGCGGGACAGCAAACTGCAGGAAGAAAAAAGTTCGACTTATCCGCGGCCTAACGCCATCGAATTGAAAGCAATCACCGAAATTGGAGATGCAATCATGCGGGAGCGTCAGGCGAAACAAGATAATGAATAGTGGAAATTCAAACGAAATGAACCTATTTAGAGTATTTGTACTCACAATCGTCGTCATGCTGGGCGGCTGCCAGCAATCGGTGAAGCCCGGCGACAATGCGTCGGCAACTAAAACGGCTTCAGCCATGACGGATGATCGTCTGATTCAGCGTCATGAAGAAAGATGGGCCGCCGTAATTTCGGTTGACTTCGACAAGGTCTATGAGTACGCAACACCGGAATATCGGGCCTTGTATTCCAAGACGCACCTGCACAATCAGTACGCTGCACAAATAAGGCGCAAGGCCGCGCATGTTGCAAACATAAGGCGTGATGAGAGCGACCCCACGGTGGCATACGTCAAAACCGAACTGACATTCCAAACCTTGTTGCCCGACGGTGGGAATATTTATCAGGATCAAATTCTGCTGGATGAAACCTGGAAGTTTTCCGACGGCGAGTGGTGGTTCGTGGAGCCACGCTAGCAAATCGTGTTGTCATTTCTTGGAATTGGCGCTCAGAAAGCCGGAACCAGTTGGCTCTATGAGCATCTGAGACGTCATCCCGAGATTCACTTTCCGGTCGGAAAGGAAAATCACTACTGGGATGGATTGGAGCGCGGAAAACGCGATGAATCCATTGCGGAGTACGCGAAAAAGTTCACCGGGTCTTCAAAAGGGGTTTATGGCGAAATAACGCCTGCGTATGCCACGCTGCGATCGGAAACGATTGCACGTATCTATGCCGAATTCCCTGATTTGAAGCTGCTTTTTAGCGTTCGCGATCCAGTCGCACGTGCATGGTCGGCTGCGCGGATGTTCATGGACGCCGCATGGTTGACTTGTGATGATGTGGATGAAGGCTTTCTCTGGCAGCTCTGTTCGTCAAATGCATTCACACAGCGTGGGGACTATGCCAGTTGCCTGCGAAAATGGCTGCAGCACTTTCCGGCGGACCAGATTCTCGTAATCGACTACGCGTCAATCCTGGAAGCTCCGGAGAATGTGCTGGCTCGGGTTATCGCCCACTTGGGAATTTCTCAATCCAAAGGCTGGCCGCATTCGCAGAAACTGCGTACTAAAGTCAGACAAGGCGTCGAGTGGAAGATGCCCAGCAACCTTGGGGATCGGCTTGCGGCGCACTACACAGGACATGTGGGCGCGTTCGAGGAATTATTGAAGAAGCATTTCCCGCAAACCGAGATTAGCTGCCAAACCTGGCTGTCTCAGTTTTAGGTATTGGCCCTTGTCTGGGTCCCGAAGTTCGCTTTCAACCAGATATCCGGTTCTTCAAGCAGCATATCGGCGTTTAGTCGGTTTAACAGAAGATTCACCTGATCAGGATCGACTTTACGGAGTTGTTTGAGGGTGTTCACGACGGATGGGACACGATCCAGGATTCGCTGCCGGGCCGAGTCCAGAATCGTAGCCAACTTGTATTGAGCAATAAAACTCTCACGCTGCCGCTCGTAGGCGTGGATTTCTGATTCTGCTATCGAAAAGAGTTCCGTCTTCTGATGGTGGGCCTTGCCGTACCCGCGGCGATTCGTTTTTATGGGGGGCGTGTCTTCACCGGCCCGAAATGCCTGCCGCATCCCCTCGCCGAGCCGGTACAGATATTCCATCGGACTTCGCCACATCCGGTGCAAGATGAAAGCAGCGGGGATGCGGGAGTACTGATCCAAGGGCAGGGGTTTGGGGCCAGGATTTGATCCGATTTCGCGACCATCGCTCATAATGTATTTGGCGTTAGGGTCGGAAATATCAGGTACGTGAACGCCAAATCGGGAAATTGGTGAGTGCGTTGCAACCAGTGATTTCACATGCGCGTTGTGTTGGAGCCTTTGGCTCGCGGCGAATGCAGGGGAAAAGGGTTCCTTGTCTTCGTGTGGCACCAGCCAGGGGAAGCACAAGACATTAGCCGTGGTGTGGTTGGCGAGGAACTGTGCAATTGTTGTGACGAAGTCCGCGGGGGTCCAGAACTCATCGATGTCCAGGAACAGGATGTGCGTAATTCCGTCACCCCGAGCCCGTAGAAAAGCTTCCCTGTACGCCGCGATCTGAAACGGCAGGTCTTCGCACTGATCAAGCAGATGGTCGTTATAGCTGAATCGAACCCCCGACAAAGGGGCGAGCCGGCCGATCAGTTCGTCAGTGTTGTCGGTAGTTTGATTGACCAGGATCTCGATGTCTGCAAAGCCAAAAAACCGATGGTGAAAGATCCATTCGGGCAGGTAGGCCGCTTCATTTTTGGCGATGGCAACTAACCGGATACGCATGTCGTTGCCAGTTGCTATCGAATGCGGGTCCAACGGATCTCGTTGTAATTGTCGGGAAGAGGCGACTTTACGCTCGTGACTTCGTGAGTGAGGGCATCGATGTACGTGAAGGCTTTCTGCCGGGCGGATGAATTCTCGAACCAGACACTTTCAACCACGACCCAACAGGGATCGGTCGACAAACTTTGGCATTGGTCACCGTAAGATCGCGTAATGCTGAGAATCCGCCGATGCTCGATTAAGGGCTGACGCTCATTTCCTCCAATCAGCAGGTAACGGATGGTTTCACTACCAACTGACGGAGGCTCTTTGGCGCTACCGAGGGCGCGCAGCCAGTCGTCCACAGGGTCCTGTAATGCATATGCGCGGAAGCTATCGAACTTCATGCCGTCAACGAGTGTGGGTCGCCCAGAGCGCATGGCCAGCGTCAGCCCCTGCCGTCCAAACCACAGTTCACCGTCAACGACACTGACATCTCCCAGTAGCATCGGCTCTGCAGGGGCGCCTGTTTCCTGTAGCTGGGCCTCCTTGACGCTCAGGCCGCGGTAGCTAGCCTGTGGGGGCGGTGGGGAATCCACCACGCCCAGCTCGCTGCTCCCGGTACTGACGCAGCCAGCCATGAGCGATAACGACAACATGATGACCGGCGATGATTGATAACGCATAAGCCTGGCTCGGTTAGTTGTCAAAAGGGAAGCCCAGTTCCGGAATCAAGCGGCGGTTAACCTGCAGTTTCTGGCCGCCGTCCCGAGTTAGGAATCGGTACTCGAAACGAACTGTGTCGCGAGCCCGCCCTCGATTCAACAGCTCAAGCGGGATGTTGAAGAAGAAGCCCTTGTCAAAGCTGCCTTCTCCGAAGTCTTCGGCGCTGACATCAGTTTTGGTGGCAAACGCTCCAATTTCCAGTCCGGATGGGAAAATGCGCGACAACTTGAGGGTCGCGCCAACATCTTTGGCGAGGTAGCGTCCGGCCGTAATTTCAGCCTGGATACCGTGCCAGCCGGTGTTCCAGTACACGCTGGCATGACCCGTGACGACGTTGTAGTCCTGAAAATCGAACAGCTGACTGAAGTCGCGCTGCTGCGCCCAAGCGGCTTCAACGCCAAAGGCTAATCGGTTGCGATACGGTATCCAGACAACTTCCGAAAACACACCGCCGAACATTTCCTCAAGTATGCCTGCGGAGACTTTGCTGTAAACGCGGCGCGACAGCTTCTGGAAATAGTTGACCTCCAGCGACTCAAGATATGCGCTTCCGGATTCGGTCTGGTAGCGCTCGAGGTTACTGCGCACCGGGGGGAGCGCACTGGAAACATAAGGTGTTGCCTCCTCCAGGTTGCCGACAATTCGAAAGGCGCCGATTGCAGAAAGGCTCAGATTGGTCGCAAGCTGCAGGCGGATGCCAGGCTTCAGCTGCAGGTCGGTAATCCAAAAGCGTGCGGGGCTGCCGATGTTCGAGCGGAGCGCTGGCGTAATGGTGTAGGCCCAGGTGGGGTATTTGACCAAGCTACGGGCTTCGTTTTCGTCGGATGCTCCGCAATGGTCGGAAAAACAGGGCTGTGCTTGCTGGATATCGGCTTTGGCTATCAGTTCTTCGCGGCTCAGCTTCCCTGATTCCTCGGCGACAACGTCACCCCTCTCCCAGGTGGCTTGCAAACGTGGCATGCCGACGCGGACATCGCGTGTTTCCAAGGAGCGAAGCTCCGGGAACTCCGCAAAAGTCAGACGTGCAATCGAGAGGCTATCGGTCGCGAAATCTTCGGTGCGAGCATACACCGCATCAAGGCGTGCGGATTGGGTCGAGGGTTGTTGGGTGAAACGCATCACCCACAATTGATTGGCCCAGAGCGTTTCATCCCAGCCCTGCGTGTCGCCTTGATCGCTGCGTCGCCGGACTCGAGTGGTCAGGGCCGGGGGATACGAAGTTGTCCTGGCGTGGTCAAGGTCGCCGAACAAGCGCAAGGAAAGGGTGGCGGTGTTGCCGCGAATATAGCCAGCGGTGAGCTCAAGCCCACTCCATGGGCGCCAGCGGACCCCGGCATTCCAGCGCGTGGCAGATGCTACCCGACGGACGGCCGGCTCATTGTCTCTCTGCAGGTTCGTGTTGCCATTGTCGTAAATGTTGCCGTCATACTCGATGAAGGCCTGCCAGCGCCGAGCGGGCGAATGCCACACCAGCGAGCCAAACAGGGCCGTATCGGGGCCGGAGAACCAGTTCCCGGAAAACAGGTTTCCGCCCTGATCTTTGTCGGGGTCAAAAGCGTCGCGCGGTTCTTTGAAGCTGGATGCGACCGCGCCGAGTGGGTTATCCAGGTCTCCGGCGCTTCCCAATCGCCCCCAGCCCAAGCCCAGAGATGCGCTGAACATGGAAAAGGACTTGCTCGCGACGATGTACTCGGAGCCGAAAATTCCGGTGCCTGCGATGTCCAGCAGGCCGATGCTCACCGCCGGCATGTACTGACGCTCTTTGAATGGCGAAAACACCACGTCAAAGCCTTTGTCCAGATACGGTGTGTCGTTGGTGGTATCCGGTTGGTACAGGCGATCCCTGACCTGCGTATAGCGCGCCCCGAACCAGAACCAAGGCAATACCTGTGCGCTGGTTGAGAGGTTCACGTAGGGCAGTTCACTACTGATTCCCAGGCTCAGGGTGCCATCGGGTGGCGCGTACGCCCAGGGGGTTTGTAGCAAGCCGGGCATGCCGTGGTTGGCATTGCCGGAAACGGCCTGCCCCAGGGCTGGTGCGGCCCAGAGAGCGAAAAGCACGCAAAGTGAGCGTCTGGCGCGGTTCATCGTGGTAATGCGCTCTGAAGGCAGGTCTGCGACGTTTCCAGGTCATCAATGCGAATGAGCAATGAGCCAGGTGGCAGGCCCCATGGAAGGGGTTTGATCGACTTCAGTGCGGAGAGCTGGCCATCAGGTTTGAGCACCAAGGACTCGGTCGCCAGCTTGAGTTGGGCTAGGAGTTCATCACTGGTGACTGCGGGCCATGGGAGGCTGGTCAACCGTCCCCGAGGAAGATCATAAACCCAGAGCAGCTGGAGCCGCTCCGGGACATGAATAGCGCTGATGTCAGTTCTCGGCAGTCGATCACGTCGCGCGTGCATGACGTCGATGGCGAGCGGTGTGAGTTGGAGACTCATTGGGAGCGCTGGTGCAGAGATGTTCCCGCGCTTGGCGCTGTCCCGCAGCAATGCATCGATGGCTTGCCGCAATTTCGGGCAGAGCGGTGTGTCTGCAGGCGGGTGGAGTACCCACGCGAACGGATACGCATCAGGAGTTGCGCCGCCAATGGTGCCCAGGACGTCGCCGATGAAGGTACCGCCCTGCGCTGTTTGAGTCGCGCCAGGGATGGAGACTGCCCCGCTCATGGTTGTCGGTCCGGCTGCCGGCGCTGGCGCACTCAGGCCCAAGCATGCGACAAGACACAACCCAGCAAGCCAGCCGGAGGGGGTTGTCACTCTCAGCGCTGAGATGCGGGATCTGTGGATAAATGGCACGGAAGGGGCTACCGGAGACGAAAAAAAAGGCCAGTCTAAGCTGGCCCTTTTTTAATTGCTTCGAAGTACTGCCATCAGGCAATGCCGCGAGCGAGATTTCAGGTCCCAGGCGTTGCCGTAGTGCTGGTGCCTGGGGTTGATGAAGTCACAGGAGTGCCGGGTGTCTTGGCATCTTGGTCGTTGGCAATGATGACCAGCAGCCCAAGGAGGCCCGCAGCCAGCGCTGTGAGTTCGGCGACATTCAGGCCGGCGATGCTGAAGCCACCCAGTGAGCCGGCAGTGCCTTTGGCGCTCGCCAGGGCGGCCGCGCCGGATTCGGTCACAACGAAGCCGCTGCCGCTTTCGGTGCTGGCGATTGCGCCACTGCTCAGCGCTTCGTCCAGCGTCATGCCCAATTCATTGGCGACGGTTGTGGCATCGGCGGCACTCAGTGCGTAACCCTGCTGTGCCGCGGAGCCTTGTGCGTAGGCAACGGACGGAGCGAAAGCCGGAGCTAGCGCTAATACGGCGGAGAGTGCCAAGGCAATCTTTGACTTCATTAATAATTTCCCCAAATTTTGAATTGTCTGAATTTTATGGGAGAACTGAATCGCTGTCGACTTTATTCTTAGACAGTTACCGGTGGTAACGCGAATTACTCGCTCACCTGCCGCCGTGACAAGGCATCGCCCAGAAGGCTATTGCCGCCAGTAAACCACCGCAGGATTGTAACACCCACGCCTCGCGATGTATCTGCCGGGCTTCCAGGCAGGGTATGGGATGAGCGCAAAATCGAGTCCGCAGCATCACGTTGGGCGTCAAAATTCTGGAACCCCAGGTTTTTCAGGCTAAATACAGCGGGGAGAGGGGCAGCAGCCACGGCGGTGTCTTGGGCGCTGGCGAATTGGCTGTACATGCCAACGGCACCGGCGGCCAGAAGGGTGATCAGGACTCGGGTTTGCATATATACAGAGGGCGGTTCTTGGCCTCGTTGTAGATTCGGCCAATGTACTCACCTAGTACCCCAATGGCCAGCAGCTGCACGCCGGAAAAGAACAGAATGACCGTAATTAGTGTTGGGTAGCCCGCCACCGGGTCGCCGTGAATCAAGGTTTTGATCACGACGTAGATGCCGAACAAAAAGGCGGCGATCGCGGCGAATGTGCCGGTGAGTGTCGCCAGTTTGAGTGGCGCCGTCGAGAAGGCCGCTACGCCATCGGCAGCCAGATGCAGCAGTTTGACGAAATTGAACTTGGTCGTGCCCGCCGCACGGGGTTCGCGTTCATAGTCCAGCAGAATGCGCGGATACCCCACCCATTCAAAAATGCCTTTCATGAAGCGGTTGTGCTCCCGCAACTCTTTGATCGCCTCGACTGTGCGCCGGGACATCAGGCGGAAATCCCCCGTGCCCGGGGTCAGGTGCACGCCGGCGTGGATGCGTTCCATCATCCAGTAGAAGGCGGCGGAGAAAAATACCTTGGAGCGCGTCTCTCCGGGGCGCGACAGCCTTCGTGGAACAACGATGTCATAGCCTTGCCCCGCCAATTCCCACATTCGCGGTAGCAGTTCCGGGGGGTCCTGCAGGTCGGCATCAATAATGAGCACGTGATGACCTTGGCAAAAATCCAGGCCGGCGGTCATCGCGGCTTCCTTGCCGAAGTTGCGCGAAAGTTCGATGAGCCGGATTCGTGAGTCCTTGGCCGCCAGCGCACGCACGCGCTCGACGCTGGCATCCACCGAACCGTCATCCACGAACAAAATTTCGGATTGCAGCTCGGGCATCCCGTCGAGTACCGCCGACATCCGTTGGTAGAACACGCTCAGGCCATCGGCTTCGTTGTACATGGGCACGATAACGCTGAGATCCGGCGCATCCGGTGACAGCTGGCGTTTTTTTGAGGTTTCCATTAGTCAGCGGGAAGGGTCGGTTCGCGGAACACCCAGAACTTTGCCAGCAAATAGTTGATGGCGAAAGAGCTGATGGTGGCAATGATCTGAGCCACGAACCAATGCAGCTCCAGCGCCAGCCCTGCTTTCATGACCACGGCGTTGGTCACAAACCCTCCAATTGCGCTCAGCACGAAGCGAACGAACGCGATGAGTCCGGCATTCGTGCCGGCAAAGGTGATGCGTGAATGCAAGGCGTAGTTGATCAACAGACCCAGCGTGGCTCCGGCCATGGACCCCCACCAGGCATCCCCTTTCATCAGCTCAACCCAGACGAACAGCAACAGGTAGTGCCCGGCCGTGCCAACCAGGCTCAGGGTGCCGAATGTCAGGAGTTGTTTCACCGCGTTGCTGGCCGTGGGCGCCAAACGCCTACCGGGCAATCCCCCCAGTACTCCGTGCGGTTGAACGCGTACTCTGCTGAGAGCGTGGCATCCACTTTGGCAAAACCCGCTTTGCCGCCACTTTCGCGGCACTCACGTCCAGCCCAAACGATGAATTCGATATTCCGCGCCCGCGCCCAGCGTCCGGCATCGGTCAGCTTGCCTTCGTAGAGTTGATTGATCGGTTCCTTGCGGGCTGTCACCTCGCCGAACCCACCACGCCAGGTGTATTCGTGATCTGGCCAGCCCAGGTAAACCGCCTGTCCGCCCATTAATGACAAAGCGCCCGAATCGTCGTAGGCCGCCGCTTTGACGTTCTCCAGGGAAATGCCCTGCGGCTGCTGTCGCAAGTAAAGGATGATCGACTTGTTGGCGTGATCACGCATGTAGATATGATCGCCGTAGATTTTGCCGACATCGTCTCCTGCATGACGCGTCAACTGATCCAGTAGAGGAATTGCCGACACCAGTAGCAGCGATGCGATGCCCACGGCGACGGCATTGAGCTTGCGTTGGGAACTGGCCAGCAAGGTAATCAGCCCCGCGGTCATGCCAAAAGCCCAGGTCCAGCTCCACCATTTCATCGCAGAGTTGGTGCGCTCGTAGATATCAACGGAGAGATCGTTGACGTACACCAACCCGTTGAAAGCGAGCAACACGAAGGTGATCGCGGCGAGGTAGCCGCCAAGTGTGCGCATGCGCGTTGACCAAATGGCCATGCCGCACGCCAGATACAGTGGCCAGAACTGGATGATGTAAGGCCAGGGGCTGCCGCGGTATTCCCACGGGACCAACCTGATGCTGACATCCAGTGTGCGTCCCGCAAGGCCTTGCAAATGCGGCATGAAGATCAGCACGCTGATTAGCGCACCCAGTGCCATCCAGATAAAGCGTTGCACGGCGTGGGGAAAGTCTCGCTCCACCATGGCGCGCCAGGGAAGCCACAACCCTGCAATCAAAATGGTGTGCGGAAACATCCAGGAGTTGGAAGCCAACTGCAGCATGGGAAAGCCGCCCAGCAGCACCAGAAACATGCGCTCCTCGCGGAGGCTCTGCGCAAGGCTCAGGCGGAAGAGCAGGGCGAGCAGGGCGATGGCCAGGAAAAACCCGGATTGAGTCGGGTGAAAATCGCCCAGGAAGATCTGATACGCGTAGTACTCCAACGGTTGTTCTTGCGGCAAGAACTGGCTTTTGGGTCCGGCGTCTTCGCCAAAAATTTTATGGAATACCTGCCCGTTGAAGCGCGCTTCGGCGGTCAGCGAGACAAACGCAGGGTTTTCACCCTCACCGCGCATTTCGTCGTAGTGCCAGGGAACGCTGACCAGCGCCGCTCCCGTGCCGCCGAGGCCCAAGGCGAGCGCAACCAACGCAGCTTTGCCATTTTTTCCGAGCATCATGTGAGCCAGCCGCCAGCCTGCAAACAGCGTCGCTGATACAAACAGCACAAAGCCGGATTGGTACAGGATGGTCGATGGCAAGCCCAGCATTCGCCCTGGCAGGCTCATCAGGTAGTACTGCAGCGGGTAATAGAAATCGAATTTGTAGGGTGGCAGCCAGCGATCAGTCGCAGGCAAGCCCTCGGCATACAGAAAGTTCTGCAGGAAGAGCAGATTGGTCAGCTTTTCCGATGAGGCATACAAACTGGGGAAGACAAACCGCCACACCAGCGGCCACAGGATGACCAGAGCCAGCGTAAACCACGCGGAGCGGGGGATGCGCAACGCAGCCGGCAGCTCACTGAAGGGTGTTTTGGCAAGATCGCGATTCAGGAACAGCGCCGCGCCCAGAATTCCGAACCAGAGCACCCAGAGGCCCAGTACCCCCATCCACGCGATGTGCTCCACGAAATACAGGCCGGCTGCGGTAATCAGCAGCCACAACATGCCGCCGCCGGGGAGGCCGGGGGACAGTCGTCGCGCCATCAGGGCGAACGGGGCGAACAGCGCGCCGCCGGCAACTAGCAGTGCAAGGACATAGAGTGCGGACATCTCAAAAACCCGTCGTTGTTTTAATGCCGGGCTGCAGCTGCCGGCCTCCCCCCATTGGGTTAGTCGATTCTAGCAGTCAGTTGTATACTTATTGGTTGCATTTGCTCATTTGGTCCGATCATGGCCCGCGTAACCGTCGAAGATTGCCTCGAAAACATCCCCAACCAGTTTGACCTGACGCTCGCCGCGGCTCGTCGCTCGCGTGCTCTGGCGCGTGGGGCGCACTCCCAGGTTGATTGGGAAAACGACAAATCCACCGTGGTCGCCCTGCGCGAAATCGCAGAGCGCAAAGTGGGCGCCGAGGTGCTGGACGAAGACGAGCTGCCGCCACTGCCGACGATTCGGGTCGACACCAGCAATATCGAAATCGGCACCGACTGATTTCTCGCCGCGGGCGTCGCATTTGAGCTGACGCTGCGGCTACACTGAAGGCCGTGGAATTCCCGGTCTTCACCCGCATCAACCAGGCCATCCGAACGCAGCGTATCGATCGCGCGTTCGGAATCAATGCCCTGTGCGACGTTCTTGAGGATTATCTGCCCGAGGACGATATCGATCTGGTCAAGCGTGCCTATGAATATGGCGCGCAAGCCCATCGTGGGCAGTACCGCAAGTCGGGCGAGGCCTACATCTATCACCCGCTCGCGGTGGCGCAGATTCTGGCGCACATGAATCTGGACGCGGTCACCATTTCCGCGGCCATCCTGCATGACGTGATCGAAGACACCGCGGCGGCTGCTTCCGACCTCGAAGCGCGATTTGGCGCTGATGTTGCGCACATCGTCGAGGGTGTCAGCAAGCTGGATCGCGCATCCGATCAAAGCCGCGAAACCGCGCAGGCGCAAAGTCTGCGCAAACTGCTGCTGGCGATGACCGATGACATCCGCGTCATTCTGGTCAAACTCGCGGATCGTTTGCACAACATGCGCACGCTGGGGTCGATGCCGGCTCCGAAGCGGCGCCGAATCGCGCGCGAGACCCTCGATATCTATGCGCCCATCGCGCAGCGTCTGGGCATTCATGCCATGCGTACGGAACTGGAGGACCTGGGGTTTTCCAATCTCTACCCGTTGCGGCACAACGTGCTCAAGCAGTCGGTGGAGCGGGTTTCCAGCAAGCGTAAAAACCTGATCCGCGAGGTTGAGGCGCGGCTGAGCAAGGCCCTGGCGCAGGAGGGGATTGGCGCAGCGGTTTTTGGCCGACGCAAGAACCTGTACAGCACGTATCGCAAGATGCGCACCAAACATCTGCACTTTCTGGATGTGATGGACTTGTACGGCTTCCGGGTGGTGGTGGATTCCGACGACGCCTGCTATCGCGCGCTTGGCGTTGTGCACAGCGTTTATCGGCCGGTCCCGCAGCTGTTCGATGATTACATCGCCAACCCGAAGGTGAATGGCTACCAGAGCTTGCACACCACGCTGGTGGGGCCCAAGGGCGTCAAGATCGAGGTGCAGATCCGCACGCGTGAGATGAATCAGGTCGCGGAAGCCGGTGTGGCCGCCCACTGGCTGTACAAGATGAATTCGAACAAGTCACGGCTCGCGGCGCCACAGCAACGGGCGCGGGCCTGGCTGGACAACCTGATGTCGTTGCATGCCGAAGCGACCGATTCGGAAGATTTTGTAGAGAACGTTCGCGTGGACCTGTTCCCGGACGAAATTTACGTGTTCTCGCCCAAGGGGCGGATTGTGCGATTGCCCAAGCGATCCACACCGGTGGACTTCGCCTACGCGATTCATACCGAGCTGGGGAATACCTGTGTGGCCTCGCGTGTGGACGGTCGCCTGGCCTCGTTGGCGACGCCACTCCAGAGCGGGCAGAAAGTCGAGATCGTGACCGCCAAGCACCAGCAGCCCAATGCCGTGTGGCTGAACTCGGTGCGAACCGCCAAAGCACGGAGCGCCATCCTGCACAAGCTCCGGCACCAACGTGAGGATGAGGCCCGGAAGCTGGGGCGGCGCCTGTTGCAAATGGCTCTGCGGCAATTGGGCAGCAAAACCAGCGGGATCGAAGACGCGCGAATCGAGGACGTGCTGCACACCTTGGGTGTCGACAGCATGGATTCGCTCTACGAAGAAATCGGCCGCGGTAAGCGCCTGGCGCAGGTCGTGGCGCGGCAGCTGGTCGCGGCGGAAGCCGGCCTCGATCCGGAGAGCGGTACCTCGCTGCAGGTGACGGGCACAGAAGGCATGGTGCTGGAGTTCGCGCGTTGCTGCCGGCCCATTCCCGGTGATGCCATTCGCGGGAAGCTGTCTTCGGGGCGCGGGATTGTGATCCACCGACGCAAATGCACGCGGGGCGACAGCCGGGACGCGGACGGTCGTGACGTGGTGGATGTGGTGTGGGCGGATGATGTCTCCGGTGAATATCCGGTGGAGGTGGTGATTTCCTGCACCAACCGCCGCGGTATGCTGGCGTCGGTGGCGACGGCCGTTTCGGACGCCGAGTCCAGCGTGGATCGCGTGAACATTTATGACCGCAGCGGCGAAGTGACCGAATTCCAGATCATCTGCTCGGTGCGCAATCGCGTGCACCTGGCGCGCATCCTGCGCGCGCTGCGCCGTATACCGGGTGTTGAGCGGGTGGAGCGTGGGCCGGTGGATTCCGGTCGACGCATGGACGAGCGCTAGCTCCCTCATTTTTTCTCAGACGAGTTCATTGCACAGATGACGCGACAAATCATCACCACCGATCAGGCGCCCGCCGCCATCGGAACCTATTCCCAGGCCGTACGCGCCGGAAACGTGTTGTACATGTCCGGCCAGATTCCGCTGGTGCCCGCCCATATGGAGCTGATTGCGAGTGAAGACTTCGCCGACCATGCGCGGCAGGTTTTTCGGAACCTGGAGGCGGTGTGTATCGCGGCAGGGCTGGACCTCACCGATATCGTCAAATTGAATATCTACCTCCCCGACCTGAGCAATTTCGCCACCGTAAACGCGGTGATGGCGGAGTTTTTCCGGGAGCCCTACCCCGCACGCGCAGCGGTCGGTGTGGCCAGCCTTCCCAAAGGGGCGGTGGTGGAAGCGGATGCGATTGCGGTCTACCCCGCATAAGCACCACATGACGCCATGAAACTGGCGGCACTGCCCGGGGTCGGGCCGCGGACGCTGGAGCAGCTGGCCCGATTGGGCCTGGAGACGGTCGAGGATCTGCTGCTGCACGTGCCGTCACGGTACGAAGATCGCACGCGCATCCTCCCGGTAGCCGACGTTGAGTCCGGACAGGGGGCACGCTTTCTGGTGCGCGTCCGCGATTGTCGCGTCCAGTTTGGTCAGCGCCGCAGCTTGCGCATCGACGCGGCAGACGAGAGCGGTGAAGTCACGCTACGCCTGTTTCATTTCCGGCAGGAACAACAGGCACAGTGGTCACCAGGAACCTGGGTGCTGTGCTGGGGCATCATTCGTGAGGGCCGATGGGGGCGGGAGTGTGTGCACCCGCAGATGGTTCGCGTCCCGGGCCCGGAGCAATTGCCCGACCTCGGGAGTCGGCTCACGCCGGTGTACCCCACAACCAGCGGGCTGACACAGCCCCGCTTGCTCAAATTGCAGCAGGCCGCTTTAACGCGAGTGCATGACCTGTTTCCCGAGTTGGTACCCGCCGAGGTCCGCCCGGACCTTTCGGTGGCGGATGCGATCGTTACCGTGCACTCGCCACAGGTTGATGCGGACGAGACATTGCAGCTGGCGCGTGACAGGTTGGCATTCGAAGAGTTGCTGGCGCAGCGGTTGGCGGTATTGCGTGGGCGTTTACGGGCGCGGGAGGACAGTGGCTATCCCTGCGAGCCTGACCCGCAGGCCGAGCAGGCGCTGTTGCAGGCGCTGCCGTTCGAACTGACCACCGCCCAACAGCGCGTGATTTCCGAGATCCGCGAAAACCTGAGGTCGACCGAGCCCATGCTGCGGCTGGTGCAGGGGGATGTGGGCTGCGGCAAAACTGTCGTGGCCGCGGCGGCTGCCAATCAGGTGGTGGCGGCTGGCTATCAGGTGGCGATCATGGCGCCCACGGAAATTCTGGCGCGGCAGCATGCACTGGCTTTAAGGGCCTGGTTCGAAGGTCGGGCGGAGGTGCACCTGCTCGCCGGGGGGCAGAAAGCGGCCGAGCGCAAGTCCACATTGAAGGCGGTGGCGGAGGGCGCGGCGGGGATTGTTGTGGGAACCCAGGCCTTGTTCCAGAGTGGCGTCGACTTCGACCGACTGGGGCTGGTCATCGTGGATGAACAACATCGTTTCGGGGTGGGGCAGCGGTTGGCCCTGCGCGATAAAAGTGGCTCGGACGTCATTGCACACCAGCTGGTGATGACGGCCACACCCATTCCGCGCACCCTGGCGCAAACTCTGTACGCCGATCTGGCCATTTCCCGCATCGATGCTCTGCCACCGGGGAGGAGCCCGGTGCAGACTGTCGCGATGTCGCAGCACAAGCGCCCGGCGGTCATTGATCGTTTACGGGAGGTGTGTGCCCAGGGCCAGCAAGCGTTCTGGGTCTGCCCCGCGCTGTCCGAGTCCGAACACGCCACCGCGGCCGAAGAGATTGCCGAGATGCTCAGCGAGTCGCTGCCCGAACTCGGCGTGGGGCTGGTACACGGGCAAATGAAGTCGGCGGAAAAAATCGCGGTGATGGAGGACTTCCGTGCCGGCCGCACGTCCATTCTGGTGGCGACCACGGTGATCGAAGTCGGTGTGGATGTACCCGGGGCGACGATCATCATTATCGACGAGGCGGAGCGTTTGGGCCTGGCGCAGCTGCATCAGCTGCGCGGGCGGGTCGGGCGTGGCGATCAGCAGAGCTTTTGTGTGCTGCTGTACAAGCCGCCGATGCGGGACACGGCTCAGGCCCGTCTGCGCGCTTTGTGTACGACGCATGATGGATTCGCGCTGGCGGAAACGGATCTGGAACTACGGGGGGCAGGGGAGCTGTTGGGAACCGCGCAGAGCGGCGGGCATCGGATGCGTTTTGCCGAGGCGTTGCTCGACACCCGATTGTTGCCGCAGGTCGTCAGCGCGGCGGAAATCACGCTGCGGAACGCCCCGCAGCACGTCTCGGTTCTGGTTCGGCGTTGGCTCGGGGGGCGCGCGAACTACGCGGATGTGTGAGATCTGCGTGCTTTTGCCCCGCCGTGAAATGGCGCTCTGTGCCATCCTTCGCGCCCATGGGAAATCGCCTTGAGATCTATGCGCGGCTGATCCGCTTGGATCGCCCGATCGGAATTTGGCTGCTGCTGTGGCCGACGCTGTGGGCTTTGTGGATTTCGGCAGAGGGGATTCCCCCTCTCAACATCCTGGTCATATTTATCCTGGGCACCACGCTGATGCGTTCGGCCGGTTGCGCCATCAACGATTTTGCGGATCGCAATTTCGATGGCCAGGTGGAAAGAACCCGTGAGAGGCCACTGGCGACAGGGCAAATCGCCCCTTGGGAAGCGCTGGCGGTGTTTGCCGGCCTGTGCGTAGTGGCCTTGCTGCTGGTCATTCAGCTCAATCAGCTGACCATTCTGCTGGCGCTGCCCGCTGCCGTGCTCGCGGGGAGTTACCCCTTTGCCAAGCGGTTTACTCACCTTCCTCAGGCCCATCTGGGGCTGGCGTTTGCATGGGGTACGCCGATGGCATTTGCCGCGGTGCAGAACACCGTGCCAGCCATCGCCTGGTGGCTGCTGCTGGCTACCGTTCTGTGGGCGGTGGCGTACGACACCTTTTATGCAATGGTGGATCGCGAGGACGATCTGCGTATTGGCGTGAAGTCCACCGCCATTCTGTTTGGCCGATTTGACCGCTTGATCACCTTCGGTTTGCAGCTGGGCGTCGTCGCTGTGCTTGCATTTGTGGGGTGGGAGACGGAGCGCGGTTTGGCATATGGGCTGGCTCTGCTCGTGGCAAGCGGTCTTATGCTCTGGCAGCAGTGGCTTATTCGTGAGCGCGAGCGCGATGCCTGTTTTCGTGCGTTCCTGAACAACCACTATTTCGGGGCGGTCATTTTTCTCGGGTTGCTGCTGGATTACGGCTGGGGCTGAACCGTTGGTCGTCGGCGCGCGGTGCGCAGCAGCGCAAACACATGTACCTCGACGGCCCCGGCGCTCAGCAAGCAGTTGGTCGCGGCCCGTAATGTGGCGCCGGTGGTCATGACATCGTCGACCAGCAGCACCCGCTGGCCGTTGTTGATTTGTGGGGCGCTATAACGATTGATGTCAGCTTGCAGGCGGTGTTCACGGTTGTGACCCCGCTGCTGTGGGGCGTGCACGCACTGCAAGCCGTGGTGCCAGGGTGTGGTTTGACGCCGACTCAGGTGCCGTGCCAGTTCTGCGGCCAGATTGATGCCCCGACTGCGCAGGCGGGAAAGGGGCATCGGTATGGGGCAGATCAGGTCGACCTTGGGGAGTGCGGCGGTTTCGGCGAGCTGACAGAGCGCGCGTAACGCGACGCAGTCTTCGCGGAACTTGGCGGTATGCAACCAGCCGCTGAGTGGGGGCTCATAGCGCCAGGGAGTGGTGCAGCTGGTCCAGGGCGGGTGACTGCGCTGGCATTCCAGGCAGGGTGCGGCCTGGGCGAGTGGCACGCCGCAATGCCAGCAGCTTGCCGTATTCGTCGGTAGTCGCGGCAAGCACCGCTCACAAAGGCTGCCCTGTGGGCAGGCCGAGCCACAGTGCAGGCACAGGTTGAGGCCAACAGCGGCCAGAAACTTGTCAACCAACATATCAAAAGTTGGTTGACGACTTCGGTGGCCTGGGCCAGCATTGCCGTCTCTGCCCGTTTGCGGGTTGGCACTTACTACTGGGTACTGCGACATGGACACCGAATTGGCCCCGCTTCGTCATGACTGGACGGCAGAGGAAGTCTCCGCGCTGTTTGATCAACCGTTTAACGATTTGCTGTTCAGGGCGCAACAGGTCCATCGACAGCATCACGACCCGAATCGGGTGCAATTGTCGACGTTGATGAACATCAAGACCGGTGGTTGTCCCGAGGACTGCAAATACTGCTCGCAGAGCATTCGCTATGACACCGGTCTGGATAAGGAAACCCTGGCAGAGGTGGACGAAGTGCGTCGGGCGGCACTGGCAGCCAAAGAGGCCGGTGCTACACGTTTCTGCATGGGGGCCGCCTGGCGAGGACCCAAGGCGCGCGACATGGGGGCGATCAAGGCGATGATCGCGGTCGTGAAAGAGTTGGAAATGGAGTCTTGTGTAACCCTGGGATTGCTCAGCGACGAGCAGGCGCAGGAGCTTGCAGACGCCGGACTGGATTACTACAACCACAATATCGATACCTCACCGGAGTATTACGACAAGGTCATTACGACGCGGACATTCCAGTCACGTCTGGATACGTTGGAAAACGTACGTGAGGCCGGCATCAAGGTTTGTTCCGGCGGTATTCTGGGGTTGGGGGAGAGTCGGACAGATCGGGCCGAAATGCTGCGCACCCTGGCCAACTTGCCCGAGCACCCCGACTCCGTGCCCATCAACCAGCTGGTTGCGGTTCCGGGTACGCCCTTTGCCGAGAAAACCGGCGTCGATCCCTTGGAATTCGTGCGCACCGTTGCGGTGGCGCGCATCCTGATGCCGCGGGCGGTGGTGCGGTTGTCGGCCGGGCGTGGCGAGATGGAAGATAGTCTGCAGGCGTTGTGCTTTCTGGCCGGTGCCAACTCCATGTTTTACGGGGAAAAGCTGCTCACCACCGGCAACCCGGATGTCTCGGCAGATCAGCAGTTGCTGCGGTCGTTGGGTATTCAACCGGCGCCAGCGCAGGCTCGGAACGCGCTGCATGCGCTCAACGCCGCCTGACGCGGCCCGATGGCCCAGCACCAGGCGCCGCTGATCGAGCGGGCCCGAAAACACTTGCAGGCGATTGCGGCCGCCGGTCGGGTGCGCGTTCGTCAGCGGGTTGATCAGCGAGGAGGAGTCAATGTCCTGTGCACTGACGGGGTCTCGCGCCGAATCTTTTGCAGTAATGACTATCTGGGGCTGGCGTCGGATCCGCGGTTGACCGAGGCGGCGCGGCGTGTACAGACGGCGGGCAGCACGGCATCGCAGCATGTGTGCGGCTTCGAGTACCAACAAGCGGCGTTGGAAGAAGAGGTGGCCGCAACCCTGGGCGTCGAGCGCGCTCTGGTCGGTGGTGGCGGTTACGCCCTGAACAGCGGTGCGATCCCGGTGCTGGCAGGCGCGGGTGACACTCTGTACTCCGATTCCCTGAATCACGCATCGCTGATTGATGGCTGTCGGTTGAGTCGCGCTGAAGTCAGGCGTTACGCCCACTGTGATATCGATCAGTTGCGTCAGCAAATGGCGGCCGATGCTGCCCCGATGCCCTGGATCGTGACCGATGCGCTGTTCAGCATGGACGGGGATGTGGCGCCGCTAACCGAGCTCGCTGCGCTCGGCGATCAACACGGCGGGGCTTTGTATATTGACGATGCACACGGTTTTGGCTGGGCGGGGGATGGTCGCGGGCATGCGTATGCTTTCGGCTTGCCGACGGACAATCTGGTGCAGATGGTCACCTTCGGCAAGGCGCTGGGATCCTACGGGGCGGCCCTTGCGGGTTCCGCTGACGTGATCGAGTGGTTGTTGCAATCCAGCCGCACCACGATGTTTTCCACGGCGCTGCCGCCCGCGGTGAACGCGGCGACGCGAGCCGCGTTAAGGATCGTGCGGGAAGAGCCGGAGCACCGGCGCCGCCTGCTGGACAACATTTCCCGGTTGCGGCGCCGGTGCCACGATTCCGGCGTGTGCCTGACTGATTCCGAGTCCCCGGTGCAAGCCATCATTCTCGGCGGTGAGGCCCGGGCCATGGCGTGGCAACAGGCGCTGTGGCAGGCGGGGTTCTGGGTCAATGCCATACGTCCTCCTACGGTTCCCGTCGGCACCGCACGTCTGCGCATCACATTAAGTGCAGCGCATGAACCTGCGGACATCGAAGAGCTGGTTGCAACCTTGCAGGGCATCGCCGACCAGGAAACCCGCAGCAGCATGACCGCCTGATATGCCAACAATCTTCATCGCGGGTACCGATACCGAAGTGGGGAAGACCTGGGTCAGTCGCCAGCTTCTCGAGCGCTTCAGGTCAGAGCGAATCCCGGCTTTGGGTTACAAACCTGTGGCCGCTGGCTGCGAGCCCATTGGGCAGGGCTGGGAAAATGATGATGCCCGGCAATTGCGGGATGCCGGACACATTCGGTTGCCTTATCCAGAAATCAACACCTACGCCTTACGGGAGCCGATTGCTCCGCATATTGCCGCGGAGCGCGAGGGTGTCGCCATTGATCCTCAGCGAATCGTGCTGCAGGCAGAAAAACTGGCCCGGCAAGCGGAATGGTTGCTGGTGGAGGGGGCCGGGGGACTGCGGGTCCCCTTGAATGCCGATAGCGACTATCTGGATTTGGTGCGGTCGGCGAATTGGCCGGTTCTGCTGGTGGTGGGGATGCGCCTGGGTTGCATCAATCATGCGCTGCTGAGTGGTCAGGCATTGGACGCCGCGGGCCTGCGCTGGGCGTGGCTGGCCAATGAGCTACCGCCGAAGCAGCCCTTTCTGGCGGAAAATATCGCCACACTGAAAACTCGTATGAGTGCGCCACAGCTTTGTTTGCACAGCGAAAACTGGCTGCAGGGCTTGATTCATCTAGCCTCATAACTTGGCCGCCGCGATGCTTTTCCACTAAAATTCGAAGGCTTAACCGAGTTCGATAGTCGCGCAGGGAGAATTGGCGGCATCGTTCGCGTATCCGCATAACGGAGTTCAACGACACGATGGAAATACGGAAGATCGGAGCCGCCTTGGCCGCTCTGTCGGGAATGTTTTGTGGCGCCGCCAGTGCGTCCCCTTACAACATCAGCCCCGGCGTTACGGAAATCACCAAGGAGGTCTATGGCCTGCACATGTTGATTTTCTGGATCTGCTGCGTCATTGGCGCGGTGGTGTTTGGGGCGATGATCTACTCGATCTTCGCGCACCGTAAAAGCGTGCACCCAAAGCCCGCTGATTTCCATGAAAGCATCAAGGTGGAAATTGCCTGGACGGTAATCCCCTTTGTGATCCTGATCGCCATGGCAATTCCTGCCGCTGGCACATTGATCAAGATGGATGACACCAGCGGATCGGATCTCACGATCAAGATCACCGGTTACCAGTGGAAGTGGCAGTACGAGTACCTGGACCAGGACGTGAGCTTTTTCTCCACGCTGGATGCTGCCTCCAACCAGGCTCGACAGCTGAACTCCGGCATCGACCCGACCACGGTGGAAAACTACCTGCTCGACGTGGATAACGAACTGGTTCTGCCGGTCGGCAAAAAGGTGCGTCTGCTGTTGACTGCCAACGACGTCATCCACGCCTGGTGGGTGCCGGAAGTGACCGGCAAAAAAGATGCCGTTCCGGGGTACATCAACAAGATGTGGGTCAAGATTGACGAACCTGGTGTCTATCGCGGTCAATGCGCCGAGCTCTGCGGCCGCGATCACGGCTTCATGCCCATCGTCGTGCGCGCGGTGTCCCCTGAGGAGTTCGATGCCTGGCTCGCGAGCAAGGGCGGGAAGACCATGGGCGGCGAAGCCGTCGCGATGGCCGAGGCCGCTCCGGTACTTGAAGTCGCAAAAGCGAACACGCCGGTTGCCGCCGAGCCTGCAAAAAGCAAAGCCGTCAGTGGTGACGATTTGATCGCCGAGGGTGAGAAAGTCTTCAACAACTACTGCGCCGCCTGCCACCAGGTCAACGGTGAAGGCATGCCTGCAGCAAACTTCCCGGCCCTCAAAGGGTCTGCGATTGTTGCCGGTGCACCCGATGTGCAAATCAGTCAGGTGTTGAGTGGGAAAAACGCGATGCCGGGATTCGGTTATCTCAGTGATCTGCAGATTGCTGCAGCCGTCACTTACACGCGTAATGCCTGGGGCAACGATTCCGGTGTGGTTCAGCCCGCCGATGTCGCCGCTCAACGTTAAGGAAACGAGAGGAGTATTTCGATGAGCCATGCTGCCACGCACGACGATCATCACGACCATGGCCCTGAAAAGGGAATCATGCGTTGGATCAAGACGACCAACCACAAAGACCTGGGAACGCTCTATCTCTGGTTTTCCATGATCATGTTCTTCATCGGTGGCCTGATGTCACTGGTGATCCGGGCGGAGCTGTTCCAGCCCGGGCTGCAATTCGTGCAACCCGAGTTCTTCAACTCGATGACCACGATGCACGCCATCATCATGATTTTCGGGGGGGTCATGCCCGCATTCGTTGGTCTGGCCAACTGGATGATCCCGATGATGATCGGATGTTCCGACCTGGCGCTACCGCGGGTCAACAACTGGGGCTTCTGGATTTTGCCCTTCGCGTTCACGCTGATGCTGTCAACCCTGTTTATGGACGGCGGCGGCCCGGCAGGCGGCTGGACGCTGTATCCGCCGTTGGTGCTGCAAACCGGTGATGCGTTCCCGTTCGTGATTTTTGCGATTCACTTGATGGGTATTTCGTCGATTACCGGCGCCATCAACGTGATCGTGACCATTCTGAACATGCGCACGCCGCAGATGACGCTGCTGAAAATGCCGCTGTTCGCCTGGGCCTGGTTGATTACGGCCTATCTGCTGCTGGCGGTGATGCCGGTGCTGGCGGGTGCCGTGACCATGCTGCTGACCGATAAGTTTTTCGGCACCAGCTTCTTCACCGCTGCTGGCGGCGGCGACCCGGTCATGTTCCAGCACATTTTCTGGTTCTTCGGTCACCCCGAGGTGTACATCCTGATTCTGCCGGCCTTCGGCATTGTCTCGACCATCATTCCGACCTTCGCGCGCAAACGTCTGTTTGGTTACGACTCGATGGTTTACGCCATGGCTTCCATCGCGTTCCTGTCGTTCATCGTGTGGGCCCACCACATGTTCACCGTGGGCATGCCCCTGGCCGGCGAACTGTTCTTCATGTTCGCCACGATGCTGATCGCGGTGCCGACCGGGGTGAAGGTCTTCAACTGGATTGCCACCATGTGGCGCGGCTCGATGACCTTCGAAACACCGATGCTGTTCGCACTGGGGTTTGTGTTCCTGTTCACGATCGGTGGCTTCTCCGGCCTGATGCTGGCCATCGCGCCGGTGGATTTCCAGTACCACGACAGCTACTTTGTGGTGGCGCACTTCCACTATGTGCTGGTGCCGGGTGCCGTGTTCTCGATCATTGCCGGCATCTACTACTGGATCCCCAAGTGGACCGGTCATATGTACAGCGAGAAGCTGGGACAGATCCACTTCTGGCTGTCGGCAATTTTCATCAACGTCACCTTCTTCCCGCAGCATTTCTCCGGTCTTGCGGGGATGCCTCGCCGGATTCCGGACTACGCCACGCAGTTCACCGACTGGAACATGATTTCCTCGGTGGGTGCGTTCGTATACTTCCTGGCGCAGTTCATCTGGGCGTACAACATCATCGTCAACTGCGTGATGAAGAAGGGTGAAAAGGCTACGGATCGCGTTTGGGAAGGTGCCCATGGTCTGGAATGGACGGTGCCCTCTCCGGCTCCGTACCACACCTTTGAAACGCCGCCGGCGCTGCCTGAAGATGAAGTGCAGGGTGCGCACGCCGATGAGTTTGGTGAACCCAAGCCGGCGTGAGCACGCAGGACAAAAAATCGGTGACGTCGGGCGGGGATGACCTCGCCCGACGTAATGTGCGCTTGGCTCTGGTGTTGGCCAGTGTCGCTCTGGCCTTCTTTGTCACCTTCTTTGTCGTGCTTTCAAAATGAGCGAGCCTTTCAAAAAGCCGGGAAAACACCTGCATACAGGGCGTTTGCTCCTCGTTGTCGCCGCCATGTTCGGATTTGGCTACGCACTGGTTCCTTTGTACGGCCTGATTTGCGATGTGACCGGCCTGAACGGCCAGAACCAGGGGCTGACCTTATCGGCTACTGTGGCCGAAGCTCCGGACCCTTCACGCACGATCCGCGTGGAGTTTTTGACCACGGTGAACAACAATCTTCCTTGGGAGTTCACGGCGCAGCAATCCAGTGTGGATGTCCATCCTGGGGAGTTCGCCACGGTGTATTTCGAGGCGAAGAACAACGGGGACCACGATGTGATTGCTCAAGCTACCCCCAGCGTGGTGCCTTGGGAAGCCGCCGAGTTCGTCCGCAAGACCGAGTGCTTCTGCTTTTCGCCGCAGCCGTTCGCGAAAGGGGAACACAAGTTGATGCCGGTGCGATTCCTGATCGATCCGGCGGTGCCTGCTGACGTAGACACCATCACACTTTCATATACTTTTTTTGATGCCACCCGCTTTGCGCAGGTGGATAACTAACTGACTGCATATCGGAGTCCTTGCTGATGTCCTCGCAATCCGGAACTTATTTCGTCCCAGCGCCAACGGCATGGCCGTTTTATCTGACGATCGGCCTGTTCATCCTTTTGCATGGGGTGGCGAGCTATTTGAATGGCAATGAACCGGGCCCGATTCCTATCTACGCCGGAACGGCCATTGCACTGGTCTTTATCTGGACCTGGTTGCGGGGCGTGATCATTGAAAGCGAAACGGGCAAGTATTCCGCCCAGGTGGATCGCACCTACCGCTGGGGTATGGGGTGGTTCATATTCTCGGAAGTGATGTTCTTTGCCGCATTCTTTGGCGCCCTGTTCTATGCCCGGCAACTGAGTCTGGCCTGGCTGGGTGGCACCGATGTGATGACCAACGCGGTGCTGTGGGAAGGTTTCGAGAACACCTGGCCGAGCAACGGTCCGGCTGCGCTGGGTGGTGATTTTGAGACCATCCCGCCGTGGGGTATCCCGTTCCTGAACACGCTGTTGCTGCTGACCTCCGGTGTGACGCTGACGTTCGCTCACCACGGTCTGCGTGATGGTCATAGCCGTCGCAATGTCATCCCCTGGATGTGGGCGACCGTGGCGCTTGGCGTGACCTTCCTGTACTTCCAGGTCCACGAATACATGGAGGCGTACCAGCACCTGAACCTGACGCTGGAATCCGGAATCTACGGTTCGACCTTCTTCATGCTGACCGGCTTCCACGGCATGCACGTGACGCTGGGTACGTTGATGCTGATCATCATCACGCTGCGACTGATGAAAGGGCATTTCACGCCGGATTCGCACTTCGGCTTCGAAGGCGTCGCGTGGTACTGGCACTTCGTTGACGTGGTGTGGCTGGGACTGTTTGTCTTCGTCTACATTCTGTAAGACGACACATCAATCAAAAGGGGGGCGCTACGGCGCCCCTTTTTGTTCTGTGATCAAACCGTGGGCTAGCCGTAAATGCCGTGCGGATGAATCCATCCGAAGTAGTTGCTAATGAGCAGGAAAAGAATGATGCCAATCGAAATCGATACCCGGACCGCAAGTGCGGTCGCGGTACGTTTCTTTTCCCGTTTGTCGTTCATCAGGAAGTACAGGGCAAAGCCCAGAGCCGCAATCACAGCGAACAGCCCGATGACGAGCACAGTTTTGACGAGCATGGGTTGATGAGGCTCCTGAGATATTGGCGCCCGCGACCCCTCGTGGTCATTGTCGCGCTGGCGGGGATTGCTGTTTGTACCAGATTGAGCCTCTGGCAGCTTGATCGCGGGAAGGAGAAGGCTGAAATCGAACGCTCTCGCCTGGATGCGGGCATGACAACCGCGCTGGCGATATCGGAGTTGGCAACGAGTGCCCTGCCGCTTGGGCAGCGCCTGAAGCTGGTTGGCGAGTGGGAGCCGGAGAAAGTCATCCTGCTTGATAATCAAACGCGTCAGGGGCGGCCGGGCGTGCATGTGTGGACCCTGTTCCGGCTAGCATCGGGACAGGGCGTCCTGGTTAATCGCGGCTGGACGGCCTTGTCGGCCGATCGGGCCATCCCCTTTACTCCCGCGAATATCGCCAGCGTCGTGCCGCAAGGCGTCCTTCGCGATCTGCCACGCGCCGGAATTCGGACAGAAAACCGTTGTGAACAGAATGGGATGCCAAGGCTGAATTACCCCACCCTCGATGATTTGCGCTGTGTACTCGGAGAGCCCGTGGAACCGGCTCTGCTGCTATTGGACGCCGATCTTCCGGGCGCCTATATCCGGGAGTGGCAGTACTTTGAAATTCCCCCGGCTCGGCACTACGGCTATGCCTTTCAGTGGGCGGCCCTGGCGCTCACGATCCTGTTCTTGTTCCTCCGCTTCAACCGTGTCCCACCAAAGGACGTTCCCTCATGAGTAATGCCGCTTCCGCCGCGCGCGGGCGAAAGAAGTTTCTGCTGATCGCTGCCATCTTTTTTGTGCCGATGGCGTTGGCCTGGGTCATCTACTTCGGCCCGCAAAGCTGGCACCCGTCCCACACCACCAACAACGGAGAACTGGTCAGCCCTGCGGAGGCACTGGATCTGGGTGAAATCGAGATGCTCGATAGTGACGAGCCGGTTGATCCCTGGGCCAAAAAATGGACGCTGCTGCAGTTGGTGCCCGCGACTTGCGATGCGGCCTGCGTGGCGCGCGTGTACGACATGCGGCAATTGCGGGTTTCGCTGCATCGTCGGCGTGATCGGGTCCAGCGCCTGATACTGGTGCCGAACCGCGAGCAGGCCGAGTCGCTCTCTGCCGAGTTTGCTGCAGAACATCCGCATTTGCGTTTTGGTGTACTGAACGCGGCGCGTTTCGCGGAATTGGACGGTCACATCAATCGGGATGAACCTCTCACGGTGGCGTTGGTTGACCCCTTGGGAAATTACTTGATGCGTTACGAGCCCGAAGTTGACCTGCGCGGGATGTACAAAGACATCATGCGATTGCTCAAGCTTTCCAATATCGGTTAGACAGCGCGGGCTTGGCTTCCGCTCGGTAAAATATATCCATGTCATTGAATCAAAAAATGTTTCGTCTGATCGCCCGGGCCGCCTGGTTGCTTTGTTTTGGCGTCGTCGTGCTCGGTGCCTTCGTTCGGCTGTCCGATGCGGGTCTGGGTTGTCCGGATTGGCCTGGCTGCTATGGCCAGCTGCTCGTGCCCCAGGCGCAGGAGGCGGTGGATGTGGCCAATGCCGCCTATCCGCACCGGCCGGTTGAAGCCCACAAGGCGTGGAAAGAAATGATCCACCGTTATTTCGCCAGCGGAGTCGGTTTCGCCATTCTTCTGCTTTTGCTGACGGGCTGGAAGGAACGCATCGCACCGCGTGGATTTCTGCTTGGTCTGCTCGGGCTGGTCTGCTTCCAGGGCATTCTGGGCATGTGGACAGTCACCTGGCAGCTCAAGCCGCTTGCCGTCAGTGCACACCTGATTGGCGGCATGTCGACGCTGGCGATGCTGACCTGGTTGAATGCCCGTTTGCCGGCCCCATCCCAAGCTGCGTCCATAACCGAGAGCGCGGCAACTCACAAAGGATTGCGCGGGTTGGCCTTGGTATCGCTGCTGGTCTTGTTCGGGCAAATCTTCCTTGGGGGGTGGACCAGCAGCAACTACGCCGCCCTGGCTTGTCCGGATTTTCCGACTTGCCACCAGCAGTGGTGGCCGGAGACGGATTTTGAAGAGGCCTTCGTGCTCTGGCGAGGCCTGGGCCAGAATTACGAATTCGGTGTGCTCGACTCGCCGGCGCGGACGGCCATTCACCTGACTCACCGCATTGGCTTTCTGGTCGTCACGCTGGTGCTCCTGGGCTTGGTGGCGCGTCTGTGGCGTTCAGTCCGCTGGCGGGGGTGGGGCGTCGCCGTATTGCTTGCGCTCGGTCTGCAGGTAACGCTGGGCATCACAACCGTGCTCATGAGCCTGCCTTTGGTGATCGCGACCGCGCACAACGCGGGCGCTGCGCTTCTGGTGGTGCTGCTGACCGCGCTCAATGCGCGCCTGCGGATGGCGCAGAATGGTTAAGGTAAACGCCATGAGTACGATGAGCATGCCAATCCGCGAATACTGGGAGCTGACCAAGCCCCGCGTTGTCATGTTGCTCGTGTTCACGGCGGTGATCGGCATGTTCATGGCGACCCCGGGTGCAGTGCCCTGGCCAATTCTGATCGGCGGCAGTGCGGGTATCTGGCTGTGTTCGGCGGCTGCGGCGGTGATCAACCAGTGGGCTGACCGCGAAATCGACGCGCGCATGGCGCGTACCCGCAATCGCCCCTTGCCATCGGGTAGCGTTTCAACGCTTCGCGCCTTGTCTTTTGCGGGCGTGCTGTGCGTCGCTGGTGCGCTGATGCTGGAGGTCTACGTCAACACCCTGACGATGTGGCTGACCTTGCTCTCGCTGGTGGGTTACGCCCTCATTTACACCGTTTTTCTGAAACGGGCGACCCCGCAAAACATTGTGATCGGTGGCGCTGCCGGCGCCGCGCCGCCGCTGCTGGGCTGGGTCGCGGTCACCGGGTCCATCGACCCCGAGGCGCTGATTCTGTTTCTGATCATCTTCGCGTGGACACCGCCGCATTTCTGGGCGCTGGCGCTTGATCGGGAAAAGGAATACGCCAGCGCCGGAATTCCGATGCTGCCCGTCACTCACGGAGCGTCGCATACCCGGCTGCAAATCCTGTTGTATACCGCCATATTGTTTGCAGTGAGCCTGCTCCCGCTGAGTATCCGGATGAGCGGTTGGCTGTATGCCGCGGCGGCGATTCCGCTCGGCGTGGTGTATCTGTACAAGACCTGGGTGCTCTACCGGCAGGCGCCAAAAGGGCTTGCCGGTTGGCTGTTTACCTACAGCATCGTGTACTTGATGCTGATCTTTGCGGCCCTGTTGCTCGACCATTATTTGGTGGCATAGCGCATCGAAGGCGTTTCATCCGGACATAAAAAAACCCAGCTTAAAGCTGGGTTTTTTTGTGGATGCGATTGTGTCAGGCGACTTCCAGAGCCTTGCGAATCTTCTTCATCGCCGCAACTTCGATCTGCCGAATGCGTTCTGCGGATACGCCATATTCGTCGGCGAGTTCCTGCAGGCCGGCTTTCTCTTCGCTGTACATCCAGCGGCGGCGAATGATGTCCTGTGAGCGGTCATCCAGCGCTTCAATGGCGTTGTTCATCTGGGTGAGCTGGCGCTCTTCCCATTCGGCGTTTTCGACCGCGGGCGCCGGGTCCTGGCCTTCTGACACCAGATATTCCTCGGGGGCGTAAGCGCTGTCTTCGGAATCGCCCGAGCCACCCAGACTGGTGAAGTCGAGATCCTGGCCTGACAGACGGCGCTCCATTTGCAGGACCGACTCCGGCTTGACGTTCAGGTCGCGGGCGATCGCCTCGACTTCGGCCATATTCAACCAGCCCAGGCGTTTTTTCTGGCTGCGCAGGTTGAAGAACAACTTGCGCTGCGCTTTGGTCGTCGCAATTTTGACGATACGCCAGTTTTTCAGGATGTACTCGTGGATTTCCGCCTTGATCCAGTGCACGGCAAAGGAAATCAGACGGACACCGACATCCGGGTCGAAGCGTTTGACCGCCTTCATCAGCCCCACATTGCCTTCCTGAATCAGGTCGGCAAGCGGCAGTCCGTAGCCGAGGTACCCGCGTGCAATGTGGACGACATGGCGCAGGTTGGAAAGGATCAGGTTCTGTGCGGCTTGCAAGTCCTCGTTGTCACGTAAATCACGAGCAAGTGTCTGCTCGTCTTCGTAAGAGAGGACGGGAATGCGGTTGACCGAGCCGATGTACGAATCCAGGCTGCCCGTCAAGGGCACCGGCATTGCGCGAGCTTGGCGTAAAGCGAGTGCAGTAGTCATGCGATCATCTCCCATATGGCTAATTTAGCACTCTCAATGAGAGAGTGCCAATTCTTGTCACCTAAGATACAAAAAACTGCGAAAAGTTCCGTCAAAATTAGGCGGAACGCATGCTTCGCAGCTGCCGCAGGACAACTGCGTAGGTGGTGCCGGCGGCGATCAGCGGCGCGCCGACGAAAATTACACTCAGCGTGTGTGAATCCGGGCGCGGTGGCGCGATGGGCACGCCGAGCACGGCCTCGAGGCTGACCAGGCTGGGTTCCAATGCGCCCGCACCGAGGCTGACAAGTAAGGCGCCGATGGCAGCGGAAATCAAGCCCAACAACATGGCGTGAACGACGTAGGGGCGCATGATGAAAAAATCCGACGCGCCGAGCAGCGTCATTACGGTAATCGCAGGGCGTTCCTGCGCCATGCGGCCGGCGACGCTTCCACCGATGATCGCAATTCCTGCCCCCAGTAGCACCAGTGTGAGGAGATAGCCCAGTCGCCGCAGCGTGCGATAGAGAATCTGGCTGCGTTGCAGGTCATCCCGGTTCCACCACGCCTCGCTAATATCGCTGCGTTCCCGCCAGCGGGCGACGAGCTGCTCGCCGACGTTGGGCTCAATTTCCGCCTGCAGGCGCAATGTGACCGTCGGGGGCACGGCCAGTTCGTTCATGGCGACCGTGTCTTCGCCGATGCCCAGATACTGTGCAAAGGAGCTGCGGGCCTGAGCGGCGCTGAGATACTCCCACTCCGCAATCTGGCCGCCGCTGCGTAGCTCCTGTTCGAGATGGGTTGCCGTGCCGGGTTTGTCATCGGCCAGAAACAGCACCACCACGCCGCCACTGCGACTGGCAACCGCTGTCCCCAGGGCGCCCTGCAACAGCCACAGCATGGATGGGAGTGCCAGCGCAAAAGCGATGACCACAACGATCACGCCGTCTGCAAATCCCCGTGAGTTGCCGGTCGCGTGGCGCAGCATCTAGGCCTCGACGATGACGGAGTGGTCCTGAAGGGACCAGCGGGGGGCCGGGTAGGCCGAGATCAGGCTTTCGTCGTGACTGGCGACGATCAAACTGACGCCGAAATCATTGATCTGCCGAAACAGACCGAGGATGTCGTGTGCGAGGTCCGCATCCAGGTTCCCGGTTGGCTCATCCGCCAGAACCAGGCGCGGGCCCGCGACCAGTGCGCGGGCAATGGCGACGCGGGCTGCTTCACCACCGGAAAGGTGCGAGGGATGGCTGTCACCACGCCCGTCCAGGCCCACACGAGAAAGCGCACGCTCGACCCGGCGCTTTTTTTCGGCCGCTCGCAAGCCGCCGCGGATGTTCAGGCTGAGCATCACGTTATCCGCGACGCTGCGATCCATCAGCAGCATGGGGTCCTGAAAGATCAGCCCCAGATGCTGACGGTAACCGGGCATTTCGCTGGGGTGCAGTGCGGTGATGTCGCGGCCGTTGACCAGGATCTGTCCTTGCGAGGGGCGTTCGATACCGGCGATCAACTTCAGCAAGGTGCTCTTGCCGGCGCCAGAGCGACCGGTAAGCCAGACAAAGTCGCCCTCACCCAGGCCGACGTTCACATTTTTAAAGACCCGGGTGCCAGGCGGGTAGCGTTTGCAAACGTTGGTCAGGGTGAGCAGGTTGTCCATTTACGTATTGACGGACCCCGCAAGCAGGGCATCCACAAAGCTTTCCGCGGAGAACGGACCCAGGTCCTCCAGTTGCTCGCCTACACCGATGTATCGAATGGGCAGGGCCAGCCGCTCGGCGATGGCAAAGATGGTTCCGCCACGTGCCGTCCCATCGAGCTTGGTCACCGCCAGCCCGGTGAGGCCCACCGCTTCGTGGAACTGCACCGCCTGATGCAGCGCGTTGTGGCCGGAGGTGGCATCGACGACCAGCATCACTTCATGCGGAGCGTAGGGGTCCTGTTTCTGCAGTACGCGTTTGATCTTGCGCAGCTCTTCCATCAGGCCGGTCTGCGTGTGCAACCGACCCGCGGTATCCGCCAACAGCACGTCCACGTTGCGGGCTTTGGCGGCGGCGAAAGCATCAAACACCACCGATGCCGGGTCCGCGTTCTGGCCCTGATCAACAATTTGCACATTGCTGCGCTCGGCCCATTTGGCCAATTGATTGACCGCGCCGGCACGATAGGTGTCACCGGCAGCGACCATGACGTTCTTGCCCTGACCGGCAAGCTGCGCAGCAATTTTCCCCAAGGTGGTGGTCTTGCCGACACCGTTCACCCCCACGCCCATCAGCACGAACGGCTTGATGAAGTCATGGAAAACCAGGGGTTCCTCACAGGGTTTGAGCAGGCTGACCAGGGTGTTGCGCAGCGTTTTCTGCAATTGGTCCGCGCGCTTGATACGCCCCGCGTTGACCTCGTTACGCAGAGCATCACAGATTTTCTGGCTGGCGCTGACACCCAGATCCGCCGTGAGCAGAAGGTCTTCAAAATCATCCAGCGCCGCCGCATCAATCTGCTGGCCGGGCAGCAAATTGGCAAGGTCATAGGTCAGCCAGGAATCTCCCCGGTTGATCTTGGCCCGCATGCGGCCGACGAAGCCTGGCGCGTTTTCTGCAGCCATGAAGTTTAGAGTCACGCGAGTCAGCCGCGATTCTACTGTGCTTTGTCGCTTGCTGAAGGAACGGTGTTGATGAACAGGAGTTCCTGCTGATGCAGGTAGCGTTGTGGAATCCCGATAAGGCTGGTCGCGGCGGGGGAGTCGTGGCGCCAGCGCGACAGTCGGGTCAGCGGTAATCGCATCTGACCGAAAAGCGTGACTTCATGCAGGTGACCGTAGTGGCCAACCCATAACGGGATCAGCGGATTGTCCTGATCAGGCGGCTGTTTCCAGAGCCGGATGATTTCTTGCTCATGCCGCCAGACCTGGTCCGGTCGGTGGCCGTTCAGCAGTACGGGTGCGGCTTTCAACTCTTCCAGTGGCAGGTCGGAAAACCACGGGGGAAGATGAGCCCAGCTCCAGTTTTCCACCTGCTGCCAGCCATTGCGAATGAGGGCAGCAGCGGGGTCGCCCTGCCAGTACAAATTGAGGCGGTCCGGGCGGCTGCGGAGCAGGTCAGGGTTGGGTGGGGATGATGGCGGCGGCGATGGGGGTGGGGGAACCAACACCAGACAGGCGCCGAGCGCGATGGCCAGGGGAAGCCACGGCACGGCCTTGGGGCGGCGCTGGTGGCGGCGAAAGCCCAAGGTGATCAAGCTCGCCCACAAGCCGGCGATGGCCAGAAGCGCCAGCCCCCGGTCGGGAAGAACCTCGCCCAGGATCAATGCGGAGACGGCGGCGATACTGGTAAGGGCCGTCAATCCCCAATACACGGCCATGCGCAAACCGCGGCGCTTCTGCGTGGCCAGCAGCCCGGCCAAAATGAAGCTGAGACTGGCGCCGGTGCCGAGTTCCGCGATGGCTCCGATGCTGGCTTGATGGTGGGGTAAAAACTCCGGTGGTGGCGTGGCCACTTGATCGAGAAAGAGAAACAGCACGCCGGCGCCGACCACACCGGCAATCAGGTGTGCGCCTTCGCGGCGCTGGCCGGCGACCAGATAGCTCAGGCTGCCGGCTACGGTCATGGCAATCACCATGAAGGGCTCGGTGAACCAGCGCATCCCGCGAGCGAGTCCGTCGATCAAGGGGCTGCGAAAACCGGCGAACTGATCCAGCAGGGCGAGATTCCAGGCGGCGACGGAGCCATCTCCGCCGGTGGCGCGCAGTGCCAGTTCCAGCACGCTGCCGAGCAAAACCAGACCGAGCAGAGAGATGAAAAGTACGGGTGTCTCGGGTTGGTCCCGGTCCGCCAGTGCCGGACCCAATCGTCCCAAACGCCGGTGCCGGTGCGACCAATCGATCATGCGCAGTAGTGTGGGTTCTGCATACAGCTGGCCCCAGGTCAGCACGGCGGCCAGCACCCGATAGGTAATGAACAGGATCAGTACGAGGGCGCCGGCCAACAGGCTCAGCCGGCCGAGTATCTCGGCCAGAACCTGTAACGTGGCGCCGACAATCATGCCCGGCAGCGCATACGCCAGAACCCAGAGCGCACTGGCGATGATCGCCATCGGAATATAGCGACTCCAGGGGTACCCGGCAGCGCCCGCTACCGCCGGAACAATGGGTCGCAATGGCCCAATCATGCGGCCAAGAATGATGCTCATGCCACCGCGGTGACGAAAAAAGGCTTCGGCCCGCGGCAGCACCTGCCATTTCCCGGTGAGCCGCGGCAGGTCGAGCCGGTAAGCCCGTCCAATGGCGAAGCTGCAAGCGTCACCGACCAAAGCACCGAGCCCGGCACAGACCAGCACCGCCACGGGGTTCAGGATGTTGTTCGCAGCAAGCACGCCGGCGGCGAACATCAGCACCGATCCGGGGATGAAAAGCCCGATAACGAACAGGCCTTCCACGCCGGAGGCGATCGCCAGCAGCAGCAGACTCCAGCCCGGGTGGAGTTCGATCCACCCCAACCAGGCTGTCAGCCAGGCCGGGAGTTCATTCACCCATTCAGGCTCGCAAAGGTATCGCGGAAGGCATCCACGGTGTGGCGGATCTCCGCGTCGCCGTGAGCCATGGACACGAAGCCGGCTTCAAATGCCGAGGGGCCAAGGTACACGCCCCGCTCGAGCAGGCCATGGAAGATACGGCCGAACAGGGCCGTATCGGCCTGTTGGACCTGCTGCAGGTTGATCGGTAATTCCTGCAGGCCGAAGAACAGCCCGAACATCGAACCGTGCGCATGTCCCACGAAGGGGATGCCGTGGGAAGCTGCGGCCTCGGCGACGCCATCGATCAGGGTCTGCGTGGTGGCCTGCAGGGATTCCCAGGGGTTGGCCTCCATCAGGGTGCGCAGCGTTGCCAGACCCGCGGCCATCGCCAGCGGATTCCCGGAGAGGGTGCCCGCCTGGTAAACCGGGCCTTCAGGTGCCAGCTGATGCATGATTTCCGCGCGCCCCCCGAAGGCGCCAACCGGTAGACCACCGCCGACAATTTTGCCCAAGGTGGTCAGGTCTGGGGTCACCCCATACAGTCCCTGGGCGCATTGCGGCCCGACCCGGAAACCGGTCATGACCTCATCGAAGATCAGCACGCTGCCGTGGCGGTCGCAGAGCCGGCGCAGCGCCGGCAAGAAGTCCGGCAGCGGGGTGATGCAATTCATGTTGCCGGCAATCGGTTCCACGATGACGGCGGCCAGCGAGTCCCCGTGCTGTGCGAACAATTCTTCCAGTGCGGGGATGTCGTTATAGGGCAGCGTCAGCGTGTGTTGCGTGGCCGCCTTGGGAACACCGGGCGACGTGGGAACGCCGAAGGTCAATGCGCCCGAGCCGGCCTTTACCAGGAACGCATCGCCGTGGCCGTGGTAGCAACCTTCAAACTTGAGCACGTTGTCGCGGCCGGTAAAGCCGCGCGCGAGGCGCAGTGCGCTCATGGTGGCTTCGGTGCCGGAGTTGACCATGCGGACCTTCTCGATCGAGGGCAACAACTGCACCAGCAGATCGGCCATCTGCACTTCGAGGGCGGTGGGGGCGCCGTAGCTGACCCCGTGCTCCAGCTGATCGCGCAGGGCGTGGAGCACATGCGGGTGCTGGTGCCCCAGGATCATTGGACCCCAGGAGCCGATGTAGTCCACATAGCGGTTGCCGTCCGCGTCGGTGATCCAGGCGCCATCGGCAGCGTTGATAAAACGGGGAGTTCCACCGACCGCACCAAATGCGCGAACCGGAGAATTCACACCCCCGGGAATCACGTGTTGGGCTTCGGCAAAAAGGGCTTCAGACTGCGGGATATTGGCGCTCATCCGCGAATAATCGCACAAGACGGCGGGCGGCTTCTGCGGGGTTGTCTGCGCGGAGGACGGCACCGCATACCGCAACCAGCGACGCACCTTGGGAAACGACCTGCGGCAGGGATGCGGCATCGATGCCGCCAATGGCGCAGATGGGGATGTCCCCTCTCTGCGCGGCTTTGTGCAACACCGGCAGCGTGGTGGTGCGCGCGGCGGGCTTGGTGTGCGACGGGAACAAGGCGCCGATGGATGCGTAATCCGCGCCTTCGCTGACGGCCCGAGAGACCAGCGCCAAATCATCATGGCAGGTGCGCCCAATGATCGCCCCCGGCCCCAGACGCTCCCGTGCGTGAGCGATGTCGCCATCGGATTGTCCCAGGTGCACACCAGCAGCGCCGACCTGGAGCGCGAGCCCGACATCATCGTTGATCAGCAGCGGGCGGCGCGCCTTTTGGCACCAGCCCTGGAGTCTTTGCGCCATGGCTTCGGTTGCCGCTTGCGGGCGATTCTTTACCCGTAGCTGCACCAGGGCCAAATCCTGTTCGAGCACCGGCGCAAGCACCGCACCCCAGCGCTCGACCGGCAGTACATCGGGATCGACCAGCAGGTAAATCCCCGATCGAAAGCGCAGATGGGGAGGGGGCAGGGTCATAAAATGTGATGCTCCACGCGATCTGCTGGCGCCGCCGCTGCTTCATGAATCCAGCTGCCAAGGGTCTGCAGCGCCCATGCACAACCGGCGGTTACCTCAAGCCCGCTGGCCAGTGCCGCTGCGATCAGGCTGCCCAGGCGACAGCCTGTTCCGCGCCAGTCGCCGGGTTCGCGGGTGTAGGGAAATTCGGCGATTTGCCGACCGCCTTGGGTCAGTATCGCTCCCGGAGGGTGGTCGGTGATGAGGGTGTAGGTCGCGGAATTCCGCCGCGCCGGCAGTTCCTGCTGCTCGGCCTGGTTGGGGCAGATGAGGGTGACGAGCTCCAGCAATTCGTCGAACCACTCGGCCCGACCCAGCTCACCCCCGCTTGTGCTGCGGATGACCGGATCCAGAACTATGGGTAATTCAGGCTGCCGTAGGCGGAGGTCACGCAGCAGCAGGCAGACCTCGCTGGCGATTTCCGCGCTACCCAGGGCGCCGATCTTGATCGCATCCCAGGTCGGGCCGTCCTGCAATGCCTGCGCCTGCGTGCGGAACAGGAAGCTGTCCACAGCGCGCAGTCCACCCCACTGCGAAAGGCCTTGAACGGTGTGCGCCGTGACCAGTGCGCCCGGCCGACAATTGACGCGGGCGAGGGTGGAAATATCCGCCACCAGACCGGCTGCACCGGAGGGGTCCAGGCCGCCGATCGCCAGCACTCTTTTGGTGCGCGCGCAAACCGTATTTTTGCTGCCATGCAGCAAAGCCTTGAGATTGCTCACTTTGTTGTTATGCACAACATCGGAATTCCTAGGACGAGAGTCATGAGTCCTGTCAAGCCTCTCGGTTCTGGCTGTTTTGTAATCATAAGCAATTGATTATTAAGGGTAATGACAAAACGGTGACATTCTGTCCGGTAACCGACATCCTTGGTATTTACGGGGTCGGTGCCAGTTTTTAGGCAGTCTTCCACAGAGTTATCCACAGGCTCTGTGGGTATCTCGGGAAATACGAGTAAAGTCTGTGACTTGCCCGCATTTCTTAGACTGAATTCTGACTAAAAATCTAATTTCGGGAGATTTCATGTCGGCCCCTTCCTACAGCAACTTGTACCCTCCTGGGAGCAGTTCCAGAAGTTCATCGCGGGTGACCAGGTACAACACCTGACGTAGCGTACGGTGCCCGGGTCTGACCACCGCGAGCAGCTGCGCATAGCGTGCGAGCTGCTCGGCATAGGTCTGCACGAGCTCGGCATGCCAGGGTGCAATGTCCGTGGTTTCGGCAGGCGGGGTGTTGGTCTTGTAGTCCACAACCCACAGCTCGCCTTCGGCGGTTTCGAAACAGCGGTCGATGATGCCTTGAATCAATCGTCCATTGACCATACCGCTGATGGCGTACTCGGTCCGGTGCCATGGGTGGGGTTGGAGCAAGCGGCGACCCTGTCCCGTTGCTGCCCGGTCAACCAGACCCTCGATCTGTGCCATTGCGGCTTGCCGCCGCGCCAGCGGTAGCCCGCGACGGGCCAGACCTGCGGCAAGTGCCCGAAGCATCGGTTTACGCTCGGACTCCCAGCTTTCGAGGCCGCGCAGGGCCAGACGTTCGAGCGCCTCGTGCACGCTGCTGCCAACCAGGCTCGCTTCCAGGCGCACGCTGTCGCTTGATGCCACCAGCCCCCGATCCGTGGCGCCCAGGCGGCTGGGTGGGGGCGCATGCAGGCGTGGTGGCGTGGGAAATCCGCGGGGGCGCGGGCGCGCTGCGGCTTGCGCAAGGCGGGGGTGTAAAACGCTGACCCAGGTGGGGGTTTCGTCCGAGTCAGCTTCGACAAGACTCGGGTCCTGCGGCTCGGGCCACCTCAGGATCGACTTCAGCGGCGCGCCGAGGCTGCCGCTGCGGGCGTCCGCCGACATGCACAAGTGCAGGCCGAAGCGCGCCCGGGTCACCGCTACATACAGCAGGCGCAAGCGCTCGTCGCCCTCGGCATCTTTGTGCTCCTGGCGCAACCAGCGATACAAGCAGCCGTCCCCCGACTGGGCGTCAAACGGGGCTTGGGGGCGCAGGGCCAAGGCGGCGCCACCGGTGTCGGGGTGCCAGGCCAGCAGCGGCTCCTCGCCACCGCGGCCGGCGCGCCCCATGCCGACGATCAGCACCTGATCAAACTCCAGGCCCTTGGATTTATGGACGGTCATCAATTCGATCCGGGTGGCGTCGGTATCCGCCCAGAGGCCATCCAGCGAGCGCAGGAAGGCGTCTTCGTCGCGAAGCAGGCCGCAAACACAGGCCGCGCGCAAATGCCGCTCAAAACGCTGGACATCCCGCAGCTCTGCGGCGCTGAGGCTTTCTGGCAACCGGAGCGCGTGATACAGCATGCGTGCTGCCACAGGCAGGTCACCCTCGGTTTGCAAGCGGCGCTCAGCGGCTTGCAAGGCCGTATGCAGCCGCGACCAGCGTTCCACGAGCTCGCTGCTGGCGGCTTGGGAGAGTGGCTGACGCAGCCGCTGTGACCAGGAATGCTGCGGGCTGAGCGTGACCAGCTCGTCGCACTGGGCCCAACTGAGCCCGATACCCGGGGTGCGCAGCAGCCGCATGCTGGCAAAGTCGTCCTCCGGATGATGCAGAACACGGACGATGGCGATGTAGTTGCGGATGGCCGGCGTGTCGCGCAAGGCCTCCAGTTCCACGCCGCTAAAAGCCACGCCGGCATGGCGCAGGCGGCGCGCCAGCGGCCGCAGGTGTACGCGGGTTCGCGCCAGCACGCCGATGTGCGTATCCGCATTGGCGGCCAGCAGTTCCTGGATGCGGTTCGCGGCCGCAGCCGCCTCCGCCTCCGGTGTGTCTTCGCAGATTAGCGACACTGGCGATTCCGCAACGCTGGTATCCGCAGGCTGGGCCGTGGAGGCGGCAAAAGGAATCGGACTGGCTTGCTCGCGAAACACGCGCCCCAGCGCCTGGTTACACCAGGCGACCAGCGGCGCGCTGCTGCGAAAATTCTGCGACAACTCCAGGGGCTGCAGTGCGACCGGTCCGATCTGCGCGCCGGGCTGGAGCAGGGCGTTGAACTTCTCTACCCGGGCCTGGCGGAACAGATAAATACTCTGCTGCGGATCGCCCACCAGAAACAGGCTGCGTCCATCGCCGGTTTGCCAATCGGCGACCAGCTGTTCCAGCAACTCCAACTGCGCATTGCTGGTGTCCTGCATCTCATCGATCAGGATGTGTTGATAACGCGCATCCGCTTGCGCAGCGATATCCCGATCCTCGGCGCGTAACGCAAAGCGAGCGGCCAGTGCCAACTCCGTATGGTCACAGGAGTTGCGCTGGGCGAAATCCACTTTGAGCTGGGCCAGCGCGAGCCGCAGCACGGTGAGCAGATGCAGGGCGTCGTGCGCCATCTGAGCATCGTAGCTGGTCGGTAGAAGCAGTAAGCGGGATAACAGCCGCGGTAACTGCGGGTCCGTGTTTTCGGTGAACTCTGGAAGCAGTGTCTGGGCTTGTTTGGTGACTGGGCCCGCGGGAAATCCGGAGGTGACCCGGAGGCCGGCGGGTTTGCGCCATTGCCCGCTGTTGGTCAGTAGGCTGCGGGCCAGCGTCTGCCAGGCGTTGAGCTTTTCCGGCACGGGGGCTGGCCATTCGCTCAGGCCCATCAGCGCTTGCCACTGAGGGAGCCCGGCGTCGGCGTGTTGTTGCAGGGTTTGCAGCCACTGCGCCCGTGGCGCGCACGGGAGGCAACGATCAATGGTTTCCAGGCTGCGCGTAACCCACTGCTGCAGGTGCTTTTCCCCGACCTGCTGCACCGATTGCATGGAGGTATGGAGCATCTGGGTTGCCCATTGCTCACGTTGGGCCAGCAACGGGCTGAGGCTGGAGAGCAGGGTGTCGAGGCGGTTTTTTCCCAGCGCGAGAACGTGGCCGATGCTGTCGCGCAGCGACGGTTCCAGGGCGCCATCTTCATGCAGTTGCAGGACCTGCTGCAGAGCGCTGCGATACAGCTCGCGTGCATCATCCAAGGGCTCCAGTGGCCCTCCCAGCCCGGAAAGGACGGGCATCTGGCGAGCCAGGTCCCGGTTCAAGCTGTCGATGGTGCTGGCGCGAATCCGATGCGGGTTACTGGTCAGTTCCCAGCCGCGCAGATCGCTACGCAAGCGCACCTTGCGCGCCAGAGTGTGCAAGGTGCGCGCGTAGTCATCCTCCGGGGCATCGGCGCTGGCGGCGCTTTCCAGGGCCTGGGTCAGGCGATCGCGAATTTCCGCTGCGGCCTTGCGGGTGAAGGTGATGGCCAGGACTTGCTCGGGATGATCGACCACGGCCAGGGCGGCCAGCATGCGGCAGATCAGCAGGCCGGTCTTGCCGCTGCCGGCGGGCGCACGGATGCAGAAACTGGTACTGAGGTCGAGGGCGCGTTCTCGAGCGGCGGCATCCTGCAGAGCACTCATGCGCTGAGGTCCTCATCATCGGTATCCTGAGCGTCGACCAGGAAGGCAGCTGCGCGTAACCCGAAATCGCGATTCAGATCCGTTTGCAGACGATGGCGGATCTCACCATCGCGATATTGCTGAATCACGGCGTCCAGCTGCCGTTCCCACTGCTGCAGTTCTTCGTCCCAGATGTATTTCCACTCCTTGTCGGAGGGGGAGTCCTCAGTCAGCTTCCGGCACCAGTTGGTCGCCGCCAGCAACGCGGGTTGAAACTCATGCACCCGTGCGAAGCAGATGCCGTCGATACTGGCGACGTCAAGAGCTTCCCGCGCCGGGCTGGTGGCATACAGCGGTAACTGGGGTTCGCGCAGCACCTCTCCGCGCCAGCCATTCATGTCGGCCTGGCCGGTTTTGTAGTCGATCACCAGATAGCGTTTCCCAAACTCGGTGTGTACGCAGTCCAGCCGGTCCAGGCGCAGCTTCAACGGTAGTCCTACGCGTTCGGTGCGAAACGGGGCTTCACAGTGGAGCACTTCGAAAGGCTCGATGCGCTTGCGTTCGTGCTGCAGCCAGCGCGTACACAGGCGGAGGACCCGGTCCGCTTCCAGCGCCTGCAATGCGGCTCCATACCGGGTCAATGGCAGGTAGCGTCCGCGGGTGTGCTCGATGAGCCGTTGTACGTGATGGATCAGATCCTCATCGCTCATCTCCGCCAATGCGCGGGAGTGGCGCCACTGCGACCAGAAGCTGGCGAGCACGGCATGGACCCATTCGCCCTGACGCGCCGGGCTGAGGCCAACGGGCACGCTGGGCAGCTCCTGGCCACCCAGACGGTGATACAGAAAAGCTGCAAACGGTGAGGCGGATTGCCGCCGAACCAGGCTGCTGCCGCCTTTCTGCTGGGACAGCCGTGCGGGACTCATCGGCGGTACGGGGTCGCTTTCCGGCCATTGCAGCGCAAGGGTTTCCGCTTCCGGACCCTGGGACTGGGAGGAGGTTGCTGCCCAGCCCAGGTCGAGCAGGGGCGTGTGGCTTTGCGGTGTGCCGGACTCATCCTGCTCGGCGAACATCAATCCGGCCGTCTGCGGCGAACAGCTAAGTGCAGCAAGCAGCTGGCGTTGTCGAGTCAGCCAGTGGTGCGGCGTGGCCTGCGGGTGATCGGCCACCAGCAGCAGTTCGGGGTTCAGCCAGGGAATGGTCGGTCGCGGAGCGGGGTAGTGACGCGCGTCCAGGTTGACCGCGTACAGATGAGTGCAGGGCAGATTGGCAGCCTGGGTGCTATCGCAAATCACGATGCGGACATCATGGGCGACACGCGGGGAGTGCAGGTGATCCTGCAGCACGCTCCTCAGCGTCGCCAGCGCGCCGTGGCGGGTGAGCACGCCCATCTCGTCGGCCAGGCTGACAAAGCCTGCCAGGGCCTGCTGCAGGTCTTCACGAATGCCCCAATGGGCGTTGGCGTCCGCCAGGGGGAGCGCTTGCCAGCGTTGCTGCCAGTGTGCGACCCAGTCGCTGCCACTGGCCGTGCGTGGCTCCTGCTCCACGCAGGCTGTCAGTCGTGTCAGGCGTAATTTCAGCGCATCGTTTGCGGAATCATCCAAAGCGGCGTGGAGGTCCTTGGCGTCGAAGCGCAGTCCCCACTCACGGAGCTTCTGCTCGGCGCGCGCCACGTCGATGCGCTCCTCGGGGCGATAGAACAGCGGCTGGCGCAAAACGTTGGACAGGCAGAGAAAGTCCATCCCCTGCGGCGCCAAAGCGCACAGATCCACCAGCGCGCCGACCACCGGGTAGCTACCCAGCGGGAGGGGGTGCTCGATGGCCCACGGGAGCAGCTCTTCATCGCCCGCTTCGGCATCAAGGACCTGTGGGGCAAATTGGGGTGTCCAGTGCACATCGATCAGGTCGATATGCTGGCTGAGCTGAGGCACGGCAACGATGACCCGGGCCTCGGCGTGCTGCTCCAGTGCGGTGTGGATTTGCGCCGCCAGACCCGCCCACATTGCGGCCGGGGATTCGTAGCGACAGGTGGGGGCTGAGGGGGTTGGGTTGAGCTGGTCGAAGCCGGCGTCAATACCCAGCGCTTGCAGCAAACTGCGCTCGATGCGGTTCAGATTGGCGGTGCGAAAGCCCCAGGAACGAATCCTCTCTGGCGCCGGGTCGCTGCCGCCAACGAGACGCTGCAGAACGATCTGTGCCAGTTGTGCGTCGGTGATCCAGTGACGGCGGGCCAGCTCCTCGCCGAATGTGCGATGCAGCCGGGCATACAGTTCTTGCTCATCCGTCCAGCGTGGCTCGGCAAAGGGATCCAGTAGCCATTGCTGGCAGGTACGCCAGACCCGCATGAGTTGGTCGGCGAGCGCATCCGGCGCCAGCAACCGCGAATGACAGACGTCCGCGCGGATGAGCTCCTGCCATAGCCAGCGCTCTTTGCTGCGCGAGATGAGTTCTTCCTCTGGCCAGCTCTGCAGCCATTGCTGTCGGACCCAGCGCGACAGCGACAAAATGGGCGGGCTCTCCCATGCACTTCTGTTCGCTGCCGCCTGTTCCCGTTGATATTGCGCCCGCAGCATCCGGGCCTGCAGCTCGGTGGCGCAGAGCGTCAAGATCGGGGAGGCGGTGTCCTTCGTCATAAGCCCGGGAGTATGCCGCAGGCGAAGCTCAGATCATGAGCTCGTGGCTGCGAACATTGGCAATAAAAAACCCCGCCGAAGCGGGGTTTTTGTTTTGCAGAGCAAATTATTCTGCTGCCGGACCCACCTGGGTGCAGGCGTCATAGACAAATAGACCGGAATCACCCAGCCCCAGTGTCAGCAGATCGGGAACATCCGCCGACAGCACATTGGCGGAAATCCGGATCTTCAGTTCGTTGAACGGGTTCTCGGCAAAGAAACCGAACACGAATCGGCCCTCGGCGGAGGTCACGGGCGTGCCCAGGAGCGTAAGTCCCAGAACCTCACCGGAATCGTAGGATTCTCCCGTCGGAACGCCGTCCAACAAGGTCGAAACCTCCAGGCTGTCGAGAATCCCGATGTTCGCCACGCCACCCGGCAGTTCTACTTCGAAAGCCGCTGCAGAACCCACAGGTTTGGTGCCGATGTTGCTGACCGTAATGGATACGTCTGAGGACAGGGCCGTCGTGCCGATCAGCAACGCTGGATCCAGCAGCGCAGCGGTTTCTTCCATCAGCGCGAAGGTGTTCGGGTTGCCGTCAGCCGCCAGTTGCTCATCGGCCACGTAGCAGCTCTGGGTACCGGTCAACACGCCAGTGACAATATCCAGTACCTGGCTCAGCGTACAGAGGTTGCCGCTGACATTTGCGGTGGCCTGACCGGACGCGTAGGTCTTGCACTCCAGACCGGAGTAATCAACCAGCGGGTTGGGTAATGGACCGGCCGGGCCAAAGGTTTCCCCGGGCTGTGGATCAAAATCCCCACCGCCGGGGCCGGGGCCGCCGGTTCCGTCAGGAAACCCGCCATTGGCTTCACAGCCGGCGAGAAGGGCAATGGCGGAAGCCGCCATTGCCAGTTTCAGTTTGGTGTTCATCATGAACTCCTTTTAAGGTTCAGGCCTTAGTTTTGAATGCGCAGCTCGACGCGGCGATTCAACTCGCGACCTTCTTCCGTGTCATTGGTTGCACGGGGCTCGGATTCGCCGTAACCGACAGCCGTCAGACGTTCAGCAGAGATGCCCTTGTTGATCAGGTACTGACGAACGGCTTCCGCGCGCTTCTGTGACAGCGATTGGTTGTACGCGTCGCCACCGATCGAGTCGGTATGCCCGGCCACTTCCACCAGCATTTCGGGGTAACGGGTCAGAACTTCCGACGCGTCATCCAGGATGGTGGCGGCATCCGGACGCAGACGATCACCGTTGAATTCGAAGGTCACGCCGTCCAGGGCCACAACACCACCCAGCGGGCAGCCTTCGCCATCAACGCGGACACCTTCGGGGGTGTTCGGGCAATTGTCTTTGTTATCAACGATGCCGTCGTTGTCGCTGTCTTTCAGACCGCTGTCCTTGGCAACTTCAACGACCTTGACCGTTTCGACCACTTTTTCGACAACCTTCGGTTCGCCGAACAGCGGGAACTCGATACCGATGTTGCCCTTGTACTCTTCGTCATAGCCGGATTCGAAGTCGTCATAGACATAACGCAGATCCAGGCGCACTTTCATGCCGTACTTGTTCAGCGACGGCGTGACCATGCCGATACCGGCGTTGGCGTAGAAGGCGTAATCGTCACGGTTGTCCGGGTCGGTGTTCAGCGTGTCATACACATCGTTGTAGACCGCGCCGCCACCGATGATCAGGTAAGGCATCCAGGAATCACGCGGATCGTCGCCTTCTTTGTTGGTGTTGATCGCATAGATCACGTCCAGACCCAGGCCGTAGCGGTAGAAGTCGGTGCCGTTGCCCTGGTCGGTTTCAAAGATGTCGGTAGCCAGCGACAGCTCGAAGCCGAATCCGCTCTGGCGCATTTGGCCCAGCGCAAACTGCCAGCCGTAGCCATCTTCAATGTTCGTGGTAATTCCACCGTTCCCGAGGTTGTCCGCATCACGCTGGTCATCGGCCATGATGTAGCTGCCCATGACGCTGATATAGGTGGCGCGGGTGTCCTCATCCGCATAAGCAGCGCCGGCGCAGGCCAGTGCAAGAGTCGCTGCTGAAGTCAATTTCAAAATGCTCATATAAATCTCCCTATTACCTCTCGGAACGATGGGTCTGTCCAAAAAAACTCGAGTCTCCCCGTTTTGCGTACGGCCTGAACTACACGCAGATACGTGAAAATTTAACAGAAAAACCGTATCCGTAGGCGATTACCAGATTGTTACGCGCTCTTCCGGAGCGCGATAAAGCGGTGCGGAATCATCGATTTCATAGGCTTCGTAAAATGCGGGAATATGAACCACCACGCCATTAACGCGAAATTCGCTTGGGGAGTGTGGGTCTGCTTTTAAACGCCGCACCAGTTCCGGCTCCCGATACAGTCGGCGCCAGATTTGCGCCCAACCGGCGAAGAAGCGCTGCGCTCCGGTCATGCCATCAATGACGGGGGGCGTCTTGCCATCCAGCGACAGCAGCCAAGCGTCATAAGCAATGGAAACCCCACCGATATCGCCGATGTTTTCGCCAATCGTCAGCGCGCCATTGACGTACTGCCCGGGAAGCGCTTCAAAAGCGTTGTATTGATCGATCAGGATTTTGGTCTGAGCTTCGAAACGTTCCCGGTCGGCGTCGGTCCACCAGTTGCGCAGGTTGCCATCCCCGTCATAGCGGCTGCCCTGGTCATCAAAACCGTGGCCGATTTCGTGACCGATCACGGCACCAATTGCACCGTAGTTCACCGCATCGTCGGCTTCGACATTAAAAAAGGGCGGTTGCAGAATGGCCGCGGGGAAAACAATTTCGTTCGACGTGGGGTTGTAATAAGCATTCACCATTTGTGGCGTCATGTGCCATTCATTGGGATCAGCCGGCTGGCCGATTTTGCTGATTTGCCGTTGATGTTCGAACAAGGCGGCGCGGCGCATGTTGCCGTAAAGGTCATTGGGAGATGCCACCAGCGCATCGTAGTTCCGCCATTCCGCCGGCTGACCGACTTTGGGGCGGAACTTGGAGAGCTTGTCCAGCGCCTGCTTCTTGGTGTCTTCGCCCATCCATTCCAGACCCTTGATCGATGCCGCATAGGCCTGGATCAGGTTCTGCACCATCGCGTCCATGCGCTTGGCGGCTTCCGCCGGATAGTGCCGGGCGACGTACTCCTCGCCGAGCAGGAACCCGGCAGCATCTTCCACTGCCGTGATGCCGCGTTTCCAGCGCGGCTCGTTTTCCGCGGTGCCGCTCAGGGTGCGACCGTAGAAATCAAACGCGGTATCGACGAAATCGTCAGTCAGGTATGGGGCGAAGGTCTCGCTGGTGCGCAGGCGCAGATATTCGCGCAGCGTGGCCAGTTCTGTACCCCGAAGAATGGAGCCCAGCGCCTCAAAGTAGCTGGGTTGGCTGACCACCACTTTGGATTTCGGGACGCCCGCGGCGCTGAGGCTGGCGCCGTAGTCAAAGTCAGACCCCAGTTTTGCGAGTTCTTCGGGGGTGTACGGGTTATACCGCTTGACCGCGTCACGCGATTCCACCCGCGTCCACTGCTTGTCCGCCAACTGGGTTTCGAATGTCAGGATCCTGGCTGCGGTGGCTGCGGCGTCCGGGGTGCCGATCAGGGTCAGCATCTGCGTCATGTAGCTCTTGTAGGCCTTGCGCAGCTGCACGAATTGGGCATCGTCGCTGAGGTAGTAGTCACGGTCCGGCAGACCCAGGCCCCACTGTGCGAGATACAGAACCTCCACCTCGGGATTCTTGGCGTCACGGCCCACGTAACCGCCGAAGGGAAGTTTGATGCCCAGCGTGGTCAACTTGCCCATGACACGTGGCAGGTCGGCGTGACTCCGCAATGCGACGTCGATGTACTGCAGGTCTTTTTCCAGCGGCTCCACGCCGCGCTTGTTGATGGTGTCGGTGTCCATGAATGCCGCGTACAAGGCACCCAGCTTCTGGCTGCGGCTACCGGTGGGGGCATCGGCCGCGACGGCTTCCTCAAGAATGGCCCGCAGCTGTTCGCGAGCGCGATCATCCAGTTCGGAGAACGACCCGTAATTGGAGCGATCAGCCGGAATCTGCGTTTGGGTCAACCAGCCGCCATTCACATGGCGGTAGAAATCGGTGCCAACCGCGATGTCGTTGTCGAAGTTTTGCTGGTCAACGCCGCTATTGGCGAGTGCGACCTGCGTGCTTCCCAGCAGCAGACTCAGGGTGGCAAAACGCAGCGCACGCGCGCCCGCAGTCGTCGTTGTCATGTTGGGTCGTCCTCACCAATTGCAGTGCCAAAATTTTCATCCGACCTGCATTCCGCGCGTGGGTTCCCCCGCGCGATTCGGAGAACAGGGTCGGGCTGGGCTCAGCCTACACTGCCCTGCGACAGCGGGGGAAGGGAGGAGTCGGTCGCTGCGGTAGTGCGGGCCGGGGCGATAAACAGGTAGAGCAGCGGGGGAATGATCGCGAGCGTCAACAACGCGGAAAGCGCCAACCCGCCGAGTACCACGCTGCCAAGCCCCCGGTACAGCTCGGAGCCCGCTCCCGGGAACAGGACCAGCGGCAGCATGCCGAACAGCGAGGTCAGCGTTGACATGAAAATCGGTCGAATCCGGTTGCTGACGGCCTCCAGGATGGCCTCTCGCGGCGGCATGTCTTCGTTGCGCATGTGATGCAGCGTCTGGTGCACCAGCAGGATGGCATTGTTGACGACGATGCCGATCAGAATGACGAAACCCAGCAGGGTCAGCATGTCGAACTTCTGCGTCGGGTACAGGCTCATCACCAGGTTGATGCCGAGCATGGCCCCGGCGGTGGCCAACGGCACCGACAGCAGAATGATGATCGGGTAGAAGAAGCTCTCAAACAGTATCGCCATCACCAGGTAGACGATGATCAATGCCACCAGCAGTTGCCACTGCATGGCTTTCCAGGTGGTGTTCAGCTTGTCGGCTGTCCCGGACAGTTTGATTCGCACGCCCGGCGGCAAGCCGGCATCCTGCATCGGCTGAATCACCTCGGCGCGCAACTTGTCCATGGCCTCTTCGAGTGCGAAAACCGGAGCCGGTCGCACTTGCAAGGTGATGGTGCGCAGCCGCTCACGGTGGCGAATTTCTGTGGGGCCCTGCGTCAGGATGACATCCGCCAGATCCGCGACGCGCGTCAGCGAACCGTCCGCGGTCAACACCGGCAGGTTGCCGATGTCCTGGGTTTGTGCCAATCCGAGGGGGTCGCCCATCAGGGTCAGATCGAGCCGATCGGAGCCGACCGTGATTTCGGCCACCCGCACGCCGTCGTTCCAGGTGTCGATGGTCAGCGCCAGTTCCTGGGCGGTGATGCCGGCGTCGGCCAGCTGGGTCCGGCGGGGCAGCACCCGCACTTCGGGGGCGCCAAGCTCCAGCCCGGGCCGGGGGGTGAACTGATTGCCTTCGTTCATCGGGAAGGCCGCCATGAAGTGCCCCACGGTCTGCTGAGCGACGCGCAACAAGGTTTCCAGATCCGGGCCGGAAATGTCGAGGTCAATGGCTCGGCCGCCACCCACGCCACGACCGAAGATCGAGGGCTGCAGCATGAAGCCGAAGGTGCCGGGTTCCTTGAACACCGGACCTTGCATTGGGCCCAACAGCTCCGAGGCCCGTTGCGGGTCCACGCTCGAGGCGCCCAGGAAGGTGCGATTGCCGGTGGCGACAAAGAAGAACTCGTCAATTTTCGGTGGCTGCCCCGGCTCGGATTCCGGGCCGGTTTCACTCACCCACAAGGGTTTGAGGTCGCCCTCGACCTGTTCGGCAATGGAAGTGGTGGTGTCCAGGTTGTAACCGGGGGGCGGCATGATGATGCCGAAAATCAGGTTGCGGTTGCCTTCTGGCAGGTACTCCAGCTTGGGCATCATCCAGGCGGTAACCAGCGCGCTCAGCCCGCAGACCACAACCACGACGATGCCTGCGCGCGCGCGGCCGGATGTCGACCAGGCCGCGTAGCGCCGCAGCCCGTTATAGGCGGATCGAGCCAGCGGGTCGATGAGCGGAACCCGCCGTGCGGCATGGCGATCGAGGTCGCCGGTCAGCCAGCGCAGTGATAACGCGGGAATAACGGTGACGGCGACCAGCAGGGACAGAATCACCGCAACCGAAATGGCCACGGCAATGTCGCGGAACAACTGGCCCACTTCGAGCTTGAGCACCAGGATCGGGATAAACACCATCACGGTGGTCAAAGCGGAGACCAGCACGGCGCCCCAGACTTCCGAGGCGCCGCGATAAGCGGCCTCGGCCAGCGGCAGGCCGCGTTGGCGGAGGCGGTAAATATTCTCGAGCACCACGATGGCCGCATCGACCACCATGCCTACCGCAAACGCCAGGCCGGCCAGTGATATGACATTGATCGAACGGCCCAGAGCGGCCATCGCGACAAAGGCGCCGACCACGGATACCGGGATGGCTACCGAGATCACCCCGGTCGCTCCGAACGAACGCAGGAACAGCATCAGAATAATGGCCGCCAGCGCACCACCCACCCAGATATTCTGCTGGACCAATGCAATGGCCGAGTCGATGTAGACGGTCTCGTCATAGACCTGCTTCAGCTGCAGGCCTGCGGCTGGCAATGTGCGTTCGTTGAGTTCCTCGGCCGCAGCGCGCAAGCCGTCCATCGTTGCGATCACGTTGGCGCCGGTCTCGCGCACGGCGTTGATCGCGATCGACGGCGTGGCGAGATTGCGAATCCGGGCGCCGGGCTCGGTGAACGCGAACCGCAGACTTGCGATGTCATCCACGGTGACCCGGGTCTGCAAACCGGTGACGGGGTCGACGAAGGATTTGACCAGCACCTCACGCACCGCCTCCGGTGTGCTGAGTTCGCCCTCCGTGCGCACGATGTAGCGTCGCTTGCCTTCGTCCAGGTCCCCGGCGGATGCGGAAATATTGGCGGCGCGCAAAGCGGCAATGGTTTCGCCGATGGTCAGCCCAAAGCTCGCCATGCGGTACGGGTCGAGAATGATCTGCAATTCGCGTTCGGTGCCGCCGAACACGTTCACCAGCCCCACTCCGGGCACGCGCTCGAAACGCTCCTTGATCACGTCCTCGGCAAACTCACCGTAGGTATGGATCGGGCGGGTATTGCCCTCGATGCGGGTCAGGATGAACCAGGCGATGGCGTTGTCGTCTGCGCCTGCAGTTTGCAGCGAAGGTTCAAAGGCTTCAGCGGGGTAGTCGCTGACGCGGTCCAGGCGATTGGCGACCAGCAGCAGCGCCTTGTCCATGTCGGTGCCGACGGCAAATTCCAGTTCGATGTTGCCCTGGCTGTCGGTCGAGGATGACGACATGTCTTCCAGGCCTTCCAGGCCGGCGAGCACTTCTTCCTGCCGGTTGATGATTTCGCGTTCGATTTCCGCCGGCGCAGCCCCGGGCCACAAGGTGCTGATATTGATCACCGGTGCGTTCACATCCGGCGCCAGCTGAACCGGGATGGCTTTCAGCGCGATCAGCCCGAACAGGAGCACCATCAGCGTGACCGCAACCACGGCGGTAGGGCGCTCGATGGATGTGCGAATCAAGTTCATTGTTGTTTACCCCGCGTTGGGATAGCGGATGGCCTGACCGGGGCGTAGTCGTTCATTCCCGCGAACGACGACCAGGTCGCCTTCGCTCAGGCCTTCGGTGACGACGATTCGACTGCCAATCGCGGTGCCGAGTTTGACCGGTCGCGGCTGAGCCTGACCGTCCACCGCCAGATACACGATGGGGCCATCCAGCGTGCGGACGATCGCGTCCTTGTGCACGCTGAGCTGGACTTCTTCGCGCGCTGCGCGCACCTCGACGGTCACCGGGGCATAGGGCAGCAGGCCGTCCACGGTGTTGGGCTGCGCGCGCAGAGTCCGGGTGCGGGCTTGCGGGTTTTCCGAGGGCAGCAACGCAAAGATGGAGGCGGTGCCATGGGCGCCGTTGTCACTTTCCCAGTTCAGCGTGTCCGGAAGGCCGTCGCGGGCGATGTTGCTGGGAACGCCCAGTTCGATCCACAACTGCGCGGTACTGACCATTTGCACCACGGTATCCCCGCGATTCACCCAGGCGCCCAGGTTGGTTTGTTGCGCGGTGATGACCCCATCAAACGGGGCTTTGACGGTGACATAGCTGCGGTCGGTCCGGGCTCGCTCCAGGTCCACCCGGGCCTTGTCCAGTCGCGCTTTGGCCGACAGGGCTTCCTGGGCGCGCTGATCGATCGTGGCCTGGTCCACCGCCCGGGTCGACTCCAGCTTGCGGGCGCGTTGCAGCTGCGATTCAGCCAGTGTCAGCTCGGTTTGGGCCTGGGTCAGTGCGGCGGTCGCTTCGGCAAAATTGGCTGCCTGGGTCAGCCCGTCCAGCGTCAGAATCACATCACCCTGTCTGACCGTCGTGCCAATTGGCAGTGGGCCATCGACCACCACACCCAGTGTGCGCGCCGCGATGTTGCCAGCATGGTTCGGGACGACCTGTCCGACCAGGCGTACGGCTTGTCCGGTGGTCTCAAGACGGACAGGGTCGACCTGGACGAGTGCGGCCGGGGGTTGCGCCGTGGCGGCGAAGGGCAAGCCAGCGATGCAAAGCGTGAGCGCCAGAGAGCGAGCGAACATGAGACTTTCCGTGGGACGAGTGGGGCGATGGCGGGCCTAGCTGGCTTTTTTCTTGGCGGGGCGCTTGCCGATACCGGCGACCATCTCCAGCTCGGCCATGGAGTCTTCCAGGTAGTCAAGCAAACGCTGAATGCTCGGCAGGGTTTTACGGCAGGCCGTGATACCGAATTCCAGTGAATCCACGTAGCCGATGACCGTGATATTCAGGGCCTGGCCATCCAGCAAAAGTGAAACCGGGTACATGCCGCTCATCTTCATGCCGTTCCAGTACAGCGGTTTGCGTGGTCCGGGCACATTGGAAATGACGACGTTGTACGGCGGGCGCTTTTCGCCTTTCAAGCCCATTAACTGGCCAAGCACCATCGGCGAGGTCAGCAGCAGCGAGTAGTTGGTGATCTCTTCCCGGCTCATTCGCCCCAGACGCTCCTTGCCGGCTCGCATGGAGTCCTGAATCACCTGAAAGCGGCGCGCCGGGTCGCCGATGGTGGTAGCCAGACTGCACAACATGAAGCCGATCGCGTTGCCTCCGGAATCATCGTCGGCGGGGCGGATAGACACGGGGACGTTGGCCGTCAACGATTCGCTCGGTAGGGCGTGGTGGCTGATCAGATAGGCCCGCAGCGCCGCTGCGGACATGGCCATCACCACATCATTGACCGTGCCATCGAGCGCTTTGGCGATGTTTTTGATGCGGTCCATCGAGTAGCTCTGTGCTGCCACCCGGCGGGAGCCGGTAATCGCTTTGTTCAACATGCTCGGCGGGGCCTGGTAGGGCATGATTTCATGCTCTGAGCGCCGCGCCTGGCGATATTGATCACGGAAGGCCGAGAAAACGGCGGGAAGAGTGGCCGCCTGGTGACGCAGCATGACCAGTCCCGGCGCCAGCGTGCCGCCGCCACGAATCTGACGATTCACCGTGAGATGGTCGCGGTGTTCCGCCCACGGGGGCGGCAAATCATCCGCATCGGGGCTCTCGCTGAACGAGCTCATTGCCAGTTTCATGGCGGCGACCCCATCCACAACCGAGTGGTGGATTTTGGTGTACACCGCGAACCGGTTCCCTTCGAGGCCTTCAATCAGGTGGGTTTCCCACAACGGGCGATGGCGATCCAGCAAGGTCGAGTGCAACCGCGAAATCAGCGACAGCAGTTCGCGTACGCGCCCGGGCGCGGGCAGCGAGGAGTGCCGGAAGTGGTACTCCAGGTCGAAATCCGTATCTTCAATCCAGTGAAAGTTGCCAGAACGGGAATAGGGGTTTTCCAGCCGCTGGTTGAAGGGGCGCTTGACCAGCGTGCCGGCCCGGAACTCCTCCGCAATGCGATGCAGCGTGTCGGGCGGCGCGTCCTTGGGGAGCTCGAAGAGCTGTAAGCCCCCGACATGCATGGGCCGTTCTCGGTTCTCCAGCATCAACCAGGCGGCGTCCACAATTGGCAGTTTCTTGCGCATTTTTATCTCCCCCTCTGTGCGCCGTTTTGCAACGGCCCGGGCTATTTTTGAAATTCCGCTTTCCAGCGGGAATAAGACATGCCGTATACCCTTTCACGCGCCGCCATGTCATCAATTTCCACGCCGCGCTCGGCAGCTTCCTCACGATACCAGCGGGCCAGGCAATTGCGACAAAAGCCGGCCAAATTCATCAGGTCGATGTTCTGCACATCCTTGCGGCTGTCCAGGTGCGCCAGCAAACGGCGAAAGGCGGCGGCTTCGATCGCCTCAGCTTGGGCGCTTCGGGGTATCGGGGAGTCGTTCATCAGTAATACATCCCAGTTTGTAGTCGCGCGGCTTCGCTCATCATGGACTGATTCCAGGGCGGGTCGAACACCAACTCGACATCGGTATCCGTCACGGTGGGGATCTGCTCCAGTTTGTGACGTACGTCTGCGACCAGCACGTCGCCCATGCCGCAGCCTGGCGCGGTCAGGGTCATCTGCACGCTGACTTTGCGCTGATCGTCCCCCAGTGCTTCGACCTTGCATTTGTAGACCAGACCCAATTCCACGATGTCGACGGGAATTTCCGGATCAAAGCAGGTTTTCAGCTGTTGCCAGACGATCCGTTCCACTTCGTCTTCGTCGGCATTTTCCGGCAGCGTGATACGCGGCGGGTGCGGCTTGCCCAGGGCATCGGCGTCCTCGCCATTGACCCGGAACAGGCGACCTTCGATATAGATCGTGAAGCTTCCGCCAAGAGCCTGCGTGATACCGCACTGGGTGCCCTGGGGGATCCGGACTTTTTGCCCGTCCGGAACCAGCACCGCAACGATTTCGCGCGAAAGCTTGACGATTTCGGTATCTGCGTTGAGCATTATGTCCGTTATGAGAGAGGGTTACCGCACAATTTTAATGCTGGCCATGATCAGCAGCGGCCCCGTTTCGGCTGCGATAAATATACCAGCCGAAGCACCGACAGCGGCTGAAATCACCGCTGTGGCTCCTCATGAAGCCCCGATTCCGCAATGCGATTTTGCTGCACTTCCGGGCCTCGAGTTCGCCTTTGCCGAGCTGGATGACTCTTTGCACCAGGGCACGGAACTGCAGGAATCCAGCGCAGATAGCAGCAACTATGTGCTCTGGCGCAGCGAACCCAGCCCGGTGGCGCCACCCCTGTCGCAGAGCTACGGCGGCCGGCACGGGAAGGTCACCGGCAAGTACTTCTGGAAACTCGGCGAGCGCTGGATCAGCGCGCAGCTGGATGACTGCAGTGAAGTCTTCGCGATGGATACCAGTCACAACGCGGCGGAAGGGCCGCTGATGCACCTGGAATCGGTGGGGCGGATCTACTACCTGACGCACCTGGATTTTGCGCGATCCCTGGTGGGAACCTCACTTCGCGTCAACGGCGCAACGCTTGAGCCGCAGCAAAAACTGTACGCGCGGGATGACCAGCGCTATCCGCTGCTGGCCGGCGATGTGCTGGAGGTCCTCGGCGTGGAAACCCGTCGCTTCGGGTATACCAAGGGGCTCGGTGGGTTTTACCTCGCGGTGCGCAACCAGCGCGGGGAGGAGGGGCTGGTCAAGTTCCATCACGATTACCTGACCGGGCTCGCCGGCGAATTCTTATGGAGCCTGCAGCCGAACCGTGAAGCCAATGGTGCGGTGCTGGTTTACCGCACAGGGTCGATTCACGCTGCCGAGTAGGCCGGAATCTGTTCGCCAAAGCCCTTGAGGTTGAGTTCGCGCCGCTCGGGGGCGTGACCCAAACCCGGCGAGTCCAGCAGAATTTCCCCACGGCCGGCCGATTCGCACAAGCGCGCCGCCAGATTGACCGTGGCGCCCACCGCAACGTACTCCAGTCGCAGCGCACCGATGACCCCAAGTGTGACCGGTCCGGTGGCGATGCCAACTGCGAGTCCCAGGGGGGATTCCGGGGTGCTCCAGCGTGAGAGCAGAAATTCACACTCGGTTTGCAGGTCGCGGCCCAGTTCCAGCGCCCGCTCCGCCGGCTCGACTACGGGCAGGGGCGCCCCCATCAGCATCATGACTCCGTCGCCGGCATAGTCCTTGATGGTGGCCCCGTGACGTTCGCAACATCGCCCGACCACGCTGTAAAACTGGCGTAACAGGTCGAGGATTTCATCCGACGACAGGGATTTGCAGCGGTTGGTGAAGCCGCGGATATCGCAATGCAGGACGCTGATGGTGCGGGTCTCCCGGCGCACGGCGTCGAGGCCTTGGCCGCGGACCAGTTCCGCGACATCCGGTGACAGAAAACGCCCCAGGAACTCGCTGCGCCGGCCTTGATCCACGTGGTACTGGATCGCGCCGACCAACAGGATCATGGCGCCAAAAACGGTGATGAAAGGGGCCCAGGCCAGCGGCAGGACATAGCCGAAAAGCATGACCGGCATCGCGATGCACATCGCGATGAGGCGTTTCTTTTCCGCAGGGTCCAGCTTGCGATTGAGCAACAGCAGCATCGAGGTTGCGGCCATGAGCGCCGACAAATCCAAAGGCAATGTGAACAGGTAGAACCATTTGCTGGATTCGCTGACACCGAGGGTCAACCCGCCGAGGAAATGTGCACTGCGCTCCTCCGGGTACATCATTGCCAGGGTCCAGTAGATCATCACGACCAGCTGGGCTACGCGGATGATGTAGTCGCCAAAGCGGGTGTCGAGCCCGGTTTTTTCCGGAATGGTTCGGCGCAACCGTGCAACCCAGTCGTACGCTGCGATGATCGCCGCTGCATCCAGGGTGGGGACCACATACTTCAGCCAGACCACAACGCTGCCCGTATCCATCATCAGCTGCTGCGTGGCATTGCCGGCGATGGAGAGCCCGCCCAGGATCAATCCGGCACCCAGCGCGCGGCTGGTCGGCGTTTTGGGGTCGGCAAGCACGAACGCGAAGCCCATCGCAGCCAGTACCAGCGCGGCCAGGTAGGAATGGTGCATCGACAGACTCCTGCGATTCAGGCGTGACTGATTTTGCCATGCCGAACCCGGGGGCGCCGTCGGGACCGGTTTAACCCGGGTTTATAACCGCGGGAGTTGGCGCGGACGAAGTTCGCCGTTGACGTACCAGCTTCCCAGGACAATCAAGCCACAGGCCATGCCGCCCAGATGTGCGAAATGCGCAATTCCCGGTGAAGCGCCACTGGCCCCCATGGTGAGCTCGAACAGCGCATACAGCACGACAAACACCGGAGCTGGCATCGGAATCGGCGGGAACAACAGGGTGATGCGGGCACGCGGGTAGAGGATGGCGAACGCCGGTAACAATCCCATCACACCGCCGGAAATTCCGATGGTGGGGATGTGCTGCTTCTCGAAGCCGAGGGCCGCCATCTGGGTCAGTCCCGCTCCAACGATGCACAACAGCAGGTAGAACGCCATCCGCCGCGGGCCGATGGCCAGTTCGACGGCGCGGCCGAACATCCATAAGCCAAACAGGTTGAAGAAGATGTGCATCATCCCGCCGTGCAGCAACGCGTAGGTCAGCAGTTGCCAGGGCGCGAAGGTGGGCATGCCGGGGATGTTGGGCGCACCGCTGAGGCCCAAAGTGGGCCACAGGGCCAGATGGCGAATCAGAAACTCCTGGCCACCGCCAAAATTCTGCAACACGAAGAACAACACGCACAGACCCATCGCGGCGTGAGTCACCTTGGCTTCATTCATGCGGCAAAATTCAACTGCTTGACGAATTCAAGACGCAGCAACCGGCCCGTACCGGCTTGCAGCGCGGGTTGGGCCAGTGCGATCTGAGCCAAGGTGCAGGTGGGATAGCCACGGGCCAGTGCCGGATGGGCGTCGGTAGGGACGAGGTAATGCAGCAGCTGTTCCATGCCCGGGTTGTGACCAATAACCAGGAGCCGGGTTCCTTCGGCAAGGCGCGGGGTCACGGTTTCGATGAGCTGTTCCAGCGTGGCGTCATAGATTTCGTCCACATATTCCACGGGAATATCCTGCGACCAGACATTCAGCAGGGCCTGGCAGGTCTCCCGGGTGCGGGTCGCCGTGGAGCACGCGATGACGTCCGGAAGCAGGTGCTGCTGCAACATGAAGCGGCCCATCTTCGGTGCGGCACGTCGGCCGCGGTCATTGAGTGGGCGCGCGTGGTCGGTGCCAGCGCCGGAGTGCCAGTCACTCTTGGCGTGACGCAGCAGCATCAGCTGCGTGCTCATCCGGCCGCGGCCTCCGCTTCCAGTGCCGCGGTCCACGGCACGATGCCTTTGTAGAAGTCGCGCTCCAGGTCCTTTTTGATCTTTTTCCCGAGGAAGGGGATCAGGCACTCGTACTGGATCGTGTAATGCATCCGGGTGCCGCTGTCATCGGCGGTGAGTTCGATCCGGCCGTGGTGATTGCGTAGCGGTGTGCCCTTGGTGATCGTGTACTCGATGACCTTGGGGCGATCGTAGGTGATCGTGGTCTCCTCAAAAACCACCAGCCCCTGGCGCATTTTTCGGATCGACCCTTCACCGTTGGGAGCCTCCTTGCCTTCGCGAATGCGCGTCGTCGTTCCGGGCCAGATCTGGCCAAAGCGGACGTGGTCCGCCAGCGCATCGAACACCGTGTCGATGGGAGCGCGAAAGTGATGGCCAAGGGTCAGTTTATGTTGCGACATTGCACGTCCGGGCGTGTTGTGGGTCATGAGGCGCCCAGTGTACCGGGGAGGCTCGGGGTCACGGTATGCTGCGGGGCTGAATGTGACAGGGACAGCTCATGGAAAACCCGGTTCTGACGGATCTGGTCCAATTGCTCGATATCGAGCGCATTGACGACAACATCTACCGCGGCCAATCGCGGGATCTGGGTGGGAAAAGCGTCTTTGGCGGGCAAGTGCTGAGCCAGGCTCTGGTGGCGGCCGCGCGCACCATCGACGGCGGGGCGCTCGCCCATTCGATGCATGCTTATTTCGTCCGGGCCGGCCACATGGATGCCCCGATTGTCTACGACGTGGACAAGGTGCGTGACGGGCGCAGCTTTGCTGTGCGGCGGATTCACGCGATCCAGCATGGGCGGCCGATCTTCACGATGATCGCCTCCTTCCATGAGCCGGAAACCGGGCCGGAACATGCCGACGAGATGCCGCAGGTGCCGCCGCCGGAGGAACTGCGCAGCCAGGCAGAGTGGCGGCAGGAATGGGCGGAGGATTGTCCGCTGGCTTACCGGGAGCGGTTCCTGCGTCAACTCGCGATCGACTTTCGGCCGGTGGAGCCGCAAAACCCCTTTCGCCCCACAGCGGCGCCGCCCGCGCAGCACACCTGGTTTCGCGCCGATGGACGTCTGAATGACGACCCGCTGGTGCATCAGGCCGTGCTCACTTATTCCTCGGATTTCAACCTGCTGGCGACCGCCCTGCGCCCGCACGCGGTGAGTTTTGTCGAGCGCCACATGGTCATCGCCAGCCTGGATCACGCGTTGTGGCTGCATCGACCCTTCCGCGCAGATGACTGGTTGCTGTACGTGATGGACAGCCCCACCGCCCAGGGGGCGCGCGGTTTGTCCCGCGGCAAAATCTTCAACCGTGCCGGCGAATTGGTGGCCAGCGTGGCGCAGGAAAGCCTGATGCGCGATACCCGAATGCGCGGCGACATATAATGGCGGCCCGGCGTCGCATGCAGCGGCGCTTTTTTTGGGACGGACAATGGTGCAACGCAATAAAACTTTGCGCGTGATGCGTGACACGGTAACCAGTGGCTTGCGACTGGGTCAGACCGCACGAATCGTCGGGGTCACCGGTGTGGAGTGGCTGCTGGGGCGTCGACCGCCGACGCCGGAGCTGGTGCGGCAGACCTTTGAAAAACTGGGCACGACCTACATCAAGCTGGGGCAGTTCGTGGCGAGCGCACCGTCCCTGTTCCCGCGGGAATATGTGGATGCCTTCCAGGGGTGTCTGGACGCGGCACCGCCGATTCCGTATTCCGTGGTGCGCGAGATTCTGGAAGAGGAATTCGAGCAGCCGCTGGAAGAGATCTACAGCCACATCGACGAGCAGCCGATGGCGACGGCGTCCATAGCCCAGGTCCATGCGGCCACGCTGGTCAGCGGTGAGGACGTGGTGATCAAGGTTCAGAAGCCCGGTGTGCATACCGTGCTGGCGACCGACTTCAATGTCCTGTTCGTGTTCACCAAATTGCTGGAGAAACTGGTGCCCGCGGTAATCCGCACCTCGGCCTCGGAGATCGTCGGCGACATCCAGGCCACGATGCTCAAGGAGTGCGACTTCCTGGCCGAGGCGGCCAACATCGAGGCTTTCCGTCAGTTTCTGCGCGATACCCAGAACGATTTCGCCCGCGCCCCGAAGGTGTATCACCAGGCCACCACGCAGCGGGTGCTGACAATGGAACGCTTTTATGGCGTGCCGTTCACCGATCTGGAAAGCATTCGCCGCTATTCACCACAGCCCGAGTGGACGTTGATCAATGCGCTGAACACCTGGATGGATTCGTTGATGCGCTGTCAGTTCTTCCACGCCGATGTGCACGCCGGGAACCTGATGGTGCTCGAAGATGGCCGCGTCGGGTTCATCGATTTCGGCATCGTCGGCAGAATTCGCAAGGAAACCTGGCAGGCCCTGATCGACTTCATGGGCGCGCGCGCCGGCGACGACTATCTGCTGATGGCGCGCAGCCTGATCACGATTGGGGTGACGGCAGAGCAGGTGGATGTGACCGATCTGGCACGCGATATCCGGCGGCTGATGACCACGGCGCGCGGGTTGATCGAGGGCGACCCGGCCATGGACATGGAGTTTGACGATGCCGAGCAGTTCATGCTCTCCATCGTCGACCTGGGGCGCAAGCATGGCATTCGTTTCCCCAAGGAATTTGCCTTGCTGCTCAAGCAGTTGCTGTACTTCGACCGCTACATCCAGTTGCTGGCGCCGGACCTGTCACCATTTGATGACCATCGAATTCAGCTGATCCACTGAGCCCGCCGCATCGGCGGCGGTCGCCGTCAATCGGTGCAGCTGTTGTCGTCGGTGACGTCGTCCAGCACCACGGTGCCGGCGCTATCCACCGTGATCTCGGCGGCACAGAAAAAGGTGATGTCCTCATCGCTGGCCGGGTCATCGTCATCGCAGCTCAGCGCAATCCGATAATCCCCCTTGGCGACCCGGGGCAAGGTCCAGATCCGGTCGGCAATGCTGGAGTTGGCGGTGGTCACCATGACCACCCGCTGGGCATCGTCGCTGCCGCCGTCAAGGTCATCGTTCGCCGAGCTGTCATCGGTGTCGAACAGATACAGGCGGGGCAGACGGCTGTCCTGGTCCGCGCAATAGGTCGCCAGCGCGGATTCGGCATTCAGCGTGACGCTGAGCGCGTAGGCAAAGTCGGTGCGGATCAACTGCATGACCGGCTCGAAGTCCTGCACGGTGCTGTCGGTGTCCGCCAGGGGCAGACTGGCATAGGAAGCCAGGTGCAGCGTGAGGGATTCGGTGTCATCCGCGCGCATGCGGAAAGTGCGGTTGTCGGCAACGGCGGTAATGGTGCTGCCGGAGATCTCCAGCGGGTCGGTACCCGAGTCGCCATCGTCGTCGTAGCTGCTGTCATCGGCGACGATTCGCAGGCGAACCTCGGTGTACACCCCCTCGCGCAAGCTCTCGCCGCTCAACAGGTTGGTGCTACTCAGGCCGTTGCTGTCGAAGCTCAGGGTTTCGTCCAGATCAAAGCTCTGCGTATTGCCATCGCTGTGCAGAAATTCGATGCGGTCGACTTTCAGGGTGAGTTCGCCATCGCTGCTGGGCGCATCACCCTGGATGTCCACGGTCAGCTCGCCTGCACAGGCGCTCAACAGGCTCAGCCCCGCAAGGGCAATCAGGGCAGGGAGGATTCGGCGGTTGTTCATTGCAGGAAATTCAGGGGAGATTGCTAAACTGCGCGGTCCATTGCACCACGAATCCCGTGCCCGTGTCAGACATCCTGATTCGCCAATTGATCGAAACCGGCAAGCGCCTGGACGCGCGCGGTTGGGTGCCTGGTGGCGGCGGTAACTTTTCCGCCCGGCTGGCGCCGGGGCGCTATCTGCTCACCGCGTCGGGTCGGCACAAGGGCGAACTGCGCGAACAGGACTTTCTGGTGGTCGATGCGCATGGGCAGCCCGAAGATCCTCAGCGTCAGCCATCAGCAGAAACATTGCTGCATTGCGAACGGCTGAACCAGCTTCCCGAGGTCAACTGCGTGTTGCACGGCCACTCGCCGGCGGCAACGGCGCTGAGCCGGTTGGTGCGTAACGACTGCATCGAGCTGGCCGGCTACGAAATGCTCAAGGGGCTGGGGGGGATTGCCAGCCATGAAGAGCAGGTCCGGATTCCGGTGTTCGACAATGATCAGAACATCGAGCGATTGGCCGACCTCGTGACTTTGCGCCATCGGCGTGAGCCCATTCACCACGGATACGTGATTCGTGGGCATGGGGTGTATGCCTGGGGAGCGGATGTGCAAGCGGCGTTCTGCCACCTCGAGGCGCTGGAATTTCTGTTGGAATGTGTTCTTTTGGAGAGGAACTTCGGATGACCAAGCTCACCATCTATGCTGATGAAACGCCACCGCGCGAACATCTGACCACCGAAGATCACGCACAGATCAGCAAGCTGCTGAAAGAAATCGGCGTCGAACTGCGGTTGTGGCCGGTGCGGCCGGAGATCCAGTCCGGTGCCGACCCCGAGGCGGTGCTGGCCGCCTATGCCGATGCCATCGCCGAGCTGAAATCCGAATACGGGTTTGCGTCCGTTGATGTGGTGAGCATGGCGCCGGACCACCCGGCACGCCTGGAGGCGCGGCAAAAGTTCTTGTCCGAGCACACGCATGCCGACTACGAAATGCGCTTTTTCGTGGCCGGTGGTGGCATGTTTTACCTGCGCCAGGCCGGGCAGGTCTACATGTTGTTGTGCACCGCCGGGGATCTGATCAGCGTGCCCGCGGGAACGACCCACTGGTTTGACATGAGCGAGTCACCGAGTTTTGTCGCGATTCGTTTTTTCACCACGCCGGATGGCTGGGTGGCGGAATTCACCGGTGACCCGGTGGCCGAAAAGTACCCGCCGATGTCTCCACTGAGCACGACCTGACCATGACGCCACCCAAGGTCATCCTGACCGACATCGAAGGCACGACCTCCAGCATCGCGTTCGTTCACGAAGTGCTGTTCCCGTATGCCCGCAAAGCGCTGCCCGCATTCCTGAAAACACATCGGCAAGAGCCCGAGGTGCAGGCACAAATTCAAGCGGTGGCCATGGAGGCCGGTTGTGACCCCAATGACCTTTCCATCATCACGGCAACGCTGTTGTCCTGGATGGATGCGGATCGCAAGGTCACGGCATTGAAGGCCTTGCAGGGGATGATCTGGAAGACCGGTTACGAAGACGGCAGCCTGGTCAGTCATTTGTACCCGGACGCCCTGGCCGAGCTGCCACGCTGGCATGCTGCCGGCATTCGCCTTGCGGTGTACTCATCCGGCTCGGTGCCGGCGCAAAAGCTGTTGTTCGGGCATACCCCCGATGGAGATCTGCAGCCCCTGTTCTCGGCCTGGTTTGATACCCGTGTCGGCGGCAAGCGTGAAACCGACAGTTACCGCAAGATCGTCGAGAAACTGGGCGAGGCTGCGCAGGACATCCTGTTCCTCTCCGATATCGCCGAGGAGCTGGATGCCGCCGCGGCGGCCGGATTGCGGACGACGCAACTGGTGCGCGCGGAAGATGGCACGCAGCCGGCGCGCAATCACCCGCAAGTCCGCTCGTTTTCCGAAATATTCTGGTCCAAGGGAAGCGCGATTTAATCCGCGAGCGAAGTGAGGTGCGCCACCGCCGGAGCACAGAAACCGCAGCACAGGGGGGATATGTAAGGCCCGTGTTCATTTTGCGGGGAGCACCGCCGGTGGTGCAGATCACGAGCGCGGCGAATAAATCAGTGCTTCCCTGGGATCGGGAGTTTCGCGTCTGCAGAATCCGCTGGGGCTCTCCGCGGGCTGACCGGCTAACGGGGCTTGGGCGATTTTCCTCGGCGCTTCCCGCTGGTGTTGCGTGGTGGCAGACCGGTGTGCTGCGTCAGAATGCGGCCCTGACGTCGTTTGTTGTCGGTTGCCGCGGAGTTTTTGCGTCGCGGTGAGCGATAGGCATCGGCTTCCGGCGGCTTGGCCGGAATCAGACAACGCGGTTTGTCGCCAATCAAATCCGCCCGTCCCATGCGCAGCAGGGCCTGCTGCAACACCTCCCAGTTGGCCGGGTCGTGGTGCCGCAAAAAGGCTTTGTGCAGACGGCGTTGCTCCGGCGATTTCACGGTGGCGACCGCGTCGCTCTTGTAGCCCACTCGACGTAGCGGATTTTTCTCGGTGTGATACATCGCCGTGGCGGTGGCCATGGGCGATGGATAGAAGGCCTGAACCTGGTCGGCACGAAATCCGTTGGCTTTCAGCCACAGCGCCAGGTTGAGCATGTCTTCATCGGTGGTGCCCGGGTGGGCGGCGATGAAGTACGGGATCAGATACTGCTCTTTGCCGGCTTCCTTGCTGTACTTCTCGAATAGGCGCTTGAACTCGTCGTAAGCCCCGATTCCGGGCTTCATCATCTTGTCCAGCGGCCCGGATTCGGTGTGCTCGGGGGCGATTTTCAGATACCCGCCGACATGGTGGGTCACCAGCTCCTTGACGTATTCGGGGTCTTTCACGGCCAGGTCGTAGCGCAGACCCGAGGCGATCAACACCTTCTTGACCCCGGGCAGCTTGCGGGTTTCGCGGTACAGATGGGTCAGCGCGGAGTGGTCCGTGTTCAGATTGTCGCAGATGCCGGGAAACACACAGGATGGCCGTCGGCAGGCGGCTTCGATTTTGGGGTCCTTGCACGCAATGCGATACATGTTGGCCGTGGGGCCGCCGAGGTCGGAGATGACGCCGGTAAACCCCGGGACCTTGTCGCGGATTTCCTTGACCTCGTTGAGGATGGATTCCTCGGAGCGATTCTGGATGATGCGGCCCTCGTGCTCGGTGATCGAGCAGAAAGTGCAGCCCCCGAAGCAGCCCCGCATGATGTTCACCGAGAAGCGAATCATCTCGTACGCCGGGATCCGTGCCCCCTCATAGCCGGGGTGTGGCACCCGGGCGAAGGGTTGGGCAAACACGTAGTCCATTTCCCCGGTGGAGAGCGGGATGGGGGGCGGGTTCAGCCACAGGTCGCGATGTCCGTGCTTTTGCACCAGGGCCCGCGCGTTGCCGGGGTTGGTTTCCAGGTGCAGCACGCGATTCGCATGCGCATAGAGCGCTTTGTCGTTGCGTACCTTTTCGAAGGACGGCAGGCGAATGACCGTGCTGTCGCGGTCCCGCTGCGGGTGCGGCATGAAGCGGATCGGGGTTTCCGCATTCGGGTCCACCTGCTGGGCGTTGCGCCGCTCGACCTCGCAGGCATCCATCTCCTGCGTGTTGATATAGGGGTTGACGATGCGGTCGATACGTCCCGGCCGGTCGATGCGAGTGGAGTCGATTTCCAGCATGCCTTCCGGGGTGTCGACCCGCCAGAATGCCGTACCTCGCACATCGGTGATGGTGTCGATCGCGTCGCCGCGCGCCAGCCGGTGCGCCACTTCCACGATCGCACGTTCGGCATTCCCATAGAGCAGGATGTCCGCCGGAGCATCGGCCAGGATCGACCGCCGAACGCTGTCCTGCCAGTAGTCGTAGTGGGCGATGCGACGCAGCGAGGCCTCGATGCCGCCCAGCACGATCGGGGTGTCAGGGAAGGCGGTGCGACACAGCTGGGAGTAGACGATGCTGCTGCGATCCGGCCGTGAGCCGGCGCCGCCGCCGGGGGTGTAGGCGTCGTCGGAGCGGGGTTTGCGATCCGCCGTATAGCGGTTGATCATCGAGTCCATGTTGCCCGCCGCGACCCCGAAAAACAGGTTGGGCGCGCCCAGGCGACTGATATCTGCGGTGTCCGTCCAGTTCGGCTGCGCAATGATGCCTACGCGAAACCCCTGATCTTCCAACAGGCGGCCCACGATGGCCATGCCAAACGACGGATGATCGACGTACGCATCCCCGGTAACGATGACGATGTCACAGGAATCCCAGCCCAGCGCGTCCATTTCGGCGCGGGTGGTGGGAAGGAAGGGGGCTTTTCCATAGCACTCGGCCCAGTAACGGTCGTAGTCGAACAGCCGTTTCTTGGGCGTATTGAGTGGAAGGACGGCAGCGGGGGCGGGCATGAGCAGGGCCGGGAGGTCAGGCCCTCTATTCTAGTGGACGCAGCGGGCAACTCCAGCGTGAGTGTGATTCACCAGAGTCCGTGTGGTACAAACATGCGTGTACATTTGTGAAATTATTAACATGCGCTACACGGCTCGTTACTTCGCATCATCTTTGGTCTTGGCGGCTTCAATGGCATTCCAAGGCGTGTCAGTGGCGAAGGCGCCGCCGGATCGCCCGGGCAAGCCCGAGCCGGCCTCCTCTGAGGGCCATAAGGGCAAATCCTTGCCGCCGGGTCTGCAGAAGCAGGTCAACCGGGGGCGCCCTTTGCCGCCAGGCTGGCAGGACAAATTGCAGGTCGGACAGCGTCTGGATGACGAGATCTTCAATCACGGTGTGATCATCGCTTCCGAGCCGCGTCTGGGCCATATCTCGATTCGCGTGGACGACCGGGTGATCCGACTGATCGCTGCCACGCACGAAATTATCGACGTGCTGCGCCCCTAGCGGTGAGGCACGACCCACTCATTCTTCAAACACCGAGGTGGTGAAGTCATGAAAAAGCAGAATTTAGTGGTGATCGCGGTCATTGCCGGTCTGGCCGGCTGTGGCGATTCGAACAACAGCTCGGACGGGCGCTTGTCTCTGGCGGTCAAAGATGCGCCGGTGGACAGCGCCGAAGCCGTGGTGCTGCAGTTCACCCAGGTGGCACTGCTGGATGGCAATGGCGCCCCCGCGCAGACCTTTGATCTGGATCCGCCGCAATCGGTGGATCTGCTCAGCCTGCAGGGCACCAACAGTGAGCTGCTGGTGGCGAACGAAGTAGTTCCCGTGGGCGAATACCAGGAAATTCGTCTGCTTGTCGAGACCGAAAATGCCAGCTGCCAGAACCTGACGGCGCCGTTTTCTTCCTACATCACGATTGACGGTACGTCCTATCCGTTGGTGGTTCCCAGCGGCGGCAGTTCAGGGTTCAAGGTCAACGGGCCGATCACCGTGGCGACAGGTGGTCTGGCGTCCTATGTGGTGGATTTCGACCTGCGTAAATCCATCGCTGAGCGTGGGGCCACCGGGTGTTACAACCTCAAGCCGGTCTTGCGCGTTGTGGATACAGCGCAAGTCGGCACCCTTGTGGGAACAGTCGATGGCGATCTGCTGGCCGATGCCAGCTGCACTGCAGACGGTGTGACCGGCGCCGGGGCGGCGGTTTATCTCTACAGCGATTCCGATGTGACGCCTGATGATGTTGATGGCGTGGACCCGGATCCGCTGACCTCCGCGTTGCTGGAGCCGTTGAGCGACGGCAGCGGTGACTTCCGCTACGAGATCGGTTTTCTACTCGCTGGTGAATACACCGCAGCATTCACCTGCACCGCCGCGGCGGATGATCCCGAAACGAACGACGCGACAGGCGCGGAAACCGACACGGTTCTGTTTCCCGCGGTGCAGAACGTCATAATCAGCGCTGATACGACAAGTTCAGGCAATTTCGGAATTTGAAGGCTGCCGATACTGCGGATTACCCGAGGATATTTCTAGACGGAGCGCCTTTGCTCGATTTGCGGGCACCGGTGGAGTTTGCGCGTGGCGCTTTTCCGCGCGCACACAATCTGCCGCTGATGACCGATGCGGAAAGGGCGCAGGTCGGAACCTGTTACAAAGCAGAGGGACAGCAAGCAGCCATCGAATTGGGGCACCGTCTGGTCGGCGGAGCGACCCGCCAGCAGCGGTTGAGCCAGTGGGTGGATTTCGCCCGGCAGAATCCTGAGGGCTATCTGTACTGCTTCCGGGGTGGTCTGCGCTCGCAAACCGTGCAGCAGTGGCTGGCCGAGGCTGGTGTTACCTATCGGCGCATTGCCGGCGGATACAAAGCCATGCGCCAGTTCCTGCTGGAGCAGCTGGATCGCGCCGCAACCGAGCTGGATATCGTTCTGATTGCAGGTCGCACCGGTTCTGGCAAGACCCGCTTGCTTCCCCGTTTGTCGCGCGCGATCGACCTTGAAGGTTTGGCGGCCCATCGCGGTTCGGCATTTGGAGCGCTGCTCGCGCCACAACCCACACAGATCGATTTTGAGAACGCACTTGCCGTCGAGGTGCTGCACGCCCTGCAGCGGCCAGGCACCGTGTTTCTGGAAGATGAAAGCCGGCTCATTGGGCGTCGCTCCGTGCCGTTGGCATTGCATGAGCGGATGCAGGCTGCGCACTTTCTGGAGCTGGATATTCCCTTTGCCCAGCGCATCGATGGTGTGCTGGCGGATTACGTGATCGATTTGCGTGCGCGTTATCAGCGTGCTGCCGGCGAGGACGGAGCAAGGCTGCATCAGGAACGGTTGCTGGAGGACCTGTCCAAGCTGCGGCGACGACTTGGCGGTGCGCGCTACGAGCACCTTCAGGGGCTGATGCAAGAGGCGTTTGTGGCGCAACACGCGACCGGTGATGTTCAGGGCCACCGCGAGTGGATCGGCATCCTGTTGCGCGATTATTACGATCCGATGTACGACTACCAGATGGCCCAGCGCGCCGACAAACGCATCCTGCGTGGGGATGCCGACACCTTGTGTGCCTGGGTTCAGCAACGGGAGCTCCTCAGTTGATGACACCCGCTGAGCTGGACACCGAGTTACTGCTCGTCGGCGGCGGTCACGCGCATGCGCTGGTGCTGCGCCGGCTGGCCATGCAGCCGCGATCCACTGCAACCCGTATCACGCTGGTTTCGCCGGCCTCGCACACACCGTACTCCGGTATGTTGCCGGGCATGGTGGCCGGGCATTACGGATTCACCGATACCCACATCGATCTGGCGCGTTTGTGCCAATGGGCAGGTGTGCGCTTCATTGCCGCCGAGGTGTGTGGGCTGGATCCGCAACAGCGGCGGGTGCGGATCGCGGGCCGGCCTGACCTGCGCTACGACGTGCTGAGCCTGGACATCGGCTCGCAGCCCGATCTGGATTCGGTTCCCGGTGCCCGCGAGTTTGCTGTGCCGGTGAAGCCGGTGGCGAGCTTGTGGGGGCGCTGGCGCGCCTTCACCCAGGCGCCGGTGAGCGGGGCGCATCGGTTGGCCGTTGTGGGCGGCGGGGCCGGGGGCGTTGAACTGGCGTTGGCCATGGCGCACGCGCTGCGCGCCCAGCCCGTCGAGATCCGTCTGTACTGCGGCTCGGAGCTGTTGCAGGGGTACAACCGCATTTCTCGCAACGCCGCCTTGCGGGCGTTGCAGGAGGCGCAGATTACGCTGCAGCAAGGTTGCCGGGTGGTCGAGGTCCGCGCCCAGGAGCTGATCCTGGACGATGGCGAAGCGGCGGCGGTGGATACGGTGTTCTGGTGCACGGCTGCCGCACCCGCAGGCTGGATCAAGGACAGCGGGTTGGCGACGGATGCGCGCGGATTTCTGGCCGTGAATGACAGCCTGCAATCCGTGGATGACCCGCGGGTTTTCGCCGCCGGTGATATCGCCACGCAGATCCACCATCCGCGACCGAAGGCCGGGGTCTATGCCGTCCGTCAGGCGCCGGTATTGGCACACAACCTCCAATTGGCGCTGCGCAACCCGACGGCGATGGGTGCGCTGCGACAGTACCGTCCGCAGAAGCGCTTTCTGTCGCTGGTGTCGCTGGGCGACAAGCGGGCGACGGCCGACCGTGGGCCGTTCGGCGCTACAGGGGCGTGGGTCTGGCGCTGGAAAGATCACATCGACCGCACCTTCATGCGCCGGTTTTCGGAGCTGCCCCCGCTTGGAGCCATGGCAGCTGAGACATCTGCGGTTCCGGTTCAGATGCCCTGCGGTGGCTGCGGGGCCAAACTGGGAAGCGATCCGCTGCATGCCGCATTGACCGCATTGCGCGGAGCCTACCCCCACGCGGTGCCAGAGGAAGACAGCGACGAAGACGTGGCGACCGTCGATGTGGCCGGGCCCATCCTGCAGAGCATCGACAGTTTGCGCAGTCTGGTCTCCGACCCGTTGGTCATGGGGCAGATCACGGCGCAACATGCACTCAGCGATCTCTATGCCGCAGGTGCCGAGCCGGACTCCGCACTGGCTCACGTGGTGCTGCCCTATGCGCGGCCCGCGATTCAGCAGGCCGAGCTCGAGCAGGTGCTGGCCGGTGCCATGACCGTTTTCGACCAGGCCGGGTGTGTACTGCGCGGCGGCCACACCCTGCAAGGCGCTGAGTTGCAGGTGGGGTTCGTGGTCAATGGCCGCCTCTCGGCCATGCCGCGGCGGCGCAAGCGCGGCGGCCGCGCCGGGGACCGGTTGCTCATCACCAAACCCTTGGGTACGGGGGTGATATTCGCCGCGCACATGCAGCTCGCGGCGGATGGGCGGGACGTGATGGCAGCGATACGCAGCATGCAGCGTAGCAATGACGCTGCCAGCCGCATCGCCGGCGAGTTTGACGCCACCGCGGCAACCGATATCACCGGCTTCGGTCTGGTCGGTCACCTGGGGGAGATGCTGGATGACGGAATCGGTGCACAGGTGGCTCTGGGTTCCGTGCCGCTGTTGCCCGGGGCTCTTGCGGCCGCCAGGTTGGGAATTCGCAGCACGCTGTGGCCAGCAAACCAGGTGGCAGCACAACGCCAGTTGCAGCCGGATCAGCGTGCAAGCGCCGCGGCGGAGATGGATCTGCTGTTCGACCCGCAAACCAGTGGTGGGCTGTTGATCAGCGTGCCGGAGGCCCAAGCAGAGCCGTGCCTGCAGGCGTTGCTGGAGAGCGGACATCAGGCGGCGATCATCGGCCGGTTGTGCGCCGACCCCGCGCAGAAGATTCAGCTCCAGACCGGAGCCGGTAGGGAAGGTTAGCCCCGCGTTGCGCCACCGAAATCGGAGGCTGCCTCCTGCGTGGCCCAATGTTCCTGCGTTGCCGTCACCGGCAGACCCAGCAAGGCACTTGCGCGGCGGGCAAACTCGGCCGGGTCTCCGCTGGTCGAGTACACACGCTCGCCAGAACCTGTCGGGCCTGCGGGCAACAGGCGCAACAATTGCGAAGCGACGGCGGGGGAGGGGTCCAGTATCGCCACGTCCGGGCCTGCGATGTCGGCAATCGCCGCGCTGGCGAAGGGGTAATGCGTGCAACCCAGGACCAGCACGTCTGCGCCTTGTTGGATCATCGGCGGAATGATGCTTTCCAGGCGGGTTTGCACCCGTTGCTGGTCGCCGTGCTCGATGGCCTCCGCCAGGCCGTCACAAGGGTCGGAGACGATCTGGATATGCGGTGCATGCCGGGCCCGGGTTTGCGCCAGCAGCTCGCCGGCCAGCGTCGCCGGTGTCGCCAGCAGCCCGACCACGCCGCTGCGGGTCAAATTCGCTGCGGGCTTGATGGCCGGCTCCATGCCCACGAATTGCAGCTCGGGAAATTGCCCGCGTAGAGGTTGCAGGGCGACCGCCGAGGCCGTATTGCAGGCCAGTACGATCCGCTCGCAACCCCGCGCTGCAAGCGCAGCAGTGATCTGGCTGCAATACCTGCGAAGCTCGGCAGGTGGGCGCGGCCCCCAGGGAAGGTGCGCCTGGTCTGCGTGATAGTGAATATCCAGGATGGTGGCGCGGTCGAGCACGGCGCGCAGGACCGACAGCCCCCCCAGCCCGGAATCAAACAGACCGATTTTCACCGGTGTGCCTACTCTGGAGTCCTTTGGGGTGTGGCGATCAGGCGCCGCCGGTCAGCCCGGCCCAGTCGTAGTCTGGCGTGCTGGCGGCAATGAACCAGGGGTTCAGGATGTCGTCCTTGGTGTTGTAGCGCAGCGGGGTGCCGTCGGTTTTGAGGACCACGCCGCCGGCGGCTTCGAGTACACACTGGCCGGCGCCGGTATCCCACTCGGAGGTTGGCGCCAGACGGGGATAGAAATCCGCAGCACCTTCGGCAATACGGCAGAACTTGAGGCTGGAGCCGGCCGCAACCGGCTCATGCGGCGGGCAGCGTTTGAGCAGCTCCTCGACATCGGGGCTCAGGTGGCTGCGGCTGACCAGCGTGCGCCAGACCGCGGGCAGCGGGACGGTGGAAATGGCTTCGCGCTTCCCGTCGATTTCGCGCCAGGCGCCGGCATTGACGTCGCCGGCCCAGGTCGTGCCGTTTAGCGCCGGAGCATGCACCACGGCCTGGGTGGCCCGGTGGTTTTCGATCAACGCGATGTTCACCGTGAACTCGCCATTCTTTTTGAGAAACTCCTTGGTGCCATCGAGCGGGTCCACCAGGAAGTAGCGCGACCAGCTGGATCGGGTCGCGAAGTCGGGCAACCCGTCCTCTTCGGAGATCACCGGGATGTCCGGGGCCAGCTCGGCCAGGCCCTGGGCAATAATCTTGTGCGCAGCGAGGTCGGCGGCGGTCAACGGAGAATCATCAGCCTTGGTCTCTACGGGGACCGGCTTGGCGTAGTGTTCGAGAATGGCAGCACCTGCCTCTTTGGCGATGGCCGTTAGCGCGTCGAGCATGATGAATCCTGGATAAAGTTGCCGCGCAAGCTACCATAGCTTCATGAGTATTGCCCTTGACTGGAACCGCATCGATACCGTGCTGTGCGACATGGATGGCACGATTCTCGATCTGGGATTCGACAACTACTTCTGGCTGGAGATGGTGCCCCGGGAGTGGGGTGCACGACGCGGCATGGATCTCGAGCAGGCGCGCGGGGAATTGTTCCCGGTGTTCGAGCACCACCGCGGCAGCCTGGACTGGTACTGCCTCGATTTCTGGACCAACAAACTGGCCCTGGATCTGCGCGAATTGAAGCAGCGGTGCGCGTCCCGTATCGGTTATCTGCCGGGCGTAAAAGAGACGCTGGTCACCCTGCGCGACCGCGGCCTGCATCTGGTGCTGGTCACCAATGCTCACCCCGACAGCCTGGACGTCAAGCACCGGCATACCGGGTTGCTGGAGCATTTTCACAGCGCGCACAGCACACACAGTTTCGGTGCGCCCAAAGAACAGGCGCATTTCTGGGACCGCTTTGCCGACCACACATCCATTGATCTGGCGCGTGCGCTGCTGGTGGATGACACCGAGTCGGTGCTGCACGGCGCGCTGGCGGGTGGTGTGGGTCAGGTACTCGCCGTGCGCAAGCCGTCAACCGTGCACCCGGAACGGGCGCCGGGCACCGACTTCGTGGAAATTTCCACACTGGCGGAGCTGGTGCTGCCCTAGCGGCCTGTCGGGGTTTCCGCTAAATCCCGAACAAATCGCCTCACCGGGCGGCAGTCTCGCGACGACTGTGAAAATCAGACTGGCTGCTAGGGCGTGAACTCGCTGGCGCAGGCCTGCAGCACCTCTTCGACGGAGCTGTTGCTCAGGCTATCCAGCAGTGCCGTCGAGCAGTATCGGATGCGCGGGTAGTACTCCTGCATCACGGTTGCGGCAGCCAAACCCGTGGTGACGTTCTGGATTGCGTGCTCAAAGTCCGGGTTGGGTAGCAAATGCCGGTAGGTGGGGAAGCCTCGAGGGTCATCGCCCCAGGGAAGCCAGTTCACATCGTGACGCGCCAAAAAGCGTTCCGGGCGGTCGAGAGGATCGGAAATCACCACGGTGAAAAAGCCCGCGTTGTCCAGCTTGGCCTGAAAATCGCTGACGCAGCCGGGTACCGGCATCTGCTGCAGGCTGTACTGGCACACCGACCAGAAACGAAGCTCTGGCGCGATCAGCAAGCTCAGCAGCCGTGCGTCGTCCGTCCAGGTCGGTGCCCGCGCCCGCATGACGACGGCCCGGCCGGGCTGGAGCTCGGTCAGCGCATACAGATAGGCGTTGTGGCGATTGATCAGCAAACCTTCGCCGCTGCTGTCGGTGCCGCGAAACACGCGCATGTAGGGAATGCGATCCGCGCTGCCGCTGGGTGGCTCCGGTGCGGGCGGGCTCAGATAAACGGCTTGCAGCCGTGCCATCTCCCTCGCGCAGGCGACGTCCGTTGCCGGTGACGGCGGGACAAGATCCCCTTGCGGGGTTTGCAGGGTGAGGCGCGGCAGCGGGGTGGTGACCGGGGCGTAACTGCGGAGCAGGACAAGGCTGCTGCTGTCCGGTGTGCGGGTGGCGTCGAAATACAGCGTGCCAGCTGCGGGTTGCGCCGGCTTGGCGGCGAATTCCAGGGTGGCAGCATAGGTGGGGAAACCCAGCAGTGGCCGGTTCACGCGCACCGTGTCGCGGTAGGGATTGGCCTGGATACCGGATGGCGGGATTTCGTAATCCGCCAGGGCATCCTGTGACTGCAACTGGCGGTCATACACGTGGAATGAGAAATACCGTGCGTCGGGATACTCGCCGCTTATCCGCAAGCGCGTTTCCGGGGCAGGGTTCGACGGACCCAGCGCCACCCAGTAGCGTGCGGCGGTATCCGAGAGCGCATAGTGCGTGCCCTGGTGCAAAAACACTTCAAACCAGCCGCAGCCCTGATCCAGGGTGGGGAGTGCCACCGTTGCGCGTTCATCAACCCCATCGGTGGGTGGGGACATGGGAACACGGCCGCCATCCACGCAGCCGCCAATCAGGAAGAGGATCAGAAGGCCCAGTCGGTGCATGTCAGAAGTGCTCGCGGATGCAGCGGCAAACTTTAGACAGCAAACCCCGCGGCTCTTGTCAGTGGATGTCGACAGCGCCAGGGGAATTTCTCTGACGTTCGGGTGGCCGCTGTCGGCTCGCCGTGGCTGTTCCGCACCGGCAAGCCCGGTAAGCTCTGCCGCGATGAGCACCTACAACAACATCGACTTTCACTGTCACTCCACCGCTTCTGACGGCGGATTGCAGCCGGCCGTGCTGGTCGCGCGGGCCGCGGAGCTTGGCGTTGATTGCATGGCATTGACCGACCACGACACGGTGGCAGGGCTGCCCGAGGCGCGCGCTGAAGCGCATCGTCGCGGGGTGCATTTTGTCGATGGGGTGGAGATTTCCGTGACCTGGGAAAATCGCACCCTGCACATCGTCGGCCTGGGAATCGATCCGGCTCACCCGGCCATGCAACTGCTGCTGGACGACGTGCAGCGGCGGCGCGATGAGCGGGCGGAAAAAATTGCCCGGCGAATCGAGAAGCTTGGCGTGGAAAACGCCTTACAGCGCGCCCGGCAGATGGCCGAAGGTGGGCAGCTCACACGGACGCACTTTGCGCGCTTGCTGGTGGCTGCCGGCGTGTCCAAGGATCTCAAACAGGCGTTCAAGCAACATCTGGGCAACGGGAAACCGGCCAACGTGCGGGCGGAGTGGGGCTCGCTGCAAACCGCGATTGACGCCATCCAGGCCAGTGGCGGGGTGCCCGTGCTGGCGCACCCATTGCGCTACGACATGTCCGGAACCTGGCGCCAGCGCATGTACCGCGCTTTCGTCGATGCGGGTGGTGTCGCGGTGGAGGTCAGCTCCGGGGTCTCACAGCAGCCCGACGAGTTGGCCACCTGTCAGAAGGAAGCCATTCAGCATGGGCTGCTGGGGTCGGTAGGTTCGGACTTCCACGGTCCTGAGCAACGCTGGATCCGTCAGGGCCGATTGGCGCCGGTGCCACGCGGTGTTACCCCGGTGTGGGAAGCGTTCCCCGGTCTTCTGACCGCGCGCTGATCACTCGCTCGTGGGCGTGGAAGCGCCACCCGAACCCCCGCCCGCCGAGCCCTTGCCAGAGCGCCGCCGCCGACGACGTTTTGCCGGTGCAGCATCGCCTTTGGGGGCTGCATCCGCAGCGGCGCTGCTTTCCTGCGGCGCTGCAGTGCTTTGCGGGGGGCGACGACCGCCGCGGCTGTTGCCCGGGCTGCTTCGGCCCCCACCGCTGTTGCGCCCACGGCCGCGGACTTCGGGGCGTGGCTTGCGGGGCGGGCGTGGACCGAGCTCGGGGCGTTGCATCCACTCCGCCGGTGGTTGCTCCGAGGGGATCGGGTAGCCGATCAACTGCTCGATTTCCGGCAGCGAGAACACATATTCCTCACAGCAGAACGAGAGCGCTTCCCCCTTGGCACCGGCCCGGGCGGTTCGCCCGATGCGGTGGACATAATCCTCGGCATCCTGCGGCAGGTCGTAATTGACGACATGGCTCACTCCCGGAACGTGCAGGCCGCGGGCGGCCACATCGGTTGCGACCAGGACGTGGATCTCACCGCTCTTGAACTGGGCCAGCAGGCGCTCGCGCTTCGATTGCGGCACATTGCCGCTGAGCATGCCGCCGGTGATGCCGGCCCGACCCAGGTTTTCCTCAATGTATTCCGCAGCACGGCGGGTATTGACGAAAATCATCGTGTGCCGTGGTTTCTCGGCGCGCAGCCAGTTGATCAGGACGTTGCGTTTGTCGTCTTTACCAACGTGGAACAGCTTTTCTTCGATTCCGCGCGCCGTCAGGCTGCTGGATTCGCTTTTGATCCACTCGGGGTCGCCCAGGTGCTCCCATGCGAGCTCCATCACCTTGTGCGACAAGGTTGCGGAGAACATCAGGTTCAGGCGTTGGCCGGCCGGTGGCAACCGGCGCATCAGAAAGCGAATGTCCTTGATGAAGCCCAGATCGAACATCCGGTCCGCTTCATCGAGCACCGCGACTTCACAGGCGCGCAGGTCATAAATGTGCTGCTTGAGATAATCGATCAGGCGCCCCGGGGTGCCAATCAGAATATCGATGCCCGCCGCGATCTGATCCTGCTGGCTTTGGTACCCGCTGCCGCCATAGACCACAACCGAGCGCAGGTTCAGGTGTTTGCACAGCGGAATCGCATCCGCTTCGATCTGCTGCGCCAGCTCGCGCGTCGGCGCAATCATCAGCGCGCGGGGCTGGTTCGGTTTGCGTTCGACGTCGTCTTCGTTGGTCAGCAGGTAGTGCAGTGCCGCCACCAGGAAGGCAGCGGTTTTCCCGGTGCCGGTTTCGGCCTGGCCGGCAACGTTTTTGCCCGCCAGCGCCAGAGGCAGCGTCTGCGACTGAATCGGAGTGCAGTGGGTGAGGCCTTGCTCGGTCAGCGCTTCAATCAGGCGCGGATGGATAGGCAGATCCGCGAAGCGGGTATCGGTCAGGTGTCGCTGTTCGGCAACTTCAGAGTCTTGCATGTAGTCGGGAAATCCCAGCAGAATAGGCGCAGCAAAGGAGCTGCCAGATCAGCATCATAGCAATGGCTACGCCGCAGACTGGTTTATCACGCGCATCCCGTGCGGGTTGAACGCGACAAATCTGGCCCCACATCTGTTTTTTCCATCCTCCGAGTCTGGAGTATCTCCATGAGTGAGCACATCACGCACGTAACGGACGCGAGCTTTGAAGCCGATGTCCTGCAATCCCCCGTACCAGTATTGGTCGACTTCTGGGCCGAATGGTGCGGGCCCTGCCGCATGATCGCGCCGGTGCTGGAAGCCTTGGCGCCTGAATACGAAGGCAAGATCAAGATCGTCAAGCTGAACATCGACGACAACGAGCAGGCAACAGCCAAGTTCGGTGTGCGAGGTATTCCGACCCTGATGATATTCAAAGGCGGCGAAGTGGCATCGACCAAGGTTGGTGCGCTGTCCAAAGCCCAGTTGACCGAGTTTGTCGAGTCCGCAATTTAAGACCAAAAAAAACCGCGAGGTTGCAGCAATTGCCAACCCGCATTAGCATGGCTCCGTCAGGTGGTGGAATTCCCGCCACCTGACGTTTTCGAGACACGGTTTCAGCTACTGAAGCCGGGCGGGCACCGAACCTGCCCCCATTGATCCCCTACCGCCATTTTTGACCCGCATGGTTTGTTGCCATGCACGGTTTTGCGGTTGGCCGATGATTTTCCGATAACACTCGTTCCCTGAGGGATATTCGTGAGCAACGACGCTGCGACTGCAGAACAGAACCCATCAACTTCGCCGGATGAGCCCGCCAAAGCTCCCGCTCCGCGTCGGCGCGCTCCGCGCGCAACCAAGAAAACCGAAACCGCTGAGGCTTCAAAAAGCGAGGCGGCGGCTCCAGTCGAAGTGCGGGTAACGGTGGAAAAAGACAACGGCGCGGCCGACAAGCCGGCGCCACGCGAACACAACGAAGCGCGCGGCGGCGGCGATGACGCCGGAGACCAGCAGCACTATTCCGACGATTCGGGCCCGCAGGATCGCGGTGGCTCGAACAACAACTCGAATAACCAGCCCGGCCGTGGTGGCAATCGCCGGGACCGCAACCGGAACCGCCGCGAGCGCGGTGGCAACCGGAACGAAGGTGGCGGTAATAACAACAACAGCAATAACAACAACCGCAATGCCGGCGGTGGTCGTCGCGACCGCAACGCCGAATACGCGAACTATGAGCCGGACGAGTCCTTGCCGGTCATCGACCTCAATGAACTCAAGCGTCGCCCGGGCCACGTCATCATCGAGATCGCGGAAGAGTTCGGCATTGAACTGTCCCGGGTCAAGAAAACCGACCTGATCTTCCAGCTGCTGCGCAACTACCTGCTGCGCAACCACATGGTCACCGTCGAAGGGGTGCTGGAACTGACCAACGATGGTTTCGGCTTTCTGCGCAACACCGATGACTCCTGGGATTCGGGTTCGGACGACATTTACGTGTCGCCCAGCCAGATTCGTCGCTTCAGCCTGCGCAAGGGCGATACCATCAAAGGCACGGTTCGCCCGCCGGCAAACAACGAGCGCTACTTTGCGCTGGGTCGTGTCGACACGATCAATGATGAGCCGCCCGAGGCCAGCCGTCGCAAGGTGCCCTTTGAAAACCTGACGGCCCTGTTCCCGCAGGAACGCCTGCGCCTGGAGCGCGGCAACGGTTCCACGGAAGACATTACCGCCCGGATCATCGACCTGGTCAGCCCCATCGGTGCCGGTCAGCGGGGCCTGATCGTGGCGCCGCCGAAAGCCGGGAAGACCCTGCTGCTGCAGAACATTGCGCAGAGCATTGCCGCCAACTATCCGGATCACTTCCTGATCGTGCTGTTGATTGACGAACGCCCGGAAGAAGTGACCGACATGCAGCGCACGGTGCGCGGTGAAGTGGTGTCCTCCACGTTTGACCAGCCCGCAAGCCGGCACGTGCAAGTGGCGGAAATGGCCATCGAAAAGGCCAAGCGCCTGGTCGAACACAAGCGCGACGTCGTGATTCTGCTCGATTCCATCACCCGTCTGGCGCGGGCGTACAACACCGTTGCTCCCAGCTCCGGCAAGGTGCTGACCGGTGGTGTGGATGCCAATGCTCTGCAAAAGCCGAAGCGCTTCTTCGGTGCGGCGCGAAACGTCGAAGAGGGCGGCAGCCTGACCATCATTGCCACCTGTCTGGTGGAAACCGGTTCGAAGATGGACGAAGTCATCTACGAAGAGTTCAAAGGCACCGGCAACCTGGAATTGGTGCTGGAGCGTCGGATTGCCGAGAAGCGCATCTTCCCGGCCATCAACGTGACCCGCTCCGGGACGCGGCGTGAGGAGTTGCTGATGGATCCTGCGGAATTGCAGGGCGTCTGGGTGCTGCGCAAGGCGCTGCAGTCAGGCGATGAAATCGGCGCCGCGGAACTGCTGATCGATCGCATGAAGCAGACCAAGACCAACGACGAGTTCTTCAAGGCGATGAAGCGCAACTAAATCGCGCAACATCCGCATAACGACGGCGTGGGGTTTAATATCCTGACCGCTGTTCACAAAGGCACCTCCGGGTGCCTTTGTTCTTTCAGGTACTTGCTTTGATCGGTGTTTGGGTGAATTCGAGGACCATGTCGGTTCATCTGCAGCAGACGTGGTAAACCCTGGTGCCGCGTTCACTGCGGTACGAGAAGCATCTTCCTGAGTTTTGGTCGGGTGTACCAGGCCCTTCCCAGGTGGGGGTGGTGGACGCGGCCGATGCTGCCAAAGTGCATGCGACGTTAAGGCTTGGTGCTTATCCCCTCCCAGGATCGCTCAAGCCCGTCCATGGGACGCTATGGAGAAAACATCCTGTTTTCTACATTCCTGGGAGGGGATAAACACCAAGCCAGCGTACACACAGCAACATGACGACCGCGAACCGCGAACCGCGAACCGCGAACCGCGAACGGCTAAGCGATGCTGCGTATCAATTTCCCGCAGTGCTCCACAAACACCGCGTGATAGGCCAGTGCCGCTGGGCACCGGGGGGCGTAGCTCATTAGTGGCGCTTGCTTCAATCCCATGTATTCCACGTCTCGGGAGTGCGGGATGAAACCGCGGGCGAAGCGGGGGTGACGTGCGCGCATCGTATCCATGGTGTCGCGGTGCAGGGTTTTGCGGCTTTGAACCATGGTGAAAAAGGGACGCAGCCGCTTGGGTTTCCAGCCTTTGTCGTCAAAAAACGCCAGCAACTGTTCGTAGGAGCGCTCGGCGAGGGTGGTGGGCACCACGGGAGTGACGACCCAATCGGCGACGTTGAAGATGTTTTCCGCCAGTGGGCCCATGGTGGGAGGGCAATCCAGTATCAGGACATCGTACTGAGCTTCGAGGGCGCTGAAGGTGCTGGCTAGACGGCCGCTGTCATTGGCCAGCGCCGCGTCGATATTGCGAAAACCTTTGTGCGCCGGAAGGATGTCCAGGTTCGGGAAATCCGTCGCTTGGATTTGGCTGACGATATCGGCGTCGTCCTGCAGCAGTTTCCTCCCCCATTTTTTGTCGGCCGGCTTGGCGTGAAAGTAGAACGTGGACGCGCCTTGGGGGTCGAGGTCCAGCAGCAGGGTGGCCCGGCCACGCGCCGCACACCACCAGGCCAGGTTGACCGCGGTGGCGGTTTTTCCCACGCCACCTTTGGCGGAATAGCAGGCCACAATTCTCACGAAGCACTCCCTCGGGATTCCAGCGCCTGACATAACGATGCCAATTCCGAGCCGTTGAATGCGACGGCGGTCTTGCGCGCCGCGTTGCGCCGCTTGGTGCGTCGCGCATGAATATTGGCGACCAGGCCGGTCAGCGTGAGCTTCAGCGTGGCGGTGTTTTCGGCGGTGAAGAGCAGGGTTTCAAACAGCTCCTGCTGCACACACAGGTCATGAAAACGCCCCAGATCATCCTGAGCTTGCTTGAGTGCCTTGAGGGCACGGCGTCGTTTCTTCTGTGGCAGTACAGGTTCCAGGAAATCGAGCATGTAGCGCATTTTCTTTCCCGCAATGCGCAATTGGTGTAACTCGTAATCCGAGGCGCTTCTGGAGAGCTTGAGGCAGCGCCGCTGCAGGCGCCGAATGCGCTTGGGGACACATTGGTCGGCGGTGACTTGCAGTGCCTGGTCGGTTACGCCATCCGCCAGCTGCACAATGAGTTGTCGGCATTGCGCCAGGGCTTCGGTGAAGGCCTCCGATACCAGAAACTCCACCAGAACGGCATGGGCGGCGGAGCGCTCCGCATAAAGGCGGGACGCCAGTTCGGGGCAGCCGTCGCGAAGTGACGTGGGCAAGCGCTGGCAGAGCGCGGCGTGATCATCCAGCAGGACATCCAGATCGCGCAGACGATCGGTTTTAGCCGCGAGTTCTTTGAGGTGCGCACGCAGCTGCGAATTGGCCGGGGCATTCAACTGTTTGTGGAACGACCCGAGAATGGATCGCGTGCGGCGAATGGTGACGCGGAAGTTGTGCAGATCCTCCGGGTCGTCATCGGCGCAAATGAGCGGCGCCACGGCCTCCAGCCGGGCCAGGGCCTGTTGCGCTGTTTTCCGTAACGCGGTTGTTGTTTTTATTGGCTCCCCCGTCATCTGCGATCAGCTTCCTGCGAGCATCATGTTGTCGATCCAGATACTTCCGACCTCAATGCTCGAGCGAGGTTCGGAGTCGTTGCCGATGGCGCGGATGCCACGATACATCGCCGCCAGGTTGCCGGCGATGGTGCACTCATGCACCGGGTACGCCGGTTTGCCATTTTCGAACCAGATACCGGTGGCGCCACGCGAATAGTCACCGGTGGTCAGTGTGACACCCTGACCCATCAAAGATGTGACAAGCAGGCCCGTTCCGGCGGCTTCCATCATCGCGGCAGCATCCATTGCCGCGGTGGGGGCGACCTCCACCCGCTGGGCACCGCCTGCATTGCCGGTGCTGCTAAGCCCAAGACGGCGCGCCGAGTAGGTGCCGAGCAGCCAGCCCTGAAGCACGCCGCTTTCAATGATCGCGCGCTCCTGCGTGGCCACACCTTCCGCGTCAAAGCTGGCACTGCCAATGCGGCGGGGCTGATGCGGCCGCTGGATGATGTTGACCGTATCCGGGAAGATGGCCTGACCCAGCGCATCGAGAAGAAAACTCGAACGCTGATAAATGGCGCGCCCGTTGATGCCGCCAAACAGCGTGCTGATCAGGCCGCGGGCCAGTTCCGGCGGGAAGATGACGGCACACTCACCGGTTGCCGGCTGGCGCGGTTCCAGGCCGCGGCGAACACGGGCGACGGCGGTATCCGCAACCTGGTCGGCCTGCGCGAATACGTCATCGAACAGATCATGCGCATACCAGTAATCCCGGCGTTTACCTGCGGAGTCTTCGCCGATCAGGCTCAGGCTCATGCCGTAGTCGCTGCTGATGCGGTGACCGTCAAAGCCTTCGCTGTTCTGTAACAGGCTGAGTTGACGGGAAGCGCTCAGGTGCATGCCGTCACTGGCCTGAATCGCGCTGTCGGCCAATCCGCGGGCCTCGCAGTTGCGGCCCACTTCAAGCAGTTTTTCCAGACTGTACTGAGTGGGATGATCCAGTTCCAGATCCGGAAAATCGGTTGCCAGCCGGTCCGCGTCCGGAAGCCCGGCGGCTTCATCATCCTGCGTGTAGCGAGCAATGGTGCAGGCCGCTGCGACCACTTCACGAATGGCCTCCGGACGGAAATCCGCCGTTGCGGCATGGCCCTTGCGCTTGCCGAAATAGACCGTGATGCCGAGATCGCGATCCCGCTGAAACTCCAGCGATTCCACATCACCTTCACGCAAGGCCACGCTGATGCCGGTGTGCGCGGAGGCGGAAATGGCGAAGTCGCTGGCGCCTCCCTGTTCGGCCGCGGTGCGGGCGATGGCCGCCGCCTCCTGCAACTGACTCAGTGATGGCAGGGTGAGGTCCAGTGCGGGCGCGGAACCCGGGGTGGTCGCAATCGAGGTCATGGGTGGAATTCCTGTAGTGCTGGCCCCAGGGATTGAGGCAGACCGCCGAACGCGCCGTTGCTCATCAGCACGATGACATCATCGGGCAGTGCGCGCCGAATGATGTTCTGCTGCAGGGCGGTGGTGTCGGGGTAGCAATGAAGTCGGCTGCCCAGAGCGGCCAGTTTGGCCGGGGCGTCAAATTGGAGGTCGACGGGATTATGCAGGTGCACTTCATCGGCATCGGCCAGGGCTGCGGGCAACGCGGCGGCATGCGCTCCCGCGCGCATGCTGTTGCTGCGCAGTTCCAGAGCCACCAGCAGTCGCCCCTGAGTGGGCTTCAACGCCTGGATCGTTTCCCGAATCGCCGTCGGATGGTGTGCAAAGTCATCGTAGACGCGGATGTCGTTCACCTGCGCTCGCAAGGTTTGCCGGCGAGCGACACCGGCAAAGCGGCCCAGAGCCGCAACCGCATGCACCAGGGGGACACCCGCGTGCCGGGCGGCCAGCACCGCGACCAGCGCATTCTGCGCATTGTGCTGGCCACGCATGGTCCACTCCACCGCGTACTGCTGTCCCTCGATATCCAGCGTAAACGCAGCCCAGTCCGACGTGATGGGGGTGATACGGGCCGCATCCGAGCCGGTGGCCAGAGTGGGGGTCCAGCATCCGCGCTGCAGCACCCGCTGCAAGGCGTCTTCCGCCTGTGGGTAGATGATCAACCCGTTGCCGGGGACGGTGCGAACCAGATGGTGGAACTGGGTTTCAATCGCGGCGAGGTCCGGGAAGATGTCCGCGTGATCAAATTCCAAGTTGTTCATGACCAGCGTGCGCGGGTGGTAATGCACAAATTTGGATCGTTTGTCACTGAACGCCGTGTCGTATTCGTCCGCTTCGATGACAAAAAAGGGCGCACTGCCCAGCAGCGCGGAGCGCTCAAAATTGGCCGGGACACCGCCGATCAAGAATCCGGGTTGCAGGCCGCAGTCGGCGAGGATGTGGGCGAGCAGGCTGGAGGTGGTGGTCTTGCCGTGGGTGCCCGCGACGGCCAGCACCCAGCGATCCGCCAGTACGTGTTCCGCCAGCCATTGCGGACCCGAGATATACCGCAGCCCCCGATCCAGAACGTATTCCAACGCAGGGTTGCCGCGGCTCACCGCGTTGCCGACGATGACCAGGTCCGGGGGCGTGCTTTCCAGCGGGGCACTGCTGTAGCCGCTATGAACGGCGATACCCAGGGCTTCGAGCTGGGTGCTCATCGGAGGCCAGGCGGCTTTGTCCTGGCCGGTGACCGTGTGCCCAAGCTCGCGCGCCAGTGCGGCGATGCCCCCCATGAAGGTGCCGCAGACACCCAGGATGTGGACGTGCATCGACCTAGGCCGCCCCAGGTGCGCCAACGACGCTCACCACCAGAATCAGGATGACCTCATAGCCCAGCGCGACCATGATGCCGACACCCAGCGAAGTGTCCAGGGCGTGGCGGAAGATGTGGCCGGCCAGGGTCAGTCCCCAGATCGACAGGCCCAGCCAGGCATAGGCTGCCATCGCCGGAACCTCGAGATTTTCGATGTCGCCGCCTTCCGCAATCTGCAACAGCATCGGGGTCAGCGCACTCAGCGGCCCCAGCATGAAGATGCCGATCACGGCACTGGTCAGCAGCAGCGCGGAAAAGGTCTGGGTGAAACGCTCGGGGATCTTGCGGGCGTTCAGAATCACTCGCAGATAGGCCCACAGCACGACGATGCTTAGCAGAGCCTGCGCAAAAGCGGCCAGCAAGGGGTTGATCAGCAGCAGCTTGCCGATCGTGCCGAGCAGGTACAGCACCACCGCGATCTGCAGCACACCGGGAGCGGCGGGGAGGTCCTGAGGGCCGGCACGCAGAAGCATGAGGCGGGTGAGAGTTTGGGCGAGAGTGGCGAACATCGGCAACAATGGCGTCCTTTAGGGAAATCCAGCCCTGTTAGGAGCGGAAAAAATCAACGCGAAGTATCTCACCACGGCGGCCGAAGTTCAGGGGTTTGTCGCACGTGCTCAATCCGCCCCCTGGTTGGCGCTGGATACGGAGTTCGTGCGCGAGCGCACGTACTCGCCACAACTGTGCCTGTTGCAATTTGCCACGCCGGACGAAATTGTCTTCGTGGATGCGTTGACGCTGGAAGACTGGTCGGTGCTTGAGCCGCTGTTGAGTTCAGGGCCGCTGAAACTGCTGCATTCTCCGGGGCAGGATTTTGAAGCCCTTGCGACCGTGGGGTTGAATCGTCTGGCGCCGCTGTTCTGTACACAGATGGCGCACGCCTTGCTCGGTGGTCCACCGCAGATTGGCTACGCCGGCCTGGTCAAGGAGCGCCTGGGTGTGGAGCTGGCCAAGGACCAAACCCGTACGGATTGGTCGCGCCGGCCCCTGTCGGAGGCGCAACTGGGTTACGCGGCGGATGATGTGCGTTACCTGGGTGAGTTGTACTCCCAGCTCCAGGAGGCGCTGGATGCGGCCGAGCGCAGTGCCTGGATGGACGAGGAAATGGCGGTGCTCGAGCAGCCCTGGGCGTTCCCCGACCCCTTGGCGCTGGCTCTGAAGTCGCGCTCACTGGAACGTCTGGAGCCTAATGAGAAATGTGTGTTCATCGCGCTGAGCCAGTGGCGAGAGGAGCGGGCCCGCCGCTCTGATAAACCCCGCTCCTGGATCGCCAAGGACGGTTTGCTGAGTGCGTTGGCACGTCGTCAACCGCAAACATTGCAGCAGCTGGAACAGATCGATGGATGCACGCCGGGGTTGGTGCGCAGCCAGGGGGAGCAGTTGCTTGAGCTGATCCAGCAGGCGCCTGCAAATTGTCCGGAGATTCCTGCGCCGATCTCGCGTGAGCAAAGCCGCAGTTTGCAGAAGCGGTTGGAAGCCGTGGCCAAGGAGTTGGGCATCGACCCGGGGATACTGGCTTCGCGCGCCGACTGTGAGGATTGGTTGCGTCTGCGCGAGGGGCGCTTGGCTTCGGGCTGGCGAGCGTCAGTGGCGGCGCAGGCCCTGGCCTAGGGCGCGGTGCTGTAGAAACCCTGCAGCAGGTTCTGGAACAGCGCGGGCGGCATCGGCCGGTGGAGGAAAAACCCTTGGCCGTGTGGCGCACCCTCGGCGAGTACAAAATCCAGCTGCCGTTCGTTCTCGATCCCTTCAATCACGCAGTCCAGACCCAGCTCGGCGGTGAGATTGATCATCGCCCGTGCGATGGCAGCCGCGCGCGGGCTGCTGTGCACGTTCGCGATGAATTGCCGATCCAGCTTGATGCGATCTACAGGGAGTGTTTCCAGCCAGGCCAGCGATGAGTACCCGCTGCCGAAATCATCCGCGGCGATGTGGATGCCGGTGTCGCTGATGATCTGCAGCCGCCGCGAGGTTTCGGCCATGTTGCGGATCAGGCTTTGCTCGGTGATTTCCAGCTCGACCCGGCCGGTGGGGATGTTGCGGTCGCTGAGCAGCGACGGCAGGTTTTCGAGCCAGCCCGGCCGCGCCAGCGAAGCCGCGGAAATGTTGATGCCCAGCCGAAACCCTGAGGGCAGCCGCTTCTGTGCGGCCAGCCAATCCAGCGCCTGACGCATGACCTCGTCATCCAGGCCCTGAATCAGTCCGGTATTCTCCGCCACCGGAAGAAAACTGCCATTGGAGATATAGCCACCCTTTCCATCCGGCCAGCGGATCAGGCACTCCGCGCCGCTGATCCGGCGTTGTTGCAATGACACCTGCGGCTGGAAATGGACCTCCAACGCTTCCTGCTGCAGGGCGTGCTGCAACAGACGCTCCAGCCGATGTTCGTCGCGTGCGGCCTGGCCCAGTTCGGGCTCATAGGCCACCGTGGTGTTGGGGCCGGCGGCCTTGGCCTTGCGCAACGCCGCCATGGCATAGGACAGGCCGGTATCGGCGTCCGCGCAATCGTCGGGAATCAGCGCCGTGCCTACACACGTGGTGGCGATCATTTTCTGCACCGGCTGAGCCAGCGTTTTGCGCAGCGAATTGGCTAGCGAACTGACCTTCTGGCGCGCGGACTCCTCGCTGGAATCACTCAGGCGCAGCAGCATGATGAAGTTGTCACTGTCGGATCGGGCGACGAAATCCTCCGCGCCACATGCCGCCTTGAGCCGATACGCCGCTTGTGCAAGCACGGCATCAGCTTTGGTTGAGCCAGCACTGTGGTTGATCAACCCGAGCCGGTCCAGATTGAAATGCAGTATCGCCACGTGCCCGTTCCGGCTGTGTTCCAGCAGCTGATCCAGCCGCTGACGCAAATGGCGACGGTTCGGCAGGCCGGTTTGCGGGTCATTCAGGGCCAGATAGTCAGCCCGGGCCAGGGCGATGTCACGCTCGCGAATCTGGGCTTCCAGTTCACGGGTGCGCTCGCTCACCCGTGTCTGCAGGTTGCGGGTCAGGTTGGCCAGGGTCAGGTGGCTGCGAACACGCGCTTGCAGCAGATGGGGGCTCACCGGTTTGGTGAGGTAGTCCACCGCCCCCAATTCAAACCCTTTCAGCTCATCACTGATTTCGTTCTTGGCGGTGAGAAACACCACCGGAATGCGCGAGGTGCGTGGGTTGGCCTTGAGTGCCTGGCACACGGCATAGCCGTCCATGCCGGGCATCATCAAATCGAGCAGGATCAGGTCGGGTTGCGGGTCGTCTTGCGCGAGCTCCAGCGCGCGACGACCATCGCGGGCGACCTGCAAGCGGTAGTCCGCGCTGAGAATGTCGGCCAACAGCGCCAGGTTTTCCGGTTTGTCATCCACGGCAAGGATGGTCTGCCGGTTGTCAGTGTTCATGCGGCGCGAGTTTCCAGGCGGGTGAGTCGCCGAGCGGCGCGTTCGAAGTCAAAACCATCCAGATCCTGCTGAAGTAGCTCCAGAGATGCCGGCAAAGGGGTGCCGAACCACGTGGGCAGTTGGGTGCGTGCCGCAGCATCTCCGGCCTTGATCAGTGCGCTTAGGGTCGCAATCTGTTCCGCGTTCAGCGTGACCGTTGCGGCGGGGGGCTCGGGCCCTCGCATGGTGGGCTGGCGGGGGCGCTGGGTGCTGGCGGCGATGGTCGTGGCCTGCTCGAAGGGCAAATCGACGATGAAGTCGCTGCCTTTGCCCACTTCGGACACCACGTGGATTTCGCCCCCCAGAAGTTCGGTCAGCTGGCGCGAAATGGTCAGGCCCAGCCCGGTTCCGCCGTGCGTCCGGCTGATGCTGTCATCTTCCTGGGTGAAGGGCTCAAACAGCAGGTCCCGTTTCTCCGGCGCAATTCCGGGGCCGGTGTCACTGACGGTAAAACGCAGCCAGCAGCGGCTGTCGCGACGCGGCTCCGTCGAAACCTGAACGTGCAGCCGGACCTCCCCGCTACGGGTGAATTTGAGCGCGTTGCTGAGCAGATTGCCGAGAATTTGCTGCAGGCGCAGCGCATCGCCCTTGACGTATGCCGGGCAACTCGAGTCAATGACGGTCAGAAACTCCAGGTTCCGGGATCGTGCCGAGTCTTCATGCAGCTCGCGCAAGTTGCTGACGGTCGCGCGCAATTCGAAATCCTGGCGCGTGGTTTCGGCACGACCGGCCTCCAGCTTGGAGGTGTCGAGTACGTCGTTGAGCAATTGCAACAATTGCCGGCCCGCGCTCTGTATGCGATTGAACTTGCGCTGCAGATCAGCGTCATGGTTTTCCTGCAGGGCGACATCGGCAATCCCGATGATGGCGTTCAGCGGTGTTCTGACTTCATGGCTGATGTTGGCGAGGAAAGCCGTCTTCGCCTGGCTGGCCGCGCGTGCGCGTTGTAGTGCGCTTTCGGTGGACTCGCGCAGACGCTGGATTTCGTTCACGTCCATGCAGAAGCCATTCCAGCCCCGACCGCCGCCCTCCAGTCGCGTGACATGGGCCACGACCCGGGTCCAGCGGTAATCCCCTTCCGGGCGCAGCGTGCGATGCTGAAAATCCACCTCACTGAGCTCGCGGGCCGAGTTCTCGTAAATCTCCCGTGTCATCTCCCGGTCTTCCGGGTGGATGCATTTGTAGAGGTTGTTGAAATCTGCGCGAATAGCGTCGCTGCCCAGTGCGTAAAGCTTGTCAAAGCCCTCGGAGATATAAAAAATCTCCTGACCGCCTTCCTTGGTCCAGCGCGATGACCAGATAGCGCCCGGCGCCAGGTCACCCACCTGCCGAATGCGCGCCTCCATCTCACGCGCGCGAATCTCCGCTTGAAGTCGCGCCTGAATATCGGCCCGTATGGCGTCTGTCATCCAGTTCAGCGTACGGCCCAGGTCGCGCATCTCCGCGACCCCTTCGGGGGCAATGCGCACGTCGTAGGTGCCGCGCCCGATTTCCGTGGTGGCTTCCAGCGCCTTTTTCAGCGGCCGCACCACCAGCGATTGAAAGGCGGCGATCGACAACAGAATGCTCAGCGCGAACAGGGCCAGGTTGATGGCTTCCCAGTAGCGAATGCGGTCGATGCTTGCGAGCTGGGCATCCCCCAGATTGCGCAGGCGCTCCATGACCTGATACTCCAGGTCTTCGAGCAGGGCGCCATTGCGCCAGTTCGAAAGCTCCTGTTGGGCGGAGGCCAGAAAACGCAGCGTGGCATCGGCGGGGATGCCGGGTGTCAGATTGGAAATGGCCTGCGCTTGCAGTTCCGACCATTGCAGGATTTCCTGAAGTATCGCGCCGAGCCGCTTGAGTTCGCTTCGATTGAGCTGGGCTTGGGCCAGTGATCCGGTCCAGCCCCGCAGGTCGGTATCGTCCAGAGGCAGGGTGGCGACCCGTGCCGGGATGTCACCCGCAATCAGGTCGTGGAAGCGCTGAATGGTCGTGCGCAGCTGGCTGTGCTGGGTGACGTAGTTAACCTCGCCGGACGAGGCGGCCAGGCGCGCGAGGCGTTGCATCTGCTCGGCACGGTCTTCGACGGCAAACAGAACCTGAGATACGCCCAGACGCTGCTGCCCGATCAGGTTGTAATCATTGCGCAGGGCGTTCTGCTGTTGATACAGCCACAGCATGACCGCCAGGATGGCACTCATGGAGAGCAGGGAAGCGCCGAGCAGAACGTAAATGGGCAGCGCCCGCTTCATTCACCGACCTCCTGGTTTTCCCCGTGTAGGGGAGCACTTTAGCAGGGGGTGCAAGGCAAAAAAAAAGTTTCATCGCGAATTGGCGGGAACATCGGAAACCGGAAGCCGGGGGCACAGACGTCCTCGTGGGGTCCGCTGTCCGGGGCGCCAACCGGGCCTGTCAACCCGCCGCTGCGCGGTGCCCGGCCCCGCTGGCACTCGGTGGGGGCGGGTCTACACGACATTCTGTCGTGGAGACCCTCAAACGGACTCCTGTCCGTTTGCCCCCATTCGCACCAGCGGCGCCCGGCGGGTTGCCTGATGGCTCCGGTCAGCACCCCGGACAGCGGACCTGCCAACGGCAACGTGGCGCGTTCTTTTGCGCGCAGCTCGAAACGATGAATACAGGCACAACCCCACAGGACGCGCCGACCCGCCGGCGGCGCTACTGGGGAAACATGCTGGCTCCGGCAACCCAGCGATGAGTCGCGAAAAAAGGCGCCGCGATTCCCGGCAAAGCGCGGTGAACCAAAAAAAACCCCGCTTGAGGGCGGGGTTGATGGTGAGTGCAGGAATCAGCCGGCGTGGTCAAGGAAGCGCTCGGCGTCCAGCGCGGCCATGCAGCCGGTGCCGGCCGATGTGATGGCCTGGCGGTAGATATGGTCGCTGACGTCACCTGCTGCGAACACACCCGGTACCGAGGTCGCTGTGGCGTTTCCTTCGGTGCCGCTTTGAACCTTGATGTAGCCGTTCTTGATCTCGAGCTGGCCTTCAAAAATCCCGGTGTTCGGGGTGTGGCCGATGGCGATGAAAACACCATGGACGTCCACTTGCGTATCGGCATCGCCCTGCGTGCTGCGCAGACGCGCCCCGGTGACGCCGGAGGCATCGCCGAGCACTTCATCCAGTTCGCGGTTGAGGTGCAGCGTGATTTTGCCGTCCTCGACCTTCTGCATCAGCTTGTCGATCAGGATTTTTTCCGCACGGAAGGTTTCGCGGCGATGGACCAGGTCAACATGCGATGCAATGTTGGCCAGGTACAGGGCCTCTTCCACGGCGGTGTTGCCACCACCAATCACAGCAACAGGTTTGTTGCGGTAGAAGAACCCATCGCAGGTTGCGCAAGCGGATACGCCCTTGCCCATGAAGGCTTCCTCGGAAGGCAGGCCCAGGTAACGCGCAGAAGCGCCGGTGGCGATGATCAGCGCATCACAGGTGTACTCGGCGTTGTCGCCGATCAACCGGAACGGACGCTGGCCCAGTTCCGTCTTGTTGATGTGATCAAACACGATCTGGGTATCGAAACGCTCCGCATGCTGCTGCATGCGCACCATGAGGTCCGGGCCGGTCAGGCCTTCGGGGTCACCGGGCCAGTTGTCCACTTCAGTGGTGGTCGTGAGCTGGCCACCCTGCTGCATGCCGGTGATCAGAACCGGGCTCAAGTTGGCGCGGGCCGAGTAAACCGCGGCCGCATATCCGGCGGGGCCGGAGCCAAGAATGATCAGCTTGTGATGTTGGACAGTGCTCATAAACGATGCCGTTAACTGGAATGAAAGATATCGGGGGAGAAGCGGAGCCGGGTGGCCCCGTCACCAGCGGGGAGCGGAAACCCTGCCGTTGCCGACAAAGTTTGCCGCCCTCCGTGGTGGGTGCTGCGGGCGCAGGTCCCGCATGACGGCTTAGAGGCTGTCGGCGTTGGCGGCCAGGTACTCGGCGACGCCGTCGGCAGAGGCTTTCATGCCGGGCTTGCCTTTCTGCCAGCCGGCTGGGCATACCTCACCGTGTTCTTCGGTGTATTGCAGTGCATCGACCAGGCGCAGCATTTCGTCCACTTCGCGACCCAGCGGCAGGTTGTTGACGACCTGATGTTGAACCACGCCATCTTTGTCGATCAGGAACGAAGCGCGCAGAGCGACGCCGGCGTCCGGGTGCGCAATGCCGTATTTGGAAACGATTTCGTGGTTGACGTCTGCAACCATCGGGAACTTGACGGCGCCGATGCCGCCTTTTTCGACGGGGGTGTTGCGCCAGGCATAGTGCGTGAACTGGGAGTCGATGGAGACACCGACGACCTGCACGTTGCGCTCTTCGAAGGCGGCGACGCGGTGATCGTGCGCGATGATTTCGGAGGGGCAGACGAAGGTGAAATCCAGCGGCCAGAAAAACACCACGGCGTATTTGCCACGCAGATCGGAGAGTTTGAAATCCTCGACGATCGAGCCATCAGGCAGAACGGCCGGGGCGGTGAAGTCAGGGGCGGTACGTCCAACAAGGATGCTCATACGGGTGTTCTCCAAGAGAATTGAGGGAAAGATGCCAAAAATCGCATGCCGACTCTCGGCGATGAGGTCCCTATGTTAGGCCGTATGAGGTATAGAGCAAGTCCAAAAAATTGATGTGGCCCATAGAAAAAAGCTATGAGGCGGCCATCCCGTAAACTGGGCCCTGTTATCCCCTCGAGATCTGGACCGTGGTTTCATTTTTCCGCTTCATTTGGCGTCTGCTTTCCGGGCTGGCCGAGGTGCTGCGCAAACTGATCACTCTCGTGTTTGTGCTGGTTTTCGGCTTCACGCTGGTGATGCTGTGGCGTGGTGAATCCCCAGTCCAGGTGGATGACAACATTGCGCTGGTTGTGGCGCCCATCGGCAATATTGTCGAGTACGACGATACCGATCCGCGGCAACGCTTCTTCGATGATTTCATGGATGAACCGCCCGCGGTCATGCCGATTGGCAATTTGATCGACGCAATGGATGCGGCCAGCACGGATGCGCGCATCGGCATGCTGTTCCTGAAACTGGACGAAGGCTTTTCCGCAGGTCAGGCGCAGTTGAACGAACTGGGTGCTGCGATTTCCCGCTTCCGTGCCACCGGCAAGCCGGTGTACGCCTGGGCTCCGTTCATGGGGCAGGCGGAATACTTCCTAGCCGCTCATGCCGACAAGGTGTTCATTGACCCGATGGGGGCGGTATTTGTCCCCGGGTTTGAAGTCGATCAGCTGTACTTTGCCGATGCACTGCAGGCCTTGGGCGTGGAAGTGCATGTGTTCCGGCAGGGGCGTTACAAATCTGCGGTGGAACCGTTCATTCGCAATGACATGTCGGATGAGGCCCGGGGTAATGCCGATCGCTGGTTGAGCAGTCTGTGGGGGCAATGGAAAGCCGAGGTGGCGGATCTCCGCGGTCTGACGCCGCAGGCGCTGCAAAGCTATGCGGATGACCTGGTGAGTCATCTGCAGTCCACGCAGGGCGACATGGCACAAGTTGCTGTGGATCATGGTCTGGTCACGTCTGCTATCCCCCTGGCAGACGTGCGTACCGCTGCCGCGGAAATCGTGGGGCGTGACCCGGATCACGGCAGTTTCCGGCAGATCTGGCAGGGCGAATATCTGAAGGCCATTGACCGCAGCCCCGAATTGGCGGCCTCGGTGGTGAACGAGGCCAAAGCGGCGGAAGAACGGTATCTGGCGCTGGTACACGTGCAGGGTGAGATCGTCGATGGCGACGGTGAGGCCGGTCAGGCCGGTGGCAGCCTGATCCGCAGCCTGATCGAAGACGCCACCCGGGATAAAAATGTCGCGGGATTGTTGTTGCGCGTGGATTCGCCCGGCGGCAGCGTCTCTGCCAGTGAGGAAATCCGCCGTGCGCTGATTGAGTTCCAGAAGAGCGAGCGGCCGGTGGTTGTGTCGATGGGGAATGTCGCGGCTTCCGGCGGCTACTGGGTGTCGATGAACGCGGACAAGATCATCGCGTCACCCTCAACCATCACCGGCTCCATTGGGGTGTTCGGTCTGGTTCCGACGGCCGAGAAGGCGCTGGGCAAACTGGGGATTTCGGCCGATGGCACCGGGACCACCGTCTGGGCCGGTTCGATGAGCCTCGCCCGTCCGCTGTCCAGCCACGCACGGGCCGCGCTCGAACTGATCGTCAAACATGACTACGGCATGTTCATCAAGTCGGTGGCCGAAGCGCGCGAGATGACACCCGAAGCCGTCGAGGACGTCGCCTCCGGTCAGGTGTGGTCGGGAGCGCAGGCACTGGAGCTTGGGCTGGTGGATCAGATGGGGGACTTCGAAACGGCCCATCGGGTACTTCAGGAACTGGCCGGCGTGGGACCCGAGGCGTCGCTGGAACTGTTTGCGCCGCATCAGGATTTCGGCTCCTTCCTGCTCCAGCACTTGTCGTCAAGCCTGTCTTCGCAACTGGCCGGCCGAATCGCGCTACCCGCGGAATTCCTGCAAATGGGCGCCGCATTGCAACCTCTGGCTTCCCTGGTCGAGGGGAATCGCCGCGGGACGGTTGCGCACTGCCTGTGTGATACGCGAGCGCGGCATTATTCGTACTGACCGAGGCCACACGCTGTGACTGCACTGTCCCCACGGTGGATGTTGCTCGCTGTTGCCGGCATGGCCGCGGGCTGCGTCAGTGTGCCGCCAGCTCCCCGTGAGGTTGCGGTGTGCGCGCTGCAGCCGACCCTCTCCGAGCGGGGCAGTGCGCGTATCGTTGACGGCTTTCCCGGGCTGGCGTCGCAGCGCTTCCTGGGCGGGCTGCTGCAGGAGCAGTCGGCACAATGGGGAGCGGAGCAATGGCAAGCCTGGTTGGCGCGTTCCCGCGCGTTGGCCTTGCAGGACGGACTTGAGGGCTCCGGTACGCCGGTTCTGGATGGCTGCGCCCGACAGTTGTCGGCGCTACTGACACCCGCGCGGAAAGAGGCCTTGGTGAAAGCGGCAGCGGTGGCGTCGGATTACAGCGACTGGCAGCGAATTCTCGGCGCTTATCCCCTCACTGGAATCGGTCTGCGCGCCGGCATTTCCGGTTACCAGCAGGAGACGCTAAAAGCCTGGCAGGTCGCCAAGATGCCGGAGGAGACCGAGTCGTTTGCGGCTTACGCGGTCGCTTCACCGTCGTCCACGCGGGTCGTGCAGACAGCAGGACGCTTGCGCAAGGCTGCGCCAGACGCGCTGGGCATTCCCAATGTGCCGGCCGATTTGGCGCGCGCATTGGCGGAGGATTTCGCGCCCCTCTTTCTGGTGGAAACCCGTAGCGCAGCGGATATTCCGGGGCGGCCCACGATTGAAGGTGGCTTGGGAGTGAACCCGGACCGCCCAGTGCTGAGCTGGAGGCTGGATTACACCATGGCGCATGGCGTGGTGCTGCCGCAGATATCCTGGGTTCTGTGGTTTTCCGAGCGTCCCGCCGAGGGGCGCTGGGACCCTTACTCCGGGGCGCTGGACGGCGTGGTGTGGCGAGCCACCTTTGGTCCGGATGGATGGCCGGTGGCCTATGACAGCATTCATCCCTGTGGCTGTTACCACATCGTGTTTCCCACCCGGCATATGGCCTTGCCTACCGGAGGCGGGTTCTGGGATGAAGACCGCCTGCAACCGCTAGCGCCTGCGTCCTGGGGGCAGGTCACGGTGGTCGTTGACGCGGCCACACATTACTTGCGTACCGTGGCTGCTGGCGATGCCCTGAGCATGCCGCTGCTGCCGCTGCAGCTTGAGCCCTGGGCTGAGACCCGCGAGGTTCTGGCTCCAGCGATCGCGGAAGATGGTGTCATCGCCGGTTCGGAGCGGCTCGAGCGCTACTGGCTATGGCCCAGCGGCGTGCGTAGCCCGGGTGCGATGCGGGATTGGGGCCGGCACGCAACCGCGTTCATCGGTGAGCAACACTTCGATGATCTGCGCGCGCTGGAACCCTACATCGCGCCGGCGGTGGTCGCGCCGCCTCCCGCGCGGCCTTGACGCGTCAGGCCGGGTCGTCGAGCCGGAGTGACAGGTCGATGGCCTGAATGTTTTTGGTCAGGCCACCAACGGAAATGCGATCCACACCGGTGTCGGCGATCTCCCGCACGTTCTCCAGGGAAATGCCACCCGAGGCCTCGAACAGCGAGTGGCCTTTGTTGTAGCGCTTGAACTCGGTGCCCATGGCTACCGCGCGTGCCAGCAGATGGGTGCCAAAGTTGTCCAGCAGAATCACGTCGGCACCGGCTTTGAGCGCTTCTTCGACCTGATTCAGATTTTCGGTTTCGATGATCAGCTGCAGCTGCGGGTTCTGTTGCCGGGCGCGGCTGGCGGCCTCGGTGATGCTGCCCAATGCGGCAATGTGGTTTTCCTTGATCATCACGGCATCGAACAGCCCCAGTCGGTGCGGCTGGCCACCGCCGATGACCACGGCGTATTTCTGTGCGACACGAAGACCGGGAATGGTTTTACGCGTGTCCAGAATTTTGGCTCGGGTGCCCTTGGTGCGTTCGACGTATCGCCGGGTCCGCGTGGCGACCGCGCTCATCATCTGCAGAAAGTTCAGCGCGACGCGCTCGCCGCTGAGAATGGCGCGTGCCGGGCCGCTGATGGTGCACAGCGGGCTTTGTGGCATCACTTTGGCGCCTTCTTCGACCTTCCATTCGATACGCACCGAGGGATCCAGCTTGTGGAAGACCGCATCGAACCAGGGGGCGCCACACAGCACACATTGTTCGCGGGCGATCACGGTGCCTGAGACTTGGGTCTCCGCCGGAATCAGGGCGGCGGATACATCGCCAGGGCCGATATCCTCGCGCAATGCTGCCGTGATGTTGGCTTCAACGTGGCGGTGAGGAACTTCGACGTGCATACGAGTTAGCCCTGAATATCAACGTTTAACAGGAATGTCAGCAGGCCTTTCTGTGCGTGCAGACGGTTTTCCGCCTCATCCCACACCACGCTCTGTGGTCCGTCGATCACGGCGGCGGCCACTTCCTCGCCGCGGTGCGCGGGCAGGCAGTGCATGAAAACCGCATCTTTGCGCGCCTGCTGCATCAACGCTGGCGTGATCTGATATTCGGCGAAGGCCTGCGCGCGGATGTTGAATTCTTCTTCCTGGCCCATCGAGGCCCACACGTCGGTCATGACAAGGCTGGCGCCATGGGCGGCGGCTGCCGGGTCATCCGTGGTCACCACGTTCGCGGCGTTGTCCCAGCTGTCTGCCATGCCGTAACCGTCCGGGCTGGCAACATGCAGCTCAAAGCCCAACAGGCTGGCAGCGCGCGCCCACGACAGGCAAACATTGTTGGCGTCACCAACCCAGGCCACCTTGTGGCCGGCGATGGGGCCGCGGTGTTCTTCGAAGGTCAGCAAGTCCGCCAGGATTTGGCACGGATGGGCCTGTTCGGAGAGGCCATTGATCACCGGCACCTGGCTGTGCGCCGCAAATTCGGCCTGCGCGGCCTGCGAATCGTTGCGGATCATCACCGCATCCACCATGCGGGACAGAACGCGCGCCGTGTCGGCGATGGGTTCGCCGCGACCCAACTGGGTATCCCGCGAACTCAGAAACAGCGCATGCCCGCCTAGCTGCGTCATCCCGGCTTCAAACGACACGCGAGTCCGCGTTGAGCTCTTTTCAAAGATCATCGCGAGGCTGCGCCCAGTCAGCAATTCGGGCTGCAGGGGGCGAGACTTGAGCAGGGCAGCGCGACGCAGAACTTCCCGCGTTTCGTCAGCGCTGAGGTCGTTGATATCGAGATAGTGGCGAATTTTGTTCATGACGACATTAAATAAAAAAGGCCACCGCGTGGGTGGCCTTGCTGCTTGAAAGCGAAGGTCAAGCGTTCAGATTTTGCTCTACAAAATCCCAGTTCACAAGCGCCCAGAAGCTTTCCAGGTACTTCGGGCGTGCATTCCGGTGGTCGATGTAATAGGCGTGCTCCCACACATCGCAGGTCAGAAGCGGGGTGTCACCGTCGGTCAGCGGGCAGCCGGCGTTCGAGGTGCTGGTGATTTCCAGCGATCCGTCGGCCTTCTTGACCAGCCAGCCCCAGCCCGAGCCAAAGGTGTTGATGGCGTTGGTGGCGAACTTTTCTTTGAAAGCGTCCATCGAGCCGAAAGCGGCACTGAGTTTTTCTGTCAGGGCGGCGCTGGGCTGGCTGCCGCCAGGTGTCAGGCAGTTCCAGAAAAAGGAGTGGTTCCAGATCTGCGCGGTGTTGTTGAACAGGCCGCCGGTGCTGGTTTTCACCAGTTCTTCGAGGCTCTTGTTTTCGTTGTCAGTGCCGGCAATCAGGCCATTGGCTTTATCAACGTAGGTCTGGTGGTGCTTGCCATAGTGAAAGTCCAGGGTTTCCTTGGACATATGCGGTTCAAGCGCGTCACGGGAATACGGGAGCGGGGGCAGTTCAAGGGCCATGTGTCTCTCCAAGAAGGCTCATCGGAAGGTGAACTCGCAAGTATAACGGGCCTGTAGGCCGAGAGCCTCCTGTGTATAATCGCGCGCCTTCGACGGGGATGTTCCCCAGCGAACAGGATTGGAGAACGTCATATGGACGTAATGGATCGGATCGCCAAAATCATCAACGAAAACTCGGTAGTCATCTTCATGAAAGGGACTCCGGAATTCCCGCAGTGTGGTTTTTCGGCACGAGCCTCGCAGGCCTTGGCCTCTTACGGGCGCGAATTCGCGTACGTGAATATTTTCGAAGACCCGGAAATTCATCGCGCGTTGCCGCAGTACGCAAACTGGCCGACATTCCCGCAGATTTACATCGGCGGTGAATTGATTGGTGGTTGCGACATCGTGATGGAACTGCACGCCAGCGGTGAGTTGCAGAAGATGGTCGAGGAAGCCAAAACGCCAAACCGCCAGGACGCTGCCTGAGCGCCAGTGAGTTTGGGCGGCGACGGGGGGAGACACCGGGTGCTGCCGCATAACACCGAGATTCTGGGGGTGCTCAATGTCACCCCGGATTCCTTTTCTGATGGTGGGTCCTATTTGCAGGCCGAGGACGCGCTTGCGCGTGCTCGCCAGATCTGGGCTGCCGGTGCGGAATGGGTGGACGTGGGTGCGGAATCAACACGCCCCGGGGCTGCCATGGTGGATGCCGCGGAAGAGTTGCGCCGCCTGCAGCCGGTGTTTGCCGGTTTGCGGCGCGATGGGCGCAAGTGGTCCATCGATACCCAGAAGCCGGAAGTGATGCGCGCCGCGGTGGATGCCGGCGCCGGCATGATCAATGACGTGAACGCCTTGCAGCGGCCGGGGGCTCTGGCCGAGGCCGCGCGGTCCGGCGTGCCGGTCGTGGTCATGCATCGGCAGGGTTCGGCTGCGGATATGCAGGCGGCGCCCCGGTATACCGATGTCGTGGCGGAGGTGACGGCTTTTCTGTGCCGGCGGGTGCAGGCCTGCGTGGAAGCCGGTGTGCCGCGCAAGGATGTCATCGTTGACCCGGGCATCGGCTTCGGCAAATCGCTGCAGCACAACCTCGATTTGTTGCGGGCGACCGCGACCATCCGGCGGGATACGGGGTGTCGATTGATGATCGGCGTCTCACGCAAATCCATGTTTCGCGAGTTGCTGGGCCTGGATGATCCGGCGGAACGCGTTCTGGCATCCGTCCTGACGGCGGCCTGGGCGGCGGGCCAAGGGGCGGACTTTATCCGCGTGCACGATGTGGAACAAACGCGGCAGGCGCTTGCGGTATGGCAGGCATTGAATACTGAAAGTGGAGCGAAAGCATGACAGGTGAGCGCAAATGGTTTGGTACCGACGGTGTTCGCGGTCGGGTAGGCCAGGCGCCGATGACTCCCGACTTCGTGCTCCGCCTGGGTTGGGCGCTGGGGACCGTGCTGGCAGCCGAAGGCACCAGCAAGCATCCGAAAGTAGTCATCGGCAAGGACACGCGTTTGTCGGGTTACATGCTGGAAGCCGCCCTGGAAGCCGGGTTGTCGGCCGCTGGCGCCCGCAGTTACATGCTTGGCGTGATACCCACCCCCGCGGTGTCGTTGCTGACCACGACCTTTCGTGCCGCTGCCGGGATCGTGGTCAGCGCCTCGCACAACCCTTTCCACGACAATGGCATCAAGATCTTTGGCGCCAATGGCTACAAATTGGCAGATGCGCAGGAGCGGGAAATCGAGGTGCTGTTGGAGCAGGATCTCCAGTGCGCGCCGGAGGACGGGTTCGGCAAGGCGGTGCGCATCGACGATGCCCGCGGCCGCTACATCGAATTCTGCAAATCCACCTTCCGGGCCGACTCGCTGAAGGGTCTGAAAATCGTTCTGGATTGCGCCAATGGGGCCTCGTACTACGTCGCGCCGCGTATTCTGGAAGAGCTCGGGGCGGATCTGGTCGTGCTTGGCGACGAGCCGAATGGACTGAATATCAATGACGGTGTGGGCTCGACCAAGCCTGCGGCCCTGCAGGCGGCAGTACGTGAGCACGCGGCAGACCTGGGCATTGCACTCGACGGGGATGCGGACCGCTGTTTACTGGTGAACCGTCACGGTGAGCTGGTGGACGGCGACGCCATTCTGTACGTGCTCGCTCAGGCACGTGCGGCGCGCGGCGAACTCGAAGGCCCGGTGGTCGGCACCAAGATGAGCAACTTCGGTCTGGAACTGGCCTTGAATTCCGCTGGTATTGGGCTGGAGCGAGCCGACGTGGGTGACCGCTACGTATTCGAGCGGATGCAGCAAACCGGCGCACTGCTGGGGGGCGAGCCCTCCGGGCACATTCTGGTGCGCGATCGCGCCCGCACCGGCGATGGACTGGTCTCTGCCCTGCAGGTGCTGGCGGAAGTGCGACAGGCCAACCGCCCCCTGGAGCAGCTTTTGCAAGGGTTGCATCTGCTCCCCCAGGTGCTCATCAATGTGCGAGTTGAGGGGCAAAATCCCAAGGAACTGCTCGCGCACCCCCAGGTTCAGCAGAGTGTCGAGGCGACGGAAGCACAGCTGAAGGGGCGTGGGCGATTGCTGTTGCGCGCTTCTGGAACGGAGCCCCTGATTCGGGTGATGACCGAAGCCGACGACGACACCCTGGCACGGCAGTGCGCGCAACAGGTTGCCGATGCGGTAAAAAGCCTCGTTGCCCCGTAGCTCGGGCAATGCAGGCACAATCGCTCGCGCAATCGGCTCGAATTCAGCAAAGCAGGAGACAGCATGTCGAATGAACGTCGCCCGATGGTTGCGGGCAACTGGAAAATGCACGGGAATCTGAGTAGCGCCGAGTCGCTGGCCGCTGCGGTGATGGAAGGCGCCGACGGATTGAATGTGGATCTGGTGGTATGTCCACCGTTGTGTCACCTGGGTGTGGTGGGTGCAAAAATTGCCCGGTCCGAGCTGGGTCTGGGTGCGCAGGATGTGGCCCCCTGGGTAGATGACGGCGCCTATACCGGTGAAGTGAGCAGCAGAATGCTCAAAGATATGGGCTGCGGCTATGCCATCGTGGGGCACAGCGAACGCCGCGGTTTGCTCGGGGAGACCGATGCGGATGTGGCGCGCAAGTTTATGGCCGCGCAGGCTGGGGGCATCACCCCGATCCTGTGTGTGGGGGAAACCCTCGATGAGCGCGAGGCGGGCCGCAGTTTGGCCGTTGTTGGCGAGCAACTGCAGGCCGTGATCGACGCGGCAGGTATCGCGGCATTTGAAAACGCCGTGGTGGCGTATGAGCCGGTCTGGGCCATTGGCACGGGTCGCACCGCCGCCGCGAGCGATGCGCAAGAGGTTCACGATCACCTGCGTTGCCTTGCGGCCAATTCAGACGCTACAATAGCCGGCTCGCTGCGCATCCTTTACGGCGGCAGCGTCAAACCCGGCAATGCGGCTGAGTTATTTGCGCAAGCGGATATCGACGGCGGCTTGATCGGCGGGGCGGCGCTGGAGGCGGAGAGTTTTCTCGCCATCGCCCAGGCTGCTGCAAACACCTGATTCAATCTGAGTTCTAGCATGTATACCGCACTCGTGGCCATTCAACTGGTTCTGGCCATCGGAATCATCGGCCTTGTGCTGATGCAGCACGGCAAGGGCGCCGACGCCGGCGCGGCCTTTGGCAGTGGCGCTTCGGGGACCGTCTTCGGTTCGCGGGGGTCGGCCAACTTCCTCAGCCGCAGCACCGGCATCCTTGCCGCGTTGTTCTTTATCGTCAGCCTGGCGCTAGCCGTCATCGTTGCCCGTGGCCAGTCCGGCCAGGGCTCGGTGGTCGATACGCTGCAGTTGCCGGCGTCTGGCAGCGTGGAGCAATCCCCGGCAGCCGAGTCGCCAGCAATCGAAACGCCTGCTGGGCAACCGGAAGCCGCCCCTGCTGCGGACGGTGCACCGGAGTAATATCCGCAGTCAGATTTTTAAACATGCCGTCGTGGTGGAATTGGTAGACACGCTATCTTGAGGGGGTAGTGGCGAAAGCCGTATGAGTTCGAGTCTCATCGACGGCACCATCTTCGGGGGAAATCCCGAATAGAAGCCTCAGGTCCATGACCTGGGGCTTTTTCATGTGCTCAGGTTGGCGGTTAGTGATTAGACTGCGTGATTTGAAGTACCGGAGATGGTTTCGGACACGCGTCGCGATCAAGTAATTCAATGCCATTTATTCGATATCTCGTTGGGCTTTTCTTCCTGCTGGGACTGGTTGTACGGCCGGTGTCCGCGGAGGTTGCCCCCGCAGGCGGAAACGCGGCCGTGCAGTCGGCTTTGGCGCTGGGAGACTATGAGGCGGCGTTGAACGCGGTGGAGCGTCGACTGAAACAGACTCCGCAGGATCCCGAGCTGCTGTTCATCAAGGCTCTGACCCTGACGATGCTCGAGCGGCTGAATGATGCCAGCGCGATTTTCTACAGCCTCGCTCGTGAGTATCCCCAGCTTCCGGAACCGGCAAACAACCTGGCCGTGATCCAGGCCCGTCTCGGCGACTTTCTGGCCGCGCAACGGACCTTGCAGGAGCTATTGCAGCGGCATCCTGGCTATGCTGCAGCCCATGAAAACCTGGGCGATGTGCTGACCGCGCAGGCGGAAACCGCCTATCGGCGTGCAGCGGAGTTGGGAGAGGCTGACGCGACCTTGCGTGGAAAGCTGGATATTCTGCAATCGTTGAACGCTTTGCCCTACACACGAAAGAATTCGGACTTGGCTCCGCCCCCGGCCACGCCTGCCTTGGTGTTGCCGACGGCGCAATCCGGGCGCGCCGATGTGCAGGGTCGCGGCGCGCAGCAAGAGCAACGGGCTGTGGTGGAGGCGGCCCTGGAGGCCTGGCGCGCGAGCTGGGCGGCCGGGGATGTGCAGGCTTATCTCGCCGCTTATTCGCAAGAGTTTGTTCCCCCGCGCGGTCTTGAACGGAGCGAGTGGATCGCACAGCGTCGCGCGCGCGTGTCACCGCAGCGACAGGCGGACATCCGCCTGACGGGAGTGGAAATGGCGTTCAGGGATCCGGGTCTGGTGACGGTGACAGTCAACCAGGAGTACCGCTCCGCTCGCTTTTCCGACAATGTCGTCAAGCGGATTCAGCTCAGACGCGAGTCGGGGGGCTGGAAAATCTTGCGGGAGTACATCCCGCAATGACGCCACGTCGTGGCCGGGTGTTCCTTTATGTGGTTGTCGCATGGGGGGCACTGCTGTTGCCGATTGTTCCGGCGCATGCGCTGAATATAGGTACGGCACAGGTCCGCTCCTATATTGGCGAGCCGCTTGAGGTCGATATCCCGGTTCAGGCAGAGAGCTGGAGTACCCTGCAGGCGCGTTTGCTTCCGCCAGGCGAAGGCGCCAGTGCGTCATTTGCTCAGGTCACGGAAGTGTCGGATTTCCGGGTGTCGCTGGATCGCAGTGTGGTGCCGCCGCTGATCCGGATTCGCAGCCAGAAGCCTCAGCGCGAGCCGGTATTGCAGCTGCTGCTGCAGCTGCGGCAGGCGGATACGAGCATGGAATTCGCGGTAAATGTGCTGCTGGATCCCAGTCCGCCCGCATCAGTAACAACACCTCGGGCGGCGCCGCCACGCGAGCAGAAACGCCCCGTGGTGGCCAGGCGAGAAGCCCCCCTGATCAGCACCCGGCCCATTGTTACGGCGCCCGTAGCGACAACGCCGACAGTTGTCAAACCGGCGCCGAAGACGGTGGTCAAGCGGGAAACACCGGCACGGCGTTCGCTATCCCTGAGTACGGAGCCGCCGGCACCGCGGATTGCCGCCAATACCGAAGCGATATTCTTGCGTCCGGGGTTGTTTGCGCTGCAAACCCAGTTTGACTCCTACAAGCGCCAGCGGGCTGAGCAGGTGGCCGGGCTGGCCAAGATGCAGGAGGGGGAGCCCGAACGTTTCCAGGCCGATTGGGTCCTCAGTGTGAATGCACTCCCTGTTGCCAGCCGCTCACGGGCTGCATCATCCGCCGTCGATTCGACACTTGTGTCGCAGGCGCAGCAGCGCCCGGAGCCAACACTCGCAGCCGAGGAGCCTCCTGCCGGAGCGGCAGAAGAGAGCTGGGAATCCGTTCACCTTCCTACCCCCGATCTGGAGCAGACCCTGCCCCAGCTGCCTGTCAGTGCTGCTCAGGAGGAACCGTGGGTACAGCTGCCGGAGCCCACCGTTGTTGAAACCGGGTACAAGCCCAAGCCGGTGGTTCCCAACGCGCCGGTCCGATCCGCTGGTGAGCAAGAGGGTAGCCACTGGCGAGGGCTGTTATGGGTGGCGTTGTTCGCCATCCTGGGGTTCTGGTTTTGGCGCTGGCGGGCCAACCGCAACGTCATCCACGCGGATTTCAAGGCCGCAGATTTACCGGAAGCTATCCCGCCGCTGGTATTTCCGGAAGCCGTTGATACCGCATCCCCGTCTCACAACTTCGGGGAGCCGGAAAACGGCGTCAGTGAAGCTCGCAAGCTCCGCGAGCGAATTCGTCGCTTGCGCACCGGAGGCAAGCTGTCAGAAGCTCAGCTCAACGAGTTGCGCGTGGCCGAGGTCATGCTGGGGCACAGCCGGCTGGATGCCGCCCGGCGCATTTTGGCGGAGCTGGCCTAATCGGGCATGCGCAACCCGGCAAACGCCGAGAGGGGCCCCAGTGCACTGCCCGCATCGCCGACGAAATTCACGCCCGCGTGGTACAGCTCCTGGGCCTGTGCATTCTCAGTGACATTGCCGATGAACAATTCAAACCGCGCGTCAGCGGCGCTTTCCCGGAAGTAACGCAATTCGTGGATGATGGCGGGGTCTTGGAGCCGGCGCAATGTGGCGGCCGGTAACCCGACATAAGCGGGCCGCAATTGTCGGATGACGTCACCCAACGCCGCAACCCGGCAGTCGGTGAGGGCAAAGCCCACATTCAGGTTTTTCAACGCCTTGCGAAAGCGTGAGACTTCCGAAGTGTAGCTGCGGGCGTGCCGCTCCTCGATCGCCAGCACCAGCAGTGAGGGCTCCAGGCCCGATTCCAGCAGGATTTTCTCGATGGTGGTGGCGAAGTCTTCGTTCTGCAAACTCTGGCCCGAGCAGGGAACAATCAAGCGGCTACCCGCGGCCTTTGTTGCGGAGTCCACGAATGCTTCGGCTCCATGCTGCAACAGCCATAGATCCAGTTTGTGGGAGAGTCCGGAGTTGCTTGCTGACGAACGAAACGCGGCCGCGTCGATCCAGAACCCATCATCCATTTCTACGCGGAGCATCGCCTCCACCAGTGGAGGCATGCCACTCTCGGCTGCCGCTTTGAATTCGCGTGAGTGCAGCTGCAAGTGCTCCGTGTCACCACTCACATTCAGCCAGCTCAAGAGCTGCTGTTCGATCGCCTGGGTCTCGACCAGCAGCCCATCCTCCTGGTACCGCAGCGCCTGATTCCCGCCGGCGTCGCGGGCAGTGCGCAAATATTCATCCGCCATCGATATCACTGCCGACGGGGTGGACGCCTGGCCATTAATTGAACTCTGGCCGATGCTGATCGTGGCGCGGTAATCATTTTCGTGCCATGAGAATTGGGCGATTTCCACACATTCGCGCAGGCGTTCGGCGATGGCGTCTGCCTCGTTCGGCGTGCTGAAGGGGAGCACCAGCGCGAAGTGCACAGATGTGATGCGGAACAGCTCGGGCTGTCCGCCCACCTCTTTGCGGATCAGGGATGCGACCTTCCAGAGCAGTTCTTCGCCGGCCCAGTAACCGAAACGGTCATAGATGCCCTGCAGCTCATCAACGCTGAATAACAGGAGTTCGTGGTGGCGTTGTTGCGCCTGCGCAATGTTGATCAGCTCCGTCAGCCGGCGCATGAATTCGCCACGGGTGGGCAAATCGGTACTGCTGTCAAAGCTGCTCTGTGCGATTGCGCCGGCAAAATTCGACTCGCCCTGGCTGGGCTGAAAACGCAGCAGCGTTCCGGCCACCTTGTTGTCGGCGCGGACAATCGCTTGTGAGGTGAGCATGATCCGGTGGCTATGGTGTCGGGAGTCCAGCAGGATTACATCCGTCATGAACGGAACCGACGAAGCGCGTTCGACCACGTCCTCGATCAACCGCAGCAAGGGGTATTCCTCCGGCTTTTCTTTGTACGCATCGAAAAAGCGCAGCACCCGAAAGCTGTCGGTGCCAATGACCTCCTCAACCCGCACGCCCAGCAGCACGGCCGCGGGCTGCGAGAGGTTCACGATTCGGGCGCTGGCGTCGGTGACGACGATGGGGTCGTCCGTTGTACTGACCACCGTTTCCAGCAGGCGCGAGGTGGTGGCGCGTTCGAGTTTGGCACCCGAGATTTCCTCGCGCAGGCGGATATTGTCGTCCAGCATCACCTGAATCTGTTCCTGACTGGCCTGCAGTTCCCGCTGGACAGCGCCCAGCTGTTCGGGTTTGGGCAGCTTTTCGATCAGTTCCCACTGCGCCTGTTCATGCTTGCGAAACGGCACCTTGTACAGTGCGATGGCCAGCCCGGTAATGCAGGCAAGACCGATACCGACCAGCACAAGCAGCGGGGGCCATGCCGCAGCACCATAGTCGGACCCGGATTCCGCGAGGCGTGTTGGTAGCCAGAAACCACCAATCGCGAGCGCCGGAATGACGAAGGCCAGGCCCGCCGAGATCACCAGGCGTCGCGCGTAAGGATTGCGGATGAACCGCTTAAGGTCCGGGGTAGAGGTGGACATCAGTGCAGGGGCTTGCAGGAATTCGGCAGACGCAGTGCGAATTGTAACCGGGGGCAGCGTCAGCTCCGAGTCAGCACCCTCTTTTTACGAATCGCTGGCATCGGGTGGAGCGCGCAGCCTGCCTTCAGCGCCATGGCCCTGTAGCGCACCCAGCAATGTGTCCAATGGCACCGGCTTGCACAGGTAATAGTCCGCACCCGCCGCAGCGGCCTGGTCGTGGTCGGCCTGGCTGGTCGACCCGGTCAGTGTGATGATCCGGCAGCCCGGGTGCTGTGCTCGGGCCTGGCGAATCAATTCGATGCCGCTCAGTCCCGGCAGGTTGATGTCGGTCAGCAGGCAATCCGCGGGTGCCGAGTCCTTGAGCGCGATCAACGCACTCGGGGTGTCCGTGCAGAGGACAACCTGGTGGCCGGCTTCCTCAAGCAGCATCTTCAGCAACTGGGCCATGTCGGGGTCGTCATCCACCAGCACGATGCGCAGCTTGGGGGAGTGCTCGTTTTGGGGGGGCGTTTTGCTGCGCGGCGCGGGGACGGTCAGGCGGAAGATGGAGCCTTGCCCTGCGGCGGATTCGAGGGTGAGCTGGCCGCCCATTCGACGGGCCAGTTCGCGACTGATGGCCAGCCCCAGGCCGGCGCCCGGCGCCGCATTGCCGGCGCGCTCGAAGGGCGCAAAGACTTTTTCCTGATACTCCGGCGGTATGCCCGGGCCAGTGTCGATAACGGCAAGCTTGAGCAAGCCATTGGTCCAGCCGATCTGGACGCGGATGGTGCCGCGATCGGTGAATTTGATGGCATTGCCAATCAGGTTGACCGCAATCTGCCGAACCCTGGTCGCGTCCAGGTCCACCCAGTCGGGAAGTGGGGTGGTGGGCTGGAGGTCGAATGCGAGTCCGCGCTGCTCGCATAGCGGCGCAAACATTTCCTGCAGCAGTTGCAGAAAATCGGTAAGCGCACTCGGAAGTGCCTGCACCAGGGCATCCTGGCTATCCAGCCGGCCCTTTTCGATCAGGTTTTCCACCAGGGTCAGCAGATAGTCGGAAGCGCGGTGAATCGCGGCTGCCGCATGGGCTTCCGCGCTGCCAGCAGCGAGGCTTTTCCGCAGTTGTTCGCTGTAGCCCTGGATCGAAGCCAGGGGCGTTCGAAACTCGTGCGACATGCCGGCGATAAACCGGCTTTTAGCCTGATTGGCGCGCTCGCATTGGGCGCGCAGCAAGTGAAGCTCGTTGCGTTCCTGCTGCACCGGCTGCACGGCGTCATGACGATCTCGGGCGTCGCGGATCAGCAGGAACAGACCGTCTTCTGCAGGTTCCAGCAGCAGGTCGACGACGCGACCGCCATCGATGTTGACATTCTCGAGGGCGGTGACGCTGTCGAGTTCACTCGCGTACAGCACGGGGAGTTGCTCGCGCAGGTCGCGCCCCGGTTTCAAGCGCAGGCCCAGGCCCAGCGGTAGCCCGTGCCAGTCAATGATCCCGAAGTGGCGGTCGAGATGAATGGCTACCGGCGTCGGGCGCGAGGCGACGCGGGCGGCATACCAGTCGGCGAGGTTCACGGAGCCAGCCTCCGCGCCAGCGTTTCGAAGACATGTTCGATGTTGTCGCCGGTCTTGGCGCTGGTGGTGTACCAGTGATCGCCCAGTCGGTCCTGATCCTCCGCACTGATCTGCCAGTCGGCGCTCAGGTCGTGTTTGTTCAACAGGCCGATCCAGGGCAGGTCGCCCAGCTCCTTTTCCAGCTGTCGCTGTAAGCCCAGTGCGGCTTTGAGCGTTTCCGGGCGGGTGCCATCGGCAACCAGCAGGTAGCCGGCCATGCCGCGCAGATACGCGGTGTAGGCGGGGGTTGCGCGGTCGGTACCGGCAATATCCCAGATCACGAGTTTGACGCTGCGGTCCGCGAAATTGAGGGTTTTGGTATCGATCTTCACGCCGACCGTGGTCAGGTACTTTTCGTCGTAGCGGGATTCCACAAACTGCCGCACGGCACTGGTTTTGCCTACGGAAAAATCGCCAAGGAGACAGATCTTGCGGACTTGCAGGTTCATCGTCGTTTAGCGCCAGTGCGAGGGCTCGGGGCCGACATCCAGCTGCATGTCGACCCGCCGAAGGTTCAGGTCCACGGTATTCGAGGGCACGAAGTCCGGGGCAACGCGGGTTGAGGTCAGTATGCCCGCAACACCCTGCGCGGTCAGCACCTCACGCACCTTGGTGGCGCGCAGTTCACGTAGCTCCTGATTGCGCTCCCAGGTGCCCAGGCCATCGGAATAGCCCGTGAGCACCAGCGTCGGAGTCAGTCCAAGTTCGCTGCTGAGCGTAAACACGTCGCGGAGCTGCGCCGCGATACTCTGCAGGTGGGCCTGTTCGGAGACGCCGAATTCCAGTACATCGGTGAAGTACACCCGTTGCCGGTTGATATCGGCGACGACGTTCTGGATTTGCTGCCATTCACGCGGCTTCAGGCCCGATGTGTCGCCCAGAGGGGGGACATCGTAGTGGCCAACCCAGGCCGGCAGCTCGCGAATCCAGGCGATGGGGGCGATGCCGCTCAGCAGCAGGGAGCCGTTGATTTCCTCGACGGTGACGCCTTCGGGTAAATCATTGCGTAACTCACGCAAACCCCGCGCTACGGTGAGGGCCTGGGTGTTGACGTGGCTGATGCCAGCGGGCCAGGTGGTGTGCTGCAGCCAGGTGACCCAGGTGGAATCCGCACTGCCTTGAAGTACCAGTGTGGTGTCGCTCAGCGTGGTGCCAACGGATTCGGGAACGCGCATTTGCTGGCGCGCGCGCCGCAGGACGATCGTAGGCGCCAGCGACTGATAAGGGTGGGTTTGCAGGCGCAGGGACGCGCTGGAGAGGCCCGCATTCTGCAGAATGTCGGCAGGCTCAGGCCCGAGCGGATCGCGCAGCAGGGTGACGACCCAGGTGCCGCCATCCTGGTGGATGTTCTGCACCGCGATGCCGGGTTGATTTTCCAGAGCGCGGTAAATCTGCAGTGGCGGGTCGGCAGTGGCCGGGCGCAGCAGCCAGGCGCCAGCGGCAAGGAGCAACAATGCCAGCAGTGCCCATGCCGGCCAGCGTGCCGGTGATGCCGTGGAGGCGGTGGGCAACGGGTCGAGGCAACGCGCCGTGTATTCATCGATGCCGGCCACCGGAGCCGGGTCGCCGACGAACTCGGCGAGCAAGTCGCCGTACCGATTGTGCGCGGCGTCCAGCAGGTTGCTCAGATGCCCGCGCAGATCCTTTTGCGGCACGCCGCTGATGATGCAGGCCAGGTGGGCGTGCGGGCCGCGGATGATCCAGATCGTGCGCTCGCCCATGTCGATGGTGGACAGCGCACTATCGCCCTTGAGCGAATCGCTGACGAAGTCCTGAATGGCGCTGAGCATGGCCGAAAAAGCATCGCTGTCATTGGCGACCACCGATGACAATTCCGCCTTGCTGATGACCAGCCCGCTGTGCTTGTGGATCAGCAGGGCTTGCTCAACTCGATAGCTGAGGGTGTGACTGAGCACAACCTCCCCGTAGGGGCGCCCCGTGCGCAGCGCCTCCATCCGCCAGCGCAGCCCCTGCCAGGACACGGCCTGGGCCACGGCGCCGTTGATGTTGTTGACGAAATCCCGCAGGGCTTCCGCGATGGCCCGCCGAATGCTCGGCCCCATGATCGGGAACAGAACTTCGGCCAGACCGGCGGCATCCTGACGAATGGTTTGCCGCAGGCCCTCCTTGAGTGGGCCGGCGAGGGCGGGGCCGAGCTCGCCGTTGTCTGCCGCCTGACGGAGGGCGGAGGGCAACAACGTGGCGATGTTCCGGGCACGCTCCGCATCCGACTGGTCGCGCCCTTCAAGCTCATCCAGCCGCTGCTGCTCGGGCCGCAGCAGTAAGTGTCGTAAACGCTCGAGTTCCGATCCGCTCACTGGCCGTCGATGCGTCCGGCCAGGTCGCGCAGCCATTCGGCCAGGTCGGCGCGGGAGACGCTGGCATTTTGCAGGGCATCGATCTGGTCGGTGATGCTGGTGGTGAGCTCCTGCCGCAGCTGGTTCATCTCGCCGCTCAAGGCATCAAGGCTGTCCTGCAAGGCCTGTGCTTGGGTTTGTTGTTGCTCGCGCTGGCCGGTGAGCGAGCTGCGCAGGGCCTCCAGCTGCTCGGCCATGGACTGTTCGAGCTGGCCAAATCGCCGCTCGTAATCCCGCATCTGCTGGCCAAACAGAATGTCGCGTATCGCGTTGACATCCTGACCCTCGTCCCGAATTGGGTCGGTCATATTTCTCGCCCCTCTGCTCGCACGATTCACCCCGCCCCGCGGTTGATCATGCGCCGGGGTGGGTTCTGCCAGTGTATACCGAGCATCGGAAAGCGGGGATGAGGGCTAATCAGGCAGGTCCCAGTACGGGGGGGCGCCGATGCGGGTCTGCAGGAAATCAACAAAGGCCTGCACCTTCGGCGAGAGATGGCGGCGCTCCGGGTACACCGCGTAGACACCCAGGTCCAAGGTGCGCCACTCCGGCAGCAGAACCTGAAGGCGGCCATCGCGCAAGGCATCCCCGATAGCGAAGGTGGGTACACGGGCGACTCCGGCGCCAGCGAGTACGGCTTCGCGTATCGCGAGGCTGTTGTTGACCCGAAGTGTGGGCTGCAGATCAACCCGGACCACGCTCTTCCCGGGGGATTCGAATTCCCATTGCAGCGCGGAGTGCTGATAGCGGTAACCGATGACGGTATGCCGCTGAAGCTCGGCGGGGGATGCCGGAGATTTCAGCCGGTGCAGATAAGAGGGGGCCGCTACCACCGCATGCCGGCAGGGGGCCAGCCGGCGGGCGACCAGGCGTGAGTCTGAGAGGGCAGCAATACGGATCGACAGGTCGAAGCGCTGATCAATCACATCGAGCATCCGGTCTTCCAGATGCAGGTCGATGTCGACCTGCGGGTGCTGTTGCCGAAATGCGGCGAGATGCGGGGCGACGTGGAGAATTCCGAACGACATGGGCATGTTCAGCCGCAGCAAGCCACGAGGTTCCCCCTGCAATAGGCGGACTGCATCCTCGGCGTCTTCCAGCTGACGCAGTCCCTCTCGGCAGCGCTCGTAAAACACCTCGCCGACTTCCGTGAGGCTGAGGCGACGGGTGCTGCGTTGTAGCAGTCGCGCCCCAAGGCGGGTTTCCAGCCGACTGACGTATTTGCTGATCACGGACTTCGACAGCGACAGGGCTTCTGCGGCGCCGGTAAAGCTCCCGCTATCAACCACCTGCACGAAAACGGCGGTGTCGTTGAGCTGATTCACGATATGGATTAGTTAAAAAACGTGAACAGTGATTTTCATATGCGGCGGATTATTAATCCAATGCTTGCAAGTATCGTGGCACTCACTCCTTTACTGGACGGTTCCATGAAAATTCCCGCCGTGTTTGCCGCTCACGAGTTGCGTGCCCATCTCGGGCTTTTGCTCAGCGCGACCATTGTTGGCGTGTCATTTCCCGTGGTGGGGATGCTGCAGCCGGGTTTGCCTCCGCTGTTGCTGACCGCGGTGCGATTTGCCATTGCGGCAGCCGTGTTATGGCCCTGGGTGCGACACCTGCGAGGTGGCTGGCCGCATCGCCGGCACCTGCCGCTGTATGGGTTGCTGGGCGCGTGCTCGGCGATGTTCTTCGCCGGGATGTTCTGGGCGGCTCCGCAAAGCACGGCGGTCACCCTCTCGACCTTGTTTGTTTGCTTACCACTGCTTGCTTACGGGTTTGGGCGCCTGCTGCGGGTGGAGCCGAGATCGCCGTGGATGGCGCGCACCTTGTTGCTCGGTGCAGTTGGTGCCCTCGCGCTGATATGGGCGCAGGGACGGGGGAGTGTGGGGCGGTTGCAGTTGGGTATTCCGGAGGCTGTCTTTTTGCTAGGTTGCGCCTCCCTTGCCCTCGCCCCTGCGGTGACCAAGTGGGGGCTGGCAAACGATTTGCTGCCGGCCAACAGCCTGTTGCGGACATTCTGGATCGTGGTCTTCGCCGGCATTCTTGTGGGTATTGCGGGGGTCGCTAGCGAATCACCAACGAACCTGTCTCGGTTGGGGTATCGCGACGCGGTCCTGTTGCTTTATCTGGGCGTTTTTTCCAGCGGGTTGACCTTCGGCCTGACCGAGTACGCGACCGCGATTCTCACTCCTTCCGCCGTCAAGGCCTACAGCTATCTCGCGCCTTTCACCGCAATGCTGGTGTTGTTCGTGAGCACTCCCTCGCGAATGAGCTGGCACTGGTTGCCGGGTGTCGTGCTGGTGCTGCTCACGATGATTCTGTTGCTGCGTCGTGATCTCACCCGACGCCCCGCTGCTGTTCCCGTTCCGCGCGCCACCAACGCCCTGAACACTTGTCACTCTCACTAGGACTTTTGTTATGAAAAGACTGCTCCCTTTGCTGGTCGGCTTGCTGATCAGCCCGCTCCCCCATGCCGCAGAAAGCGTACGCCAGGTCGGCCTCAGCCCCTGGGGGCCGGAAGACCAGATCGGACGGCTGAATCTGATGACGCCGGCATCCCGCGAAGCCATCCTGTCGCGGATATCCGGCGGTGCGGCCTATGACCTTTCCGTTGAATACTTCATTGGCATGCCGAGTTGGCAGGCTGCGGGTGATCCCCATTACCGGATCTGGATGACGCACACGCCGCAGGGCACGGCGGTGGACGACCCGTTGGGTGTCGGTTCAGAAATGAACGCCCATGTCAGCTACACCGGCTCGGCTGTGTCCATGTACACGCATATGGGTACGCACATCGATGCGCTGTCTCACTTTGGGCTGAACGGCCAAATCTGGAATGGCTTTCGGGCGGCGGATCATCTCGGGGATCGCGGCTGGCGAGTCGGTGGCGCGGAGAAGCTGCCGCCGCTGGTCGCTCGCGGAGTGATGATCGATCTGCCCGCCGCGCTGGGGGTTGACCAGCTGCCGCCGGGGTACCGGGTGGGTCGCACGGACCTGCAGCGCGCGCTACGACTGCAAGGAACCCGCTTGCAAACCGGGGACGTGGTGCTGATTCGTACGGGCCGGATGCGCGATTACGCCCAGGCGACCTTGTACATGGAAAATCCGCCCGGCCTGGGGCTGGAGGCGGCGCGTTATCTGGTTGAAGAAGGTGGGGCGATGATTGTTGGCGCGGACAATCTGAGTTTTGAATCTTTTCCTTCCGAACTCGAGACCGACTACGTGCCGGTGCATACCTATCTGCTGGCGCAACGCGGGACGCCCATCATCGAGCTGGTCAATTTGGAATTGCTGGCGCGTGATCGCCTCTATGAATTTGCATTCGTTGCGGCTTCGCTGAAACTGCGTGGTGCGGATGCCGCGCCATTGCGTCCCGTGGCCTTCCCCCTGAACCCGAATTGATCCGGAGCTGAGCATGAAAGATACGATGCAAGCGGCCGTCTATACCGCATATGGTCCTCCCGAGGTGGTTCGCCTGGAAACACGCGAGCGGCCGCGCCCTGGGCCTGATGAAGTCCTGATTCGCGTGGTGGTCACCACCGTCAGCACCGGGGATTGGAGGTTGCGCAGCATGGATGTCCCCGCAGGTTTTGGCTGGATTTCACGCCTGGTTTTCGGTATCCGCAAACCCCGGCAGACGGTGCTCGGTAGCGAGCTTTCCGGGGAGGTCGTCGCCATCGGCAAGCGGGTGCGCAAGTTTGCCGAGGGTGATCGGGTTTTCGCATTCAATGGCGCCAGGATGGGTGCTCATGCCGAGTACGCAGTGGTGACCGAAAGCGGGCCCATCGCCCGGGTGCCTGCGTCCCTGAGCATGGTGGAGGCGGCCGCTCTGAGTTTCGGCGGGACCACCGCTCTGGATTTTTTCCGGCGCGCTGCGCTGCAAGCCGGTGACAAGGTGCTGGTTGTGGGGGCGTCGGGCGCTGTCGGTAGCGCAGCGGTGCAGATCGCCAAGGCGCAGGGAGCGCACGTAACCGCGGTATGCAGTGCGTCTAGCGCGCAATTGGTGCGCTCGCTGGGGGCCGAAAACGTTATTGACTACGCCCGAGAGCAGCCTTGGGAGACGGGTCAAAAGTTCGATGTGGTCATGGATACGGTGGGCACCGTCGGTATCCAGCATGGGCCGGAACTGTTGCATCCCGGCGGACGGTTGTTGCTGGTGTTTGCGCGCTTTCAGGATGTGCTGCTCGCGCCACTCCTAGGGTGGCGACGGCAGCTTCGCGTCATTGCCGGGCCGGCCGCCGAGCGCGCCGAAGATGTCGCCACTCTCGCGCAGATGGCGGACAACCGTACTTTCCGCCCGCTGATCGACCGCGTGTATCCGTTTGCACAAATCGTTGCGGCGCATCATCGGGTGGATGAGGGGCACAAACATGGGAGTGTGGCCGTGCTGGTCAACCCCGAATACTGGGAATCCACCGCGGCGGGTATTTCGTCCCCGCAACCGGAGTAAGCACATGCAGATTGGAATCATCTACTTCAGCCAGACCGGCGCGACCGCAGAACTGGCGCAATCCATCCGCGATGGCATTCGTGACTCCGGGGTGGCGGAGGTTTTCTCCTATCAGATCCAAGCCGAAGACATTCTTGCCGGGCGGTTTCGTCGGCAAGATGTGTTGGCGGCCTTGGATGACTGCGACGCCATTCTTTTTGGGAGCCCCACGTACATGGGGGGCGTCGCCGCTCAGTTCAAAGCCTTTGCGGATGCCAGCAGCGAGCGTTGGAGTGGTCAACGCTGGGCGGGCAAAGTCGCCGCGGGGTTCACCTGTGGGAATGGACCCAACGGCGATCAGGGCATGACACTGCAGTACCTGTCGATATTGGCCATGCAGCATGGCATGGTCTGGGTTGGCGTCGACGCGGCGCATGGCTGGCGCGACTACGGCGTGAACCGTTTCGGTACGCAGACCGGTGTGGTTGCACATGCCCCCGGTAGCAAGGTGCACGAGACGGACTTGGCCACCGCAGCGTTTCTGGGGCGGCGGGTCGCGCGGGTAACCGCACAGATGAGGCAGGGCCTGGCCACGTGCGATGTCTGAGGTCGGCGCCGGTCGGGTGATCGCGGCGATGGTTTGCCCGCCGACCCGATGCGTTCCGGTATCGGTGCCACCGCTGTCACTTGTTGTCACGCTGCTTCGCGTTAAGCTGAGCGTCGTGAAAATTGGAGTTCGCAAATGAACAACACCGCCTGGGTGGCCGCGGGCTTGGGGGCATTGGCCCTAATCGCCGGTGGGTTGCTGATTTTTCAAAACAACGGGGGAGAGGTTGCCGACGACGTTGCGCAGATTTCGGCTCCCAGCCCGCAGCCGTCGGTAGCACCCAAGGTTCGTTACCCGGTATCGGAAGCGGAAACTTCGACCGACGCGGCGGCCACGGGTAAGGGTGAAGCGGAAGTCACGCACTCGCCAACACCCGCGCCGTTGCCAGAGCTGGAGAACAGCGATACGCCGCTGGTCGCGGAGGCGACACCGCTGTTCGGAGCCGGAGGTCTGCCGGATTTTCTGGTGCCGACCGCTCTGATCGAACATTTTGTGGTCACGGTGGACAACCTAGATCGCCACCCCATCCGGTTGGGGTTTCGGCCGGTACGACACGTGCCGGGCCGGCCTGTGGTCGATGGTGGGGGTAGTGAGAAAAGTATCCGCTATCTGGCCGCCGCCAACACTCAGCGCTATGCGCCGTACGTGCGTGCGCTTGAGGCTTTGGACCCCGCCCAGGTTGCTGCGTTATATCGTCGCTACTACCCGTTGTTCCAGCAGGCCTATAAAAATCTGGGCTATCCGCGTGGGTATTTCAATGACCGGTTGGTCGAGGTCGTGGATCACCTGCTGGCCACGCCAGCGGTGGAATACCCGATCCCGGTCGTTCAGCCCAAGGTTTTTTACCAGTTCGCCGACCCCGCACTGGAAGACCTCTCGTGGGGGCAGAAGAGCCTGATTCGCGTTGGGCCCAGCCAAATGGCAACGGTGAAGAGTTTCCTGCGTGATCTGCGGGTGGAACTGACCGCGCCCTGAGTTGTTCGTTACTCGAAGTGTCGGGGCTTGAGTGTCGCCAGAAAGGGCACGACGAAAACATCGTCGTGCCCATCAATGCTGGCCCGTTCGAACGCTTTACATCAGCGGGTGGTTTTTCTGCGTACCACCAGACTGCCGAGAGCGATGAGCAGAAGTCCCAGATCCAATGCGCCGCCAGCGGCCGAAAACTCGGCGGTCGCAGCGTCCGGACGAATGAATGTCGCGCGGGACTCAACCGGCTCGCCCAAGTCCAATTCAATCTTGGCCGCGTAATTTGAATTGATGGCGAAGTAGGGAATACCCACAATGGTGTATTCGGTCACGCCGCTGGCGGCCAGAATGGCAATCTTTTCCGGGTTGGCGGCTGTTTCTCCGCGGTTGATGATGGCGCCGTTCGCGTCCAGAACGAAGAAGTCGTAATCCTCGTTGCCGCTGCCGGTTGGATCATCAAAGGGAAAAGTCATCCGGATGACGGCGGTGGGATAGACCTCGATCAGCTCTTCGGGCAGGTCCACCGTGAGTTTGAACTCGTCGCACTCGAGTACCGGTGACATGCACATGTACTGCACCGAATCGTCGACCAGGCCGAGATAGTTGGCCTGATTGAAATTGACGTAAGGGCCGTCGCCGGCGTATTCGACCGGGTCGCTGTCGATGGTGAGAGTGCCGGAGGCCGGGGTCGCGGCTTGTGCAGACAGGCAACAGGTGGCGGCCAGCATGCTGGCAAGCGTACGTAACAACATGTTGTGTTCTCCAGTTTTGTTGTAGCGCGGAGGCTAGCACGGAGTTTTTTTGATGACAAAGTGCCCTGTCGGTCCCGGGATCTGGTCACGAACATGGCGTGTGGGGTGCAGGCGATGCTATGAATAGCGTTGTAAACCGGGCCCAGGGGGCGCAGCCATGAACGAGTCCAATTCTGATCGCCCCGTGCTTGTCACCGGCGGGCGCGGCTTCGTGGGTACGGCGCTGGTGCAGCACCTGGTTCAGCGAGGTGAGAAAGTCGTTGTCCTGAGCCGGGAGTCGGGCGGGGAGCACTGCGGCGCGCCGGTGATTTCGTATGCGGAACTCGCGCAAGTCGGTGCCGCCCGGGGCTGTGTCAATCTCGCGGGCGCCAATATTGCCGGAGGACGATGGAGCTCGGCCCGCAAACAGGAACTGCGGGGAAGTCGATTGACCGTCACGCAGCAAATCAGCGAGTGGGCGCAGGGCCTTTCACAACCGCTGGAGTTTCTGATCAATGCATCGGCGATCGGTTACTACGGCGAAACCGGTGAGGCCGTCGTGACCGAAAGCAGCCCCTGCGGCGCCGGGTTTGCGGCCGAACTCTGCCGTGACTGGGAGGCCGCTATCGATCTGCCGCCGGCGACGCGTTCGGTGATCTTCCGGATCGGTGTCGTGCTCGGGGCGCGGGGTGGGGCGCTGCAGCGCATGCTTCCGCCCTTCAAGTTCGGGCTGGGTGGCCCCATCGGGAACGGCCAGCAATGGATGGCCTGGATCGCTCTGGATGATCTGATCGACCTCATGCTGGCAGCCATGGAGGATGTATCGATGCAGGGCGTCTACAACGCGGTGGCGCCGAACCCGGTGCGCAACGGTGAATTCGCCCGGAGTTTGGGCCGCGTCTTGCACCGTCCCGCAGTTTTGCCGGTGCCCGCATTTCTGCTCAAGATGCTGCTGGGTGAGATGAGCGAACTCTTGCTCGGGTCTCAACGCGTGGTTTCTGATCGGCTTTCATCCACCGCGTTCCAGTTCTCCTATCCCCGGGTGGATAAGGCATTGGCGCGTGCGGTCGCGGGCCAGGTTTGAGCGTGCAGGCAACCCCTCCGTTTCCCCGCCAAGCTGTACTGCGGAATTTTGTGGTCGGCGTGTTTGTCATCAGTTGCCTGCTTGGCTGTGATGACAATGCATCTCCGTCCACCGCACAGCCCGAGGGGCCGGAGCAGGAATCACTGCAACCAACGCCAACGCAGCCAGAAACACCACCCGTCGCGGTGGAGCCAACGCCGACGCCACCTCCGCCAGCGCCCACATCACCACAACCAACTCCGCCCCAGCCAACTCCCACCGAACCGGTGACGCCAGAACCGGCACCCACCGAGTCCGTCTCACCCGACGCGCAACCGCTGCCTTCCGAGCTCAACGACTGGTTTCCGATTCTGGTGCGCCCGTTTGCCGGGCAGTTCTACAACACCAACCCCTTCGACCATAAATACCCGCAGTACCTGGGAACCAATGATGGCAATCGCGACTTCATTACCTACCAGGGCATCAACATCCAGCCGGGTTGGGACGGCCATCGTGGCAACGACTGGTATATGGAAGAGGGGACAGAACTCCGCAGCGTGGCAGACGGTGAAGTGGTTTTTGTGGGCAGTGAGGTCTGCAACTGGCGCAATGCGAATGGGGACACATTGATACTGCGCATTCGCCACAGCGTGGCGACCGGCGACGTCTTCGACAGTGTTTATGTGCACGTCAGTGAATTCAAAGTTGCCGTGGGCGACCCGGTCGCCGCCGGCCAGGTGGTCGCGCTATCCGGAAGCACCGGTTGCTCCACTGGCCCGCATCTGCATCTGGATATCGTTCGCGTGACCGGAACCAACAACGGCAAACCGACCTCAATCGACCCCTTCGGGTGGGAGGGGTATGACACCGACCCCTGGTCCATTCATCCCGATGGCGCCCGAAGCCAGTGGCTGTGGAAGCCCGGTGAGGCTCCGTACACCTACGGCTTTTCCCCGGATTGAGTTGTGCAGCCTGGCCTGCGCAGGAATCAGCACATGAGGCCCAAGATCAGGGAATCCGCGGTATTGCAGCTGATACAGACGTTTTCGCCGCTGGAATTAACTCCGCAACAGAGCCGAGAGCAAGTGCTGGCTGAACCGCATCTGGCTGCGTAAAAAGCCACTGACTTTGGGCAAGTCATCGTCGATGTCTGCGACGCGGCTCTGGTAGAACACATGTAACGACGGTTCCGGAACCGGGCCGGCGAGATTGGCTGTGGGAACAATGGTGATACGCGGCAGGCCGGGCAATTTCATCTGCTCAACAGCCGGCTTGCCACAGTCCTTGCACACACCGCGCAGGACCAGCTGCGGCTTTTTCCAGCAACGGTAGTTCACCTGACCATCCGCAGGCCCCTCGATATCGCGGGTGCGAAACAGCGTGATATCCGCGAACGGCGCCTGGTTGAATTCCTGACAAATTGTGCAATGGCAGAACCCACGCATCAAAGCGGGGCCGTGAATGGAAGCTTTGGTGTTCCCACATTCACATTGGAGCTGATTCGAACTCATGGTGTGCTCAATCCCGATAGGCCGATGAGCAAACACTAACACGGGCTCAGACGTAAGCCGACCGATACATGCGACGTGAGGCGAGGCTCAAGTTCTTGAAAAGATTCGTAATCCGAGATGGTGGCCAGGGACGGAATCGAACCGCCGACACGGGGATTTTCAATCCCCTGCTCTACCGACTGAGCTACCTGGCCACAGGTGTTTGCTTTGGTGTGAATTTGAGATTCACACGGTGCCGCGTTGCACGGCAAGCTGCGTATTAGACTGAATAAACGGGTATCCCGTCAAGTGCTCGGGGGAACTTTCTGCGTCTGTTCAGGTGGAAGGCGGAATGTAGCCGGTTTGGGTCAGTTCAGCGCCGGTGAAAAAGAACTTTTCCATTTCGTCGCGCAAGAACGCACGGGCTTCGGGTTTGGCGAGGACCAGACGGTATTCGTTGATGAGCCGTGTCTGATGGGCCAGCCATTCATCCCAGGCTTTTTGCGAGACGCCATTGTAAATGCGCTCGCCCATGGGGCCGGGCATCGGCGGTTTGGCCAGGCCGGGAAGTTCCTCGCCGTATTTGGCGCAGGTTACTGTGCGGGGTTTGGTGTCGTTCATGCGGACAAGGTTGCCAGAATCCGGTGTACGGCGGTGGGCAGGCCGTAGGCATCGAGGTCGTCCGGGTGTACCCAGCAGCCTGCAGCCTCTTCGCGGATGCCATCTTCAGGTGGGGTACCGAGGTCGGCGTAGATGGTCAGGTCGAAGTGGCTGAATACGTGTTTCAGCGTGGGCAGGTCGCCGGGGCTATCCGGGCTTTCGGTGGGTTCTGATTGAGGCAAACACCACAGGCCGCCCCAGATGCCGGCTGGCGGCCGCCGCTGCAGCCAGATGGCGCCGTCATCGCGCTGCTGGACCCACATACGGCAGTAGCGATGGGGGCGACGGGTATTCTTGCGTGGGGCGCGGGCGGGGATCTGCGACGTGAGGTCGTTGCTCCGCGCCACGCAATCCGTGGCAACCGGGCAGTGCATGCACAGGGGCTGGCGTGGCTTGCAGACTTGCGCGCCCAGATCCATCAGCCCCTGCGTGTAGTTTGCGAGGTCGTCCTGCGGCAGCAGAGATTCCGCGATATCCCAGAGTTGCTTGTGGATTCTGCTGCGGCCGGGCCACTCGGTAATGCCGTTGTGCCGTGTGAGCACGCGTTTGACGTTGGCATCGAGGATGGCTTCCGGCTGACCGAAAGCCTGTGCGCAGATGGCCGCGGCGGTGCTGCGGCCGATACCGGGCAGGCTTTCCAGTTCAAGGCGGCTCTGCGGGAACTGGCCGCCATGCTGTTGCGTCACCTGCTGCGCGCAGGCGTGCAGATTGCGTGCGCGGGCGTAGTAGCCCAGGCCTTGCCACAGGCTGAGGACTTCATCGAGCGGTGCGGCGGCGAGGTCTTCAACACGGGGGAAACGTGCCAGAAACCGGGTGTAGTAATCCCTCACCGTGGCCACGGTGGTTTGCTGCAGCATGACCTCGGAGAGCCACACGCGGTAACCGTTTCGGTCCTGCTGCCAGGGCAGGTCGTGGCGGCCATCCTCGCGATGCCAGCGCAGCACCCGCTGGGCAAAATCCGACACCGGTATTAGCTCGCGGCGGGCGCGACGACGTCGTCGGGTGCTGCGGGCGCGGGTTGATTGGCGAGACGCTCGATACCGTTGGCGGTTTGCTCGGCCTCACTTTCGAGCTTGCGCTTGATCAGCCACGGGCCGACGATGGGCGGTACCCAGAAGTCGGGTTCTACCTCGGCGGAAAAGTACAAACGGGCCCGGCCATCCTCATCCCAGATCCGCCAGTTGGCGCGACCGAACTTGAGGTTGGAAAGCTCGGGAACCACGTCGGCTTCCAGATGCTCGGGCGGTGCTTTGCGCATGTCCTGCACCTGATCGAATACGCGACAGATGCCCATCACGCAAACCCGCACCTGGGTGTGGATGCGCTGTTTTCCTTCGGGGGCGCCGTCGATCAGTTCGGCCTTGATGATGGCGTCGTTGATCTCACCCAGGCGCGCATAGTCGGTGAACACCGCATAGGCCTTGGCCGCGGTGGTGTCCATCCGGGCGTTCATTTCGACGGTGTAGCGCTTCTTGATGTGGTCAACCGTGACCTGATCGATATCGGCGGGCATGGCGGGCAGTGCGATGGCGAGGACGGCGGAAGATAGCAGGGCCTGAGTGGCCCGGCTGTGGGAAGTGCGGCGCACGAATTTATTCTTGTTCAGCGGGTTGTTCTTTCTTTTTCTTGTCCTTGTTGCCGAATAGCTTGTCCAGCTGCCGACCCAGTTCTTTTTCTACCTTGCCTTCGGCTTTGGCCTTGAGTTCGTCCTTTTTCTCGTCGATTTCCTGCTTGGCACGCGCCTTCAGGGCGTCTTCGATATCCAGTTTGAGCTTGGGGGCCATCAACGGCCCGGTCACCTGCAGGGGGATATCGATGCCGATCAGGTTTTTCAGCTGACGCTGCTCACGAATGACCGGGCTGTCCTTGAGGCGCGGGCTCAGGTTCAGGTCCCATTTGAGGTTTTCCAGGTCGATGCCGCCTTTGCCGGTCAGCGACATCAACTCGTTGCTGGCATTGAGCTGCTGCGCGTTGGCACGACCACCGCTAAAAACCAGTTTGCCAGCCAGCTCCTGAAAGCCGGTGCTCGTCTCGCCGCTGGGTTTGGCGCTGCCGCCTTCCAGCTTGGCCGCGCCGGTATTGATCAGGTCCAGCAGCGAAAACCCCTCGACACTGCCGTCTTTCAGGGAATATTGTGCGGCGCCCACGGCAGCGGCGAGCATGGACTTGAGCGTGGTGCCGACGGTGTCGACGTTCAGCGAAAGCTGCGTCAGGCCGGTGACGTAGGCTTCGCCCATCGTGCCCTTGAGCAGATCGCCCAGTCCCACGGCCTGCAGATCCAGTACCAGGCCGGTTTTGGGCTTGCTGCCGCGGGCGTCAATGTTGCTTTTGGCGCGAATTTCCCCGCCGTAGGCCTGCATGCTCAGTTCCTGGCGAAAGGGCTGGCCGGGGCGGGAGAAGGCCGTCCAGGTGACGTTGTTGGCGGTAATGCCCGAGCCTTTGAAGGTGCCGATCACCGCGGTGATGTCCAGGTCCAGGTCTTTGACCACGTTCAGTGGCAGCTCGGTGGTCATGGGGTCCTCGCTGCTCTCGCCCTCGTCTTTGCTGGTTTCCTCCGCGGCGGGTGGGGTCCAGTGCTCAAGGGTGAAGGCGGCCAGCTCCAGGTTGGAACGAATTCGCGGGTTGCTGAAGTTTTCGACCGAAAAGGTGCCGCTCAAGGGCGCGCCATCCAGTTGGCCCTGCAGTCTTTTGGTGCGCACGCTGTTGGGGCTGAGGACGAGGGCAACGTCCAGTGAGGTGGGTTGCAGCGTGTCCTGGCCGTCGCCCAGCGGGATGCCAAGGCCTTTGGCCACGTTCTGGGCAACGAACTGATTGGTGGTCAGGCTGATGTCACCGCTGGGTCCGGCATCGGCGATCTTCATGGCGGCTTTCAAGGTGGCGGCCAGTTCGCCGGCCTTGATCTCGATGCCGGGCACGTCGGCGGTGCCGGCGGCACCGTCGTAACGCGCGGAACCACTGGCGGAGATGGTTTGCTTGCCACCGGGTACGCTGGGGCCGGTCACCGTGGTGGTCAACTGCAACCCGGACAGCTCAGCCACCGGGCCTTCAGGGTTGACCAGCCAGCCGGAGTTGAGTTCGAGGACGGCGTTCAGGCCTTCCGGCATGCTGGCCGAGATTTCAACCCGCAGCGTGCTCGGCTCGCCGAGCCGAATGGGGCCGGTCTGCAGGGTGTCGAGCTGCAGTGTGGTCAGCTCACCATCGGCATCGTATTCCAGGCGAATGTTTTTAAGCGTGACGCCGGCGATGGCCACGTCCAGGGGGGTGTCCTTGTCATCCCCGACCGTAATGACAACGGTGGTGTCTTCTTCCGCGGCGGGCGCCGTATCGGTCGCCTCAGCCGTGGAACCATCCGTCTGCTTGGCGGCCTGGTGCTCGGCGATGTCATCCCAGTTGTTGGTTTCGCCACGGACCGCGGCGCGGACGACAACGTCCTGCAGGCGCACCTCGCCGATGCGGATGGCTTTTTCGGTCAGCAGGGGCATCAACTCAACCCGCGCCTGCAACTGGCCGACTTCCAGCATCGGCTCGGGGCCGAAGTCTTTGGCATTCGCCAGCGTGACCTGGTTGACCGCGACACCGATCCAGGGGAAGAGGTTGAGGTCGATGTCGCCGGCGATTTTCAGCTCGCGTCCCGTGGCTTCCTGGGCGGCAGCGTTGATCTCATCGCGGTAGTCGTTCGGGTCGAAAACCACAGTGACGTAAATGACGGCGCCGATGATGGTGGTAAAAACCAGGCCGACCAGGGTGAGGAAGATTTTCAGGGGCAAAGACATCGCGGAGCTAGGTGCGGGTTTTGGATCACCAGCATACCCAAGCCTCGGGTTGCTGCGTGTTTCCGTTGAACTTTGTGCCCTGCGCAGCGAAGAAAATTCCCTGATGTGCGAGTATTTTTGGCGGAAATTCCGAGCGAGAGCGTGATGCGTAACAGCGTACAGATCAGTGTATTGATAGCGGCCGTGCTGACGGCTGGTCCGGTAACCGCAGCCGGGCCGCTCACGGCGGTCCCCAAAGCTGCTGCAAATGCCGCACGAACCACGATTCTCAAAGTGAAAGATGCGGTACCGGGGCAGTTCATCGTGGCGACCAAGCCCGGCGCACGTGCGGGTTTGGCCGATGCTCTGGCCCAGCAGGTGGGCGGTCGAGTGCTGCATCGCTACGCCACGGCGTTTGATGGGTTTGCATTGCAGGCAGAGCCGGCGTCAGTCATCGCATTGCTCAAGAACCCGGATGTGCGCTACATCGAGCAGGTGGGGCGCGTGGGCCTGGTGGCCCGAGTGCCATGGGACCTGGATCGGATCGACCAATTCACCTTGCCCTTGGATGGAACGTATTCACCGGCCTCCACGGGCAAGGACGTACACGCCTACGTGATCGATACCGGGATGCGCGGAACACACAAGGAGTTCGCCGGCCGGGTGGGCCAGGGCGCCAATTTCGCGGCGCGAAATGGCGCGCCTGCGTCGGGCGGTGGCGGTTTGGGCGGCGTCATCAGTGGTGTCGTCGGTGGGGTGCTGGGTAGTGGCCAGGACGAGCAACCGGGCGAATTGCCTGATTGGGACGACTGCAACGGCCACGGCACGCACGTGGCCGGAACCATTGGCGGGAGAACCTACGGTGTGGCGAAAGACGTGACGCTGCATGCCGTGCGGGTGCTGGACTGTGATGGCTCCGGCTCGAGCGCAGACGTCATCGCCGGGGTCGATTGGGTGACGGCGAACTACACGCTACCGGCGGTCGCCAACATGAGTCTGGGCGGCGGGGCCAGCCAGGCTTTGGATGAAGCGGTGCGCAATGCGGTCAAGAAGGGCCTGCCCGTGGTCGTTGCGGCTGGTAACGAGAACGAAGACGCCTGCTCGAGCTCTCCCGCCCGTGAGCCGGGAGCCATCACCGTGGCGGCAACCACGGTGCGTGATACCCGCGCCGATTTTTCCAACTACGGCGAGTGCGTGGATATCTTCGCTCCGGGAACCGAGATTGTTTCGGCCTGGTTCACCAGTGATTCCGCCACGCAGGAGTTGCAGGGAACCTCGATGGCCGCGCCGCACGTCGCGGGAGCGGTGGCGTTGATGCTGGTCGACAATGGCGAGGCCCCGCCCGAAGTGCTGGCGGGTCAATTGGAGTCGCTGTCGGCGGAAGACCGGATCGGCGACCCCAAAGGTTCACCCAACCGCTTGTTGCAGGTGCCCAAGGCGGAGGGCGGCTGAATCCGGCGCCGGCCGGTTCAGGTGCTGGTCGCGTCGGGGTCGATTCGCGGCCAGCGCTCCAGGGTGCGGGCTACCTGCTGTTCGCAATCTGTCGCGGACCAGCCACGTACCGGGGCGATCAGCGTTGCGAGTTCCTGCAGCAGCTCGCGGTTGGGCGGCATCATCAGCATCAACGGAATTCGGCGTCGCACCAGGTCTTTTAACTGAATAACCATTTCGTCCTGTGCGGAATACAGCGCTTCGGCGCGGCAGAAAGGAAGGTCACCCAGGCTTTGTGCCAGTTCCGGACGCTGCTCGATCAGTTTCAGAACCTTTGCGGCATCGCGTCCGTAACGTTTGGCCACCCAGTAGGCGTTGCGCTCACCCAGGCCCAGATCGCGCCCCCGCTTGGTTGTCTGTTGCATCCACTGGCTGAAGTCCATCTCCGGCGTTCGTGACAGCGGTCGGTCGGTCGCTTTGGGGCTGGGGGCGCCGCCGAGCTGTCGCTTCGCGGCATCCAGGATGTCCTCGGCATCGCGGCGGGCGGTGGTGAACTTGCCGCCCATCGGCACCAGCGCGCCCGGCATCGGGCAGTGGACCGAAAACTCGCGGCTGACGGCGGAGAGCGAGCCGGCTTCTTCTTCCATCAGTGTGCGTACGCCCACCCACGCGCCGCGGACGGATTCGCGGGTCCAGCCCAAACCGGGTAGCGCCCGATTGGTTTCGCTGAGGAGGTAGTCGACCTCACTTTCCAGGATCGGAGCCAGCTCCGGGTCGCCTTTGTATTCGGATTCGGTGGTGCCAACGATGGTCTGGTCGTACCAAGGGATCACGAAAAACACCCGGCCGTCGGAGCGTGCGGTCAGCAGGAATGCCGAGCGTGGCTCGGGTAGCGGGGGCAGCATCAGGTGCACACCCTTGATCAATTTGGCCTTGGGCCCGCGGCCGCCCAGCAGTGTCATCGACCAGGGGCCACAGGCGATCACGCTGAGCCTGGCGTGGATGGTGGTGGTTTCGCCGTTGAGCTGGTCGGTGACCGTGGCGCCGACGACGCGGCCGCGTTCGATGATCGGCTGTGCCTCAGCGTAGTTGCAGACCGTCGCACCGCTGGCATGCGCCGCGCGAACCGCCTCGAGGGTGACCCGCGCATCGTCTTCCTGGCAATCGCCGTAGGTGAAACCGCCCTTGAGGCCTTTTTCCTTGAGATAGGGAAGCTTCTTGAGTAGTTCGGTTGCCGAGTAGCCCGCATGCCCCGGGGTGGGTTGATTGCCGCCGGCCAGTTGGTCGTACAGCGTCAGGCCGGCTTTCATTTTGGCGCGGCCAACCCGGTCGCCTTCGTAAATCGGGACTGTGAAAGTTACGGGGTCGACCAGATGGGGCGCGATGCGCGCCAGCGTGCGGCGTTCTTCCAGCGCGTGCCGGACCAGCGAGAACTCGAAGTGCTCCAGGTAGCGCAACCCGCCGTGAATCAGCTTGCTGGATGCGGATGAGGTGCCGGACGCCCAGTCACCCTGCTCGACAAGGGCGACTTTCCAGCCCTTGAGCACGGCGGAGTAAGCCGTCCACGCGCCATAGATCCCCCCGCCGATAACCAGGACATCGACTTGGCGGTCTCGCAGGTCAGCAAAATTCCGTTGCATACGGCGACTTAACTCTTCGGTGGGCGTTTGGTGGTCCGCGTGGTTTTCACGGGCGCTTTTTTGGTCGTTGCGGCTTTGCTGGCACTTGCGCGTCGCGCGGCAGGTTTTTTCCTGACCATGTCAGCGCTGGTGAAATCATCCACCTGAATGAGTTGGTCGATGATGGTCTGAGCTTTACGCAACTGCTCGGCCTCGTGGCTGGCGAGGATATCGGCCTCTACCGCGGCATCGATCGCTGCTGCCGGTGGTGCCTCGTGCAGATGGCCCTCGCGCAGGGCTTTTGCCAGGCGCTTCCGCAGCGGCGCCGATTCGATGTACGCAGCGAGTGCGGCATCAAAAACGGCCACCGGTGATTTGGCACCCGGAGTCCAGCAGCTGGCCGTGAGGCGGTCGCGGGCCGGACCAGGTTCCATCAATAGCTCGGCGACGGCTTTGCTGTTGGCGTCGGACACGCCGCCTGCACGCCGCCCCAGCGGGAACACGATCAGCCGAGCACCCAGCGGGATCAGGCGGCCGGGCAGGTTGCGCAGCACGCCGTCCAGGGCATCTTCGATTTCGCGGAATGCGGTGGCGCAGACGCTGCGCAAGAGCGGCAGGTCATCCAGGGGTTGGCCGTCATCCTCGAACCGTTTCAATGCGCAGGAGACGACGTAGAGTTGGCTGAACACATCCGCCAGGCGGCCGGAAATGCTTTCGGCAAATTTGAGCCGGCCACCCAGAGTGACGAAGCAGACTTCGGTGAGGAACGCGAGGTTGGCGCTGTAGCGACTGAGCTGGCGCAGCTCCTTGCGATGTATCGAGCCGCGCTCCGGCAGCGGGGCCATCCAGGGCAGCACGCCAAGCACCAGCGAGCGAACCTTGACCGTGATGGTATGGCCGATGTGCTTCATCAGGGCCTCGCCAAAACGTTCCTGGGCGCCGTCGGCAATGGCGTCGACCTCGTCGCGGACGTAGGGATGGCAGCGCATGGCGCCCTGGCCAAAGATCATCAGGCTGCGGGTCAGGATGTTGGCACCCTCCACCGTGATCGAGACCGGCGCCGACATGTACGCGCCCGCGATGGGGTTGGACGGGCCCATCATGACGCCCTTGCCGGCGTGAATATCCATCGCGTCGATGGCGCTCTGCTGGCACATCGACGTGCAGGTGAACTTGGCAATCGCAGACGGCACACTGGGTTTTTCGCCCATATCCACCATGCTGGCAGTCATCCAGCGCACAGCGTTCGCCGCGTAGCAACGCGTGCCGATGCGGGCCAGGGCTTCACTCACACCTTCAAACTGGCCGACTGGCATGCCGAACTGTTCGCGCACTGCGGCGTAGGCGCCGGTGAGCCGGGTCAGGCCGTTGATGGCGCCGGTGGAGCCGGAGGGCAGCGAAATGGCCCGGCCGACCGACAGGCATTCCATCAGCATGCGCCAGCCCTGGCCGGCCATGTCGGCGCCGCCGATGATCATGTCCAGCGGGACGAAGACATCGGTGCCCTGGGTCGGGCCATTCATGAACGGGGCCGCAACCGGCCAGTGCCGGCGGCCAATCTGCACGCCGGGGGTATTGGTGGGGATCAGACAGCAGGTGATGCCGATGTCGGTCTTGGTGCCCAGCAGCTGATCCGGGTCGCGCAGTTTCACCGCCAGACCGAGCACCGTCGCCACCGGAGCCAGCGTGATGTAGCGCTTGTCCCAGGTCAGGCGCATGCCAATGACTTCACGGCCTTCCCATTCCCCCTTGCAGATCACGCCGCTGTCCGGAATTCCTGCGGCATCGGAGCCGGCCCAGGGGCTGGTCAGCGCGAAGCAGGGGATGTCGTCACCGACCGCCAGGCGGGGCAGGTAGTGAGACTTCTGTTCCTCGGTGCCGTATTTCAGCAACAACTCGGCCGGGCCCAGAGAGTTGGGGACTGCAACGATGGAGCTGGCCACCATGCCGGCGGGGTGCGAGCCGATGCGGGCGAGAACTTCGGAGTGGGCCAGCGCCGAGAAGCCCAGGCCGCCGTATTCCTCGGGGATGATCATGCCGAAGAATTTGTTCTGTTTGAGGAAGGTCCAGCTGGCGGCGGGGATGTCGGCATCGTCGCGGACGACTTTCCAGGCATCCAGCTGGCTGAGGAATTTCTCGACCGGCCCGTCCAGGAAGGCTTTTTCCCGCGCGGAGAGCTTGGGCATCGGCATCACGAAAAGCTTGCCGAAATCCGGGGTGCCGCCGAACAGTTCGCCATCCCAGCCCACGCTGCCAGCCTCGAGGGCCGTGCGCTCGGTATCGGAGATGGTCGGCAGCACCTTGCGCATGTAGTTGAACGCCGGGCCGACAACAAAGCGTCCGCGCAGATCGTCGCGCAGCAGCACCGCGGCGGCGATGCCGTAGATCAGCCACATGACGGCGCCGCCGAAAAATCCCGGGTCGCCGAACAGCGTATCCAGAATCAGCCAGATTCCCAGCACGGTGAAGGCGCGTACCAGGGAAGCACGCCAGAACGCCAGGGCGAATACGAGAACCAGAAATGTGATGCACCAGAACACTGAACAACCTCGGGCACTTGGCCGGTTAAAAACAGGTCGGACCAAAGAATAGCAAGGCTGTCCGGCCTTGCTTCTAGCGCAGGAAGTTGGCGATCGCCTCGGCGGTGCGCTCGGGGGCGTCGAAATGCATCATGTGGCCGCATTCCCGCAGCGTTTCGTGCCTATGCTGGGGGATGGCATCCAGGCGTTTTTGGCGCACTGCCGGCGGGCACATCTGCGAGAGATTGGAGCTTTCTGCGTCCAGCACCAGTGTGGGCGCCTGGATTTCCGCAAACACGGCCAGTGCTTCCTCGTCGCGATACAGAATCGGGCCGCGCTGTCGGTGTCGGGGGTCGGCCAGCAGGCGGACGCGACCATCGTCCAGCGGTTCGCTCCAGGCCGCCGCCACCTCACGGGCGCCGTCTGCATCCAGCCCGCTGTGGTATTTGCGGGTTCGGTGGGCCAGCTCGTCGAGGGATTCGTAAGTTTTGTCCGCCACCGGCAGATGCACTTCGTCCAGCCATTCGCGGAGCCGGGCCGGCGCCTTGGTCGGGTCGCTGGGCGGCAGGAAGAGGGCGTCCAGGATGATCAGTCGGCGTACCCGCTCCGGGCGTAACCCGGCGTACAGCGCGGCGATCTGCCCGCCCATGCTGTGTCCGATCAGGTCCACCTGGGGATTTCCCAGTTCGCGCAGCATGCCGTCAAAGTCCGCCAGGTAGTCGGCGAAGATGTAGGTGTCTCCGGCACGATCTGAAAGCCCGCAACCACGCCAGTCGGGCGCGGCGATATTCCAGTCTGCCGGCAGGTGCTCCGCCAGCCGCTGCCAGGTTGCCGAGGTATCGCTCCAGCCGTGCAGGATGACCCGCAGGGGACCTTCCACCGTGGCGGGGCTGGCCGGCCAGCTGCGCATATGCAGCCGCAGCCCGCGGACCGACAGAAACTGAGATTCGCTTGTGCGCACGAGGGCTAATCCGGGAAAACCGCGGTCAAGGTTAGCTGCTGGCGGTTTTTCCGGCAGTGGCTTCGGCGCACTATAAGGTCTGATTCGTGCACTACGCCGGGGGTTTTCGCTACACTCCGCGGCATTTATGAGCACCACAAACGGACACGCCGCGCTGGAGTTCCGGGGACGTATGCTCAACGTTTCCCTGCTTCGCGTGCATACCAATGATCTGGATGAGATCGCGGAAACACTGCGCACGCAGTTGACGCGCTCCGCGTTGCTGCGCGAGCTGCCGGTCGCCCTGGATCTCCAGGTGCAGATCATCGACGTGGAAGGGCTGCTCGAAGTCTTGCGCCGTGAACACATGAAGGTGATTGGCGCTGTTCGTGGCGCGGCTTCGATGGAAGCCGCGGTGCGTCGCACCGGGTTGGCCGTGATTCAGGATCCTGGCAGCCGCGGTCGCGAGGCCGATGTCCCCGCCGAGGCGCCACCGGCGCCTGCAGCGCCCCAGGCCGAAGCCGCTCCGGCGGCAGCGGCTCCTGCCGGCGAGCCCTTCGCAGTGCAGCTGCTGCGGACGCCGGTGCGTTCCGGGCAACAGCTCTACATTCGTAACAGTGATGTCACGCTGACCGCGCAAGTGGGGGCCGGTGCGGAAATCATTGCAGACGGCAATGTTCATATTTATGGTGCACTGCGTGGACGGGCGATTGCCGGCGCGCAGGGTGATACCAATGCCTGCATCTTTTGCAGTGACCTGCAGGCCGAACTGGTGGCGATTGCGGGAACGTATATGGTGGCGGACGATATCCCGTCCAACATGCGGGGCCGGGCCGTTCAGATCCGGTTGATTGAGGATCGTCTGGATTTCCAGGCGTTGAACTAAAGATAACGAGAGAACAACTCTCCAAGGGGAATAGGTACCGTGGCGAAGATCATCGTGGTGACCTCAGGCAAGGGCGGCGTCGGCAAGACCACGACGAGCGCATCCTTTGCCTGTGGCCTGGCAAAGAAAGGCCGCAAGACGGTTGTCATCGATTTCGATGTGGGTTTGCGTAACCTCGATCTCATCATGGGGTGCGAGCGGCGAGTTGTTTATGACTTCGTCAACGTGGTTCATGGCGAAGCCAACCTCAAGCAGGCGCTGATCAAGGACAAGCGGATCGATAACCTGTACGTGCTGGCTGCATCGCAGACACGAGACAAAGATGCACTGACCGAAGAGGGTGTCAAGAAAGTACTGGATGACCTGTCTGCGGATTTCGACTTCATCGTTTGCGATTCCCCGGCGGGTATCGAAAAAGGCGCTTTCCTGGCCATGAACTTCGCCGATGAGGCGCTGGTCGTCACCAACCCGGAGGTGTCCTCCGTGCGTGACTCCGACCGCGTCCTGGGCCTGCTGCAGTCAAAAACGCTGGGCGCCAAGAACGGCACACCGCCGAAAGAACACCTGGTCATCACCCGTTACAACCCCGAGCGTGTACAGCTTGGTGAAATGCTCTCGGTGGATGATGTGCAGGACATCCTGTCCATCCCGTTGCTGGGCGTTATTCCCGAGTCCAAGTCGGTGCTGAACAGCTCCAACTCCGGCACTCCCGTGGTGCTGGAAGACCAGAGCGACGCCGGTCTGGCGTACAGCGACCTGATTGATCGCTTCCTGGGCGAAGATCGCCCGATGCGGTTCATTGCCAACGAGCGCAAGGGTTTCCTCAGCCGCTTGTTCGGAGATTGAGATGTCCTGGTTGACCGATCTTTTCCGCGAACGGCAAAAAAACTCTGCGACGACCGCCAAAGAGCGTCTGAAGCTGGTTGTTGTTCACGACCGCAATCGCGCCAAGGGCGGCCCGAGCTTTTTGCCCGAATTGCAGAATGACATTCTCAAAGTCATTCGCCGCTACGTGCAGGTGCCGGACTCCGCCGTGCAGATTGATGTTTCGCGCGACGAGAATACCGAAGCTCTGGAAGTGACGATTTCGCTGCCGGAAACCCAACCCGCCACCAAGGCGGGTGCGAACCGCTAAGAACTTAACTGCTCGCGCCGAGTGAATCTGCGGCGCCGAGCAAGTCCTCCAGCGTTTGCCCGCCCAGGGATTCCGCACGCGCGGCTTCCAGTTTCTGTTGCAGCATCTGCACCACACCGTGGTGAATGCGGCGCGATCCCGACCGCGTGGCCAAGAGCTGGCTGGGTAGTTCGCTCAATGGCAGCGTCTGTGGCGCGCGCGCAAGCAGCAAACCGCCGTCCGTGTTCTCGGCGAGGATGCCGCTGCCAATCAGCTCTTCCAGTATGGGCAGCAGGTGCTCCGGCGGGGCGTTCAGTTGGCGGGCCAGCATTTCGGGAGCAATGGCCGGCTGGGCCGCATTGAAGCGTTTGCCTACGGCCACCAGCACATCCAGCAGCAGCGATTCGCGTTCAATCGGTGTTTGTGTCCGTGGGTGGCGCTCCGCCCGCAGGTATTCGGGATTCTGTGCGAAGAAGGCGATCTGGCAGCCGACCAGCAGGATCAGCCAGGCGACGTACAGCCAGATGAGCAGGACGATGAGAATCGCAAAGCTCGAATACACCGCGTTGTAATTGCCGCTGCCGGCAACAAACGCGGCAAAGGCCCAGGTGGCGCTTTGCCACAACACGCCACTGACCAGGCCGCCGAGAATGGCCGGTCGCCAACGCACCCGGGTGTTCGGCACAAACAGAAACATCACCGAGAACACGCCGCAAATCATCAAAAAGGGCGTGGCTTTGCCGGCCAGGATCACGCCGTCTCCCATCCCTGGCAGTTCCAGCAAACTGCTCACCACCTTGTTGGATGTCAGCGTGGCGGTGATCCCGAGTATCAGCGACAGCGCCAGCGGGCCCAGCAGCAGCACCACCAGATACTGCGAAATGCGTTGGCCAAGCGGGCGTGTGCGCGGGATGTTCCAGATGTGGTTGAAGGCCGCTTCGACCTTCTGAATCATGGCCAGCACGGTATAGAACAGCATGGCCACACCAATCGAACCCAGCACGCCGATTTTGACGTTGTCGACAAAACCCAGCAGCGTGGCGGCGACCTCGGGTGCGTCATCACCCAGCGGCTGCAGCAGGTTCAGCAGCATGGGCTCGATCTGGTTGTGGATGCCCAGGGCCTTGAATAGCGAAAACGACAATGCCAAGAGCGGCACCAGCGCCAGCATGGTCGTGTACACCAAACTCATCGCGCGCAGGGTCAGGTCGCCCGCGCGAATTTCCCGAACCGTGCAGACCAGCAAACGCAGCGCCCTCCGCGCGCCGTGCGGCAGGGTGCTGTCGTCGTCATTCCACAATTTGGCGTACAGAGCGAGCAGACGTTCGGGCAAGGCGTTCATCGGCAACGGACGTGGGTGGCAGTACGCTCAGTGTATGCGGACTGTCTTTTGACTGACGCCGGGATTGATGGTCGGTAGCCGCGCGACACCCAGGCGTTGGCCGGTAGAATCAGGCTGTGAATACCGACAATACCGCATCCGACGCGCTGACCAGCGTGCTGCAGCTGATCCGGCGTGAGCTGCCCTCGGTGGCGTTGCTGACGCGCCCCGAGCAGCTTCGCGCCTACGAGTGCGACGGACTTTCCGCCTACCGGCGGACACCGGAGGCCGTGGTTCTGCCGGACACCACCGAGCAGGTGCAAACCATTTTGCGTTGGTGCCATGACCTGAGCGTGCCGGTGGTGGCGCGTGGTGCCGGCACCGGCCTGGCTGCCGGTGCCTTGCCGGTGGCAGGGGGGCTGGTGCTCAGCCTGGCGCGTTTCAACCGCATTCTGGAAGTCGACCTGGACAACCGCATGGCGCGAGTGGAACCGGGTGTGCGCAACCTGGCGATCACCGAAGCCGTGCGCGGAGAAGGGTTGTATTACGCGCCGGACCCTTCCTCGCAGATCGCCTGTTCCATCGGCGGGAATGTGGCGGAGAACTCCGGCGGTGTGCACTGCCTCAAATACGGTCTGACGGTCCACAACGTGGTCGCTTTGGAAATCGTGCTGATTGACGGCACCTTGCTGCGGCTGGGCAGTGCGGCGCTGGATGCGCCGGGGTTTGATCTGCTCGCCCTGATGCATGGTTCCGAGGGGATGCTCGGGGTCATCACGGAAATCACCGTGCGCCTGTTGCCGCGTCCGGAAGACGTTGGCGTCTTGCTGGCGGCCTTCGATGATGTACGCGCTGCGGGTCAGGCGGTGGCGGCCATTATTGGCGCCGGGATCGTGCCTGCCGGTCTGGAAATGATGGACAAGCTGGCCATCGAAGCCGCCGAAGCTTTTGTCCACGCCGGCTATCCCACCGATGCGGCCGCGATTCTGCTTTGCGAGCTGGACGGCACGGCCGCGGAGGTCGCGAGCTACACCGGGCGGGTGCAAACCATCCTCAAGCAGCAGGGAGCCACCGAGGTGCGCAGCGCCCGCGATGCGGCGGAACGCGAGCGATTCTGGAAGGGGCGCAAGGCCGCCTTTCCTGCGGTAGGTCGCCTGGCGCCGGATTATTACTGCATGGATGGCACCATCCCGCGAGCGCGACTGCCCGAGGTGCTGCAGCGGATCGGCGAATTGTCCACAGAGTATGGATTGCCCGTGGCCAACGTTTTTCATGCGGGTGACGGCAATCTGCATCCGCTGATTCTGTACGACGCGAATACACCGGGTCAGCTGGAACGCACCGAAGAGTTCGGCGGCAAAATTCTGGAGCTGTGCGTGGAAGTAGGCGGCACGATTACCGGCGAGCACGGCGTGGGTCTGGAGAAAGTGGACCATATGTGCGTTCAGTTTCCGGCCCCGGAATTGGCGCAATTTCATGCGCTCAAGGCGGCGTTTGACCCCGAATGTCTGCTGAACCCCGGGAAGGCCGTGCCCACCCTGCATCGCTGCGCCGAGCTGGGCGCGATGCACGTGCACAACGGGCAGCTGCCGCACCCCGAGCTGGAGCGATTCTGATGCGTCTTAGCGAAGATTGTACGGAGGCGCTACTGGGTCAGGTGCGGCAAGCGCTAAGCACAGGAACACCGCTCAATATCTGTGGCGGTGGCAGCAAAACCCATCTGGGCCGGGCGGCAGCAGGCGAGGTGATTGAAGTCGCCGCGCACCGCGGCATCGTCAGCTACGAGCCGGCGGAGCTGGTGCTGACGGCGCGTGCCGGTACGCCGCTGCGGGAAATCGAAGCGGTGCTCACCGAGCATGGTCAGCACCTGCCGTTCGAGCCTCCACATTTCGGGGAGAACGCCACCTTAGGCGGCACCATTGCGTGCGGGTTGTCCGGTCCGGCGCGATTCGCGCGCGGCGCGGCGCGGGATTATGTGCTCGGTGCGAAGCTGATCAACGGGGCGGGTGAGGTGGTGCGCTTTGGTGGTCAGGTGATGAAGAACGTTGCCGGTTACGACATGTCCCGGTTGATGGTGGGGGCCTACGGCACTCTGGGATTGTTGCTGGAAATATCGTTGAAGGTGCTGCCCCTGCCCGAATGCACACAGACCCGGGTCAAGCGCATGGGGTCGCAACGCGCACTTGCGCTGATGGCGGAATTGGGGCGTCAGCCCTTGCCGCTCACCGGCGCTGTCTGGGAGGCGGGATCACTTTATTTGCGCTTTGCCGGGGCGGAGGCTGCGGTCACAGAGGCGGGCGATCACTTGGGTGGTGAGAAGCTCGAGATAGACACGGCCTGGTGGCAGGGCGTGCGTGAGATGAGTGCACATTTTTTCACCTCGGAACGGCCGCTCTGGCGGTTGTCGCTGCCACCCGCCAGTGCTCCTTTCGCCGAGGCGGGTGAAACCCTCATCGACTGGGGTGGCGCGCAGCGTTGGCTGAAAACGCAGATCGAGCCGGAACAGGTTTTCGCGGCAGCCACACGCGCAGGTGGTCATGCCACCCTGTACCGCGATCCGCGGGTTTCGGGGCAGGTTCAGCAGCCGTTGTCGCCGGAGCTGTTGGCGTTGCACCAGCGAATCAAGCAGGCGCTGGATCCCCAGCGTGTATTCAACCCGGGTCGCCTGTATGCCGAGATTTAATGCATGAAAACCGACCTGCTCAGCCGGTACCGGGATACCGAAAGCGGGCGCGAGGCCGAGGCCATACTGCGCAGTTGTGTGCATTGTGGTTTTTGCAACGCCACCTGCCCCACCTACCAATTGCTGGGTGATGAACTGGATGGGCCGCGCGGGCGCATTTATCAAATCAAGCAATTGCTGGAGGGGCAGGACGTTGGCAGCCTCACGCGCATTCATCTGGATCGCTGTCTGACCTGCCGTTCCTGTGAAACGACCTGTCCTTCCGGGGTGCAATACGGGCGGCTGGTCGATATCGGGCGTGAGCTGATCGAGCAGGAAGTACCGCGACCCTGGGAAGAATCCTGGCTGCGGCGGGTGTTGCTCTGGGTGTTGCCGTACCCACGGAGGTTCGCTGCACTACTGCGGCTGGGGCGCTTGGTGCGGCCACTGTTGCCCGCTGCGCTCAAAGCCAAAGTACCGGCAAACCGTGCGCAGCGATCGTGGCCGCAGGCTGAGCATTCCCGCTTCATGCTGGTGCTCGAGGGTTGCGTGCAGCAGGCCGTGACCCCGGACAGCAATGCTGCGGCGGCGCAGGTGTTCGATCGCCTGGGAATCCAGTTGCGACCCGCACCGGGCTGTTGCGGCGCGGCGAGCTATCACCTGGCGGCCACAGTTGAAGGGTTGGATTTTGCCCGTCGCAACATCGATGCCTGGTGGCCCGCAGTCGAAGCCGGCTGCGAGGCCATTCTCAGTACGGCGTCGGGTTGCGGCGTCATGGTCAAGGACTACGGTCACCTGCTCGCGGCTGACCCCGACTACGCGGACAAAGCAGAGCGGATCTCGCGCCTCACGCGGGATATTTGCGAGGTGCTGGCGGAGCAGGATCTGTCCGCGCTACAGGTGAGTGGCGCCGGGCGGCGCATCGCATTTCACCCGCCGTGTACCTTGCAGCACGGTCAAAAGATCACCGGTGCTGTGGAGAGTGTTCTGACGCGGCTCGGTTTTGAGCTGGTGCCGGTGAGTGACACGCATCTCTGCTGCGGGTCGGCGGGAACCTACTCGGTGCTGCAACCGGAGATTGCCACGCAACTCCGCGATGACAAGCTGCGGGCGTTGCAGAAACACCAGCCGGAGATGATTGTTACCGCAAATGTGGGTTGCGAGCTGCATTTGGAAACGGCTGCCGGGGTACCGGTTCGGCACTGGATTTCACTGTTGAGCATCTAGCACATTTCAAGAATGTTGCAACGCAACACTTGACGCATGCTGCACTGCACTATATGATGCACCGCAACATTGCTGCACCACAGCATTTGTCCAGAGAATCATCCGAACCGTTTGCACCATACCGAGGAGTCACTCCCATGCAAGTCCAAGAAATCATCGAGAAGGCCAAAGCCCGCGTTCAAAACCTGCGTAAAGACGCAGAAGCTCGCGTTGAAAAAGTTCGCGGCGAAGCGAAAAGCCGCTTTGAGCTGGTCAACGGCCGCGCCGAGAACGTCATCAAAGTTTCCACCGACACCGTCAAGAAAGCTGGCGATGTGGTGACCAAGGCTGCCAAGACCGTTGCCGAAACCAACAAGGCTGCTGGTAAAGACCTGTACGGCAAAGCCGTGAGCAGCGTTGAGAAAGCTCGTGGCGCTGGTGTCAAGGCTGTGGCCCAGAAGCCGGCTGACTTCCTGCCCCAGGGTCGTGACACGGTGACCAAGGCCTTTGAAACCTCCAAGAAAACGGTAGTGAAAAGCGCCGAAGACCTGCAGAAGCTGGCGACCAGCGGCATCAACGGTGTGAAAGCCGCTGTTGAAGGCAAAAAGCCTGCTGCCAAGAAAGCCGCTCCGAAGCGTGCGACTGCGGCCAGCAAAACCACCGCTGCGAAAAAGCCTGCTGCACGTAAAGCAGCTCCGGCCAAAGCCGCAACGGTCAAGGCTGCTGCTGAATAAGGGAATTGATCTCCCCCCGGTGATGTAACTAACACGTCACCGACCCCGGCCGGGGTCCTCGTATGGGGACCTCGGTTTTTTTATGCCTGGCGAACGGTGCCGGCATTAAAAAAGGCTCATCGCGGATTGGCGTGAACATCGGGAGTCAGGAGCCTGAAGTCGGGAGCAATGATGTGCGGGGTCCGCTGTCCGGGGCGCCAACCGGGCCTGGCGACCCGCCGCTGTGCGGTGCCCGGCGGGTCGCCTGATGGCTCCGGTCAGCGC
>JBFIER010000009.1:0-146405 GCA_041603255.1 Oceanococcaceae bacterium | reverse complement strand
GGTGATGCGGTGGTTGGAATCGGCGAGTGCGATTTCGAAAACGTCTTTTGCCAGGTCGATGGCGATGGTCGTAGGATTCATGGCGGACTCCCTTTGGTTTGACTGATGCGTCGAAACTTCAGTGTGGTACTTCAGATACCGAAAATGCCGGGGGAGTCCATTTCATCATTGCAACGGACATTTGACCCGCGGCCCGGTTTTGCTGCCGCAAACCCGTTCCACGCCTCAAATGCCGCTGAACGCAGGCGTTGGGCGTCAATTGGCCAAGGCGATTTCTAGACAAATCACCGATGCCATTAGTGATACTATGTCTGCATGCCATCTGTTAGTGACATCCTCGCCTCAATGCGAAGCAACCCCAAGGGAGTTCGCTTCAATGATCTGTGCAAGGTTTGTGATCACTACTTTGGTAAGCCGCGTCAGAGCGGGACAAGTCATCGCATCTATCGCACCCCTTGGCCTGGAGATCCTCGAGTGAACATCCAGTCCAGTAAGGGCAAAGCCAAGGCCTACCAAGTTCGGCAGGTTTTAGCAGCGGTTGAGCTTCTGGAGTCGAACCATGGAAAGGATTGATCAATACACCTATCGAGTGTCCTGGTCCGAAGAGGACGAGGAGCATGTAGCAACTTGCGCTGAGTTTCCGAGCCTCAGTTGGTTAGACCACTCTCCTGAAAAAGCTTTGAAGGGTGTTCGCAAGATAGTTGCCGAGTGCATCTCGGACATGGAGCAATCCGGAGAGCCTGTTCCAGAGCCATTCTCAGTCAAGTCGTATAGCGGTAGGTTTATGGTTCGTGTGCCGCCATTGCTACACCGAAATCTTGCTATTCAAGCGGCAGAGTCGGGGGTTAGCCTCAATCGGCTGGCTTCTCACAAGTTGGCGCAGTAGGGTTTGTGTTCGGGGTGGCAGGCGCAATGGTTACGGTTTCCCACCCTGATGGCTTGACGCCCAACAACACATTGCAACGGACATTTGACCCGCGGCCCATTTTTGCTGCTGCAAAAGCAGGCATCGCCTCAAACGCCGCTGAATTCAGGCGTTGGGCGACAAAATCTGAAGCAATATTGAGTGGCAAACCAAGAGTATGATAATGTCACACGATATTGTCTTTGCGAGTTCTGACTATGAGCATGCACCGAAAAACGATCACGCTGACTGAGCAGCAGGATAGCTGGGTTAAGGGTCAGATCGAGAGCGGTCATTTTGGTAATGACAGCGAATATATCCGTCATCTCATTCGCCGAGATCAACGGGCACAAGAACAACTGGCGACGCTGAGGCAGGCTCTCGCGGAGGGTGAAGCGAGTGGCGATCCCAAGCCACTAGACATGTCAGTGATCAAGGCTGCCGGTCGTGGCCGGGTGAAGGCAGCAAATTAGTGCTCACATTGAAGGTTACTCCGAAGGCGGAGACGGACCTAATCGGAACTTGGGTATACGCCTTTGAGCAATGGGGCGCTGATCAAGCCGACAGGTATCTAGATCTGCTGGAAGAGGGAATGAAGCAGCTAACGCTTCATCCCACGCTCGGCGTCGACTATTCCCATGTCTTGCCAGGGTATCGCCGGTTACAGGTCGAGCATCATGGCGTGTTTTATAAGGTGGCAGAGCCTGAAATACTCGTCAGTCGGGTGCTGCATGACAGCATGGATGCCCCGGCGAGGCTTCAGGAGTAGGGTTAATGGCTATAGCGGCATCGCTTCCCGAGCATTGTTCATGCGTGATCCTGTTGTCGCCCAACAAAACGTGGCAACGGACATTTGACTCGCCACCCATTTTTGCTGCCGCAAAAACAGGCGTCGCCTCAAACGCCGCTGAATTCAGGCGTTGGGCGACAAGGACAGTTGGGTAGTTGTCCAAAGCGTCATCTCGAAGTACACTGCAATGCATATGTAATGCACGTGTGCTGCCATGAAATCTGCAACGATTCCGCCTCTTCGGGTTACTCCCGACCTTCGCCATGATGCTGAGAGCGTTCTAAAGGAAGGGGAAACGCTCAGCAGCTTTGTAGAGGAGTCACTTCGTAAACAGATCGAGCGTCGTAAATTTCAGCAGGAATTTCTCGCGCGTGGCTTTGCGGCCCGGGATCGAGCCAAGGACACAGGGCAATATGTGTCAAAGGAAGACGTCATGGCCTCGCTTCGCGCCATACGTAACAAAGCTAAGAAAAATCAGTGAGTTTTCTGGTTCGGTTCACCGAGGAAGCGGCTGAAGATCTCCAGCGCTTGTACGCTTTTGCAGCAGAAAACGACCCAGATGCAGCCGATCGAGCACTTGATACGATTGAAAAGGCGTGGGAGCTTCTGGAAGAGTTTCCGTTCTCCTGCAGAAGAGTAGACCACCCTGATCCGTTCGTGCGTGAACTTGTAATCCCTTTCGGTGCATCTGGATACGTTGTACTTTTCGAGATCGAGGGTGACTCAGTGGTTACCGTCCTGGCAGTGCGCCATCAGCTTGAAGATGACTATCACTGAAAGGCAAGGCGAGTTGTCGCCTAACAAGTGACTGTGGTCCAAAGTCAATAGGATTAGGTCATTTGGGGCCTCCAGATTTCGCCGGATTTCATCATGGCATTGAGGGTGGTCAGTAGTTTTCGCATGCAGGCGACCAAGGCGACTTTTTTGGGTTTTCCGGCCTCGACGAGCCGCTGGTATTGAGCCCGGATTCGGGGATTACTTTGAATCGCCGACATGATGGCCATGAAGAGGACGTTTCGGATGCGGTGTCGACCGCCGAGAATCATACGTTTGCCGGAGTAGCGTCCACTGTCCTTGTTCATGGGAGCAACGCCGACCAGGGAAGCGACTTCTTTTCGGTTGAGCTCACCGAGTTCGGGCAGCTCGCTGAGCAGGGTGAAGGCGAGGACTTTTCCGACGCCATTGACGCTCATAAGGAGTTTCATTTTTGCCGCCCAATCGGTGTCATCTGCCATGGCGTTGTCGAGTTCTTTTTCGAGTCGTTGCACTTCGTCGGTGAGCTGTTTGATGTGCCGCTTCAAGCTGGCATGGAGGGTCTTGGGGAGGATCGTCAATCGATTCCGTTCCATGGTTCGCACCTGAAGGAGCTGCAGCGACGGGCGAGCAGGTCACTGACTAGGCTGCGTTTTTGTTCTTGGGCGGCTTGGGTCTGGGGCGGAGAGCCTCACCGAAGTGGGCGATGCTTTCGGCATCCAAGCGGTCGGTTTTTGCGGCACGCCCGGTGGCCTGGGCGAAGCGTCTGTTGTGAAGGGGGTTGGCAACCACAATGGGGAGATTGGCTTTGTGGCAAACGGCGACGAAGGGGAGTTCCAGACGTCCGGTGGCTTCAATGGTGACGCGCTGGGGCTGGTGCTTTTTCAGCAGGGAAATGGCCTGACGAATTCCGGCGGAGGTGTTTTCCGATGTGCCGGCATATTCGGTGGTTGGAGGCAATCCGGCCAAGGTGCTCAAGCTCCGATTTGATGAAACGGTCATCCAGCGCTTGGAGCGAGTTGCATGGTGGGACTGGAGCATTGAGCGTATATCTGCCAATCTCAAAGTCATTGTTGCCGCCGATGTCGACGCGCTGGAGAGGCTCGGAGAGCTGACTTCCAGCAAGGCGTCAGGCCTTCGGTTCTGAATTGAAACGAGAATTCATCACTAATCCCCGAGATAACCTGTGTTGAGCGCGCTTTATCTGTTGATTGGAATTGGATTGCTTGCCATTGGCGGGGAGGCGCTGATTCGGGGGGCGCTGAGTGCGGCGAATCGCATTGGGGTCTCGCCGCTGCTTTCGGGTTTGGTCATCGTTGGATTTGGTACGTCAATGCCGGAAATGGTTGTTTCGGTAGAGGCGGCACGCGGGGGACAGCCGGACATTGCGATTGGGAATGTCGTAGGAAGCAACATCGCCAATATCCTGCTTATCCTGGGGCTCTGCGCTTTGATTTCGCCGATGGCGGTTACCGCTTTGGCGCTAACGCGAGACGCAGTGACGGTGATTGCGGCAAGCGTCTTGTTCATTGTGCTGGCCGGAACTGACAACCTTTCGCACTTCGATGCGGCGGTGCTTTTGCTGTCGCTCTTCGCTTATCTGGTGTGGGCGTACCGGAGTGAGGCCTTCAATGCCGCACCCTCTGCGGTGGTGCATCAAGCTGAGGCCGATGAGGTTACTTTGGTGCCTCAATCTGCGGGATGGTCCGCAGCTGCGATGGTCATCGGTCTCGTGTTTTTGATTGCGGGCTCAAAAGTTCTGATCAAAGGCGCCATTGGTCTCGCCCAGGGTCTGGGGGTGTCCGAGGCGGTGATTGGGCTCACCCTGGTTGCTGTTGGCACGTCTTTGCCCGAACTCACGATATCTGTCATTGCCGCCTTAAGGCGGCACGCAGATGTGGCTGTTGGCAATGTCCTGGGCAGCAATATATTCAATCTGCTGGGAATTCTCGGTGTTTCGGCACTGCTGCAACCGCTCGAAGTCCGGGGGAGAATTCTGTTCTTTGATCAGTGGGTTATGCTCGGGGTTGCGGTGCTTCTCTGTGTGTTCCTGTATACCGGCCGGCGACTTAGTCGAATCGAAGGGGGAGTGCTCCTGATCGGATACGCGGCATATATCGGTGCCGGCGTTTTTGCGGTTGGCAGCTAGACTAGACGGGGTGACGAAGATCAAACCGGGGCCTGAAAGTCGTATTCGGCGCCCCCCCGCACGGCCTTGAGCTGACGCAATGACAGGCGAGGGACTGCAGTCGTGTACCCGGGCTGTGGTGTTGATGCCGCCGGCATCAGGCCATCGTGCAATCCGCGTAGTGAGAGCCAATCGCTGCGGCATGGTTTGAAGTACGCCGTCTGTCACGGTGCGATGCCTTTGAGTGCCGAGGGGACAAGCTTCGGTGCCGTGGTGGGCAGCGTCAGGCCAACACAGGCTAACCATGCTGCAGAACGGCTGCGATATGATGCAGGCGCCCCGGCGAGTTGCGAGCCTTATCTAAGGGAGTGCCAGAAGTTGAGTTTTGTCATCTTAACGGCTCGGGAGCGCGAAGAGCTTTCGGATACGTTTTTTCGCCTGCGTGCGATTTCGCGGGGAAACCCCATCGCTTTTGCGGAGGCACAAACCGCCCTTAGGTGTTTGAAAGCCGTCCACTCGAATGCGATTGAAGACAAAAGGGTCGATCGTATTTTCCTGCAAGTGATGCTGCATGGGGCGGGTATACAGGATAAAGGGGCGATATCTCGCCACTATGGCAATGCGCACACGGAGCTGCGGGGGCAAGAGAAAATGCTCCGGGTGATGGAGGCCAATGCCGCTGAGCGCACGCCGCTCTCGATTTCATTGGTGCTGGAGATGCATCGGCACATTTTTCAGGAAAGCATGCCTGACAATGCGGGAAGGTTTCGGACAGGAGAGGTGAGAATAAAAGGAATGGAGCATCGGCCCTGCCACCATTCGAAAATCACCCAAATCCTGCATCAGCATCTGCAGTCCATAAATGCGCGGCTCTTTGAAATTGGAAGTATCGACAGCACCAATTTCTCGGATGTTCTTCGGCTTTCCGCTGAGGCGCACTATCTGGTGGCGTGCGTGCATCCTTTCGAAGACGGAAACGGTCGTGTAGCACGTGCTATAGGTGACTATGTCATGCTCGTTCCCGGGTATTTTTATGACGTCATAATGATGGATTATCGAGATATATATCTGGATGCCATTTCAGAGTGCACGCTTTCAGACACAACCCCGCTGTTCAAGTTTCTGGAGTTCAGTTATCTCGAAACATTAAAACGAATAAGTGGGTTTTTTGAGATTCTTGATTAAAGCCAGCTGGCCATATCAAAACGGGAATAGGATAGATGTTGGAGCAAGTCGTATATATGAGTGCAACAAGCCCTAACGTGGGCGAAGACTGTCTGCGGGATGTGTTGCGTGAGTCCACGGCAAACAATCCGAGCAGCCATGTCACCGGGATGCTGCTCTACATAAACGGCTCTTTTCTGCAGGTTCTGGAAGGCGAGGCGCAAACGATTGCGGCTCTGTATGAAAAGATCTCAAGGGATCCCCGGCACAAATCCGTAGCGAAGATCAGCCAATGTTCGATAGAAGAGCGGGAGTTCGGGAAATGGAGCATGGGCTGGGCACGAATCGGAGCGGCTGATCTGGATAGAATTGTTGATAAGAACGATTTTTTTCAGTCAGGTCACTGCCTCACAGAACTGAGCGATACCTTGGTCAAGCGAATTCTGAGGCAGTTTCGCGAAGGGCAATGGCGCCGTCGAATCGAATGATGCGGTGGTGCGGCCAGTGGCCCCCCACCAAACGCCGCTGAATCCTGACGTTGACGAAGGGCCCGACAGAGGTGTTCGTCTTGGCTTATGTTGTCAGCGCTTCGCATTCATCAGACGCTGGGCCCGTTTTTCACCCAGCAGTAATGCATCGCTCTGTCCATGGGCTTTGATGTTTGCCCAGAGCAGGTAGGTTGCGAGAAATAGCATCCCGCCAAAAAACGCCATCAGGCCCAGCGCGAGTCCACCGGCTGAAAACGCATGCCGCCATGCGACCCACAGGCCGGACAGTGCGAGAAAGCTGGTGAAGTCCACATTGAATTGGCCTTGCCAGGTTAGGTCCGCAATGGGCGCAAAAAACTCGGGCAGTAAATTCCAGCCATGTTGGCTGCCTACGGCGATGGTGTAAGCCGCAATCGCGGCAAGCGATACGGTCAGATAAATGTTCAGCTTGTTCATGTTCAGGGCCTGGTGGACGGAATGTGCGCTGGGTTTTCTTTCATTCTGCAGCGCTCAGGGTCGCGGTTTTCAGGTAACCATTGCAATTACCTTCGAGGTAATGGGTTCCAGGCTATCGGCGTGGTTTAATGAGTCATGAATCCAAACGCATCCGATTTCACCAAGCAGCTACGCGGGTTTCGTGCCATGCGGCGCCTGAGTCAATTGGAACTGAGCCTGCAGCTCGGCGTGTCGCAGCGCCATGTGAGTTTCGTGGAAAGCGGCCGGTCTCGGCCGAGCAGGGCTTTGTTGGTGTCCTGGCTGCAGGCGTTGCAGGTACCGCTGATTCAAAGCAACGAAACGCTGGTGAAGGCGGGCTGCGCCCCCGAGTACCCGGCCACGGAAATCGACGAGCCGGGTCTTGCATCGGCGCAGTTGGCGCTCGCAAGCTTACTGGAGGCACACGATCCGGTTCCGGCCTTCGTGCTGGACGACTGCTGGAACATCCATGCGCTGAATCGAGGTGCGGGATGGCTTGCACAGACGCTGATCCCCTCGCTTTTGGCGCGATCTGATCAATCCAAACTGAACATGCTGGATCTGTTTGCGGACCCGGAGGGCCTTGGAGGACTCATCCTCAATCTCGACGACGTGGGTCCGCGATTTCTTGCCCTGTTGGAAAATGAGGCTCTGTCGCAGGCTGCGCTCACCCCCCGCGTCAATGCCTTCAAGGCGATGTTGCGTGATTCAAAAGCGGGGGTGTTCCGGCCCGATACCGCAATCCGGGTAGCGCCGGCGTTGACGACCGTATTTGCTTCTCAATACGGCGAATTGGCGTTTATGAGCATGTTCACCACATTTGGAACACCGCAGGACATTACCTTGGCATCCCTCCGGGTTGAGCATCTTTTCCCTGCCGATGGGTTTACGCGTACTGTTTTGTTTGAACACGTGGCAAGCACCTAAGGAGTAAGAGTTGCGAGGAAGATGCTTGTGCGGAGCGGTCGTCTTTGAAATCGAGGGCGCGCTGCCAGACTTCTATCAGTGCCACTGCTCGCAATGCCGCAAGTTGTCGGGTTCGGCTTCCGACACCGCCACCTTCCTGAACCGCGACCAATTTCGGTGGCGTGCCGGCGAAGACCTTATTGGTTCGTACCGCACGCCATCGGGTTATCGCTCGGATTTCTGCCGCACCTGTGGAAGTACGGTTCCGCATTTGATGCAGAATGGCGGCCAGTATTGGGTGCCCGCAGGGTTGCTCGAGGGCAGCACGACCAGCCGTGTGGTAGCGCATCTGTGCGTGGCATCGAAAGCGGATTGGGATGAGATCCGCGACAGCGGTGAGCGATACCCGGGCATGCCGGACATGGCGGTGCTTAATCAGAGGCTGCAGCGCGCTGAGTAATGTGAAACCGCGGGCTTCGGGGCGCTCGCTGCCGCCGAGTCCTTGGCGTTTGTCCCCAGCGGGTTTGGTATGGTGACGCCCCGTTTCACACCCATGATCACGATGACCTGGACCGTTTATCTATCGGGAGAAATTCATACCGACTGGCGTGAGCAGATTGCCCGGGGCGCCGCCAGCAGGGGCCTGGATATTCGCTTTACCGCCCCGGTTACCGATCACGCTGCCAGCGACGCCGCCGGTGATCTGCTGGAACCGGCCAGCGAGGGGTACTGGCGCGACCACAAATCCTCCGGCGTCAACGCGATGCGCACGCGGAACCTGATCACCCGGTGTGATTTCGCGGTGATCCGCTTTGGCGACAAGTACCGGCAGTGGAACGCCGCTTTCGATGCGGGCATGTGCGCGGCACTGAACAAGCCCTACATCACCTTGCACGACGAAGCCTTGATTCACCCCCTGAAAGAGGTGGATCAGGCCGCGCAGGCCTGGGCCCAGACTCCGGAGCAGGTGGTGGAATTGCTTGCCTACGTGATCGGCTGAATGCACCGCAGCAGGCAGACTGAGGTCAGCGGGTGATGGCCCGCGGCATGCGTCCGCTGGCGTGGATGCTGGTCGGCATTGTTCTCGGGGCGCTGGGTTTGGGACTGATACAGCGCTACGCCGGTTCCGCCGAAGCGGAGGCGGGGCCGGTAGACATCGGCTTTGCGCAGTTCATGAGCTTGCATCACCAGCAAGCCATTGGCATGGCGCAGATGATGCTCGCCGGCGAACCAACACGGTTGCAGCAGCTGGCGAAATCCATCGCCTATACCCAGCTGCTGGAGCTGGGCGAGATGCAGGGGTGGCTGCGTTTGTGGGGGCAGCCGTTACTGCCGAAAACCCGCAGCATGACCTGGATGCTGGCCGGTGATGAGCCGCCGGGCGAGGCATTGAAACAGTACCTGATTGACTGCGAGCAATCCGCCACCGGCATGCCAGGGCTGGCCACCATGGAAGAGCTGGGGCAACTGCGGGTATTGACGGGGCGTGAACGTGATCGCCGGTTCCTTGAGTTGATGCTGGCGCACCACCAGGGCGGGATTCCGATGGCGGAGTTCGCCGTCCAGCAGGCGCAGCTGAAAGTGGTGCGTGATCTGGCTCGGCGGGTGGTGATGGATCAATCCGAAGAGGTACAGCAGATTCGCCGCACGCTGCTGGCATTGGAGCAGCTCGAGCGCGAATAACGCGGTTCGGGGCGGCTGGGCTCGAATGCTACAATTGTCAGGTTGCGTCTGTAGATCCTTTTGCCATGAAAACCTGCCTTTCCACGCTTGCCATTGTTGCTGCCGCCTGTCTGACCAGCGCCTGTAATGTCGGTGGGGGGCGTGGCGATGTCACGCTACGGGAGGGGGCAACACCCAAGGCCGAGTGCGGCCCGGGTTCGCGCCCCGAGACCGGCATGCAGGGGCGTGTCAGTCGGGAAGATCACGACAGCGGTCGCGCGGCAGAAGGCTATACCTGCAATACCGAGGTCGTAGGCTCGTACATTGTTCCCAATGCCATCGGCACCGTCGGGGGCTTCAAGGTCGAGCGCTATGTGGATTCGCAAGGCCATGAATGCGCGTATTACGACACCACCTTGCTGTATCCCACGAACATTGCCGACGCCAATGCCGGGGTCAATGTGCTGGACATGAGCGACCCGACCAACCCGGTACTCACCGCGCGCCTGATCACGCCCGCCATGCTGTCGCCGCATGAGTCGCTGGTGGTTTCCCAGGAGGCCGGTGTACTGGCAGCCGTCATGGGCAACCCGGCGTTTTATCCCGGTATCGTGGATGTCTACGATCTCAGTGCGGATTGCCGTAACCCGACGCTGCGTTCATCCGCGCTGGTCGGCACGTTGGGGCACGAAAGCGGGTTGTCGCCGGATGGCAAGACCTTCTTCTCGGCATCGCCGGGCACACCGACGTTGACCGCGGTGGATATCTCGCAGCCGCTGCTGCCGCGCGTGTTGTGGCGCAGTGATTACACCTCGCATGGCCTCTCGATCAGCAACGACGGCAACCGCGCCTATCTAGCATCCGGAAATGGTGCCGGTGTGTTGATTCTGGATATCTCCGAGATTCAGGCCCGCAAAGAGAACCCGGAAGTGCGCGAGGTTGCCAGCATCTCCTGGGACAACCAGACCATCCCGCAGAATGCCATCCCGTTCACACGCAACGGCAAGCCTTTCCTGCTGGAGATCGACGAGTATTCCGCCAACGGCCAGGGCGGCTCGGTGGCCGCGCATGGTTCGGTGGTGGGCGCCGGCCGCATCATTGACATCAGCGATGAGACCCATCCGGTGGTGGTGTCCGACCTGCGGCTGGAAGTGCACGAGCCGGAAAACCGCGACGCCATCGCCAATGACCCCGGCGCGCAGCTGCCGGTGCAGGGTTATGCGGGGCACTACTGCAACATTCCCACGCGCGTGAACCCGGACATCGCGGCGTGCAGCATGATTGTCTCCGGGCTGCGCATTTTCGATATTCGCGACCCGTACAACCCGCGTGAAATCGCCTATTTCAATGCCCCGGTGAATCCGCGGATCACGCCGGTCTTTGAAGCGAGCAACTGGGCGATGTCCAGCCCGTCATTCGTGCCGGAACGCAAGGAGATCTGGTACTCCGATGGTTACAGCGGCCTGTATGTGATTCGGGTGACCAACGGCGTCTGGTAGCGAGCCGACCGCTCAAGCGGGCGGGGCCGATTCGGCGGGGGCTTCGCTGAGGATCTTCTGCATCGTGATTTCGTTGCCGGTGGCGTTCCAGGTCACGAAATCCATGGTTTCGCGGATCATCGCGATGCCGCGCCCAGCGGTGCTGAAGATGTCGAGTTCATCCACGCCGGGGAGGCTGTTCGGGTCAAAGCCTGCGCCCTCGTCCTGGATGACCAGTGAGAGCGTGCTGCCCACCAGATTGGCCCGCACGCGGACCAGACGTGAGGCGAGCTCCGGTTCTGCCAATCGCTGACTGATTTCCTGCTGGTAGCCATCCCAGTCATCGGCGAGCTTGCGTGTCGATGACACGCCCAGATTCCCGTGAACGATGGCGTTCATCAGGGCTTCCATCAACGCCATGTTGATCGGACGCGTCGAGACCCGATGGTGCAGGCAGGCGGGCGCGTACCAGTGCGACAGGCGCCGTGTAACGACCGACACCAGGCTGGGATCGCTCGGCATGGCCATGCTGACGGCCTCGTTCACGCCGCCTCCGGATTCCGATGAGGTGATCAGCTCCACCTGCTTGGCGTGAATGCGCGCGACGCGCTGGACAAGGTTGGCGATGTCGGTCGCATCGGTCGGGTCCGGCAGGAAATCCAGAGCGCCCATGCGAAAGGCGCGCACGGCTTTTTCCAGCGTTGGCTCCTGCGAGAAAACCGCCACCGGGATGTCCAGAAACTGGCGGAAATGATTCATTACCGCGACGCCATCGGAGTCTGGCAAGTGGCAGTCGGTCAGCACCATGTCCAGGCGTTGTTCCAGGCTGCCGCCCTGGGCGATGGCATCTTTGGCGCTGGTGGCCCGATGAGCTTCCGCGTTGGCTGCATGCAGAGCCGACTGGATTGCGGACGCAACGGCATCATCTGCCGTGACCAGCAGCACATGTACGTAGTTTTTAATCGCTTACTCCAGGTGCGATGGCAAGGTTCACCGGCAGATTATGCGATGGTAGGGTTTTCGGGGGGTGTGAAAATAATCACAAACGTCGCCGCGTCATTACTGATCAATGACCTGCAGCAGTTAAATACGCCAGCCGGGGGCCGTCGGGAACGATGCCACGGGGGTTAAGTGCGCGAATGGAGTAATAGCCGGCCTTGATGTGATCGGGTTTGACGCTGGCGGCGAAAGCGGGGATCTGCAGCAGACGTTGCAGATAACGCAGCACGGCAGGGTAAGCGGCCAGAGGCTGACGGTTGCATTTGAACAGGCCGTAATACGCCAGATCAAAACGGATCAGCGTGACGAACGCGCGGATATCGGTTTCGGTAAGCGTTTCGCCGACGATCCACTCGCGCGACTGCAGATGCCGCTCGAGCGTATCCAGTGTGGCAAATACGCGATCCACCGCCTCATCGTATGCGCCTTGCGTGCTGGCGAAACCGGCCTGGTAAACCCCGTTATTGAAATCGGTGTACAGCTGCTGATTCCACTGCTCGATGTCATCCTCCCGCTCCGGCGGACGCAGGTCGATGGTGGTGCGGGCCAGGGGGGAGAAATCCCGGTTCAGAATCTGCAGGATGTCTGCCGACTCATTGTTGACGATGGTGTGGGTGTGGCGATCCCAGAGCACGGGAACGGTAGCGCGCCCGGTGAAGTCGGCGTCGGCGCGGGTGTACAGCTGGTGCAGGTGGCGGGCCTGGGTTTCCGCATCCAGATCGGTGCCCATGGCGCCGGTGAATGCCCACCCCTGTTCACTCAGGCGCGGGTCGACCGCGATTACCGGAATCACAGTCTCCAGGCCTTTGAGGCGCAGTGCGATCAGTGCGCGACTGGCCCAGGGGCAGATATAGGCGATGTACAGCACATAGCGGTTCGCGGCGACGGGGAAGGGGTCATTGGCACCCACCCCGAGGCGATGTCGAAACGAAGAGCGCTGGCGCAGAAAGCGCCCGGCTTCATCGCTGGACTGGATGGGCTGCCATTCGTCCGTCCATTTTCCTTTGACGAGCATGGGTATTTCCGGTTCTGAAGAGGGGCTGGCTGCGGCAGTCGCCGCCAAAGCGCGGCATCAGCGTGCGTGGCCGGGGGAGTCGGCACGCACGCTGATGGCCGCGAAGAAAGGGATCAGGAGCCTGGCGCCAGTGCGGAGTCGAGCGAGGCTCGGCCGCCACCGGTAAACAGCAGAGAGACAGAACCCGCCAGCAACGCAAGCCCGAATTCAATGCCGTTGTTGCTCATGAACAGGCCGTTGCCGATGTGTACGCTGAAAATCGCCACCAGCATCGTGAAAGCGAGTACTGCGGATGCGGGCCGCACCAGCACGCCGGCGATCAGGGCCAACCCGCCGAAGAACTCGGCGGCGCCGGCCAGCAGAGCCATCAAAAAGCCGGGCTCCAGGCCGATGGACGCCATCCACTGGCCGGTGCCGTCGAGACCGTAGCCGCCAAACCAGCCAAACAGCTTCTGGGCGCCGTGGGCGGCGAAAATAATGCCCAGCGGCAGGCGCAGGGCCAGCGGGCCCCAACTGGGGGAGGTTGCGAGGGTTTTCTGAATGGCGGTGTTCATGGTGGGTTTCCTGTGGTGTGGAGGGACCGCTGAAGGGTGCATCAGCGGAGTGACCACAGGTTATGAGTTGCGTGACTGAAGATAAATAGGCATAAACGCAAATAACTGTTACAAAATTCGGAACAATGGATAGATTCCACGCCATGCAGACCTTCGTCGCCGTGCACGATGCCGGTAGTTTCGTCGGTGCTTCCGATGCGATGGGAATCTCCAAAGCCGCCGTGTCCCGCCATGTGAGCGAGTTGGAAAATCATTTGGGCGTGCGCCTGATCCAGCGCACCACGCGGCGATTGTCGTTGACTGACGAAGGCCAGATATTTCTGCGCCGGTGCCGCGAACTGCTCGACGCGTTGCAGGAGGCGGAAGCCGAACTGAGTGCGCGCGGGCAGGCGGTGCAGGGGGTACTCCGGGTCAATGCGCCGGTGTCATTTGGAATCCGCCGGCTGGCCGAATGCTGGGGCCGCTTCCAGCAGCAGCATCCCCAGGTGCGGCTGGAGATCACGCTCGCGGATCGGCTGGTGGATCTGCTGGAAGAAGGTTATGACATGGCCATTCGCATAGGCACCCTGCGCGACTCCAGTCTGGTGAGTCGAAAGCTGGCCGAAACCCGGGTTGTCCTGTGTGCGTCGCCGGAGTACCTGCAGCGGCAGGGTTCGCCGCAGCATCCGGCGGAGCTCGCCGTGCATCTGACCATCGGCTACAGCTACTGGGCCGGGGGCGGCGAGTGGCTTTTCAACGGTCCCGAAGGCGAAGTCAGCGTTCGGGTTCGCCCCCGCTTGGTGAGCAACAACGGGGAAACTTGCGTCGCGGCCGCATTGGCGCACCAGGGGGTGATACTGCAGCCGGACTTTCTGGTCGGCGCCGAGTTGCAGGCCGGATCCCTGATCGAACTGATGCCGGCTTACGCCTCGAAGCGCTTCGGCATTCACGCGGTCTACCCCAGCCGCAAGCACGTGTCGCCCAAGGTGCGGGCCATGCTGGATTTTCTGACCGAAGAGCTGCGTCAGCCAGCGTAGAGGTTGCCACTGCGGGCTCGCAGGGCGGCGCAGTCTGGGGCACCGCGCTTAACTGACTGCTAACCCCACGCGTTGCATCCTCCGCGCATGGCCCAGTTGCATAAAGAGATCACCGCCACATCGCCGGATGCCGCGACAGTCGCAAGCCGGCATCGGCTCGCCCAGTGGCTGTGGCAGCCGCGCGAGCGCGAAACGGTACTGCTGACGGTGGTGGCCTATCTGGCGATCGTGCACAACCTAAGCCTGTGGCAACACGCTAGCGCCACTCTGGGCCTGGAAGGCGTCCGTGCGCTGTTCGGGCTGGTCGCGGTGGGCATGGCCCTGGTCACCATATTGACTGTTGTACTCGGGCTGCTCACCCCGGGGCGTCTGTTCCGGCCGGTGCTGGCATTGCTGATCGTCGCCGCATCCCTGTGCAGTTTTTATATGGACGCCTATGGCACCGTGTTCGACCGGGGAATGATTGCCAGCGTGCTGGAAACCAACCCGGGCGAGGCCGTTGACCTGATGACTCCGGGAGTCGTGTCCTGGGTGTTGATCAGCGGAATAGTGCCGGCCCTGTGGGTGCTGCGGGTTCCCCTGAAACAGCGGCGAATACTCCGTGGAGCGCTGCAGCGCACCGGCCTGATTGCCATGCTGGTGTTGCTGTTGCTGGCCGTGGTGCTGCCGCAATACCGTACCCTGTCGTTCTGGGGGCGTCAGCACCGCGATGTGCGCATGCTGGTGAATCCCACCTTTCCCCTGTACGCGTTGTACCGCGAAACCAAATCCCGGTTCGGCGAAGGGGCGGGCCAGACGGCGGTCGCGCTGCTGGGAATGGACGCCCGCGCCGCGTACGCTGGCGCAGTGCACCAGCCGCTGCGGGTCATTTTTGTAGTGGGTGAAACGGTTCGCGCGGATCATCTGCAGCTCAACGGTTACACACGACCGACCACGCCAATGCTGGCAGCCCGCGCCGATCTGCTGAGTTTCGTGAATGTCACCAGCTGCGCGACCTACACGGCCGCTTCCGTACCGTGCATGTTTTCGCGGCTGAACGCGGATCATTTCCAGCGCAAGGAAGCCCGTGCCCAGGAAAACGTGCTGGATGTACTGCAACACGCCGGGATTGAGGTGAGCTGGGTCGAAAACAACGACAAGTGCCACGGCGTGTGCTCACGGGTTCCATCCGTCACCATCGCGCAGGATGCGAACGGGGCGCATTGCAAGCCACCGGCCTGCCTGGATACGTCGCTGATCGCCTATCTCCCCGACGCGCCCCCACGGCACGACGAGTTACTGGTGTTGCACACGGTGGGCAGTCACGGTCCGGCCTATTTCCATCGCTACCCGGATTCGATGCGTTACTTCACCCCGGATTGCCGGCGTGAAGACGTGCAGAACTGCACGCAGCAAGAGGTGGTCAATGCATACGACAACACGGTGCGGTACCTGGATCAGTTCCTCAACACCGTGATCGAGCATGAGGCCGCGACGGGTGCGAACAGCATCGTGCTGTATGTCTCCGACCACGGCGAAAGCCTGGGCGAAAACGGGACCTATCTGCACGGGTTGCCCAATGTGCTGGCACCGGAGGCGCAGCGTCATGTGCCCATGCTGGTGTGGACCTCACCGGCTGAGCAGGAGACCGGGTTCCTCAGCCACGGCTGCCTGCAGCAACACATGGCCGATCCGCTCAGTCACGACAACATTTTCGATACGCTGCTGGGCCTATTTTCGATTCAGTCCGACGTCTATGAAGCCGGGCAGGATTTCACCTGGCCCTGTCGGGGCTGAGCGTTCGACGAGCCGCGGATCGCTACCAGCGGTAGTAAAAGCGATTGGCGATCGGGGGCGCCTTGCGATAGATCTGAACGAAGCGGTCGGTACGGCCGCGGATGGCCGGGTCGAAGACGCTCAAGCTGTAGTCATCTTCCGGATTGGCCAGAACGTCTGATGTGGCGACCAGCTCGAAGCCGGCGGCTTCGACCACCTGGCGCGCATAGGAAGGCTCAATCCGGTGCAGCGTTTTCGCCTGCTCATCCGCTGCACCCGGTGCGGCCACATGGTCCACCACCAGAAAGCAGCCGTCGGGCTTCAGCGCGGCGTGGATCTGGCCCAGAAAGTCGGCGACGTCAATTTTTTCCCAGCCGGTTTCCAGGTCGGCATAGAAAAGATCGTGCAGCGTGATCATCAGCAGCGCCGCATCCAACCCCTGGGCCGGCAAGCGCAGGTCTTCGTTGTTCACGATCTGGTTGTCCACGTTGGGGAAGCGGGACGCCAGCGCCCGTTTCTCCAGCGCCTTGGCCGCGTATGCCGCGTAGGGGGCGTTGTTGCGCAGGAGGACTTTGCCCTCGCTGCCTACGATGTGGCTCAGCAATTCGCTGTAGTAACCCCCGCCGGCAAACAGATCCGCGGCCATGTCACCGGGCTGCAGGTTGCACAGCGGCAGGGTCACTTCGGGGCGATCCCGGCGGTCGCGCTCCTGGTCACTCGCGTCGCGTTGGGGGTTGGCCAGCGCGGCCTGCAGTGGAGACGCCACAGCAACCATCGGCATCAATGTTGCGGTGCTGAGCAACGCGGCGATCAGGAAGGAAGGTTTCACGGTGGGTCTCCTGCGGGCGGCTCAGGATGAGCCGGGTGGGGGAAGTGTGGGGCGAGGGTAGCGCACGCGCAGTTCCTGCCGGAGCGGCCGCAACCAGGCCTCGGGGATGGCGCGCCGCTCGGCGGTATCGATCCAGTTGCCGGCGACGCCGGGTTGGCGGCAGTCGTCCTCCAGATACAGGGCGGCCGAACGCAACTGAATGGCCACCCGGCAGATCGTGCGCTGATCCTGGAATTGCGCGTGGATGCGGGCCGGGGTACCGGGCAGGATGCGCCAGCGGTTCCGTGCCAACACATCGTTGACCGCTGCGGATACGTCCCGCAGCTGCAGTTCTGGCGGCAGGCTGTCGACCAGTAGCGATTCACGCGCCTGCGCCGTGGCCGCCAGGCCCAGGAGTGCACACAGCAGGAATACCCGCTGCAACGGTTTACGCAGCGGACGAGTCAGGCGCAGTTTGAACATGGAGCCGATCGTCAGGGAGTGAAAGCGGCACCGCTACCGTCCACGGTGGGGCAGGCCACGGTGTTGTGATTGTTCAGATTGTCGGTGTAGACCACGCGTCCATCAACCCGCAGAAAGCGTGCCTTCTGACAGCGGGCCGCCACGGTACGCCGCGGATACTCGTGCGGGTCATAGGGATCGGTGTCCGGGTAGGTGTTATCCAGCGGAGGAACATCGGTTTTGCCCTCATCCCACATCACGATCGCCGAGCCGGCAATCGCCGCCGGGTTCGCGTAATCCAGATCACCCAGGCTGAAAAAGTCTTCGGCGTCCGGGTCGCGTTGCGCCAGATACTCATCGCGGGTGGCATAGGTATGGACGACCGTCCCATCCGCACTTCCGGCATCTGCGGGGCGACGGAAATAGGCGTCACCACCGTTGGCGCCCACCGTGCGTGCCATCACCAGTGCACTCCAATGCGTGACCTGATGATCGCCAAAGGCCGGGTGCAGCAGGACCTGCTTTTCGGGCATGCGCGCGATGGCCGGGTTGAAGGGGCCGAGCGCTTCATCGTAGGCACCATCCGGCAGGCCGGGCAGTGGGCGGTTGGCCAGCCCCACGCGGGCATTGCGGGTGACACCGTCGCCCAGATGCTGAGCGTAGCCATCGTTTTCCGCGCGGTCCCACAGGATCTGGATCAGCGAGAACACGAACTGCTGGTCCAGCGATTCGGGGTAGGCGTTGTAGTACAGCGCGCCGTAGGGGGCGAAGTCGGTACTGCGAGAAAGCAACGTGGAGTAGTTCATGCCCACCACGCCCAGAGTGCCGCGCTGGATATCCGGCGAGATGGCCACCAGGGCGCCGCCCATGATGCCGCCCTGGGAATTGCCGTCATAAAAAACACCGCTGGCGGTATCCAGCAGGGACTGGTCGTTGTGACGGAATGCCGGGTCCGCGGCAAAGCCGTTGGCGTCGGCCATCAGCCGGGCCAGGAACATCATGTTCAGAAAGCCCTGCTGCACACGGTCGGCCAGCGTCGGGAAGTTGGACATGTCCAGCAGCACGGTGGCGACATTGGCGAGGTCGTAATGGGACATCCCCACCCAGTCGGTCATGCAGAAGCTGAAATTGTGCTCGTTGGCAAAACGCTTCAGCTGCGCCTGGCCACGGCCTTCGGCCTGGCTACCGAGCAGCCCGTGGCCGTACAGCGACATGCGCGTGGGATTGACCGTGGTCGCCTGCGTCGGGTCCACCGCGCCGCCGAAGGCCGAGCGGGGGATGTTGCAGGTGAAGACGAAAGTTTCGGTTGGAGTCAGCGGGTTGATGTCCGGCAGGTCGTCGCCGTCCAGGGGGTCGTAATACAGGCGGCCCCCCACATACTGCGTCACCGGTACCGGGGCGGTATCGGTGATCGGGTTGGAGGGCGGGTCCTCCAGGTGATAGTTGGTCATGAAACTGGGCACGGTGATGGTCCCCACCACACGGCGGCCCAGGCAGTTTTCGGTGTTGCGGTCACCCCGGCCGGGGTCGTTGTCATCGGCGGCACTGCCGAGGCAGTCATCACCATCCAGCGGGAAATTTTCCACGTCGTCGATGGTGAACTCGGGGACTCCGCCCACCGTGGGCAGGTACTCGGCGAACGCGACGTTGCGCATGTGCAGTACGCGCTCGGTCAGGTTGCGCTCGCTGGCCACGGTGAAGTCCCAGGCCAGCGTGAGCTCTTCGCGGGTCAGGTCGGCTTCGGAAGCCTCCAGCTCCGCAAACAGGTCTTCCATGTGCGCCCGCCGGTCTTCGATCATCGGAATCTGGCTGGGGATTGCATCGCGGTAGACCTGAAATCCGGGCGAGGGCGCGATGCGGTTGCCGTCGGCATCCCGCAGGCCCACCAGCGCCACGATGTAGCGATGGCCTTCCTCCAGGTTGATGCCGGGGTGAATCAGCAAGGCCGGGCCGGGATCGTTCAGCGGGTCATTGGCCAGGGGATCAGGCACCGCGCTGCACAGGTCCTGCAGCGCGGCGGCAAAGTCTTCGACCTGCTGGATGCCGCCCAGGTCGCCCACCAGTTCGAGGGGGGCGGTGGTGGAGCAGGTGGTGCCGGCGGTGGTGTTAGCATCGATTTCCGCCCAGACCAGATGTTGTTTGCCATACAGAGGGTTGGCGGCGTCGCTGCCGGGGAGCGTGGGTGTGGCGTCGATCACCACCACGGCGGAGCGGGGGTTCAACGAGCGTTGCATCTGAATCAGGTGCGGAATGACCCGGTTATCGGTCTGGTAGAGCGCATCATCAAAAGACAAACCGGGAATCCGGGCTTCGATCAACGAGCCGGGGGAGAAGCCGTCATTGCGGTTCCACTCGGTGGGGTCCAGCGGTTTGCCGAGCACGTTCCGCGGCATTCCGGCAGGGTTCAGGTTGAGCTGTTTGCCGGTATCGGTATCCGCGGCGGTGGTGAAGAAATCGTTCGGGAAGGGGAACATGCAGTAGTGCGGGTCGAGCACATCGCAGCCGCGAAGCACGGATTCCAACGCCGGCGCCAGCAGTTCAGCATCCAGGGAGGCAGGGGGCTCGGTGACTTCGCAATCGGCAACGCAGCCCGCCGGGTCGGACCCATCTCTTCCCCCACTGGCGCTGCATCCGCCAAGCATTGCTAAGACGCCGACCAATGCGGCAAAACGATGGGTGTGCATATTGTCTCCTCGGTGCCCTGCAGGGCTGCTGTCTATACGCGCCGGCAAGCTGGCCAAGGCACGCAATGGTCGGCCCGTCATGGGCGCTACCCATTATGAGCCATCTGGGTGCGCAGGCTCAGCGAACGTGCACAGAACCGTCATGTGAATGCGCTAGCATGGTGCAGCTTTTTTGCGGCCATGCACCTAAATGAGAACAATCGGAATCGCCCTGGGGTGGGGAAGTCTGTTGCTGTTGGCAGCCTGTGATCTGACCGGTGGACGCACGGGTGCGACGGCCTCGTCTTACGACGCGCCCGCAGCGAGCGAACCCGCCGATGCGCAGCCAGCGGCGGCCGCGCCAGCGGGGGATTGGTACGGCGGCGACATGCACGTCCATACCGATCACTCCTCGGATGGCTCCGGGCCGCGGCAATTGCTGGATCAGCGCGGTCCGGCGAATGTCTCGGTGGCCGATCAGATTGGTGAAGCGGCGACGCAGGGGCTGCAGTGGTTGCCCCTGACCGACCACCGCACCTATGCACAGCACTACGACCCGCTGTGGGAGTCGTCCGATCTGCTGTTGATTCCGGGGGAAGAGGCCAACGGCAGCCCGCATGCCAACCCGCTGGGTGCGGTGGACAGCATCGTTCAGGGCAGCGTGCCCGAGGGGCGTCCGGAATGGTCACGCCTGCAGACGTCAATTTGGGATGCCCACGCTCAGGGGGCGGCCTGGTCGCACAACCACCCCGATGACGGCCACATGAACGACGACAACACGCTCAACGAGCGGGCGAATGCTGTTGGCGCCGATACGGTGGAAGTGTGGAACAAGGGCTCGGGGATCGAACGCGAACTGTTGTATGCCGAAGCGCAATGGAATCGCGGTTTTCGGTTTGCCGGTGTGGGGGCCTCGGACAACCACTTTCGCGAGCTGTGGAAGATCGCCGGCCCCGGTACCCCGGTGACCCATGTGTTTGCACCGCAGCTGACCGAACGCGGAGTGATCCGGGCGCTGCGCGCCGGACGGGTCAGCGTCAATGTGCGGGAGCTCGCCACGCCCTTCGTGACCCTGAGTGGCGATTTCGACGGCGATCAGGTTTTCGAGGCGATTAACGGCGATGAAGTGGTGGCGCCGACAGCGACTGCGGGCGTGCTGCGTGCAAGAATCAGAAATGGTCTGGGCGCCACCTTGTTGGTGCACGCCAGCCCGGGCGGTGAGTCCGGCGTGATCGCCAGTTTTCCCATCACCGCGCTGGATGCGCAATTCGAGATTCCGGTCACGACCGACGGCAGCGATCAGTGGTTCTATGCCGAGGTGCGCGGGCCCGGTGAGGTGGATTCCGTGGATACATCGGCCCTGGACGACCCCACCGTGCTGTTGCAACCGGATACCGGGACCGACGAGCGGCGTGCGATTTCGGCGCCGATTTTTGTCGGGCCACGGCTGGCGCAAGCACGGGGAGCCGAGCCCGTGCCCGCGGATATCGGCGTGGACGATGGCGCGGTGGCCGTGTTGGGCAAAGCTGGCGAGTTTTACGCCTTTCCGGACGTTGCCGTCAGCGGCGCCAAGGTGCACGTGGTGGCGGAGAAGCACAGCGCATCGGGTACCCACGTGGTGTACGCGGAGCCGGATGCGGTCGAGCGCGATCTGGCGCCCGAGAGTCAGGCCGCACGCTTCCCCAAAGTGGTGACCTCCGGGGCGGATGTCTGGGTGGCCTGGCAGGACGAGCGCGCCGGGCAGATCCCACGCCGGCCGGCCATCTATCTGCGTCATTCCGGCGATCATGGCGCCACCTGGGAGCCGGAAATCCTGGTGCGTGCCTTGGCCGGCAGGGCCGAGAAACCGGATCTGGCCTTGCTGCCGGATGGGCGCCCGGTGCTGGTATGGCAGGAAATCGCCGCGGAGCGCGCTTTTGATGTGATGGTGCAGGTCCTGGGCGAGGCCGGCGAGCCGCAGAATCTTTCAGCGGCGGGCAAATCCATCGTGCCCTACGACGGCATCGATACGCGCAGCGCGATCTATCCGGCGTCGGTCTGGCCGCGTGTGGCCGTGGACAGCGCCGGGCGTATCGCGGTGGTCTTCCAGGACAACCGGCTGGACCCGGACCCGCTGTGGACCAGCCAGCCGATCACCGGGGAGGACAACTCCACCGAAGCGGACAACTACGACATCGGCGTTGTGGTGCGGGATGCCGAAGGCACCTGGTCGGAACTGCAGCTGCTTGGCAGTGACGAGCGTTTCGATTCCCATCCGGATGCCGCTTTCGCGCCCGATGGCCGGTTGATGGTGGTGTGGGACAGCAAGGAAATGCGGGCTGCCGGCGCCAACCTGTCGATCCGCTGGTCGACCTCGGTGGATGGTGGTCGCAGCTGGTCGGCGACCGATGATGTTTCGGCAATTGCCGAGTCTGCGGAGCACATGAGCCAGTATCCGCGGCTGGGCATCACGGCCAACGGCGCGATCGAAGCGGTGTGGTACGACAACCGGGCTGCCGATTGGCGCTGGCGGGTCATGCGCAGCCGTTTCAATGGCGAGAGCTGGGGCGAGGCGGACCTGCTGATGTCGCCGGGCGTCAATACCTGGCCGGCCGTGGATCAGGGCGTGCTGGTCTTTGCCGGTACGCGGCTGGCACAGAGGGCACAACGCGACCTCACCCAATCCATCTGGCGGCTAGACGGGGGTTGATGTCGCCGTAGCTTCGGTGGGGGACTCTGCGGCCGGAACCGGCAAGCCCCGGGCGCGGCCCAGCACCCGGCGCCCCCAATGACCGAGGTCATCCATCCAGATATAGATGCTGGGGAGCAGGATCAGTGACACCACGGTCGAGAACGACAAGCCGCCGATGATGGCGCGCGCCATCGGGTAATAGGGCGGCCCGTCGCCGCCCACGCTGGCGTCGCCCAGACTGAGCGGCACCATGCCCAGCACCGTGGTGCCGGCCGTCATCAGAATCGGGCGCAGACGATCCCCGGCGCCGAGCAGCAGTGCCGCCTCGCGGGGCATGCCCTGACGGCGCAGCTGGCTGACATGGTCGATCATCACGATGCCGTTGTTCACCACGATGCCCATCAGCAACAGCATCCCGATCATCGCCATGAACGAGAAGGTGGTCGCGGTGAGGAAGAAATACCAGTAGACGCCGATAAAGCTGAAGATCACACCGGTGATGATGGCCGCCGGCGCCAATGTCGCTTCGAACAATGCCGCCATGACGATGTAGATGCAGGCCAGGGCCAGCAACATGTTGATGAGCATCGTCGCGGCCTGCTCGGCGTCCTCATCGAAGGCCTGACCGAAATCCCAGGAGTAGCCTGCGGGCAGCGTGAGTTCATCCAGCACCGGCTTGATGCGTTTTTTCGCTTCTTCCGGCGTGATGTCGTCGGTGGCCATCTGGATGTTCAGCGAGGTCTGCCGGTTCTCGCGGCGAATCATTCCCGGCACGTCGGCGTTGCTGAGGGTCGCCAGCGATGACAGCGCGATCAGCCGTCCGTCGGGGGTGCGGATCGGCAGATTCAGCAGCTGGTTCAGATCGCGCCGGTCATCCCGCGAGAACTGCAGCAGCAGATCCACCTCGCCGGTTAAGGTCTGGTACGGGCGCAACTCCTGGCCGCGCATCGCAGTGGCGATCGTTTCGGCCACCGTCTGGCTGTCGAGCCCGTTCTGCTGCACCCGGTCGCGGTCGACCTGAACCCGCACCTCCCAGTCGGCTGCCGCGAAGTCCACGCGCACATCGCGGAGCCCCGGCACCGTCTGCAGCACGCGCGAGACCTCAAAAGCGGTTTCCCGCAGCTGTTCGGTCTGCTCGCCGGACACCCGCACCGCGAGCTGTTGCCGGCTGCCGCTGCGGTTCTGGTCAAAGCTGGGCATGCCGATCGGAATCTTCGGCAATTCCTCGGTGATGCGTTGCTTCACCTCGTCCGGGGGCAGCGGACGCGATTCTTCGTCCAGTAAGCGAATGGTGGATTGCGCCACGCCGATGTCGAAGTAGCTGTAGACCGATTCGATGCCCAGTTCCTTCTGGTTCGCGAACAGGTAGTTCTCGATCTTGTTGACCGACGCTTCGACCTCGCTCAGGGCGTACTGCGCATTCAGGTTGTAGCGCAGGAACAACTGGCGGCTGTTCTCGTTGGGGAACATGTCGAAGGACACCATCTTCATCGGTATCGCCACGCTGGCGATGATGCCGAAGATGATCAGCGCGCTCCAGCCACCGTGAGCCAGGGTCCAGCGCAGCAGGGCTTCGTAGCGATGGCGAAAGGCCGAGGCCTGACGCCGGGCTTCGTTGGGGCGGATGCGCAGCCGCGAGGTCAATTGCGGAATCAGCGTCAGTGCGACCAGCAATGACGCGGCCAGTGAAATGCAGATGGTGATCGCGACATGGCTCATGAAGATGGAAATGTCGTCATGTTCACCAAAGACATTGGGCAGAAACACGATGGCCGTCGTCAGCGTGCCGGCAGCCACCGCCAGCGCAACCGCGCGGCAGCCACGCAAGGTGGCTTCGCGAGCGTCCTGGCCTTCACGCCCGCGCTCGTTGAAGATGCTTTCGGTGACCACCACGCCGTTGTCCACCAGCATGCCCACCGACAGCATCAAACCCATCAGCGTGAGGATGTTGAGCGAGAAGCCCAGGAAGTACATGGCCCCCAGTGTCATCAGCAGCGAGATGGGCACGGCGGAGGTCACGATCAGCGTCATCCGCCAATCGCGCAGAAAGGCGTACAGCACCACCAGCGACAACAGGGCGCCGAACAGACCGGACATCAGCAGCTCACGCAGCGATTTGGTGACGTCGTCAGCCTGGTTCTGCATGACGAAGAGGCTGATGCCGGCCATCTCCGGCAATTTCTCGATCTGGTCGATTTCCGCCAGCACCCGCTGGGCGATATCCACCATGTTGGCGCCGGTTTCCTTGAACACATCCAGCCCTACGGCATAGCGCTGGTTCAGGTGGCGGCCATAGGTGGGGACGGGGTCGAGATACTGCACGCGGGCGACGTCGCCCAGCCGCAACCCCTCGCGGGTGATGACGAAGTTGCTGATTTCATCCAGCGATTCAAAACGGCCTTGTGGCCGCAAATAAAAACGCTGGCCGCCATCGCGGATGTCACCGGCGGACAGAGCGAAGTTGGCTCCGGCCAGTTTGCGCCCCAGTTCCCGTACATCAATGCCGTGGGCGGCAATGCGGGAGGCCAGCAGCTCGATGCGCACCTGCTTGGGCTCCACGCCATACAGCGTGACACGCGAGACCCCGGCCAGGCGTTCCACCCGGCGCTTGAGGTTGCGGTTGAGCATGTCGAAGGCTTGCGACAGGTCCCGGTCGGCGGAAATCCGCACTGTCATGATCGGCGCGTCGGAGGCGTTGAACTTGAAGATCTGCACCCGGCCCATTTCATCCGGCAATTGATTGCGGATGGCGTCGATCTTGTCGCGGGCTTCCACGCCTTTGATGGTGGTGTCTTCGTCCCAGCCGAATTCCACCCACATGCCGGTTCCGTTTTCCCGGGATTCGGAAAACATGCGTTTGACCCCGGTGAGGGTGGCGGCCGCTTCCTCAACCGGGCGGGTGATGCTGCGTTCGACTTCCTCGGGTGAGGAGTTGCGATAGGGAATCTGAATCCACAAGCCGGGGAAGCGAATGTCGGGAAGAAACTCCAGCGGCAGGCGCTGGCTGCCGACCAGCCCGATGACGATCATGCAGACAAAAAACATGCTGACCGTCACCGGCCGGCTCAGGGCGAGGTCGGTGATACGCATCGCTCAGTCGGCTCCTGCCTCGGTGGCCGAATCGGCCACGGGATCACCCTGCCGGTCGAACAAGCTGTAGACCACCGGGATCAGGAACAGCGTCAGCAGCGTGGATACCAGCAGGCCGCCGATGATGGTAATGGCCAGCGGGGCACGCAGTTCGGCGCCCTGGCCGGTGGCCACCGCCATCGGCAACAACCCGAGGATGGTGGTCAGGCTGGTCATCAGAATGGGCCGCAAGCGCTCGCGTCCGGCGTGCAGAATCGCCTGGCGTCGGGGTTGCTGTTCCGCCCGCAACTGGTTGATGCGGTCGATCAGCACGATCGCGTTGTTCACCACGATGCCGGCCAGCACGATCAGGCCGATCAGTACCACCACGTTGATGACGGTTCCGGTCAGGTAGAGACCGAGGATGGCGCCGATGGCGGCAAGCGGGATGCTCAGCAGAATGACGAAAGGCTGCACCAGCGATTCGAACTGCGAGGCCATGACCAGGTACACCAGAAAAACGGCCAGCCCCAGTGCGAATTGCAGCGAGGCAAAGGACACCTCCATTTCTTCGCTCTGCCCGGTCACGCTGGCAGACATCCCCGGTGGCAGGCGCAGTCCGTCGAGCACGGTCTGCAACTCGGCTACGGCGTCGCTGAGGCTGCCCTGGGTGAGGTTGGCCTCAATCACGGCGACCCGCTGATGATCGATGCGGCGGATCTCCGCCGGGCCGGTGCCCAGCGTGATATCGGCGACGGCCTGCAGCGTCAGCGGCGCCGCGGCCTCGGGGTTGATGACCAGTTCGCGCAGGTCCTGAATGCTGGCGCGCTGGGTGGGCGCGGCGCGAACCAGCACGTCGATCTCGCGATCTCGCATGCGATAGCGAGTCGCAACCCGACCCTGCATGGCCTGCACCACACGCTCGGCCAGTGCCGGCACCTCCAGCCCCAGCGAGGCTACGCGAGCCTGATCAAAGCGGATTTGTACTTCGGGCTGGCCTTCACTGAGGCTGCTTTCCACGTCGGTGAACATGGCGTTCGCCTGCATGCGTTTGGCAATCTGATTCGCGTACAGGTCCAGCGCCTCGAGGTCGTAACCGGCGAGTTCTATTTCCAGCGGCGTCTTGAAGCTGAACAGCGTGGGCCGACTGAAGCGGTATTGAATGCCGGCAGCGCCGGATAATCTTTCGCGTACGGCCTGCATCACCTGTGCTTCGGTGGCTTCATCGGGCGCATCCAGCACCAGGTTGAGTACGGCGGTGTTTTCGCCACCGGAATCCGGGTCTGTATCAAGCCGGTTGCCGGTGCCGGCCACCGAGTAGCTGGTGCGCAGATGGGGGGTGTCGGCAAGATCCTGCTGCAGCGCCCGCACCCGGGCGTCGGTACGTTCCAGGGGGGTGCCGGTGTCCAGAGTCAGGTCGGCGCGGAACTCGCCTTGCGACATGGCCGGCAGCAACTCGGCGCCTAGGCGGGGCACCAAAGACACACTGCCGCCGAATATCAGCAAGGCCAGCAGCACGATCAGGCCGCGATGGTTCAAAGCCCAGTCCAGACGAGGTTCGTAGGCCGCTTCCAGCCGGCTGTAGCCGGCCCGAAAGAGCTGCGCCAGCGGCCGGAAAATCAGTCCCGTCAGCCCGGCGAGCAGACGAAAGGCATAGACCGGCAGGCGCAGCAACAAGCTCGGCAGCAGCTCCAGCAAAACCACCCGCACATGGCTGATGGCGCGCCGTGGCAGCTTGCCATCGGCAACCGGCGCGGCGGGCTGCAGGGGGCGTGGCTCGCGCTGGCGCGAGGCCAGCATGGGGATCAGTGTCAGCGCGACGATCAGCGAAATCAGCAGGGTGCCGGAGACCACCAACGCCTGATCGGCGAACAGCTGCCCGGCAATGCCTTCGACGAAGACCATCGGAAAGAAGACGGCGATGGTGGTCAGGGTGGAGGCGGTGATGGCCATCGCCACCTGGCGGGTGCCGCTCTGGGCGGCGACGACCCGGTCCTCCCCGTGTTGCAGACGCCGCGCGATGCTTTCCAGCACCACGATGGCGGAGTCGATCAGCAGGCCGATGGCCAGCGCCAATCCCCCCAGAGACATGATGTTAAGGCTGAGACCGGCGCTGTACATCAAAATGAAACTGGCGATGATGGATACCGGGATGGCCAGCGCGATCACCAGCGTGGCCCAGGCGTCAGCCAGGAACAGATACAACACCAGCACGGCCAGCAGCCCACCCAGGATGCCGGCCTGCAGCACCCCGGAGATCGCGTCTTCGATAAAGGTGGACTGGTCATACAGCGGCGTGAGCTGCATGTCCGCGGGCAGGGATTTCTTCAGCACCTCCAGGCGCTGGTTCACGCCCTTGGCCACGGCCACCGTGTTGCCATCTCCCTCGCGGAAGATCGCCAGCTCCACGGCTTCGCGCCCATCGATGCGGATGATCGCGGTGCGTTCCTTGAAGCCCGGAAGTACACGCGCGACGTCGCGCAACAGGATCTGCCTGCCGCCATCGTTGCGCAGGATCAGCTGCTCCATGTCGGCCAGCGAACCAAACTGGTTCCGCGTGCGCACCAGGTAGGCCAGGGTGCCTTCGTCCACGCGTCCGCCGGAAAGATTGACGTTTTCCTGGTTCAGCCGCTGGATGATGAAATCCGCGGAGATCTCCAACTGGTCGAGCTTGGCCAGATCCATTTCGATCTGCACCTCGTCCACGAGACCACCGCTGACCTTGACGGCGGCGACACCGTTCACGGCTTCCAGGGGTTTCTGCAGGCTGTCCTCGGCAACCCGGCGCAGACGCTTCAGCAGCAGCGTGTCGTCGCTGTTCGCCGCATCCTCCTCGGCAGACAGGCCAAAACGCATGACCGGGTCGCTCGATGGGTCAACGCGCAGGACTATCGGGCGTTCGGCTTCCTTGGGCAGTTCCAGCGGGTCAAGCTTCTCGCGAATGTCCAGCACCGCCAGGTCCATCTGCGTACCCCAGTCGAATTCCAGGGTGACGTCGCTTTGGCCGGCGCGGGAAACCGACTGCACACGGCGCACGCCGCGAACCAGACCCAGTGCTTCTTCCACCGGTTTGCTGATCAGGGTTTCGATCTCTGCCGGCGCGGCGCCCACGTAATCGGTTCGAACCGTTGCGGTGGGGTAGGAGAGATCCGGTAGCAGCGTGACGCTGAGGCGGCTTTGCGAAACCCAGCCGAACAGCAGCACCGCCAACGTGAGCATGCTCACCGCCACCGGGCGGTGCGTGGCGAAATGCAGAACGTTCACGCGGGCCGCCTAGGATTCGTCGCTGACGATTTCGGCCGGTGCGCCATCCTTCAGGCTGGCGCGGCCCGTGGTCACCACATTTTCGTTTTCCTCGAGTCCGTCCAGGACTTCGTAGTCCCGATCATTGTCGTAACCCAGCGTGACGTTGCGCCGTTGCGCCTTGCCGTCCTGGATGACAAAAACCGACGCGGTGGCGTCTTCAATGACGACGGCATCCTTGGGTATCAGCAGCACGTTGTCGCGGCGGTCGTACAGCACCTGCAGGCGCCCGAACATGCCGGGGAGCAGCTTGCCTTCGGGATTGTCGACGGCGACGGTAACCTTGACCGTGCCGCTGGTCGGATCAACCACCGGGTTGATGCGTTTCACATGGCCGGCGAAAGTCTCTTCAGGCCATGCATCGACGGCGATCATCGCCGGTTGCTGGGCTTTGAGCTTGTGGATTTCGCGCTCGGGAACGTGCAACTGCGCTTCCAGCGAATCCATGTGCGTGATATCGAACAGCGCGGCATTCACCTGCACCGAGTTGCCGGTTTTGACATGACGCCCCGAGATCACGCCATCGATGGGGGCACGGATGGTGGATTCGCGCAAGCTCAGCTCGGCCAGGTCGAGTGCGGCCTTGGACGCCTGCAGTTCGTAGCGACTGCGGTCGTATTGTTCACGGCTGACCAGATTCTGTTCGATGATGCGTTCGTTGCGGCTGAACTCGGCTTTCAGTTGCTGATAGTTGGCGCGGGCGCGGGCCACTTCCAGCTGCAGCCGATCCTGTTCCAGCTGGGCCAGCATGTCCCCGGCTTTCACCGCCATGCCTTCTTCGACGCGGATTTTTTCGACGATGCCGGAGATTTTTGCCACCACGGTGGCCTGGGCGTCGGCTTCAATCGTGGCTGTACCCTTGTAAGCCGCCTCGATGGGGCCACGCTGGACGACCGCTACGGCCACGGGAACCGCAGGCTCCGCTTCTTCTTTTTCTTCTTCAGGCTTTTCGGCACAGGCGCTGAGCATGACAGCAGCGACGAAGGCCATGCGTGCGAATGGGTGGCGCGCGATGGTCGGCATGTGAGTTTCCCCCGAAATGTGCGTGATACTTTAAACCGATGCGACCGTTGATCGGGCGCCTTGTTGCACGGACGGGTCATGCCCGTGGGGAGAATGTACTCATGCACGGTTTCAAATCGGCGTTTGTTTCGGTTTATTCGTCGGCAGCGTTCGTGGTGGCGATCACCGCCATCGTCCAGCTGGTGAAAGCGCCTTCGGTGCTGTCACCCTGGGTGGGCGTCCTGGTGGCCAGTCTGCCGGTGGCCGCGTTCTTTGGCCGGCTGTTCGTCCTGCCTACGGCGCGCACACCCAATCATTTATGGGGCTTGCTGACCTTGGGCGTCGTGGGCAGCACCTGGAGTGCCCTGATGGGGGGGCAATGGGAAGTGGTGCTGGCATCGGCCATCGGTGTGCTGGGGCTGTTTATCTACGATTTCTGGTTTTCCCAGTTTGGGGCGCGGGAAAGCGCGGTGCTGGCAACGGGGCAGCGTCTGCCCGACTTTGCACTGCCAGATGCTGACGGCCAGGTGCAGCAATCCAGCGAGCTGCTCAAGCAGCCCACCGTGTGGATGTTTTTTCGCGGCAACTGGTGCCCGATCTGCATGGCGCAAATCCGTGAGGTGGCCACCCAGTACCGGGAAATTGCCGATCGCGGGGCGCAGGTTGTGCTGGTCAGCCCCCAGCCGGAAGGGCACACGCGCAAACTCGCTGCGCGTTTCGACGTGCCGATGCGGTTTCTGGTGGATGCCAACAATCAGGTGGCGCGGCAGCTGGGCATCTGCGCCGAGAACGGGTTGCCGCTCGGGTTGCAGGTTCTGGGCTATGACAGCGACGTACCGATGCCGACGGTGCTGATCACCGACTCCCAGGGCACCATCGTGTATTCCGACCAGACCAGCAATTACCGCATCAGACCGGAGCCTGATGAGTTCCTGCGCATTCTGGACGGCGTCGCCTGATCACTGCCGGGCCGGCAGGGGCTGGGAGCCCGACACTAAGCAGAGGTCAGTGCCGGATGATTGGGGTAGATCAGGGCGTTGGGTGGTAACCGACGGGCTTCGGGCAACTTGCTTGCGCTGGTTACCGCCATGGTCAGGATTTCATCCCCGCGTACCGGCCCCAGCACCTTGCAAGCAGTGACATAGCAGGCATGCACGACCATCCCCAATGAGGGCAGGCTGAGCTCCGGCATCTTGCCGCCCTGAACCAGCCACCCGAGTACCGGCGCAGCCATCTCGTGCAGGCCTTTGCCCGGTGCCATTTGCTGCGTCAAGACACCGATGAATTCCCGCTGGCTGACTTCAGGCTCGGCGAAAATCTCACGCCGCATCAGCAGCAGCAGGTGGCGCGCCACCACCCGGCCGGCGAGCAGCTTCTGATCGCTTTGCGGTGCCGCGTTGGTGATGCCGGAGCGGGCGCGGTGAATGGCGGTGCGCACCGCCTGGCGTTCGGCGCTGCTGAGATCACACTCGGCAGCTACATCGCGCATGAACGGAATCGCGGCGGAATCCGGTTTGTTGGCGTAGTGGCTTTGCCAGTAGTGGACGGCCAGTTCCCCCTTGACCGGCCCGAGCGCGGCCATCAGCGTGTCCGGGAGAGCGTGCCACCAGCTGGCCGATTTCGGCGCTTTCATGACATTGCCCGCGGTGCCAGGGACGGTTGAAATTCGGGATAGCCCACATCGGCGTGTTCGGTGTGGTCCAGACCGTGTTGCTCATGCAGCGTGGTGGCGCGAACACCGACCAGTATTTTCAGAACCAGAAACAATGCCAGTGCGGTGCTGAAGGTCCACACGAACGCCGCGCCGATGCCCAGAGCCTGGGTGCCGATGCGCACCAGGTTGAAGCTGTCGCCGGCGTGGAAAATGCCCGCCGCCAAAGTACCCCAGGCGCCGGCGAAACCGTGCACCGGTACCGCGCCGACCACGTCATCGATCTTGAGCTTTTCCAGCAGGGCAGCGGAGAGCACCATGACCACCCCGCCAATGAAACCGGTGATGACCGCGGAGGTGGCGCTGATCGAGGCACAACCGGCCGTGATGGACACCAGACCAGCCAGCCCACCGTTGAGCGTGGTGAGGGTGGAGATGGGCTGGCGTGAGATCACCAGCATGACCAGTGTCCCCATCACGCCGGCGACCGCAGCCAGTTCAGTGTTCATCAGCACGGTGCCCACATCCGTGCTGGCGGCCAGGGTGGAGCCGCCGTTGAAGCCGAACCAGCCCAGCCACAGCACGAACACGCCGAGTGCCGCCAGAGGCAGGTTGTGACCGGGGATCGCGCGCGCTGCGCCCATCGCCGAGAAACGGCCCAGGCGCGGTCCGACAACGATGGCGCCCGCCAGTGCGCACCAGCCACCGACCGAGTGCACCACGGTTGAGCCGGCAAAATCCACGAAGCCGCGATCAGCCAGCCAGCCGCTGCCGTCATAGAAGCTGCCCCAGACCCAGCTTCCGAACACCGGGTAGATGAACGCGGTGATGACGATGGAGCAGACCACGTACGGCCAGAAGCGCATCCGTTCCGCAACGGCACCGGAAACGATGGTGGCGGCGGTTGCGGCGAACATGGCCTGAAAGATAAAGAACACGGCCTCGTTGCCGGCGCTGGAGTCCATGGCGAAATGGTCCGTGCCGAACCAGCCGCTGGGATTGCTGCCGAACATCAGGCCGAAGCCGACCACCCAGAACGCCAGCAAGCCGAAGCACAGGTCGGCGTAGTTCTTCATGATCACGTTGGTGGCGTTCTTCGCCCGCGTGGAGCCGCCCTCCAGCAGTGCGAAACCGGCCTGCATGAAGAACACCAGCGCGGCAGACACCGCCACCCAGGCGATGTCCGCGGGGGCGGTCAGCGGTGCATCCTCGGCCCGCGCCCCGATGGGCCACAACAACAAAACGGCGGTCAAACCGCGAAGCAAACGTGGATTTCTCATGAAGCTGTCCTTGTCGAAGGGGCGGGAAGGGCGCGAGCGTTATTCGATACGGTGGCCGCGGTATGTCACCCCGCGCGGTTTGCGCGCAGCGGTCTCGGTACTGGGGGCGCTGCGACCGGCATCCTCCACGATGGCGCCGCGATAGCGGCGCACGGTGCTGCCACCCGGGGAGGCGGAGGAGTGGTATTCGGCGACGCGCTCGCTGGCGGCGTCGAGCGCGTCGATCAGCGTCTGGGCGCGGATTGGGCGCCAGATATCAACGGGCTGCCCGTTTTTGCGGCCGGTGTAGCGTACGACCACGGGGTAGTCGGTGGTGCCTGATTGGGTGACATCAACGATGTGGATGTCGGCCTCGTTGGCGTCGGACCAGGTGAACTCGCTGGCCAGCGCGCTGGCAAAGGAATTGATTGCTGACACCAGGACGTTGCGATCACCGTCACTGAGTCCCACCGATGCGAGTTTGTACTGCGGACGTTTCTTTGCCACTCCGCCTTCCCACTTGATTTGTGTGCTCGTGGTGCGCTGCAGCAAGAACGATGCCAAATCATGTGGGAGGCGGGGGCAGGCAGGTCAGAAACCGCTTAGGGGCGACGCAGGGCGGGCAGCAGGAGCAGGAGGATCAAGAGATTCCAGCTCAGGGAACCGCCGCCGGCTGCACTGGTCTCCAGCGCGCGGCCCTCCATTGGCTGTTCACGCTTGCCGTAGTCCGACTCACGTTGGGTGGGGTGCGGGCCGGTGAAGACCACCTTGTTGCGGTCCCAGGGAGAGATCCCCCAGCCACGCTCCAGCGTGGTGATGGTCTCCCCTTGGACCTCGATGTAGGCATAGGAGATGTTGTCGGTCTCGTCCGACTCGATGACGTTGTTCTTCTCGTCCACCTGCGCGTGAATCACGTAGCGACCGTTCCCCAGGCCGTCGAACTCCACGTACTGTCCGGGGCGCTGCCAGCGATATACATCACCCCAGCCTACCGACAGGCCGACCACACCGTTGGTCGGCGAAGAACAGCTGCCGCCGGCGCTGTCACCGCCGGGTTTTTCAGTGCCCTGTTCGAATTCGCGCCAGTTGCCCCACAACTGGTCGGCCGGGCAGAAACCGGATTTGGTGCCCGTGCCCACGCGCTCGAGTCGCCCGCTGCTGGGGTCGGCGCGGGAGATGTAATAGCTCAGGATGTAGTCGTCATGAAAATGGGCGTGCGTGGGGTGAAAGGAGTAGGTGCCGGCCTGGACCAGTTCCACGCTGCCATCGCTGTAATGCACGGCCTGCTGCATGTCGCCGACCACCAGGCGGGACATCGCTTCTTCGGGATTCAGCTCCGCGGTACCGGCAATGAAGTCATCGATCAGCGTGAACCGCATGTCGTAGATGCCCTCGCCGACATTGATCGGTCCCGAGGTGAGGCGCAGACAATGAACGGCTTCGGCGCCCCCGGCTGCGTGCGGGGCGGCTTCGTCCGCGCTGCAGCTTGCCAGGGAGTAGCCCAGCACCTCCGCAGGAGGGTTGATGGTGTCCGGCGGGTACAACCCGTTCAGCGGGTTCAGCGGGGCCGTAAAGGTGAACTCATAAGGTGGGACCGTCCGCAGGTTGGGGTACAGCGGCCGCCGGTCACGTGAGGACGTGGCGCGGTGTGATTCCGGGGTGCTGGACTCGAGCTTCGCACGCAGGCGATAGGAGGCGCTGCTCACGTTTTCTGCCCGGACCACGATTCTCCAAGCGCCTGCTGCCGGTTCCATGACACTGGTTTCGGAATTGAACTGATTGGAGGTCGAGTCGGAGGCCGCGAGGTTGCCTTGCGGGTCGTACAGCTCCACGGCAAAGGTATCGGTACGTTCCGGTGTGGCGATGCCCACGCGGAAGCGGGCGCCGCCGTCACTCAAGGTGACCCAGTATTCCTCGCAGTCGGTTTCCGTACATGCCGAAGTGCTGACAACCCGGCCGTCAAAGGTGCGGGAGTGGTGCCAGAAGTAGGCTTCGTCCAGCTCCATGATGGCGTCATCGGCCTTGGTGCTTTCGTAGCGGTGGGCAAAGTCTGCGTCGGCGGCCTTGGTGCCGACTCCGGGGGCGTCGCGGTCGCCGTGTGCCAGCGCCGGCGCTGTCGCCAGCAAGCAGGCGAGCACAGCAGCAGAAGCGCGCACTACGAAGTGCGGGGTGTTGCGGGTTGTCATTGTGTGTTCTCCAGGGGCGCGGGGTGTGTGTCGGACAGCTTCCGGTCGCGCTGCTGTCCTTTATGGTGCGGAGCGCACCGAAACGGGGATTTGCCGCCCGGCCGGGGTTTCGGACAGGGGTTCGTTGCAATGGATCAGAACACCGCTCTGGGCCGGGCGGTGGTAGGCCGCAATCGCCGCGTCGTCCACACATTCATTGGGTTGCGGCAGCGCCTTGCGCGGCTCTTCGCGCAGGGGGATGACCCGCTCGTAGCGTTCCGGGGATTGCTCGTTTGTGGTGCCCAAGACCAGGCCGGCATGCAAGGCCAGGGCAGGCAGAAGAAGCAGCGATTTGTTTGGCATGGCGATTTTTTGATGGCGTGCGATGATGTTCGCATCGGTTACTCGATGAGCCGGTAGCAAAGCGTGTGCCAAACGGCCCTCACGTGTTGGAGGAGTGGCACGCTAATTGCGATTCGGCCTTTGGGGAGTGTGCAGCGGATTTCGGTAGCCTGGGTTTCCGAAGGTCTGCGCGCAGCCTTAAGTTCTGACAGCTTCTTTAGGAGAGTTCACCCGAATGGCCATTTCCGCTGCTCTGACACATATGACGGAGTACCGCTACGACAAGGACATCACACTCGGGCCGCAGGTGATCCGACTCCGACCGGCGCCGCATGCACGAACGCCGGTTACCGCTTACACCTTGAAGGTGGAGCCGCAACCGCACTTTCTGAACTGGTTGCAAGACCCTTTCGGCAACTGGATGGCCCGTGCGGTGTTCCCGGAAAAGGTTCGTGAGTTTCGCGTCACCGTCGATCTGGTGGCGCGCATGGAGGTTTTCAATCCGTTTGATTTCTTCCTGGAAGAGGGGGCGGAAACGGCTCCATTCAGCTACGCGGAGGATTTGTCGGAGGAGCTGGCGCCGTTCCTGAAGAAGGAGAAGCCGGGGAAGCTGCTGACGGCGCTGATTGCCGATTGCCAGCCCAAGGGCGAGGGCACCATTGACTTCCTGGTCAACGTCAATCAGACGCTGGAGCGCCGGATTGGCTACACCATCCGCATGGAGCCGGGTGTGCAGACCCCGGAAGAAACGCTGTCGCTGGAAACCGGCTCCTGTCGGGACTCTGCCTGGCTGATGGTGCAATTGATGCGCCATCTTGGTTATGCCGCGCGCTTCGTCTCCGGTTATCTGATCCAGCTCAAAGCCGACCAGGAGGCGCTGGATGGGCCCAGTGGCACCGACAAGGATTTCACCGACCTGCATGCCTGGTGTGAGGTGTATTGCCCCGGTGCCGGCTGGGTCGGTCTGGACCCGACCTCCGGTCTGTTTGCAGGCGAGGGGCACATTCCGCTGGCCGCCACGCCATCGCCCATCGGTGCGGCTCCGATCAGCGGTGGGCTGGAGCCCTGCGAGGTCGAATTCGGTCATCACATGGAAGTCAGCCGGGTACACGAAACCCCGCGGGTGACCAAGCCGTATACAGAGGAGCAATGGGCCGCCGTGGATGTGCTGGGGCATCAGGTCGATGCGTTGATCAAGGATCGGGACATGCGCCTCACGATGGGTGGCGAGCCGACTTTCGTGGCGCTCGATGATCCGCAGAGTGATGAGTGGAATACGGCCGCCGTCGGGCCCACCAAGCAGGCCCGCGCCGCCGAGCTGGCACGGCGGCTGCAGGCCCGTTTTGCGCCCAAGGGGTTGATTACCTACGGGCAGGGCAAGTGGTATCCGGGCGAATCGCTGCCGCGCTGGGCCTACAGCATTTTCTGGCGAGCCGATGACGAGCCGGTGTGGAAGGATGTTGCGCCGCTGCATCTGCACGAGAAAGGCGACAAGTTGCCCATCGAAGCCGCCGAGCGCCTCATGCGCGGTATCACCCGGCGGTTGAAGATCCCCGAGAAGTGCATGGTGCCGGCCTATGAGGATCCGCTGCATTTTTTGGGTGAAGAGGCGGCCCTGCCTCTGGGGGTGGATGTCACCGACCCCGAGTTTTCGGACCCGGAACGCCGCGCGCGCATGCAGCGCGTATTCAGCCGCCCGTTGAACGAAGCCCGCGGTTATGTGCTGCCGATTCAATGCTGGCAGACCAAGGCCGGCCGGACCTGGATCAGTGAGGTCTGGGAATTCCGCCGTGGCCATCTGTTCCTGATCCCCGGTGATTCTCCGGTGGGGCTGCGGATGCCACTGGACAGTCTGCCCGGCGGATTGAACGGTGCGGGTGTGCAGCAGATGTTTGTCCAGGATCCGACCGAGCGTCGGCCTGCGTTGCCACGCCGCTTCGACGAGCGGCAGCCCTATCTGAGTCATCGCGAACAGGCCGAGGCGGAGTCGCCGAAGGTGGAGTACGCGCCGGAAGCCCGGGTGACCCCGGGCATTCGCACCGCGATGGCGATTGAGCCCAAGGACGGACTGCTGGGCGTGTTCATGCCGCCCACTGCCACCGCCGAGGACTATCTGGAACTGCTGGCCGCCGTCGAGGATACGGCCACCGTGCTCAAACTTCCGGTGCGTATCGAGGGCTATCCGCCACCGGATGATCCCCGCCTGCGGGTCCTCAAGCTGACCCCGGACCCGGGCGTGATCGAGGTGAACGTGCAGCCGGCGTCGAGCTGGTCGGAGCTGAAATCCATCGTTGAGGGACTCTATGCCGACGCCCGCCTGACCCGGCTGACCACGGAAAAATTCATGGTCGATGGTAAGCATTCCGGCACCGGTGGTGGCAATCACATCGTGGTCGGTGGTCCCACCACCAATGACAGCCCGTTTATTCGCCGGCCGGATCTGCTGGGCTCGATGATTCGTTGCTGGCAGAACCACCCCAGTCTGTCCTATCTGTTTTCCGGCATGTTCATCGGCCCGACCAGCCAGTCGCCGCGTATCGACGAAGCGCGTGACGACCTGCTGTACGAGATGGAACTGGCCTTGTCGCAGGTGCCTCCGCAAGGCACGACGACCACCTCGTGGCTGGTGGATCGGATTTTCCGCAACCTGCTGACCGATCTTGCGGGCAACACGCACCGCGCGGAAATCTGCATCGACAAGCTGTACTCACCCGATTCGGCCACCGGCCGCCTCGGGCTGGTGGAGCTGCGGGCATTCGAGATGCCGCCGCATGCGCAGATGAGTCTGGTGCAGCAACTGCTGGTGCGGGCGCTGCTGGTCTGGTTCTGGGATACGCCGTACACCCGGCCGCTGCGCAACTTTGGGCCGCGCCTGCATGACCAGATGCTGTTGCCGTTTTACCTCGAGCAAAACCTCAACGAACTGCTGGATGCCCTGCGCGGGGGCGGTCTGGATTTTGACCCGGACTGGTTTGCGCCGCAGGCGGAATTTCGCTGCCCGCACATCGGTTCCACCCAGATCGAGGGCCAGACCCTGGAACTGCGCAGCGCCCTGGAACCCTGGCCCACGATGGGCGAGGAAGCCGGCGCCGGCGGGACTTCCCGGTATGTGGATTCCTCGGTGGAACGGCTGCAGGTGATGGTGCGGGATTACGAACCGGAGCGCTATCTGCTGGTCTGCAACGGACGGCGGGTGCCACTCCAGCCCACCGATGTTCCCGGCACCTTCGTGGCCGGCGTGCGGTTCCGAGCGTGGCAGCCGTGGTCGGCGCTGCATCCCACGCTGGGGGCCAACAACCCGCTGACTTTTGAACTGCTGGACCTGTGGGCCGGGCGCTCTGCCGGCGGCTGTACCTACCACGTGCATCACCCGGGGGGCCGTAGCTACGAGACCTTCCCGGTGAATGCCAATGAAGCCGAAAGCCGGCGCCTGTCACGCTTTTTTGCCTTCGGGCATACCGCGGGTTCGCAGCCCGTGCCGCCCGCGGAACGGAGCAGCCGTTACCGCGCCACCCTCGATTTACGCTCACCCGCTCCACAAAGGGGTTCCTGATGAGAGTTCCGAAACGCTACCAACCTCTGCTGCAAGAGGGTTTCTTTGACGATCTGGTGTCGCCCGCGGCCAAGGGTGACCCGACGTCCCGTGCCATCCTCGACTTCCTGCTGGCCATGTCGCCAGAGGATCTGGCGCAGCGCCGGGATGCCGCGGAAGTGGCGATCCGCACGATGGGTATCACCTTCACCGTGTACAGCGATGGCAGCGCGATTGACCGCATGTGGCCATTCGACATCATTCCCCGGGTGATCCGCTTGCAGGAGTGGATGCGTATCGAAGAGGGTCTGAAGCAGCGCGTGAAGGCGCTGAACATGTTCATCGACGACATCTACAACGACCAGCAGGTCATCAAGGACGGCGTGTTTCCTTCCTGGGTGCTCGACAAGTCGGTCAACTTCCGCGAGGAATGTCGGGGCATGAAGCCGGCATTCGGCGTGTGGGCGCATATCTGCGGCTCGGATCTGGTACGCGGCAAAGACGGCACGATGTACGTGCTGGAAGACAACCTGCGGGTGCCGTCCGGGGTCTCCTACATGCTGGAAAACCGGGCGGTCATGAAGCGCACCTTCCCGGAGCTGTTCGAGGATCAGGGCATCCTGCCGGTGGACGAATACACCTCACAGCTTTACGAAACTCTGGCCGCCCTCAGTCCGTCGGGTGACTCGGATCCGAACATCGTTGTGCTGACGCCAGGTGTCTACAACTCCGCCTATTTCGAACATTCCTATCTGGCCCAGCAGATGGGCGTGGAACTGGTCGAGGGCGCGGATCTGTTCGTGGATGCGGATAACACGGTCTACATGAAAACCGTGGATGGGCCCAAACGGGTGGATGTGATCTACCGCCGGATCGATGACCTGTTCCTTGACCCCGAGGCCTTCAATCCGGAATCCTGCTTGGGCGTTCCCGGCTTGATGCGGGCCTGGCGGGCGGGCAAGGTGGGCCTGGCCAATGCGCCGGGATCCGGCGTGGCTGACGACAAGGTGGTCTACGCCTTCGTGCCGGAAATTCTGCGTTATTACCTGAACGAAGATCCGATCATCCCCAATGTGCCGACCTACCAGTGCGCAGATGCCGAGCAGTGCGCCTATGTGCTCTCGCACCTGGAGGAACTGGTCGTCAAACCCGCCAATGAATCCGGTGGTTACGGTTTGCTGATCGGGCCGCATTCTTCCGCCGCGCAACGCAAGGCGACCGAGGTCAGCATCCGCAAGGACCCCCGCAACTGGATCGCGCAACCCTGCCTCAACCTGTCGACCACGCCCACGCTGGTCAGCCGCGGTGCACAGGAGTGCCACATGGAACCCCGGCACGTGGACTTGCGTCCGTTCATCCTCAGCGGCGCGGATCAGTACGTGACGATGGGGGGGCTCACCCGGGTTGCACTGCGCGAGGGCTCGCTGGTCGTGAACAGCTCACAGGGCGGCGGCAGCAAGGACACCTGGATTGTCGAGCCTGATGCACAGTCGCAGTCGCAGTCGCAGTCACAGTCGCAACAGCAGGGCGGCGAAGGAGATGTGGCATGAACAGCAATCTGCTTTCCCGCGTGGGGGAACATTTTTACTGGTTTGGCCGTTATGTCGAGCGTGCCGAAAACACGGCGCGCCTGATTATCGCCAATGCCAATGTGGCGCTGGACTTGCCACGACGCTCGCGGCTGGAGTGGTATTCGCTGGTCGAAATCACCGGTTCCGAAGTGGACTTTGCCAACAGCACGCACAACGCGACCGAGCTGGGCGTGCTCAAGTTTCTGATCGCGGACCGTGAGAACCCCGGGTCGATCGCGTCATCGTTGCGTGCGGCGCGGGAAAATCTGCGCAGTACCCGTGACCGGGTTCCTCGCGAGGTCAGTGAAGCGATGAATACGCTGTACGGTTTCGTGAACCAGCATGCTGACGGTGCGATTCGCCGGACTTCCGCCCGCTTTGATCTGCTGCGCGGTGTCATCGATCACTGCCAGATCGTCCGCGGTTACCTGGCGGGTACGATGAGCCGTGGCCTGGGCTTTCGCTTCATTCGCGCCGGCCAGATGCTGGAGCGGGCTGACATGACCACCCGCATCATGGATGTCCGGCTGGAAGATCTGCTCCCGGATGATGTGGAATTGCCACCGGCTGCCGAATCGTTGCAGTGGATGGCCGTTTTGCGATCGCTGTCGGCTTATCAGATGTACCGCCGGTACAGCCCGGGCATGGTCAAGGCGCGCAATGTGTTTGATTTTTTATTGCTCGACGAACAATTTCCGCGGTCGGTGGTCTCCTGTTTGCAGCAGCTGCGGGTCAGCCTGGCCGGGTTGCCGCGGAATTCAGGGGTCCTGGATGAGCTGGATCGGGCGCTTGCTGAAGTCACGGAACTGCGCGGAACGGTGCGATCAGTGGAGAATGCACGGCTGCACGACACGATTGATCGTCTGCAACGTGAAATCCACGGTGTTCACAGTGCCATTTCACGCGTGTATTTCCACCCTGTCGCCACCACCGAATAAGCACCGAGTCACCACCCACCTACGTGTTCGACAACTATCAACCCATCGCGGGGCGATTTGATGAGCTGATGGACGCTAGCGGTCATGTGCGCGCGCATTGGCGCGGCATGGCCGAATCTCTGGGCGCGCTGGATGACCGCAAGCTCACCGAAAGGCGCATCGAGCTGCAGCGCCTGCTGCTCGAGCATGGGGTCACCTACAACATCTATGGCCGGGATGTCCGTCGGCCGAGTCCCTGGGCGCTGGATCTGCTTCCGGTGGTGTTCACCAGTCGCGAGTGGCGCGAGGTCGAGGTCGGGGTGGCACAGCGGGCCGAACTGCTGCGCCTGATCCTGGCCGACCTGTACGGGCCGCAAAAGCTGATTCTGCGCGGGCTTGTTCCTGCCGAGCTGGTATTCCGGCACGCCGGCTTCCTGCTCCCGTGTTGGTCGGCGGAGACCCAACTGGAAAACGCGCTGGTCATTTACGCGGCGGACCTGGGGCGGACCGCTGATGGCGCGTTGTGTGTGACTGCGGATCGAACGCAGGCCCCTTCCGGTATCGGATACACGCTGGAGGCGCGCACCATCACCTCGCGCGTGCTGCCCAGCCTGTATCGCGAATCCAATGTGCATCCGGTGTTGCCGTTCTTGCGGGCGCTGCGGCGCACGCTGCTGTGGATGACCGGCGATGATGCCGATGCGGTGGGGGTACTGACCCCGGGCGCGGCCAACGAAACCTATTCCGAGCATGCCTACCTGGCGCGGCAGATGGGGTTGCCCCTGCTCGAAGGGGACGACCTGATTGTTGATCGCGGGCGTTGCTGGATGTTGACGGCCAGCGGTCGCCAGCCGATTCGGACCCTGCTGCGCCGGATGGATGACGGCTACTGCGAGCCCTTGGAGCTGAACCGTCAATCCGTTCTCGGTACCCCCGGGGTGCTGCAAGCCGTCCGCAATCGCAACCTGAGTTTCGCCAACGCGCTGGGGGCCGGGGTGCTGGAAAACCCCGGGTTGATGGCCTTTTTGCCGAAAATCTGCAAGGAACTGCTGGGCGAAGACTTGCGCCTGCCATCCACCGAAACCTGGTGGTGCGGTCGCTCCGAGGATCTGGGCCAGGTTCTCGCGCGGTTCGATGAGCTGGTGTTGTGTCCGATCGCGGCCACCCGGGATACCCGCATCGTGGTCGCAGGCCTGGACGCGGATGCGCGGGAGCAGCTGCGCAAACGCGTGCTGGCTGACCCGGGGGGCTGGGCTGCGCAGCGGGCTCAGCGTCTGGGCAGCGCGCCGGTGTTAACACGGCAGGGCGTAGCGGCGCGCAGTGTCGAGATGCGGACCTTCGCGGTCTCCGATCACGACAGCTTTCGAGTCATGTCCGGTGGACTGGCTCGTGCGGGACGAACGGCCGAGAGCTGGCGGGTTTCGGGCCAGGCGGGCGGCGTGTGCAAGGATATCTGGGTGTTGTCTGCCGATGCTCAGCGGGACGCCCAGATCCTGCCGCAGTACCTGCCACGTGGCAGCCGGGTCACCGCGCTTGCGGAGCCTCATGTAGCCGACAACCTGTTATGGATGGCCCGCTATCTGGTGCGCGGTGAGCTACTCAGCCGCATGTTGGGTGCCACCTTCAAGCGTCTGATTGAGCTCGGCCCGCAGGGTCTGGATGAAACGGGAACCGCTCTGTGCCGGGCCATTACCTGGCAGACCACGCTTTACCCCGGCTTTGTCGGACCCGTAGGTAGCAACGCACTGGAAGACCCCGGACCCGAGCTGCTGCGGGTCCTGCACAGTGTCGAGCCCAGTGGGCTGCAAGGCATTTGCAATGCAGTTCAGCAAGCGGCCTACCCGGTGCGTCATCTGCTGACCAATGAAATATCCGCGCTGCTGATTCGTCTGGATGACGACCTGCACGCGGTGGATGAAATCGAAAAAGCCCGCCGTGCCGTGTTTCAGGTGGAGCTCTGTCTGGCCGCGATCATCGGATACCTGGAGCGATCGCTGCCAGAAGGTGGAGCGCGCCAGCTGATCGAACTGGGGATGGCTGTCGAGTCCGCGCAGGGCACGGTGCGCTTGCTGCGTTCGCTGGGAGTCGAGCGCGACACCATCAACGAAACCGGGCCGATGGTGCTCGATTTCATCAATTCCACCACCGGTTTTGTCGAGGGCGTGGAGCCGGGGAGTCAGGCCGCGGTGTTTCAGGTTGCCTTGTTGGCGCAGGCGAATCCGTGTTCGGTACGCAATCTGCTCATGCGAATCGAGAGTGGTCTGCGGGCCATGCCCACCCCCCGTGACCAGGAGCAGAAACTGGAAACCAGCGTGGCCAACAAGCTGGTGGAGCTGGGTGTGCTGGATCTGAGCAGTATGCTCGCAGCGGTTGATGGACCGCAGCGCATGGATCAGGTGCTCGAAGAGCTGCACGATTGGCTGCGCAGCCTGGCCGATGGCATTGAGAAGCGTTACACACCGCGGCGCCCGGCGCCGTCCAGTCAGTTGGTGTTGACGGCATGACCCAGCATTATCTGCTTCGGCACTACACCGAATATCGCTACGAAGACGATGTGGAGCTGGCGCATAACCAATTGCGCATGCATCTGCGCAATACGGATCACCAGGTCTGTCTGCAGCGGAGCATGAGCGTGCTGCCACGGCCATCCTGGACGCGGCTGCAGGGGGATTACTTCGACAACAAGGTGCTGTGGATGGAGATGGACCGGCCGCACACCGTGTCGAAGATCTTTATCAAGCACCTGGTTGCGGTCGACAGCCCGCCACAGCCGGCCGCGGCATCCACATTGACTGTTGCCGCCATGCAGGCGTTGCTGCAGGATCCACGCTGGGCGCAGGAGCCGCAGCTGGTGCTGCTGCGCCTGCCAAGTCGTTTTGCGCCCGCCAGTGCGGCCATTCGGATGTTCGCCGAGCCGTTTTTTCCCGCCGACCGTCCGGTGCTGGAATGTGCCATCGCGTTGATGATGCACATCTATTCCGAGTTCAAGTTCAGCACCGACGCGACCACAGTGGCCACGCCGGTGGAAGAAGTGCTGGCGAAGCGGGCCGGCGTCTGTCAGGACTTTGCGCATCTGATGGTGACCGCACTGCGATCGATGGGGCTGGCCGTACGCTATGTCAGCGGATACATCGAAACGGTGCCGCCACCGGGTAAACCGCGTCTGGTTGGCGCTGATGCATCGCACGCCTGGGTATCGCTGTGGTGCGGGCCGGAGCTGGGCTGGCAGGATCTGGACCCGACCAACGGTAAACGCCCGGATGGCCAGTATCTGGTGACGGCCTGGGGGCGGGACTACGACGACGTGGTGCCGATGAACGGAGTCATCTCCGGTGGCGGTGAAAGCTCCACGTTGAAAGTGCGTGTGGACCTGCGCCGGGTGCCTCCGCCGCACGACACCAACGGCGCGGTGCAGACGCAGTATCAGTCACAAAGCCAGTACCAGACCCCGGGTGGGTTGGAGCCGCAAAGTTTGGCCGATCCCACTTCGGATCCAGACATCGATCAAGTTCAAAGCCAAGGTCAAAGCCAGAGCCAGGGCCAAGGGCAGAGCCAGGGCCAGAAAAATCCTTCTGGTGCCGCGCCTGACGGCAACTAGATGGGCTTTGGCGCGGTTTTAGTCTGCCGCGCCGAAACGCCAGCGGAAACCGGCACGAGCATCCAGACCGGGGGCATCCACACCGGAAGCATGCTTGCGATACGAAGTACCCAACGCGTTCTCCACCGCCAGGGTCAGGTCCAGCTGTGCGGGCAGGTGAAACAAGGCCGAAACTCCGACCGTGGCCCAACCCGCCGTTCCCTCGGGGTTGATGCGGCTGTCGGTCTGATCACGCTGGCTCAGGCGGGTTTGCGCGCCGGCGCTGGCAACACGCAGGCGGAAGCGGTGGCCCGCGCTCGTTCGGTGTTCCAGGGCGACAGACGCCGTGGCCGGCGGAATTCGGTCAGCCGGTTCGTAGCGGCCGTCAATCTTCTCCGCACCCCAGGTGGTGTTGGCGACCAGATCCAGATTCCAGCTTCGGGCGAAAAACCACACCCATTGGCTCTCGGCGCCGCGCAGGCTGACCCGGCCGACATTTTCGCTGCGCACGATGTCTTCCCCGGCATCCGTCTGTTCGCCGGTGAATACCGACACGATCTTGTCGCGGTACTCGGACCACCAGAGGAAGAATTCCCCGCGGCTTTGCGCGTGCGACCACTTCACACCCAGGTCGGCGCTGTAGACCACTTCCGGGCCCAGGTCGGGGTTGGCCGCATTAAAACGATTGCTGGGGCGAGGGCCAATGGCGCCCAGGTCGAAAATGTTCGGGGTGCGAAAGCCGCGGCCCAGATTAGTGTGCAGCGAATAGCCCGACCCCAGATCGAAGCGCCCGCCGAGGTTGCCGCTGACGTCTTCGAATTCCAGGCGCGCCGCAGGACGGCTGCCATCGGCGGCGAGGTCAATCCGCACATTGGTCACGCGGAGGCCAAGCTGCCAATGCTGGGTGTCCCAGTCGGCCTGGTGCTGCACATAAGCGGCCAGAGTGCGCATTGTCGAATCATCCGGAAATCGACTTTCGCGTGGTGAGACGCTGCCGTCGTCCAGGTTGACCCGGTATTTTTCGCTGTTGATTCGGTCGTAATAACTTTCCAGTCCGTACTGCACGCTTTGCGTGTCCGTCAGTGCATCCTGCGCGTCCAGCGTAAAACCGAGCAGGTTGGAGCGGTTTTCCTCGAAATCCCGATTGCTGGAGCCGAAAGAGCGGCGCCGCGTGTCGTCGATGATCTGCTGCCAGGCCAGATGCAGGTCGATCCGGTCCGCACTGGAGATGAGGTCGTCGAAGCCGGCGGATACATGGGCGAAGTCGCGCTGGCTGGGTTCGAAATAAAACTCGGAGCGGTCGGGTTCGCTCTGACCAAAACCCGCGACCATCTGATCATGCCGCGGGGTGGAGGGTTGACGCAGATGCTGCAGGCTCAGCCGCCACTGTTGCGAAGGGTGCGGCTGAAACAGTAGCGCGGCATCCGCGGATTCGGACTCGTAACCGGTGAACGGAAGGGTGTCGCCATCCCCGTTCGTGCGGTCGTCATGGTCCCGCCAGCCGGCCCCCAGCGTGGCCGCGAAACGGGTGCCGCGATAGCCCACGCGGCCGTGTGCGGAGATGCTGTCATCGGCGCTCGCCGTTTGTCCGCCAATTGCGGCATGGGCGCCGGTGTGATCACCGTCGGCGACCTGCGGCTGCACGCTGATCATGTTGATGACCCCGCCCATGGCGTCGGATCCATACAGGCTGGAGGAGGGGCCGCGCACGACCTCGACCCGGCTCAGCGCGTTCGGATCCACCAGAGCCAGATACTGGTTCGGCGCATTGCGGAAAAAGCCGAAATTCAGCCGCATGCCGTCGACCAGATGCAGCACCTCGGAGCCTTTGAGGCCCCGCACGATGGCCACACCCTGGCCGGGGGTGGTCTGCTGCACGAAAACGCCGGGCAGATTTTCGAGCAGCTCCGGCAGCACGGCCGGGCGCTCCATATCCCAGGCGTCGGCATCCACCGCGCTGACCGCCGCGTTGGCTTCCGTGATGCTTTGCGCTTGTTTGCCGGCAGTGACCTGGATCGGGCTCAGGTCGGTTTGCAGCGTGGTTTCTTGCGCGGCCACCGTTCCCACCAGCAGGCTGGTCCCCAGGCCCATTAGCGCTAGGCTGCGAATTAACCAGCCTCGGCTAAAACAGCGTGTGACGGAGATCGGGGTTGTGTCCCAGCGAACGGCTTTGGTCATGAAAGCAGGCCCAGTCCTGTTGGCATTGCGCGAAGAGCGACTCGAAGGTCTCGATCCCGCCAGTGTAATCGGACAGGCTGATCAGCCGTGCGTTGTTGAGGCCGGCAATCCAGCTTTCCCAGCCGGGGAGTTCGTCCGCATGGGCGGCGTAATCGTCGCGTGCCCGGGCCAGAATCTCGGCCTTGCGCCGGCGCTTTTCCGTGTCTGGCAGGTCGCTGGCGTACAACGCCTCCAGCGCCTGGGTTGTGGGCTGTAGCAGCGCATGAATGCGACGACGACTGTTGATGCGCGCCATCGCAGCAATACCCTCGGATTCCTGCCACGCATGCAATCCGAGGATGGCCACCGCGGATGCATAGCTCTCATTGAAGGCGGTGTCGTTCTTGACGTAGAGCTTCTGGTGAGCCAGTTCGTGGAAGATCAGGCCAACGATGCGGTAGGTCTCCCATTGCAAAACGGGGCCGGGAAGGGGATCGGCAAACCAGCCCAGCGTGGAATAGGCTGCGGCATGCGTGATCACCACGTCGTGACCTTCGGCTGAGAGCTCATCGGCCTTTTTACGGGCATTGTCAGGGTCGAAGTATCCTCGGTAGTTGACGCAGCCCACCAGCGGGAAACACCACTGCCGGGGTTGCAGCGAGAACTCGGGTGCCGCGACGACGTTGTAGGTCACGGCATCGCGGTCCATCGGGGCATACTGCGTGTAGCTGGCGTTTTCCGGCAGCAGCAGCGTGCTGGAGGCGAAGCGGCGGGCCTCGCGCACGATCTGCAGTTTCTCCAGCAGTGCGGGGGGTGTGGTGGGGTCATTGATGGCGTCTTCAATCGACACCCGGCTGTGCAGCAATCGCCAGTGGCCACCAACGGCCTGTCCGTAGTAGTGCAAGGTTTCGCAGCCGCCGAGCAAGAGCGAAACGGCCAGCAGACACAACAATCGCAAGCGGGAGTTCATGAAGTTTATTGTCCTTGTTATCGCAGCCTTGCTGTTGCTTCCGGCGCAGGTGGCCTGGAACTGGTACACGCCGCATCCCGATGTGCCGCAGGGGCGACCGCGGCCGCAGCGCTTCGACGCGGCGCACTGGTTTCATCTTTTGGATCCGCCGGGCTTTGCCATTGGCTACGGGGAATGGTTGAGAAATCCCCTGTGGGTGAGTTGGGAGGTGCCGGCAGGCGCGCTGCAACCCCTGACCGAGCGGCCGCGGAATTTTCGCTGTGCCCGGGAAACCTGGGTGGAAGTGTGCCCCGGTGATTACCGCAATAGCGGCTTTGACCGCGGACATCTGGCGCCCAACTACGCCATGAGCCGCCTGTTCGGGAGGCCCGCCCAGCTGGCCAGTTTTTCGATGGCGAACATCACGCCGCAAAAGCACGCCATGAACTCGCGTGCCTGGCAGCGGCTGGAGGAGGCCGAGATGGATTCTCTGCGGCCGACTCATGGACAGCGTTTCTGGGTCATGGCCGGGCCGCTGTTCGCCAGCCCGGCGCCGCGGCTGCCGAGCGGGGTTGCGATCCCCGAGGCGAACTGGCGGGTCTGGGTACGCCAGACAGGCAGGCCTGCTGAACGGGCGCAGGAGGATTGGCAGGTTCTGGCGTTTATCGTCCCGCAAGAGGCCAGCGGCTTCGAAGATCTGCGCCAGTTCCTGGTCAGCGTGGACCAGGTTGAGCAGCGCAGCGGCTTCGATTTGCTGCATCGGTTACCGGATATCATCGAGAACGCCATCGAGGCTTCCATCGAACCTGAGCAATGGCAACTGGGTGAGGCCTGGACCCGGCCGCCGCGCTATTGAGCGGCATCTGACAACGCCTGTATGCTGCAATGCAACAAACGCTGTTTATACTGCGCGGCGGAGTTGCTTCATAATCCGCACTGGATGCGGGTATTTCATACCGAGGGAGAACACAATGCGTAGAGCGGCCATGCTGATGGTCTTGTTGGCTGTTGCGACAGCCCAGGCCGGGGAATACAAGGACACCTATCCGGTCTCCGACAAACCATTTGAACGCACACTGCGTGGTGTGACAGTCGATGACCTGGTGGAGCGTGGGCGCATCACCGGCGTGTATCACGGCAGCCCCAAATACCTCGCCGACAAGGAAGGCTATGAAGCCGCTTTCTATCGGACACTGGCCAGCAAAAAAGTCTGGCCTGAAGGCGAAGGTCCGGCAACCCACAAACGCGGTGGCCCCGTAACCTGGAGCTTTGCCTCGATTCCACAGGCGCCGCCACCGCCCTGCGACCAGGCCCAACCCACCGGCTATGACGCCGAAGGCTGTCGCATCGCCAACTCGCTGTACAAAGAGCTGGAAAAAGTGGACGCCGCCAAGGCGGCAGAGATGCGGGCGATGGTTCGCCGCGGCCGCGATGTGTGGTTCAAGGGCACGTTTGGCAACCAGGACCTCAACGAGATCCATCTGTCACGCACCATCGGCAAGGAACGTCAGCACTACGCCGAATGGATGCATACCAAGAATCGGCCATACCGCTTCAGCAAGTGGGGGTTGATCAACGACCCGGATTGCGAGCAAGGCGATGAAAGCACCTTCTGGCTTGATCGTTGTGCCGATCCGAAATCCAGCGGCATCCTGGGCTACCGAAAGTACTTCAAGGACCCGGAGGTGGATGCAAACGGCAAGGTCGTTTTCGACCCTCGCAGCACGCCTTATACCGAAGGGGAAATGGAAGCACAGCGTCGCTTTGCCATTGGTCACCCCTGTGTGCAGTGTCACGTGGCATTCGACCCGACCAACCCGCCAAAGAACCCGAACGAGCCCGATTGGGAAAATATCACCGGGCACATCGGTAACCAGTATGTGAACCAGCCGCTGTCGGCATTTCTGTCTGCCGTTCCGGAAGACGACTTTGCCAAGCAGGCCGTGATGGGGGCTCGCCTGGGTACGGTTGATACCTCGCTGAACCCCAACGACTTCATGCATAACCCGGGGACGCAAAACAACATTACCGACTTCATGAACAAGCGGATTTTCAACCATGTCATGAAAGACCCCATCAGCGGCGAGATTTCCGAAGCGCCGACCATGCACGTACTCAAGGGCGGGGAAGACTCGGTGGGCGAGCGGCTGGCGCTTCTGCGTGTGTACATCAACATCGGCATGTGTACCGAAGAGTGCTGGGTACCCAATTTCCCGGTACCGGGAACCTTTTTCGGCGAAGACGCCGCGCAGAAGCCGATGCGTATTGAGCAGTGCTACAAGGATTGCGAACCCTGGAACGAAGCCGACGCCAAGATGCTCGACATGACTATGTACCTGCTCGCCGGTGGCCCCTATCCGCTGATGAACGCGGTGGATGTGGATGGTACTCCGGGTAGCGAATACATCGACCTGGAACAGGTGCCGGCGGGTCGCAAGGTTTTCGCCCGTGAGTGCGCGCGTTGTCACAGCACCCGTGTGCCGCCGGAAGCCATCGCGGGTGACAAGGACGCGCTGGAGGCCTACTACGAAGGTCATGTGTTCGGCGAAGAGGCCTTTTGGGAATACGAGTTCCCGGCGGATTTTCGCAACAGCGAAAAATTCCAGACCAAATACATGGCCAAGGATGAGCAAGGTCGTTTGCGGCCCAAGCAATTTGCGCAGGACGGCATGTTCGGCCAGGACTGGTTGGGCAATGACGAACGCACGCCCTTCACCGAGGTGGGAACCAACTCCTGCCGGGCGCGCCACGACAACCACAACAAGGGTCACATCTGGGAGGAGTTCGCTTCCGAAACCTACCAGTCCAGCCCGGCCGTCGGCAGCGTGCCGCGTCGCTTCAATCGCATGATCCCGTTGATGGGCGGCAAGGAGTTCGGGGTGCAGGAAGTCGGCCCCGGTGGGCCGGGTTACTACCGCAATATCTCGTTACTGTCGGTGTGGGCTCACGCGCCATTCCTGCACAACAATGCGGTGGGCGAGTTGACCTACCTGGAAGACGGCAGCGTGGACTACACGGTAAAAGGCCGTGTCGAGCAGTACCACCTGGCGATGCAGGAATTGCTGACCAGTGACGACCCGGCTGCCGATGAGCACCGCCCGCAAAAGATTACCCGCACGACCGCAGACTTTGGTCTGGCGCCGCGCGAAGATGGTCAGGGCTTTATCAAGTTGCCGGTGCGCAAGGGTACCCCGGTGGCGTATTTCGCATCCTCGGATCCGCACAATCCGGTGTTCATGAAATGCGACGATCTGGTGGAAAACAAGGGTCACCAGTTCGGTGTGGACCTCAGCGCCAGTGAGAAGTCGGCACTGACAGAGTTCCTGAAACTGATGTAACAGACAGTTTCATGGTCTGCTGAAAAGCCGGCATGGCGTGAAAACGGCATGCCGGCTTTTATATGGCTCATCGCGGATTGGCGTGAACATCGGAAGCCGGAAACCGAGAGCGGGGAGCCAGGCCGCCCTCGTGAGGTCCGCTATCCGGGGCGCCAACCGGGCCTGTCAACACGCCGCTGCGCGGTATCCGGTCCCCGCTGGTACTCGGTGGGGTCGGGTCTACACGACGTCCTGTCGTGAAGACCCTCAAACGGACTCCTGGCCGTTTGCCCCCATTCGCACCAGCGGTGCCCGGCGGGTCGCCTGATGGCTCCGGTCAGCGCCCCGGACAGCGGGCCTGCCAGCGCCAGCCTGGTGCGTTCTTTTGCACGCCGCTCGAAGCGATGAATTCAGGGGCAACCCCCAGGGTCGGGGCGTCCTGTGGCCGGGCCGTTGGGGCTCGCGCCTGACGGGCATGCCGCGACTGGGGGCGATTCGCCAGGACGGCGAATCGAGGCTCTATCTAGACGGGATGTCTTGTAGAGCCGACCCCATCAAGCGGAATGACCGGCAGGGAACCGCGCAGCGGCGCAAGATCGCCCGGCTACAGGATGCCCCGGCCCGGTCGGTGGCGCGGCCCGCTAACTCAGGCCATCCCGCAATTGAGTTGCAACAAGGCGCCGCGTTTCCCGCTAAAGCGCGATGAATCTTTTTTATGCCGATACGGCAAAGCAAGCGGTGAGCGCAGGCCCCCGCTCGCCAGCATCAGGTGGGTGATGGGGGGATATCCATGTCCAGCAGCTTCTGTACGGCATGTTCTGCGGCCAGCTCATGCGGGATGAACACCATGCGGGAGTTTTTCAGGATGTTGTCGATGTCGTTGCCATCGTGCACGGCGAAAGCGGTATGCCCACGGAACCGGTTTTCCGCCAGACAGTTGGAGAGCGCCTCCGTCACCTGTTTGTCGTGTATCGCGCCGACCACCCAGCGTGCCTGAAGCAGCGGCAAGGAGGAAATGTACTCCGCATCCTCTGCGTCGCCGTAGCAGGCGTTTATCCCCGCGGCATTGGCCTTGCGCACGTTTTCCGGGTCAAAATCGATGCCGAGAACTGCATAGCCTCGCTGGTTGAACGCATGGGCAATTGTTCTGCCAAATCGGCCCAGCCCAAAAATAATCATGTCGATCGGCGTGCCGCCGTCCGGCATTGCCCCGTCGCTCTTGCGCCCAGCCGATCGGCGTTCGAACACGTCGAGCCATTCGGCCAGGAATCCGTAAATTTTGTGGGAGTACAGGATCAGGTAGGTCGAGATGCTGATCGTCACCAGTCCGACCAGAGTGATGAGGCCGAGGACCTCCGCCCGAATGTGCCCGAGCGAAACACCGAGTGCACCGAGAATCAGCGAAAACTCGCTGATCTGAGCCACGGTCAAGCCGGCAAGAAAGCCGGTGCGCTTGCGATAGCCCATCAGCCCCATGATGACCATCACGATCAGCGGGTTACCCACGATGACGAATAGCGAGAAAAGCAGCGCATCGAAGAACTGGCCGCCAACGGTCGACAGATCTAGGTTGGCGCCCAGGTCGACGAAGAAGAACAGCAGCAAAAAGTCCCGCAGGCTCACCAGCTTTGCACCGATGACATCCCGGTAAGGAGTGGAAGCCAGCGAGACACCGGCGACAAATGCGCCGACTTCCTTGCTGAAGCCCAGGTAATGGCCCAATGCGCCCAGCGAAACGGCCCAGGCGATGGAAAAAATCAGCAGCAATTCTTTGGATTGCGCCAGTACGTGCAGCAGCGGCGGCAGCACATAGCGCATGCAGGCCGCAATCACGATGAAAAACGCGCAGCCGTAGGCAAATATCTGAAAAACGCCCGCGCCAACCCCGTCCTGGTTTTCGGCGCCGCTGAGGGTGTTCAGTCCAATCATCGCGACGATGACGAGGATGTCCTGAACAATCAGAAAGCCGACTGCAATACGTCCATGCAGGGAGTCAACTTCGCGCTTATCCGATAACAGCTTCACGATAATGATCGTGCTGGAGAAGGTGAGCGCGACGGCGATATAAAGCGACTCGAGGTGGCTGAAACCCAGCGCACCGGCAATGAAATAACCGATGAGAGAGGTAAACAGGACCTGGCCAATACCGGTGGCCAGCGCCACGGGCCCCATGGTCCTGATGATGTTCAGGTCGAGCTTCAGGCCAACGATAAAGAGCAGGAGCGAGATCCCCAACTTCGCCAGCAGGTCAATTTGATCATTCGGCGCGACCCAGCCCAGGGAGGAGGGGCCGAGCAAGATGCCCGCGGCGATAAAGCCCACGATGAGCGGTTGTCGAAGCCGGATGGAGATGAGCCCGATGACCGATGCCACGAACAGGATCAGTGCGGTCTGGGAGAACACATCCGTCAGTTCAGGCATGGTTTGTCGTTGCGGTGGTGGGCATCGCAAAGCAGCATGCGGGTGTTGTCAGTAGGGTGGGCCAGGCACACTCACCCTTCCAAGGCCACGGGGGTAACAAAGCCCTTGGGCTTGATCGCCAGCACCGAGCAATCGAGCTGCTCCAGGATGGTTTCTGCCGTGTTGCCCATGATAAAACCGGGCACTCCCGTACGGGCGACGGTGCCCATGGCGATGCAATCGACGGCCAGCCGTTTTGCCAGGGCCGGAATTTCCTTGCGGGCTGCGCCTTTTTCCAGGTGCAGCTGAGGATTGAGATAACTCATCGCATCTGCTGCGCCACGACTGCTGTTCTTGAAGTCTTCAATCAAGTTGTCCAGCAGACGTTGGTCCTGGCGTCGCTCCTGCTCGATGAGGCTCGCCAGCTTGTCTGCGGGAGTGGTGGTGGCAAAGGGGAGTTCGCTGGCCAGTTCGTGGAAAGATTCCCAGGCGTGTACCACGTGGAGTTCCGCGGACTCTGCAATGGCCAGCGATGCGGCCATCGCGAGCACCTGGAGGTTCAGGTCATGGCGCACCTCAAGCTCCTCATCCGGATAACCCTCCGCGATGTCGACCGCCGCGAGGATGCGGCGATAGCCCTTCGGTGCCCCGGGCTTGACCAACCACACCGGGCAGGGGCACTTGCGCAGCAGATGCATGTCGTCACCGGAGAAGAAACGGCCCAACCAGCTCGGTGATTCCGGGCACTTGATGACGAGGTCATGCTGGTTGCGAAGAACCATGCGGACGACTTCAAGAAAAGAGGTGCCGATCACCACGGCGCTCTGGATGTCGCGCTTCTTGCGGTAAGGCTTGAGCAGCGCATCCAGCCGGGCTTCCCGTTCCTTCGTCAGCGCAGCTTGCAGGTCGCCCGTAGGACCGACACCCCCGGGAAAACCGAATGGCCGGGATATCCGGGGTGCCATATCAATGACTGTCAGAGCGGCCTGATTGGTTTCTGCCAGGGCCACCGCGCGCTCCAGGGCGGGTTTGCTGTCCTTGCCATGCTCCACGACACAAAGGATATTTTTGATTCGCTGCATCTGTTTCAACTCCTGCGGGAAGTGGAAGAGGTGTTTTCGGTTCAAAGCTGCTGATCAATCGTTGATCGCAATGTCCACGCCAGGCGCACGTTACGCTCAGCGAGCGGGGTGGTCAGTACCACCATGGACAATGAAATGCGACCAAAAGCTCCATCGAAACTACTCTAGCAGCAACGTCGGCGTGGCTTCCAAAGCAACCGGCCGTTACGCGGTCAGCCCGGCGCGCGGGAAGACCGACGCCAGACGGCCTTCTCTGCCTCGACCAGCAGCAACACCACGAGGCCAACGCCCACAATGCGGGACCAGGCGGCGACATCAATGCTTGTCGTGCTGAAGAAGGACTGCATCAGCGGCAGATAAGTAAACAGCATCTGCAAAACCAGTACGCTGGCGATGGCGATCAGCACGTAGCGGTTGCCCAGAAACCCGCGCGCATTGAGTACCGAGGCGGTCATGAACCGGGCGCTGAACAGATAGAACACCTCGGCGATCACCAGGCTGTTCACCGCCACGGTACGCGCCGTATCGACCGGGGTTCCATGCATGCGCTCCCAGAGAAACAGCCCAAAGGTGCCGCAGACCATCAGCAGTGAAACGAACAGAATCCGCCAGATCATGAAACCGTCGAGCAGGGGGCGGTTGCTGGAGCGGGGTGGACGTTGCATCAGGTTGGGCTCCCCGCGCTCGAATGCGAGGGCCAGCGACAGGGTCACGGCCGTCACCATGTTGACCCACAGCACCTGAGCGGCGGTGACCGGCAGCATTCTCCCCAGCGCAATCGCCGCAAGGATTGTCAGGGCTTCGCCACCGTTGGTCGGCAGGATGAACATGATCGATTTCTTGATGTTGTCGTAAACGGTGCGCCCTTCGCGCACGGCCTGTGCGATCGATGCAAAGTTGTCATCGGCAAGCACCATTTCGGCAGCCTCCTTGGCCGCTTCGGTGCCCTTAAGCCCCATGGCAATACCGACACCGGCGCGTTTCAGCGCCGGGGCGTCGTTGACGCCATCGCCGGTCATGGCGACGACCTCACCTGTGGCCTGCAGGGCCGTCACCAGCCGCAGTTTGTGCTCCGGACTGGCACGCGCGAACACATCAACCTGCAGAACCTTCTGGCGCAGTGAGTCATCATCCAATTGGTCGATTTCAGCGCCGGTCAATGCCTGGCCGGCGTGCCCAAAACCCATGGCATTGGCGATGGCCGTCGCGGTGGTCGCATGGTCACCGGTAATCATTTTGACGGTGATGCCGGCGGCCCGGCATTGGGCCACGGCTTCGATCGCCTCGGTGCGCGGTGGGTCGATGATGCCGACCAGGCCCAGAAGGACCAGATCCGCGGCTACATCGTCGAAGTCGAGGCTTTGCCGTGGCGTGCTCAGCGGACGCGCCGCGATGGCCAGGGCTCGCTGACCGCAGCGCCCGATCTCCTCCAGGCGTTCCTGCCAGTAGGCCGAGTCAAAGGGAGTATCGCCGGAGTTGCCGGCCTGCCAGCGGCAGCGCTGGAATACGACTTCCGGCGCGCCCTTCAGGTAGATGAACCAATGGCCGCGGTGATCGTGGTGCAATGTGGCCATGAACCGGTGGGCCGATTCGAAGGGAATCACATCCACACGCGGGAGTTCTTCGGCGAGCAACGCCGGTGAAAGCTCAGCCTTGCGCCCCAGAACGACCAGGGCACCTTCCATGGGGTCGCCGTCGACCTGCCAGCGACCCTGGACCGTTACCGACGTGGCATCGTTGCAGAGTGTGGCAGCCCGGCACAGTTCACCCAGTACCGTGTCGGACGTCGCCGTGATGCCTTTCCCGGCGACAGAGATATCGCCATGCGGGTCATAGCCCACGCCACTGACCTCGTAGATGTGGTCGCGGGTGACGACCGCCTGTACGGTCATTTCATTACGGGTCAGCGTGCCGGTCTTGTCGGAGCAGATGACCGTGACCGAGCCCAGCGTTTCCACAGCGGGCAGGCGACGGATGATGGCTTTGCGCCCCGCCATCCGCTGGACCCCGATCGCCAGCGTGATCGTGATGATTGCCGGCAGCCCCTCCGGAATGGCTGCGACGGCCAGCCCAACGGCGGCCAGAAACATTTCGCTGAGCGGATAGCCGCGGACACCGACGCCGAAAGCCGCTGTCAGTGCGGCAATCACCAGCGTGGCGGCGGTGAGCATGCGGGCGAATGCCGCCATTTGCTTGGTCAGCGGCGTGCTCATGGGCTCAACCTGCGCGAGCATCGCGCTGATCCGGCCGATTTCCGAGCGGTCGCCGGTTGCCGTGACCACGGCGGTTGCCTGGCCCGAAGTGACCAGCGTGCCGGCGTAGGCCATATTGCGCCGGTCGCCCAGCGACGCATCGGCATGCACGGGATCCGGGTACTTGCTCGCGGGTACGGATTCGCCGGTCAGAATGGCCTCATCGACATGCATCTCGCGAAGCTTGAGCAGGCGGGCATCCGCGGGTACCCGGTCACCCGATTGCATGAAAACGATGTCGCCGGGAACGAGCTGATCCGCCGGCACCGTCTTCCGGTGACCCTCGCGCACAACGGTCGCCTGCGGCGAGAGCAGGCTGCGAACGGCATCGAGTGCACGCTCGGCCTTGCCTTCCTGGATGAAGCCGATCACGCCGTTGATCAGCACCACGCCGAAAATCACCCCGGCATCCACGTGGTGGCCCAGCGCCACGGTGACACATCCCGCGGCGAGCAATACGTAGATCAATACGTTATTGAACTGCGCCAGGAAACGCCGCACAGCGCCTCGCGACGGCGGCGGCGTCAGCCGGTTGGGGCCGAACTCTTTGCGTCGGGATGATACTTCGGCGGTATCGAGCCCCTGCGGCGTGGTGTTCAGGGATGCCAATGCGGCCTGCGCGGGCATCGCATGCCAGGCTGTGGTCGGTGATGATTCGGCCATCTATCCCCCGTTCGGAAGCGTTGGTAGTCGCGGTCAGTCTAGCGACATGCAGGGTGTTGTCGCCGCGGCGGGAAGGCTGGTCAGCGCGAATGAGCCGTGGTCGATTCGCGGGAAGCCCGGCATGGGTTTTCAATGTGCTCGCCTGGGGAGAACTGCCATACTCCGTCCCTTGTGCGGGCCACGGTCATTCCGGTTGCGTGACCGGCAGGCGAGGCGAGCCGAGGAGACCAATGAACAACACGACCGTTATCACCGCAGGGCTGTGCGTCCTGTGCGCCGCATTTGCTTCCTGCGATGGGGGGCGAGCTCTGGATCTCGAGAGTGCGAGCCGCGAGGAAACGCTCTCCTCGCTGTACACCGGCAGCGGCCCGCGGCCGGGCCCCGACATTCTTTATGCGCCGCCACCTCGCGCGCCACAGCTGGAAAATACCGGTGTGTGGCAAGCCGATCCGCTGCTGGTTTCGGGGGCTTCAGCCTATCGGCGTGGTGAGTTTCTCTATCAGGATTTTCTCTTCGATGATCATGGCGCGAACGGGAGCCTGGAAAACGTCGTGGACATCGCGACGGGTCTGGCCAACGTGGCCGACGACGTGTTTTCGCGCCGGGGAGGCACTTATCGTTATCCCACCGACCCGGTCTACGCGAACAACGCGGCCGACCTTGTGGAATTTCGTGTCCGCGCCGACGCCGACGCGACCTACTTTCGGGTGACGCTGAATACGCTCAACGACGCCAATCGGGTCGCGTTTTCGGTGGCGCTGGGTGATAGCGACGAACCGGTCGTGTTGCCGCGCGGTTCGAACGTGCGGGTTCCGGCGCAGTGGGCGCTGACCGTGTTCGAAGGGCAGGCCGAACTGGTTCAGACCGCGTCGGGAGAAAGCATGGATGCAGACATTCCCGTGCTTGTCGACATGCTGCGAAAGCAGATGACCGTCACGCTGCCACGGAGCGTCTGGGACCCGGATCGCCGCGTGGTGCCGATGGCCCTGGGCGTGGGCCTGTGGGATGCGGCAAGTCATCGGTATCTGCTTCCGGCCGTCCAGGCCACCGACACCCAGCCGGGCGGCGCGCCGCTGGATGAGCCGGTTCCGGCGGCATTTTTCAATGTGGGCTTTCGTTATCAGGAGCCGGCAACGGATCTTGCCGGTTCGCTGCTGACGGATATTCCGCTGAATACCGCCTGGTGGCGAAACAAAAATCAGGGGGCTGCATTGGCTGCCGGTGACATCAGTGCATTCCGCGCGGATGTGGATTTCGGCAAACTGCGGGATCGTATCGATGACCCGATGCCAGACCAGGTGGGCGGCACGCCAACCACCGGTGCCATCAACCGTATCTTCGCCAGCCGCTTTTTCGGCGAGTCGGGAGTCAACCCCGCACAGGACTGCGGCGGAGCGACCGGCTGCGTTGGCCGCTTCACGGGGCAGTTGCAACCCTACGCGCTGTATGTACCAGAGCGCGAGGCACCACCCGGAGGCTTCGGGTTTACCTTGCTGATGCACTCATTGGCCGCCAACTACAACCAGTATCACGCCACCAACCACCAGCGGGTGCTGGGCGAGCGCGGCCGCGGCTACCTGGTGGCAACGCCCGCAGGGCGCGGACCGGATGGCTGGTATGTCGAAACGGCCGGAGCCGATTCTTTTGAGGTCTGGAACGACGTGGCGCGTCACTATCCGTTAAACCCGGACTACGCAGCCGCCTCGGGCGTCTCCATGGGCGGGTATGGCACCTACCGCTTCGCAACGCGTTATCCGGATCTTTTCGCCCGGGTTCATACCATCGTCGGGCCGCCGGCTGTGGGCATCTGGGTGCCCCCGCTGCAACCCAGCCCCGGTCCGCAGTCCAATACCTTTGAACTGCTTGCCGGGCTGCGCAACGTACCGATCCTGACCTGGGTCGCTACCACCGATGAGCTGGTTCCCTATGCCGGTCCGTTCACGCAATCCCAGGAGCTGGATCGACTGGGTTACCGGTATCGCTTTGAAAGCTATGCGCCCGCTGAGCATCTGACCTTTTCTTTCAACGACGCCTATGGTCCGGCTGCGGAGTTTCTGGGTGATGAGCCGGTGGTGCGCAACCCGGCCGAGATCGATTACGTGCTGAATCCGTTGATGGATTTCCCCGGTGTGGGGATGGTGGCGGACCATGTGTATTGGTTGTCCGGTTTGCAGAGCCACGATGGTGGCGTCGGCACGATCCATGCGCGTTCCGAAGGGTTTGGGCGGAGCCAGCCTGCGGCGAATGCGACCCAGTACGGCGGCGGGGTTTTGACCGGAGGCGTGCTTCCCGGGTTGGCCTTTGTCAGTCAATCGCGCAACTGGCCGGCAGCGCAAAGCGTTGCGGCGGACGACCGGTTGCACCTGAACCTGCAAAACATCGCCAATCTGCGCGTGCATGTGGAACGGGCGCAGCTGAGCTGCAATGCCGAAGTGCTGATCGAAAGTGATGGCCCGGTCCGTGTTGAACTCGTGGGGTGTGATCGGGTGCTTATGGCGCAGTAGCCACCACCGGAGCGAAAGCTGCTCTGCGGCATGTTGTCCTGCATATTTGCGCTATCGGCAGGGTTGTGTGGCCATTAGAATCGCGCCCCGAGAGAACGGTTTTCGTGGAGACAACAATGCGCGTTTTGTTCGCCTGCCTGGCCGGCATGAGCCTTGTGCTTGTCGCATGTGAGGGCGGGCGACGGGATGCCACGAATGTCTTGGAAGGACGACTGACACCCGCCGTCGCCGATCCTGCGCAGTATGTAGACCCGTTTATCGGCAGTTATCCACCGGGATTCACCACACCAGGGGCGAGCTGGCCCCATGGCATGGTGGCGGCCGGTCCGGACACCGAAGGGCCCGTCAACTACGGGGGCTATTCCGTCCAGAACACGCTGCTGACCGGCATCTCGCAAACCCATATGTCTGCCGGGGTCTATCAGGGCGGGCAGTTCCCCTTGCTGGCCGTGGATGGCGCGCCGACATCCGGTGATCTCTTCGACTACGGCTACACCAACCCCGTGCCGGCCTATTCGGTGCCCTTCAACAAGCTGACGCAGGTGGCCGAACCCGGCTACTACAAGGTGGGCCTTTTGGCGCCGGCGGCGACGATGGAAGTGACTGTGACACCGCATGCCGCGATGCATCGGGTGGTCTGGCTGGCTGCAAGTGCACCGGGACTGGTTCTGGCACCCAGCCGCGATTTGAAGGGCTATCACCCGGCAAGCCTGGTGCTGCGCGAAGACGGCGTGTTACTGGGGCAGGTCCTGACCAGCGGCCCGGAGCACACGGTGTACTTCGCCCTCGAGGCCGATGGCGGCGTGCAGGTCGAGAATGCCCAGGGCGAACCGCTGTCGCCGGGCGAGGAACTGCAGGGGGAGGACCTGCTGGTCGTATTGCGCCCGGCAGAGCCGCAGCTGCAGGTGCGCATCGGGCTGTCCTACGTGGATCGCGACGGCGCGCTGAACAACCTGCGTGCGGAAATGCCGTCCTGGGATTTTGATTCCTATCGCAGCGACGCCCGCCAGCATTGGAACACCGAGCTTGGCCGTATCGAAGTGACCGGTGGACGGGAGGATCGCCTGCGCAGTTTTTACACGGCCCTGTATCGCACGCTGAAGTTCCCCACCTTGCTCAGTGATGTGGATGGTCGTTACCGCATGGAGGAGGTGGTGCGCCAGGATGCGGAACGCCCGCGTTATACGCAGTTCTCCCTGTGGGACAGCTATCGCGGACACAGCGCCTTGCTCGCGGAGATCATCCCGGCGCGTTATCACGACATGGTGCTGTCCATGGTGGAATATGCCGAGCTGACCGGGCACCTGCCGCGCTGGCAACTGGCCACGCGCGACCCCGGGTACATGTCCGGCGACCCGGCAGTCATGTACGTGGCCGAGGGCTGGTGTCGGGGTTTGTTGAGCGCCGAGGAACGCGACCGGGCATGGAACGCGCTGCTGGCCACCGTGGCGCTGCGGGATGATCGGCTGGCCGCCGGGTATCTGCCGGTGGAACCTCCGACGACACCCTTTGATGTGATTACTGGTGGGGGGCGCGAAGCCGGCACCACACTGGAGTACGGCCTGGCGGATTTTGCCCTGGCGGCCATGGCGCAAACCCGGGGTGATGCCGAGGTGACCCAGCAACGCTTGCAGATGGCGCTGAACTACCGTCACCTGCAGGACCCGGAAAGTGGATGGATCCGGCCGCGCGATGCGGACGGAAACTGGATCGAGCCATTCCAGCCAGAGTTTCCCTACGGGTTTCAGGAAGGCACATCCTGGCAGTACTCGTGGCTGGTCATGCACGACATCGGCGGTCTGATCGCCGGGATGGGTGGGGCAGATACCACCGCGCAGCGGCTGGATACCTTTTTCGGCTTTCCGCTGAACCTGGCGCCACTGCTCTGGCCGCAGGTTCAGAGCCAGATCACCCTGTTCGGGGTCTTTTATTTCGGTAATCAGTACGTGCCAGGAAACGAGCACGACCTGCAGGCGCCGTATCTGTACAACTATCTGGGCCAGAACTGGAAAACCCAGATCGCGGCCGCTTCGGCAGCGGCCCTCTACACCGATCAGGCCAACGGCCTGCCTGGCAATGATGATCTGGGAGCACTGTCAGGCTGGCTGGTCTGGTCGATGCTCGGCGTGTATCCGATCAACCCGGGCCTGCCGCTGTTTGTGCTTGGTGCACCGGAGTTCGAATCGGCGGTGATGCATCGCCCGGCCGGAGACTTTCGCATCGACCGCGGCGCCGCCGGTTTTGTGACCACTGCCCGGTTGAACGGAAATAACCTGGACAGTCCGGGCTTTCTGCTCAACCGCGGGCGCCACGAATTGGCGCTGACAACGGCGATGCTGCCCGAACCGGCAGCGTTCCCAATTGCACCTCCAAGTATCAGCGCAACCTCTCTGGAGGCCTTTGGTTGCGGGGTGAATTAGGGACATCGGGTGGGTTCGTCGGCTTCGACGGGCTCGCGGAACGGAATATTCAGCCTGTTGCGGGCTGTGTGGATGACAACAAATTTTTGGAGACAACTGATGCTGCGATTCGCAACTTTCCCATTGATGGGGCTGTGCCTTTCCCTGGCGGCCTGTTCCGGCGGGCGGACGGCAACGACGGAGTTCGGGCCGCCGCGTACTGAGGGTGCGCATCTGCTCGTGGCGGCTGCCAAGCGGAGTGTCGTACCCAGCCAGTCGCAAATTGACGGCGAGATGGAAACGCGTATCGGCGGGCTGGAAACTTTGCAGAACTTTCATCTCGGTGGCTTCGGGATTGGTCCGCTGCAGAACTTTCCCGATCCCTTCAATGTGGATCTGACCGAACCGGCAGGCGCCCCCGTTTACGTGAACGCGATGGGCAACGAGGAGCGGACCTGGGTGCGCGTCATGTGGTTGCGTGACCCTGCGGCAGATACGGAAGTGGCCCTCGTTACCCTGGATGCGGTGGGCGCCGGCAACATCATCCAGAATGATCTGAAGGCGGCAGTGGCGGCGGCAACCGGCATCGCCGAGAGCCATGTGATCTTCGGCCAGACCCACACCCACGCCGGAGCGGATCTGCAGGGGTTATGGGGCGGGGTGCCGCAGAGCTGGGTGGCGGATCTGTATCTGGCAGCGGCCGATGCGGCGGTTCAGGCACAAGCCGAGCTGCAACCGGTCGAACTGAGCTACCAGCGCAGCGAGCAGCCGGATTTCAACAACTACCGCAGGCCGCGGGTGTTTCGCGATATCGATGCCGACACCACCGCCAGCGTGCTGACCGCGCGGGCCCTGGGTTCCGGCGACGTGGTCGCAACTCTGCTGCAGTACAACGCACATCCCACCAGCATCGGGACCGGTGAAAGCCCGCGCATCCCGCACCCTGACTTTCCGCTGGGGGCGCTGGAGCGACTCGAAGAACGCGGTGGTGTGGCCTTGTATTTCAATGGCCCGATTGCCGATGCATCGGGCTCGGGCGGAAGCTGCGAGGGTGAGTCCTATGTGCGCGTGCGCTGTCGCGGCGAAGACCTGGCCAGTGCGGCACTGACGGCTGATTCCACCACCATTGCGGGTTCCTTGAGCGTGCGTCAGGCCACGGTGTATCTGCCGGTCACCAACCCGATATTTCTGCTGGCGGCTGCGGCCGGCGGGTTCAATCGCTATTACAACTTCACCGAACTGCCAGTGGACCAGATTCCGGGTCTGGGCGAGCAGGCCAACCTGTTGCCACAGGCGGCACCCTACGCGGTGACCACGGTCACCCGGATCACGCTGGGTGATGCGCTGGAAATCGTCACGATTCCGGGTGAGGCCACCAATACCTTCGGCGAGTACATTCAGGCGCTGGCCGGTGATCGGCCGATGATGCTGTTTGGGCTCACCCACAACTCGTTCGGTTACATCATTCCCGAGGAAGAGTTCAGCTACATCGATGAAACCGGGGATACGGGGTTTACCCTGCCGTTTACCAGCTACGAAGAGTACGTCTCGCTGGGGCCGTTGACGGCGTCACTGCTGCGCATCCAGGCCTACGCGCCGCTGTTCGATGCGCCGCCCGAGCGCTATGCGCCGCCGTCGCTGGTGGCGTGCTATGACGCCAGCGTTGGTGACAAATGCATTCTGGAAGATATCCAGGCCCGCCCGGACTACATTCAGCGGGGCTACTACAAGCGCTGTGTGGAAACCTTCGGCGACGACAATGCGTTCTGCGCCTTGATCGACCCGGGTTAATGATCCAGCGGGCGCGCCCGGACCAGTTCGCCGTTAGCCGTGAGCGCTTCGCGCGCCGGTATCGACAGCTTTTCCGGGTGGTGCGGCCAGGCGTTTCCAGGCAGGCTGGCCAGCAGCCGCCGGGTGTCGGTTTCGGCGTCTTCGGTGGTATCAAAGGCCGGTAGCACGCGAATGTATTTGTTGTCGAAATCAATGCACACCGGCACCACCACAGCGTCCGCCGCGCGGGCGATGCGGTGGAAACCGGTCTTGATCTCGCGGGCATTGGAGCGTGTGCCTTCCGGGGTAACGCCCAGCCAGAAACTTTCCCGCTTGCGAAACTCGTCGGCAACCTGTTTGGCAAACCCGGCCGGGTTTTTGCGGTCCACTCCGATGAAGTTCATCCAGGCGAGAAAGCGCCCAAACGGCCCTTCCATCCACGATTTTTTGATGATCAGCGAGATCCGTAAACCCATCGACAGCAGGAACAGGATGGCGAAGTAGCCATCCCAGTTCGACGTGTGCGGAAAACCGGCCATGACCACCTTGTGGCGGTCGGGGAACTCCCCCACGATGCGCCATCCGTGAAGGCGTAAAAGCTTGCGCGCGAGCGCACCGAAAATCCCCGCATTGAACCGGGGGGCGGCATCGCTGAGCGGCGGATGCACCGGGTAGTTACTGTTCATCAGCGAATCCTAATGCAAGCGCCGTGGCGACGGGTGTCGGGGTCAGGAAAAACGTTTCAGTTGGGACAGCGGAAGCGTTTTCATGACCCGGGCCATGGCCGCCCAGGGCCAGCTGGGGACGTAGGCCTCATCGGGTTCACGATCGATGGCTTTGACCAGCGCCTTGCAGCCGGTTTCCAGGTCCACGCGGAAGGGGGCGTTGCTGATGTCCTTGTTGATGTCGGTGAGGATGTACCCGGGGAAAATGGTGGTGACTTTGATCGGCGTGTTCATCAGGTCCATCCGGATGCCTTCGCTGAGGTTGGCCAGCGCGGCTTTGGTGGCGGCGTAGGTGGTCAGTGCGCCGCGGAAACCGCGAACCGCGGAAACCGAGCTGATGGTGACCAGGTGACCAGCTTTCTGTTCGCGGAAGATCTCCACCGCCGCCTCACATTGCGCCAGCGCGGCGATGAAGTTGGTTTGTGCTGTTTGCAAGTTGGCCTTGAATCCGCCGCGCCCGATCGACACGCCTTTACCGATGCCGGCATTGACGATGACGCGGTCGAGACTGCCAAAACGGCGTTGCAGGTCGCGGAAGGTGCTGAACACCGCCGCATGATCGTTCACGTCCAGCGCTGCGACTTCGACCTGAATGCCAGGGTAGGCGGTCTGCAACTCGGTTTTCAGTTTCAGCAGTTCCTCGGTTCGCCGGGCGCACAGCGCCAGATTGTGACCGTTTGCAGCAAACTTGCGGGCCATGCCCAGGCCCAGACCGGAAGAGGCGCCGGTGATCAGAATGTTCTTACGCATGGTGGATATCTTTATGAGGTTGATGAGGTTGGGCGACGCCGGGCCGCGCAGGGAGGCGCAGGCCGGGTCAGCGAAAGTCAAACCGCAGGGTCAGCGGTAGGTGATCAGTTCGCGGAAATCGCCCTCGAAGGCGGTGTGCTCGTTGACGGTGGACAGGAACATGCCGCGGTCGGAGTAGATCACTTTGGTGATACCGCAATTCGCCAATGTCCAGTTGATGCGGAAGATGTTCTGCGAAGGGATCCCCATCAATTCCTGGATGATGGCCGTTATTGGCCCGCCAGAGGTGAACGCCAGGGCGGTTTCGCCTTTACCCATGCTGTCTTTGAGATCGTGCAGGGCCTGCAGGCAGCGCTGGCGGAAATGCGGCCACGATTCGGCATATTCGTCGTCGTGCTTGCCATCCATCCAGCGCTCGATCGCATTGCCGAACATCTCCTGAAAAGCCCGACGGGGGTTCAGGGTGCGGGCCATGTCGGCCATCATCAGCGCCCGGCTCTTGTATGCCGGTTTGTAGCGGTGGATGACTTCCTCGTGGTCGTACTCGTTCCAGCCGCAGTTTTCTTCCGGGCTGTGTTTCAGGTTCATGCCTTCCAGGCACCCGGCAGCGGTCTGCTTGTGCCGGCGCATGCCGCCGGTTTGCACCCGGTGCACGGTATGCAGACGCGGTCTCAGCGCGCGCCCCAGTACGACGGCCTGGCGCTCGCCGGTGGGTGACAATTTGTCGTAATCGGCACTGCCGAAGCTGGCCTGGCCGTGACGGATCAGCAGGATTTCACCCATCAGATACCACTCCCACGGATGATTTTTTTGGAACGATGTACCAGGTAATGCACCATGAGCCAGAAGTTCTTGAATGCCGGATTGTCGGTTTGTTTGTGGTGGTAGCGGTAGTAGATTTGCTGCAGGATGACGGCCAGGCGGAACAGGCCGTAGACCTCGTAAATCGGCCAGGCTTTGACATCGCGTCCGGTGCGTTCGCAATAGGCCGCCACCATCTGCTCACGGCTGAGCATGCCGGGTAGGTAACTGGGCTGCCGGCTCATCTTGCGCAGCAAGTTGTCGTCATCGGCCTGAATCCAGTACGACATGGTGCTGCCCAGGTCCATCATGGGGCAGCCGATGGTCGCGAGTTCCCAGTCCAGCACGCCGATCAGCGTGGTCGGGTCGTCGGGATTCAGCACCACGTTGTCCAGCCGGAAGTCATTGTGGATGACGCAGGCGCCGGCATCTTCGGGGATGTTTGCGGCGAGCCACTGCTTGACCTTGTTGGCGCGCGGAACGTTCCAGGTGCGGGCTTTTTCGTAACGCGCGTTCCAGCCCTCAATCTGACGGCGGGCGTAGCCGCCACCCTTGTACAGGACGCCCAGGCCCGCGGCCTCGTAGTCCACCGCGTGCAGGGCGACCAGGGTGTCGAGAAAATTCTCGTTCAAGGTGCGCGCCTGCTCTGGGTTCAGGTTGACGCCACGCGGCATGTGGCGACGCGGAATGATGCCGCGCAACCGATCCATGATGTAGAACTCGGCGCCGATCACGCTCTCGTCCGTGCAATACAGATGCTGGTGGGCGATGAACGGGAACACCGGTGCCAATGCGGTTTGCAGGCGAAACTCGCGGCCCATGTCGTGAGCGCCCTTGGCCTTGGTGCCCGCCGGTGGCCGTCGCAGGATCAGATCATGGCTCGGGTAGGCAAGCCGGTAGGTCCAGTTCGACGCGCCGCCGGAGTACTGGGTGATCTCCGGGGTGCCTTGCAGGCCGGGGATCTGCTCCTTCAGATACGAATCCAGTGCGGCCAGCGGCAGCTCTTCGCCACCACGGACCTGACCGCCGTGATCGATGATGGACGCATCTGTCGTCATGTATCGCTTCCCCATGCGCGGACCATGCCGGCCGTTTGTTTACGCATCAGACTGCGATAAATGGTGGCGGGGAACAAGCGCTTGATGCGGTAAGCCTGGCGTCCGTCGGCATGCGAAAGGATGAGGAAGGTTCCGTTTTCCACGCCATCAATCGCGGCTTTCGCCACATCGCTCGCGGTGACCGAGGCCTTGTCGAAGATGCGCCCCAGCATGGCCTGCATGGTCGGTGACTGGGTCCCCAGAGATTCGGCCAGATTGGTTTTGAAAAAACCGGGGCAAAGGACATGCACGCCGATGCCGCCGCTCTCCAGTTCGAACATCAGCGTTTCCGAGTACGCCACGACGGCGGCTTTCACCGCGTTGTACGAACCCATCATCGGGGGATGAATCAGTCCGGCCATCGATGCCACGTTGAGGATATGGCCCTGACTTTCCCGCAGCAGCGGCAGGGTGGCCTGGCAACCGCGCACCACGCCCAGCAGATTGATGTCGATCACCCGCTGCCAGCTCGGCAGGCTTTCCTTCTGCAGCGGACCACCCGAGGCGATACCCGCGTTGTTGACCACCACATCCAGGCCGTCCCACAGCGCAGACAGGGTGTCGACCGCGGCCTGCCAATCGGCATCCTGGGTCACATCCAGGTGCAGTGCCAGATGGGGGGCGCCCAGTTCGTTGCGGGTGTCCTGCAGGCGTTCCGCATGGACATCCGCCACCGCCACGCGGGCGCCCCGAGCCGCCCACAATCGCGCCATTTCCCGCCCCAGGCCGGAGGCTCCCCCGGTAATCAGTACGCGTTGCGACATGGGTTCAGTCCCGCTTGATCAGGTGGCTGTACTTGGCCAGCTCCAGCTTGGCGACTAGGCCACGGTGCACGGCATCCGGGCCGTCTGCGATGCGCAGCGTCCGGGCGTAGGCGTACATGGCCGCCAACGGGGAATCGTTGGAGACCCCGGCGCCGCCAAACATCTGGATGGCCTCGTCGATGACCTGTTGCAGCACGTTGGGGACAACCACCTTGATGGCCGACACCTCGCTGATGGCGCCCATGCCGCCGAAGTTGTCGATCTTCCAGGCTGCATGCAGGGTCAGCAGACGGGCCTGGTCGATGGCCATGCGCAGGTCGGCGATACGCTCGCGATTGCCGCCCAGGTTGATGATCGGCTTGCCGAAGGCATGGCGCTGGTGACCGCGTTCGATCATCAGCTTCAGCGCGACTTCGGCGGCGCCCAGGCAACGCATGCAGTGGTGAATACGGCCGGGCCCAAGGCGACCCTGGGCGATCTCGAAGCCGCGCCCCGGCCCCAGCAGCATGTTGGCTGCAGGCACGCGGACGTTGGTAAAGCTCACTTCCCCGTGGCCGAAAGGTTCGTCGTAGTCATTGAAAACCGGCAGCATGCGTTCGATTTTGACGCCCGGAGTATTGGTTGGCACCAGCACCATCGAGTGACGGCCATGGCGCGGGGCATCCGGGTTGGTCACCCCCATGAACACCAGAATGTCGCATTTGGGATGGCCGATGCCGGTCGACCACCATTTGCGCCCGTTGATGACGATCTCGTCGCCTTCCAGCACGGCGGTAGCGGCCATGTTGGTGGCGTCAGACGAAGCGACATCCGGCTCGGTCATGCAGAACGCGCTGCGAATCTCGCCGGCCAGCAGCGGGGTGAGCCACTGTGCCTTCTGTTCCTCGGTGCCGTATTTCCACAGCACCTCCATGTTGCCGGTATCCGGAGCGTTGCAGTTGAACACCACCGGCGCGATGAAGCTGCGGCCCATTTGCTCGCACAGCGGGGCGTATTCGGCATTGCTCAGGCCGGCGCCGAGTTCGGCGTCGGGCAGAAACAGGTTCCACAGCCCTTCGGCCTTGGCTTTGGCTTTGAGTTCTTCCAACTCCGGGGGCACGGACCATTTGCTGTGATCGGCTCCATGATTCTGGGCGGCAAGGGCGCGCTGGTAGCTTTCCTCCATCGGCTCGATGTGTTCGGCCATGAAGGCTTTGACGCGTTTGAGGTAGTCCTGGCTGCGGGGGCTCGCGTTGAAATCCATCGGTGTTCTCGGCTATTGGAGAAGGGAGAGCCAGTCTAGGCAGCTGCGGTGTATGAATAAAGCGATATATATTCAATACCAAAATGAACGAAATTCATGAAAAGACCTGGGCGCAGCTGGATCTGAACCTGCTGCGCGTGTTCGTCACCATTTGGCAGTGCCGTCAGCTGGGGCTGGCCGCGCAGCAGTTGCATGTCACACCCTCGGCCATCAGCCATGCCTTGCGGCGACTCCGCGAAGCCTGGGGTGACCCCTTGTTTGTGCGCGACGGCCGGCGTCTGGCGGTCACCCCCATCGCCGCGCGCCTGGCGCCGCAGGTGGAGCGGCACCTGGATCAACTGCAGGAATTGCTGATGCCCAGTGCAGCATTCAACCCGCGGGCCAGCACGCGTAGTTTTGTGATCGGTCTCCGCGAGTCGTTGGAGCCTCTCCTGCTTCCGCGGTTGCTCCAAGGTATGAGCCTGGAGGCCCCGGGGGTCACTTTGCGCAGCGTGCGCATCGTGCGCGATCAGGTGCGCCGCGCCCTGCAGGAGCGCGAACTGGATGTGGTGCTGGACGTGGCCTGGCCGCACCACGAACGTATTCAGCGTATCGCGGTGCGTCGCGAGCCCCTCTGTATCGCGATGCGTGCCGGGCATGCTCTGCGGCAGGGGATGACCGTGCAGGATTATGTCCAGGCCGAGCATGTACTGGTGTCGGGTCGGGAGCAGGGGCCGGCCATTGAAGATGCCGCGCTCGAAGCGCACGAGCTAGGCACGCGGCGGGTGCGCTTGCGTTGCCAGAATTACCACGCCGCATGCGCGGTGGTTGCGCAAAGTGATGCGTTGCTGACGCTGCCTCGCAACCTGGCCAAAATTATCAGCGAGCCGCTGGGAAACCTGACGCGATCCGTTCCCTTCGCGGTTCCGGCGATGAATTTGCATCTGTACTGGCACGAAAGAACCCAGTCGGATCCGGCCCTGGCCTGGCTGCGCCAGCAAATCATTCTGGCAAACCGTTAGAATTGCGCCGTCGCGCCGGTCCTCTCGCGACGAACCCCCGCAAACCCCGCCAGGTCCGGAAGGAAGCAACGGTAGCGACGGGTTCGGGTGCCGGGATGTGGCTGGCGCGGCACTTTTCCAAGATTGTCATCTGATCGCGGCATACTTGCCGCCATGACAGAATCTTTGTTGCTCGCAAGTGCCACCGAACTTGCCTCCCGCATCCGTCGCGGTGACCTCCGTTCCGAAGATGTCGTGCAGGCGCATATCGACCATGCCTTGCGCGTGAACGGTACGCTCAATGCCATCGTGAATCCCCTGTACGAGCAGGCGCTGGAGCAGGCTCGGGAACTGGATTCGCGGAAATCCCCGCCGAACGGAGCGCCATTCGCCGGAGTCCCTTGCACGATCAAGGAAAACTTCGCATTCGCAGGCATGCCGCAGGCTTCCGGGCTGGTGTCACGACGGCATCTGCGCAGCGAAGCCGACGCGCCGACGGTGGCGCGCATCAAGGCGGCCGGCGCCATTCCGCTGGGAACAACGAATACCTCCGAGTTGTGCATGTGGATGGAGTCCAACAATCGCGTGTACGGACGCAGCAACAACCCCTACAACCCGCAGCACATCGTGGGGGGCAGCTCGGGTGGGGAGGGCGCGATCATCGGGAGTGGGGCGTCGCCGTTTGGCCTGGGGGCAGACGTGGGCGGCTCCATTCGTATGCCGGCCTTCTTCAATGGGGTGTTTGGGCACAAACCCAGCCCTGGCGTGGTGCCCAATGCGGGGCAGGTGCCGCTGCCCGAAGGTGACATCGACCGCTACTGCGTCACGGGGCCGCTGGCCCGTCGCGCCGAAGATCTGTATCCCTTGCTGAAAATGCTGGCCGGCGATGACGGGGCGTCCGTACCCGACCCGGCATCCGTGGACCTCGGCACATTGCGGCTGTTCACGATTTCCGGCAACGGGCGGCAGCGTGTGCACCCGGAATTGCGCCAGGCGCAGGACAAGGCATTCCAGCATTTGGCGCCCGCATTCAGCACGGCGCAGCGCACCCGGTTGCCGGGGCTGCGGCACTCGTTCGAGATCTGGTCCGCACGCATGAAGGCTGCCGGGGGCGAACCCTTTGCCGACCAGCTGGCCAACGGGCAGCCGTTGTCGTTATTGGCGGAACTGGGGAAGTGGTCAGTGCGGCGCAGCGACCATACCCTGCCGGCGCTCGCGCTGGCAGCGGTCGAAAAGCTGCCCATGCCTCACGGGCGCAACTTGCAGCGGGCACAGGGTTTGCAGAATGCCATGGACGATCTGCTTGGCGACGACGGTGTGCTGCTGTTCCCCAGTTACTCCACACCGGCGCCACGTCACTATCAGCCCATGCTGCTGACCTTCCACTGGAGCTACTGCGGCGTGCTGAACGTGCTGGAAATGCCCGCGACGCAGGTGCCGCTGGGCCTGTCCACGCGCGGGTTGCCGCTGGGTATTCAGGTGGCGGCGCGCAAGGGGAATGATCATCTTTGCCTGGCCGTAGCGCAAAAACTCGAAGAGGCATTTGGTGGCTGGCGTCCACCGTGGAAGGTTCGCTGATTCCTGCGTTGTGTTGCTCCCTAAGCCGCGCTACATTGCGCGTCTGATGCAATCCAACAACTACCGGGGGTAGAAAAAATGAAGACAGCGCATCGCGCAATCGTGCTCACCACTGCGGCCAGCATTGCCATGTTGGCCGCCTGCAGTGACGACAAGAAGTCAAAAATTGATCCCGAAGCGGATCCCGATTTGTTCTCCGAAGCGCTGGAAAAAGTGCAGTTCGCCGGCCAGGACGCCGAACGCAAGGAAGGCGAGCTGCCAGCCGCTAGCACCGACGCTGCCGCCCCCAGCATCATTCTGGGTGACAAGCTGTTCCCGGCCAGTCAGGGGCAACGGGTGTCGTTCCCGTTCAGCGTGAACTCCGATTCCGCCCTGTCGAGCCTGTTTGCCAAGGTTGTGGGCGCGCCGGATTTCTTCCAGGTCTCGCTGACCGGAAGCACCAAGATGGCCAGCGACTACAGCTTTGGCTTCGGTTTGCCGAACAACATCCTGGACGGCACCGCCTGTTTTGATCTGGCGGCTCAGGACGACGCCGGCCTCGTCGGCCGAAGCGATGAATCCGTGTGTATCGAGATCGTCGCCCCGACGGCTACACCAACGCCGACCGCAGCGCCGACAGCGGCACCGACGACGGCACCCACGCCGACAACAAACCCGACCGGATCGCCAACCGGTTCACCCACACCCGCTCCTACCGGTGGTGTGACGCTTGCGCCAACGGCGGCTCCTACGCCGACAATGGCGCCAGGCACCGGTGGCTCCGCTGCGGCCTGTTTCAATTCGGATGTATTCGCAGAAGGTACGCAAATTGTGTTCTCAGAGCGGTCAACCACCAGCAATGGAACCGAGGAGTCAACCACGGAAATCGCCGTGGGTGGGCAGACTTCATTCGACGGGCGCACTGCCCAGATTTCAATGTCGACTGTCAACACGACGAACTCCGCGACGGGTTCGGCGACCGCAACTGTGAACCAGTACACGCAGACCAACTTTCAGACTCCGTCGCTAAGTACGGTCGGCGCAGAGATTACAACCTCTGGTGTGACGACTACGACACGTTTGAACCCAGCCGAGATTATGCGATACGACCTGGATGCGGGCCAGCAGTACTCCCAGACCTACACGCTGGAAACCGAAACCTCGTCATCATTTGGCACTTTTACGAGTTCCCAAACAGTGTCCACAACTACGACCTACGTGGGGAGAAAGCAAGTGACGGTCCCCGCCGGTACCTTCGATGTTTGCGAGTTTCGCGAGCAGTCAGGTTCCGACGTGACGACGAGCTTCTTTGACGTCGGCAGCGGTATTCTGGTCAAGCAGATTTCCGGTGATACAACCTCCGAATTGCTCTCCGCAACCATTAATGGGACAGCCGTTCGATAACAGCAACTCTCAACAAAAAGCCCCGCAATGCGGGGCTTTTTTGTACCTGCGCCTGCCTTTCAGGCGGCTTTGGCCTGGGGGACATGCGGAACAAAATCCGGCTTGTCGCGTACCGCACAGTCGGGGCAGCTGAAATCGTTCGGAATATCGGCCCAGCGTGTGCCGGCGGGGAAGCCTTGCTCCGGTTCGCCCAGGGCTTCGCGGTAGACATGACCGCAGTCCGGGCACTCCCAGTCCGCGGCAACGGTGGCATCAACCGGGGGTTTATCCAGATCGGAGTCATGAGGTGCCGGGGCTGCGGAGGCGTTGGCGCCAGCCTGCGCCCAGCGCCGGGTCAGTTTTTGCCGTGCCGGTTCGTACATGTTGATGCGGCTGAGGTCGCCTTCGTAGTGCGCGACCACCTTGGGATCCATGACCCGGAACCACAGTGGTGGGAAGTAGGCCAGCAAAATCATCGAGGCGTAGCCGCTGGGCAGTTGCGGGCTTTGCTCGAAGTGGCGCAGGGCCTGGTAGCGCCGGGTCGGGTGGGCGTGGTGGTCCGAATGCCGCTGCAACTGATACAGAAACAGGTTGGTGACTGTGTGGTTGCTGTTCCAGGAATGCTCGGGTTGGCAGCGTTCGTAGCGGCCCGAATCCAGCTTGCGGCGCTTGAGGCCGTAGTGCTCCAGATAGTTCACCACTTCGAGCAGTGAAGCGCCGTAGACGGCCTGGATGATCAGGAAAGGAAGCGCAACCCAGCCCAGAGCTGCGGTCAGTGCCCCGAACATGACGACGGTCAGGGAAAATGCCTGCAGGTTTTCGTTGTCGATTGACCAGACTCTTTTCCCCAAACGGTTCAGTCGCGTCTTTTCGATATTCCATGCACTACGAAAACTACCGACGACGGTGCGCGGTAGAAATGCCCAGAGGGTTTCGCCCATACGCGAGCTGGCCGGGTCTTCCGGCGTGGCCACGTTCTTGTGGTGCCCACGGTTGTGTTCGACGAAAAAGTGTCCGTACATGACAGGCGCCAACGCGAGTTTGGCCATCCAGCGTTCCAGGCTGTTGGTTTTGTGACCCAACTCATGTGCCGTGTTGATACCAATGCCGTTGATGGCACCGCATGTAAATACCAGGCCCAGAACCTGACCGGCATTCAGGCCCTGCGTCGCGACCATCCACGCACCTACGCCGGTTAATACCCACTGCGCGGGGATGTAGGCAAAGACGATGTTGCGGTAGTAGTGATCGCTTTCGAGCTGGTCGGTCGCCGACTCGGGCGGGTTCGAAGTGTCGGTTCCGACCAGCAAATCAAAAACGGGAATGACTGCGTACAGCAGAATGGGGCCGGCCCAGAGAAAAGCGGAATAGCCCGTCGCGAAATACAGACCAATGGCTGCAAGAGCGAGCCATGGAAGTGCCGGGCTGAGGAGCCAGGCCCAGCGCTTGCTGTCCTGCCAGGGCATGTTGAGGGTGGCAGAGGTCATCGTTTTCATCTCAATGCAAATGATGGTTACATCATGCAATGGCAAGGTTTGGTCGGTATAGGTGTAAATGAACAGAAAAGTTTAGTTATAGTCCACATATGGACATACTCGACATGCTGTTAGCCGATATGCATCTGCGGGGGGCATCGATTGCCGATATTGCTCTGCCCGCAGATACACGCCTGGAAATTGCTGCTGCACCCAGCGCCATGTTTCACCTGTTGTTGCAGGCGCCGGAACCCGTGCCCGTGAGTTGCGGGGATCAGACCCTGCTGGTGGAGCCCGGGGATGTGCTGGTCTTTCCGTCGGGTACGGCCCACCGCATCGGGCGAGGGCAGCAGGTGGAGGAACTCTGTTTCGGCGATGAATTGCAGCGCCCCATCGTGCGCGGGAGCGGCCATCAGGCCGCCACGATCAACTTGATGAGTGCGCGCGCACACTTTGACGAAGAACTGGCGCGACCCTTCATGACCGCGTTGCCCACCGTATTCCGGGTGCCGGGTGAGAAGGGCTTTCTCCCACCCTGGATTGCCATCGGCGTGCAGTTCATCCGAGAAGCCTTGCAGTCTACGCTGCCCGCGCATCAGGCGATCATCAATCGCGTCGCGGAAATTTTGCTGATTGAATGCCTGCGCCGCTACGTCGCCCGGATTCCGGCCGACTCCCAGACCTGGTTGCGGGCATTGCGTGATCCGGCCATCAGCCGGGCCCTGGCGGCACTGCATCGTGACCCGGCCTACCGCTGGACGGTGGAGTCTCTCGCGCAGGAGGCCAATCTATCGCGCTCTGCCTTTGCGCAAAGGTTTTCGCGCTGCATGGATCAGACACCGATGGCGTATCTGACCAGTCACCGCCTGCGGAAAGCCGCCTGGCAGTTGCGACATACGGGGCAGCCGGTGGCGCGCATCGCCGAAGAAGCGGGCTACAGCAGTAGCTCCGCCTTCACCCAGGCGTTCGAGCGCCTCAAGGGCAGCAGTCCGCGGGCGTATCGCGATGCGGCATCGCTGCTGCCCAGCTGAGAGGGCTGGTCGACAACCCGGGGCCTCGCGGGTACCCTTGCGCCGGCTTTCATGCCTCCGTAGCTCAGCTGGATAGAGCGTCCCCCTCCTAAGGGGAAGGTCGCAGGTTCGAATCTTGCCGGGGGCACCATTTAATCAACGGCTTGGCGCGATGGTGCGGCGCAGCGTTTTCCCATAGATCGGGAATCCTCCCACCAGCCGCGCGCATATCAGGCATTTCCCAGCCAGGTGACCACCTGGGGCCAAATTTCCACCGGGGCGTTCCTGCCGCTGACGATGCTCATGTGGCCGCCGGGAACCTCGATCAGTTCGCAATCGGCGTTGGTCATCAATTGCATCAACTGCTTGCTGGCCTTCGGGGTGATGATGGGGTCTTTGTCGCCCACCACGATCAGGGCCTTGCAGCGAATATTTTCCAGCGTGGCCTGGCTTTGTCGGAGGGGCAGTTTGCCGCGGGCGAGCACATTTTCGGTGATCAGGAACTGTAAGACGTCCTGCATGAAGCCGCCCGGGTAGCTGACCATGTCATCCAGGAAGGCGGCATTGGTGGCATGGGCGCTCACGTAGTCGCGATCGTCCATCCGGCGTGCCAATTCGAGGTATCCCCGTAACGTGCCGCTGGGGCTCATCAGCTTGAAGCCCAGGCTATTGGCCCACCCGGGGACGTGCCAGATCGACTGGCGTGAGCGATCGATGGTCCAGCCCGTGAGGCGTTGGACTCGTTTGAGCTGACGGGCGATGAGCCGGTTCTGGGCCGCGTTGGGGCCTGGGGCGTGATAGTCGCAGGGCGGACCAAGCAGGACCAGACGGTCGATGTCCGGATCACCCAGGGCGGTATAGGCGTAGCAGAACACCGAACCGATACTCCATCCATGCAGGCTGAGTGTCTGCTGTCCGCTGTGTTCCCGAACCCGTTGCAACAGCCGCGGCATGAGTTCGGTGAGGTAGGTTTCGAAACGGTAGTGCGCGTGCTGGCGCGTGGGGCGACCCCAGTCGAGCAGATAAAGCGGGTGCCCCGCATCGCGGAGCGTAGCGACCAGGCTCCGCTCCGGGAACAGGTCGTAGATCAACATGTTGACGGCCAGCGGGGGAACAATCACCAGCGGCTGCTTGGTTGCGGTCGCGCCGGGCCGCGGGGGGTAGTAGCGCAGTTGCACGATGTCCTGGCTGTCGATGACCTGATACGGGGTCTGCCCCGCGCGGTTCATGTCCTGCGGACGGCGGATGCGATCATGGGCGTTGCGCAGGGCGCGCGCGGAGCGCTGTCGCCAAGCCGTGGAGGAACGTTTTTCCATCAATGTTCAGCTGTGTCGTTGCAAGGAGCGGGTCAGGGGGCGATGCGGCTTGTGGTGAGTCACGGGCGTCAGGGCATGCGGTAGGCGGTGTCGCTTCATCAAGCGTGGCTGCATGGCGGCGAAATTTTCGCACGCCGGGCATCATTCGGTACGAATTCGTCTCCATGCCGTACACTTTCGGCCAATCAGACAAAAGTCATATCTTTATGAGCTACGAAACCCTTCAAGTCGAGCAGATCGACGCTGTATGTCGCATCACGTTGAACCAGCCTGCCAAGCTCAATGCGCTGTCCAAAAAGCTGATAGAGGAGTTGCTGGAGGCCTGCTCTGCAGCGGGCCGCGATGATGCCGTGCGAGCGGTGATCATCACCGGGGCGGGACGCGGTTTCTCCTCCGGGGCAGATTTGAGTGATCCTGCATCGATGCCCAAACCTGGCGAACTGCCCGACCTGGGTGCGTCGCTGGAGGACCGTTACAACCCCCTGCTCACGGTGATCCGGGAGATGCCCAAACCGGTCATCGCTGCGGTGAATGGCACGGCCGCTGGTGCGGGCTGCAATATTGCTCTGGCGTGTGATTTTGTCCTCGCCGCGGATACGGCCAAGTTTCTGCAAGCCTTCATCAAAATCGGCCTGGTTCCGGACGCCGGGGGCACCTGGACCATTCCGCGGTTGATCGGTCGCAGCCGCGCGCTGCGCTGGATGATGACCGGCGAAACCATTGATGCGGCCACGGCGCTGGAGTGGGGGCTGGTCATGTCCGTGCATCCGGTGGATGCGTTGCCGGAGGTGGCTCTGGAGTGGGCGCAAAAGCTGGCGGCCGCTCCTACGGCGGCGCTGGGCCGGATCAAGACGCTGGTTGATTCCGCCGAATACACGAATTTGCAGGACCAGCTACAGGCTGAAGCCGACGCCCAGCGTTTGTGTGGGCGCTCACCGGACTTTGGTGAGGGTGTGATGGCCTTTTTGCAGAAGCGTCCGCCAAAGTTTTCAGGGAAGTAAGCGCGAGGCAGTGCTAGTCGGCTCGGGGCGGGTCTGGGCTAGGCGACCGCATCGAGCCGTTCGCGCAGCGCGCGGGGTGACAGGAAATAGTCCTGCGGCTCTCCGTGCAGTGCCGTGACCATTTCCACGATCAACGCGTTTACCGGGGCGGAGAGCCCGTGCTCCTTGGCCATTTCCACGATCTGGCCGTTGATCTGGGCAACCTCGGTTTCCTTGCCGCATTCAATGTCCGCCACCATCGAGGGATAGGCGGATTCGGTCAGGCCGTTCTTCAGGCGCGCGAACCACCAGGGAATCGGGCCGCCGTGCTGGATCAGCATGCGATAGGCGCCATAGGGCAACGCAATCGGCAGGTCATAGTCGATGCCGGCCTTGTCCATGATCGATGTGGCTTCGTCCAGTACCCGGACGAAACAGGTGCGCATGTCGGGTTCGCTCAGCACATCCTTGAAGGTGGTATGCGTGAGGGCGCACAGGGCGTTGGCCAGGTTGATCAGCAGTTTGCCCCAGGCAACGGATTCGTCCTCCGCCTGCTTGACCACCAGGCCGCTTTCCGAGAGCAGCTGAAACAGCGCCTTGTTGTGCGAGTTCAGCAGCACTTCCGGCTTGGTTGTCAGCCGGGCGTGCAGAGGTTCCAGCAGCTGGGCGTTGAACATGATGGTTAACAGCGCCACCTCGGCCATGGGGAAGTGGCGACGCAGACAGGCCGCGGCGCTGACCCCGTTCAGGCAGGGGACCAGAATCAGTTCCTCAACGCCCGACGCTTCCAGATGCTGACGGACGGTGTCCAGATCACGGTGCTTGACGCAGATGAGCACCACATCACCCGGCTCGAATTCGTATTGGGTGGAGATGGCCGGTTTCGGCAACTCCAGGCAGCCATGCGCATTGACCCGATCCACCCGCAGGCAGTCGACGCCGGCCATGCGGTCGACGTCCTTGTCGCGGACAATCAGACGCGTGTTATGTCGGGTTTCCGCCAGATGCGCTGCCAGGATCGTGCCCACGGCCCCGGCGCCGATGACGTGAATGGTGGGCGACTTCACAGGCTGCCAATGGAAGTGGTGCCCAGAAGCACCAGCCAGAGCACCTTGCACCCCAGATGCAGGAACTGATCGGTGTGAAAACCGAACCATCCTTCACTCTTCGAAAAGTCGATGATGAAGTGGGCGATCAGCTCAAACAGTCCGAGCAGAATGCTGCCGGTAGCCAGCGCAACAGCGCCGGCGTGGACGGCACAGTGGGAGCCCAGAACATGTATCCAGATCAGGCCGGGGGCGGTGGAAAGCACATGCACATCTTTGTTGTGACGGCTCTTGTAAACAGCCATCCAATCTGATTGCAGCGCGAAGTCTCCCATCGCGTGGCCAACGAATAACCAGAACCCGATTTCAAGCATGAATGTCGGTCAAGCACAAAGCGATGTGCGCAGAATGGCAGCAACGCCGATCAGTCTCAAGTGCCGGTGCAGAGGAACTGCGGCATCATGATGATCTCCACTACGGGAGAGGCCATGCTCCGCTGTCATCACTGTCGTGCTGAAAATCCCCCGGTTGCAAAGTTCTGCATGCAATGCGGGCAGGCGCTGACCGCGGCGCAGGCCGACACCCCGCCTGCGCCGACAGTCGTGCAGGTGCAGGGGGAAAACCGGGTGGTCACAATTCTGTTCGCCGACATTGCGGGTTCCACGCGCCTCGCCGACGCCCTCGGCGCCGAAGCTTGGCACCACCTGCTCAACCGGTTTTTCACCGCGGTGTCTGCGGTGATCGAACGTGCCGGTGGAACCGTCAATCAATACACCGGTGACGGGGTGATGGCGCTGTTCGGGGCGCCGCACGCGCTGGAGAATCACGCACTGAGCGCCTGCTATGCGGCGCTGGAGGCGCAGGCCCGCATCGAGCAACTGGCCGATCAGGTTCGGCTGGAACACGGCCTGAATTTTGGCGTGCGGATGGGCATCAACTCAGGCCCGGTGGTCGTCGGAAATATTGTCGACGGCTCGCGCCAGGATTTCACCGCGCAAGGGGCTACCGTGCATGTGGCCGCGCGCATGGAACAGTTGGCACAGCCGGGCAGTGCATTTCTGACCCGAATGACGGCGAATCTGGTGTCCGGTTATTGCGAGTTGCGGCTGATCGGGCAGATGCAGGTCAAAGGTGTGGACGGGGCACTGGAAGTTTTCGAGCTGCGCGGGGTCGGCGCGTCCACGCAACGTCTGGAGCGCTCGCGGCTTCGGGGGCTGTCGCCGTATGTGGGACGGCAGGCCGAGCGCGACTTGTTGGTGAAGGCGCATCAGGAAGCGCTGGTGCATCGCAGCGGTGGCCGCGTCGTCATTCTCAATGGGGACGCCGGTCTGGGCAAAAGCCGACTGTGTGCGGAGATGCTGGAGACCTGGAAGGCCCAGGGGCACGCGAACCCAACCGTGCTGCAATGCGCGCCGGTGTCGCAGAGCGAGGCGCAACCCCTGGCGCCGCTGCGCTCGATGATCGCGAACTGGCTGGGTGTGCCACCCGGGAGCAGTGCGCAGGAAGCGCGACGCGCTGTGGCCGGCGCCGTCATGCTCGATCACCCGCAGTTGCAGGAAGCACTGCCGGCGCTCCTCGATTTTCTGCAGATTTCCGATGCCCAGCGGAATGCGCCCATCGCCCCGGAAGCGCTGCAGCGGCAGCAAAGTGCATTACCGGGGCTGTTTTGCCAAAGCTTCTGCGGGCGGCCTGTCGTGCTGTGGGTGGATGACTGGCACTGGATCGATGATGCGACGCGGGAGCATCTTGCGGTCTGGATCCCGCAATTGCTGGAACGAAGCGATGCGCTGGTTCTGGTCACCAGCCGCCCGGTAGACCTTCCACAGTGGATGACCGAGTTGCCTGGCGAGGTGATCGATCTTGCGCCCATCGACAGCAACGACATGCAGCAGCTGTGCAAGGCGCTGATCGGGGATTGGGTCGCCGAGCATCCTCTGGGAGAGCAACTGGCGCAGCACGCAGAGGGCAACCCGTATTTCGTCGAGGAGGCGGTGGCGCACCTGGTCGATAGTGGTGTGCTGGCCGGTCCACGGGGGAACCGCAGGTTGGTAGCGGACGCCCCGCAAGTGGAATTGCCGCAATCCGTGCAGTCGTTGCTGGCGGCGCGTATCGACAGGCTGGGCAAAACCGCCCGCGAGCTCCTGGAGTGCGCGGGACTGATCGGTCGGGAATTCCCGTTGCCCTGGCTGGCCGCGGTGTCTCAGCGCGAGAGGGCCGAGCTGCAAGCGCACCTGGGTGAGCTGCTCGACGGCGGGTTTTTCGAACCCGTCGATGACCCGGAACAGCTGCGTTTCAGTCATGGGTTGCTGCTGGAGGAGGCCCGCCGACGGCAACTGGCTTCGGTGAGCCGTGAGCGCTATGCGCGGCTGGCGCAGTGGGTCGCCGATGAGATCGATGCGGGCACCGTGCCCTTGGAGCAGCTGCCTCGGGTTGGCGTGTTCTGGGAACGCGCCGGCGCCAATATCGCCGCCGCACAGAGCAACCTGGCGGCCATGCAGCACATGGGCCGATTCGGCGTGGTCGAAGCCATGCGGCTGGGGCGGCTGGCCAAGGAGCAGATCGAGCGAGAAGCGACCAGTGCGGAGCAGGAACAGGTGCGCTTTCAGGTGCATGCGGGGTTATTGCGCGGGTCCACCTTCGGGGGCGTGGATCACGCGGAGCACCAGCAATGGATTGACGCCAGCAAGGAGTACCTGCAGCGCAATCATGATCCCTATGCCCAGGTGGAGTTCTGGATGTCCACCGCCACCCATTCCCTGAATCATGGTGACGCGCGCAAGGCCTTTCTGCAGGTCAGGCGGGCCATGGCTCTTGAGCGTGACATCGGTCAGACCGATCTGCTTGCCCGATTCCGCGTGCCCATTCTGCTGGCACACCTGGCGCGTGGGGCCGTGGATCGCGGTTTGCGGGTGCTGGATGTCGACGACCAGGGCGCGTGGCGTGAAGGTCCGCCGCGGCTGGAAAACTTTGCATCGCGTGGCTTCCGCACCCTGCTGCTTGCCGCCGTCGGTGAGCTGGATAGCGCGATTCAGGAGCTGGAATCGGTGATTCGGTTCAGCGAAACCTACTCGGTTCCGGTGAGCTGGATGTACGGCAACCTCGTCGAGATGCGTCTGGCCCAGGGACACCTCGAGGGTTTGCAAGAGCTGGCGCGGCAAGCCGTCGATGCGGCCCGCAATTTTGGCAGCCCGACCTTCGACGAGCTGGCCAACCGCGCGCTGGCTCAGGTGGTTGCCAGCGAGGGCGAGCCGGCCCGCGCATTGGAGATGCTGCAGGCCTGGACGCCACATATGGCGCCGGGTCAGCCGGGCGAGCTGTTTGCCGCTGCGCATCACACGGCGCTTTCGGGTTTGGCCTTGCAGGCCAGGAATGTCGCTCTGGCGAGCGCGGAGGCGGATCTCGCGGTGGCAATCGCGCGCAAGCAGGGTCAGCTGTACTGGCTGGTGCGCGCCTTGGCCGGGCGTATGCGGGTCACCGAGAGCCCGCGTGATTTGCGAGTGCTGCAGCGATTGCAAAAGGTAACCGGCGTGCGTTTCGTGCCTGAGCTGGTGGGGTGGGCCACGCCATTGTCGCGGTGAAACCCCTACACTGAGGCCGTTGCAGTCGGTATTTGGGGGACTCTGATGCGAATCGGTTTGGTATTGATGTTGCTTGCCGTAACGCCTTTCAGTTGGGCGCAGGACCGTATTCCCGCCACCATGGATGAATTACGCGCGTGTCTGACGGCCAACCTGCCGTCCCAGTCCCTGATACAGGAGGTCCGCTTGCAGTCCAGTGACTCTGCGGGTGGGCGCACGCTCGGGGCACGGGTCTACGGCATGAAGCTGAATGAAGAAACCGCCGTCATGATCAAGGTGGAAGAACCGATGGATATGAACGGTTCGCGGTACCTGGTCATCGCCGGTGTCGAGCGGGATGCCATGTATATGTATCTGCCGGCGCTCAACCGCACACGCCGCATCGTCGGCAGCATGGCGGGTCAGTCGTTGTGGGGCACCGACTTCAGTTACGAAGATGTCAAGCTGGTGCGTGGCTTGCTGCTGCACGGAAACAACAACCTGGAAACGGGTGTGGATTGGGAAGGGCGCCCCGCGCTGAAGCTGTTGGTGGTGCCCACCGGCGAAGCGGATACCGACACTCAGTACAGCAAGGTGGAACTGATCATCGACGGCGCGACCTGTGTCGTCGTCAGCGGCCGGTTTTACGATGACGCGGGGCCGGTCAAGCATATGTGGGTTGAACCTGGTGACCTTAGCGAAATCGAGGGCCACTGGATGGCCAAGAAAACCTACCTGAAGAGCCTGCGCGAGAGCAGCAAATCGGAGCTGATCATCGATAAGGTCATATTTGACAAAGAGTTGCCGGCGCGGCTGTTCGACCCGCGTACGTTCATGCACGGGCGCTGAAGGAGCCTTATTGCATGCAGAAGCGCAGCTTCGGGCAGCGGCTGGTTGCCGCGCAAAAATCCGTACTGATTCTGACGGGTCTGCTGACCCTGATGACGCTGTTCGTGGTGCTGGATTTTTCCGAATCCGGGGTCGGAACTCGCGTGCGCATCGACCCGACGGTCGACCGCCTGCTCGACCCCGACAGCCCGGCTCGCGCGTTTCAGAAATATACGGATGATCTGTTCGGCGCCGAGAAGGTGGCGGTGCTGGCGGTGGGCGGGCGCGATTGGCGAACCAATGAGGGATTGAGCACCCTGCGCTCAATTCACAAGCAGCTGGCGCGGCGCGATGACATCCTGCGGGTGGACTCGCTGGCTACTGCGGTCAACAGCTCGCTGGATGTTGATGGTTATGTCGTCGTCGAGCCTTTCGCCGAGCTGCCGGCGGGCAATCCGCAAGAGGTCTCAGCGCTGGAAGACGCGTTAGCCGTCAATCCTTTGGTCAACGGTCTGTTATTGAGCGCAGACGGCCAGGTCGCTGCGTTTGTCTTGCACTTCAGCCGAGACCCCGCTGCCTTGTTCGCGAACCCGGCATACGTGGGTCAGCTCAAGCAGGTGGTGGGGGATCTGGCTCCGGACCTGCCGGTCTTCATCACCGGGTCGGAGGTGGTGAAGGCCGGGGTCACACGTACCGTGGCGCGCCAGTTGATGGTGCTGTTGCCGCTGGTCCTCGTCTTGACCGGGCTGATCACGATGCTGGCGTTTCGCAGCGTCAAAGGTGCCGCTTTGACGTTGCTGACGGTGGCGACGGGTTTGTTATGGACGCTGGCGGTCGTGGTCTTGCTGGATACACCATTGACGTTGGTCAGCGCGATCATGCCGCCAGTGGTTGTCACCCTGGGCCTGGCCTACGCGATGCATGCGCAGTCGGATTACCTGGGCCGGATGCGCCGCCGGGATGAGTGCGATTGCGCCGAAGTGGTCGCCGATACGGTGGATAGCCTGCGCTTGCCGCTGCTGTTGACCGGTGCGACCACCATTGCCGGGTTCCTGGCGCTGTTGCTGAATCCGCTGCAGGCGGTGCGCGAATTCGCGGCGTTCAGCGCGCTGGGGGTCACCATCGATGTCTTCCTCGCGCTCTGTGTATTGCCGCTACTGCTGGGGCAGACGCACTGTCAGCCGGCGAAAGTAGACGGGTCGGAGTTCTTCGACCTGTGGGCGGCGCGTTTTTCCGCCTTTGCGCTGAAGCATCGGCGCGGAATCCTGGTGGCCGGCGGTGCCGTCCTGGTGCTGGGCGCCATCAGTCTGGTTCAGGTCAAGGTGGGCACCAATTACGTGCGCAGCTTCGCGCCGGACCACCCGGTGCGGGTGGACTTCGAGGAAATCAACTCCGCCCTCTCCGGCATCAACGGGTTTTCCATCGTGATGGAAGGTTTCGTCGATGACACCTTCACCGAGCCGGAAGTCCTGCGCGCCATCGACCGGCTGCAGGCCTGGCTGGCGCAGCAGCCGGAGGTGGGCTCCTCGCAATCCATCCTGGATTACCTGCAGCTGATCCGGCAGGGATTCGGCGAAAACGTGGATGGGGCCAACCGGGTTCCGGATTCACCGCAGGAAATCAAGCAACTGCTGCTGTTCGGCGCCAGCCCGGCCATGAATGCGGTGGTCGACAAGCGTTTCGCCACCGCGCGCATCCTGGTCCGCAGTTACGAGGAAAACTCCGCGCAGATACGAGCCCTGCTGGATCGCCTGAAGCCGCAGCTGGACAAGATGCCGCGCCGGCTGGAGGTCACCGTCACCGGCGACTCCGTCACGCTGACCGAGACGGTCACCAACATCGCCTCCGGTCAGTGGCTTACGGTGGGCGTGGCCGCGGTGATGATCTACCTCGTGCTGGCGGCGCTGTTCACGTCCTGGCGGGTGGCGGCCCTGGCCATGCTGCCGAACCTGATGCCGGTGGCGGTCTACTACGGTCTGCTCGGCCTGTTCGACATTTCCCTGAACCCGACCACCAGCCTGATCGCCTGCATCGTGCTGGGCGTGGCGGTGGACGACACCATTCATTTCCTGGTGCGTTTCAACAATGCTTCGCGGCAGCTGGCAGACGAGTCCAAGGCGGTCGCGGTGGCCTTGCGTGGCGTTTTGCGCCCGGTCACGTTCACCACCGTGGCGTTGTGTACCGGTTTCGGTCTGATGGCGCTGTCGCCGTTGCAGAACCAGGTGCAGTTCGGGTTGCTGGCGGCGGCGACGCTGGCCATTGCCTGGCTGTTTGACGTGATCTTCACTCCCGCACTGGGTTCCGGTGTGCGCCTGGTGACCCTGTGGGATGTGATTCGCCTGGACCTGGGGGCCGACCCGGAGAAATCCATCCCGTTGTTTGCGGGGCTCACCGCGCGGCAGGCGCGCACCTTCGCATTGATGTCGCGGGTGCAGGATTTTTCCAAGGGCGAGCGTGTCATAACCCAGGGTGAGGACGCCGAAGATATCTACGTGGTGATTGATGGTCGCCTGCGGGCCTACCTGGACCGCGAAGACGGGCAACGCGAGCTGGCCGTGATGCAGCGGGGAGCGGTGATGGGCGAGGTGGGATACTTTGGCCAGAAGCGCACCGCCAACGTGGATGCCCAAACGAAAACCCGGTTGCTGGCGTTCAACGGGTCGGATCTCGACGCCATGCGGCGCCGGTACCCGCGGATTGCAGCAACCATCTATCGCAACATGAACCTGGCGCAGGCCGAACGGCTGGCCAATATGTCGAAGATGATCTGAGTATCGATTTCGAGGAGACAACACGGATGAGTATTTCCCGCAGCATTGCGGTTTGGAGCCTGCTCAGCATGAGCACGGGCGTGGTGTATGCGGCTGGTGCCGAGCGCGTCGAAAGCGAAATCAGCGCCAGCCAGCGCGCCGCCGCCGTATCGCAGGAGCGCATCGACGGTCTGGACGATGCGACCCGCAAGGCCCTGCAGGAATACCGTGGCGCCTTGCTGCGCGCGGAGCAGTTGCGTTTGTACAAGCAGCAGCTGGAGCAGCAGGTGCAGACCCAGCAGGTGCGACTCACGGAAATCGATGAGGCTCTGGGGCGGGTCGAGGAAAGCCGTGCAGCGATGGTGCCGCTACTGGTCCGGATGACGGATGCGCTGGATGAATTCGTCAAGGCGGACCAGCCCTTCAACCTCGAACAGCGGCAATCGCGGGTCGCCGAGCTGCGCAAACTTCTGGCTGACCCGGAAGTCGGTCTGGCCGAACAATATCGGGCGGTGTACGGGGCCTGGGAGGCCGAAGCGCAGAGTGGGCGTCTGCTCAAGGCCGAGCGGGTCAATCTGCCCGGTGCACCGCGCAGCCAGCTGGTCGACCTGCTGCAGGTTGGGCGGTTGGCGCTGTATGCGATCTCCCTGGATGCCACCGAAGCCTGGCAGTGGAATGCCCAAAGCCGACGCTTTGACAGCCTGCCGGCGACCAGCTTGCCCGCGCTCAAACAGGCATTGCGAGTGGCGCAGGAGCAAGCGTCACCGAGTCTGTTGAATCTCCCCGGCGATTTCCCGGTCTCTGTTGCGGCCGACACCGGAGGTGTGCAATGAGATGGCGGCCCATTTCCCTGCCACTGGTCGTCACGCTGCTGGCAAGTACGACGACGGTGGCGATGGCTTCCGAGCTGGATGTATTGCTGGAGTCGGTGCGTGCCGAGGCCCAACAGCAGAGCGCGAGCAACCGTGAACGCGAGACGCGTTTTCTGAACCGGCGTAATGAGCAGTCCCGGCTGCTCAGTGATGCCAAGGCAGCCGTTGCCAGAAGCGAGCGGGAAGCCGAGGCGCTGCGCAAGCAGATCAAGGAGCTGGGCGAGAAGCTGGCCGAGCGCAAGGCGGATTTGGAAAAACGCAGTGGCGACCTGCAAGGGGTTGCAGCCACGCTTCGGGATGCGGCCACGGGAACGCTGGAGCAGCTTTCCAGTTCACTGGTGAGTCTGGATGATCCGCAGCGATTGAGCCGGGTCACGGCGCTGACGCGGGTCTCCGATGTGCCGGCATCCAGCGAACTGGAGTCGCTCTGGCTGGAACTACAGAGTGAGGCCACGGCGCTGGCCACGGTGCGCAAGATCCGGGTGCCGGTCGGGACCGTGGACGGCGATCTGGTGCCAACCCATATCACCCGCTACGGTGGCTTTGCCCTGCGCAACGACGACGGCGCATACCTGCGCTGGCGTGGTGGTGGCGCCCCGCCGGAAATCATTGCGCGGCAGCCCGAACCCAAGCTGGCGGATCGCGTGATCGGCGCGGCGGGCGAGGGTCTGATCATTGACCCCACCGGTGGCATGCTGCTGGGCTTGCAGGAGACGCGGCCCGGAATACGCGAACGGGTCGCGCAGGCCGGCGTTATCGGTTTGATCATTCTCGGTTTGGGTGCCATTGGTCTGGTGCTCGGGGCCGTCCAGCTGGGTTACCTGCTGTTTGTCGGGGTGCGCGTCAGTGGCCAAATGCGTCAGCCGCGGGTGCCGAATAAGAACAATCCCTTGGGGCGCATTCTGGCCTTGCGGGATGACTACGCCCGGCGCGATTTCGCCTCGCTGGAGTTGGCTGCAGACGAGGCGGTCATGCGGGAATTGCCGCGCCTGGAGCGCCTGCAGGACACGGTCCGCCTGCTCGCCGCCGTCGCGCCGCTGCTGGGGCTGCTGGGCACCGTGACCGGCATGATCGAAACCTTCCAGGCAATCACCCTATTTGGCACCGGCGACCCCAAACTGATGGCCGGCGGGATCTCACAGGCGCTGATGACCACGGTGCTGGGGCTGGTTGTCGCGGTACCGCTATTGTTCCTGCACAGCTTGATCGTCGCTCGCAGCCGCAGCATCGTGCAACGGCTGGATCAGCAAAGCGCGGGGCTCCTGGCCTCGTTGCGCGAGGCGGATGCCGAGCCCATGGCAGAAGAGGGGGCGGCATGAACGCACTGCTCGCCGTTGCCGAATTGATTGATCAGGGCGGGCCACTGCTGCCCGCGCTGTTTCTCACCGCCATTTTGCTGTTCGTGCTGATTTTTGAGCGCTATGTGGAGCTGTTTCTGGCCTGGCCGCGGGTGCGCAAACATATCGTGGAAGCCTGGATGGCGCGTGCGGATCGACACAGCAAGCTGGCGCACAAGATTCGCGACAGTCACATCAGCGAGGCACGGATCCGTCTGGAAAACACCTTGCCGGTTCTTGCCGCCCTGGTCGCCATCTGTCCCTTGCTGGGTTTGCTTGGCACGGTGACCGGCATGATGACGGTATTCGACGTGATGGCCGTGGAGGGCACGGCAGAGCCGCGGGCCATGGCGTCAGGGATTTCCCAGGCCACGTTGCCGACCATGGCCGGGATGGTGATTGCGTTACCCGGGCTGTTTTTCTTCACCCGTTTGCGCAGTCGGGCCCGCCGGGCGGTGGACCACCTGGCCGATGCGCTGGACTTTTCCTGATGTCCGCGCGCCGACATGATCGCCGGGAGGCCGAGCAGGGGCTGGATCTCACGCCCATGCTTGACATTGTTTTCATCATGCTGATCTTCTTCATCGTGACCACGAGCTTTGTGCGTGAAGCCGGTGTTGAGGTCAACCGGCCGCAGGCGGCGAGTGCGCAAAAGCAGGCCGCGACCAGCATTTACGTGGCCGTGACCGCGAACGGGGAAATCTGGGTCGACCGCCAGGCCGTGAGCCTGGGCGGGCTCCGTGCTGCCGTCGCGCGCATCCGCCTCGAGAACCCGGAGGCGACCGGCATCATCCAGGCCGACAAGGATGCACGCCACGGCATGGTGGTGGATGTGATGGATGAACTGCGCCTGGCCGGGGTGCGCGAAATCGCCGTGGCGGCGACCGGAGACTGAACCCGGAATGCGCTGGCCTCTGGTTTTTCTGCTCTCCGCATTGGCGGTCTTTGGCCTGTTCTGGCTGATGCACTGGTTGGTGTTGCCGCCCGAAGGTGGGCGCGGTGGCGAAACCGCGTCGGTATTGATCGAAGTGGCGCCACCCCCGCCGGATCAGACCCAGGAAGAGTCCGCCTCATCCCAGCCCGTGGAGGCGCCACCGGTACCTCCCAACATGCCGTCCATTGCATTGACCATGGATGTGGCGATGCCGGTCAATCTGTCGCCATCGACTGCAACCACGCTGAGCATTCCCAGCCCCGATGTGAAGCTGGGGGGCAGTGCGGTGGGCATGTCCGGTTTTGGCGGCTTTGCGCCGGGCCGTGCCGGCAGCGGTGCTGGGCGGGGGCAGCGCATCAACGGCAGCACGCTGGTGCCCCTTTCGACCGCGCGTCCGCAGATTCCCAAAGCGGCCTATGAGGCGGGTATCGAAGGCTGGGTCGAGGTGATCTTTTATGTCACCAAAGAGGGGCGCGTCACCAATATCCGCATCGTGGATGCGCAGCCCAAGGGGGTCTTTGAGGCCGCCATGATCGAATCCGTGCGGAACTGGATCTATCCGGTCAGCTCCGGAGCCCGGGAAGTACAACAGCGCTTTGAATTCAAGCTTGATGACTATCAATACAACTGGAACTGAGCCGATGCGCCTCTCGCTCAGCCTGTTCGCGCTGCTTGTGCTCGGGTTCTCCCAGGTTGCCGACGCGGACCAGTATCGATCCGAGGCGCGCGGCGTTTCCGAAAGCGCGGTCAAAGCCAGCGAAAGCGGTTTCGACGCCGAAGCGGCATTGGCCAGGGTCAGTGACCCCTACGCGCGCAGCATGCTGCTCGCGCAGATCGCCGCTCAGGCCGAATCGGAAGGGCGGACGGAGGAAGCCTTCAAGCGGTTGCAGGAGGCGGTCGGGTTGGATGCGCTGTCCGATTTCGCCAAGGCGCAGTTGGTCAAGGATGCGGGATTGCTGGCAGCCAAACTGGGGCGGGACAGCGACGTCATTCGCCTGCTGGCATCCATCAAAGACATGAATGACCCGGCAGCGCTACGCCAGCTGGCGGCCGCTTATGCCCGCGGCGACCGATGGCAGGAAGCCGGTCAGGCGGTCAAAAAGCTGATGGAGGCCAAGAAGCCCAGCGACGACGACCGGCTGCTGGACGCCACCGTGGCGGCGAATAATCGGGAATGGTCGCGGGTGCTTGAGCGTACCGCTGAAGTGCTGGAGTCTGACCCCCGCCTGGGGCAGGCCTGGCTGCTTCGCATTCGCGCGCAACTGGGCCTGAATCGCAAGGACAAGGCGCTGGCGGATCGACTCGCAGCCTGGCGCCTGAATGCATTGATTGATGCAGATCAGCGTCTGGCACTGGTGGGTGCGTTCGCCGATGCCGGTATCCCGCTGGCCGCAGCCAGTTTGATGGAGGAGGGCATGGCCTCCGGTCAGCTTGACACCGGTCCGGAACAACTGGATCAGCTGGCAGCACTGTGGCTGGCAGCAAGGGAATACACCGATGCCCGACAGGTTTTGCAACAGCGACTGGCGATCGCGCCATCGGCTGAGGCTTCACTGCAACTGGGGCAGCTGGCGCTGAATGATGGTGACTGGGATGCAGCGGCGCGCAATCTGCGCCTGGGCATGGGTGTGGAGAGCGCACAGCGGCGCGGCGCCGTGGCGATGATGCTGGGGCAGGCCGAATTCCAGCGCGGCCGAATGGATGCTGCGCGGGCCGCTTTCGTACGCGCTGCGACCATCAATCGCTACGAGGCCAGTGCCACGCAATGGATCGAGTATCTGGACTCGGGGCAGGCCTCGGCGGATGCGGTGGCCGGTGCCGGCGTCGGCCAGCAGGCGGCCGTACGGCAAACCACCCAGCGTCTGCGCGGTGCCGGCGCGCGCAGCAAGGGTCCTCAGGTCACGGGGTTTACCGACGTGGGCGCGGAAGCACCGGGCAATGCCGATGGCCGTATTCCCCCGTTCGAAGGTGGCCTGCCGGTGGGCGACCCCACCATCGACCCGTATGCGGATGACGTTCCGCTGGTGGTGCTGGGGCGCGACAACATGGCGGACTGGGAGCCGTGGTTGTCCGAGGGGCATCTGGCTTTGTTGCGGCAGAACCCCGAGTTCCAGATGCCGGTTTACCCGGCGCGGCGCAGCGTGAACTACCCGGCAGAAATACGTGAAGCCACCACGAAGAATCGAGGCCGGGCCAAGTTGCTGGGTTCGGATGCCATCAGCGGGGCCCAGTTGGGCTTTCCGTTCCCGTCCCCGGAGAACGGTGTGGAGGCCATGTGGAACCACCGCCTGCGCTGGCGCGGGGAGGCGATCATGCGCACGACCCGGCAGACGGTTGTACGCCCGGATGGCAGCAATAACGGGATGCTGGTGCAGTACGAAGAAATGTTCGCCCGCTATGCCAACATCAGCGACCCGGCTGATCTGGCGCGGGAAAACGTTCTGCTTTACTACCTGACGACCTTTGGCAAAGGCACACAGTCGCCGGACTTCACCGTGCTGGTGCATGAAAGCGCCAATTCGCTGGAGAAGTCCCGGGCCATCTGGGTGCTGCCGCGCAGCTATAAAAAGATGTTCCGCATCCCGCCGATCGGCTACGACAACCCGTTCCCCGGTTCGGACGGGCTGTACTACGTGGACATGGTGGACATGTACAACGGCGCCTTTGACCACTACGACTGGAAGCTGGCCGGCAAGCGCGAGATGCTCATTGGCTACAACGCCTTCAAGGCGCAGAAGTTCGGGGCCAATGATGGGCCCAGGGGCCTGTTGCATGCCCATGCGGTGAATCCCGATGCGTTGCGCTACGAGGTCCACCGGGTCTGGGTTGTCGAAGCCTCCGAACGCGGGGGTAAATCGCATATTTTTGGCGTACGCCGGTTCTACCTGGACGAAGATTCCTGGAATGTGGTGCTGGTGGAGAACTATGACCGCGCCGGGCAGCTCTGGCGTGTTCAGGAGGGGCACCTGCTGCCCAATCCCCAGATCCAGGCCGCCGACAGTGCGCCGGTGGTGACCTACGATCTCAGCGATGGGCGTTACTTCATCAATCGCATGGTGGACGACTTCAAACCCGCGGGTCCCATCGAACGTGCTGTGGGTATTCGAGATTACCGGCCTGCCAATATCAAGAACCGGTTTTCGCGGTAGTCGTCGCGGAAACTTCACCGGCCGGCGGTACGGTACGGGTTGGCATGGCACAATTCCGGACCATCAGGGAGTTAATGAGTACGCATGGCGGATAACCCGCGTGAGCTGACGCGTCTGCGGACGCGCCCCATGGAACGCAACTGGGCGATGACCCGGATGGGCGTTGCGACCGGGGTGCGTGCGGCGGGGCACGTCTTTGGCAATCTGTTTCGCGATCAGGCCAGTCGTACCGAACACGACAAGGCCTTCTTCGTGGACGAGGCGCGCCGCTTCGTGCGCGAGATGGGGCAGCTCAAAGGCTCGGTCATGAAAGCCGGTCAGATGCTGTCCTTGTACGGGCAGTATTTCATGCCGCCCGAGGCGGTGGAGATTCTCGCCAGCCTGCAGGACGATACCGATCACGTGGGTTGGACGGTGGTCGGGCCGGTGATCACCCAGTCCCTGGGCGGTGAGCGCCTTGCGGAGCTGCAGATTCAGCGGGTGCCCATCGCTGCGGCATCGCTGGGCCAGGCGCATGAGGCCATCCAGCTGTCCAGCGGAGAAAAGCTGTGCTTGAAGGTGCGCTATCCCGGCGTCGATGAGGCCATTGATTCGGATATCCGCACCATCGCGCGCTTACTGACCTTGTCGCGGCTGGTTCCGCGTGATTTGTCGCTGGACCCTGTGTTTACGGAGGTCCGGGAGATGCTTCACCGCGAGGTGGACTATCTGCATGAACGGGAGCTGTTGGACCGTTTTGGCGAATTGCTGAAGAACGATGCCCGCTTCGTCGTACCGCGCACATACCCGCGCTACTGCAGCAGCGAAGTGCTGGCGATGAGTTTCGAGACCGGCGATTCGCTGAAGTCACAACGCGTTCGCGAACTGAGTCCCGAACGTCGAACACGGCTGGGCCAGTCGTTGCTGTGGCTGTTTCTGCAGGAGCTTTTCGTCTGGCAGCTGGTGCAAACCGATCCGCATTTCGGCAACTACCGGCTACGGCTGGACGATGAGGGGGGCGAAGACCGCTGGGTGCTGCTGGATTTCGGCGCAACCCGCAGTTTTCCGCAGCAGTTCGTGCGTGAGTACGCGCGCATCGTCCGCGGGGCGCTGAACGAAGACCGGGCGGAAGTGATTCGCGGCGCCGTGGGTATCGGCTTGATGCGTGAGCATTTTCCGGAAAATATTCTGGACAGCTTCTACGCTCTGGCGCGGCTGATTGTGGAGCCGTTCTGCTACGGAGAGTACGACTGGGGTGCCTCCGACCTGCCGGCGCGCGTGAGTCAAACCATTGCCCGCAGCGCGATGACACGGCATTTCAAGATTCCGCCACGGGAAATCGTATTTCTCCATCGCCGCCTGGCGGGCGTGTTTATCACGCTGGCGTGGTTGGATATCCGGTTCGACGGTCAGCCGCTGCTGGAAGCCGCGCTGACGCAGGCCGAAAGCATCGAGTAATCTTGCGGCGCTAACCACAGCGCCAACATTTGGGGAGAACCACTATGGCCACGACTTTCGAGGACGTTCAACGCTTTGAGCAGAACGCCGACACCATCATCAAGATGTTTACTGACAAGGCCTATTTCGAGAAGAAGTACGCCGAGCTGGCGAACTCCTGTGAAATCCGCGAACACAGCCTGGAGGGGAGCAAATTCCATATCAAGGCGTTCCTGCACTACGACTTTGATGCACCCTTGCCGGGCTTTGCGAAAAAGCTCATCGCCGACACGCTGACCGTCACCCAGGCTGATACCTGGGATACGAGCACGCGCCGTGGATTGCTCGAGGTTCACATGTCCGGTGCGCCGGTCACCATGAAAGCCGATATGGAACTTGTGGACAACGGCAGCGGCTGCGAAAACCGCATGCGCTGGTCGATCAGCTGCAATGTCCCGCTGGTCGGCGGCAAGCTGGAAAAAGTCATCAAAGAAGACATCATGTCCAAAGCGCCGAAAGACCTCGAAGTGAGCCGGAAAATCGCTGCAAGTTATTGAACTGCAGGCAATCTGGCGGGAGCGGGCTGTTCTTTCGAACGGCCCGCTTTCATAATGGGCAGATGAACGACAAAAGTAAGCAAAATGACGCCCCAGGGCTGTTTCAGGTCATGTGGTCCACCTTGGCGGCCTTCTTCGGCGTGCAATCCAGCGCCAACCGTGAACGGGACTTCAAAAAAGGCAAGCCCGGTCATTTCATTTTTATGGGGCTTCTGATGACGGTCGCGTTTATCGGTACCGTCCTGCTGGCCGTCAAAATTGCCATGTCGGTGGCTCAGGGTGGTTGATGTACGACGAAGTCAAATCGCGCTCAAAACGGCTGCACTGCGCAGCACTGCGGGGCTAAAATCGCACCTTTGAACCGTCTGGCAAAGCGTATGGCCCGAGCATTTCGGAGCCCGTCCATCAGTCACCAACGTATCCCCCGGGATCAACACCCGATCTCCCGCAAACATATCTCCAAAGCGGCGCTCAATGTGCTGTATGGCCTGCACGACGCCGGTTTCCAGGCGCTGCTGGTCGGCGGCGGTGTGCGCGATGAACTCCTCGGGCTACAACCCAAGGATTACGATGTCGCCACCGATGCCAGGCCGGAGGAAGTCAAAGAGGTCTTCCGCCGCTGCCGCCTGATCGGTCGGCGTTTTCGCCTCGCTCATGTGCGTTTTGGCAACGAAATCATCGAAGTGGCGACCTTCCGGGCAGCGCCGCGTGCACCGGATGAGGGGGGGGACGATGATGAAGACGACGCCGCGGGCGAGGGTCATCACGAACTGGATGAAAGCGGACGCATCCTGCGTGACAACGTCTATGGTTCATTGGAACAGGACGCGGTGCGCCGCGATTTCACGATCAACGCGTTGTATTACGACATCGCGGATTTCAGCATCGTGGATCACGTCGGCGGCATGCGGGATCTGCGAGACAAGCGTTTGCGCCTGATTGGCGACCCGGAAACTCGTTATCGCGAGGACCCGGTCCGCATTCTGCGTGCGTTGCGGTTTTCCGCGAAGCTGGGCTTTACCATCGATAAAGCGGCTGCGACGCCCATACCGGCATTGAAGCACACCTTGCTCGATGTGCCGCCGGCGCGCATCTTCGATGAATTGCAGAAGATGCTGCTCTGTGACCATGCCCAGGAATGCTTTGCGGCTCTGCGCAAGCATGGTCTGATCGAGTTGTTGTTGCCGGTGGTGGCGGAGTCTCTCAGCGATCCCAAGGCGGTCGCTCTGATTGAGGCCGCGTTGGCGAGCACGGAGGAGCGGGTGCGTGAAGACAAGCCCGTGAGCCCGGCGTTTTTGCTGGCATGTTTGCTGTGGTTCCCGATGCGGGAACGCCAAATCGAACTGGAAGCGGGCGGGTTGCCGCCCATGCAGGCGCTGGCCGCAGCCTCGGACGGGCTGTTCTCACAGATTGCGACGCGCGTCGCCATCCCGCGCCGCTTCAGCGGTACGGTGAATGAAATCTGGCATCTGCAACACCGATTCACCCAGCGCCGGGGTAAGCGTCCGCTGCGTTTGATCGAGCACAAGCGCTACCGGGCGGCCTGGGATTTTCTGGGCTTGCGCGAACAGGTCGGCGACTGTGAGGTCGGGCTGACCGACTGGTGGGATACGTTCGCCAGCGCCAATGGCTCCGATCGGGAGCGCCTGCAGGAAACCGTACCGGCCGATCGTGCGGGTGCGCAGCCGCGTCGGCGCAAGCGCCGTCGGCGAGGAAATCGCGGTGGCGGTAACGGCGGTGGCAATGGGGCCTCGAGGGGCGGCGCCGATACATGACCCCGGTTGTCGTCGGGCTGGGGGCAAATCTGGATGATCCGGCACACAACCTGGGCGAAGCCCTGGCAGCGCTGCGAGCTCATCCCGGCGTTTCCGGTCTACGCTGTTCGGCCCTGGTGCGCAGTCGGCCGCTTGGTGACAAGCCCCAGCCGGATTACTGCAACGCCGTCGCGCTTTTCCACTGCTCATTGTCAGCGCAAGCGCTGCTGGGACTGCTGCAGGAGCTCGAAGTCGCGGCGGGGCGCAAGCCGCAAGCGGAAAGGTGGGCCTCACGCCCGCTCGATCTGGATCTGCTGGCCTTCGGCGATGCGGTCATCGACGAGCCCGACTTGATCGTGCCTCACCCCCAGATCACCCAGCGCAACTTCGTGGTCCAGCCGTGGCTGGAGCTCGACCCGCAGGCGGTGCTGGCTACGGGCGAGGTGCTCGCCAATTTGCCTGCCGCAACGGAGCCGGGACTCGTCGCCTGGACCGACACCGAAACCATATCTCGTATCATCTGACGGTCTGATTCGACGGCCGTTACCGGCGGAAGCATTTCATGTATCCAAACCCACGTCCTACCGGGGAGCGCCCCCTCACACTGCAAGACTTTCGCGCCATGCATGAGAGCGGCGAAAAGATCGCCTGCCTCACGGCTTACGACGCCAGCTTCGCGCGTCTGGCGGATGCGGCCGGCGTCGAGATCGTTCTGGTAGGGGATTCCCTGGGCATGGTGGTGCATGGCCACGGGACAACCGTAGGCGTGACCAACGATGACATCGTCTACCACACGCGTGCTGTCGCCACCGGCCTCTCGCGGGCATTCCTGATGGCGGATATGCCTTTTCTCAGTTTCGCGACGCGCGATGCGGCAATTCACGGCGCGCAGCAGCTGATGCAAAAAGGCGGCGCAAAGATGGTCAAGCTGGAAGGCGGCGCAGTGCAGGCCGATATCGTCGAGTTCCTTACTGCGCGCGGTGTGCCTGTGTGCGGTCACCTGGGCCTGCAGCCGCAGATGATTCACAAGCTGGGTGGCTTCAAGGTCCAGGGCCGGGAAGACGCGCTGGCCGATCAGATGCGTGAGGATGCTCGCGTGCTCGAGCAGGCGGGTGCGGACATGTTGTTGATCGAATGCGTGCCGTCCGGGTTGGCGAGATCCATTACCCAGGCAGCCGGGGTGCCGGTCATCGGTATAGGGGCCGGTCCGGACGTGGATGCGCAGATTCTGGTGATGCACGACATCCTGGGGGTGAGCCGCGGGCGCGTTCCACGCTTCGTCAAGAATTTCCTGCTCGGGCGGGATGATGTCGAGGCGGCCATGAAAGCCTATGTCGACGAAGTGAAAACGGGGGCGTTTCCGGCGCCTGAACACGGGTTTGGCGAATGAGCGCAAACGCAGGACCCACCGTACTGAAGGATCTGGCGCAGGTCCGGGAGCAGGTCCGTGAATGGCGTCGGGCCGGCCAGACCGTTGCGCTGGTTCCCACCATGGGGTGTTTGCATGAAGGGCACCTGAAGCTGGTGGAGGTTGCCAGCAAGCAGGCGGATCACGTCATGGTTTCGATTTTCGTGAACCCGCTGCAGTTTTCTGCCGGGGAAGACCTGGATCGGTATCCGCGAACGCTGGAGGCCGATTGTCGGGCCCTGGCTCAAACCCCGTGCGAAGTCGTCTTTGCGCCCAGCGAAGCGGTGCTGTACCCACACGGCAAAGAGGGGCTGACCGAGGTGCGGGTGCCGGAGGTGTCGTCGCGGCACTGCGGGGCTTTTCGCCCGGGGCACTTCGAGGGCGTGACCACGGTCGTCAATATTCTGTTGAATGTGGTGCAGCCTGACGTGGCGGTATTTGGAGAGAAAGACTGCCAGCAGCTCTTCGTGATACGCCGCATGGTGCAGGATCTGCACATGCCGGTGGCCATTGTCGGTGTGCCAACGGTGCGCGAGGCCGACGGCCTGGCCATGAGCTCACGAAACCGCTACCTGAACGCGGAAACGCGGGCGCAGGCGGCTCATTTTCCCCGCGTTCTGGATGCGCTTTCGCAGCGTCTGGAGTCCGAGCCGGGGCTGGATCTGCCAGAAGTATTGCGCGACGCGATGCAGGAATTGGCCAGCCACGGCCTGCATGCGCAATATGTGGATGTGGTGACCGCCGGTTTTTGTCTGGCCGACCATCTGGCGCCGGGGGATTACCATCTGCTGGCTGCGGTAGAAGTGGGCGGCGCGCGTTTGATTGATAATCGTTCATTGCGCATTGCAACATCTTGATTCGGGCTGGCACCCTCAGTAAACTTGCCGGCCCTTTATGGCACGCCACGTCATTGTGACCGGCGGCCTTTACGAGACACCGCAAGAGGCTTCGTCATGAACCTGACCCTGCTTAAAGCCAAACTGCATCGCGCGTGCGTCACGCATGCGGAGTTGGACTATGAGGGCTCCTGTGCGATCGATGACGATCTGCTGCAGGCCTCCGGGATTCGCGAGTACGAGCAAATCCAGATCTACAACCTGACCAATGGTGAGCGCTTCGAGACCTACGCAATCCGCGGGGAAGCGGGTTCGAAGATCATTTCGGTCAATGGCGCAGCGGCACACAAGGCGGCCGTGGGAGATCGCGTCATCATTTGTGCTTATGCCTCGATGCCCGAAGCCGAAGCGGCCAAACACAAGCCGCGACTGGTGTACTGCAACGAGCAAAACGACATTACGCATTCACGCTATACAATTCCCGTTCAGGCGGCGTAATCGAATCTCGTATCATCAACGCCGGGTCAATTGGCCCGGCGTTTGCGTATGCAAACCAACCACAACGGAGATCGGGGGCTAAGCCGAGGTTGGAATGAGCAAATTCGCACACATCGAAACGCTGGCACGCGCGGCGCGCGAAACCGAGTGGGCCGAGCTCTGCACGGATAAACAACGAGCCAGCGAATGGGCGGTTGAGGCCGTGGGGATACGGCTGGATCTCAGCCGCGAGCATCTGGATAACAGCAGCCTGCAAGCTCTGATAGCGCTTGCAGAATCCGCCGACTGGGAGATGCAAAGAACCGCGCAATGGAGCGGTCAGCACGTCAATCGCAGCGAGGACCGGGCGGTGTTGCATGGGGCGCTGCGTAGCCCGGACCGGGCGCCGGCGGAGATTGCGCAGAAAATCCATCGCGATGAGCAGGCATTGGAGGCGCTGGTTGGCACGCCGGCGTTCGCCGGGCGAACGACGGTACTGCACATCGGCATTGGGGGCTCCGACCTGGGGCCGCGTCTGGCTGCGGAAGTTGCGGCATTAGGTTCTCCTGCGCGTGCGCTGCATTTCCTCAACAACCTGGACGACGCGACCGTGCAGCGTCTGCTGGGGCGTTTGGACCCGCACAAGGTCATTGTGGTGGTGGTATCCAAGACTTTCACCACCGCGGAAACCCGGGCATTGCAAAAGCGTGTGACAAGCTGGCTCACGCAGGCTGGCGTGAGTCCGGATGACGCCCTGGTGGCGGTGACCGGAAACCGCGCTGAAGCCATCGCCGTGGGCGTGCGCCCCGAACGCGTGCTTGATTTGCCAGATTGGGTGGGCGGACGCTACTCGCTTTGGTCTGCCGTCAGTGTGAGCCTGGCGCTGGCATTCGGGATTGCGGCGCGTCAGCAGCTGGTGGCTGGGGCCCGCGACATGGACACCCATTTCCTGACCGCGCCGGTGCGGGAGAATTTGCCCGCGCTATCGGCGCTGACCGGCATCTGGCATAGCAACGGGCAGGGGTTTGTGACCCGCATCGTCGTTCCCTATGCCGACAGCTTGCGCCTGCTGCCGGAGTATCTGCAGCAGTTGGAGATGGAGAGCAACGGCAAGCGCGTGGATACGGCGGGCAAGCCCCTGGGTTACGCGACGGCGCCGGCAACCTTTGGCGGAGTGGGCAGTTGTGTGCAGCACGCCTTTTTCCAGCTCCTGCATCAGAGTGAAACCGTGCATCCGGTGGAGTTTGTTGTGCCTGCGCGGGTTCATGGCGTGGTGCCGGAGTTCCAGCGCAAGTTGGTCAGCAATGCGATCGCGCAGGCCTGCGCTTTGACGCAGGGGCGTGCCGCCGATGGTGAAAATCAGACCACGCGCTGTCCGGGAAATCGCCCCAGCAGCTTCATTGCTTTGCGCTGTCTCGACCTTTATCACCTGGGGGCGCTGCTGGCCTTTTACGAGCATCGCACGGCGGTTCAGGGCTGGGTCTGGGGCTTGAACAGCTACGACCAGTTTGGTGTGGAAATCGGCAAGAAAATAGCCGGAACTGTCGAGCAGGCCTTCCAAGGCGAGGCCGAATTTCCGGATGCCAGCGCGGAGAGCGTTGGGCGTTGGCTGGGCGACGCTGCGGAATAGTCGCCGGCGTTTCAGATGATGTGCTGAGACAGCGCCCAGCCCCGCAGTTCATCCCACCACTCGCAGTCTTCTCGGGGTGCTGACCGCAGCGCTGCGATGACCGCATCGCTGGTCGGCATGTTGCCCAGGCCGATACACAGGTTCCTGCGCCAGCCCAGCCAGCCCGGCCGGCGTAAGGGCATGCCGGCGAGGTTCTGGTCGTATTGTTCGCGTGTCCATCCCCACAGCTCCAGCAGGCCGGCCTCGTCGAGCCGGTGTCGTGGGAGAAAGTCCGGATGCACCGTGGAGCCGGCGAGACGGTTCCAGGGGCAGACCAACTGACAGTCATCGCAGCCGAAGACCCGATTGCCGATGGCCTTGCGCCATTCCCGCGGAATGCTCCCTTTGTGTTCGATGGTCCAGTAAGCAATGCAGCGACGGGCATCCAGCTCACGCGGGGCGGTGATCGCCTGGGTGGGGCAGACCTGCAGGCAGGCAACGCACTCACCGCAGCGGTCGGGCTGCTGAGGCTGCCGGCTTGGGGGCAAGGGGAGGTCGGTCAGGATTTCCCCGAGCAGGAATTGGGAGCCATCGGTGGGGTCCAGTAGCAGCGTGTTCTTGCCGATCCAGCCCAGGCTGGCGTCGCGCGCCAGGGCTTTTTCCAGCAGCGGCGCACTGTCGGTGGCCACCCGAAAGTGCAGATAGGGTACCGAATGCTGCAGGCGTTTCGCCAGCTTGAGCAGCTGCTGGCGCAGGCTTTTGTGATAGTCGCGTCCCAAAGCGTAACGGGCGATGTAGGCGCGCTCGGGTGTGCGCAGGACTTCGCGGGCGTGGGCGTTGCTGTCGCTCCAGCAGGGCTGCTTGACGCTGATCACGCTCAGCGTGCCGGGGTGGACTGCGTTCAGGTCTGCGCGCAGGGGCAGGCTGCTTTCCATCCAGTGCATGCCGGCATGCCGGCCGGATTCCACCCAGCGGGAGAGCAGATCCAGGTCGTTGGCGAGAGTCATGCGTGAGACGGCGACACCGGAGAAACCGAGCTCGGCGCCCCAGACGGGGAGCTGATCGGTGATGGACTGCAGGGCGGCTGTGCTCATATCCCTATAATCGTGGCATGTTCGAATTCGACCCGCTGTATACCGTTGCCCAGGTGCGCGAAATTGACGCGCGCGCCATCCGTCGTTCTGCGGATGAGGGGTATGCACTGATGCAAAAAGCGGCGGCCTTTGCGTTGCGTTGCCTGCGGGAGCGCCGTCCGGGGGTGACTCAGATCACCGTGCTGGCCGGGCCGGGGAACAATGGCGGCGACGCTCTGGTGCTGGCGCGGCTGGCTGCGGCCGAAGGGCTGACCGTGCATACGCATTTGCTGGGCCAGGCACCGGATGGGCTGACCGGCGCGGCGGCCCGCGCCTATACCGATTTCCAGATTGCCGGGTTGGAGCTGGAGCCTGCATCTGCAGGCCTGATGCCGGCGCCCGTGCTGGTCGATGGTTTGTTCGGTACCGGACTGGCCCGGGCTTTGCGGGATGAGGCGGCGGTCTGGGTGCAATGGGTCAATCAGCAACGTCAGCAGCACCACAGCTGGGTCTTGGCTCTGGATATCCCCTCGGGCTTGAATGCCGACACCGGCCTGGGATCGGGCGTGCACGTCCAGGCGGACCTGACCGCAAGTTTTGTGGCTCGCAAATGGGGTCATGATCTGGGATACGCCATCGACGCCTGTGGCGAGCTCTGTTTTGACTCGCTGGGCATCGAGGCCGGTGACCGTGCCGGTCTCGACCCCGTGGCGTGGCGTTTGCGAGCGGTCCGTTGGCCGGCGCGCGCTATCGCGGCGCACAAGGGAGATTCCGGACATGTGCTGGTGCTGGGTGGCGCAGCGCGGTACAGCGGTGCAACGGTCATGGCTGCCCACGGAGCTTTGCGCGGTGGTTGCGGCAAGGTCACCATCTTGTCCGAGTCGAGCGAGGTGCACCCGGCCTTGTGGCCGGAGGTGATGCGCTTTTCGGCGCGTACCAAAAACGAAATGATCGGTCTGGCAGGCGAGGTGCAGGCCTTGTGCATTGGCCCCGGTCTGGGACGTGACGAAGGCCAGCTGACCCGGCTGAAGCTGTTGCGGCGCGCCCCGCGGGTGCAGGTCTGGGATGCCGACGCGTTATGGGCACTGGCGCAATGGCCGGATCTGCGGCCTGAGCTTCCGATCCTGACACCGCACCCCGGTGAAGCGGCCGCGTTGCTGGGCTGGGATACCAAAGCGGTGCAAAGCGACCGCGCGGGCGCCCTGGCTGAGCTGGTCAAGCGCTGGAATTGCGTGGTGGTCCTTAAAGGCGCGCGGACGCTGGTTGGCGCTCCGGGGCGTCCGCCCGTTGTGATCCCGCAGGGTAACTCCGGGATGGCCGTCGGGGGCATGGGAGATGTGCTGGCCGGGATCATCGCGGGCCTGTGTGCACAGGGTCATGCGCCCTGGCAGGCTGCGGTGGCTGGCGCCTGGGCGCTGGCGGAAGCCGCTGATCGGGTGTATCGGCAGCGGGCCAATAGCCTGTTGCCGCATGACGTTCTGGATGCGATGCAGGTGGGGGCGCATTGATCAGTTGTCACCTGGCGGACCCCGATAGCTCCGTCCAATTCGCGCAGGCCTTCGCCCGGCACATCCAGCGGTTCATTCTCGGCAGCGGTGAGCATGTTCGGATTGCATTGGAGGGCTCTCTCGGTGCCGGAAAAAGCCATCTGGCGCGGGCGATGCTGCGCGCATGGGGGGTGCAGGGGCCCATACCCAGCCCCACTTACAGCCTGCTCGAACCCTATGAGAGCGCAACCCCGGCCGCGGCGCATATGGATTGGTACCGGTTGGCTGATCCACTTGAATTGGAGATGCTGGACTGGGAAAGCCTGTGCCAGCAAACGCCTGTGATTCTGGTGGAATGGGCATCGCGACTGCCGGAAATGGCGAGGCAGATGGATCTGGTCGTCAGCCTGCAGGTGGAGGGTTCAGGTCGCCGGCTGCACATCTGTGCGTATACCCCTGTAGGCAGTCACTTACTGGAGGGTTTTGATCCAGAACTGGAGAAAGATTCTCCAGGTTGATAATTCTATTGATAAAATTCTTGCGCACCTGAGTGGGGCGGAGTATTCTGGTGGCCGCCTAACCGAACCGGGAGTGGGGCGCCGAGCATGCTAGGCCCTAGCAAATCACCAGAGTTAACCGCCGTGAAGATGTTGCCTGTACGGGCACGTCGGCGCGGCTGTGCGGTGCGAACGCTGTTGCTGGCCGGTCTCTTCGCAATGGCGGCTCCGTTGCAGGCGGCGAATCTGATCGCCGCCTCGGCAAATACCAGCGCCGAATCCTCCGAAGTCAATCTCACCTTTGATGACGCCGTGAAATGGCGTTGGTTCCGCCTGGATGCCCCCCAGCGCGTGGTCATCGATGTGACCGATGCCGTGCTCGGGTCTGACATGCTCTCGCGTTTGCAGGCTGTAGGCGATGCTTCGAACGGCGTGATCCGCAATGTGCGGGTGGGCCAACTCGATGATGGCGTTCGGGTTGTGCTTGACCTTGCCGATGTGAGTCGGCAGGTCAGTGTGGCGGCCAGCGACCCCAAAGCGATTCGGGTCAAACTTGAACAGGTGACAACCAGTGGCGCCCCGGCAGAGATTGCGTCGGCCGCCGAGGTGACCGCGGCACCGAAACCGGCACCGACCAAACCGGTCACCACCACCGTGCAGCGCCCGGTAGTGGTCGTCATCGATGCGGGTCATGGCGGCAAAGATTCCGGTGCGATCGGTCCGACCGGCTTGCAGGAAAAGCATGTGGCTTTGAGCATAGCTCGTGAAGTGCGTGACGCCTTCGCCGGTCACCCGGGCTACATCGTGAAGCTCACCCGGGATTCAGATGTATTCATCCCGCTGCGGGATCGCATCAGCATCGCCCGCCAGGCCGATGCCGATCTGTTCGTGTCCATTCATGCAGACGCTTTCGATGATCGGCGGGCGCACGGGTCGTCGGTCTATGTGCTGTCCAATCGTGGTGCGTCCTCGGAATATGCGCGCCTGTTGGCCCGTCGTGAAAATGCGGCGGACCTGGTCGGTGGAATCGATTACCAGGACAAGGACGAAACCCTGGCGGCAGTGTTGCTCGATATTTCCATGAATGCAGCCATTGACGCGAGCGCGGACATCGCCAGCCGGGTCCTCGGTGGCATGAGCACCCTGGGGCCTCTGCACAAGAAGAGCGTCCAACGGGCAGGGTTTGTGGTGCTGAAGTCGCCGGATGTGCCGTCGATCCTTGTTGAGACGGCGTTCATCTCGAACCCCACGGAAGAACGTAATCTCGGTAGCCGCACGCACCGCAAGAAAATTGCCCAGGCCCTGGTCCGTGGTATCAAGGACTACTTCACCGAGTACCGCCCCTCCGGAGTGGTGCAGGTGGCTCGTGCGGACAGCCTGCAGGCACGCGAGCATGTCGTGGGCAGCGGCGACACCTTGTCGGCCATTGCTGATCAATACGGCATCAGTCTGCGCGAGTTGAGGGCCTCGAATGCGCTGAACAGCGACGTCATTCGCGTGGGGCAACGTCTGCGGATCCCGATTCGGACGGCATCTCGCTAACCCCGCCTTGCAAGTGGCCGTTGCTTTCGGCATCGTCCCGCCCCATGCCAAAACCCGCCCCCATCCGAACCCTCGCTTCCGAGGTCATCAACCAGATTGCTGCCGGTGAGGTGGTCGAACGCCCGGCCGGGGTACTGCGGGAATTGCTGGACAATGCCGTTGATTCCGGAGCCAGCCAGATCGATATTGATGTCATCAATGGTGGGATTGATCGTCTGTGCGTCCGCGATGACGGATGCGGTATCCCGGTTGCCGAATTGCCGCTGGCGCTCGAGCGTCACGCCACCAGCAAAATCAGCAACCTGGATGATCTGGAGCGGCTGGGTACGCTGGGTTTTCGGGGCGAAGCGCTGCCGAGCATTGCCGCGGTCGCGGATCTGCAGGTGATTTCCCGCACGCCCGACTCCGAGCATGCCTGGCAAATTTCGGTCGGGCCGGGAAAGGTGCTGGGATCCGCGCTACCTGCACGGGGTTCGGTGGGCACGGAAATCACCATGCAGGACTTGTTTGCCCGGGTGCCGGCGCGGCGCAAGTTTTTGCGGAATCCCCGCACCGAATGGACCCACGTGGAAGCACTGGCGCGGCGCATGGCGCTGTCCCGGCCGGATATCGCGTTCCGACTGCATCACAACGACAAGCTGGTCTGGGATCGCCCAATCGAACCGCTGAGCGTGCGTGTCCAGGCGCTGGTCGGCTCGGATTTCATCAAGCTGGCGATGCCCATCGAGTCAAGCCGGGATGGGTTGCGCCTGCAGGGGTTTGCAAGTCAGCCCGCATGGTCACGGGTGCAGCCGGACACCCAGTATTTTTTCCTCAACGGGCGTTATCTGCGTGACCGGTTGGTGGTGGGGGCGCTGCGGGCGGCCTATGCGGAAGTGCTGCACGGCAGCCGCCAGCCCGGCTACGTGCTGTTTCTGGAGGTTCCGCCCGATAGCGTCGATGTCAACGTCCACCCGACCAAGCAGGAAGTGCGCTTTCGGGAGTCCAGTGCGGTTTTCCGCTTTCTTCGCGGCGTGATTCTGGATGCGATCCGGCAGCCGCGAACCGGGGATGCCGCCAAAGCTGCGGTGCCTCCGGCGATGGGGGGGGGGGCGACGGACTTCGCTGGACCCGGGCCCGCGGCAGCCCCCAGTTGGGCGGTCCGGGAGCCCGCTGTCGAGCGTACCTACGCGGCGCCGCCGGCGCCCGCTCCGCAGGGGTGGTCGAGCGCATCGGGTGGAGCCAGGTCGCCTGCGCCCGCGATCGGCGCCGCCCATCAATTCACGCTGGCGGAGTCGCCGCCCTTGGGCTTTGCCCTGGGTCAGCTGCATCAGGCTTACATCCTGGCGCAGAACGAGCAGGGCCTGGTCATGGTGGACATGCACGCAGCCCACGAACGTATTGTTCTGGAACGCTTGAAAGCCGCACTGGCCGATCAGCAGGTGGTCTCGCAACCGTTGCTGGTGCCCATTGAACTGACGGCCTCGGTGAGCGAGATGGCCGCTCTGGAAAGTGCGGCAGACTGGCTGAGCCAACTCGGAATGGATGTGCGCGCAATCGGCCCGGATCAAATGGGCATCTATTCACGCCCGCGCCTCCTGGATAATTTCAACCTGGAACGGCTGCTGCGCGACGTGCTTGCGGATTTGCACGCCGCTGATGGAGCGGATCTGCACCGGGTGGAGGCCGCGCTGGACCAGGCCCTGGGCAATCACGCCTGCAAGGCCGGCAGTATCAAGCACGGCCGGGTGCTGACCCACCCGGAAATGAACGCCCTGTTGCGGCAGATCGAGGAAACGCCGCGCAGTGGCCAGTGCAATCACGGGCGACCGACCTGGCGGCAAATTCCGCTGGATGAGCTCGACGGCTGGTTTTTGCGTGGACGATAAGGTCGATCCGGCGCTGCTGTGTGTACTCGGTCCTACGGCCAGCGGGAAAACCGGGCTATCGCTGACCTTGGCGGAAAAATTCAACGGCGAAATCGTGGTCATGGATTCGGCCCAGATCTACCAAGGGCTGCAGATTGGTTCGGCCAAGCCCAGCAGCGAGGAGGCGGCGCGGGTGCCACATCACCTGCTGGGGGTTTTTGCTTGGTCCGACGTGTGCTCCGCAGCACGCTGGGCGGCCCGCGCCCGCGAAGTCATCCTCGATATTCATGCGCGCGGAAAACTGCCCATTCTTTGCGGCGGCACCTTTCTGTATCTGCGGGCGCTGCTCAGCGGTTTGCACCCTTTGCCGGGGGATGACGCCGACCTGCGTCGGCGACTCGAAGCGCGCGCGGCGCGAGAAGGAGTGGCGGCATTGCATGCGGAGCTCGCCCAGAAGGATCCGCAGACCGCATCGCGCATCCATCCGAACGATAGCCAGCGAACCCTTCGGGCACTGGAAATCCTCGCGCAGGGAGGGCGCGGCCGAGAAGACCTGATCGCCTCCGCCGTGCCGGAATCGGCCTGGACCGGGCCGGTTTTGAAGTTCGCCTTGATGCCCGGTGATCGCGACCAATTGCGGGCGCGCATTGCCGACCGTTTTCATCAGATGCTCGCTGAAGGCCTGTGGGAGGAGGTGCGCGCTATACACGCCGATCCGGAATTCGATCCCAACCTGCCAGTACTGAAGGCCGTGGGTTACCGGCAACTCTTCGCGGCGCTGGATGGCGGTGTCTCGGAGGCAGAGGCAGTGACCCGCGCCATCATCGCGACACGACAATACGCCAAGCGGCAGCTCACCTGGTTGCGCGGGGATGATTCGTTGGTGTGGTTGGACAGCAGCGATCCGGCGCATACACACATCGCGATTGATCGGGTCGCCGATTGGCAGACGCATCACGCCTGATCGAACTCTGCGCGGTGAATGCGAACACAGCAGAATGCATCCCGGAGCGGGCTGCTAAACTAGGCTGCTAAAAACATCCGACTACAACATAAGGTGCCCACCGAGGCCCACGGAGCATAAGAAAGATGTCGAAAGGACACACTCTTCAGGAACCATTCCTCAATGCGCTGCGCAGGGAACGAGTACCCGTCGCCATTTTTTTGGTGAACGGCATCAAGTTGCAGGGTCAAATTGAATCGTTTGATCAGTTCGTAGTCGTGCTGCGCAATGCCGTCAGCCAAATGATCTACAAACATGCCATTTCCACCATCGTGCCACAGCGCCCCGTGCGTCTGGACTTTGGTGATAGCGAGCAAGAGTCTGACAACACCGAATAAGCGGCTGCCCGCACAGGGAAGCCTGGGAGACACCGGACTCACCCCCACCGGGCCGCAAAAAACCGAGCAGGGACCGGATCGTGTTCTGTTGGTCGCCGTGGATTTGCCCGGGGGCCGTGGTCAGGTTGGTCGTGACGAATTCGTCGAGCTGGTGGCGGCTACCGGTGCGCGGATATGCGGCGTCATTACCGGGGTGCGTAAGCGCCCGGACCCCGCCAGTTTTGTCGGCAAAGGCAAGCTGGACGAGATCCATGAGGCGCTGGAAGCGGGCGAAGCGGATCTGGTGATTTTCAATCACACGTTGAGCCCGGCGCAGGAACGCAATATCGAGCGCGCCGTTAGCGCGCGCGTGCTGGATCGAAACGGGTTGATTCTCGATATCTTCGCGCGCCGCGCCCGGAGTTTCGAGGGCAAGTTGCAGGTGGAGCTTGCACAACTGCGCCATTTGTCGACCCGCCTGGTGCGGGGCTGGTCGCATCTGGAGCGACAGCGTGGCGGAGTGGGCCTGCGCGGCCCCGGGGAAACCCAGCTCGAAACCGACCGCCGATTACTCGCCACGCGGATGAAGCAGATTGAGCGTCAGCTGGAACACGTGCGTCGTGGCCGGGCGTTGAACCGGTCCCGGAGGCAGCGCAACGAAGTCCCGGTGGTGGCCCTGGTGGGGTACACGAATGCCGGAAAGTCCACCCTGTTCAACACGCTGAGCGGGGCCGAGGTATACGCCGCCGACCGGCTGTTCGCCACCCTGGACACCACGCTGCGCAAATTGGAGGTCCGCGGCCTTCCGGACGTGGTCATGGCGGACACGGTGGGCTTTATTGCGGACCTGCCGCATGCGCTGGTTGCGGCATTCCGCGCAACGCTGGAGGAGGCGGCCGAAGCCGATTTGCTGCTGCTGGTATTCGATGCGGCTGACCCCAACAACGACGAACAACGTGAGGCGGTGCGGGGGGTGCTGGACGAGATCGGTGCCGGGGAGTGCCCGGTGCTGGAGGTGGCCAACAAGGTCGATCTCATCGACCCTGAGCAACGGTATTACTCCGCGGGCACTGTGGAGCGTGATGAGGCCGGGCGCCCACAACGCGTCTGGGTCTCCGCGCGAACCGCCGAGGGCATGGTCGAGCTGCGTGAGGCGCTGGTGGAGTGCTTGGCCGGTATCAGCACAACTGTGACGCTGAAATTGCCAGCGGCTGCCGGCCGCTTGTGGGCGCGATTGCATGACAGCCGAGCGGTAATCGCCGAGTCCGGAACCGAGCAAGGTGGCTGGCAGCTGACGCTGGCGATGCCGCGAACGGTGCTGGAACGCTTGTGTGGAGAGCATGGCCTGGTCCTCGCCGATCTGATCGTGAATGACACCTCGCGAATGGAAGCCCAGTCAACTGGGAGTTCATGCGACAATTCAGTTCCACCTTAGGTAAGCATTGACACATGGCCTGGAACGAGCCCGGCTCGAATAACCCCTGGGACAAACAGGGGCCTCCCGACCTCGAGGATCTATTTCGCAAGCTGCGCCAGAAGTTTTCTGGTGGTAACGGCGGAGGCGGCAATGGCGCTGGCGGCAGCAGTGGCGCCCCATTCGGTCTGATCGGCCTGGTACTGGCGATTGCCTTTGTCGTCTGGCTAGCCTCCGGTTTCTACATCATTCAGCCTGGCGAACGGGGTGTGGTGCTGCAATTCGGCAAATACCTTTCGACGCAAGGCGAAGGGCCGCACTGGCATGTGCCACGTCCGATTCAGTCCATCGAGAAAGTCAACGTGGACGGTGTTCGAAACGTGACGGATCGGCAAATCATGCTGACCCAGGACGAGAACATCGTGGATCTGGAGCTGGCCGTGCAGTACCGCGTCAGCGATGCCGAGGCTTATCTGTTCCGTACCCGTGACCCGGACATGACGCTGGCGCATGCGCTGAAAAGCGCCCTGCGTGAGGTGGTCGGGAAGTCGAGCATGGATTTCATCCTGACGGCAGGCCGGGAAGAGGTCGCCGAGCGCACCAAGATCCTGCTGCAGGACACGCTGGACAGCTATAGCACCGGCCTGATCATTACCGAAGTCAACATCAAGGACGCGCAGCCGCCGGATCCGGTGCAGGGCGCCTTCGCGGACGCCATCAAGGCGCGCGAGGACGAACAGCGTCTGATCAACGAAGCCGAGGCCTACGCGAACGAAGTGGTTCCCGTAGCGCGTGGTGAGGCCTCGCGCAAAGTGGCCGAAGCCAACGGCTACAAAACCCGGGTGGTTGAACGCGCAAACGGTGATGCCAGTCGTTTCAGTCAATTGCGTGCGGAGTTTGAGGCTGCGCCGGAAATTACTCGCGAGCGGCTGTATCTCGACACCATGGATGACGTATTGAGCAGCACCAGCAAGGTCCTGATTGATGTGGAATCCGGCAACCCTCTGCTGTATCTCCCGCTCGACAAGCTCACCGAACAGCGCGCCGGTTCAACGACGACCGTGCGGGCCCTGCCATCCGGTGCCACAACTTCACCGATGTCCACCCGAAATACAGGAACCCCGGTTGATACCCGCGATACCTCCCGTGAAAGAGGGCGCCGCTAATGCCTATTAAATCGACAACTGGCCTCGTACTGCTGGCTATCGTGATCGGCCTGATCGTGGATGCCGTGTTCATCGTTGATGAGCGCGAATACGCGGTTGTCCTGCAGCTGGGTGAGATCAAAGGCACCGAATACGGTCCGGGCCTGCATGCCAAGCTGCCCCTGATCCAGAACGTGCGTTACTTCGATCGCCGAATTCTGTCGCTGGATAAGCAGCCGGAGCGGTTCCTGACGCTGGAAAAGAAGAACGTCCAGGTCGACTTCTTCGTCAAATGGCGAATTCGGGATGTGGGGCGTTACTACCGGGCGACTGGCGGGTTCGAAAACGTAGCCCTGGAGCGACTTTCGGACATCATTAACCGCGGGTTGCGGAACGAGTTCGGGACCCGGACGATTCAGGAAGCCGTGTCCGGCGAACGCCGTGAAATCGTGCGGGCCTTGGAGAACTCCGCCTCCGAGAAAGTCGATGAGTTGGGTATCGAGCTTGTGGATGTGCGCGTCAAGCGCATCGACCTGCCGGATACCGTCAGCGAATCGGTGTACGAACGGATGCGCGCCGAGCGGACCCGGGTTGCCGCTGACCTGCGTGCGCGTGGTCACGAGGTCGCGGAGGGGATTCGCGCCGAGGCCGATCGTGAGCGCGAAGTCATTCTCGCGAATGCCTATCGGGAATCCGAAGAGCTGCGTGGTCAGGGGGATGCGCAAGCGACCGGGATTTACGCCGAGGCTTATGGCAAGAACCCAGAGTTCTACAGTTTCTATCGTTCGCTTGAGGTGTACCGCAACGCACTGTCCGGTTCCGGCGACATGATGGTGCTGGAGCCTGATAGCGAACTGTTCAAGTATTTCCGCGATTCGACGGGCGGCCGCAAGTAATCATGAACGCGAGCGCAAGTGCAGCCGGCGCCGCGGCGTGGGCGACGGCTCGTGGGTGAAAATTTGCTGCAGGCCCTGGCGTTGGCCATGGTGATCGAAGGTATAGGCCCGTTTGTCGGGCCGGCGCGTTGGCGCGGAATGATGTTGCGCGTTGCCCAATTGCCCGATAACCAGCTGCGCGTATTTGGCGCTGTGGTGATGGGCCTGGGCGTACTGACTTTGCAGATACTGAGTCACTAACGATGCATTGGTTGTTACCCGATGGGGTGGAGGAGTGGCTGCCGCCCGATTCATGGCGCATTGAAGAATTGCGTCGCCGTGTGCTCGATGTGTTCCAGGTGCACGGGTTCGATCTGATTCTGCCGCCGGTACTCGAATACACCGAAAGCTTGCTCAGTGGTGTGGGGCGAGGCCTGGAGCGTAAAACTTTCACGCTGATTGATCAGGCCAATGGCCGCCAGCTGGGCTTTCGCGCTGATATTACCCCGCAAGCCGCCCGTATTGATGCCAACCGTTATGCGACGGATGCGGCAGCGATCCGCCGCCTGTGCTACCTGGGAACCGTGTTGCGAACCCACCCGGATACGCCCGGAGGTCCACGCAGCTTGCGCCAGCTCGGCGCGGAGATTTTCGGCCACGCCGGATTGGCCGCAGATGTCGAAGTCATCTCGTTGATGTGCGACGTGCTGGCCGCCGCCGACTGTCATCAGTTCACATTGGATCTCGGGCACGTCGGTGTGTTGCGATCCATACTCCCACAGGGTCTGTCGGAGGCTGCGGCTGCCGATTTGCTTGCGGCCATTCAACGCAAGGCGCCAGGTGAGGTTGCTGCGATTGCACGCGCACTGGGCGTGGATACAGACAGGGCGCAGGCGCTGGTCGGTGTCTGCGACCTGCACGGGCCCGCCGAGCATTTGCGGAAACGTATGGATCAGCTGGCTGCGCCCATGCGTGTTGGTCTGCAGGAACTGCTGGATCTGAGTGCGCAGTTGGCGCAACGCTACCCCGGAGTTCCGCAGCACCTGGATTGCGGCGAGCTCAGCGGTTTCCATTACGAGACCGGCGTAACCTGGGCCGCTTATGTCCCCGGCTGCGGGCAAGCCATCGCTCGGGGTGGGCGTTATGACGGGATCGGCAGCGTTTTTGGCGCCAACCGGCCGGCAACCGGCTTCTCCGCCAACCTGAATCAGCTCTTGCGTGCGGAAGCGGTTGAAGACGCGGAAGACCAGGCCATTTGTGCGCCGCCAGGAAACGATCCCGAATTGCTGGCGGCAATTGCAGAATTACGGTCTGGCGGGCGTCGTGTGCGCCAGGTCCTGCCGAATGAGGAAATAGGGTCGGGGCGCCAGTTGGTTAGCTCCGGTGGACAGTGGATTCTTTCAGACAACAAATCATGAATCGCAGCGTAGTCGTCATCGGGTCGCAATGGGGCGACGAAGGCAAAGGCAAGATTGTGGATCTGCTCACCGAGCAGTGCCGTGCGGTGGTCCGCTTCCAGGGGGGACACAACGCTGGCCATACCCTGGTGATCGGTGGTCACAAAACCGTGTTGCACCTGGTGCCATCGGGCATCCTTCGAGAAGGTGTGGATTGCCTGATCGGCAACGGCGTGGTGCTCTCAGTGCCTGACCTGCAAAAGGAAGTGGCCGAAATCGAAGCCAGCGGCGTGTCTGTACGTGATCGCCTGGGTATCAGCATGGCCTGTCCGCTGATCCTGTCCAGCCATGTGGCGCTGGATCAGGCACGTGAACGTGCACGCGGCGACGCCAAGATCGGCACCACCGGTCGTGGAATTGGCCCGGCATACGAAGACAAAGTCGCTCGACGGGCCATTCGCGCCGGTGATTTGCTTGAGCGCGCCACCTTGCCAGGCCGGGTCGAGGAACTGGTCAGTTATCACAACTTCCTGCTCACCAACATGTTTGACGCTCCACCGCTGGATGTGACGGCTTTGCAGGCCGAGGTCAACGCGATGGCTGATTGGCTGGAGCCCATGTTGTGTGACGTGACCGAGCGTCTCTATGCGCTGCGCAGCGCGGGGGAGACCATCCTTTTCGAGGGCGCACAGGGCTCCCTGCTGGACGTTGATCACGGAACCTACCCCTATGTGACCTCAAGCACCACCACGGCGGGGGGCGCAGCGTCCGGCACCGGTTTGGGCCCACGGGACCTGGACCTGGTTTTGGGTATCGTCAAAGCGTATGCAACACGGGTGGGCTCCGGCCCGTTCCCTACGGAACTGCACGATGACATTGGCGCTTACCTGGCCAAAAAGGGCGGCGAAGTCGGTGCCACTACCGGTCGCGCGCGCCGGTGCGGCTGGTTCGATGCTGTTGCTGCTCGTCGCGCCGTTATCAATAACAGCATCGGCGCGCTCTGTATCACCAAGCTGGATGTGCTCGACGGTTTGGAAAAAGTGCGCATTTGTACCGGCTATGAGCTCGACGGTGTGATGCTGGACCACTGGCCCTACGGCGTTGCTGCCTATGAGCGTTGCAAGCCGGTATACGAAGACTGGCCGGGTTGGTCGGAGTCGACCGCGGGCATCCGTAACTGGGACGAACTGCCGGAAAACTCCCGGACTTATCTGAGTCGCATGGAAGAGCTGGTTGGGGCCAAAGTCACTTTGGTATCAACCGGTCCGGATCGCGATGAAACCATTATTTTGGAACACCCCTTCGGAAATTCCTGAAGCCCAGATACAACAAAGCCCGCATCAAGCGGGCTTTATCGTATATATGGTGCCGAGGAGAGGACTTGAACCTCCACAGGGTTTCCCCCACTAGAACCTGAATCTAGCGCGTCTACCAATTCCGCCACCTCGGCAGGTAGCAAGCCGCGCATAGTAACCAAGGAAAAAATCTTGTCAAGCCACCACAGTGCCAATGACGAAAAATCAACAGCTTCGATGCAGGCGGTTGTATGTCGTCGTCAAAAAGGCGCTGATCGCGCGCTATTCAAAAATCGCCCGGGATCGGTAGAAATCGATCGTGATATTCCCCGGCCGCCTCACGGCTCCACCATCAAGATCACGCGCATGGATGAGGCCGAAGAGCGCGTGCTCGGTTATGAACTGCTCGAGCAGCCCGGCGCGGAAATCGTGGCGGGCCGGGTCGACAAACGGGCCGCGCAAACGTTTTTGCAGATCGAGTCGGCGATTCGCGATGGCTCCTGGGCGCTGGATGGCGCCGACGATCTGGCGCATGGACAATTCGTTCGCGCGCGCCTGGAGAAAGGCCGGGCATCGGTGCTCGAGGTCCTGGGTGATGCCCCGGACGCGGCGCTCCGAATTGCCTCGATCATCGATGAGTTCCAGTTGCCGACCGAATTCCCACCGGAAGTGCTCAAGGCGGCGGAAAAAATCGGCGGGCCGGCGGAACTGATTCCGCGCACGGACCTGCGCAAGAAACCTTTTGTGACCATCGACGGCGCCGACGCCAAAGATTTTGATGACGCGGTTCTGGCCGAGCGTCGCGGCGCCGCTTTCCGTCTGTATGTAGCGATTGCTGACGTGACCGCGCACGTGCCGACAGGTAGTCCGATTGATCAGGAAGCCCGGTCGCGCGGGACATCCACCTATTTTCCGGGCCGGGTGCTGCCGATGCTGCCGCATCGGTTATCCGACAACCTGTGTTCGCTGCGTCCCGATGAGGACCGTGCAGCCCTGGTCTGCGAGATGCAGGTTTCGGCTACGGGGCACCTGCAGGGCGCGAAGTTTTATCCGGCACTGATTCGCTCGCAGGCGCGGCTGATCTACGGCGACGTCGCGCAGGCGCTGGAGAGCAAGACCTTCCCTGCGGAGTGGAACCGCGACGTGGTGAGAAATCTGCGCATCCTGGAAGGTCTGCACACCACGCTGCATGCGGGGCGGGAACTGCGCGGCGCGCTGGATTTTGACAGCCGGGACTTGCAGATCGAACTCGATCGGGAAGGGCATGTGGTGGGGATGAGCGTGCCGGAACGCACATTGGCCCATCGGCTGATCGAGGAGTGCATGATTCTGGCCAATGTCGCGGCTGCTCAGGAGCTGCGCAAAGCCCATCAGCCGTTTCTGGCGCGGGTGCATGAAACCCCCTCACCAACCAAACTGGACGAGCTGCGGATCTTCCTTGGCGGCCACGGCCTGCATCTTGGCGGCGGCGAAAAGCCCGGTCCCAAAGACTACGCCGATCTGCTCGGCAAGCTGGAGGGACGCGCGGATTCTTCCACCGTGCAGCTGGCAGTCTTGCAGAGCCTGCAGCAGGCACGGTATGCGCCTTCGGACGCCGGGCACTTTGGCCTGGCGCTGCAGGACTATGCGCACTTTACGTCGCCAATACGACGCTACCCCGACCTGATGCTGCACCGGGCCCTGTACGCCATGCTGGGTGGCCCACAGCTTCGCAACGAAGATTGGGCGGCGCTCGGTGTGCAGTGTTCTGACCTGGAGCGACGTTCCGACAAGGCCAGTTGGGCGGTGATCGAGGCCATGAAGATCGACTTCCTGGCGGACCGGATTGGCGAGCAGGTGCAGGGAACGATTACCGGCGTGACGGAGTTCGGTTTGTTCGTCGACCTCGATGCGTTCAATATTTCCGGTCTGGTGCACATCAGCCAGCTGGGGAACGATTATTTCGTTTACGAGTCGGAGCGCAAGGTATTGCGCGGTCGCAAGAGTGGCGAGGTTTACACCCTTGGTCAGCCTCTAGCTGTCAGAATTGCCGCGGCAGAGCCAACGACGCGCAAGCTGGATTTGGTTCCCGCTTCCATCACGCCTTCCAGCGGGCGGTCCAGTCAACACAGGAAGAAAAGACGATGAGCCAAAACACGATTCTGTTCCGGCGCGCAGCCATTGCCGCCACGGTAACCGCATCCATGTTGGCAGCCGGTTGTGCGGCTGATGATCCCAACAAACGGGCCAAGACCGGTGCGGCGGTTGGCGCATTGCTCGGCGCGGTGGCTGGCCATCAGGTGGATGGCAAGAAAGGCCGTTACATCGGTGCCGTGGTCGGCGCCATCGCCGGTGGCGCGGTCGGCAATTACATGGACAAGCAACAGGCGGAGCTCGAGCGCGAACTGGCGGCTGAAGCCGCTCGCAATGAATTGAACATCACCCGCCTGGCGGGGGATGCCCTGAAAATCGGGATCGCGTCGGATGTGTCCTTCGATGTTGATAAGGCCGACATCCGTTCGAATGCGCTGGCGACCTACACCAAGATCGCCGAAGTGCTGAAGGACTACGACCAAACCGTCATTCATGTGGTTGGCCATACCGACTCTACCGGCAGTGATGCGTATAACCAGGGTTTGTCCGAGCGCCGCGCCGCGAGCGTGTTGGCGGTGCTGCGCAGCAACGGCGTGAATCCGGATCGGATGCTCACGGAAGGGCGCGGCGAGCGTGAGCCCATCGCCGATAACAGCACTCCTGCCGGACGGACCAAGAACCGTCGCGTTGATATCGTCATCAAGGCCATTGTCGAAGGCAACGAAGGCGCGGCCTACACGCCGCCTCCTTACCTCGGGTCCTGATTGAATATGGGAATGGATCGTCCCGCGGATATCGCGGGGATTCATGCCTGCCTGGCCGCCATAGAGCGCGGCCAGGTTGCGCAAGTGCTTCTGATCGCCGGCAAGCTGAACCGCCGGCAGCAGGAACTGCTCGCAGCTGCGCAGCAGGCAGGAGTTACCGTTGCTCGCGGTGGCGCGACGGATCTGGTGGTAGCGGCGCCGCGTGGTTTGCGTCATCAGGGCGTGGTCGCGTGGCGTAGCGGTGGCAGTGTGCCCAGTACAGCCATGCCGCAAACCTTGGCGGAGTTGCTGGAATCGGTCCGGCAGCCCTTCCTGCTGGTTCTGGACGGGGTTGAGGATCCGCGCAATCTCGGCGCCTGTCTGCGCAGCGCCGATGGTGCAGGGGCTGATGCGGTCATCTTGCCGCGGGGCCGGGGCGCGCCGCTGTCCGCGGTGGTAAGCAAAACCGCAGCTGGCGCCGCGGAGAGTCTCCCGGTGATCAGCGTCCCCAACCTCGCACAGGCGTTGGACGAGATGCGCAGCGCCGGCGTTCAGGTCATTGGGCTGGCCGACGAAGCAGATGCCGAGTTGTACGACATGCCGTTGGGTGACTCGCTGGCGCTGGTGCTGGGTAACGAAGGGCAGGGTCTGCGTCGCCTGACTCGGGAGCACTGCGATGCGATCGCCGCGTTGCCTATGCGGGGCAGTGTTTCCAGCTTGAATGTCTCGGTCGCAACCGGGGTGGTGATGTACGAGGCGCTGCGGCAACGTAAACAGCGCCAAGCATTGTCAGCGAGCCCTTAGCCGTTCTATAATGATCGGCTGCGCGGGCCGTGTTGGTTCGTGCTTTCCCTTGTCCCACCGCAGGGTTAACGCGGGGGACTGTACTTCTTTCGTACATCCACAAGGATCCCATGAGACATTACGAAATCGTTTTTCTGGTCCATCCCGACCAGAGCGAGCAGGTTCCGGCCATGCTCGAGCGCTACCGCGGCGTTGTTGAAGCCGCTGGTGGCAAGACCCACCGCAGCGAAGACTGGGGGCGCCGTCAATTGGCATTCCCGCTGCAGAAGCTGCACAAAGCACATTACGCGATGGTCAACATCGAGTGCCCGCAGGAAACGCTGGAAGAGCTGGTTCAGAGCTTCCGCTTCAATGATGCGATTCTGCGCCACCTGGTGATCCGCCGTGATGGCCCGATCACCGAGCAGTCCCCGCTGGCCAAGGAAGAAGAGCTGAAGCAGGCCAACAAGGCCAAGGCTCAGGCCGAGCTGGTCCGCGAAGACGACGAAGATGAAGATGAGGACGATCTGGATGATGCCGTTTCGGCTGCCGATGAGTCCGACAAGGAGGACAAATAATGGCCCGTTATTTCCGTCGCCGTAAGGTTTGCAAATTCACGGCTGAAGGCATCAATGAGATCGATTACAAAGATCTCGCCATGTTGAAGCAGTACGTACTGGAAAACGGCAAGATCGTTCCCAGCCGCGTAACCGGCACCAAAGCGCGCTACCAGCGTCAGTTGGCCAAGGCCATCCGCCGTGCGCGCTTCCTGGCCCTGCTGCCGTACACCGACCGTCACTTCTAAGGGGCTCTGCAATGCAAGTTATTCTGCTTTCGCGCATTCGTAACCTGGGTGACCTTGGTGATACCGTCAAGGTGCGAGCCGGCTACGGCCGTAACTACCTGATCCCACAAGGCCTGGCGTTGCCGGCGAACAAGGACAATGTCGCAACCTTTGAAGCTCGTAAAGCTGAGCTGATCAAGGCTGCACAGGACTCCATCAACGCCGCCAAGATGCGTCATGCATCGATCGACGGCAAGGAAATCACCGTCGCGGCATTGGCTTCCGATGAAGGCAAGCTCTACGGTTCGGTATCCGCTGCACAAATCGCTGATGCCGCCAAGGCGGCTGGCATCGAATTCGAGGCCAAGGAAGTTCAGCTGGAGCATGCACTGCGCGAAACCGGTGATTTCACCGCGGTCGTCGCTCTGCACCCCGATATCGAAGCGACGGTAACGGTCAAGATCGTTCCGGAAACGATCAACTAATCGGGCGACCGTCGGCCGAAATGTTTCGGCTACAGATCAGGCCGATGGTGAAGACAATTCACCATCGGCTTTTTTTTGTCCGCACAGTAAACTCCCAGCATGGAAGAAACCCTCAACCGCGGTAGCAAAGCCGCACCTCAAAACGCGATGGCTGAGCAGAGCGTGCTGGGCGCGCTGCTGATGGGCGGTCATCACTTCGACGCGATTGCCGAACGTCTGGTGCCGGAGGATTTTTACAATCGCGACTACGCCAACATCTGGAAAGCCGCCTCGGATCTGGGGCGCAGAGGGCGGGCAATCGACCCGGTCACCGTGGCCGAGGTTCTGGAAGGCAAAGGGCAACTGGAAGAGTGTGGAGGTCTCTCTGCGCTGATTCAGCTGGTCAGCCAGACCCCGACGGCCATCAATGCGGTCGCTTACGCCGACATCGTGCGCGAGCATGCAATCCGTCGTGCGTTGATCAAGGCATCCAGCGATATCGTCGACAAGGTGTATGCGCGGGACGCCGAAGACACCAAAGAGCTGCTGGATTTTGCCGAGCAGCAGGTATTCCAGATCGCCGACAAACGTTCGCGTACGGATCGTCAGGGGATCGAACTGCTCGAGCTGCTGCCCGGCGCGGTGGAGGAAATCCGGATTGTCAGCGAAAGCAAAGGGGTTGCCGGCTTGCCCACAGGAATCTCCAAGTTTGACGAGATGACCACCGGTCTGCGCCCGGGCGACCTGGTTGTGGTTGCAGGGCGGCCGGCGATGGGCAAAACCTCCCTGGCGATGAACTGGGCCGAACACGCGGCGTTGCATAGCAAGGTACCGGTGGCGGTTTTTTCTTTGGAAATGCCCGCACAGCAGCTGGCCATGCGCTTGATTGCGTCGCACGGGCGCATCGATCAGCAGCACATGCGCAGTGGTGCGCTTACCCCTGAAGACTGGGCGCGCATCAATTCCGCCGCGACCACCTTGCAGGACGCAAAGATCATCATCGATGACGACGGCAATCTGTCGCCGCAGGAGCTGCGGAACCGCGCTCGTCGAATCAAGCGGGAGCACGGCCTGGGATTAATCCTGGTCGATTACCTGCAGTTGATGGAAGTGCCCGGCTCCAAGGAGAACCGGACCAACGATATCGCGCAGATTTCGCGAAGCATGAAGTCCCTGGCCAAAGAACTGGAGGTGCCGATCATCGCGCTGTCCCAGCTCAATCGAAGCGTGGAGTCGCGGGACAACAAACGTCCCCGCATGTCGGACTTGCGGGAATCCGGTGGTATCGAGCAGGACGCCGACCTGATCACCTTCATTTACCGCGACGAGGTCTACAACGAAGACAGTCCGGACAAGGGCACCGCGGAACTGATCATCGTCAAGCAGAGAAACGGGCCGATCGGTACGGTAAGGACCTCGTTTATCGGCAAGCTGACGCGTTTCGAAAATCTGGCGACCTATGCTTACGAGCCTGAATTTGACGATTAGTCGCGAGCCGCTCTCATCCGCTTTGGAAAGCACGGGTTCGGGTCGCATTCGTGCGACGGTGGACGCGGCGGCGCTGAACCACAATGTGACGGAAATCGCGCGTCTGGCAACCGGGTGCACGCTGATGCCGGTCATCAAAGCCGATGGTTACGGGCATGGTGCCGCCCGCGTCGCGCGCATTCTGGAAGACCGGGTCGCCTGTTTTGCCGTGGCAGCCATCGGCGAGGCGCTGGTGCTGCGTGAAGCAGGCGTGCGCGCTCCGCTCTGCGTGCTGGGTGGCGTGCAGGATGCCGAGGATTGGGCCTGCTGTCTGGCGCATGACCTCGAACCGGTGGTGCATGCCGAGTGGCAGTGGCAGCAGTTGCTGGCCTTGCCGGTCGCTCCGCGCTATTGGCTAAAGTTCGATACCGGAATGGGGCGCCTGGGGTTTGCCCCGGGTGATGCCACCCGCTTGGCCGCGGCGACCAACCCGCATCAGGTGCAATGCCTGGGCTTGATGACGCACCTCGCCTGTGCGGATGAGCCGGGCAACGCGCACACCCGGGCCCAGTTGCAGTGTTTTTCCCAGGTTCGTGATGCGTTTCCAAACCTGCCGGTGTCGATCGCCAACTCCGCTGCCACCCTGGCCTGGCCGGAAACCCGGTGCGGGGTCATCCGGCCGGGGTTGGCGATATACGGGGTGAACCCCCTGGCGGATAGTCGCCTGCGGTTGCCGGTATCGCTACAGCCGGCAATGACCCTGGAAGGCCGCGTCATGAATGTGCGCGAGCTTGAAGCCGGGCACAGCGTGGGTTACGGCGCGACGTGGGTAGCGCAAGCGCCCACCCGAATCGCGATCGTGGCTGCGGGTTATGCGGACGGTGTCATGCGTAGTCTGGGTGAAACCCGATTTCATCTTGTCGACGCCGACGGGCTGCAGCTGCCCATCCGGGGGCGCGTGTCGATGGACATGATCGCGGTGGAGCTACCGGCCGCCAGCTCCGTCGCTGCCGGCGCCTGGCTGCCGATCTGGGGTGGCGCCGGCATGCCGGTACACGAGGTGGCCGATTGCGCGGGAACCTTGCCGTACGAGCTGCTGACGGCGTTGGGTGCCCGGGTGGCGCACGCGTTGCGCTGATCAGGCGGCGTCTATTTCAAAACGCAGCCGCTGCGGTCCGATACTGATGACGTCGCCGGATTTCAAACGCACCAGCGTCCGGCTCAACACCTGCTGATTGATCTTCGGCTCCGGGCCGGAACCCTTGCTGATGCACAGGGCGTAGTAGCCATCCGCACGTTTGGCAACGGCGGCCAGTTGTGCTGCGGGCTCGCCGATGGTCGTTAATGCACGTTGCAGCGCAATCGCCGGCGCATCAGCTTCGGCATCACAGGCAACGAGTCGACCGGCACCCAGCGGGGTGTTGGCTGCGGATTCCTCCGGCCAGCCCAGCTCTGCCAAGCCATCGTCCGGCCCGAGGATCAGCGTCGCTTCGGAGCCCAACGAGGCCGCGACGCGCAGGCGATGACGGCCGATCTGGATCACGTCGCCTTCGGTCAGCGTCTTTTGCCTGATCGGGGTGTCATTGACGCTGGTGCCGTTGGTGCTTTGCTGGTCCTCGACGATGACGGTGTCACCGTCCACGGTAATCTGCGCGTGGGTTCCGCTGACGGCGCCATCACCGCTGAGCACGATGTCGTTGTTGGCGCGTCGTCCGATGCTGAAGAGCGGGCGGTCCAGCTCCACCTCGGCGATGAAGGTATCGTCATGATGGATGATCAGTCTTGGCACGGCGCGTCCCCGAATTGAGCTGTGCAAAATATACCGCGAAACCTCACCAGGATCGGCAGTTGGCCAAGGAAAAAACCCAGTACGAATGCGCGGAGTGCGGCGCGACCAGCCCGCGATGGGCGGGCCAGTGTGCGCAGTGCGGTGCCTGGAACAGTCTGGTGGAATCCCGATCCGTACCGACGGCTGCCGCCAAGGGCAAAGGCGGGCGCAGCTGGGCCGGCGAAAGCCGCCTGGAGTCTTTGACCGGCCCGGTCGGCGATGACCCGCAGCGATTCAGCACGGGCTTCTCTGAACTGGATCGCGTGCTCGGTGGCGGGCTGGTTCCCGGGGCGGTCATTCTGCTGGGGGGCGATCCGGGGATCGGCAAATCAACATTGCTTTTGCAAATGCTGCTGCGCATGCCGGAACTGGCGTCTGTCTATGTCACCGGCGAGGAGTCGGTCTCGCAGGTCCGCGGTCGCGCGCAGCGCATGAAAGAGCCCGCGAGTGACATGGCGTTGCTGGCAGAAACCGAAGTGGAAAGCATCCTCGAGATGCTGGCCTCCGGCCCCACGCAGGTTCTGGCCATCGATTCCATCCAGACGCTCTTCGCGCGTGATCTCGCGTCCGCGCCGGGCAGTGTGGCGCAATTGCGCGAATGTGCCGCCCAGCTGGTTCGCTTTGCCAAGCAGCGCGGGGTGGCCGTGATTCTGGTTGGTCATGTCACCAAGGAGGGGGTGATCGCCGGCCCCCGGGTGCTCGAGCATATGGTCGACACCGTGCTGTACTTCGAATCCGACCCCGGAGGACGCTTGCGCATGATCCGGGCCGCCAAGAACCGCTTTGGGGCGGTCAACGAACTGGGCTTCTTCGCCATGCAAGACATTGGCTTGCAGGAAGTACGCAACCCCTCGGCCATATTCCTCGCGCGTCGCCCCGAACCGGTACCCGGAAGCGTGGTGGCGGTGGCGCGCGAAGGCACACGTCCCCTGCTGATCGAAGTTCAGGCCCTGACCGACGGGCGCGGAGCCAGGCGGGTGGCGGTGGGGGTGGATGCCAATCGCCTGGTCATGTTGCTCGCTGTCATGCATCGGCATGCCGACCTGGATATTCAGGACCAGGACGTTTTCGTCAACATCGTCGGTGGTATGCAGGTGCGGGAAACCGCGCTGGATCTGGCTGCGGTGCTGGCCATCGCCAGTTCCTTCCGCAATCGTGCGCTGCCGCTCGATCTGGCCGTATATGGGGAGATCGGCCTGGCCGGCGAAATGCGCCCTGTTGCAGGAGGCGAAGAACGCATACGTGAGGCCGGTAAGCAGGGTTTCCGCCGGATGATCGTGCCGCGCGCGAATGCGCCGCGGAAGCCCATCGACGGCGTCGAGGTCATTCCGGTGGCGTCGCTGGACGAGGCCTTGCGGGTTTGCCGTGATCTGGAAGGGGCCAGCTAGCGCGCGTTGGCTTTCACGGGGGCTGTGATGCGGACGAATTCGATCACATGCGCGGCGACCGATTCGATTTCGATCAGATAGTCGCCGAGGCGGAGTTTGGAGCCCGGTTCAGGAAAGGTTTCCAGGTGATTCAGGATCAGCCCGTTCAGTGTGCGTGCTGATGAGGCCGGCAGGGCCCATTTCATGTTGCGATTGAGGTACCGCACACTGGTTTTCGCATCCACCCGATATGTACCGTCAGCCTGCACCTGCACGCGTCGGTTGCGGGTGGAAGGATCTGTGGTGAATTCGCCGACGATCTCCTCCAGGATGTCCTCCAGCGTCACCAGGCCTTGTATGTCACCGTACTCGTCAACCACGAACCCGATTCGCCGGCGCTGGTTCTGAAAATTCAGCAGTTGCTGATTCAGCGCGGTGCCTTCAGGGATGTAATAGGGTTCGCGCGCTTGGGCCAGCAGCGTTTCCCGGTCCAGGGTGCCGTGTGCCATCAGCGGTAGCAGACGGCGGCTGTGAATGATCCCGCGCAGGTCGTCGATCGACCCCTCATACAAGGGCAGGCGTGTGTGCTGGCTTTGCTGGATGCGCTGCAGGCACTCATCCCAGTCCTCGCTGATATCCACACCCTGAATCTCGTTGCGCGGCACCATGATGTCTTCCACCGTGGCTTTTTCCAGATCCAGCAATGAAAGCAGCATGGCCTGGTGGCGCCGGGGCAGCATCGCGCGTGTTTCTGCGACCACGGTGCGCAATTCTTCGGTGGAGAGGTTGTGCTGGTCAGCATCCTCCGGGCGGACTCCAATCAGGCGCAGCAATACCCGCGCGATTCCGGTGACCGCGAGCACGATGGGGTACAGCACGATTTGCAGCGGGCCATAGATAAAGCTGGCGCGATAGGCCACTTTTTCCGGGTGCAGGGCGCCCAGGGTTTTGGGCGTGACCTCGGCGAAGATCAGAATGACCACCGTGAGCAGACCGGTCGCAATTGCCAGACCCGGCTCGCCGAAGTGGCGCAGGCCCAGAATGGTGCCGATGGCCGAGGCCAGAATGTTGACGAAGTTGTTGCCTAGCAGAATCACGCCGATCAACCGATCCTGGCGTTCCAGCAACTTCAGCGCACGTTGTGCGCCTTTGTGACCCCCGCGCGCCAGATGCTGGGTCTTGTACCGATTGAGCGCGGTGAGCGCTGTTTCCGAGCCGGAGAAAAATGCCGAAAGGGCAATGAGAAAACCGAGCAACGCAAACAGCGCGCCGGTAGAGACGTCGTCCAAGCGAGGTCCGCAAACAGTTGGTGAACTGAATTTCTAGGCAGTGGACGCCCTGTTGTCAAGCACCCGGGTGGATACGGGGCCCCGTTGTGGTTCAGGTCCAGCTGCGGTGTAGCCCGTATTCCAGAATCAGCTTGACGCCGGCGTAGCCGACAAACAGCATCACCCAAGCCACCAACACCCAGCGTAGCGCCTGATCGCCACGCCAGCCGCGCAAGGTTCGCCCTGCCAGCAGGACGCCGAAAAGCACCGTGGCGAGGATGGTGAGCGCGGCTTTATGCGCGAGATGCTGAATCAAAAAGTTCTCGACAAACAGGAATCCGGTGGCGATTCCGCCGACCAGCAATACCCAGCCGATGCCGATCAGACGGAAGCTGTTCTGTTCCATCAGCATCAGCGGTTGCGGGAACAGCGGCTCCCGATGTGCGCGCAGACGGTGGCTTTGCATCGCGCAGGCGATGGATTGCAGCGCCGCAAGTGTCAGCACCGACCACGCCAGCAAACTGAGCAAAATGTGCATGCGCAAAGCGACCGAAAGCTGCTCCACCGGAGCGGACGCCGCGTCACGCACCCATACGCCAATGGGGATGGCCGTGGCAGCTCCGAGCCAGAGCGGAAAATCGAGATGTTCCAGGCGCAAACGGCGGCGCAACGGCAGGTGGGTGACCGTGGCCATCCAGATGAACAGCGCCAGTACCGGCCCCAGACCGAGCTGCAGACCTTGCGGTGTGGTGATGACCGACTCAATGGCAAAGGCGGCGAGCAGCAGCCCCCCCAGGGCCGCGCCCAGGCTCGATGTGGAGTTGCCACGCAGGCGCAACAAAGCGGCCACGAGGTACAGGGCGGCGGCGAGCAGGACGGCGAAGGTGGTATTCACTCGCTAATATTGTCACAGGCCGCGTCGACTCTCATCACGCGGATGTCTTGTTCGTCGTTTCGCAACCGCGTGGTGCCGCGTTTCCCATGTTTGAGTCTTTATCCGAAAACCTTCAGGTCACCCTTAAAAATCTGCGCGGGCAGGGGCGACTGACCGAAGACAATATTTCCGATGCGCTGCGCGCAGTGCGGCGCTCGCTGCTCGAGGCGGATGTGGCGCTCGAAGTCGTGCGCGGTTTCATCGAGCGTGTGCGCGAACAGGCGGTGGGCGAGACCGTACGCAGCAGCCTGACTCCGGGCCAGGAATTCATCAAGATCATCCAGAAGGAACTGGTTGCCGAACTGGGCGGCGAGTCCACTGGGCTGGATCTGCGCGCGCAGCCGCCGGCGATCATTCTGATGGCCGGTTTGCAGGGGGCGGGTAAAACGACCTCGGTCGGCAAGCTGGCCAAGTATTTGACTGCGCAGAAGAAGCGGGTACTGATGGTCAGCGCCGACGTTTATCGTCCCGCCGCCATCGAGCAGCTGGCGACATTGGGGCAGCAGCTGGAGGTTCCGGTTCAGCCATCGTCCGCGCTCCAGTCGCCGTCACAAATTGCTGCAGATGCGGTAGACCGGGCCAAACGGGAATTCTTCGACGTTCTGATCGTCGATACCGCCGGGCGCACCACCATCGATGAAAAGATGATGGGCGAGATCAAGTCGCTGCACGCCCAGTTAAAGCCCGCGGAAACCCTGTTCGTACTCGACGCCATGACCGGCCAGGATGCGGCACGTACGGCTCAGGCCTTTAACGAAGCCGTACCGCTGACCGGGGTGATTCTGACCAAGGTCGATGGCGATGCGCGTGGCGGAGCGGCGTTGTCGGTGCGGCACGTTACCGGCAAGCCCATCAAATTCCTCGGGGTGGGAGAAAAGCTGGATGCGCTGGAGGCCTTCCACCCGGACCGTCTGGCATCACGCATCCTGGGCATGGGTGACGTACTCAGCCTCATCGAGGAGGCCGAGCAGAAGCTGGACCGTAGCAAAGCGGAAAAGCTGGCCAGGAAACTGGCCAAGGGTCGCGGCTTTGACCTGGAGGATTACCGTGAGCAGCTGCAACAGATGCAGAACATGGGCGGCCTCTCAGCGATGCTCGACAAGCTTCCCGGGATGGGCGCTCTGCCGGCCAACGTCAAGAGCCAGGTCAACGATAAGGAGCTGGTGCGCTCGGTCGCGATCATCAACTCCATGACCGTACAGGAGCGACGGTTCCCCGCCGTGATCAAGGCTTCCCGAAAAAAGCGCATTGCCGCCGGGTCGGGAGTGCAGGTGCAGGATGTCAATCGTCTGCTCAAGCAGTTCACGCAGATGCAGGGGATGATGAAAAAGTTGGGCGGTGGCGGCATGAAGAAGATGATGCGCGCCATGGGCGGGAAAATGCCGCCCGGCATGATGCCACCAGGGGGCGGAATGCCACGCCGTTTCTAGGCAACGGATTCACGGCACCGAGCTGCCGCAGGGCTCAATGGGGGGAAAGCGATGGATGCATACACGTGGAATTGTGCGCGGGACTACGGCCGTATTGGCCATGCGGCTTTCTGGCGGGGAATCGCGGATAGGACACACGATCTGAATGTCTTGACCTCCTATCACCTCGTCAAGCCGGCTGCCTGAGCTTTGCGTGCCGGGACATTCAGCCGAACTGCAGTGGCCGCCTGTGCCTTGCGGGAAGTGCATCGCCGCCGCGATGCTCCGCTGATCTTCAATGACCCCCTCGCGGCGACGCTGCTGAACGGGCACGGCCGGGGTCTGCTGCGCCTGCCAAACTGGGTTTACGCGGCGGATCAGCGTGGCCTGCGCACGCTGCACTGCGCCCGTGGTCACATCGTGGCCCGGTCGGCCTACGCCGAGTCCACCCTGCAGCGATGCGTGCAGGAAAAAAGAGCTCAGCAGTATGTGCTGTTGGGTGCGGGGCTGGACAGTTTCGCCTGGCGGCGTCCGGACTGGGCGCGAACCTTGCCGGTCATCGAGGTGGACTTCGGCGCGACGCAGGCGGAAAAACGCCGACGGGTGGCCTCACTGCCGGACTCCGGGCCGCTGGAATACCTTGCGGTTGATTTCACCAGCGAATCGCTCGCTGACAAATTGTGCACCCTCCCGGGGTTGGCAGGCGGGCCGAGTTTCGTTTCCTGGTTGGGGGTCACACCGTATCTGCCAAATGCAGCGGTGATGACTACCTTGCGCGAGCTTCAGCAGGTGCTGGCACCAGGCTCCACACTGGTCATGGATTACGCGGCGCTTGACCTGCGCGGCAGCGTGCGCCGTGAGGTGCTCGGGGCGGGGCTGATGGCCGCCTGGGTCGCACTGCGCGGAGAGCCTTTCCGCTATCGAGGACAGACCCTGAAAGCCCAACGCGCCGCATGGAAAGCCGCGGGTTGGGATATTGTCGAATTGTTAAGCGAACCGGAGGTCAATCGCCGGTTCTTCACTATGGTCGGGTCGCCCCTGCGTACCATTCCCGGAACCGGGCTGGTGCAGCTGGTGCGTGCCTGAAAAGACACCTGAGGACGTTCGTGTGAGCTCATTAGCCTATCCCCACATGCTGAAACCGCTGGATCTGGGTTTTACCACCCTGAAAAATCGCGTGCTGATGGGGTCCATGCATACCGGTTTGGAAGATTTCTTCTGGAATTACCCCAAGCTGGCGGCCTATTTCGCGGAACGGGCACGCGGCGGCGTGGGCCTGATTGTCACCGGTGGTGTGGCCCCCAACCGCAACGGCTGGGTGTCTCCGCTGGCCGGGGAGCTTTCCAACCGCGTTCATGTGTTGCCACACCGCCTGATCACCCGAGCGGTGCACAAGGAAGGCGGAAAAATCGCCATGCAGATCCTGCACTCCGGGCGCTACGGCTATCACCCCTTCTCGGTATCCGCGTCGGCCAGCAAAAGCCCGATTACGCCGTTCAAACCGCGCGCGCTCTCAAGCTCGGGTGTGGAAAAGCAGATCCGCGATTACGTGCGCTGCGCCAGCCTGGCGCGTGAGGCGGGCTACGACGGGGTCGAAGTCATGGGCTCCGAGGGCTACTTCATCAACCAGTTCACGGTGAATCGAACCAACCATCGGGATGACGACTGGGGTGGCAATGTGGCCAACCGGCATCGCTTGCCGCTGGAGATCATTTCCCGGATGCGCGAGGCCGTGGGGCCGGATTTCATCATCATCTACCGCCTGTCGATGCTGGATCTGGTGGAGGGCGGCGCCAACTGGGAGGAAATCGTCGCGCTGGCCAAGGGTGTCGAAGCCGCCGGCGCCACCATCATCAACACCGGAATTGGCTGGCATGAGGCCCGTGTTCCCACGATCGCTACGCGCGTGCCGCGAGCCGGGTTCGCCTGGGTGACCAAAAAGATGATGGGCGAGGTGAACATCCCCCTGTGCACCACCAACCGCATCAACACTCCCGAGGTGGCGGAACAGGTGCTCGCCGATGGCATGGCCGATATGGTGTCGATGGCGCGGCCGTTTCTGGCCGACCCGGAGTTCGTCAACAAGGCGGCGGCGAATCGCGCCGACGAAATCAACACCTGCATCGCGTGCAATCAGGCGTGTCTGGATCACACCTTCCAGCTGAAACGGGCCAGTTGTCTGGTCAACCCGCGGGCCTGTCACGAGACCACGCTGAACTTCTATCCCAGCCGGAGCCGCAAGCAGATTGCGGTGGTGGGCGCGGGGCCGGCCGGTTTGGAGGCCGCCACGGTGCTGGCGGAACGGGGCCACAATGTCACCCTGTTCGATGAGGCCGATGAGATCGGCGGCCAATTCAATATCGCAAAACAGGTTCCCGGCAAGGAAGAGTTTTACGAAACGCTGCGCTATTTTGGCAAGCGCATCGAACTGACCGGGGTCAATCTCAAACTGGGCACCCGCGCCACGGCGGCAGAGCTGATGGGTTATGACGAGGTTATTCTCGCCACCGGCGTCACCCCACGTACCCCGCGCATTCCCGGCATCGAGCACCCCAAGGTGCTCAGCTACATCGATGTCTTGCTGCATCAGAAGCCGGTGGGCGGCAAGGTGGCGGTCATAGGGGCCGGTGGTATCGGATTCGATGTTTCCGAATTTCTGACCCATGATCACTCACCGGCAACGGATGTGGTGGCTTATGCCCGGGAATGGGGCATCGACATGGAGCTTTCGCACCCTGGTGGGCTGGTCGAGCCGCAGGAAGATCCTTCACCGCGCGAGGTGTGGTTGCTGCAGCGGAAGGATGAGCGAGTCGGGAAGCGTCTTGGCAAAACAACGGGTTGGGCGCACCGGCTTTCGCTGCAGAAGAAAGGGGTGACGATGTTGCCCGGGGTGGACTACGAGAAAATCGATGACGCCGGTCTGCATATCGTGGTTGATGGGCAGCACAAGCTCTTGGACGTGGATCACGTCGTGATTTGTGCAGGACAGGAGTCGCGGACCGACCTGGTCGGCGAACTCGAAAAACTCGGCGTGAATCCGCATGTTATCGGCGGCGCCAAGCTGGCCGCGGAGCTGGATGCGAAGCGAGCCATTGCGGAAGCGGCCGAGTTGGCAGCGCGACTGTAGCGGTCGTTCAAAAACTGGCACGGGCTTTGCTTTAGACACCTTGTCTCCCTGGTACGAAGCCCGTACCAAGCTGTCGAAGGCCGATCTCCTCCGGGGTCGGCCTTTTTTGTGCCCGGCGTTTGGGTGTTCCTAGTAGCCGCGCTCGAGTATGGGGCGCAGGTAACGCCCGGTATGGGAGTTCGGGTTGGCCGCGACATCTTCGGGCGAGCCCACGGCGACGATGCTGCCCCCGCCGGCGCCACCCTCCGGCCCCAGGTCGATAATCCAGTCGGCGGTTTTGATCACGTCCAGGTTGTGCTCAATCACGACCACGGTGTTGCCATGGTCACGCAGGCGGTGCAGTACCTGGAGCAGCTGATCCACGTCGTAGAAGTGCAGGCCGGTGGTGGGTTCATCCAGGATGTACAGTGTCTGGCCGGTGTCGCGCCGCGAGAGCTCCTTGGCCAGCTTGACCCGCTGGGCCTCGCCGCCGGACAGCGTGGTCGCGCTCTGTCCCAGCGTGATGTACGACAGGCCTACGTCCATCAAGGTCGACAATTTGCGCTTGAGCGCCGGGACCGCGCTGAAAAACTCCACCGCATCTTCCACGGTCATCGCGAGGACTTCGGATATGGTTCGCCCTTTGTAGCGAATGTCCAGGGTTTCCCGGTTGTAGCGCCGGCCCTCGCAGACCTCGCACATCACGTACACATCGGGCAGAAAGTGCATTTCCACCTTGATCAGGCCATCGCCCTGGCAGGCTTCGCAGCGACCGCCTTTGACGTTGAAGGAGAACCGGCCCGGGGTATAGCCGCGGGCCCGCGATTCGGGAACGCCTGCAAATAATTCGCGGATGCCGGTAAACAACCCGATGTAGGTGGCCGGGTTGGAGCGTGGGGTGCGGCCGATCGGGCTTTGGTCGATGCCGATGACCTTGTCCAGCTGATCCAGTCCGCGGATGGCCTGGAGTGGTGCATGTGGTAAACCGGCGCGGTTCAACTCGCGTGCGGCCAGTGGGTAGAGCGTGTCGTTGATCAGCGTGGACTTACCGCTACCGGAAACTCCGGTGACACAGATGAAGCAGCCCAGCGGCAGTTCGACGTCGACGTTCTTGAGATTGTTCCCGCTGGCGCCGTCGATCTGCAGCATCCGGTCGCCGTGCGCTTCATGACGCGTTGGCGGGATCGCGATGCGGCGTTTGCCGCTCATGTACTGGCCGGTCAACGAGTCGGGATGGTTCATCACCGCGTCTGGCGTGCCCTCCGCGACAACCTGACCGCCATGCACGCCCGCTCCGGGGCCGATGTCCAGCACGTGATCAGCGTGCCGAATGGCGTCTTCGTCGTGTTCGACGACCAGCACGGTGTTGCCGAGGTCGCGCAGGTGGACCAGCGTGTCGATCAGGCGCTGGTTGTCGCGTTGATGCAAGCCGATCGAGGGTTCATCCAGCACGTAGAGCACACCGACGAGCCCGGCGCCGATTTGACTCGCCAGGCGGATGCGCTGTGCTTCGCCACCAGACAAGGTCTCGGCCGAGCGGTCCAGCGTCAGATAGTCCAGTCCTACATTGTTGAGGAAGGAGAGCCGCAGTGAAATCTCCTTGAGGATGCGCAGCGCGATTTCGCCCTGCTGACCGGGCAGATCCAGATTCGCAAAGTGCTCCACGGCTTCTCGAATGGAGAGCCGGGTGACATAGGGCAATGTCGAAGCGCCCACGTGCACCGCCGATGCAGCGCGGTTGAGGCGGCTGCCGGAGCAGGCGTCGCAGGATTTGTCGCTGCGGTAGCGCGCCAGTTCTTCGCGCACGGCATCGGATTCGGTTTCCCGATAGCGACGCTCGAGATTGGGCACGATGCCTTCAAAGGTATGGCGGCGCGCCTTCATGCGGCCTTTGATATCCGGGTACTCGAAGCGGATGGCGGTGCGTCCGCTACCTTGCAATACCACCTTGCGGTGATCGTCAGGCAGGTCCCGGAAGGGTGTTTCCAGGTCGATGCCGTAATGCTCGGCCAAGCCATTCAGCAGGGCGAAGTAGTAAGGGTTGCGACGGTCCCAGCCGCGAATCGCGCCCTCGGCCAGCGATTTTTCCGGGCTGGTGACAATGCGGTCGGCGTCGAACACCGAGGTGGTACCCAGGCCATCACAGGTAGGGCAGGCCCCGTGCGGGCTGTTGAAGGAAAACAGACGGGGTTCGAGCTCGGAGAGCGTGAATCCGCATTCCGGGCAGGCGAAACGTGCTGAGAACACCTGTTCCTTGTGGCCGGTGTCATCGTTCCAGGGCGCAATGATGGCCAGACCTTCGGCCAGTCTGAGGGTGGTTTCGAAGCTCTCGGCCAGGCGTTGGGCCTGATCCGGGCGCACCTTGAAGCGGTCGACAACGATGTCGATGTCGTGATTGGTCTTGGGGTTCAGTACCGGGGCGTCGTCCAGTTCGTGCAGTTGGCCGTCGATGCGCACACGGATAAAGCCCTCGGCACGAAACTGTTCGAGCATCTGCCGATGTTCGCCCTTGCGCCCGCGTATGACCGGCGACAGCATCATCCAGGCGCTGTCCTCGGGGAGAGCCAGTACGGCATCGACCATCTGGCTGACGGTTTTGGCGGTCAGCGCGATATTGTGGTCCGGGCAATGCGGTACGCCCACCCGGGCATAGAGCAGACGCAGGTAATCATGAATTTCCGTGACGGTACCCACCGTCGACCGCGGGTTATGGCTGGTTGATTTCTGCTCGATCGAGATCGCGGGGGACAGACCCTCGATGCTGTCCACGTCCGGCTTGTCCATCATCGACAGAAACTGCCGCGCATAGGCCGAAAGGGATTCCACGTAACGGCGCTGGCCTTCGGCGTAGATGGTGTCAAACGCCAGTGAGCTCTTTCCTGAACCGGACAGTCCGGTGACAACAATGAGTTTGTCGCGGGGCAGGTCCACGTTGAGGTTGCGCAGGTTGTGGGTGCGTGCACCACGCACGCTGATGGTTTTCATCCGGAGGAGGGGCCCAAGAAATCGCAGCGAACTTGGTACTATACGGTGTGTCTCAGACACGTCGCATCCCGGGTGAGCGCCGCGCTTTGTCGGTGCCCTGGTCGCCCTCGGTATTTCCCCCCTCACGACACGAACTTTCTGAATTGACTGCCGCTCGCACCCCCCGAATGTCCGCTGACGAGCGGCGCGCGACCCTGGTTCTTGCCTTGATGCTGCTGGCGCGCATGCTGGGTCTGTTCATGGTTTTGCCCGTGCTGTCGCCCTGGGCGCTGGAATTGGCGGGGCACCCGGGGCTGGCGGTAGGGCTCGCGGTGGGGATATACGGCTTGACGCAGGCCTTGCTGCAAATCCCGTTGGGTTGGCTCAGCGACCACGTCGGACGGCGGCCGGTGATCGTCGGCGGGCTCGCTGTCTTTGTTGTCGGTAGCGGTGTTGCCGCGCTTGCGGGCAGCATCGAAGGCCTGATCGCGGGGCGCCTGCTGCAAGGGGGAGGAGCGATTGCGGCGACTTCCACGGCGTTGCTGACGGATTTGCTCAGCGAATCCGTGCGCGCTATCGGTCTGGCCATCGTCGGTGTGAGTATCGGCATGGCGTTTCTGCTGGCGCTGTTGCTGGGGCCGGCCTTGATGATCTGGACGGGTGTCCCCGGTCTGTTCTGGTTGGCGGCCGCTTTGGGCATCATTGCCATACTGCTGGTGAGTACCCTGCCGAAGGCGCCGCACCCCGCACAAAGCCCGCCAGAGAAGGGCATTCCTGTGGGCGTGCTCGCGTTGGTGCTGTCCGTAGCGGTATTGCACGCCGCGTTGGCCTGCATATTTGTCAGCGTCCCTCTGCAACTGCAGGAACAGTCACACCTGGCAACACAGCTGCAGTGGCGTGTTTGGTTGCCCGTGGTCGCGGTGTCGATCGTGCTCGTTTTTCCGCTGCTGCGTGTGGTGGAAGCTCGCGGCCTGCAATGGAAGGCGCTGCCCTGGGCGTTCGGATTGATGGCGGTTTCTCTGACCGCGCTGGGCTGGGTGCCCACCGCCGGTTTTGCACTGGTTCTGTGCGCGTACTTTGCGGCCTTCAATTTTCTGGAGGCCAGCCTGCCCTCAATGCTGAGCCGGCTGGTTGGGCCGCGGCGACGCGGCCGCATCATGGGCATGTTCAGTACCGCCCAATTCTTCGGCATGTTTGCTGGCGGAGGATTTGCGGGCGTGATGCAGGCGCATGCTGCTTTTCATACCACCATGCTGGCCGCAGGCGCTTTGGCAGTCGTGCCGCTGGTGGTATTGGCGGTATCCTCCCAGGCAGCTCATGACGAGCATTTAACGCACGACGCCACCGTTTGAGGCGGCGCCGTAATTGACTGATGGTGTCCGGATCACGCCGACGACACCGTTTACATTGACAACAAATTACTTATTTCGGAGAGACGCACGACATGGCACGTGGCATTAACAAAGTCATTCTGGTGGGCAACCTTGGGGCCGCACCCGAATCACGCAGCACCAACAATGGATCCACGGTGTGCAACATCCGGATTGCGACATCCGAGAGTTGGCGCGACAAACAGACCGGCGAAAACCAGGAGCGCACCGAATGGCACAACGTCGTGTTCTTCGGGCGCTTGGCCGAAATCGCCTCGCAATACCTGCGCAAGGGGAGCCAGGTATACGTTGAAGGCAGCCTGCGGACTCGCAAGTGGCAGGGGCAGGACGGTCAGGACCGCTACACCACGGAGATCGTCGCCAACGAAATGCAGATGCTCGGCGGTCGTGGTGAAGGTAGCGGTGGACAGGGCGGTGGGTCCTGGAACAACGACGAGGATGCGGGGGGATCGCGCTCCTCGGCGCCATCGCGTTCGCATGCGCCTGCTGCCGCGCAGCCGCCGGCAAGCAATTACGAAGACGACGATCTGCCGTTCTGAGTTCACAGCGCGCCGCATCGCGGTGATGCAAAGCGAAGTGGCCTTGCACGGGCCCTTCGCTTTTTTTATGCGCCGAGATCCTGTTCCGAATTCCCGCGCCTGATCCCCACACGGAACCCGTCTTGGTGATTATGCTGTGTTGTCGCTGAGAAATCGGTTCTCTCCATAGCGCACAGCGGGGTGGTGGAACTGAAATTGCTCAGCGGTGAGTGAATCCCAAGTCGGAAACCATCGGTTTTCCATCGCGTTCTCTGGGGCCATCGGCCCGCCAGGAGTTTGTGATCGACAGCATGCACGAAGCCTTATCACTGCAAACATTCGGCGCTCTGGTTGGCGGCCTGGGGCTGTTCCTGCTCGCGGTCAGCATGATTACGGATGGCTTGCGTCTGGCCGCCGGCAACACGCTACGCGATGTACTCGCGCGCTGGACCAAGACACCGTTGCTGGGGATTGCAACCGGCGCGATGATCACCGCAATCGTGCAGTCGTCCAGCGCGGTCACGGTCGCGACCATCGGTTTCGTCAACGCCAATCTGATGACAATGCAACGTGCGCTGGGGGTGGTCTACGGCGCCAATATCGGCACCACGATGACGGCCTGGCTGGTCGCTGCTATCGGGTTCAAGCTGGATGTGGAGCTGTTTGCCTTGCCGATGATCGGCATTGGCATGTTGTTGAGGCTGACCGGTGTCGCCACGCGGCGCGCCTCCATCGGCGAGGCGCTGGTGGGGTTCGGGTTGTTTTTTGTGGGCATCGATGTGCTCCGCGGCGCTTTCGAAGGCCTGGCGCAGAGCATTGATCTGGCCAGCCTGGGCGCATCGTCGTCCTTCCGTCTGCTGATTTTCGTGGGCATCGGGGCGTTCATGACGCTGGTGACGCAGTCGTCGAGCGCTGCAATTGCGATCATTTTGACCGCTGCCAGTGGCGGTGTCATCGATCTTAACGGTGCCGCGTCGCTGGTGATTGGCGCCAATGTTGGCACCACCTCCACAGCCGTCTTTGCAGCGATGGGGGCGACCCCCAATGCCAAGCGCGTTGCCAGTGCGCATGTCATATTCAACCTGGTCACCGGCGTCGTCGCGTTTTTGGTGCTGCCGCTGATGTTTGGCGTGGTGGATTTTGCAGTACGGGCCTTGGACCTTGAGATGCAGCCCGCGGTCGTGCTGGCCATGTTTCACAGCCTGTTCAACATGCTGGGTGTCGTGTTGATGCTGCCATTCACCGCAAAGCTCGCCGCATTTCTGCAGGCGCGCTTTGTGACCACCGCGGAAAACCTGGGCCGTCCCCGATTTCTGGACGCAACCACGTTGCACACCCCCGTGTTGGCACTGGACGCCATGCGCCTGGAGCTGCAGCGAATTTTAGAGCTGGTCCGGCGTATGGCGATCACCGCGCTTCAGCCCGAGCCGGATCGGCAAAGTCTGCTCCAGCTGCAGTTGGCGACGACGTCGCTGGTCGAGAACGTGGACGACAACGTCACGCGCATCGAGCGTGGGCGGACCACGGAATCCGTAGCCGCTGCGCTGGCTGCCGTACTGCGAATCACTCAGGAGGTGGGGGAGGCGACCCACGCAGCGCTGGCATTGGCCAAAGGATCGATGGTCTGCCCGCAAACGGCGGCGTTCAAGGAAACGGCTGACCAGTTGCTGGCGCAATGGCGGCCGGAAACCGTGGTGTACGACGAGGTGATCGGCAATCAGTTCCGGGAGATCGATGCGTTGTACACCCCCGCGCGAAAAGCCATTTTGGTGGCTGCTGCGGGTGGGCAAATGCGGGCTGCCACCGCGCATGACTATCTGAACCAGCTGCGTGCCGCCCATCACATGCTGCAAAAACTGGGCAAGTCGGCGCGGCAGTTGCAGGTACGGGTGCCGCAGGCGCTGGATATTGATGGTGAGGTTGTCGGTGATGCCGATTTGCCGGATGAACCGGCCACCAGTGATTCACCTGCGGAGGGCCTGCGCCCGGAGCAGGCTACAGTCCCAATCGGTTGAGGCCGAATTTGCGGCTCAGCACGCGTCTGCGCAACGCCGTGGGAAACAGGCGGCTCAACAGCGGCAAGGCCGTACTCCCATGGCCGATGCGTTGCACCGGTGCCGGGTGTGATGAGCGCAGCCCTGCAACCACGCGGGCCGCGAAGGCCTGGGTTTCGGTCGCGTTGACCTGAGAGGCGCCTGCGCGCGCCATGATCCCGTCGCGAATGGCGGCATAGCGGGAATCCGCATCCAGCCATTCCTGAATGCTGGACGCCGCCGCATCACCAAAATTGGACTGGATCGCGCCTGGCTGAATGGTGACCACCTGCACACCCAGGGGCTGCAGTTCCATTTGCATGGCTTCACTGATGCTGTGCAACGCAGCCTTGCTGGCGCAGTAAGCGCCAGCGAAAGGCGTGGTCAGAATGCCGGAGACGCTACCGATGTTGACAACGACAGGCTGTGCGCCGGCTTGCAGCAGGGGGAACAGGGTCTGCACCAGAAGGACCGGCGCGATCACGTTGGTCTCGAATTGCCCGCGCAGTTTTTCGGCCGGCAGTTCCAGCAACGGTCCCATCGCGGAAATCCCCGCGTTGTTGACCAGGATGTCGAGGTGGTCGATGTCGGCCGCCCATAAGGCCTCCCGCAGTGCCGCGTGACTGGTCTGTGAGTTGACATCCAGGGCGAGACAGGTCGCGCCGAGTTCCTTGAGCGCATGGAGGCTTTCGGTACGCCGGGCAGTCGCGACAACGCGATCACCGTTGTGCACGAAAGCCAGGGCCAAAGCGTGGCCAATCCCGCTGGAGCAGCCGGTAATGAGGATGGTACGGGGCATGGTGTTCCTCAGGGTGAGGTGCGGCTAGGGCGCGGCCAGGGCGTGACTAGGGCGTGACGATGGGGAAGCGGCCGTCCGGTTTATCGAACAGGCTGAAGAATCGCACCATGTCCACCTTGCTGCCTGCAATCTCCAGTTCGTCACCAAACAAGGTTTCCTTGATGCCGACCTGGCCGACGGCCATCCGCAGGAACAACTCGTGGGTCAGATTCAGCGTCACATCAGCAGGCTGGTCGGCGTGCGGCTCGCTATGCAGCACCGCGTTTTCAAGCCACAGGTGATAACCCTCGCCGCGATCGCGGAAGAGGAAGTTGACCGACATTTTTTTCCCCTCGGCTTTGGGGCCATTCAGGCGAGCCGCCATGGATTCAAAGAATTTCCCCAGCGGAATCGCGCGCAGCAGATCCAGGGCGCCGGCCAGGTCCGCCCCTTGCTCGGGGTCGCCGTGACGGAGTTCGTAGGCGCCGGTCAGGTACACGTCGCGCCAGGGGCCGGATTCGGCCTGGTAACCCAGCTGATCATAGGTCTTTGCCAGCAGGGCACGGGCTGCGGCATTGCTGGGGTCGGCAAATACCAGGTGATTGAGCAATTCCGCGGTCCACCGATACTCACCACTGTCAAAAGACTGCTGCGCAATGGTGATCACCGCATCGGCACCACCTATGGCTTCCACGTAGCGTTTTCCGGCTTCGGTCGGTGGCAGCGGGTCCAGGTTGGCAGGGTTGGCGTCGTACCAGCCGAAGTAGAACTGATAGACCGCTTTGGCGTTGTGCTTGACGGTGCCGTAGTAGCCGCGGTTGGCAAAGCTCTGGCTTAGCGACTCCGGCAGTTTCAGTTCCTCGGCGATTTCCCGCGGGGTATAGCCCAGGTTGGCCATGCGCACGGTCTGGTCGTGGATGTACTTGTAGATGTCGCGCTGCTTGCCGAGAAAGTCCTGGATGCGTTCATTGCCCCAGATCGGCCAGTGGTGACTGCCAAAGTACACATCGGCTTCGCCGAACAGGTCTGTGATCTGGTGGATGTAATCACTCCAGCGCAGCGCATCGCGGACCTTGGCCCCGCGCAGGGTGTAGATGTTGTGCAGGTTATGCGTCACCACTTCGGCACCGCAGAAGGTTTTCAACGACGGCAGATAGAAGGTGAATTCCGCCGGCGCTTCCGAGCCGGGGGTGTACTGAAAAACGAACTCCAGCCCGTCAATGGTGAGCGGCTGTGGCGTGTGATCAACCAGCTCGGTGGGCTCGATGATGCCGATGTTGCCGCCAAAGGGGACTTCCTTGCCCAGGCCCAGATCAATATGGCCGCGCTCGTTCCGCGCAAGGCGTCGCCCGTATTGATAACCGGCGCGTCGCTGCATTGCGACGCCGGCCATGACGTTTTCGCTGGTGGCCTCTTCGGTGAAGCCGGCGGGTGCGATGATGCGGATGCCTTCGGCTTCAATCTGTTCCGGGCTGACGATGCCGAGGACTCCGCCAAAGTGATCCACATGGCTGTGGGTGAACAGAATCGCGCGGATGGGCAGGTCATCGAGGTGTTGACGGGCGAAGGCCCAGGCGGCAGCTGCGGTTTCCCGGGTGGTCAGCGGGTCGACAATGATCCAGCCGGTGTCACCCCGAATCAGGCTCATGTTGGCAAGGTCAAAGCCGCGCAACTGGTAAACCCGCTCGGTGACCTGAAACAGACCGTGGATCGCATTGAGTTGGGCCTGGCGCCACAGGCTGGGGTTGGCGCTCGCCGGCGCTTCGGCGTCTTCGAAGGCGTAGCGTGATTGATCCCAGATGACCTGATCACCTTGCTCCCGGCGCACAACCAGTGGATCCAGCGTGGCGATGAGACCGCGGCGGGCATCTTCGAAGTCGGTCCGGTTGGCAAACGGCAGTTCATCCAATACCGCGGCGTTGCGTTCGGCCGTGATCGCCGTAGGCGCGGTGTGGCCGTCTGCATTCGCGCCGGCTTCGGCTTCGAAAGTGGGCTTGGGGCTACAGGCCGTCAGCAGGATCGGTAGCAGCAACGAAGCGGAAATACGATGGATCATGGGGCGTCTCAATGAAGCGTCTCGACAAAAAAGGCTCAACGATGGCAGGACCTGTGCGCGAGGTCTCGACCAAGCTGTCGGTGTAGAGGGTGTCGCTAGCCGCGGCCGTAGGTTTGATCCAGATAGGCGCAGATGTCGGCGGACTCGAACATTTCTGTTCCGGTGTTCGGGTCGATCAGGTAGGGCAGCTGAACCTTGCCGGTGCGCTCGAACAATTCGGTGCGGTTGCGGCCGATCACCGGCCGGTCGGGAAACAGCTTGGCGCGCATCTCCGGTGGCCCCATGTCTTCCCACTCGGCTTTGCCGGTGTTTTTCAGCACATACGGAATTTCCAGCTCACAGAGCTTCTCGCGTACCAGCCGTGAAAAGGGGCTGGACTCGAAGCTGTAGAGCACCAGTGCCTGCTCCGGAGTGCGGTCGTCGGCTTTGGAATGCAGGCCGTTCAGCGGGCGTGGCAGGGTGCCGAGCTGCGAGCGAAAATTGTCCACGCTGTTGCCCAGTGCCGGTTGCGGTTGTTCACGCTCGCAATAGGTGGCATAGAGATAGGCAATGATCTTGCGCGAATCCTGAATGACGGTGCCGGTGTTCGGGTCGACCATCAGTGGAAACTGCATGCGGCCACCGATTTCCTGAGCCTCCGGGCGGAAGCGGCGTCCGCCACGTGGGCAGGGGCGTATTTCGGCATCCAGGTCCAGTTCGGTCAGGGTTTCGCGAACCAGTCTGCAGTAGGGGCAGGCCTCGTACTCGTAGAGCACCAGTGGAAGCTCGGGCTGCTTTTCTGCCGGACGGAAGCAGGCAGTTCCGCGCCAGCCGGTCAGGCTGCTGGAAGCCACTGAACTCCCAACGTTAAATAGACGATTAATAAGGCTCATGAAATTCTCAGCATGGCTGGCGTGTGGTCATTCTTCACGAGGCGGCGCGTTGCGTCACGTCGTTTTCGTTGCGAGGCTCCGCCTGGTCCGGCAGCGCCTCGTCGTGGTGGCGGTGTGCATCGGCTTCACGGACGGCTGCGCGCAGTTGGTTGATGTTCTCGCGCAGTGCGTCGGCGATCAGTTCATCGGTGCGCGGGTCGGTCAGCGCCTCGCGGGCAATACGTAAACTCGCCGCTACCGCAGTATCAACCATGGCTCCATAAAAGGGGAGACGGGAGAAGCGGCGAAGTTCGGGGTCATTGCGTAGTTTCTCGCCCAGCATTTCGTGCAGCGGTCGATGGTTCTCCTGCAGAGCGCGAGCGATGTTTTGCGTGTACTGGCCTTTGACCAGGACCGCGGCGACTTCATCCAACACGCTGACGGTAATGGCGCCGCTGAAGAAGCGAACCACCCGCATGCGGGCGATCTGCAGCCAACGGTTGAAGGTCCCGGCACCGTAAACCCGGTTCACGGTGTTACCGAAGCGCCCCAGCAGCACCAGAATGCGGATCACCCGAAAGAGCCGAAAACCGCGAATGGCCGGGTGCGCGGCGGGGATCATGCCGATGACTTCGTACCAGTTCCGCGCGACGAAGGCGACGCGATCGTCGGATTTCGAGGCGCGGTAGGTGAATTCGGCGGCGAAGATGGCGCATATCGCCAAATCCACCTGCAGAATCCAGGTGCGGGTCAGTTCATCCACATCTCCCCAGGTCTCCCAGGCCAGCAAGCCCACGGAGACCACGGCCAGCACCAGCATCAGCCAATCGGTGATGCCGATGCTGGCGCGGGGTTCAGGCATCCGTGAAAACGAAACCGTGGAATTTCTCCCGTAACGTCATTTTTTGCACCTTGCCGGTGGCGCCGTGCGGCAGTTCGTCCACAAACTCTACCGCGTTTGGCGTCCACCATTTTGCGATCTTGCCGTCGAACCATGCCAGCAGGTCGCTGGCGCTGAGTTCGGAGCCGGGCGCCCGCACCACGATCAACAGCGGGCGCTCGTCCCATTTGGGGTGGGCGACGCCGATGACGGCGGCTTCCGCCACTTCCGGGTGAGCCATGGCCACGTTTTCCAGATCGATGGAGCTGATCCACTCACCCCCGGACTTGATCACGTCCTTCGTGCGGTCGGTGATCTGCATGAAACCCTGCGGGTCGATGGTGGCGACGTCGCCGGTGTCGAACCAGCCATTTTCGTCCAGCGTTTGCACATCGGGACGGTTGTAGTACTCGCCGATGATCCACGGGCCGCGCACCTTCAGAGCGCCGAAAGACTTGCCGTCCCAGGGCAGTTCGTTGCCCTGTTCGTCGAAGATGCTCATCTCCACCGGGAATACCGTACGACCCTGCTTGACGCGCCAGGCCCATTCCGCTTCCTCGGAGAGATCCTCCATGCCGCCGATGGGCCGGCTGACCGTGCCGATCGGGCTCATTTCGGTCATGCCCCAGGCATGTACGATTTCCGCGTCATAGTCGTGCAGGAAGGCTTTCATTAGCGACGGCGGGCAGGCCGAGCCCCCGACGATCATGCGTTCGACCGAATCGATGCGCTTACCGCTGGCCTTGAGGAAATTGAGCAGCCCCAGCCACACGGTGGGAACACCGGCGGCGATCGTGACCTTTTCGCTTTCCATCAGCGCCTGCAGGGTTTCGCCATCCCCCATCTTGGGGCCAGGGAAGACCAGCTTGGCGCCAACCATGGCGGTGGCGTAAGGGATGCTCCAGGCATTCACATGGAACATCGGCACCACCGGCAAGATCGCGTCGGTTGCACCGATACACAACGCATCCTTGGCCGCCGAGGCGATGGCGTGCAGGACCGTCGAGCGATGAGAGTAGAGCACCCCTTTGGGGTTCCCCGTAGTGCCGGAGGTGTAGCACAGGGAACTGGCCGTATCTTCCTCGAGCTCGGGCCAGTCGAAGGTGTCCGCCTCGTTGGCAATGACGGCCTCGTAAGACAGCAGTTCGATGCCGACATCCGTTTCCGGGAGCGCATCTTCCGGGCACAGCACAATGGCGCCTTTGAGGTGCGGAACCTTGCCGCGCACCGCCCCCAGCAGCGGCACGAACGCCGGATCAATCAGCAGCCACCGATCTTCGGCGTGGTTGAGGATGTAGGCCAGCTGCTCGGGGTGCAGGCGCGGGTTGATGGTGTGCAACACCGCGCCCATGCACGAAATACCGTAGTAGCACTCGTAGTGCCGGTAATCATTCCAGGCCAGGGTTCCCACCCGGTCACCGATACCAACACCGCGTTTAGCGAGGGCGTTGGCCAGCTGGGCCGAACGCTTCAGCGCCGCACCGACGGTGGTGCGGTGGCGTGGATCGTCAGCGGTGACCGAGACGATCTCGACGTGTGGGTGGTTACGAATGGCGTGCCGCATCAACGAATTGATCGTGAGCGGCACATTCATCATCAGGCCTTGCATTGTTGTCTCCCCGAAAGGTGGTGTGATTTAGCGTTCCAGTAAATCCAGTTTGCCGGGCTTGCCGTCCCAGTCGGTGGCATCCGCAGGCGGGTCTTTGCGTTCGTTGATAACCGGCCAGACCTTGGTCAGTTCAGCGTTGAGTTCAAGGAAGTGCGCTTGATCAGCAGGCAGGTCGTCCTCGGCATAGATCGCCTCGGCCGGGCATTCCGGCTCGCACAGGGTGCAGTCGATGCACTCTTCCGGGTCGATCACCAGGAAATTGGGACCTTCGTGGAAACAGTCAACCGGGCAGACTTCCACGCAGTCGGTGTATTTGCACTTGATGCAGTTTTCAGTAACAACAAAGGCCATGCTTGGTATCCGTTAAAGGCAATCCGGAAATTGTAACTTCGGGCGCAAATGCCGTCAGTTCAGACGCGGCCCGGGAAGTGCGTGAAGTCCGTGGTGTGAAACCCAAACCGGCCGGCCGCGCGGTCTTCGAAATAGCGGCGAAGCGTGTAGCGTACCGTCGCAAAAGCCAGGTCATCCCAGGGAATATCGGCTTCGTCGACCAGCATGACCTCGGTACTTTCGGGGGTGGTCGCGAACTCGGGGCTGCGCATGCGTGCGCGATAGAACAGATGAATCTGGCCTATGTAAAGAACATTGATGAAGCTGAAAAGCTCGCCCACCTCGACATCGGCACAGGCTTCCTCGGTCGTTTCCCGCGCCGCGCCGGCACTGCACGACTCGCCCATTTCAAGAAAACCCGCGGGAAGCGTCCAGTGACCCAGGCGTGGTTCGATCCCCCGCTTGCACAGCAGAATTTTCCCTTCCCATTCGGGGATGCAGCCGGTGACCACCTTCGGGTTCACGTACTCGACGTGACCGCAGCGGGTGCAAACCGCGCGCGGCAGGTGGTCACCTGGTGGGGTTTGCTGCTGCGCGGAACCGCCGCAGACGTGGCAAAAATTCAGCGCCGGGTACATAGGGCTGGCGCCAGGGCCGGGTTTCTTGTCATCATTGCGGGTATATTCACCACAAACAGGATGCACTGACAACTGCATCCTGACGAATAATTGATTTGGGGAGACCAAAAGGGATGACGTCCGTTAAAAAAGTTGCTTGTCTGGGTTTGTTCCTGAGCGGAGCTGGCTGGGCTGGCCAAGCCGCTGCGCTGGATTTCTACGGAGGTGCCAATTACCTCTACCTGGAATCGTCCGTGGATCGCCCGGTGGCCATCCCTGACGGCAATCCGCTGCGCCCCGATTCGGTAAAGCGCAAAGTGCGCACCGAAGCGACGGGGGACGCCATCATGGCTCACCTCGGGCTATGGCTGAACGAAAGTTTCGCCATCGAGGTTCGCGGTGGTTTTCCCAGCGATACCGCGGCATTCGGTCTGGACGATAACGGCGCTCGCGGGTACGAGGACAACACCAACGAACTGAAAGAGTTTGTCGGGGTGTACCTGCTGCCACGGGCCAAGGTGCTGAGCTGGGTGGATGCGGTGTTCCCGATTGGTGCCGCACAGGTGACCCTGGAGATGCCGGTGGAAACGGACGGCAACTCCAACAATGGTCCGGATCAAATCCAGGAAGTGGACGCCGCCACCTTCTCCTACGGTTTCGATATCCGCTGGCGTATTGGCAGCCTGATCGCCGATGAAGATTCCATTCTCGGCAGTATTTCGATCAATACTGGCTTCATGGTATACGGCAACGACTCCGAACTCGAGTCACGCGGGTACAACGGCGGCCTGCAGGTCGGCGTCAATTTTTGACCGGCAATCCATGATGAAATGAAAAACGGCGCTACGGCGCCGTTTTTTTTCACCGCGGATTGGCGTGAACATCGGGAGTCTGGAGCCTGAAGTCGGGAGCAACGATGTGCGGGGTCCGCTGTCCGGGGCGCCAACCGGGCCTGCAGCCCCGCCGCTGCGCGGTGCCCGGTCCCCGCTGGTACTCGGTGGGGTCGGGTCTACACGACGTCCTGTCGTGGAGACCCTCAAACGGACTCCTGTCCGTTTGCCCCCATTCGCACCAGCGG
>JBFIER010000008.1:0-151119 GCA_041603255.1 Oceanococcaceae bacterium | reverse complement strand
TCTTTTGCACGCCGCTCGAAGCGATGAATTCAGGGGCAACCCCCAGGGTCGGGGCGTCCTGTGGCCGGGCCGTCGGGGCTTGCGCCTGACGGGCATGCCGCGACTGGGGGCGATTCGCCAGGACGGCGAATCGAGGCTCTATCTAGACAGGATGTCTTGTAGAGCCGACTCCACCAAGCGGCATGACCGGCAGGGAACCGCGCAGCGGCGCAAGACCGCCCGACTACAGGATGCCCCGACCCGGTCGGTGGCGCGGCCCGCTAACTCAGGCCATCCCGCAATTGAGTCGCAACAAGGCGCCGCGTTTCCCGTTAAAGCGCGATGAACCTTTTTTTTTGTTCGCCTAAAGCTCAAAAGCTCGTGTACTGCTACTCTGCTGCTGGAACAGAATTTGCAGCAGCGGCGATCGTGAAATCTCTTCAGCCGGAAATCTCTGGGGGCGTTATCTCCTCATGGCAGCACTGACAGAACCGGTGGCGTTTTGACTGGCACTGTGCGGCTGATCTTGCTGATCGCGCTCAGCTACTGGGTCATGGGCAAGCTCGGGATGATGCTGGCGATCCCTCCAGGCTATGCCACGGCCGTGTGGCCTGCCGCTGGCGTCGCGTTTTCCGCCCTGTTGATCTACGGCCTGCGTGGCTGGCCCGGGGTTTGGCTGGGATCCTTTGCCATCAACTTTGCCGTCGCGTTTGATCCCACCAACGCAACCACGCTTTGGATTTCGTTCCTCACCGGCGCCGGCATCGCGTTTGGGCCGGTCGCCGAGGCGGTTGTCGGTGTGCTCCTGGTACGCCGCTGGGTTGGCGCGCAGCCCTCGCTGGAAACCCCCCGTGACGTGGTGCGGTTCATGTTGCTGGCAGGCCCGGTTGCCTGTTCGTTGAGCGCGATCATCGCCCAGCTGGTGCTGCTTGCCAGCGGCGAGATCACCTGGGCCGAGCTGCCTTTCAGCGCCTGGGTATGGTGGACCGGTGACGTCATGGGCGTCATTGTCATGGCGCCCATGGTCATGGCTTTTCTGGCCCAACCCGAGGCGATCTGGCGGCATCGGCGCTGGACCGTGGTGGCGCCGCTGATGGGCGTGTATGCCGCCATCGTGACTGGGTATTTCGCCATCAGTGCAAAAGAAAGCAGCCGCGTGCAGGAGCTGTTTCAGGCGCGGGCGCAGGCGGTCGTACACGCCGTGGGGCAGAGCCTGGAGCGCGAGTTCCTGTTCACCGATGCCCTCGCGGCGCAGGTTCGCTCGCGCGGGCAGATGGATTCCGGCGAATGGCAGCGCATGCAGGACTACCTGCTGCCGTACCGTTCGGGAGAAACCGGATTGGCCTGGCTGGCGGTCGATTCCAGCCGCGGTGATCGAAATCTGTTGCACGCTGAGCTGAGGGGCGCACCGGTGCCGACTGCAGTCGGTGATTCCCGTGCCTGCGCGGCCCTGTGGGCCGAGTTTGCGCCGCCGGTAGAGGTGGCGGGTTATCCGTCGTTGCTGGAAGCGATGCAAGTCGCTCGCGATAGCGGCCGCGGAACGCTCAGTGCACCATTGCGGCGGCACAGCGCGCCCGAAGAATTGGCCACCTGCGTGGCGTACCTGTCCCCGGTTTTTCGCGGCAGTCCGCAGAGTTTGGCAGAGCGCCGCGACCAGCTCATGGGTTTTGCGTTCACGCTGCAGTCTGTCGCGCATCAGGTGCAGTCAGCTCAGGATGAGGTCCAGGGGCATTTCGATGTGGAGCTTCGGGATGTGGCTTTGAACGCGGCCTTTGACGTCGGTGCGCATGGTGATTCCAGCGCGCATCACGCATTGCATTGGAACGGGTTTCTGGTGCTGGGGCAGCGCACCTGGAGTTTTCATTTCAGCGGGCTGGTCACAATCAAAGAGGACATCAACACCTGGCAGGCGTGGTTGGCGTTGGCCGGAGGGCTCGTTCTGACATCGGTGCTCGGCATGTTCCTGATGGTGGCCGGGGGGCAGACTGTCCGCGTACGGCAGCTGGTCGCCGAACGTACACAGGCGCTGGCAGAGGCCAACGTGCATTTGCAGCACGCCGTCGAGCGAAACAGCGCCCTGGTCGAAGAGCTCCAACATACCAACAAGGAACTGGAGCAATTCGCGTACGTGGCCTCGCATGATTTGCGCGAGCCTCTGCGTACGATCGAGAGCTTCGTCGGCTTGCTGTCGGCTTCGCAGCCGGAAACACGCAGCGAAGAGGAAAAAACCTTTTTGCGCTTTATTACCGATGGCGTGACCCGGATGCAGCGCCTGATTGAGGACCTCTTGCAGTACTCGCGGGTGGGTCGCTCCGAAAGGCAGCTGCAGCTGGTCGATCTCAATCAGGTGCTGGACGATGTTCGCAACGGCTTGCAGCGGGGAATTTCGGAAAACAACGCCGTCATTGAAGCCGACCAGCTGCCCACCGTTCTCGGCGATCCGGTGCAGCTCGGGCAGGTATTTCAGAACATTCTCTCCAACTCGCTGAAGTACCGTGGAGCAAGGAATCCGAAGATCGACATCCGGGTCACGCAAGTAGGGGCCGAGTGGGAGATTCGTTGCAGTGACAACGGCATCGGTTTTGATCCGGCCAAGGCCGAGCAGGTGTTCGAGCCGTTCAAGCGTCTGCACGAAGGAGGCCGCTTCGAAGGCACCGGGATTGGCATGGCCATCGTGGCGAAGATCATTCGGCAGATGGGCGGAAGTATCCGCGCCGAGGCCATAGAAGGCGAGGGTGCCACCATCATTTTCCGTCTGCCGGTCAGCGCCCGGGGGACGGTCATGGGAGGCAACGGCTAGCTCACAAAGACTTCAGAAATCAGGTCAGGTTGTCGCGTTGTGCGCGCGACAACCGGCGGACGGCATCTGCCGCTGCCTGTCCCTCGCCGCCGTGCCAAAGGATGGCGGCCTCCAGGGCTGAGGGAGCGCCCATCACGCAGGTACCGGGCATCCGATCCGCCGACGGCTTTGGCCAGATGCAGCCCCATATCGGCGGCGTGCGCCACGCGCCGGGGGGCAGGCCTGGTTCGCCCACACTATTGGCGAGCCCCGAGCCTATGTCATGCAAAAGCAGGTCGGTATACGGCCGAATGGTTTGTGCTGACAGGGCCGTGTCGTCAGCCGCCAAATCGAAGCCAGTCCAGGCCGTCAAAGAGGCGGGCGAGAAACGGCTCGGGCGGCCGCCATGGCGCGCTGTTCCCATCGCGCAATGCTCGTCGGAGGTTGGCCAGCATGCGCCGCAACCGCCGTTGCTGCAAGCCCAGCAGATTCTGCACCGGATCCGCCACAATTCCGGAAAGCGCGGCGGTGATGGCGATGAAGCACAGCGCGCCAGCGATACAGGTGGCGGTCAACCAGAGTGGGGTTTGCGGCGGGAACCAGCCGTACCACAGGCCGCCGAGCCACTCTCCAGCCCAGGAGTGGGAAATCTTCCACTGCTGATTCAGCACCTGGGCTGCCTGCTGGCCCCAGCCCATGCCCCCGGGGGTGAAGGTATGAAACAACAGCACGCCGCTAATCAGCACCAGCAGGTTGGCGGTGATCTCGGCGGTGGCATTGCGCGCGGCCAGGTAGCGGTCCAGCGCCTGCCGAACCCGTTGTTGCTGCTCCGGGGTGAGCTGGTCGGGGAGGATTTCCGGCAGCAGTTCATTTTCGATGCGCTGACACAGTTCCCGCTGAACCCGGGTCCGCAATCCGGGCGGCAGCGTATTCAGCGTGGTGCCGAGGCGCGAAAACCCCAACCGCAGCATCAGCGCGGCGAACAGCTGGGCCAGCAGCCATACGGGTGCGTAAAAAACATTGCAGGGGGCACGCAGCAGGTCTGCGCCGAGCGCCACCCGGTTCAGGCCCACGGCCCCGCGCCAACCGAAGTTGCGCTGGCAAAACGCGTGCAGGTGGGTTGTGTAGATGGTGGAGTGCATCGCTGGAAGCCACGGCTCCGGTGGGCTTCAAGGGGAGGTTCGTTGATTCAGCCTACGGCATTCCGTGGTTGTCGGCAGAGGGTTTCGGCACTGCGGAGTTCATGGCCCACGGGTTGCAGCCGATAACCCAATGTTGCACACGACTTTTCATTGGTGGAAATAACGGCGCCGCAGGCGGTCCCCGAAATCTTCGCAGTAGGTGGAGGCAAGGGGGGCGTTGGCAAAAGCATCTTCTCGATCGCACTGGCAACCGCTCTGGTTGAGAGCGGGCGTCGGGTCGCGCTCGTCGACCTGGATCTGGGTGCGGCCAACCTGCATACCTATTTGGGCATTCATACCGCAACGCCGTCGCTTGCCGATTTCCTGACGCGCAAAGTCGCGGATCTGACGCCGGTGTTGATTCCCACTCCGGTGCCCGGGCTACAACTGATCAGCGGTGCGGAATACGTGCCCGGAATGGCCAACCTGCAGCACTGGATGAAGCAGAAGTTGCTGCGTCACATCAAACAGCTGCCCGTCGATGCGGTGGTGCTGGACCTGGGGGCCGGAGTGGCGTTCAACACGCTGGATTTCTTTGCCCTCGCCAATCACGGTGTGGTGTTGACCGCCCCTGAACCTGCGGCAGTCATGAATGCCTACGGGTTTATCAAAAGTGCACTCTTTCGGCAGTTGCAGCAGGTCTTTCGCAAACACGACGTGCTGGGGCCGCTGATCGAGGAGCAGGGGCGTATGAACGACGCCGAGCGTCAGCTCACGCTGGAATGGCTACGCGAGCGCGTGCATACCCTGGCGCCTGGTGAAGCATCGGTGCTGGATGAAATCTGCGCCGCGTTCCAGCCGCACCTGATCGTGAACCGCGGGCAGGGCGAGGGGGAGTCGCATGTGGTGCACAACCTGATCAACCTGTGCCGGAATCAGTTGGGAGTCAGCCTGCGGCAGCAATGCGTACTGCCGGAAACACCGACACTGCGGCAGCACTCGTTGGACGTGCCCGGGTTTCTGCGCAGCCCTCAAGGAGCCGGCTTGCGCCGTCGTGTCAGCCAGTGGCTGGATCTGGTGCTGGCGCCGCCCGAGCTGGATATCGAGGGTATCAAGCAGAACTACAGCGATGACGATATCGCGCGCTTGCTGGAATTGCTGGACGAACTGGATGATTTCACCTTTGCCGGCACCAACAGGAAAAGCTGGAAATTGCGGCTGTACTTCAAACCGGCGGAGGTGGTCGAGTTTCTGATTCGCCGCGGCGTCAAGGAAACCCGGTTCCTCGAAGTGGCAGTGGCCTAGCGCAGCGGACAACCGATTCCCGCTGGCGTCAGAGTGACGTGGTGGCCACCAACCGCAGACAAACATGCTGAGAGCCCACCGCCATCCTGGTGGTGGGCTCTCAGCACGATTTCCTACGCGCTTGCGCTCGCTTGGCGGGCGCGCCATACCCGGCGGCCGCCGAAAGCAGCAAACAGCAGCAACAGCAGTACAGGGAGAGCCCCACCTGCTTGGGCGCCACCCTGCAGGCTGTTCCGGGAATCGCTGTCTTCATCCTGCGTGCGTTCGCCGGCTGTAGCCTGGTCGAACTGGGCGAACAGGCCGCGACCACTGACCTGGCGGAACATCCGCGGGGCCTGATCGCGGTAACCGCTGGTGTTCGGGGCGTTTTTCGGGTCCGCCGCTGCGCAGTCCCCGGTACAGCCGTCCGCGTAGGCGATATGCACGCGACCCTTGGAGTCGATGTCCATGTCGTTGAAGTCCAGCAGGTTGCGGCAACCCCCGCTGCTGTCGGTCAGCGAGTCATAAACACCGCCCACCTGGACCGGGTCCTCGGAGATGCGCTTCACTTCCCAGGTTGCGCCGCGGTTGAAGGTGTAGGCGATGTAGTAGTGCCACACCATGTCGGACTGATTCAGCGGGAAGCCGCCGGCCCAGTCGCCTTCGCCTTCGCCTTTCTCGTAGCAGCTGTAGATGGCATTGCTTTTCAGCAGGGCGTCAATCTTGGGGTCACCGGTGGCCTCGATCCCGATGAAGGAGAACGCAGCGCGGTCATCGTCACCGGCCTGTACGTCGGCAAAGGTCGCGGCGATGATCGGTGGATTATGGAACTGACCCACATCCAGCCAGGTGTCTTCGCCGCGTGGGCCGAGCTTGTCCCAGGTCACACCCTCATCGGCACTGATGGCCATCCGCGCCCCTTCCCGGTCAGCCATGCCGTAGTACAGCACCCCGGATTTGCGGCTGACGCCAATCGAAGAGTCAAAGCCGCCGTCCCAGGTGTGGCTGCCCTCGACCAGGCGTTCTTCAAACAGCACGCCGGTCACGCCGCCGAGTTCGGGCAGGATCGTGGGCACCAGCAAGCCATGCTGGCTGCCACAGCTGGGTACCGGCAGGAAGGCCGTACCGGTGACATTGCTGGTGCGCCAGTGACCGTGGAAACCGCTGCAGGTGCCCAGGTGTGGGGTGGGCAGCGTCCAGGTTTCGCCGCCGTCGATACTCACGGAGCAACCGATCTCACCCAGCTGGCCGCAGTAATAGCCGTTCAGGCTGTGGGCGGTGCCGGTTGGCAGCCCAAGCCCGGGTTTGATGCCCAGACCCACGGATTGATGGTCGAACTGGGCGCCGCTGCACATGTTGACGGAGGGTAACCAGGTGGCGCCGTCATCGTCGCTGATCATCATGACCGAGCAGGGGCCGAGCAAGCCGCCGGCAAGAATGCGGCCGGTGTCCTCGTGCACGACCAGCATCGGGTCGAGGTTCAGCGGAACCTGATAGGGCGGCGTGACATCTGCCCACTGTTCGCCGGCGGGCGCTTCCGGCATGTAGCGAATCGTGGTGCTGCCGGCGTGGTAGAAGATGTGATCGGTGGTCCACGGAATGCCGATTGTGGGCTCCGGGGCGCTATCAATCAGGGGCACAACGATATTCTCGAACGCGGGCTCACCGGCACCGAAACCGGCAAAAGCGGCGCACGGCAGCAACAACAGGGCAGGCGCAATCTTGCGCATAGGTTCTCTCCAGCATGAATGGCCGCGTGAATGCCGCGGCTCCGATGGGCGCCGATCATGCAGCAACCGGCATGCGGAGTTCAAGCAAGGTTCACGCCAGTTCGCCGGTGCCGGTGTCCCGCGCGGGCATCATGGAGCCAGGCCTGCCGGATTGTGAGTTTGGCTTTCAGCCCTCGTCGGTAGCCGTCACATCGTGAATGTCGACACAGAAAGTGGAGCCGTCTTTGCCCGACGATTCGACCCAGATCCGCCCGCCATGCAATTCGGCGATTTTTCGGCAATGGGCCAGGCCGATACCGCTACCCTCAAACTGTGCCCCCTCCGCGGTGCGGCGAAAAATCATGAAGATGTTCTCTTCCTGCCCCTTGGCGATTCCGATGCCGTTATCGGTGATTGAAAAGCGCCAGGCATGCGGGCCGGTTGCTTGGGCTGAAATGCGCACCTGCGGAGTACGCTCCGGCGGACAGAATTTCAGCGCGTTGGCAATCAGGTTCTGGAACAGCATGCGGATCTCCACTGCGTAGAGCGTCATGCAGGGCAGGTCGTCGGCAACCTCCACATGGGCGCCGCGTTCGCTGATCCGTGTTTGCAGATCCTGCAGAATGTCCTGCAGCAGCATCCGCAGGTCCGTTTTTGCCGGCGTACGCTTGTGACCGATACGGCCATATTCGAGCAGGCCCCGGATCAGCTCCTGCATTCGCTCACAGGACGCCAGCATGAAATCCTTGGCCTGAATCGCCGCCGGAGACAAGGTGGAATCGGAATCGGTGGCCATGAAATCGGCCATTGATGACACCGATCTGATCGGTTCCTGCAGGTCATGCGAGGCGATGTGCGCGAATTGGTCCAGCTCGCGATTGGATCGGGCCAGTTCCTGATTCTTGGCGTGAACGGCGATTTCCGCCAGCTTCTGTGCGGTGATGTTCTTGTGCTTGATCACGACCAGCTTCTGCCCCGACCATTTCAGCGGCCGAGCGGTCATGACGAACCAACGCTTTTCCTGCGGTGAGTGGCAGGGGTACTCCAGCTGGAATTCCGGGATCTGCCCGGACATGACGGCGTCCAAACCCTCCACGGCAGCTTCTCCGTCGGTGTCTCCCGCGGCAGCCGCATTGCTGCAGGCCTGCAGGTAGCGCGTGCCTATCAGCGGGTGTGATCCCCCGTTCTCCTGAAAAAACCGGTTCCAGGAATCGTTGACGAAAACGATGGTGCTGTCCTCGTCGATCACACACAGCGTCGAGCTGATCGAGTTGATGATGGACCGGAAGAATTCGGTGGAATGGAGGGTACTTTCCTCACGCATGGGCGTGTTTCCGCAATGGACCCCGGCGTTTATACCCGCGGCGGTATCAACAAAATGAAAAGCCCGCTCACGCCGGGTATCCGGTAATCGCGCGGATATCCTTGTACAGCGGCGCCAATTTCTCGTACATCCGGGTGTACACCTTGCGGTACAGCTCATCGTAGAGCGCAACGTTTTCCGGAATCGGCTCGAACACCTGGCCTTGCCGGGTCATCGCGCGCGCCGCCTGCTGATGATCGTGGAAGTAACCACGACCGACGGCGGCATTCATCGCGGCGCCCAGCGCCGAGGTTTCGTAAATGTGTGGGCGCTCGACGGCCTGGCCGAAGATGTCGGCCGTCAGCTGCATGGCCGTGTCGCTCTGTGAGCCGCCACCACCGATCCGCACCGTCGTGATTCGGGTTTTGCTGCGTTTTTCGGTGCGCTCCTTGCCCTGACGCAACCCATAAGCCAGTCCTTCCAGAATCGCCCGGTACAGATGGGCGCGGGTGTGGACATCGCCAAAGCCGATCACCGCGCCCTTGGCATCGAGGCCGGGGTCGCGTACACCGGGCGACCAGTACGGCTGCAGGATCAAGCCCATCGAACCGGCGGGTATGTCCCGGATCAGCTCTTCCAGCACCTGTTCGGGGCTCAGCCCCAACTCGGCGGCGCGTTGGCGCTCGGGCTGCGCGAACTGTTCCTTGAACCAGCTGATCATCCAGAACCCGCGATAGATCTGCACCTCGGTGTTGTAGGTGTTCGGCACCGCCGCGGGGTAGGGCGGCATGAACGGCGTCACTTCGACATAGCGGGTTTGGGTGGTATTGACGGTGGCGGTGGTGCCAAAACTCAAGCAGGCCTGAGACGGCTCGGTGCACCCGGCGCCGAGTACTTCGCAGGCTTTGTCGGCGGCGGCCGCAATCACTGGCAGCCCAGGCGTCAGCCCCAGGTGGGCGGCTGCAGATTCGGTCAACGGGCCCAGGGGTTCCCCCGGAGGAACCAATCGGGGCAACTGTTCGGGGCGGATCGGCAACGCCTGCCAATGCCAGCTGGACGCCGGCGCCCAGTTCTGCTTCTTGTAGTCAAACGGGATATAGCCGACCTGCGAGCCGGCGGAGTCCACGAATTCCCCGACCAAGCGGTGGCTGAGAAAACCGGAGAGCAGCAGGTATTTCTCCGTGCGCGCCCAGATCTCCGGCTGGTGCTTGGCGACCCAGCGGCTGTCGGCTTCGGCGCGAAAGGTGGTGATGGTTTCACTCATGCCCAGGCCGAACAGATCCAGCACCTTGAATAACCAGGCCCAGGGTCCGGTCAGCGTGTCGTGGACTTCGGCTTGACGCTGATCCAGCCAGACGATGGCATCGCGCAGCGGCTCACCCTGGGCGTCCGTGTAGCACATGGTGGCGCGCTGCGTGGTCAGCGTAAGGCTGTCGATGTCTTCGGGGCGCACGTTGCCGGATGCCCACAATCCGCGGCAGGCCTCGCCCAGGCAATTCCAGTACAGCAGCGGGTCCTGCTCGGCCCAGCCGGGTTCCTGCGAGACGTAGGGTTCGATGGGAATCTGACTGCGGGCGATGATGTGGCCGCCCAGGTCGAACACGATGGCGCGCACGCTTTGCGTGCCGACATCCATCGCCAGCAGGCGCACGGCGTCCCGATCGATGCTGGTCATGTGCTTTCATTTCTCCCCGGTATTCAGGGGAGCACGGTAGCAGTTTGACGGGGCGGGTGGTGAGGCTTCAGCCGGGCTCAGGAATCCTTGCTGGAGCCGGATGCTTCGGCATGCAGGATGCGCCGGTACAGCGTGGAGCGATTGATGCCCAACCGGCGGGCGGCCGCGCTGATGTTGCCCCCGGCCTCGGCCACCGCCTCGCGCATGCGCTGGTCGGTGTGCCGCCGCAGGTCGGCCGGCTGTTCCGGCCCGGTGTCGGTGCCGATTTCCGGCGGAAGATCAGTGAGCCGCGGGGTGTGTCCGTGGCTGCTCAGGATGTACAGGCGTCGCAGTGTGGCCTGCAACTGGCGGTAGTTTCCGGGCCAGTGGTGGGAGGCCAGGCGTTGGGTGATGTCCGCCGCCAACGGCGCGGTGGACTGGCCCGGGCCGTGCAGACGGGACCAAAGCTCTTGAATCAGCGGCGCAAGGTCATCCTCGTCGCGCAGCGCGGGCAACCGGCAACAGTACTGCGCGATGCGGTAGTAGAGGTCGGCGCGGAAGCTGCCGGCCGCGATCATCGCGGGCAGGTCCTGATGGGTGGCGCAGATCAGCTGAATATCGATGGGCTGGGGTTGACCACCACCAAGCGGAATCACCTCGCGCTCCTGCAACACGCGTAGCAGGCGCGACTGCAACAGCGCCGGCATATCGCCGATCTCATCCAGGAACAGGGTGCCGCCATCGGCCTGGCGCAACAGCCCCGGGGCGCCTTTGCGCCGGGCGCCGGTGAAGGCCCCTTCCTCGTAGCCGAAGAGCTCGGCTTCGATCAGGTTTTCCGGCAGCGCTGCGCAGTTGATGGCGATAAAGGGTTTGCTGCCGCGTGCGCTGTGGCGATGCAGATTGCGCGCGAACACCTCTTTGCCCACGCCGGTCTCGCCCTGCACCAGCACGGGCAGGCCGCCGTCCAGCATCGCGGCGGCGCGCGACAGCTCGTCCTGAATATGCGCGCGGGTGATCAGCACCTCGGGTGCCACCATCGGCGTGGAACTGGGAATCGGTGCCGACAGGCTGCGAGTCTCCGTGCGCTGCGGTCGCTGCGCGCTGCGTTGGCGCAGATGCAATTCCCGACCCCGGGGATCCACCAGCGTGTGATGTTCGCGGTGTGCCGGGATCGTTTGGCCGAGCAATTCATCCGCGGTGCGCTGGCCCAGGTCTTCCGGTGACAACCGGAACAGGCTCATCGCCACGCGGTTCGCCGCAATCAGGCGACCCTCTCGGAAGGCCAGCAGGCCCTCACGGAAACTGCCCAGCATGTTTGGGTCCAGGTGCACCTGAAGCACATGGGCGTCGGCAAAGTCCTGCTGGAACAAGCGGCGTTCGATCTGCTCCACCGCAAGGCGAACCATGCCCAGCGCGTGGGTATGCGGGGCATCGGAGGGCCCGGAGAGGTCGAGCGCACCCAGTGTCCGGCCGTAGGGGTCGATGATCGGCGCCGCGTAACAGCTCAGGATGTGGTTGCTGGGAAAGTAATGCGCGGCGCCTTCCACGCTGACCGGACGCCCTTCTACCAGGGCGGTGCCGATGGCGTTGGTTCCGGTGTGGGCTTCCCCCCAGGTTACCCCGGGGCGCAATGCGACTTCGGCGGCGCGGTTGGCAAATGCCACATCGCCCAGACGGTCCAGCACCAGGCCCTGGGCATCGGTGAGGACGATCACGCTGCCCGTGCGTCGAGCCTCACTGTGCATGCCCTCGAGTTCCGGCCGGCACAGCCGAATGAACGCTTCGTTGCGGTCGCGGACCTCGCCCATTTCGCGGGAGCTGAGGGGCTCCAGGCGCGGCCGATGCTCCACATCCAGCCCCAGTTGCTGGCAGCGGTGCCAGGATTTGGCGATCAGTTGAGGGAGCAGGCTGCCTTCCAGCGGCCGCCCGGCGAGCAGAGACTCGCGGGCCTGGTGGATGCGTGCCTGTGTTTCGATCACATTCATGACCGGTCTCCTCGTGCACTGTTGCAAATTGCAACAGGTGGTCAACAGTGTTGTTGCTTGATACTACAACCTGCGTGGGGCAGCGCAAACAGCGCTGCTCTGATGAATTTAAAAACCCAATAAAAACAGAATCTTGTGAATAAACCCTGGCGAGCCACGAGTTGGCACACAGGCTGCTAAAGAGCTCGTTGCCTACAACCAGAGGAGACTCACAATGAATAATCCGCAGCCCGTTGGCAGCGCCACCCAATCCCCCTTCAAAGCCCAGTACGGCAACTTCATCGGCGGCCAGTTTGTCGAGCCTGTCAGCGGTCGTTACTTCGACAACATTTCCCCCATAACCGGGCAGGTCATCTGCCGGGTAGCCCGCTCGGATGCCAACGACGTTGAGCGCGCCCTGGACGAAGCGCATGCCGCGCGTGAGGCCTGGGGCCGAACCAGCACCACGGAGCGGGCCAACATCCTGAACAAGATCGCCGACCGCATGGAGGCCAATCTGGATCTTCTGGCCCTGGCGGAAACCTGGGACAACGGCAAACCCCTGCGTGAGACCACCGCAGCAGACATGCCGCTGGCCGTCGATCACTTCCGCTATTTCGCCGGTTGCATCCGCGCTCAGGAAGGCACGATCGGTGAAGTGGATGCCGAGACCATGGCCTACCACTTCCATGAGCCGCTGGGCGTGGTGGGGCAGATCATTCCCTGGAATTTCCCGATGCTGATGGCGGCCTGGAAACTGGCGCCGGCTTTGGCCGCAGGCAACTGCGTGGTGCTCAAACCGGCGGAGCAGACCCCGGCCACGATTCTGCTCTGGGCGGAACTGATCGGTGACCTGTTGCCGGCCGGGGTGCTCAATATCGTCAATGGTTTTGGCCTGGAGGCCGGAAAGCCGCTGGCATCCAGCGAGCGCATCGCGAAGATCGCCTTTACCGGTGAAACCACCACCGGGCGTTTGATCATGCAGTACGCCAGTCAGAACCTGATTCCGGTCACGCTGGAACTGGGCGGCAAGTCACCGAACATCTTCTTCAAGGATGTGATGGCCGAAGACGATGCCTACCTCGACAAGGCACTGGAAGGCTTCGCCATGTTCGCGCTGAATCAGGGCGAGGTCTGCACCTGCCCGAGCCGGGCGCTGGTGCACGAATCGATCTACGACGCCTTCATGGAAAAAGCCGTGGAGCGTGTCAACGCCATCGTTCAGGGCGACCCCCGCGACATGAACACGATGATTGGTGCGCAGGCGTCCAGCGAGCAGCTGGAGAAAATCCTGTCCTACATGGACATCGGTCGGCAGGAAGGCGCCAAAGTGCTGACCGGCGGGCAACGCGCAGAGTTGGGTGGCGATCTGGCCGGTGGCTTCTATGTGCAGCCCACGGTGTTCGAGGGCCACAACAAGATGCGCATTTTCCAGGAGGAAATCTTCGGGCCGGTGGTCTCGGTCACGCCTTTCAAGGACGATGACGAAGCGCTGGAAATCGCCAACGACACGCTCTACGGGCTGGGCGCCGGTGTGTGGAGCCGGGACGCCAACCGCTGCTTCCGCTTTGGTCGTGGCATCGAGGCCGGTCGGGTGTGGACGAACTGCTATCACGCGTACCCCGCGCATGCGGCCTTTGGCGGCTACAAGCAATCCGGAATCGGGCGCGAAACGCACCGCATGATGCTGGATCACTATCAGCAAACCAAGAACATGCTGGTGAGCTACAGCCCCAACGCGCTGGGCTTCTTCTAGGGCCGGGCTTCCCCTGGGCGCGGGGCCTGGTGCCGGCCCCGCGTTTTTTACCGCCCTTCGCGATCGACCGAGAACACACGACCGTCTCCCCCGTATCCACCGGATATCCGTGTGGGTCGGTCCGCGAAGGGCTTTTCCGGGCCGCATGATCGGCAGCCGCGTCGCTGTGGCGGCTCGCTGCAGGAGGGTGATATGACACAGGTACCTCGGGTGACGGCGACGGCCGCCACCATCGCGTTGATCGAAGAGCTTCGCGCCCAGCACGGGCCGCTGCTGTTTCATCAATCGGGTGGGTGCTGCGATGGCTCCGCACCGATGTGTTTTCCGGTCAACGATTTTCAGGTGGGCGATGGTGATGTGTGCCTGGGTGAGCTTGCGGGCGCCCGGTTTTTCATCAGCCGCTCGCAATTCGAGTACTGGCAGCACACGCAACTGATCATTGATGTGGTGCCCGGCCAAGGGGGGATGTTTTCACTGGAAAACGGCAGCGGCAATCGCTTCCTCACGCGCTCCCGGTTGTATGCCGAGAGCGAGCAACCCGCACCCCTTCTGCACCCGGGCTGACACTGGCGCGCATGGCACAATGCGCGTCCAATCCGGGGACATGCCATGCGAATAGCCATCATCGGGGCCACGGGAATGATCGGCCACCACACCGCGCTTGCCGCCGAAAAGGCCGGCCACGACACGGTGGTGCTGCACCGAAAAGGGAGTTCCACGCAGCATCTGGATGACCTGCGCGCAGAGCGGAGGGTGGCTTCGCTGGATGAACCCCAGCATCTCGTCGCAGCGTTGCAAGGGGTGGACGCGGTCATCAACTGTGCCGGCTATTACCCCACGGTCCCGCGCCCCTGGCGCGAAGAGGTTGCCCGCGCATCCCAGCAGATGGCCGGTTTCTACGCGGCCTGCCGCGAACTGCCGTTGCAGAAGATCGTCTACCTTGGCGCCGCGATTGCGCTGCCGCCCGCAGCGGATGGCAGCCCCGGGCATGCGGACCTGCGTTACGCCGCGCAACCCGTAAACCGGAACCCATACCTGCAGGTGAAGTGGGCGCTGGATGAGATGGCGCTGCAGCAAGCCGCGCAAGGGTTGCCGGTGGTGATCGGCATCCCCAGCATGACCTTCGGGGAATACGACTACGGGCCGACCACCGGACGGCTGATTGTGGAAATCGCCAACGGCCGCATGCCGCGGTATGTGCGGGGCCCGCGGAATTGCATCTACGCCGGGGATGCGGGGCGTGGTCTGCTGGCCTGTGCCACGCAGGGTCGGGCCGGGCAGCGCTATGTGCTCACCGGCGAAAATACGGATATGGATCATCTGACCCGGCTGATCGCCGAGGCCGCCGGGATCACGCCGCCGCAACCGGTCGCGCTGGGGATGGCCAAGCTGGTGAGCCGGATTCAGGGCTGGAAATGGAAGCTGGGTGGGCCACCTCCGGTGATTACCCCCACCGCCATCGCCGTCATGTCGGCGGGGCAGCACCTGGATGGTCGCAAGGCCGCTGACGAACTGGGCTTTCAGGCCGAGGTCAGCCTGGCCGATGCCATTGCCCGTGCCCTGGCCTGGTTCAAAACGCAGGGGATGGTGGGCTAGAACTTGTAGATCAGCGCCATCAGGGCTTCGAACCAGTGCGCCGGTAGCAGGCGTTTCAGGTGCATGCCCAGGCGCTGGTCAAATCGGCCGACGAAGTAGCGAACCCTGATGCGTCGCGCGGCGACCAGCTTCTGCACCAGACGGGCAACATCTTCGGGGTTGGCGCCATTGCGTTCATCCTTTTCATAGATGCTCACGGTGGTCTTGATCTGATCGCCGTGGTGCCGGCTGTGGGCGCCGCTGGCCCACACCCGGGCATCGGTGAAACCGGTCTGGAAGTCGCCGGGGCAGATGATGGTGGAGTCGATGCCACTGCCGCGAAGTTCCAGCCGCAGGGCTTCATTGATGGCCTCCAGCGCATGCTTGCTGGCGCTGTAAATGGCCTGGTAGGGCAGGCTCGCGTGCCCGGCCATGGAACCGATGGTGATGATGCGGCCCTGGCCGTGCTCGCGCATCAGCGGAATGGCTTCGCGAATCATCCGCAGCGTGCCAAAGAAATTGGTCTCCATCTGCCAGCGCACTTCGTCGTCATCGCAATCTTCCACCGCGCCGGTCAAGCCGCTGCCGGCGTTGTTGATCAGCACATCCAGCCGCCCGGTTTCCGCACGCAGCTCGCGAATGCAGTTGCGGACGGAAGTGGGGTCGGTCACATCCAGGGCCAGCATCCGTACCCCGGCCGGGGAGCCGCCATCAACGGAAAGGGGTGGGGGATTGCGGCTGGTGCCGAACACCTGGTGCCCCTGGCGGGCCAGCGCCTGCGCGATCTGGGCGCCGAACCCGGAAGAGGCGCCGGTGACCAGGATGGTTTTCGCTGCGGTCGGAGTCATGCGTGTTGCGGGCGGCTGGCTGATGGTGGAATGGCAGGTATCACTCAGGCCGCCGATAGCAGGTGCTGATCATAAAAGGCCAGCGTGCGCTCCCAGGCCAGCGCCGAGGCTTTGGTCTTGCGGGCGATGGATCGAAAACCGTGCGGGATGTTGTACACATGCGCATCCATGCGCTCCCCGAGCTTGTCGATCAGGCGTTGCCGGCGCTTGGCGGGGCAGAAGGGGTCGATACGACTCCAGTGGCCTTGTAGGCGCTTGATCTGCTGCAAGCCGGATTCTTCGGCGTAAGGCACGCCCGCACCCTGCAAACCGAAGGAATGGTGGTACAGCACCGGTGCCTCCATGTCCGGGCGCATGGCCGCCTGAATCACAAAACCACCGGTGAGGCACATGCCCAGCATGCCGAGTTTGCCGTTGCAGGCCGGGTCGGCTTTCAGTGCATCGAGCAGCGCGTTGATTTCCGCAAACAAGGGGTTGCTCGCGCTGTTGTTGCGGGCCACGCTGGTCACCGCGGCGCGCACGCAGTAGCCCCGTGCATCACCTCCGTAAAGGTCCGGCAGATAGACCACGTAGCCACGCTCGGCCAGCTCGCGTGCATCGGCCCGGTAGCCCTTATTCAGGCCCATGATTTCATGCAGATACAGGATACCCGGTGCCGGGCCGTCCTTTGCCGGGGAATACACCTCGACATCGATATTGCGTGAGCCCACGGCTACAGTTTTGCGTGTGACGGCCATGTGTTGTTCCCTGTGTGGCATCCCGATGCGACGCCACTCTACCGTGACCGGGCGCGCAGCGCAGACCGGTTCTCCGCCACCGGGAGCTACCGGTTGCAGGTGCCGAGCGGGGGGCGCAGCAAGGGTTCCAGCGGAATGGCCTGCGCCAATGCCTGCATGCCCACCGAGTTCGGGTGCAGGCCTTCGACAAAGTAGGCCTGCAGCGGTTGGTCGGGGAACAGCGGATTGGCCATGGCGCTGGCGACATCGGCAACGGCATCGAAATCCGAGCTACTCAGGATCAACTGATTCAGGGTTTGTCGTTGGGGTTCTTCGCTGGCCGCATCCCAGCCAAAAGGGAACGGGGGGTCGTTGCGGGGCAGGATGGTGCTCACGAGCGTACAAATGCCGGCAGTATGGGCCTGACGGGCCAGGTCGACCAGGCCGGCGTACACCACCTCCGCGGCAACGCCACTGGAAAGATCATTGGTGCCCAGCAGGATGAACACCGAACGAACTCCACTGCGCTGGATGACATCCGAATCGAATCGCGCAATCCCGGCTTCACCCTCGAGCACGCCGCCGCTGAGTACCTTGTTGCTGTTGATGCCGACATTCACCACGCCCACATCGATTCCGGCATCCTGCAGGCGCCGGGCCAGAAAATCCGGGTAGCGATGGTTCAGTTCCGGGGTGCCGGCGAAGCCGTCGGTAATCGAATCGCCAAAGATCGCCATGCTGTACTGCGGTGCGGTGTCTTTTTGCGCATCCAGTCCACGCAGAAAAAACCAGCCCCGTTCCACGCCGGTCAGCATGGCTCCCGTGGGATCGTCGCTGACATCGCCGGCTCCGGGTGGGCTGAGATACTGCACGGCAAAGGCCTCGGCATGCCAGCTCATCGGCCCGGTGGGTCCCGGCGCATAGAAGCTGACGGCGATGTCGTCACCAAAAGTCCAGGCCAGTTCCACGCTGTCACTGGTGACCTCGCCGCCGGCCGGAATGGTGACCTGTGGCTGTCCCGCGAACATCACCGCAGTGCGCGACGCGTCGTCGATGCCCGGGCCGGTTGGCAGCAGTCGCAAGGCGGCGGAAACATTCTTCAGCACCAGCGGTCGGTCGCCATAGCGGTTGGAGAATGTCAGGCGCAGGCGATCGCCACCGGTGCTGGGGTGCACGATCATGCGAAAGCTTTGTGCGACAGCTTCGTCGTTGGGCAGGATCGCGGTATTGGGGCTGAATCCTTCCTGGGTCAGAGGCCCGTTGGGAAAGACCGTGTAGATCGCCGTGCCCCAACTGCCGAACCACGAGGTCGCGGACGGTGCGCCCGGTTCGCTACCAGAATCGGCGGAGCAACTGCTGAGCAGTAGCGCCGCGAAAAGCACCCGGAGGATGTTCGGGCAGGTACCCGTGCCGGCCCTGTGCGTGTACGCATTCGGCATGCGAATCGTCAGCGATGCTGGTCGATCAGGATGGGGTTGCCATCCGGATCTTCCAGCAGAATGCTCGCCGGTCCGCTGCCATCCGGGTCGGTCTCCGACTGCAGCTTGACGCCATTGGCCTGCAGATGGCGCTGCCATTCCCGGACATCGGTGAAGTGTTCCAGGGGCTCGGCGCTCTGCGTCCAGCCAGGATTGAAGGTCAGCATGTTTTTCGGAAACATGCCCTGGAACAGACCAATCAGATGGTCGCCGTTTTTCATGATCAGCCAGTTCTGTTCGATTTCCCCGGCAAAAACCGTGAAACCGAGCTTTTCATAAAAGGCTTGGGACGCATGAATGTCCTTCACGGCCAAGCTGACCGACATTGCACCGGGATGCATGGTTGTCTCCCCTTCAATTTTCCGGCCCACGATACGGCAGGGCGGGCACCGAGAAAAGCCAGCAGACCGGGCCGGGTGCGAGCTGCTTGCCCGCCATGGGGAAAAGTCTTAGGGTGGCCGCGGCTTCAGCAGCCGATTCAGAGGAGACAAAATGCCGGCTTTGCGACGCCTTGTGGCGCAATGAACTCCCCCGTAGACAACCTGCCGCACCCGGCGCCTGCGGGCTTACGCATTTACCACTGGCATGGCGGTCTGCTGTTGCTGGCATCCACCCTGATCCTGGATCGGCCCACGCAGCCCATTGCGGCGACGCTGCGAATCGCGCTGCGCAAGCCCTATACGATTGAAGTCGAAGACACCACATTGACGACCCGCGCCTCGCTGGTTGGCAGCCAGCGCCTGCGCAAACGGGTGACGGCCATCGACAGCGATGTGGCCTTGTTCTACCTGCCCATCGAGCGGCCGGAGCATGCCGGGCTGCGGGCCCGCTTGGGCGATGCGCCGGTGATCGAATTTGACGACGCACTGTTCGACGCGGTGCGCCCGCGGATCCGCGCCGCGTTCGACGGCCAGCTCAGCCCTGCGGAAGTGCGGGCGCTGGCGGACGACACCTTGCGCCTGATCGCACCGGAAGCCGACAGCGGCCCGACGCTGGACCCGCGGGTGCAAGCCGTGTGTGAAAAGCTCACACGCACACCGCTGAACGAGGCCAGCCTGCAGGCCATGGCCAAGCTGGTGCATCTGTCGCCGTCCCGGTTGCGCGCCCTGTTCCGGCAACAGACCGGACATGCATTTTCGGACTACGCCCGCTGGACCGCGATCTGGCAGGCGGCAAACCCCTGGCGCCCGAATCGCACATTTACCGAAACCGCCGTGGAAGCGGGCTTCTTCGATCTGGCGCACGCCACCCGCACCTTTGTGGAAGTCTTTGGCATGACACCGTCCCTGGCGACCGATCCGCGCTTTGTCGAACTGATTCCCTGCGATCTAGATCCCTCACCGCCGTTTGCGCCGGACTCTGAATAACCCTGCCGTCACACGAGTTTCACAAAACAGTCACTTGATACAAGTCAGCGCCGCCGCCGGGCGCGATGATGCGGCGCTGGTTCGGCACCCCGTGTGCCTGGCCCCGTATCAAGGAGACACATGCTTTGTTGGTGAAATTTGTATTGCCCTGCGTGCTGACAGTGCTCAGCGCCCAGGTGGGCGCCAGCCCCTATCTCGCATGGGACTGGCGTGACAGCGCCCTCGGGCTCAACGGCCGGGCGCTACCGGATACCCCGCAGACCGATATCCCACCGGCGCCCCGCCGTGGCTGGCAGAACAAGCCGCCCGGCACGCTGATCGAAACCCACCGCGCGGGTGTCACCAGCCAGGTGGAAGGCGCCGGAGAGGCCCTGTTCGTCCGTTACACCACCACCAATGTGAAAGGCGAAGCCGCATTGGCTTCCGGCCTGGTGCTGCTGCCCGCGGTGCAGGCGCACGCCCATGGAACCTGGCCGCTGGTGGTGTACGGACACATGACCACCGGTGCGGCGGATGCCTGCGCGCCGACGCACGGCACCCCGGAATCCACCGAACTGCGGCGGATGCAGCAAGGTGACGAGGTGGCCCGTCAGCTCCTCGCGCGAGGCGTGGTGGTCGCGCGACCGGATTACGAAGGGCTCGGTGAGGCGGGCCCGCACCCGTATTTGCGCGGGGAATCCTTGGCTCGCGCCATGCGTGACATGGCCTCGGCCGTCGCCGGGCATTGGTCCGGAGTGGGCGAGCGCTGGGTGGCTGCCGGGCATTCCGAAGGCGGCGTGGCCGCCCTGAACTCCGGGAATCGCCTGTATCCGCAGGCCCGAGGTCTGCGCCTGGTGGGCGTGGCGGCGATCACGCCGGTGACCCAGCTGGAAAAGCTGGTTGCACTGCTGGAGCCCTCGCCCGTGACCGGGCCCGGTTTGGACGCCGTTGTGGCGCTGGCCGCGCTTGTGCTGAAAGGCATCGCCGCGGTGGACCCGGACTTTGAACGTTTCATGCTGGAAGAGGGCGGGTTGTCGGAAAAAGCCGTGGCGCTCTGGCCGGACCTGGAGCGCTTGTGCCTGCAGGACCTGAGCAGTGCTGCGTCGTGGGGCGGCCTTTCTCCGGACGAACTGCAAGGGCCAAACGGTGATGCAGGCGTGGCGGAAATGCGCCGGGCCCTGGACCAGGACGACGTGCGGTTTATTCCCATGCGCCGTGATGTACCGATCCGTATCGACGCCGGCATCGCCGACCTGGTGGCCCTGTTGCCGTTTACCGAACAGCTGGTCGCGGACTACCGCGCCCGTGGCTACGACGTGACCTATGACCGCTGGCCAGCGGACCACTCTCCGACCGCCGACATGGCGGCTCCCGCCATTGCCGACTGGATCATGCAGAGATTTCTTCCATGAGCACCGACTCCAATTCGATGTTTCCCCCCCGCCTCAGCCGCCGTGCCTTGCTGGGCCGCGCCATGATGGCCTCTTCGGCGCTGGCCTTGCCGGCAGTGTTCAGTGGCTGCTCTTCTGCCGACCCGGTAGTCACGGATGCCCGTGACCAGGGAGTGCGGGTGGATCCGATGAGCCCGGACCGCCTGCATGGCTGGGTGCGCGAGCTGTGTGCATTCCAGCCCCGCTGGGCGGGCTATCCGGCGGAGCGTCAGGCCGCGCAATGGCTGGCGGAGCACATGCGTCATGCGGGCCTGGACACCCAGATCGAGCCCTACGGTTTCCGTCGATGGGAGCTCAACGAATGGGAAGTTCGCCTGCAGGTTGACGGCAGCGACCAGGACATCAACAGCTTCCCGATGTGGTCCACCCATGCCGGCCGTGGCACGGCCGAGCTGGTGGATGTGGGTTTGGGAACCGAGCTGGAATTGGTGACGCGCAACATCGCGGGTAAAGCGGTCGTCGTTACGGGCAAGGCGTTGCTGAATGTCTTTGCGACCTATCCGGATACCTACCAGCGTGCGGCCGAGCTGGGCGCGGCGGCCATGTTCGTGACCTCGGATGCGCCGGACAATCTCATCCGCCCGACCAGCTCCAGCCAGAACTATCTGGACGACAATCCCATTCCGGCATTTCAGTTGGGGGCGCGTGATCTCGCCCGATTGCGCGCTGCGTCACGCGATGGCGGAACCGTAAGCTGGAACCTCGATGCCCGCCATGTGAACGGCACCACGCACGATGTGGTCGGCTTCCTGCCTGGATCGGGGGCGCTGGAAGGGTCGGTCGTGATCTGCGCACACTACGATGCCTGGTTCACCGGTGCCCTGGACAACGCCACCGGTGTCGCCGGCCTGATCGGTCTGGCCGAGCATTTCGGTGCGCTGGACATCGCCGAGCGTCCCCGCGATATGCTCTTTCTGGGCGTGACCGGCCACGACACCGGCTTTCCGTACGGGGGGATGAGCAACTGGTTGAGCAAATACCCGGACAACGTTCCGGACATTGATCTGTTCGTCAACCTGGACCATTTGGCCGCGCATGGTGAAGAACATGTTTCCGGCGCCGGCATCATCGACATGCTGGGTCTGAGTATCGAAAGACCGGGTGACGAAGAACGGGCGCTGTTTACGACCAAACACCCGGTGCTCGGGCTGGCATTCCTGCCGTACCTGCTGCAATACGGGTTGCTGGCAGCTTATTTGCCCACGGTGCCCGAAGTGAACGCCAACCGGGATCTGGAAGGGGCCATGGGCGAAATGGGGGTGCCCAGCGTAAACCTGACGATGGCCACGCCGCACTATCACACGGTGGAAGACACGCCGGATCGAATTCCTGCCGAGCAGTTGTCGCGCGCGGTGCAGGCGCATCGGGATTTCATCACCGATGTCATGGGCATGGCGCGGAGTCAGATTCGGGCCCCGTTCTAGGCCGGCTGCCTCAGGCCGCAACACCGAATAGGGTGCCGACACCGGCGGTCAGCGCCATCGCGAGCGCACCCCAGAAGGTGACCCGGGCGGCGGCTGTGAGGACCGGGGCACCACCGGCGCCTGCGGCCAGCGATCCCAGCAAGGCCAGGAAGATCAGCGAACTGGTGGCCACGGCCGCCATCAGAACCGAGGCCGGAACCAGCACAACGACCAGCAGCGGCAGCAACGCGCCGACGGAGAAGGTGGCCGCTGAGGCCAGCGCGGCCTGCACCGGGCGGGCCGTGATGGTGGAAGAAATGCCCAGCTCATCGCGGGCATGTGCTCCCAGGGCGTCGTGTTCCGTCAGCTGCGTGGCCACTTGCGCTGCGAGTGCGTGATCCAGGCCGCGGTCTTCGTAAATCGCGGTCAGCTCGGCATGCTCGTGTACCGGGTTGGCCGCCAGTTCGCGGCGTTCACGCGCCAGGTCGGCCCGCTCGGTGTCGGCCTGCGAGCTGACCGAAACATATTCACCGGCTGCCATCGACATGGCCCCCGCGACCAGGCCGGCCACTCCGGCAACCAGGATGGTCGGCGCATCGCTACCGGCGGCCGCAACCCCCAGCACCAGGCTGGCGGTGGAAACGATGCCGTCGTTTGCGCCGAGCACGGCGGCGCGCAACCAGCCGATACGGTGGGTTCGATGGGTTTCGATATGGCTCATCGCATCAGCTATTCAAGCGCGAGGCGGGTTTTATTCCTGCGTGCCATTGAACAGGTTTTCTCCCTGTTGTGCGTTTTGATTATGCGAGACGCATCCTACTCGAAGCCGTTTGTCAGCAGCAGAATGCCGCCGGGGTTCACCTAGGCGGAGCAGAGGCTCGCGGTGATGGCAGGTCGGGGAGGGTGAGGGCGTGGGTTCCGGGGTCCGCGCCGCAGGAACCAGGGGGATTTCAGCACCCTGCAAACGGACGCACCTGATGGCGCGTCCGCATGCAGCAATCTGCTGTGTGTTGCGAAATTAAACGGCAACAACTTTATTGGCGCAGGGACCTTTCTGGCCTTGGCCGACTTCAAACTCGACGGCTTGACCTTCATTCAAGGTCGCACGTCCACCGCTTGACTGAATTTCAGAATGATGAACAAACAGATCTTTGCTGCCGTCTTCCGGAGCAATAAATCCGAAACCTTTTTCATCATTGAACCACTTTACGGTGCCTTTACTCATAACTTTCTCTTCTTAAATAGTGGTGAAAAATATTGCTCTGAGTTGCTATCACCATTACGCAATCAGAATTTGAATCAGGCCTCAAGAGCCCGAATCGGCACCCAGTATGAACTATGCAGGAGAAGGTCCGGCGATTGTCGCGTAAATAAATGAAAAAGCAGCGATTTTCGGGGGCGATATTTAGCGGTTTTTGATGGCGCTGAAAAACGCCATCCAGCCCGGATAATCGGCAGGGTTCCAGAGGTCCAGTACAAAGGCCTCGGCCTGTGCCGTCTTCCACCACCCGCGATCCCGCGCATAGCGGGCATAGAACGCGCTGACGCGGAAGTTGGCCGCACAGTGCAGGTGCAGTTGCTGCGAATCGAGGGCGTCCATGGCACGGCAAAACTGCACGAAATCGGCCTCGGTGGGGCGGGCAAAATCCACCGGGATATGGACATAAATCAGCCCCTGATTGGTCACCAGATCCTGCTCGTTGGCGACGGCCTGCTGATTGTCGTCTGGCAGCAGGTTAATCACCGCTGCATAACCCTGTTCGCGCAAATGGCGTAGTCGCCGGGCGCCCACAACGCCTGAAGTCGTCACCGTGGGGCTGGCCCGGCGAAAGTTGTAACTGGTGTCGATGCGCGGCGAATCGCTATCACTGCTGCTCATCATGAGGCGCGCCATTTCACATCGCGTGTAAAGCCGACGCCAGTGCCGGCTTGCAGGACGCCGGTACGACTTGCGTCAACGCGGCCGTGTCGCAACCCTGAAACGCACAGAAGGTGCTGACAGCCTCGGCAAACGCCGTGGCAAATGCATCATCCGGCTGCGCGGTGGGTTCCAGGTGCAAAGCGTAGATCTCCAGGTGTCGGGTCTTGCGCTGAACCTTGCAGTCCATCCGCCCCACGAATTTGTCGCGGTACAACAGCGGTAAACAGAAGTACCCGTACTGGCGTTTGGCGGCGGGCAGATAGCACTCCAGCTGATACGTGTAGCCGAACAGCGCTTTGAGCCGTTCCCGCTGGATCAGGCTGTTGTCGAATGGCGACAGAATGCGCATACGGCCACTGCTGCGCGGTGCCGGTTGCTCGAGCAGGCCGGTGGGGATGTAGTAGGTCTCGCCGGTGCGGACACGGATCGCCTGCAACTCTCCCTGCTCCTGTTTGGCGTCGAGTTGTTCGCGCAGGGCCTGACGCAATGTCGGATTGCGCCGTTGATAGCTCAGCCCTTTCAGCGAGATACAGCGCTGGCAGCGCAACTGCTGTTCCAGAATGTGGGCGGCGAACTCCGCGGTGTCGGGCATGGTGGTGTCGATATGCGACGGCAGCACACGTTCCGGCAGGTCGTAGGTTTTCTGGAAACCCTCGCGGTTGCTGACCATCAGATCGCCCTGCATGTACAGCTGCTCCAGGGCTTTCTTGGCCGGTTTCCAGTCCCACCAGCCGGCGCGCGCCGGGGCTTCGGTCTCGACATCGCGGGAGCGCAACGGACCATCCGTGCGAATGCGCGCCAGCAACTCGTCCATCAGTTTCCGGTCCCGGGTTTTGAACCAGTGCGTTTGCCCGCTTTTGATCGCGTGCTTGTAGGGCAGCGAAAAACGTAAGTCGGCCATCGGCAGGAATGCGGCCGCATGCGCCCAGTATTCGAAGATATCGCCATTGACCAGCATCCGGTTGGTCATGGCCGGGGTGAAGCGCGGCACCCGCGAATGCAGCACATGATGATGGGCGCGCTCCACCACCGAAATGGTGTCGATCTGCACATAGCCCAGATGCGCGATGGCATTGCGCGCCCCGCTTAACCCGGTGCCGAATGGCTGCGCCTGCAACAGACCCTGCGCCGCCAGCACATGCCGGCGCAAACGCGCCTGATCTTTCGCGGTGGTGATCTCGATCATGAGGTAGCCGGAATCCCGGCCTGCTCGGGGCTGCGAGGTGCTGTCGGTCCCTTCAGGAGCCGCGGGTACACAGTTCGTAGACCAGCGTATCCGCGGTGGTTCCCGATATCTGAATGGCGGCCTGGATAGTATCGAATACGCCCTCTACAGAAATGCCGAAGAATGTTTGGCCATCGCGGCTCTGGCAGATGCCGGGACAGGCCTGCGAGGTGTCCGACTGCGTGCCGGCAGTGCCCGAGCTGACCACGGTGCCGTTGCGCAAAGCGGAGATGCTGACCTGGGTGATTTGAGCCGCCGGAAGCCCCAGCAGCACACCGGCGTAAGCGGTGGAAACGGCGTTACCGCTGGCTTCGAAGCTGGCGTTGCCGCTGCCTGTGACCGCATACATCTGGCTCGCCGTGGAGAGGTCGCCATCGAAGGCGCGGTTCTCGTTGTCGACGGTCACACCCGGTGAACTCGCAATGACCGCATCCGAGCCGGTTGCGAAGCCCTTGCAGATGGCGTCATCCTGGCTTGACGTACACCCAGCAACTGCGGTTACCAACAGCGTCGTCAGCACCATTCCCCGTTGTTTCATTGTTCCCTCTCAGATTTGGTAATCCCAGCCGCGAGCTCTATACGAGAATGCGAGCATGACCCGGACTATCCCGTGCGCTCGGTCAGGCCGGATTCTGCCAGAAGCGTAAGTTTAACCGGGCCGGTACATCCCACTGCTTCGGACACCATGCCAGGTAGCTGGCGGCAGCAAAGTCATACCCCAGGCAGAACATTCCGTAACCGAGCGGAATCTCACTGGCGGCATGGCCTGCGATGCTGGTGCCGAACAGGCTGTGGGCGATGTCCCACACGCCATGCAGCAGATAACCCAGAGCCAGAGCCGGGGCCGAGAACGCCCCCCAGGCCGCGACGGCGATGAAGACAGCGATGCCCATCAGTTCGGTCGTCCAGGCTTCCGCGGGAGCCTCAAACCAGCCTGCGAATCCCAGGTAGAAAGCGGCGATGGCCATCAACATGCCGGCCCAGTAAACCCGCTCGTGGGTGCCCAGAAACATGCGCCGCGCCACAAACGCGCTGGCCGCTGCGGCCATCAGGCCGACGAAAGGAAACAGGATGATCATCATCACCCCACCGGCGATTTGCCCGCCGCTGGGATTGTCCAGCAGGGTTTGCAGCAAGGCGGTATTCATCAGTATGTGTGCTCCTCGTGCGCCGGCGCACCGGAAACCCATCCAGCCGTCGGCGGGGGTAGTAAGGGCTTGCGGAGCCCTGCGCAGCCGTGAAATCAGCGGCGCGGGCGCTTCACGCGCGCCGCAGCAAAAAGATCTGCGCGGTCGACAGCAGCGCCGTTGCCCCCATCAAGACAAGCGACATCGATTGCAGGAACTGCTCGTAGCCGAACAGAAAAAAACCGCTGTGAATCGTCACCGTCAACCCGCCCAGTGCCGCAAGGTAGATATGGGCATTCTTCGCCTGCCGGCTTCGCGATGCCACCAGCCAGCAGGCGACAAACACCGAGGCGAGTATTGGCAGGTTGAGGATCAGGTTGAGCTGGTTGCCGCCGGGCAGATGAAACATCTCCCATTCATGCCAGTAAGCAGCATCGATCTGGTGTGTGCACAGCACGGTGGCGTTGGCGATGAAACAGAAATCCAGGCGATTCATGCAGAGGCAGTCCGGTTACGACGCTTGGCGGCGAGTGTGCCCGTGTTCAGCCATTGTTGTCAGCGACGAAGGCAATGGATCTCCAGGCGGCATCGGCAAAAATGCCGACATGCTCCAAAGGCGATGTATTGACCCGCCCCGACAACCACGCGCGGCAGTAGTTTTCGGACTGGCCGATGAGCAATGACGCATAGATTTCGGCGGGCAGGGCGCGCACCACCCCCGCTTCGACCCCGTTGCGCAGGAAGGTCTGCAGGGCGCCGTAGCGCTTGTCGTTACGGCCTTTCAAATCGTCTTTTGCGGCCCCGGCGGCCACGCTGCGTCGGGACTGGAACATGAACCGCGCCAGGCGAGGATTCGCCACCACCCAGCCGATGTACACCTCAACCCACGCCGCGATGGCCTCGCGCACGCCGTGCGTCGTCTGCATGGCGGCCTCGAAACCGGCCTGCTGGTCATCCAGCGCCGCCAGATAGATCGCTGCCGCCAGACCTTCCTTGTTCCCGAAGTGGTGATAAATCGTTCCGGTGCTGGCACCGGACTGCTGCCGGATGTCGTCGATGGTGACGGCGTCAAATCCCCGCTCATCAAAGCACGCCAGTGCACAGCTCAGGACATGGCGCTTGGTGGCCTTGCGGGTTCCCGGAAACGCGCGCTCGAACGCTGGTTCCACCGTAACGGTCTCCTTGGGTATTGTAAGAACAATATTCTAGAATTATATTCTATAAACAGATTTCAGCAAAAACACCTAATCACCATGAGCAACACCATTCAACCCAACCTCGCACTGTTCCAGAAAATGAGCGCGCTGCCCCTGGGCCGGCAACTGTTCACCAAAGCTGTGTGCTTCAAAGCGCCGTATTTTCAATCCATCAAGCCGCTGATGGCGGACCTGCGCCCGGGAAAGGCGGAAGTGCGGATCAAAAAACACCGCGCCGTGCTGAATCACCTGGGCACCGTACACGCCATCGCCATGTGCAACATGGCGGAGCTGGCCGGGGGCATGATGACCGATGTCAGCGTGCCGACCACGCACCGCTGGATTCCCAAAAGCATGAAGGTGGAATACCTGAAAAAAGCCACCACCGATCTCACCGCACACGCCACCGGCACACTACCGGAAACATGGCCCGATGCGGGCGAGTTCATGGCGAACGTAGATATCAAAGATACCCAGGGAGCCTCGGTGGCGCGGATGGAAATTGCGATGTGGGTATCCGCGAAGAAGTGACCAATCGGCCCCTTCCGGGGGTGCCGGCCGGCTGCGTCGAGAATGAGCCGCGCCGCTAGGGGGCAACCCGCGCAGACGGAGCCGCCACCGACTTCGCCTGCACTCGCTGGGGCGAGGTCCAATACCCCGACGAAGCGACGTCGGTGATGGGCCACCGCTCCGTATACTGACCCTGAGGTGTCGCTGCACAGGTTGCGAGGTGAAATACAAAGACTACGCGGATGACATCGTCCGCCTGATTGAGGACGGGCAATTACGGCCGGGGCAGCAGTTGCCATCGGTGCGTCAGCTCGGGCGGCAGCGGGGCCTGAGCCCGGTGACGGTTCTGAAGTCCTATCACCTCCTGGAATCACGCGGCTTGGTGGAGGCGCGGGAGCGCTCCGGGTTTTATGTATCGGCACGGCTGGCCGCACAACTGCCTGCACCGCAATCATCGCGCCCATCGCCTCGGGCTCGGCCGGTGACCAAAAGCGATTTCATCTACGAAATTTTGCAGGCCAGCAAGAGCCTGGACGTGGTACCGCTGGGTTCAGCATTTCCCGGCGCGACGCTGTTCCCCCATGTCCGGTTGAGGCGTTCACTCAATCGGGCAATGAAGCGCATGGATCCCTGGCAGACGGTAACCAACCTGACGCCGGGTAATCCCTTGCTGCGCGAACAGGTTGCGCGACGCTACCAGATTGCAGGCATCGCGCTCGATGCGGATGAGTTGGTCATCACCGACGGTGCGATGGAAGGCCTGAACCTGTGCCTGCAAGCGGTCGCCCAGCCCGGAGATGCCGTGATTATTGAATCGCCGACCTTTTATGCGGCGCTACAGGCTTTGCAAAGACTGGGGCTGCGAGCCATCGAAGTGGCGACGGATCCGCAAACGGGGATCGATATCGATGCTGTCGAGCAGACGCTCAAGCGCCAGTCACCTGCAGCCTGCTGGATCATGAGCAACTTTCAGAACCCGACCGGCGCAAGCATGCCAACCGCAAACAAGCAGCGTCTGGTTCGGTTATTGGCCGAGCATGGCGTGCCCCTGATCGAGGACGACACCTACGGTGAAATCTTCTACGCCGCGAGCCGTCCTCTGCCAGCCAAGGCGTTTGATTCCGACGGCGGGGTACTGCACTGCGGTTCGTTTTCCAAGTGTCTGGCGCCGGGGTATCGGGTGGGCTGGGCGGCCCCCGGTCGCTACACCGAAAAGGTGCAGCGGCTCAAACTGGGTTTGACGCTGAGCACCTCGTTGCCAGCGCAGCTTGCGCTGGAGGACTATCTCGCCGAGGCCGACTACGACCGCCATCTGAAGGCCTTTCGCTCCACACTCCGGGAAGGTCGCGATGCGATGATTCAGGCCATCCAGTCGTTTTTCCCGCCCGAGGTTTCGATCACGGTGCCCGATGGCGGCTATTTCCTGTGGTTGGAGTTGCCTCCTGGCGTGAATACCCTCGAGCTGCACCGGCGGGCATTGAGTCAAAACATCAGCGTTGCTCCCGGTGAGATCTTCAGCGTCCGCGAAGATTTTTCCCGGTTTATCCGGCTGAACTATGGTCACCCTGAAGACCGACGGGTAAATCGAGCGCTCAAAACGCTGGCGGGGCTCGCGACCGAGCTCCAGCGCAAATCGGGCGTCTAGCCGGCGTAGTGCAGGGCGAGCTGAACGGCGGCCCAAAAAAACCCCGCCACACCCGCAGTCATCAGCAGCCCGACGGCAATGTAGTGCGACGGGTTGCCATGGGTGAAGTCACGCTTGCGCTGGCGTGAACTCTGCACCCCGAAAAATGCGGCAGCAACACTCATGATGACCTCGCCAAAGGACGTCTTTGATGAGCGCTGTTCGGTATCCATGGGTTTCACTCCGGTGGGGCAACTGGCGACAAGATGCCCCGGCAAGGCGGGCGCGTGAAGATTCAGTTTCGTGCCAGAAAACTGTTACAGCGCCTGATCTGTAACAGAAAAAGGAGCGGCGTCTGATAACACCGTGAGCCGGCAGCATCGGGCACGCTAGGAAAACTGATTGACTCCGTTAGGAATTCACGTGCTGCGCATTGTTGCCCTGAGCGCTTTCTGCCTGTTTTTGCCGGTCGTATCGATGGGTTCGGCACTGGCCCTGGAGCGCATGGATGAGCGCGTGGCCCCCTGCGCGGCCTGCCACGGTGACCAGGGCCGCTCGGCTCAAGAGGGCTATTACCCGTCCATCGCGGGAAAGCCGGCCGGCTATCTGTACAACCAGATGCGCCACTTTCGCGACGGGCAACGCCCGCATCAGGTCATGGCCGACATGTTTCGCGTTGTGAGCGATGCATATCTGCTCGAGATGGCGCAGTACTATGCCGCGCAAACACCACGCCAGGCACAGTCCACCACGCCACTCAGTGAGCACCTCTCAGCGCAGGCGCAAAGCTTGATCGAGCAGGGCGATATGTCGCGTGACATACCGGCCTGCACGAGCTGTCACGGCGAAAACCTGCATGGCGCTTTGCCCGCCATCCCCGGCCTGACGGGACTGGACGCCGAGTACATCGCCGCCCAGCTTGGAGCATGGCGAGCCGGTGTGCGCTCCGCTGGCGCTGTGGATTGCATGCGTGAGGTTGCTCAGCGCATGAGCACACAGCAAATCAGCCTGGCCGCCCAGTGGTTGTCGGCGTTGCCGAGTTCGACACAGGATCAGCCGATGCCGACAGGGAATCAGGAATTGCCGCTGCGGTGCTTTACGCAGCAGCCTGTTAAGCCGGTACCTGCGGCGCAGCAGGTTGAGCAGAGTTCTGAGCCTGCCAAACGCGGCGAATACCTGGTTCGCGCGGGCAACTGCGCCGGCTGTCATGCCAGCCGAGATGGGCAGCCCCTCACCGGCGGGGTCGCCGTCCGTACGCCCTTTGGTGATGTCTACAGCAGCAACCTCACGCCGGACGAGCAGACGGGTATTGGTGGTTGGACGGCGGATGACTTCTGGAGCGCCTTGCATCATGGTGTGTCCCCGGATGGTCGCCTGCTGTATCCGGCTTTTCCGTATACGCATTACAGCTTGATTACGCGCGCCGACAGCGATGCGATGCTGGCCTACCTGCAACAGCAGCCCGCGATACGTCGACCCGCCACACCACACAGGTTGAGTTTTCCCTTCAATACCCAACTCGCCCTGTGGGTATGGCGCAAGCTGTTTTTCACGCCCCAGAATTTTCAGGTGGACGCGGACCAGAATCACAGCTGGAACCGCGGGCGCTACCTGGTGGAAGGCCTGGGACATTGCAGCGCCTGCCACGGTGATCGCAATGCGCTGGGTGCCTTGCGCCCATCGCGCACCTTCGCCGGCAGCTTGCTCCCCGACCAGGCCTGGTACGCACCGCCGCTGTGGCCCAGCCAGAATGCGGCTGATCGTGCAGATCTGATCAACGTGCTCAAGCACGGCGTGTCCCCGAGCCGCGTGGCCAGTGGGCCGATGGCCGAAGTGGTCGCCAGCAGCCTGCAGTATTTGAGTGAGACGGACATCGCCGCCATGGTTGAGTACATCGACAGCCGCTCGCCAACCCGCTCAACCCCGGTGGATACGCTGGCGGTCACGCCGCAGCTGCGCAAGCAGCAGATGCTCAGTGGCCAGACACTCTATGAGGATCACTGCGCAAGTTGTCACGGCGATCATGGCGAAGGTGAAGCGCGTGTGTTTCCACCGTTGAAAGGGAATGCACTGGTGCTTACTGCCGCGCCAGGCAATGCCATCCGCACGCTGAAGTTCGGCGGCTACGCACCCAGCACGCAAACGAATCCTTACCCTTTCGGAATGCCCCCATATGCCCACCAACTGAGGGACGATGAGATCGCGGCCGTGTTGACCTACATTCGCAATGCCTGGGGCAACCAGGCCAGTGCGGTATCGCCGGTCGAGGTCGCTCGCTAGAACGGCCTCAGCAATACGATTCAGACCCCGCATCGGCGACAGCGTACTTTCCGCCTGAGGCTTAAACCCTTCGCGCTCAGGCCTTGGCCGGCGCTTGGCACCTCGACTTCGCAGTGTCGTGGTACGGACGCCCAGCGCTCACGTTCCGGGGGACGCGATGAAGCTTCATGTGGCAGTAAGAAGTGGGTGGTGGGTCAATCGTCCGATGCAGCAACTTATTGGGCGTCATTCGCACGTAGCAACACCACCCCAACGCCGATGAACCAGACGATTTGCAACAGACCGAATATGGCCCCCAATTCACCCAACGCAGGCACGATCGTGACAACGCCACAGACACCGACGACAAGGCCTATCAGGTTGATCGGTTTGGGAAGAACGGCTCGCGCACCGAGCGCCGCGATGCTGATGCAGAGCACCCAAATGCCGCCCACCACTTCTACGCCGCCTCCCATTCCATCCTGGACAATACCGATTACCGTCCAGGTTTGCGCGGCGGCTTCAGCCCCGGATGCATACGCCTTTGAAACCCAGGTAAGCCCCACATTCGCAACCATGCCGCTCGCGACAACCAGGCCCGCCCAAATAAGGCCGAACGGAGTTCCAATCGAAACGGCAAGCGAAGCCATTGGCTGCAGCAATCGGTGGAGCACGACAGCAAGAACCACCAGAGCAACCCCAAACACCACATAGATGACGATGTTCCAGAACGCGAACAGCGACTGACGCTCAAGGATGAATTCCAGCTTCTGGAGCTGCGTCCACCCTTCCGTGCTTCCGGGGTTCATCGCCGTCGCCATCAAGGCGAAGCCGAGGACATAACAGAGCGCTTGGATGATTGCGGCGGCGCCACCGATTCGCATTTCACGTTTCATGTTTACTCGATACCTGGCTTGATGACCGACGCCCATGCTCACACGGGTTTGAGGCGATGGGAGGGTTGGCGTAGCCACACCGGGGGAAGTTCCAATATCCGCTGCCGCAGCTCGTCCGGTTTGGCCATCTAGTGGCACCTGCTGCTCGCGCAACGCTCACGCACCAGGCCAGATGGGAACTTGAACCCAATGGCCTTCCACGGCGTATTGTTGAGCTTGTGCACGATGTCGCCGATATCGCAGTGCTTGAACCCGTGGTTGTACCAAACCATATGGTCAAAGACCTGTCCGATTTGGTTCATTGAAGCAACCAGCGACCTGTTGGTGGTTTTCGTTATCGCCATTTCACCTTCGTACTCGCGAACGATGCGCTCGACGTCAGCAAGCGGAATCTGCTCAAGCTGCAATGCCATGGTGAGCCCGTGCAGAAACCCCATGTAAAAGTGCTCCGGCTTCTTCGTGCGAACTTTCAGCATCACGAACGATAGAAGCGTCTGTTCATTGGTCCACAGTACAACCTTGCGCCGATCCACCATGAAAATCTTGGCGTACCAGTCGCCCAGAGTCGTATCGCCGGAGGTGCCGGGCGCTGCCTCGGTAGCTTTGATACCCAAGTGATCGAGTAACCCTTGGGTGCAACGGAAGGTCGCCAAAATATCTCCTCAAAAAATCAAACGCCGAAGTTCAGCGGCGAGTCAAAACGTCCGGTGAAACGGATTGTTCGGTAACCGACGCACAGATGCCGGTTGAATATGCACCGAACTCAGAAACCCAGAAACAGCATGTCGAGTGCTGCCGATAGGTCGTCTTGGTGTGCCGCGAGACTGTCCACCTTTGTTCGAAGCTCGCCGTCTGAAACGGCAGCCATAAATTGCGTTGCCACAATTAATTCGTTGCCACCAACCGAAACTACAGGATTGAGTCGTTGGGCCGGTTTGGGGGCTTGAGACCGAGGAAGCAGAGGAATGACCATACGAGTATTCAACCCACTCAGAAGGTCTGACTGCACATCCAGCAACAAACCAGCCCCACCAGGGTTTTCGAAGACATCAAAGCGCGCCATCAGAATTTTCGGTGCTGGGCTAGAGGAAGGCCATTTGCCTCGACGTAAGCATTTGAGCTTTCAAGTGCCGCTGCGTTTTCCTGAAGCCAGCGCTGTTCTTTGCAACGCTTCACAGCCTCGGCAATGCCTGACTCAGCAGACCGAGAAACGTTAATACCTAGCGTTTTCGCTTCACTGAGCAGAACGCTATCCAAGGACAAATTTGTGGGACGCCGTGTGGGCTTGGCGACTTCAACGCTGGGCATGGCTCGCACTCGGGAAAACGAAGAACACAACCAATATATGCGCATTTCTCATGTGCATCAATGTTGGCAATTGCACCCCGCCGACCTAAGTCACCTAACGCCCACGCTCAGGGGCGTTTGAATCGATGTGAGGGCTTGGCGTAGCCAAACCGAGCAGCGAGTCAATCGTCAGGTGCAGCGTTACTTTTTAGGTGGTCGACACGCAAAGCTCCTTACGCAGCGCAAGACGAGGCACACGTGAGAAAAAGCTTGGTTTTGCAAGGCCTTAAACCGCATGAAACTCCACGCGCTGCACTGTGTCCAGATTGATGGACTTTCGAGCCTGCCAGAGATCGTAGTTGGCTTGCATCGTGAGCCAGCTCTCGGGGCTACGGCCAAGCGCTTTGGAAAGACGCAATGCCATTTCAGAGCTAATGCCGCTGTTGCCTTTCAGCACACGGTTGAGTGTCGAGGGCGACACCCCAAGCTTTGCCGAAAGCTGACGCCCGGTCATCTCGAAAGGCTCAAGGTAAACCTCACGAATGAACTCACCGGGATGTGGGGGATTGTGCATACCCATTAGTGATAATCCTCGTAGTTCAGAACGTAAGCGTGTCCGTCTCGGAACTCAAACGTTAAACGCCAATTGCCATTGACCCAGATCGACCATCGGTCTTTGTCTGTGCCCTTCAGTTCATGCAGCCGAAACCCCGGGATATCCATGTCCTCAACGGTAGACGAGGTATCCAGAGCCACAAGCTGCATACGCAACCGTTTCGCAAGTTTGGGTTGAATGCCTGACACCTTGCCGGTGTCGTAGAAGCGCTTCAGCCCTTTGTGACGGAACGATTTGATCATGCAGCAACATTAGCACGTTGCGCACCACGCAACAACTGGTGCCCGTTATCGACGCCTAACGCCCACATTCAGCGGCATTTGAGGCGTGGAACGGGTTTGCGGGAGCAAAACCGGGCCGCGGGTCAAATGTCCGTTGCAATGTGTTGTTAGGCCTCATTGCTCGTCGCCCTCAACAACCCAGACGGCATCCCCCTGAAGCCTACCCTCAAGCGCTTCTATCAGGTAGTCGTAGGTGTGAATTCGGATATTTAGTTCATGAGCCATCTGGCGTCTACGCTCCTGAACGCCATCGTGAAGTAATGAGCGACGACCAATCAGAATGAGTCCAGGGATGTTGCCGTTGATTTGTGCCAAGCCTAACCCACCCTCCGTCTTTGGCCTCGCTGCATAGCTCTGATTGGCCAGAAGCCAGCTCCGCCAATCTCGAATTTGTCGGATTGCGTGGTTCAGATATTGCGAAGGGTCACCATTTTTATTGAACATGGGCCTAAGCGGGCTTTCCAGTTCTACGGCCTGCCACTCGAACCCCAATGAGTTTTTTGCACCAATTACAAAATCGGTGACGTGCTCTGACCCCAAGCGGATTTTTGGCAGCACCCAACGACCGTGCCCGCCGCCCAAGTGCTGAATTAGAAACTTGGGGTTTGACTGAAGGAACTGTTGAATGTCTTCTTCACGTGATGCCAGCTCCAAAGCTTCCTTTAACGCCTCTACATCGGAATGTGAAATGTCATCCCACAGCGTGAAATAGTCTCTGAGAGGGTCCGACTGGAGTTGTTTCTCCAATAATTGGTTCACGCTTTGGAGCTTCACCTGTGCTCTCCTTGAGGCCTAACGCCATTTAGACGGAATCAATTGGCCGCTTAACGCTGCAAAAGCACGTTTAAGCGGCCAATGTGTGACAGGAATCCGGCGAAGACCAGGCCAAAGACTTCGTAGACTGGTTTTGGTGTGTGTCATGCCTACCAGACTTTGCCGGCACGCACGGCCAGGGCAATGGCCATGCCCAGGGCGGGCCATTGCACCCACCAGGGGCCGGGGCTGAACAGGTCGACAAAGAAGAGGGCGCCGAGGATGAGGGCGTAGCGGCGGGCTTGGCAGCTCAGGGCGGCGATGACTCGCTGCCGTCTTTCGCGCTGGCGGCGGTCCTGCTGGATGGCGGCAGATTCTTCGTCGATCGCGCGGGTGATGGCGTCGTCGTCGATGCCGGCCTCGCGAGCGGCTGCGATGAGGTCATCGCGGTGGATGGTGTCTGGGGTGTCGTTTTGCATGGCGCGTCGGATGACGCGTTGCACGGCTTCGGGTTCGAAATGCTCTTCGGCTGGCATCCGTGGCCCTCCTCCTCGTGACTGTTGTGCCGGCGTGTTTCGGATGCTACTCCGCTTCGCGTGCAGGGACGAGCGCGTTTACGCCGCTTCGGGTGGTGCGTGTACGGCTTGCCAGTGGGCGCGATAGTGCTCGCATTCCTCACCCCAGCGGCTGTCGGTCCAGCCCAGGGCTTGCTGAACGAGGGGGCGAATCGGGTTGAGCAGCGCGGCGCCGCCCTGCGGTAGCAGCAGGCCGAGCCGGGTTCTTCGCAGCAGCAGGTCGCCGAGGTTGGTCACGGCTTCGTCCTGGGCAGCGTAGCGCAGCTCGCACCACAGGTGCGGGGTGGGGCCGATGGTTTGCAGCTCGGCGGCCGTGGCGCCATCCAGCACGGCCTCGGTGTCGTGCCCATACAGGCCTTGCAGGCGTTGCATGGCAGCGGGGCTGAGGCGGTTGTCGATCAACGCCGTGGTATTCGGGTCGAGGATCGGGCTGTCGTTGGTGGAAGCGGCGATGTGGGGCAGGAAGGGGCGGGCGGCTTCCAGAACCTGCTGCGCGGCGACGCGGAAGGTGGTGAGCTTGCCGCCGCTCAGGGTGACCAGCCCGGGTTCGACCCAGAGGGCGGATTCGCGGGATTCGTCGGAGGGGTCGGCGGCGCCGCTGGTCACCACGGGGCGCACGCCGGCGTAGGTGGAGATGACATCCGTTGCCCGGAGCTGCAGTTGCGGGAAGCGGCGGTTGACGGCTTCCAGCAGGTAGCGGGCTTCGGCGGCGGTGTGCCGGGGTTCGTCATCCAGTGCGGTGTTGTGGTCGATATCGGTGGTGCCGATCAGGGCGACGTTGGCCCAGGGGTAGACGAAGATGTTGCGGCGGTCTTCGTGGTGTTGCCAGGAGATGCCTTGCCCCAGCGGGAAGCGCCATTGCGGCACGATGAGGTGGCTGCCGCGCAGCGGGCGGAGCTGGTTCTTGTGCTCGGGCGCGCGGGTGAAGTTTTCCGCCCACACGCCGGTGGCGTTGATGACCACGGCGGCCCGCAGGGTGTGGTTCTGGTCGGCGATGCGGTCGTACACGCGCACGCCCACGGCGGTGTCGCCTTCGCGCAGGATCTCGGCCACGCGCACGTAATTCAGGGCGTGGCCGCCGGCCCGTTGGGCATCCCGCAGCACGCGCAGCACCAGCCGGGCGTCGTCGGTATCGGCATCCTGAAAGGAGTACGCGCCCAGCAGCCCGTCCGCACCCAGCGTGGGGTTCAGGCGTTGCGTGGTTTCGGCATCCAGGCGGTAGCACAGCCGCTTGCGGGCGAAGGCGTCGTACAGGCCCAGGCCCACGCGCATTTCCCAGTCGCGCGGCTTGCTGTGCGCGTAGATGGGCACCAGAAAGCGTTGCGGCTGTACCAGGCCCGGGGCGTCTTCGAGCAGACGCTGGCGTTCACGCACGGATTCCAGCGTGAGTTTCCAGTCGCCGGTGGCCAGGTAGCGCAGGCCGCCGTGCACCAGCTTGGAGGAGCGGCTGCTGGTGCCGGAGGCGAAGTCGCCCTGTTCCACCAGCACGGCATTCAGGCCGCGGCGGATGGCTTCGCGCAGGATGCCGGCCCCGCTGATGCCGCCCCCGATGATGATCAGATCCCAGCTGGAATCCGAGCCGTGGCGTGACCAGAAATCTTCCCGCCAGCCTGCCGGCCAGCCGCCGAGTGCGGTTTTCACCGGGCGAGCGGGTTGTTGTCGAAGTCGCCGAACAGGGTGCCGGGGGTCATGATGCCCTGCGGGTCGAAGTGGCTGAGGCTATGTCGCAGGCTGCCCAGGCCCAGCTCGGTTTTTTCCTCTTTGAGGAAGGGGGCGTGGTCCTTGCCCACGCCGTGCTGGTGGCTGATGGTGCCGCCGTGCGCAACCACGGCTTCGGACACCTGGCTCTTGAAGGCCAGCCAGCGGGCGCGGTTTTCATCGTGGTCGGGCGTGGCGCGGAAGACGAAGGTGCTGTACACGCTGCTGCCCTGCGGATACACATGCGAGAGGTGGGTGAAGGCGTGGACGCGTTCGTCGAATTCGGCAAAGGCGTCGCGGGCGGCCTGTTCCATCGCCCGCATCAGCGGGGTGACCCGGGGCCAGTCCACGCTGGTTTCGATGGTGTCGGCGCCATAACCGTGCTGCCACAGGGTGTTTCGCAGGTAGGGGCCGTGGAAGCGGTTTTTGACCCAGCCTTTGCCGATGCCTTTGCCCACATGCACACCGCCCTGGCGCCGGGCCAGTGCCAGCGCTTCGTGGCGGGCGTAGCGGCAGCGGCGGGCATCGCCGGTCACGCCCAGCAGCATCATGCATTGGCCTTGCGGGGCGATGCCGCGCAAGCCCAGGTAGCGTTGCAGCCAGCGGATCAGGTCGGGCTTGCCGGCCAGGGCCAGTTGGGTTTCGGTTTCAATTTCGTTGGACAGCCGCAGCATTGACAGCGGCAATGCGGCCTGCGTGATCTCGCGGGCGGCGGTGGCCGCGGCATCCCAGCTGGGGAAGAACACGGCGTGAAAATCTTCCTGCGCGGCAGTCGGGCGCACCCGCATGACGGCTTCGCTGAGAATGCCGGCGCGGCCTTCGCTGCCGAGCATCAGTTCACGCAGATCCGGCCCGGCGGAGGAGGCGGGAATGGTGGGGATGTCCCAATCGCCGATGGGAGTGGCCATGCGCCCCCCGGCAAACAGTTGCTCGATGCGACCGTAGCGCAGCGATTGCTGGCCGCTGGAGCGGGTGACCACCCAGCCGCCCACGGTGGAGTATTCAAAGGATTGCGGGAAGTGACCCAGCGTGTAGCCCTGGGCCTGCAGCTGGGATTCCAGTTGTGGGCCGGGGGTGCCGGCGCCAAAGCGGGCCAGCCGGGAAATCGGGTCCAGCTCCAGCAGACGGTTCATGCGACTCATGTCCACAAACACCGCGGGGCGGTCGGTATCGACAATCTTCAGATGGCCGGCCACGCTGGTCCCGCCGCCGTAAGGCATGATCTGTGCGCCGGTGGTCTTGGCGTTGGCCAGGATTTCCACCACGTCGGCGTGGCTTTCGGGGTACAGCACGGCATCCGGCAGCGGCAGCAGGCGGCCATGCTTGAGCGCCAGCCAGTCGGCATAGCTTTCGCCGTGCGCGTGGCGAATCCGGACTTCGGGCGCGTTATCCGAGCCGGCGAGGTCCAGCCGCGGGGTACTCAGCGTGCCGCTGAGCGATTCCAGCGTGGCTTCGGGCAGCGGGTCGCTGGGGCCGATGCGTTCGGCCAGAAAGGCTTTGCCTTCTTCCGGTAGTGGATAGTCCGTGCGGGCGTTGCCCCATCCGTTCCAGCGTCGCATCATGATTTCCCCGTTGTGAGCGGGGAAATCATAGTGCAGCGGGCGAACAAATTATTTGTTGCGCTTGAGCAGCTCGCGAACGCGCTTGTACCCGTCGCGAATTTCGGCGCCGGCCTTTTCCGTCATTTCACGGGCCTGCTCGGAAAACTCGCCCAGGTCGTCGCCGAAGTCTTCGGCGGTTTCGCTGAGGTTGGCGCCAGCTTCACGCAGCTGCGCGCGCAGCTTGGTCCAGCCGCGTTCGGTGATCTCCCACTCGCTTTGCAGCTCTTCCTTGATCTCATTCGCGCCCAGCTGAAGTTGCACCCGCAACTCGTCGCGGTCGGTTTTCAGGGCCTTCAGCAGTTCTTTGAGGGCGGCTTTGGTTTCGCTCATGGTCTCTCCCGGTGTGGAAATAGGGAAGTTGCAGTCTATGCCTGTATTCGGCGCGTGCGTTGATTTGGGTCAAGATAGGCCTCTTCCTACTGGAGACAGGAACGCATGAGCACGGTTCCCTCACGTGCCCAGGAAAATTCGGTCGCCGTACGCCGCAAGGCGGTGCTGCCGCCGATGCTGCGGCCGCGCGGCGGGCGCTATCTGGCGCATTTTCTGCGCCCGGAGCCGGTGTTTCATACCGCCTCGAGCATGCCGGAGGGGTTGACCGGCGCAGCGTGGCGTTTGCTGCTGGAGCGGATCGACGATTCCACCTTCCAGGGTGCCGAGTCGGTGCGTGTGTATACCGCCGGGCAGCAGGCTTTCGCCGACATGCTCACCGATATTGCCGGCGCACAGGAGGAAGTGCTGGTCGAGGCCTACATCCTGCGTGACGACGACACTGGTCATACCTTCATGGCGGCGTTGTCGGCAGCAGCGCGGCGCGGCGTGCGGGTGAAAGTGCTCGCCGATGCTTTCGGTTCTTCGGGAACCCGGCGCGAGTTCTGGCAACGGCTGGAAGCCAGCGGCACCCGGGTGCAGCTGTTTCGCAAGCCGCGCTACATGCCGCAACGCCTGCACCCCATCCTCGATCACCGCAAGCTGGTGGTGGTGGACGGCTGTATCGGCTTTACCGGGGGGATGAACATTGCGGATGAGTACCGCCACGGTGTGAATGGCGATCAACCCTGGCGCGATACCCACATCCGGATTACCGGCCGGGTGGCGGCCGACATGCGCGTGATTTTCGGCGAGGGCTGGATGGCCGCCGGTGGTGACCCGATGGAGTTCAACCTGCCGCAGATTCCCGCCGCTGACGGCGCACAGGCCTTGCTGCTGGACTCGCGACCGGGGCGCGGCCAGAGCGAGGTGTTTTCTTCCTTCGCGGCCATTCTGGGTGGGGCCCGGCAGCGGGTGTGGATCAGCAACGCCTATTTCGCACCCAGCCGGCGCATGTTGCGTCTGCTGTGCCAGACAGCCCGCCGCGGTGTGGATGTGCGGCTGCTGCTGCCCTCTCGCTACGACCTGCGTTTTTTCCGATTGATTGCGCAGGGTTACTACACCGATCTGCAGGCGGCCGGGGTGCGGATTTTCGAGTATCAGCCGGCGATCATGCACGCCAAATCGCTGGTGGCCGATGGCAATGTAAGCGTGATCGGCTCGACCAATTTCGATTTCCGGTCCTTCGATTTCAACGCCGAGTGCAATGTGCTGCTGGACGATGCCAACCTGGCGCGGCAAATGGCGGAAATCTTCGAGCAGGACCTGCACGACAGCGTGGAAATCACCTCCGCCGACTGGCAGCGTCAACCCCGTTGGTGGCGGGCCTTGTGCCGGGCCGCCCGCGTGCTGTCACCGTTAGTCTGAAAACTGCAACCCGGTCGGCAGCTCGACGGTCAGCGCCACCGGCAGATGATCCGACCAGGGGAAGTTCACGGTGCCGCCGTCCACGATCTTCAGTGCCGGGCTGACCAGAATATGGTCGAGGATTTTCTTCGGCTGCCAGCTCGGGTAGGTGGGGCTGATTTCCGGGTGATGCAGGAAGTCGCGTTCGCGGAAGAACGGGTGGCGTCGCAGCTCATCGGTTTCGCAGTTGAGGTCGCCCATCAGCACGATGAAACGGGCGTCGCCCAGCTTGTCGTGCAGGTAACTCAGCTGTGCCCTGCGGTCATTTTCGCCCAGCGCAAGGTGGGTCACGATCAGCTGTACCGGCTCGCCTTCATCGCCCCCGTTCCGGGTGGCCAATTCGCATTGCAGGGCCGCCCGTCCCGGCACCCGGCCGGGCAAAGCGTGGTACTGAAAGTTCTGCAGGGGCAGCTGGCTCAGAATGCCCATCGCGTGGCGGGCGATAACGCCGAGCTGGCGGTGGTTGTGCAGCTTCCAGTGCGGGTATTCGGCACGTTCGGCGAGAAAGCGAACCAGGTTCAGCGAGCGGGTGCGGAAACTGCCGGCGTCGGCCTCCTGCAAGGCCACCACATCATGCTGGCGAATGCGGGCGGCGATGGGCTCCAGGTGCTGGGTGGGGTGAGCCGGGGGTAGCAGGTGACGCCAGCTTTGCGCGAGGTAATCGCCGTAATGGCGTGAGCGTATACCGACCTGCATGTTGTAACTCAGCAGGCGCAGGCGCTGGGGGTCCGATGGCGGGGGATTTTCCATCCGGGTATTGCTCTGCAGGGTCCAGGCGTGTTCGCATATTGCCATGGCTTGGCCGCCCGTTGATGCAGGTCAAGACCCGGGTATCGATATGCGAGATACTGCACGCGTTCCATTACGGCACGCCCCCAGTGAGACGGTGAGGAGAACTTGCGATGACGGCTTTCAAGAAGATTTTGTTGCCCACGGCATTTACCGACAGTTGTGAACGTGCGCGTTCGCATGCGGTGGCGTTGGCCGAGGCGAATAACGCCGAGCTGCACGTGCTGCATGTGCAGGTCATGCATGCGGAGCCGATGGCGTTCAGCGGCATGCCGGGCGTGGCCGAAATCGAAGACGCGCTGGAAAAAGCCGCGCATTCCCGCGCCGACGATTTCGTGGCCCCGATTAGTCGTCCGGTGATCAAAGCGATTGCCCGTGAAATCACGGCATCACCGGCCATTTTGGATTACGCCGAGGAGCAGGGCTGCGATCTGATCGTGATGGGAACCCATGCCCGCAAAGGTTTTGCACGGCTGTTCCTCGGCAGTGAAGCGGTGGAAGTCGTCCGTCGGGCCCAGGTGCCCGTCCTGGTGGTGGGGCCGGAGCATGCGGATGCGACCGCCTACAAAACCATTCTGGTGGCCATCGATTTTTCCGCCGCTTCGCGTAAGGCCCTGCAGCAGGCTGCCACTTTGGCCCAGGCCAGCGGCGGTCGGCTCGTAGTCGAGCATGTGGTCGACACCCGGCCATTGCCACCGTATGCGGTGGACACCGTGGCCGACGCCGAGCGGGAACAGGCCCGAGTGGCGGCAGCGGCGCTGCTCAAGGAAGAAGCCCTGGGCGTGGAGGCCGAATTGGTCATTTCTGCCGGGGCACCGCATCAGCAGATTTGTCAGACCGCACAGGACATGAATGCTGACCTGATCGTGATGGGCACCCAGGGTCTGGGGGCACTGGACCGCCTGCTGATCGGCTCTGTCACCGAGCGGGTGTTGCGGGCTGCACCTTGCGCCGTGTGGGCATCGCGATAAGATGGTTGTGTGAATAATTTCACACTGACATCGGGCGCTGTCCACGTGTGGAAAACACCTACATCAGCTTCGGTTTTCCGCTGACTTTGAACCTCATCGCTGCACTGCACAATTCCTAGCGCGCTGTCTGCTCCGGCACGCCACATAACTAGAGCCTCCTGTCATAGGAGGTGTGCCTGCTAGCTCTCATTGATGAGGTTCCTTATGGGTTATTCCGATCCGCTCGTTTTCCGTGTCCGCAATATCAGTTTCGCTCTTGTTGCCACCGTCGCTCTGGTGGGGTGTCAGGCCAACGGAGGCCCCGGTCTGGGCGCAACGACCGGCACCGGTGCCGGCCCCGGTGTGGGTGTCATCAACCCCAATGACGGGATCGATGATCAGGGCAACATCGAAGGTGATGGCAGCAACACCGACACCGGTTTCCCGAATGAGGGCACCGTGGGTGGCGTGATCGAAGAAGACGGCGTCGTGATCGCCGGCCCGGACAGCGACCCGCAAAAAGCGTTTATCTGTACGCAGTCGGCGTCCCTGTTTGAAGGCGCTTCCACCGAGGTGGGCGCCAATGGTCTGGTGGGCGAGATTGTGGGAACGTTGCTCGGTACCCTGGCCGGCACCAGCGTCAACGACCTGCTGAACAGTGTCAGAGACGCCAACCTGGCGATCGATACCGACCTCACCACGGCCGCCAACTTCACCCAGACGGCGGCAGCCCTGGACATCCTGCTGGGTGCCGGCACTGTCAACTCGCTGGATCTGAGCGTGATCATGCCGGAAGGCAAGAAGCAGTCAGCCGGCTCCTACGCGGTGTTCGCGATTTCGTTCCCGCCGTCGCTGCTGGATGTGGGTCTGCTGTCTTCGGTGCAAGTCACGACACTGCTTGAAGGTGAAGTGCAGGAAGACTCGGCTGTGCTCGATGGTTCCGGTTTGGCACTGCTGGGCTTCTCCACCGACCAGGCTGGCCTGGGTAACACCTACGCCTTCATCGGTTACAAAACCACACTGGCTTACGACACGGCACGGATTGCGATTTCGTCCGATCTGCTGTCGGCGGATCTGGGCAGCAACCTGTACGTACACGAAATGTGCACGGCGGGTCGGCTGGTGGATGTCGTCGTTCCGTAACGGACGGTTGGCTGGCTGGGCCGGTCCTGAATCCCCCTAAGTGGTGGTGGACTTCGGTACGCCGCCGCTTTTCTTTGGATCATCGCGGATTGGCGTGAACATCGGAAGCCGGAAGTCGGGAGCACGGACGCCCTCGTGGGGTCCGCTGTCCGGGGCGCCAACCGGGCCTACTGATGGCTCCGGTCAGCACCCCGGACAGCGGACCTGCCAACACCAGCGTTTGCTTTCTTGTGAAAGAAGCTTGGTACCAAGACTGCGGGCACAACCCCCAAGGGTCGGGGCGTCCTGTGGCCGGGCAGTCAGGGCCTGCGCCTGACGGGCATGCCGCGACTGGGGGCGATTCGCCAGGACGGCGAATCGAGGCTCTATCAAGACAGGATGTCTTGTAGAGCCGACCCCACCAAGCGGAATGCCCAGCAGGGAACCGCGCAGCGGCGCAAGACCGCGCGGCTACAGGATGCCCCGACCCCGGACGGTGTCTCGTCCTGATAGCTCCGGCCAAACCGTAATGAGTTGCAACAAGGCACCGCGTTTCCCACTAAAGCGCGATGAACCTTTTTTATTGGCCGGCGTTCAGTCGGCGGCCTGCACCATGTAGAACAGGCAATCGCTTTGCGCGATGTGGGCCACGGTGGTCATCATGATCGGAATCATGCGGCGCCGGGTTTGAATCTCACCGCGGGTATTGACGAAGAGTTCCGCGGTGATGTCCTCCCCGGCGTGATTGCGCACGATAAAGGGCTGCAGGTCGGGTGTGCGTGTCCAACCCAGCGACGAGCCCGCCGGCAGTTCGGCGAAGTTGTGCCGGTCGAGGTTGGGGCGCAGCGTGAGGTCGGCGTTGACCTGCGCATCATCGGCAAAAGCCAGGGAGATGCCGGGGATGAGTTTCACCGGCTGGGGATGATGCAGCACCTGCAGATGCGGTGGCGCCGGTTGTTCCAAACCCAGTTGGGGCCGGTGCAGGAAACGATCCAGCCCGGCCAGGGCGACGGCGTCCGCTGCCGGATCACCGGCCAGGCCGCACTCGATGGCGATGCTGGGGCAGTGCTTGCCGGTCATTTCCACCAGCGTATTCAGGTGCAGGTCGGTGGTGACATACCAATCCGCGAACAGGGCCGTCAGGTGCTGCTGCGCCTCATCCACGCCAAAGCCGATGCCGTAAGCCGGGTTGTGGCCAGTGTTGTTGTGGATGTCGACCACGGCCTCGATGGGCGTGGCCAGGAACTGCTGCGTGAACGCAGAGGCAATGCGCCCCTGGGTATCGTGGTCCACCGGGCCGTAGCAGCGATTGGCATCGCGCTCGCCAGGCAAGGCGCGGTGATGAAAACCCGGCGGCGCCAGTGCGGCCGCGACCGAGCCCACATAGATGACGGTGTTGACCGCCGGCAGGTGGTCTGCGCGCAGCCAGGCATGGGCGGCGCGGATGCTCGAAGGCTCATTCCCGTGCAACAGGGTGGCGACCAGGCGCGTGCGTGTCGGGTCCTGGCCGGGAATGGTGATCCAGGTGGGGCCACCAAGCTGACGCAGAAAACCGTCCACGGTTTCGGCAATGGGCAGTAAATCGTCGCGCGTGCAGCAGCGGATCGGGGCGTCGGAGGACATCACGTCAGGGGCCAGGTGTGAACGGGCTGATGGGTTTGCGCGAGTGCATCGTAGCGATTCACCAGCCGCCGCAGCGCTTCATCCCGGCTGCAGTTTTGCTCTGTCGCTGTCAAAAAGGCGTTTTGCCATTGCGCGCCGGTTTGCCCGTTTGCCAGCCGGGCTTCGATGATCGCCAGACGCGCATCGGTTTCTGCCTGCGTGATGCCGGCGCTGAGCAGGCCGCTGCGGGCGATGGGTAGCAGCTCATGCAGCAAGGGCACGATGTCCCGCTGTTGCACTTCGCCATCCGGGGTTGGCCAGCACAGCATGGCGCGCAACCCCTGCTGCGCCCCGCGGTACATGTTGAATTCGACCTTGCTGAAGGGCAGCGCGGTCATGTTGGGCAGACTTTGCGCCAACCCGCGGGTCAGGCCCAGCATGAAAGCCGCATTGGCCAGCATGTCGGGCAAGGTGGGGCCGGCGGGCAAGACCCGAAATTCGATGCGCAGATGGCCACCGTCCACATCATCGTAGACCGGGCGGTTCCAGTGCCAGATGGTGCCGTTGTGGGTGCGCCATTCCGCCAGCCGGGGTGTCTCACCGGCCGCGATCAGGGCCGGGATATCCTCATCGCTGCAAATCGGCAGCAAAGGGTCGAAGGTTTCCAGGTGCGTGCGCAGGCAATCCGCCAGCGAGCCCTCCCACCAGCGCGAGCCCAGGCCGACCCGTGATGCGGTGTGGGCCGAGGCCATCTGCATGCTGCGATCATCGACCGATTGCTTGAACACCACGATGCGGGTTTCTTCCCACAGCCGATGCTGCAGAAACAGCGGGGAGTTTCCGGCGATGGCCAGCATCGGGCCCAGCGCCAGCTGGGCCGCGTTGTAGGTGGCGACGAACTGGTCCGGGGGCACCTTCAGATGCACTTGCAGCGAGGTATTGGCCCCCTCGTAGGTCACGTCATCGGCTTCCAGTTGCAGCGGGTCGGCGCCGTTGATGTTCAGACGGAAGGGGCGCCCGCGATGCGCACGCAGAATCTGATTCAGTACCCGGTAGCGGGCGACGGGCGTCATTGCCTCGGGGCCCAGGTCGGTGGCCCGAAGGCTGGGCAGAATTCCCACCGTCAGCGGGCGCGCGCCGTGTTCGGCGGCAACGCGCCTGACCTGGTCCAGCGCCGCGCCCAGCTGGGCTTCGAGTTGGGTAAACGGTGTGCCGGACAACGCCAGCGGCGGGCTGTTGTATTCCAGATTGAAGCGGTTGATTTCCGCCGTGAAGGCCGGGTCGGCCATTGTCGCCAGCAAGGTCTGATTGATGCGGGCCGGGCGCCCGTCAGCATCGACCAGGGACATTTCCAGCTCGGCGCCGATGGACGGCGCCCCGGCGCCAAACCCCGGGCGGTCGAGCAGCGCCGTCATCGCCGCGTGGGATTGGCTCAGCTTTTCCGCAAACTCTGCGTAATCCGCCGGGGTGAAAGCCTGCTGCTGGATATCCTGGCCCATGGCGCCTCAACGGTCACGATGCTCGCTTGCAGTCTAGGCAATTGCGCGCCGTTGTGGTGGCCGTAGGTCGACCTGGCTACCGACACCGTTGCCCGCCACCGGTTTGGCCCGAGGGGTCGAATCCGCTGTCGATCCCGCTATCAACCGGACTGCAGCGCCCGGCGGCGGTCAGCCGTTGTATTTCACCACGTCGACCCGCGGCGCCTGGACCAGACCAAAGCTCTGCAGCACGCCCTGCAGTTGCCGGTGCCCGAAAGCCTGGCAGCCGGAGGCGAAGCCCACGCGTTGCGGGGGTGTTTGCAGCAGGCTGTAAGCGGCATAGGCCTGCAGCAGACCGGTTTGCTTGTAATTGCAGTTGCCATGAATCACGCAGTGCGCGCGTCCCAAGGGGCCGCTGGCATGAACCGAATCCAGCGAAGTGTTGACCCGCGGGTTTTCCCGCGGCGGCATGCTGGCCTGCACCGAGGCGGCCATCTCCGACAGCGCTTTTTGCTGCTGTTCGGGGGGCAGGGGTTTGATGTCCTTATCCACCATGGCCGACATGTCCGCAACGCCCTGCATGACCGTGCGATCAAAGACCCCACCCATGGCCGAGACATTGGCTACCCGCGGGTCGTTCTTGAACCACACCGGGTGTGCGGTGCCACCCCAGGGCAGGGCCAGGGAGGTGCGGTGGTGGCCGGGAACCACCACCTCGGCGCTGGCGCCCGACGGCCAGGCTACGTATTGATTCTGTTCCAGGTAGTAGAACTCGGCGCTCAGAATGCTGAAGATGGTTTGCGTGCTGGCGTAGGTCGGCATGCCTTTCCACAACACCAGAATGTCGAGGGTATCCAGTCCCGGCGTTTCCAGGCAGATGTTGGCGGCGATTTCGCCGGTGGTATACATCTGCGCGATGCCCGGGGAGAGCAGCAGCGATTTCGCCGCGAAGGCCGCCCCCCAGCGCTCGGCGCAGGCCAGCATCCAGTTCTGCTCACCGTTGGTGTCGGTGTAGTGCACCCCGGCGGCCAGGCAGGCCTCCACGACTTCGCTGCCCAGTTGCATGAACGGGCCGACCATGTTGCAGACCACCTGAGCGCCGCTGAACAGGGCGGTCAGCGCTTCGGTGGTGTGCGCGACTTCGGCAATCTCGTAATCCGCGGTTTCGATGCCGGGGACTTTGGACAGCACGCTTTCGATGCGCGCCGCGTCACGGCCGGCGGCGATGAAGGGCACATTGAGTTCACGCAGGTATTCCGCCACCAGACGGCCGGTGTATCCGGTGACTCCATAGATGACGACGGGTTTCTTGCTCACAATGATTCTCCGGATCAGGCGGTCATGCCGCCATCAACAACAAGGTCGGAACCGGTGATGTAGCTGGCGTCATCAGAGGCCAGGAACAGCACGGCTTTGGCAATTTCATCGGGCCGTGCGAAGCGACCCATGGGTATGCGCGCCACGGTTTGCGCGGCGAAGCTCTGGGCTTCCTCCGGGGCCAGGGTGGCCAATGCGCCAGACACCATTTCGGTTTCTGCAAAACCCGGACACACGTTGTTGACGCGGATCGGCAGCCCCGAGCGGGCGCAGTGGATCGCCGCGGAGCGCGTGAACAGCCGCACCCCGCCTTTGCTGGCGTTGTACGCCGGGATCGCGGGCTCACCGATCAGCCCTTCGATGGAGGCCACATTGACGATGGAGCCGCCGCGCGCGCCCATCCGGTGAATGGCGGCCTGGGTTCCCAGGAATACGCCGTCCAGATTGACCGCCAGGGTCTTGCGCCAGTGCGCAAAGCTTTCGTCTTCCACCGTGGCAAAGCCGGCAATACCGGCATTGTTGACCAGCACGTCGATGGGACCCAGCGTGTGATCCAGCAGTTCGAGAATTTCCGCCCAGCGGGCTTCATCGGTGACATCCTGCGGCGCGAATACCGCCTCGCCCTGGCTTTTGAGCGCGGCGCAGGCGGTCTCACCGGCGGCTTCGTCAATGTCGGTGATCATCACTTTGGCGCCCTCGGCGACCAGCGCCTGCGCCGCCGCCAGACCCAGGCCACGGGCGCCGCCGGTCACCAGGCAGACCTTTCCTTGCATACGATTCATCGGGTGTCCTCTTAACCGGCGGTGTAGCCGCCATCCAGTACCAGTTCGCTCCCATTGACCCAGCGTGCGGCGGCCGAAGCCAGATACAGCGCGGCGCTGGCCACGTCTTCAATGCGCCCGAACCCCATCGGGTGAGCGGCTTCCAGCGTGGAAACGGCGGTTTCGATATCCGGCATCAGGCCCAGATCCACGAAGTCCTGCAGGAATTTGTCGCCCATGTCGGTTTTGACGATGGCCGGGTGGATCGAGTTGACCCGCACCCCGTTCTGCAGCTGCGCGCATTCGATGGCGGCGGCCTTGGTCATCGCGCGTACCGCACCTTTGGAGCTGTGGTACGCCACATGGGCCGGGGTGCCGATCAGCCCGGCAATGGAGGACAGGTTGACGATGGAGCCGCCCTGTAACATGCGGGGCAGTGCGTGCTTCATGCCCAGAAACACGCCGGTGACGTTGATATCCAGCACCTTGCGGAAGTCTTCCACCGCGCATTGGGCGATCAAGGCCGCGGTTTCGATGCCGGCGTTGTTGATCAGAATGTCGTAGGAGCCAAAACGCGCGACCGCTTCGGCGGAGACCCGCTCCCAGGCGGCTTCATCCACCACATCATGCGGGGCGAAGGCCGCCTCGGCGCCGGTCTGGCGCAGGCGTTCGGCGGTGGCCTCGCCGGCGGCGGAAGCAATGTCGGTGATCAGTACCTTGGCCCCGGCCTGGGCCAGCGCTTCGGCGATGCCGGCGCCAATTCCGCGCGCCGCGCCGGTGACCAGAGCGGTTTTGCCGTCCAGACGAAAGAGTCCGTTGTAATCGGTCATGGGTGTCTCCTCGGTTGTGCCAGCGCTACGCTAGCGGCAACGCATCCCCGGGTTCGCCACCCGTTCGGGTAGTTCGGCGCCGGCGGGTTTGGGTTTAGGGGGCGTCGGTTCGGCGAAACAGGCTCAAGACGTCAATCGGCAGGTTCTGTTCCAGCAACAGCCCTTTTTCGGTGACCAGGATGTCGTCGGGGCGGAACATGGGCGGCCGGGCCAGTTGCACCGCGGACGGGAAGTCGAAGGTGAGCGGGGCGGTTTCCTGCAGCAAATCGCCGTCCAGCGACAATTGCAGGATGCGGCCGGCTGCGAAATCGGTCACCAGCAAGGTCTCGCCGGCCAGGCTCAGATCATCGTGGGCGGTGGCTTCGAAAAACAGCGGTATGACCGGCCCTGCCGTGCCATCGTCCTGCAGATCCACCGCGAAAATACTGCCGCCATCGGTGCCGTAGAAACGTGAACCCCGAACCGCCAGACCATTGGGGAAGCGGCTGTCGGTGCCCAGCCCAAACGGCAGCGTGCCCAATGCGGAGCCGCTTAGCCACAACTCCTGCTCGATGATGGTCATGGGGTCTGCCGGGTCGATGCGCAGGCGCACGATCTTCGGTTCCGGTGGCAGGCAGGTAGGGTTCAGCGGTTCATCGACCACGTACAGGTTGCCGTCCGGGCCCAGGGCCGTGCCATTGGCAATGCACATGCCCTGCATCGTGAAGATCACGTCCAGGCTTTGCACATCATCCAGCGGTGCGGCGAGCAGCCGCCCGTCGCCACACACCACATAGAGCGTGTCCTGTTTCTGCGCCATACCCGTGAAGCTGCAACCGGCCGTGGACAAGGGCAGGGCCTCGTAGCTCAGCTCGCCGGTCTGGATGATTTCGTAGACATTGCTGCCGCCGGTGACGAACAGACGGCCCTCCGGCGTGAAGTGGATGTTTTCGGCGTCGGGAATCCCGACCAGTTCGATCACTTCACCGCAGCTCGAGCTGACGCACAGATCGGCGGCCGCGGTGTCTGTTTCAGCATCCGGGCGTCCGCCACTGCTGCAGCCGAGCAGCAGCGCGCATAAAGCCACGGCGGGTATCCATCGGTACATGGTCGGTCTCCCCAGGGTATCCGCGCAATCTACCGGAAATGGCCGAAGCGCCGCCGTGGTACCCGCCTAGCTGCAGCCCAGATCCTCAGGAACGCGCCACAGCATGATGCGTTCGCCGTGCAGCTCTTCCGCATGCCGCGGTTGCCATTCGCCCATCGCGTAGCGGTAGGTCACCACACGGGCGCCTGCGGGCAGTTCCTTGCACAGCTTGGGGCGCAGCCGCAGATTGATGCTGTCGCGCAGAAACATGGTGACGACCTGCACGCCGCTGAGGTCCACATCAAAGATGTCCTCTACCTCAAACCGGGTGTGTTGCAGCACGCCGGCTTTTTTCGCGTTCATGCGTGAAATCCGCACCAGCGATTCGTCCATTTCGAAGCCTACCGCTTGGATTCCATAGCGGCGGGCGGCTTCGATGACGATACGGCCATCCCCCGATCCCAGGTCGGCCAGGGTTTCATCGGGTTGGGGCGCGGCCAGTTCCAGCATGCGCGCGATGGCGTCCGGAGGTGTGGTGACGAATGGCGGCGCGTCGGCATTCGGCGGCAGGGCGTGGACGATCAGCGGCAGGGCGAGCAACAAATACAGCAAGCGGGTCGGCATGGCGGTCTTCAGGAATTGGCAGGGCTGATCACAGCGGAAGGGAAAGCGGGACGATTCGTCAGCCACAGCGTCAGCAGCGTGACCAGGCCAACCAGGGCCAACAGCCACGGCTGCTGCCACAGGCTTAGCAGCAGAATCAGGCCGTTGCAGGCGATGAATATTTGCGCCGCCCAGCAACCGGGGACGCACGCAGAAGTGGGTGCGCGATGCACGCCGCGAGCGAGATCACGGCGGAGTAGCAGACTCACGCTGAGGGTCATGCACAGCAGCAGCAACAGCCCGCCGATGGCCAGGACGACGTGGGTGATCGGTACGCAGATCAGACCCGCCGTGAGCGCCAGAAACAGCAACAGATTGCGGGGGCGATCCGGTGCGTTCGCGTTTTGCATCATGGCCATGACACTAGGGGCCAGCAGCAGGGAAATCAGGGTGGTGCCGAGCAGGCAGCTCATCCACAAGGCCACCGTGGCCGATTGCCAGTCCGGGAGAGCGGTCGCCAGCGCGCGAATGCTGTCCATGCCGGCGGCGACCTGTGCGGGTGCCAGCTGCAGTGCACAGGCGTTGACCAGCAGGATCAGCAGCATGCCGATGCCACTGCCCCAGCACATGGCGGTCACGCTGACCCTGGCGGGAATCTGGTCGATCTGCGGCAGATAAATCACCGCGTTGAAGCCGGAAAAGGCGAAGCACAGCAGCAGCGGCAGCTCGGCCCAGCGCGCAGGCGAAGGGGCCAGATCCGACGCGGGTGGCAACGGCGCGGCGTTCCAGAGCGGCAGCGCGGCAGCCAGCAAAGCCAGCAACAGCAGCAGGATGATGGCGCCGGCGCCGACGCACAGGGCTTGCGCGATACGCAGCCGGCGTGATGCGGCGGCCAGCGTGACCAGCAACCCGATGGCGAGGGCCGGTGTCAGCGCGGGGTTCCAGGCGCCATGCGAGAGCCACTCCTCGGCCAGGATGCGACTGCTGATCGCGGCAGGCACCGCGAATCCGGCCAGCACCGAGCAGATACCAGCCATTCGGCCCAGCTGACGATTCCAGTAGCGCGACAGCATGCCGTACTCCCCACCGGCGACCTGCAGGCGAAGAATCAATTGCCGGTAGCTGGCGACGCCCAGCAGCAGATAGAGCATGCCGCCAGCCCCGAACAGCAGCTGGTGGTAAGGGTTGGGCAGCAGATCCGCGAGTGCAGGAGCCAGAGAAAAAGCACCCACTCCCAACATACTGGCGGTTACGAGCAGAGTCAGAACCACCATGTGCGAGTGGGTGCTGTGTGGACTGGTACCCCGGCCGTGCCCGCGCAAACGGGTCGCCTCCGGCTGCCGCGTGGGCAACGGAAGACGCAACAAGGCGTCATCGGGCCTGTCGAACGCGCAGGTCCGTCATCGGTTGTCTCCTGTTGGCTGGGTTCGCTGCGTTATGCCTTCGAACCGGGGGTGTTCAACAGGAGCGAGTGCAACCCGACGAACGCGAAGAATTTTTGTCTACGCGTACGCCGGCGTGACCTAACGAAAGTAGGGAATTGCGCTCAACCGCGTTCTTCTTCGCGGATTTTTCGTCTGACCCAGACGAAGATGAAGCCGCCAGTGCAGAGGATTCCCAGCAGTGACAACACACTCAATACGCCGACGTCACTTTTGAACAGGTCCAGAAACAGATCCATCGTTGTTTCCCGTATGTGCCCACTTAGCAGTGATACGCCGGCGGTGTCGGGGGCACATTGATCTGGGTCAAAGCCAAAGCACAGGCACAAAAAAGCCACCAGACGGGGTGCATCTGGTGGCTCGGTGTTGTCGCTTTGGAAAGCGACCCAGGAGACTGATCTCGTTCCGGGAGATCAGTGAGCTTTATTCAATCCCAGGACAGCGCGCCGCCGGTCTGGTATTCGGTGACGCGGGTTTCGAAGAAGTTCTTTTCCTTCTTCAGGTCCATCATTTCGCTCATCCACGGGAAGGGGTTCGTGGCGCCGGGGTAGATCGGGTTCAGGCCGATCTGCTGGCAACGACGGTTGGTGATGAACTTCATGTACTCGTTGAACATGTTCGCGTTCAGGCCGAGCACGCCGCGCGGCATGGTGTCGTGTGCGTAGCGGATTTCGAGCTCGGTGGCTTCCTTCAGCATGTCGGTGATCTGCGCCTTGAACTCTTCGGTCCACAGGTGCGGGTTTTCCAGTTTGATCTGGTTGATCACGTCGATGCCGAAGTTCATGTGCATCGACTCGTCGCGCATGATGTACTGGATCTGCTCGGAGACGCCGACCATCTTGTTGCGGCGGCCGAAGCTGAGCAGCTGTACGAAGCCGACGTAGAAGAAGATGCCTTCGAAAACCACGTAGAACGCAATCAGGTCACGCAGCAGTTTCTGGTCGTTTTCCGGGGTGCCGGTGTGGAAGTTCGGGTTGCCGATGTCCTGCGTGAACTGCAGCGACCAGGCGGCCTTTTCATTGATGGAAGGCACTTCGCGGTACATGTTGAAGACTTCGGCTTCGTCCAGCCCCAGCGATTCCACGCAGTACTGGTAGGCGTGCGTGTGCAGGGCTTCTTCGAAGGCCTGACGCAGCAGGTACTGGCGGCACTCGGGGTTGGTGATGTGGCGGTAGACGGCCAGCACCAGGTTGTTGGCCACCAGCGAATCGGCGGAGGAAAAGAAGCCCAGCGAACGCTTGATGATCAGGCGCTCGTCCTCGGTCAGGCCGTTCGGGTCCTGCCACATGGCCAGGTCGGCGGCCATGCTGATCTCGTTCGGCATCCAGTGGTTGGCACAACCGTCGAGGTATTTTTCCCAGGCCCATTTGTACTTGAAGGGCACCAGCTGGTTGAGGTCGGCCTTGCAGTTGATGATTTTCTTGTCATCCACCTGGATGCGGCCGGCGCCCATTTCCACTTGCTCCAGGCCGGTGGCGCCAGCGGCGATCGCCGCGGCAGCCGCTTCGCCGCCTTCCAGCGCGAACGGGTCGGGATGCGTGACCCGGCTTTCCTGAATGGTCGGCGTGGGGTAGGGCGTTTTCAGGTTGTCTTCGCTACCGGCTTTGGCGGTGGCGGAGTTGTCGTCCCAGTTGAGCATTGTTCTGTGTCCTTTTCTGTCGTCGTTTGATTCGTAGGGCGCGTCGCCCACACTACTGGCAGGCCTCGCAATCCGGGTCGAGGATGGAGCAGGCTTTGGGCATCGGCTCCGGAGCGGCTGGTGGGTTAGGGGACGAGGCAGCATTGAGACTGTTCCCCCGACTGCCTTCGTCCCCCCCCGAAACCCGATTGAGGCGGCTGTCCTCGATGGTGGTTTTTTCGCTGTGTGTCGCACCCATGGAGCGCAGGTAGTAGGTCGTTTTCAGACCGGACAACCAGGCATCCTTGTACAGCTCGTCCAGCTTGCGACCGGAGGGTTCGCGCATGTACAGGTTCAGACTCTGGGCCTGGTCGATCCACTTCTGCCGGCGGCTGGCGGCTTTGATCAGCCAGTGCGGGTCCACTTCGAAGGCGCAACGGAAGATCGCCTTGAGGTCATCCGGCACGCGGTCGATCTGCTGCACCGAGCCGTCGTAGAACTTGAGGTCGTGCACCATTACCTGATCCCACAGCCCGCGTTCCTTGAGCTGGTTCACGAGGTACGGGTTGATCACGGTGAAGTCACCGGAGAGGTTCGATTTGACGAACAGGTTCTGGTAGGTCGGCTCGATGGATTGCGACACGCCGGTGATGTTGGCGATGGTCGCCGTCGGCGCGATGGCCATGGTGTTCGAGTTGCGCATGCCCACGGTTTTGACCCGTTGACGCAGCGTTTCCCAATCCAGGCGCTGGCTGCGGTCCTGGTTGAGGTGCTCCGGTTTGCGGGCCGAGGCCAGGTTCTCGATGGAGTCGATGGGCAGAATGCCCTGGCTCCACAGGCTGCCGGGGAAGCTCTTGTAGGTGCCACGCTCTTCGGCCAGGTCGGTGGACGCCTTGATGGCGTTGTAGCTGACCAGTTCCATGGACTCGTCGGCGAAATCGACGGCTTCGTCCGACTCGTAGGCAAAGCCCATCTTGTACAGGGCGTCCTGGAAGCCCATCACACCCAGGCCGACGGGGCGGTGGCGCAGGTTGGAGGCGCGGGCCGTCGGGACCGAGTAGTAGTTGTACTCGATGACGTTGTCCAGCATGCGCATCGCGGTGCTGATGGTCTTTTGCAGCTTTTCCTGGTCAAGGCGCGGTTTGCCGTCTTCGCCGATCACAATGTGCTGCGGAAGGTTCACCGAGCCCAGGTTGCAGACCGCGATTTCCTTGTCAGCCGACGTGTTCAGCGTGATTTCGGTGCACAGGTTGGAGCTGTGAACCACGCCAACGTGCTGCTGCGGGCTGCGCAGGTTGCACGGGTCCTTGAAGGTGATCCAGGGGTGGCCGGTTTCGAACAGCTGGCCCAGCATCTTGCGCCACAGCTGCACGGCCGGGATGCGCTTGAAGTTCTTGATCTCGCCGCGGTCGGCTTTTTCTTCGTAGGCCACATAAGCCTTCTCGAATGCCGCGCCGGTCAGGTCGTGCAGATCAGGGACGTCATTCGGCGAGAACAGCGTCCACGGGCCTTCTTCCAGTACCCGCTGCATGAACAGGTCGGGCACCCAGTTGGCGGTGTTCATGTCGTGCGTGCGGCGGCGCTCGTCGCCGGTGTTCTTGCGCAGCTCGACGAACTCTTCGATGTCGCGGTGCCAGGTTTCCAGGTAGGCGCAGACCGCGCCCTTGCGCTTGCCGCCCTGGTTGACCGCCACGGCGGTGTCGTTGGCGACTTTCAGGAACGGAACCACGCCCTGGCTCTTGCCGTTGGTGCCTTTGATGTAGGCACCCATCGAACGAACCGGGGTCCAGTCGTTGCCCAGACCGCCGGCGAATTTCGACAGCATCGCGTTGTCGTGGATGGCGCCGAAGATGCCGTGCAGGTCGTCCGGCACGGTGGTCAGGTAGCAGCTGGAGAGCTGCGGGCGCAGGGTGCCGGAGTTGAACAGCGTCGGGGTCGACGACATGAAGTCGAAGGAGGACAGCAGGCGATAGAACTCGATGGCGCGCTCGTCACGCTCCACTTCGTTGATGGCCAGACCCATCGCAACGCGCATGAAGAAGGCCTGCGGCAACTCGAAGCGGGCACCGTCATGGTGGATGAAGTAGCGGTCGTACAGTGTTTGCAGGCCGAGGAAGTCGAACTGGTTGTCACGCTCCGGTAGCAGGGCGGCGCCCAGTTTCTTCGTGTCGTACTGCAGCAGTTCGCCGTCCAGCAGGTCCCATTCAACGGCGTGCTTCAGGTAGCTCTCGAAATAGCTCGGGTACAGCTCGGCCATTTCCGATTGCGTGGCGTACTGCGTGGACATGCTGACCTTGCGCAGGGCTTCATGACGCAGCTTGTCCAGCAGCAGGCGGGCAGCAACCGTGCTGTAGTTCGGTTCGTTCTCGATCAGCGCGCGGGCGGCCAGCGTGGGCGCCTGGGCCAGATCGGCTTCACTGATCTCGTCATAGAGGTTGCGCAGCGTGTCGGCCGTGATGCGCTCAGGATCAACATCCGCAATACCTTCGCAGGCTTCCACGGCCAGCTGATGGATGCGCGCCGCATCCAGAGGCTGCAGCGTGCCGTTTTCCAGACGGACGTGAAGCTCGGGGGCTTCCTGTACGGCCGTGGATTCGGCGGCTTTTTCCGCGCGCTTGGCGGCCTGGCGTTCGCGGTACAGCACGTAGTCGCGCGCGACCTTGTGTTCGCCATTGCGCATCAGGGCCAGTTCGACCTGATCCTGAATGTCTTCAATGTGCACCGTTCCGCCGCCGGCGAGGTTGCGGGTGACGGACTGGGCGACCTGCTCGGTCAGCTTGGCGACGGTTTCATGAACGCGCTTGGATTCGGCCGCACCGCCACCTTCCACTGCCAGGAATGCTTTGGTCAGCGCAACTTTGATTTTGCTGGCGTCAAACGGGGTGACTTTGCCGTTGCGACGAATGACCTTGTAGCCGCCGGGTGCTGTCGCGTGCACTTCCGGGGACAGTGGCGTTTTCGGGATAGGGGTGGCCGCGGGTTTGGCGACGGCGGTTTCGGAAGCTTCCATGGCGCGCTCTTCTATTTGGGATGTTGAAGGTGTGTCTCGTCCTCGACGCCCGAAGGCGTGGTGCTACTATATCTTGTGTCTGGGGGGCGCTGTCAACCCATCATCTTGTGTTTAATCTGGTGCATAGACACAGGACAAAATGGTGCAAAAGCTGTGGATAAATCCGGCTTTTCCCGGTTTTTCAAGGCTTTGTGAATCCTGACTCCATAGCGTTGCTATCCTTGCTGTCTAGTAGGGCAAAGGAACCGATTTTCATGTTGACTTGTGTGTTGCTGGCCGGTGGGTCCGGTACCCGTTTATGGCCACTCTCGCGGCGCGATTTTCCCAAGCAGTTTCTGGCGCTGGATGGTGAAAACAGCCTGCTGGAGGACACCGTGTTGCGATTGAGCGGCATCGCTGACGAGCAGCAGATGCTGGCCGTGGGGGGGGAAGCCCATCGTTTTATCGTGCGCGAGCATCTGCAACGGCAGGGCGCCGGGCAGGTCCCGGTGATTCTGGAGCCCGTGCCGCGCAATACCGCACCCGCTGTTGCGGTCGCCGCCCTGCAGGCCATGGCCACCACCGGTCCGGATACGGTGCTGCTGGTCAGCCCGGCTGATCATGTGGTGCGCAATCCGGAGGCGTTCCGCAAGGCCGCACGGCAAGCCGCGGAAATCGCCCGCAGCGGCGTTCTGGTCACCTTCGGGATTCAGCCCGATCGCCCGGAAACCGGTTATGGCTATATCCAGGCGGGTGAGGCCCGCCCCGATGGGGCCTATGACATCGCCCGCTTCGTCGAGAAGCCGGACGCAGCCACTGCCGAGCAGTATCTGGCTGACGGTGGATATACCTGGAATGCCGGGGTCTTCGTGTTTACCGCAGGCACCTTGCTGGATGAAATGCGCGCGCATGCGCCGGAGATCGTGGAAGCCTGCGAGCGCGCACTGGCTGGCGCCGAACAGGATGGGGTGTTTATCCGCCTGGATGCTGCGGCCTTTGCCGGCTGCCCGGAAGACTCCATTGACTATGCGCTGATGGAGAAAACCCGTAAAGCCGTCGTGCTGCCGCTGGATTGCGGCTGGAACGATGTGGGTTCGTTTGGCTACCTGGCCGAGCTGGGCACACCGGATGCCGACGGGAATGTCAGCCGCGGCGACGCGGTGCTTCAGGGCTGCCGGAATACCTCGGTGCAGGCGCGCTCGCGTCTGGTGGCGGCCATCGGCCTCGACGATACCGTGATCGTGGAAACCGATGATGCGGTGCTGGTCAGCAAGGCCGACCGCTTGCAGGAGGTCAAAACCATCGCCAAGGCGCTGGATGCGCAAGGACGCAGCGAGGCGGTGCACCATCCGCAGGTCTTCCGCCCCTGGGGCAGTTACCAGGGTGTGGACCAGGGAACCCGGCACCAGGTCAAACGCATCATCGTCAAGCCGGGCGAAAAGCTCAGCCTGCAGATGCATCATCATCGCGCCGAGCACTGGATCGTGGTGCGCGGCACCGCCAAGGTCACCTGCGGCGACAAGGTACTGATGCTGACCGAAGATCAGTCCACCTATATCCCGCTGGGCACGACGCACCGCCTGGAAAACCCCGGCAAGATCCCCCTCGAATTGATTGAAGTGCAGACGGGTGGCTACCTGGGTGAAGACGACATCGTCCGTTTTGAAGACGTATACGGGCGTTCCGAATGACTTTTGATGATCTCAAGGCGGCATTCGAGCTGGCCGACGATTGGGAAGACCGTTACGCGGTGCTGATCGACCTGGCCAAGAAAATGCCGCCGCTGGCCGAGGCCGAAAAAACCCCGCAAAACTTCGTCAAGGGCTGCATGAGTCAGGTCTGGATGGTGGCCGACGTCGATGATCAGGGGCGCATGCAGGTGCGGGCGGATTCCGATGCCCTGATCGTCCGGGGCCTGATCGCGTTGCTGCTGCTGATCGTCAACGGCAAACCCCCGGCGGAAGTCGCCCGCCTGGATATCGCCGCGGAACTGGAGGCCCTGGATCTGGCCCGGCATGTGAGCGTGAATCGACGGAGCGGGCTGGCATCGATGGTGCTCAAGATTCGCCAGCTGGCCGCCGAGAACGCCTAGCTCCGGGGTACCTGCACCCACTGCGCATCGATTGGTCGGCGTCTTCGCAGTCGCCTACGAACCCGCTGGGGTTGCCACGAGCACCGAATACTTACAGGCTGTTCACGAAAACCACGCATGCAGGCAGCAGGGATGACGAAATCAGGGATGGGGTGTCGATCGGCGGTTCTGGCCATGCTGGCGGCATTCCCGCTGTTGGCGCAGGCAGGCAATGGTGTGCAGCTGTCGCTGATGGATACCGGGAACTCCGTGGGAAATGTCGAGGCCATGGTCGTTGACGGAGGTTCCTGGTTGCGCTGGCGCAAACTGATCATGACCGCGGTGCTGATTCGCCACCCGCAGGGCAACGTGCTTCTGGACACCGGCTTCGGCACCCAGGTGGATGCGCACTTTGCGGATAACCCCTGGTTCGAAAAACTGCTGCTGCAGTACGAAAACGTGAACCCTGCCGTGGAGCAACTGGCCGCGGCTGATATCGCGCCAACGGCCATCAGCATGATCATTCCCACGCACATGCATTGGGACCATGTCGACGCGCTGGAAGACTTTCCTGGGGTTCCGGTCTGGGTGCCGCCGGGTGCAGTGGAGGCCGCAGGGGAAGGCAAACGCTCGGCGTATGTTGCCGAGCAGTTTGACGACCCCGCGATCGACTGGCGAGAGCTCGAATTCAACGAAGGCCCGGCCCATGGCTTTGCACAGAGCCGGGATGTGTTTGGCGACGGCGCCATTGTGCTGGTGCCGCTGGACAGTCACACCGCGCACGACGTCGGCGCGTTCGTCACCACCGATTCGGGGCAGCAGTACTTTTTTATCGGCGACATCAGCTGGACAGTGCGCGGCGTAGAGCAGAACAAGATGCGCCCCTGGCTGACATCCAAGTTGTTCCCGGTGGACCGCAACCCCGAGGCCTTGCAAACCGTGCTGGGGCACATTCACCAACTGAGTGTGGATGAACCCGACCTGATCATCGTTCCGGCGCACGACGAAGTGCTGGCGGCGACCCTGCCGATGTTTCCTGATTTCACGCAATGACAATGTCTTCACGCGGGTTTATGCAGTGTGAACCACTTGCCCCGAGCGCTGGGCGATGACGTTCATTTCGCCCGCCTCAGGAGTGGCGCAAATTTAATCGGATGAGCCTGGAGACCCCCATTGCCACCCTGGCGGAACTGCGCCGCCCCATGGTCGAGAAGATCTGGTGGGGTTTGTTGGCTGTGGCCCTGCTCGGGACTCCGCTTTCGCTTTCGCGCCTGGCAACGACGGGTTGGATACCGGCCTATACCGTTCAAGTAGGTCTGACGCTTGCCGTACTGGTCGTGTGCTGGCAGCTCAAGCGCTTCAGCTACAACGCCCTGGTGGGCATGATTGTGGTCTTTTTCTGGCTGGTGGGTGTGAGCGGAATCCTCAGTCTCGGGCCTTTGGGCGCGGGCATCTGGTGGATGTCCGTCAGCGCCCTGCTGATCAGCGCGCTGGTATCGCTGCGTGCGGGCATCATCAGCCTGGTGTTGGTCACGGTTGTCATTCTGGTGGCCGCCTACCTTTTTATTAGCGGCAAGATCGAACTGGGCTTCGATGCCAATCTGTACATCCGTCAGCTGCGCAGCTGGGTGGTGCTCATTGTCGGCGCAACGCTGCTTCCGCTGGTGGTGTTCTTTGCCTTCGCCGATTACCAGAACACCTTGATGCAACTGCTCAGGCGCGTGCAGAAGCAGTCCAGACTGATCGACGAGAAGAACCGGAAGTTGGCTCAGGCCAATGATGCGTTGACCGATTTCACCTCCATCGTCAGCCACGATCTCAAGGAGCCGATTCGGGGCATTGGCTCCTTCGCGGCGCTGCTGCGTGAAAACCCGCCGGATTTGTCGGCGGAGCAATCGGCGCAGTTGCTGACGCAGATTCACGAAAAGGCGAATCACCTCTCGGTCATGATCGATGACCTGCTGCACGTGTCCCGTGTGGAAAACGGCGCGTTGCAGCGTGAGCCTATAGATGTGCCGCAGCTGATTGAAAAGCTGCGCGTGCGGTTGCAGGGGCTGCTCAAGGAGCGGCACGCCGAGCTGGTCTGTGCGGATGGCATGCCACTGTTGATCGCCGACCGGGTCCGCGCCGGTGAAGTCTTCTACAATCTGATCACCAATGGTCTGAAGTACAACGCGAGTGAGCACCCCCGCGTCAGCGTGGGCTTCGAAGAGCGCGACGGAAAGCTGTATTACAGCGTGAGCGATAACGGGATCGGCATCCCGCCGAATCAGCAGCAGCGGATTTTTCAGATGTTCCGCCGTGCCCATCAGGGCGATGCATACGGTGGCGGAACCGGTGTGGGGCTGGCGTTGGTGCAGAAAATCATCGACTTGCACCGGGGAAAGATCCTGGTGCAATCAACCCCGGGTGAGGGGGCGAAGTTCCTGTTCCACTTTGGTGAATCAACGCCCTGACGTATCGTGGTGGCGGGGTGGATGCACCGCGTACCACCCGCTATCTCCAGGTGCGCCTCCGCTCCAGGGTGCAGACCACCCGGCGGGCTTCGCGCCGCGAGATGCCATTCATTTGAACCCGAGGTCTGCATTGGCATTAAATAGATTACGCGGCAAAACAGATGGGAAACCTGCGATGCATATTCATAAGGTGGCGGCGATTTCGCTGACGGCGCTGGCGCTGCTGGCGTGCTCGAATGACGATGGCCCGGTGTCCATTACCTGCACATCGACTTTGATCCAGGCCGCTGACCCGCTGCGTGCCCAGATCGGCGTGGACGCTATTCCCTCCGGGTTTGACGCCGCCAACAGCGGTTCCTGTGAGGTCTCGCAGCCGGTCACGGGCTTGCTCTTTGTGCTGAATGGCCCTGGCGGCATGCAGGTGGCCGAAGTTCCTTTTAACCCGCCGCGGACCCGTTTTGATATCCCGTTGCCGGGCACCGATGAGGTGCCGGTGGTTGATGCGGCGCTGACTCCGGGGACCTATACCCGCGAAGTTCAGGCGCTGGTGCGCTCGGGTTCACCGCGGGTCATCGAAGGTTTTGAGGATGTCGAGCTGTATCGGGGCAACTCGCAGCAGCAAGCGGCGCTGGATGCCGCCAGGGAGCAATGGGCGGACCAGGCGCTGACCCGCTACCGCTATACCGCACGCTGGACCTGCTTCTGCACCGAGGACTTTGTGGCGGAGGTCGCCGTGGAAGTGCAGGACGGCGTGGTCCAGAGCGTGAGTTTTACTGACCCGCTGCGTATAGGGGCGGTGCCGTCTCCGGAGCGTTTTCGCACCATGGAAGGGATGTTCAGGTACGTGCAGGATGCGATCTACGACGATGTCGCCAACATGAACGCCAGCTACGACGCGCAGCGGGGCTTTCCCGCCAGTGTTTATATCGACCCCGACGCGCAACTCGCAGACGAGGAATATGGGTTTGCGATCAATGCAGTAACCGCTACGCAATAAGCCGCTACCGCTGAAACCGGGTTTCCAGAATCACCGAGGTCTGGGTTCGGCGGATTCCTTCCAGGGCGCTGATCTGGTCGAGGATGCGATTCAGCGCCTGCGGGCCTGCGGCCTCCACCTCGACGATCACATCGAACTCGCCGCTGATGGCATGCAGGCTGACGATCTGCGGGATCTCTTCGAGTTGCCGGTTCAAACGTCCGGTCAGGCGTTGTTCCAGGGCCACCAGCACGTGGGCGCGCATCAGCCCCTTGCGGTAGTTCTCTCCCAGCACCACGGTATAGGAATGAATGACATCGTCTTCTTCCAGCTTGTGCAGCCGGCTTTGCACGGTGGAGCGGGAGACATCCAGACGTCGCGCCAGCTCTGAGGTGCTCAGGCGGGCGTTGGCGCGCAGGTGCTGAAGCAGGCGGGCATCCAGGTTGCTCATCAAAATGCCAATGATTGCCGTCAAAATGACGAAACATTCTATAAAAACCGCATAAATAACACTACAAATCGACGGCTCGCCTCCACTATCATGGCGCTCTCCGGATGGGGGCGCATAATGGCGCCCGTTGCAGTTTCGCAACGTTTTCTTTTTATGGAGTTTTCAATGTCCACGCTTGATCGCGCCTTGTTTGACGAGGTCATGGTCCCGAATTACAACCCGTCTGCCGTTATCCCGGTTCGCGGTGAAGGCTCGCGCCTGTGGGATCAGCACGGGCGTGAATACATTGATTTTGCCGGTGGTATCGCCGTGAACTGTCTGGGCCATGCGCACCCGGCGTTGGTGCAGGCGCTGACCGAGCAGGGCAGCAAGCTCTGGCATTTGAGCAACGTCTATACCAACGAGCCGGCGCTGAAGCTGGCCTCGCAGCTGGTGGATGCCACCTTCGCCGAGAAGGTGTATTTCTGTAATTCCGGGGCCGAAGCCAACGAGGCCGCTCTGAAGCTGGCGCGGCGCTACGCGCTGGATCATTTCGGCCCGGAGAAGAACCAGATCATTGCGTTCCACAAGGGTTTCCACGGCCGGACCTTCTTCACCGTGACGGTTGGTGGTCAGCCGGCGTACTCGGATGGCTTCGGTCCCAAACCCGGCGGTGTGGATCATGTGGAGTTCAACAACCTCGAGCAACTCGAGGCGCTGATCTCCGCTAAAACCTGCGCGGTGATGATGGAGCCGCTGCAAGGCGAGGGCGGCGTGGTGCCGGCCGACCGGGATTTCGCCAAGGCCGTTCGCGCCCTGTGCGACCAGCACAAGGCCTTGCTGATTCTGGACGAAGTGCAGTCCGGCGTCGGGCGTACCGGTGAGCTGTACGCCTACATGGGTTTGGGCATTACGCCGGATATCCTGTCCACGGCCAAGGCTCTGGGTGGCGGTTTCCCGATTGGCGCCATGCTGACAACCACGGCCATCGCCGCGAGCTTCAAGGTCGGAACCCACGGCAGCACCTATGGCGGCAATCCGCTGGCCTGTGCGGTGGCGGGCAAGGCTTTCGAGTTGGTCAACACGCCGGAGTTTCTGGCCGGGGTCAAGGAGCGCGGTGAGCACATGCGGGCCCGTCTGCATGAGATCAACGAGCAGTACCGCATCTTTGCCGACATCCGCGGTCAGGGGTTGCTGGTCGGGGCGGAAATGTCCACCGCCTTTGCTGATCGTGCCCGCGACCTGCTCAACGCCGGAGTGGAAGAGGGCGTCATGGCGCTGATCGCCGGGCCGAACGTGCTGCGGATGGCCCCGGCGCTGAATATTCCGCTGGCGGATATCGACGCCGGTATGCAGCGGCTGGGACAGGCCGCGGCGCGCCTCGCCGCGGGGTAAACCCAGCATGATGCGGATCCGGCCCATCGAGCCGCGTGACTATGAGGATCTCGTGCGCTTTGCGCACGAGTCCGGTCACGGCTTTACCTCGCTTCCCAAGAACGAGGATCAGCTACGGCGCCGGATCGATCATGCCAGGCAAGCGGTACGCCTGCCCGAGGATCACGGAGGCGCCGCGGGGTATCTGTTCGTCATGGAAGACGTGGAAAGCGGTGTGGTGGTCGGCACCACGGGTATCGAGGCCCGGGTGGGTCTGGATGACGCCTTCTATCACTACCACCTGTCCAAGGTGGTCCACAGCTCCCGCGAGCTGGGCATCTACAACACCGTCGATGTACTGACGCTGTGTAACGACTACACCGGCGCATCGGAGCTGTGCACGCTGTTCCTGACGCCGGCGGCGCGTGCCCGGCAGAACGGGCACCTGTTGTCACGCTGCCGGTTTCTGTTCATGGCCGAGCACCCGCAGCGTTTTGCCAAGCAGGTCATCGCCGAGCTGCGCGGGGTCTCCGACGAGAACGGTCGGTCGCCGTTCTGGACCTGGTTGCAGAAGCACTTCTTCTCGATGGATCTGGCGGATGCGGTGCACCGCGTCGGGCTGGGCCAGAAGTCGTTCATCGCCGAGCTGATGCCCAGCTACCCGGTGTATGTCAGCTTGCTCGATGATGCGGCGCAGGCGGTCATCGGCGAAGTGCACGAGCAAACCCGCCCGGCACGGCGTCTGCTGCAGAAAGAAGGCTTCAATTTCCGCGGTTATGTCGATCCCTTTGATGCCGGCCCCAGCGTCGAGGCGTATCGCGATGACATTCGCAGTGTGCGCAACTCGGCGCGGTACATCATCGCGGCCAGCGCCGGGGTGCCGGATGACGCTCCCGTCATGCTGATCGCGAATACCCGGGTAAAGACCTTCCGCGCCACCTATGCGCCAGCCGTCATCAACCCGGATACCGACACCTTGCTGGTGGATCCGGCAGCGCTGAATGCGTTGGAAGTCGAGGCGGGAGAGCCGGTGCGCGCCGTTCGCGTGTAGGAAAAGCCGGTCCATTCATCAACGGACAGAACCCACATGACCCATTACATCAACGGACATTGGCAAGCCGGGCAGGGCGAGTCGCAGCGCTCGGTTGACCCGGCTTATGGCAAAACACTGTGGGAGGGCCAGCAAGCCAGCCCCGAGCAGGTTGACGCTGCGATGCAGGCCGCACGCGCTGCGTTCCCGGCGTGGTCACTGACGACGTCGGATGAGCGCCGCGCGATCATCAATCGCTATGCCGATCTGCTCGAGACGCAGGCCGAGTCGCTGGCCCGGGTAATCGCCGAAGAAGTTGGCAAGCCGTTGTGGGAAGCGCGTACCGAAGTGGCGTCGATGCGCGGCAAGGTCGCGTTGTCGATCCGCTCGCAAGATGAGCGTGCCGGCACCCGGTCCAGTGAAATGGGTACCGGTCAGGCGGTGCTGCGGCACCGGCCACACGGCGTAATGGTGGTTTTCGGGCCGTACAACTTCCCGGGTCACCTGCCCAATGGGCACATCGTTCCGGCCCTGCTGGCCGGGAACACGGTGGTGTTCAAGCCCAGCGACATGACCCCGGCGGTGGGTGAACAGATGGTGCGTCTGTGGGAACAGGCCGGGCTGCCGGCCGGCGTTCTCAACCTGGTGCAGGGCGCCGTGGAGACCGGCAAGGCCCTCACCGCGCATTCCGAACTCGACGGGTTGCTGTTTACCGGCAGCTCGCGCACCGGGGCGTTGCTGCATCGGCAATTTGCCGGGCAGACCGGAAAACTCCTGGCGCTGGAAATGGGCGGCAACAACCCGCTGATTGTCGACCAGGTTGCCGATACCGAAGCCGCCCTGCACGTGCTGGTGCAGTCGGCATTCGTGACCAGCGGACAACGTTGTACCTGTGCCCGTCGCCTGTTGCTGCCACGCGGCGCGGCCGGTGATGTTCTGCTGCAACGCCTGCTGGATGTGACCAGTTCGCTGCAGCCGGGCGCCTGGGATGCCGAACCGCAGCCCTTCATGGGGCCGGTGGTTTCGGCGCGTGCCGCGGCGATGCTGGTGGATGCCCAGGCGGAGTTGCAGCGCCTAGGCGGTGAGGTTCTGCTGCCGATGATGCAGCGGGCGGCGGACCGCGGGTTCGTCACGCCGGGAATCGTCGATGTCACCGCGGTGCATGCCGCGGTGCCGGATGAGGAGCATTTCGGGCCGTTGCTGAAGGTGATCCGCTACGACGACCTCGACGAAGCCATTGCGATTGCCAACGCCACCCGATACGGGCTGTCGGCCGGTTTTGTGGGGGACGACGAAGGCCGTTACCGCCATTTCTGGAGCCAGATTCGCGCCGGGATCGTCAACTGGAACAGCCCCACCACCGGCGCCAGTGGGTCCGCGCCTTTTGGCGGAATTGGCGATTCCGGGAATCACCGGCCCAGTGCCTGGTATGCCGCGGACTATTGCGCCTACCCGGTGGCTTCGGTAGAGCTGCCCGCCGCGGTGTTGCCCGAAACCCTGAGCCCCGGCCTGACCTTGTAGGCCATCCGTACCCCGCCATTTTTTATACGACAGGACGCTTCGCATGACTGCTGCCACCGATGCCTTTTTCTCCCGGTTGTGGGAGGACTACCTGAATTTCGCCCCGTCGGCCGGGAAAATCCACGCGGTACTGGGTGGTGGCGCGCCGATCGTCAACGATCACATCGCCTTGCGCACCTTCAACACACCCAAGCTGGGGCTCGCCGCGATGGAGCCACGCATCCTGGACATGGGCTACGTGCGGGGTGGGGAATACCGCTTCGCCATGAAGAAGCTGAAGGCCTATCACTACGAGCACCCGGATCCGACCGTGCCGAAAATCTTCATTAGCGAATTGCTGTTGCAGGAGTGCTCGCCGGCATTGCAGGCGATAGTGGCCCGCCTGCTGGCGCAGATGCCAGCTGAAATTCCGGCCGAGGCGGCCTTTCTGGCCTCCGGACGGCACTGGAATGTGAGTCATGCGGATTATCAGCAGCTGATTGCCGAAAGTGAGTACGCCGGGTGGCTGGCCGCTTTGGGTTTCCGCGCCAATCACTTCACGGTCAGCGTGAATCAGCTGCCGGGCTTCGAGTCGGTGGCCGCGGTGAATGAACGGCTGAAGGCCGAAGGCTTCCGCCTGAATACCTCGGGCGGCGAAATCAAGGGCTCGCCAGCGGTGATGCTGGAGCAGTCCTCCACGCTCGCCGATCGGGTGCGCGTGTCGTTTGCCGAGGGCGAGTACGAGATTCCCGGCTGCTTCTACGAGTTTGCCTACCGTTATCCGCAAGCCGACGGCAGCCTGTACCCGGGGTTCGTTGAAGCCTCGGCGGACAAGATTTTCGAGAGCACGAATGCCCGCTAAGCCGATCCGTTCGGAGATGTTGCAACAGGCGGAGCAGATCGCCTGCGACTGGGTGGCGTCCCAGCAAGCGGTGATGTGTGAACGCACCATTGCCCTGGCCAATATCAATTCCGGCAGTTTCAACGCGTCCGGTGTGAACACGGTGCGCGCGCAGCTTGCCGACTGGTTCCAAGAGCTGGGTGCAACACCGGAAGTGCTGCCGGTTGCCCCCTGGAAGTCCGTGGGGGATGACGGTCAGCTGGTCGAGCGTTCGCTGGGCGATGCGCTGCGAATCCGGCAGCGGCCGCAGGCGCCTCTGCAGATATTCCTGTGTGGCCACATGGACACCGTGTTCGCGGCCGACCACCCCTTCCAGACCGTTCGCCGCCTGGATGCAGATCGGCTGAATGGTCCCGGGGTGGCGGATCTCAAGGGCGGTTTGATGGTCATGCACACGGCCTTGATGGCGCTGGAGCAAAGCCCGCTGGCCGCGCACATCGGTTGGGAGGTGCTGCTGAATCCGGATGAAGAGATCGGTTCGCAGTCATCCCTGCCGTTGATCCTGGAGGCGGCCGAGCGTAGCGATGTGGGGCTGATTTACGAACCGAGCTTTCCGGATGGAAACTTTGCCGGCGCGCGCAAGGGCTCGGGCAACTTCGCGTTCAAGGCCACCGGGCGGGCGGCGCACGCCGGTCGCGAGCACCACCTGGGACGCAATGCCATCCGCGCCGTGGCGGAGGCAATCGTCATGCTGGACGACCTGAACGGCCAGCGCGAGGGCGTGACGTTCAACCCCGGTTTCATCCACGGCGGGGGCGCCGTCAATGTGGTGCCGGATCTGGCCATGGCCCGGTTCAATGTGCGGATGCAGCAGGCCGACGACTTGCCCTGGTGTGCGCAGCAGATCCAGCAGATCGTCGATCGCATCAACACGCGTGATGGCATCACGCTGGAACTGCACGGAGGCTTCACCCGCCCACCCAAAGTCCTGAGCCCGGCCAATGAACGGCTGTTCGCATTGGCCGAGGAGTGCGGACGGGAGCTGGGGTTGACGCTGCAGCACCTGCCGACCGGGGGCTGTTGCGATGGCAACAATCTGGCGGCCGCCGGCATCCCCAATATCGACACGCTGGGCGTGCACGGTGGTGATATCCATTCGGCGCAGGAATGGATGCGTATCTCCAGCCTGACCGAACGGGCCCAGCTCAGCGCCAAATTGCTGCTGCGTCTGGCGGCGGGGCACTGGACGCCGGATCAACATGGATAGTCGGCAGACCGCACTGCGCTCGATATTTGCCGAGACGCAGATCAAATCCACGCCCCTGGATCGGGAAACCTACGGGACCGATCGCAGCACCTGGTGGCAGGCCAATCCGCTGGTGGTGGTGTTGCCGGAGAGTATCGAGCAGGTGCAGGATCTGGTGCGCCTGGCCAACGAAATCGATCTCAAGCTGGTGCCTTCAGGCGGGCGCACCGGGCTCAGCGGTGGGGCCGTCGCCGCACAGGAGGAAGTGGTGGTGTCGTTCGAGCGGATGAATCGCATCCGCGAATTCGATCCGGTGGACCGCACGCTGACCGTCGAGGCGGGCGTCATCACGCAAAACCTGCAGCAGGCCGCCCGTGAGCAGGGTCTGTACTACCCGGTGGATTTTGCCTCCAGCGGCTCCAGCCAGATAGGCGGCAACATTGCGACCAATGCCGGAGGGATCCAGGTCATTCGCTACGGCATGACCCGCGAATGGGTGCGGGGGTTGACCGTGATCACCGGGCGCGGCGAGCGACTGGAGCTGAACCGTGGGCTGATGAAAAACAACACCGGTTACGATTTGCGGCACCTGTTCATCGGCTCCGAAGGCACGCTGGGCTTCATCGTGGAGGCCACACTGGGGTTGACCACACCACCGGCCGACCCCGGCGTGATGGTGGTCGGGGTGCCCAATCTGGCGGCGATCATGGCCTTGCTCGAAAAGGCGCGACAGCACCTGGCGTTGACCGCGTTCGAGTTCTTTTCCGCCGCGGGGCTGAAGCATGTGTGCGCGCACACCGATTTGCAGGAACCGTTCGCCCAGGGCACGCCGTTCTACGTACTGATCGAATACGAGCGGATACCCGGTGCGGATGATGCGGCCATGCAGGTGTTCGAGCAGGGGGTGCAGGCCGAGATCGTCAGCGATGGTGTGCTCGCGCAATCCGGCGGGGAAGCGCGGCGCTTGTGGCGCTTGCGCGAGGACATGTCCGAGTCGCTGGCGCCGCTCAAGCCGTACAAGAACGATATTGCCGTGCGGGTCTCACGACTTCCCGAATTTCTGGCCGAGGTGGAGCTGCGCGTCGCCGAGAGCTATCCCGGTTTCGAAGTGATCTGGTACGGCCATATCGGCGACGGCAACCTGCACCTGAATATCCTGCCGCCGGCCGGCATGCCCGCGAGCGATTTCGTTCAGCGGTGCACGGCGGCTACCGAGGACATCGGCGCATTGCTGGCCCGGTTCGGTGGCAGCGTCTCCGCCGAGCATGGCGTGGGCCTGCTGAAGAAGAAACAGCTCGGCTACAGCCGCGGTGCCGAGGAGATCGGGTTGATGCGGCAGCTGAAAACGGTCTTCGACCCCAAGGGTGTCATGAACCCGGGCAAAATTTTCGACTGAACCGCCGCCGTGCTTTCAGGGTTCCATGACATGCACGAAGGTGCCGGCGTCGGTTTCGTCGCTCAGGGCGATCAGCCTGGCCGCCACCATGCTGGCGGGCACCGGGCGCATCTTGCGCAATGGCCCTCGCAGCACCGGGTTCAGCAGCGGCATCAAGTGCTGCGCCAGTTTTTCGCCCGGTCGACGCTCATCCCGCTCGCCCAGCAGCAGCGAAGGCTGGATGATGTCCAGGCGCGGGAACCCCAACGCGCGCAGGCCCGCATCGGCTTCCCCCTTGATGCGGTTGTAGTACACCGCGGAACCTGCATCTGCGCCCAGGGCGGACACCTGCAACCACTGGCGAACCCCGGCATGGCGCGCTTTCTGCGCGAGGGTCAGCACCAGATCGCGGTCCACCTCTGCAAACGCCGCTTTGGAGCCGGCGGTTTTCTGCGTGGTGCCCAGGGCGCAGATCACTCTGTCGATGCCGGCAAAGACCTCTTCCGGAGTGGTGTCAAGGTGGTCTTCACAGCACCAGATTTCGCCGGGTGGAATCTCGGCCGGATGGCGGCGGGCCAAGACTTTCGGAGGCTTTCCCTGGCTCCGCAGCAGGCGCAGACAATGACCCCCAATCAGCCCGGTGGCCCCAATCAAAAGACGGTTTCTTGACATGCGAACGCGTAATTTTTCAGTCGAACTTGTCCGGAGTGTGCCGGAACATGTCGGTCATTGGTCTTACAACGCTGCAAACCCTGATGAGCGGGCGTAGAGTGCGCGCCATGGAAAGAGCCTTCGAGCGCGGCGCGCGTCATGCGCCGTGTACGCGACAACTGCAGCGAGGCCTGTCTCGGCTGCGTTTTGATGATGCTGAACTGGAACTGGAGTTCCGTCGGCGTTACACCGATTTGAACATCGGTCGCATCCGTGCGGCGGTGATTCTTGCGCTGTTTCTGGTCGCGTCGGTCGCGGTGCTGGATCTTTTGACCGCGCCGGATGCGATTCGGATATCCGTGTTCGCGGAAAAATTCGCTTTGCTGCTGCCGGTGCCGTTGATAACGATGTGGGTGGCGTATCACCCCCGGCATTACCACCATGTCGATAGGGCGATGTTCGCGGCGATCATCACCGTGGGCTTCATCTTCGCGGCCATTCAAACCCAGATGGGGGTCGCCGGTTATATCCAGCCGCATTACTCAATGATGCTGGTGGTCTTTTATGCCTACTTCCTCAGTGCGCTGCTGTGGCCGGCCTGCGTCATTTCGGCATGGGCGGTGACCGCCGCGGCGGTCGTCGGGGACGTGTATCTGGGCTTGCCGCCGGAGCAACTGGCCTACGGGGCGTTGCACCTGGTCGCGGCGAATGGCGTGGGCATGGTGGGCAGCTTCATGCTTGAGCGGGTCAGCCGCCGGGATTACCTGCACGCGGGCAGTGCATCAGAGATGGCGGATATCGACCGCGTGACCAGCCTGCGCAGCGCCGATTCTTTCAACCGCCGCCTGCGTCGCTGGTGGAACAAGGCGGTGGTGCGCCGGAACAGCATCGGTTTGATGCTGATCGACATTGATTATTTTCGCCGATACGACGAAAGCTGTGGTCACTACGCTGCGGAGCAAGCCCTGCGGACCATCGCGCAAAGCATCCAGGGCTTGCGCAGCACCCAGGAATGCTTCCTGGCGCGACTGGATGATGATGGCTTCGGCGTGATCATGCGTGACGCCACCCCGGAAGCCCTGGAGGACCTGGCCAAGGAAATTCACCAGACCGTGGATGGACTGAATCTGCAGCACCCGGATTCCCCCATCGCCGACCGTCTGACGGTCACCATCGTGGGCCGGGTGACGGCGCCGGATGACAGCGCCGAGCCGGAAAGTTTCTCCGACGAGGTGCGCAATGACCTCGATCGCGTCAAACGCTGCGATCGCAACACCATCTGGATCGATGCCGAAGCCGGCGCCTGTCCGCCGGACCCGGGGTCGAACGTGACGCCGTTGCGTAAAGCCGGGTCCTGATCCGGCAGCGTTTTCCCTAGGCCGTCGCGCCCCCGTCGCGCAGCATGTCGGCCAGTTCCACCAGCAGTTCTTCGGTGTTGTCCCAGCCCAGGCACGCGTCGGTAATGCTCTTGCCGTAAACCTCCGGCTGGTCCTGACGACCCTGTTCCAGGTGACTTTCGATCATCAGCCCGATGATGCGCTTGTCGCCAGCCGCGCGGCGCTGCACGCAGTCGCGCGCGACGGCCGGCTGGTTTTCCGGCTTCTTGCCGCTGTTGGCATGGCTGCAATCAATCAGCACATGTTCCGGCAGGTCCGCCTGTGCCAGTAGCGCGCAGGTTTCATCCACCGCGGCATTGTCATAGTTCGGGCCATCCGAACCGCCACGCAGAATCACATGGGTGTGTTCATTGCCGGTGGTTTCGAATATCGACACCACGCCGGTTTTGGTCAACGACAGAAAACGGTGCGGGTTGCGCGCGGAGGTCACGGCGTCGACCGCGACCCGGATGCTGCCGTTGGTGCCGTTCTTGAATCCGACCGGGCAGGAGAGGCCGGAGGCCATTTCCCGGTGCAGCTGCGACTCGGTGGTGCGTGCGCCAATGGCGCCCCAGCTGACCAGATCCGCGAGGTACTGCGGGGTCAGCAGGTCCAGGTATTCCACGCCTGCGGGCATGCCCATGTTGTTCAAGTCCACCAGCAGCTGACGCGCCGTGCGCAGACCCTGGTCGATGTCGTAGCTGTCGTCGATGTGCGGGTCGTTGATCAGACCTTTCCATCCGACTGTGGTCCGCGGCTTCTCGAAGTAGACCCGCATGACGATCAGCAGCTTGTCGTCGATTTTTTTGCGCAACGCCAGCAGCCGGCGGGCGTAGTCCAGCGCGGCATCGGGGTCATGAATGGAGCACGGCCCCACGATGATGACCATGCGGTCATCGCTGCCATTGAGAATGTTCTCGATGGCGGACCGCGCGCTCTTGACAGTTTCAGCCGCCAGATCGGTGATTTGAACGGCCTGCTGCACCGACGCCGGGGTGGCGACGGGGCGGATGGAGGCGATGCGGAGATTGTCGAGACGTTGCATGGTATTGCCGGGATTGATACCGGATAAGACCCGGAATAAAAGTTAGCCCAGTAGCATAACAACATGACCCCCGACTCGGTTATGCGACTTCCGGTGTACAGCGTGCTGCCAACGCTGTGCGCCGTGCTGGAAAATCACCCCCGCGCCGTGCTTCAGGCCGCGCCCGGTGCGGGCAAAACCTCGACCGTGCCGCTGGCGCTGCTCGATGCGCCATGGGTGCAGGGTCGGCAAATCTGGATGCTGGAGCCGCGCCGGCTGGCTGCGCAAACCGCGGCGCGACGACTGGCTGCCAACCTGAATGAAACCCGGGTCGGCGAAACCGTGGGCCTGGTGACCCGTGAGCATCGGCTGATCAGCCCGCAAACCCGCATCGTGGTGCTTACCGAGGGGGTGCTCACGCAGCGCCTGCAGCGCGAGCCTGAATTGACCCAGGTGGCGGCCGTCATCTTCGACGAGTTCCATGAACGCAGCCTGCAGGCCGATCTGGGCCTGGCCCTGTGCCGGGATGTGCAGTCCAGCCTGAGGCCCGATCTGCGCCTGCTGCTGATGTCGGCAACGCTGGATGGCGAGGGGCTGGCGCAGCAGATCGATGCGCGCATGGTCGCCTGTCCGGGGCGCCAGTACCCGCTGAGTATCGCCTATCGCGCGGCCACGCTGGAACAGGTGCTGGAATCCAAACTGCGCCAGCTGGTGCGCGAGATCGCGCAGAAATCCGGTGGCAGCGTGCTGGTGTTCCTGCCGGGGGAGGCCGAGATTCGCCAGGCGATGCGCGCGCTGGAAGGTTCGCTGCTCCCCGTATACCCACTGTTTGCACGGCTGACCGCACAGGAGCAGCAGCAGGCCTTGGACAGCGAAGAGCGACGCGTGATTCTGGCGACGGCAGTGGCCGAGACCAGTTTGACCATCCAGGGGGTGGATACCGTGATCGACGCCGGCTGGGCCCGGTATCCGGAGTTTGATCCGGTGGCCGGGTATTCCCGCCTGGTGACGCGGCGGGTGACCCGCGCCCAGGCAGATCAGCGCGCCGGGCGTGCCGGGCGTACCGGGCCGGGGCAGGTCTGGCGGCTCTGGAATGCGGAGGAGTTGCTGGCCGAGGAACTGGCGCCGGAAATCGAGCGCGTGGATCTGGGACGACTGGTGCTGGAAACCGCACGCTGGGGCAGCGCCGACTTGCCCTGGCTGGAACCGCCGCACGCCGGTCGCTGGTCGCAGGCGCGCGAGTTGCTGGAGCAACTCGCGGTGCTGGATGCGCGTGGCGCCCTGACCGCTCGGGGCCGCGTCATGGCCGGGTGGCCGTTGGAACCCCGTTGGGGTGTGTTGATGTACCTGGCCCGCGCGACAGATGCGCAAACGCGGCGGCGCATCGTTGACCTGGTGAGTCTGCTCAGCGCCGATCAGCCCTTACCTCGTGAGCCCGTGGACATCGACTCGTTGTGCGACAGGCTCGCGCAGCGCGCGCTACCGGGCCCGCTGGTCCGCGATGTCGAACGTCGTGCGAAACGCCTTGAACGTCTGCTGGGGGATGTACCTGCTGCGGCCCCGGAGACTCCGGTGGATCTGATCGGGGCGTTGTTGGGTGCGTTTCCCGACCGCATCGCCCAGCAGCGCGGTGGGCGCGGGCGGTTCCGCTTCAGTGGTGGTGGCGGCGGGCGGTTGCCGGAGCCGCATCCCTTGGCCGATGCGGAATACCTCGTCGTGCTCGATGTCGATGGAGGACGCGAAGGTGTCATCCGGCGGGCATTGCCGCTGAGTGAGGAACAACTGCGCCAGCGCGTGGCGGACCGAATCAACACACAGGAACAGCTGCTATTCGACCCGCAGCGCGAGAAAGTTGTGCGCACCCAGCAGAGCCGGCTGGGGTCTTTGGTGCTGGAGGAGCGCTCGCTGCCGCTGGATCAGAGTGTGGATATCACCCCGGTGCTGCTTGCGGCGCTGCAAGGGTCGATGTGGAATGCCCTCCCGTGGTCGGAGGCCCTGCGGCAGCTGCGGGCGAGGGTGGCGCTGCTGCGCGCTGCTGGGCATGCGCTTCCGGATTGCGGGGACGAAGCCTTGCGCGCCGACATCGAGCATTGGCTGGCGCCGTTCCTGGTCGGGGTGCGGGGGCTGGGTGATCTCAATGCCGCGTTGCTGGCGCAGGCGTTGGACTACCGGCTCGGCGGCGCCCGCAGGGAGGTCGAGCGGCTGGCGCCGGCGAGCGTCGAGCTGAACGGGAAACGGCATGTGCTGGACTACACCGCCGACAATGCCCCGGTGCTGGCGGCGCCGGTGCAATGGTTTTACGGGCTGGATGCCGGGCCCTGCATCAACAACGGCCAGCATCCGGTCTGCCTGCATCTGCTCAATCCGGCGCGACGCCCCCTGGCGGTTACCCGTGATCTGCACAGTTTCTGGAACAACGCCTGGCGCGAAGTGCGTGGCCAGATGCGCAGCCGATACCCCAAGCATGACTGGCCGGAACACCCGGCGCAGGCCGCGCTCCCCGAGCGCTTTGCTCGGCAGCGTGAATAGTGGCCCCGCGCTTCGGGCTTGCATCCCTGTCGGGCATTGCCAATCATGGCCCCCTCGCGGATCGCTAATGAGGAAACATCGCATGCAAAAATCTCTGCTTGTCTATTCCCTGGCCTTGACCCTGGTCAGCGGTGCGGCTGTGGCGGATCGTAAATCCTCCCCGGAAGGGGCTTATGCCTACATCATCAGCCCGGCAGATGGGCAAACCGTCAGCCAGACCGTGCTGGTGCAGTTCGGGCTGGACGGGATGGGCGTTGCACCGGCCGGGGTCGAGCGCACCAGCACCGGCCACCATCACCTGCTGATCGATGTGGAGGAATTGCCGCCGATGGACAAACCGTTGCCGGCCAGCGACAACATCATCCATTTTGGTGGCGGACAGACCCAAACCACTTTGCGCCTCGAGCCGGGCAAGCACACGCTGCAACTGCTGCTCGGGGATGAGACCCACACCCCGCATTACCCCAGTGTGAAATCGCAAAAGATCACCATAACCGTGCGCCCCGATCCGGTGCCGGAAAAAGACGACAAGGAAGGCAAGTCGGGCTTGCCGAAGCTGTTCTAAATCCTCGTGTTTCACGGAGCCCCCATGCATCCTCGCACCTCGTCTTCCAGTGTCGCTCTGGCGGCGCTGGCCACCCTGAGTTTTTCCGCCGCCGCCCTGGAATATCCACCGGCACCCACGGCCAAGGTCGAGGACATCTACCACGGTGTCGCCGTGGCCGATCCCTATCGTCCCCTGGAAGATGTGGATTCGGCCGAGACACGCGCCTGGGTCGAGGCCAATCAGGCCCTCACCGAGAAATATCTGCAGTCGCTGCCCGGCCGGGACCGCCTGCAACGCCGACTGGAGCAGATCTGGAATTTGCCGCGATTCGGGTTGCCGCAGACCGTGGGTGAGCAGCGCTACTACCTCATCAACGACGGCCTGCAGCCGCAACCGGTGCTGTATCGCGAGCCGGTGGATACACAGGAGCGGGTGCCGCTGCTGGACGTCAACACGCTCAGTGCAGACGGCACCACGGCGCTGAAAAGCTGGCAGGTCTCACCGAAGGGAGATCAACTGGCTTATGGGGTGACCGAAGCCGGCGAAGACTGGACCCGAATCCGCGTTCGTAATCTGCGTACCGGCCAGGACGGCGTGGATCTCCTGGAGGACATCAAGTTTTCCAACATTGCCTGGACGCACAATGGCCGCGGGTTTTTCTACTCGCGCTTCCCGCAGCGCGGAGGCACCTTCGATACCTTGGCCGACCAGTCGCTGTGGTATCACCAAGTGGGTACGCCGCAGTCTGCGGATGTCATGGTGTTTTCGAATCCCAAACAACCCCGCCACAACTACTGGGCCGAGGTGGATGACAGCGGCCGCTGGCTGACGGTGGCCGTGTACGAGGGAGCCAGCGACAAGAATCGCTTGTGGGTGCGCGACCTGAAAAACCCCAAGGACCCGGTGCTGTTGGGCAAAGATCGCATGCTGGTGCGGGATTTCTCCAGCCAGAACGCACCCATCGGTGTGCTGGATGATGTGCTGTACGTGCTGACCACCGAGAATGCACCGCGGGGCGCGATTCGCGCCATCAACCTGCTCGACCCGAAATCCTCCTGGATCACCATAGTTGAGGAGAGCGAAGACACCCTGCGCGACGCGGCGATTATCGGCGGCTCGGTCGTCACACACCACCTGCGCAGCGCCGCATCGGTCATCAATTCCTGGTCACCAATTGGTGAACCCCAGTACGCGTTGACCCCGCCCGGTATGGGGGCGATTGGCGGCATTCGCGGCAGCAGCAAACGACGCGAGGTGTTCTTCACCCGCTCCGGTACGGTAGAGCCTGAAGCCGTATGGCGCGGTGATCTGTCCACCGGCAGTTCCGCCCCTTGGCACGCACCGGAGAGTGTGATCAATGCCGAGAATTTCGTCACCGAGCAGTTCTACGCCACCTCCCGGGATGGCACCAAAGTTCCGTACTTCCTGACCCGTGACAAATCCGCCAAACCGGATCGCAGCCGACCGACCTGGTTATACGGCTATGGGGGCTTCAACATCCCGACCAAACCGAAGTACCGCGTTTACGCGCCTCTGTGGATCGAGGCTGGTGGTATTTTCGTGGTGGCCAACATGCGCGGTGGTGGCGAGTTTGGCGAAGCCTGGCATGCCGCGGGCACCAAGCTGCAGAAGCAGAATGTCTTCGATGACTTCATCGCCGTCGCCGAGGACCTGATCGCCAAGGGCTGGACAACCCCCAAACAGCTGGCCATTCACGGGCGCAGCAACGGTGGCCTGTTGGTGGGGGCGGTCACCAATCAGCGGCCTGATCTGTTTGGCGCAGCATTGCCGGGTGTAGGGGTGATGGACATGCTGCGCTTTCACAAATTCACCATCGGCTGGGCCTGGACCGGTGACTACGGCTCGTCGGAGGACGCCAAGGAGTTCATGGCGTTGGTGCAGTATTCACCGGTGCACAACGTCGCTGCGGGCCAAACCTATCCGCCGATCATGGTGTACACCGCGGATCACGATGATCGCGTGGTGCCCGGGCACAGCTTCAAGTACGCGGCCGCCCTGCAGAACACGGATACCGGCCCCGCACCCACCTTGATTCGCATCGAATCCCAGGGCGGGCATGGCAGCGGGAAGCCGACGGCGGCGCAGATTGCGGAAGCGCGCGACCTGTTGCTGTTTGCCGGATATCACACCGGAATCCGCTGGAACCGCGGTGCACTGGCAGTAGGTTCGCGGCTGGACAGGCTCACCGGGAAATAGCGGAAATACGCGACTGGATCTGGCATTCGCCGGCCGGGAGCTCGGCGGGCGAGCACGTTCGCACCGCTTCGCGTGATCTGTGGGGTTTTTCAAGAGGACATCCTGTCCTCTCGAAAAATGCCTGACGTCCTGTCAGGCACCCCATGGGCCTGGTCCACAGCTCACGCGGGTGCTCACTATCGCTCGCCCGCCGAGCTCCCGGCCTTCCCTGAGGTCGTTGGTCAGCGCTAGGACAAACCCCGTGCGCTCGCTTGCGGGAAATCCTGCACCGGCTTCGCCGCAAACCGTGCGCTGCGGCTTGGGAAGCGCTGATTTAATCCGCGAGCGCAGCGAATAAATCAGCGCTTCTCTAGAAGTAACGGGTGATTTCCAGCTCGATGTAGTCGTCGTTGCGAATGGCGTAAAAGGTGCTGTCCGCCGGGTCGATATGGCTGAACAGACGGGCCTGAATGCCAACCGCGGTGCTGCCGTTCAAACGGGCCGTGGCTTCCAGGTTCAGGAACAGGGAGTCATTGTCCAGATCCACCACGGCGCCTCCGAGGATAGCGGTGCCGGCCATGTCGTTGAGGGCCAGCCGGCCGCCGACGAAGAGGTCATTCTGGAACGGCGTGTCCGCGTCCTTGCCGCGTTCATCCCACAGGTATTCGGCCAGCAGGCCCAGGTCCGCATCGGACTCGAACACGCCGTACAAGGTGTACTCGAAACCCCCGGTTGCCGCGCTGTAGCTGTCGTCCACGAAAGCGGGACCGGTCGCCGTGGGGGTGAGTACCGCGGTGTCGCGATACAGGGCTTCCAGTTTCAACAGCCAGCTACCCAGCGTGAGCTGGGCATCCATGCTGGTCTGGTCGAGCAGCGGGTAGACCGGCAGCAGACGGGTGGGCTGGGTGAAGTTGTTCGGAACGAATTGCGGGTCGCGGGCGGTACCGGAGAAATGCGCCAGGCCGAAATCGAGGTTGCCCACATAGCCCTGCCAGCGCAAGGCCCAGTCGATGTGGCTTTCTTCGTCATCGGACTGATACACCGGATTGTCTTCATCAACCTTGAGCGGGGCGGACAGCCGGTCTGACGGATCCAGATACGCCCGTTCGCGGAAGTACGGCAACACGAACCCGATCAGCTGCCCATTCGGCACCCGGTAACTGATGCGCAGCATGGGCTGCCCCAGCTTGTCTTCGCCGTCCAGGTTTTCCAGGTTGTCATCCTGATTGATCACGTCGACCAGGTGCAGGATTTCCGTCTTGCCCCAGAACACCTTGCTGATGCCGGCGCGGATTTCCAGGTCGTCAAACACGCCGTTCCAGTACAGCTCGCGGATATCCGCGTGGCTGCGGGCTTCGGCCTCGATGGCAGCGCGGCCGAAGGGCGCGAAGGTGAAGCTGTGGTTGCGGTCTTCGGATTCCCAATACACCTCGGCCAAAGCCGAAACCGAGTTGTCGGTGGCGGATTGCTGCGGTCGGGCTTCCTCCTGCGGATGAAACCGTGACTGTAGCGCCACCTCGCCTTCAATGGTCGGTGCCGCGGCGATGGCGAATGTCGAAAGCGTGCCGAGCAGCAGGCCGGCGACGGGCAGAGTAATGCGCATGCGTGTCTCCTGGGCCCAGCTCCGGATGGCGGGAGCTAGGGGGCTGCGGCGACGGCATCGGCAGGAGCACACCGATGCCGCCGCCACGGCGGTCGAACAAAAAAGCGGTTAGCGAATTCGGGCGAGGGCGGCCTGGTCGAAATCCTTGTCCTCGAAGCCCTGGTCGAACTTGTATTCGGCAAAGCTCAGCGTGGTGGATTTGCCGGTTTGATGGTTGACCATTTCCAGCCGCTGCGGGCGCCAGAATTTATCTTTGTACTGCTGGTAATCATGCAGAGTCAGGGTCTTCAGGTGGCTCTGCTTGCGGTCGTAGTAATCGACCTTGACCGGCACATATCGCTCCTTGTCGATCCAGGAAACCTGCCGCGTGTAACCGGAAGTCTTGTCCACCGGGAAGCGCTCGACGATGAAACAGGGGCGGCCGTCGATATCCTCGTCACCGGTGTACTTGTAGGTGTACTTTTCGATTTCCTGGGACGAGAGATCTTCGTAAGCGAATTCCGAGCCCATGAAGGGGCCGGATTTGTTGCGCGAGGCGATCCGTTTCGTGCGTTTCAGCGCGGGCAGATACAGCCACTGGTCGTCGTCGCCGGTTTTGTGGCTGAAGGTCAGCAGGGCGGTACCGCGCACATCTTTGGGTTCGTCAAAGATGATCATGCTCTTGTCGCCGTCATCGGCGACTTCCAGCGCGCGGGAGCGCATCTCGCGGATCGACTCCTGGCCCTGCTTGTTGCGCAGCGTCATGGTCAGAACGGTGGCGGAATCGCCCCAGCCCTCGTCACGACGTTCGCCTTCCTGGGCGATTTCCAGGCCCCGTTCTTCGGGGGTTTGGGCGAAGGCCGGAAGGGCGGTGGCGGCAGTCAGTACAGCCAGAAGGGCGGCTTTATGCAGGCGCATTGGATGTCTCCAAGTCTAGAGGGGAAATGTCTTCGGATTGCGGTGCGACTGTGGGGCTGCGGTCCACCAGCAGCAGCAGCGGAGGTAACAGGACGAAATCGGCGATCAAGGCCGTGGCGATCGCGATCGCGGTGAGCTGGCTCATCGTGGCCGACGGCGTGAATGCGCTCGAAGCCAGGATCAGGAAGCCGGCGACCAGCACGATCGAGGTCACCACCAGGGCCGTGCCCACGGTGCGGAAGGCAAAGGGAATGGCCTCTTCCGGGGATAGGCCCACCTCACGTCGGGCCCGCAGGTATTTGGCAAAGAAGTGGATGGTGTCGTCGACGATGATGCCCATCACCATCCCCATACACACGCTCATCATGAAGTTGATGGTGCCGTCGAATACCGCCCAGGCACCGAAGGCCATGCCCAGCGGCAGCAGGTTGGGAATCAGGCTGAGCAGGCCCAGGCGCACGTCGCGCAGGGCGAGAATCAGCAGCAGCGAGATGGCGGCCAGCGCCAGCGGGATGGACCAGAACATCGCGCGGATGTTGCGGTCGGCGATGTACGCGAACATTACCGCCGGGGACACACCCAGCGTGCTCATCTCCGGCGCGTTGGCATCCAGCCAGTCGGTGGCAGCCTGTGCCAATGCACGGGTTTCCTTGCTGGTCAGGTGCTCCAGCACCACAAAGAAGCGTGAGCCGTCCTTGTCGATGTTGATGGTGTTGGCCAGGTCCAATCCGAAAGGCAGGCTGAATTCGTAGAGCAGCAGATACTGCGCCGCGAGCTCCTTGTTATCCGGCAGCTTGTACCACTCCGGGTCGTCGCCGTGCATGTTCTTGTTCAGACGCTTGAAAATGTCCGAAACGGTGGCCACGTGCATGGTTTTGGGGTTCTGCATCCACCATTGTTTGAAGGCGTCCAGCTTGGCCAGGTAGGCCGGGTCGGCCACGCCATCTTCGGCCTTGAGGTCGAACTCCAAGGTGTACAGACCGGAGATGTTGTCCACGATGTAGTCGGAATCGGTTCGGAACTCGATGCGCTCGTCGAAGAAGTGTGCGAACAGATCGTTGGTTTCGTTCTTCGGAATCAGCGCCAGCATGCCCAGCGAGACCAGCATGCCCACCACCAGGAACTTGATGCGGTGCTTGACCGTGGCCTGGCCGTAGCGTTCCAGGCTGTGCGACAGCCAGTCGCGGCTGGCTTTGGGAACGCGGTGCGGCAGAATCATCATCAGTGCCGGCAACGTGGTCACCGACAGCATCCACGCGACGATAACGCCGATGGCGGTGATGTTGCCGAGATCCTGCAGCGGGGGCGAGTCCGTGAAGTTGATCGTCAGGAAACCCAATGCCGTGGTCACGGAGGTCATGAACACCGGCATGAAATTGATACGCAGCGCGTCGGTCATCGACTCGACCTTGTCCCGTCCGCTGCGGCGTTCGGCGAAATAGGCCACCAGGATGTGCACCGAGTCGGCGATGGCCAGCGTGGTGATGATTACCGGCGCGGCCGTGGACGGTGCCGACAGGGTGAAACCGATCCACCCCGACATCCCCATGGCGCCGACTGCGGACAACACCACGATCAGGAAGCTGGTGATGGTGCCGGCCACCGAGCGCAACAGCAGCATCATCGTGATCAGTAGCATCGCGTACATCAGCGGGTACAGGTTCACGATGTCGGCCTGAGCCGCCTCGGAGAAGGCGTTGCTCATCATGTTGGAGCCGGACATGTAGATCTTGTGGCCGGGGTACTTGGCCAGCATCTGGTCGCGCAGCTCGCGTGCGGCTTTCACCGTGGTGGGCAGCTCGGTGATGTCTTTTTCCGGGAACTCGGAGGTGACATTGATCGCGACAACATGGCCGGATTCGGATGTCAGACGGCCCAGCAACAACGGCTCGGATCCGGCGATCTTGCGCCGCGCTTCCAGGTCTTCCGCCGCCATGTTGGCGGCATCGCTGATGAAGTCGGCAACCAGCAGGTCATCGCCTTCCGCTTCGGTGTGCTGGTAGTTGCTGATCGAATCCACCCGCCGGGTGAAGGGCAGCGCCCACGACCGTTCGGTCATTTCCTCGACCAGGCTCATCGTGGTCGGATTGAAGGCGTTGCCTGCGGGCGGCTGAATCACGTACAGAACGCTGTCGTTCTTGTTGTAGATGTTCTGCACGCGGTCGAAGGCGACCAGCTGCGGGTTGTCCTTGCCGAAGTAATCCCGGTAATCGGTCGAGAACTTCAGATGTTGCGCGCCGTAGCCCATGACGCCGATCACGGCCAGGCTGGCCAGCAGAACCAGCCAGCGGGCGCGGATCACACCGCGGGCGTAGGCTTCCAGAAAGTCGTTGATTGCTTTGGACATGTCTCTCCTCAGTGAGCCTGCGGGGCCCGAAGGTGATTCAGATACTCTTCCAGGCCGCGCATGCCGCCTTGATAAAAGGTGCGGCAGCCGGCGCCCTTGGCCATGCCGATACAGCCTTCAATGGCTGAAATGATGAAATCCGCGGTGCCCTGCGGGTCCACATCGAGCCGCACGTGGCCGCGTTCCTGCCCGCGGCGTATTCCTTCGGCGACGCCGGCGCGCCATTCTTCCAGCAAGGTGTGCAAACGCTCGCGGAAGCCTTCGTCCACCGGGCTCATCTCCTGCACCAGATTGTTGAAGGGGCAGCCCAGCGTCAGCGCCATCTCGCTGCGTTCTTCGATGCGTTTGTGCATGACCGCGATGGCACCGTCGATCACATTGTCGGCTTCGAGAATGGGCTCCCAGTTCTGGTTGACGAAAGGGCGGATGATTTCCTCCACCACGGCGTAGCCCAATTCGGCCTTGTTCTTGAAGTGGTAATAGAGGGCGCCTTTGGTGACACCGGTTTCGCGCAGGATCGCGTCCAGGCTGGCCGCACGAAAGCCATTGCGATGGATTTCGTGGAACGCCGCCTCCAGAAGTCGGGCGCGGGTGTGATCGGCGGCTTCACTGCGAGCGGTGACCATTCAATGTCTCATCCCTCTGAACATACCAACTAGTATGTATGTATTCAGGCAAAGGTCAACCCTTCGGTCGCCGGGTCATGAAGAATTGCGATATCCGCGGGCGGCTTGGTCAGGGCACACTCCGGTGACTGCGCTCGCACCGGCACGATTGTTGCGAGCGGTGTGGCAAACGCCATGGCCTCGGTGAGATGACCACACCGGCGCTTTCGCAAGACGATTTGGGGAACCTCACACTTTGCGCGATCCATTCCGATTGGCAGCCGATGCCGATGGCGTACTTGTTGCCGCCGCCTGCGGAAGCGACGGCTGTGCTCTGGTGCTGGTGGTGGGTTTCCGCCTGTACGCCAAACATGCTTGTGGATCAAGAATGACCACACCGTTCGCCGGGTGTCACCCTGCGGGTTAACGACTAGGAACTGACGATGATGGAAGCCCAAGTACCCGGGTGGTTTTCGGTATTGCCACCGCTGCTGGCCATTGGCGCGGCGTTGACCTTGCGCTCGGTCATTCCCGCGCTGTTTCTGGGGATTTGGGTCGGCGCCTGGGGCGTGGCCGGGCTCAACCTGGAGGGGTTCGGGCAGGGGCTATTGGATGTGCTCGCGGTTTATGTTCGGGAGGCGCTGGCGGATCCCGACCATGCGTCGGTGATCCTGTTCTCCTTCATGATCGGTGGCCTGGTCGGTGTGATCACCCATAGCGGCGGAATGCAGGGCATCGTCGACATTCTGATCCGCAAAGCGCGCACCCGCCGCGATGGCCAAATCACCACGGCGTTGATGGGCCTGGCGGTATTCATCGATGACTACGCCAACTCGCTGATTGTCGGGCGGACGATGCGCGCGGTGACGGATCGCCTGAAGATTTCCCGGGAGAAGCTCGCCTACATCGTCGATTCAACCGCGGCGCCGGTGTCGGGGGTGGCGCTGGTCACCACCTGGATCGGTTATCAGGTGGGTCTGATCGGCGATGCTGTCGCGGGTACGGATGGCCTGGACGCCCAGCCCTATCTGCTGTTTCTGGATTCGCTGGCCTACAGCTTCTATCCGTGGCTGGCGATTTTTCTGGTGTTCGTGGTGGCCTGGACCGGGCGGGATATCGGGCCGATGGTGACGGCCGAGCGCCGCGCCGCAACGATGCCGGCGCACCGCCCGGATGAGGCGCTGGAAGTAGAGCCTGAATCCCACGTTCTGGCAGCGATTCTGCCGCTGGTGGTGTTGATCGGTGGGGTACTGGTGGGTTTGCTGGTCACCGGCGAGGGCGACAACCTGCGCGACATCATCGGCAGCGCCAGCTCCTACAAGGCGCTGATGTGGGCCTCGTTGGCAGCGGTCATGGTCGCCATGGCGATTCCCCTGCTGCAGCGACGATCCACACTGCATGAATTGTTCGAGGCCTGGACCGAAGGTGTGCAGTCGATGCTGCCGGCGATGACCATTCTCATCATGGCCTGGGCGCTTTCCTCAACCACGGAAAAACTGGGCACGGCGGAGTTCCTGGTATCGACACTGGGAGAATCACTGCCCGTGGGCTGGCTGCCCACCGTGGTATTCGGCCTGGCCGCGGCCACCGCCTTTGCCACCGGGACCAGCTGGGGAACGATGGGCATTCTGGTGCCCCTGGTGATCCCGCTGGCTTTTCATCTGGCGCCGGATGCGGGTTACATACTCAGCAGCAGCATTGCCGCGGTACTCGCTGGCGCCATCTGGGGCGATCATTGTTCGCCGATTTCCGACACCACGATTCTGTCTTCGATGGCCACGGGGTGTGACCACATCGAGCACGTGCGAACGCAGATCCCGTATGCATTGCTTGCCGGTGGCGCTGCGGTGGTGTTCGGTGTTTTGCCCAGCGGGTTCGGTATCCCCTGGTGGGCGAGTTTGGGTGTGGGAATGGTCTTTCTGGCGTTTGTGATCAAAACCTTCGGCAAAAGCAGCACGGTGACGGAAACCCCGGCGCCGTGAGCATGCTGGGGAGCATGCTGCTACTGAGCGTGGTTGCGGGTTTGTCCGCCACGCTGTCGGCAGTGGCAGGGATCGGGGGTGGCACCATCCTGATCGCCGTGATGTACGCGGTGGGGCTGCCGCCTGTGGTGGCGCTGGCACTGCACGCCGGGGTTCAACTGGTTTCCAACAGTTCGCGTGCCTGGGCCTACCGTGCACATGTGGATTGGCGGCACGGGTTGTTGTGCATCCTCGTTGCAGCGCCGATTCCGTTTGTGGTGGCGCCGTGGCTGGTCCGGGTAGACGCCGATCTGCTGCGCACGGTTCTCGGTGTATTCGTGCTCGCCAACCTGCTACCCAAACCCCATCGTGTCGAGGCCATCAGCCTGCGGACCCGGATGATTGTCGGCGGCCTGCTCAAGGGCGCAATCGGCCCGGTCGTGGGGGCCAGCGGGTTGATCCTGGCGCCGTTCTTTTTTTCGTCGCACTGGAGGAAAGAACAAACCGTCGCCACGCTGGCGCTGGTGCAGGCCTTTGGTCATGCCACGAAAATCATGGCCTACCTGATTGCCGGGGTACGCCTGGGCGAGTGGGCTATCTGGTGGCCGCCGCTGGCGTTGGCCGTTGTGCTCGGCACCACACTGGGTCATCGGCTGATGGGGCGGATTTCCCAACATGCATTTGAGCGCCTGTTCAAAGTGGTGCTCGCCGTGCTCGGGGCCAAGCTGTTATGGGACGGGCTGTTTTAGGGCATTCACCGCAAACGCCCGCGCCGACGCATAATTCGGTGCATGAATACGGACACGCATGACCTGGATACGGTCACAACCTGGCTGAAAACCCACATGCCCGATGGCACTGCGGGCATGGAGCTGTGCGAGCTCGGGCCCGGAATGGCGCGCCTGCGCCTGGCCTATGGGGATCACCAGTTGCGGCCCGGCGGAACCTTGAGCGGCCCCACCATGATGGGCCTGGCGGATGCGGCCATGTACGCCGCCATCCTGGCGCAGGTGGGTCCGGAGCTGCTGGCCGTGACCACGGATTTCACCATCCACTTTCTGAACAAACCGCAGCCGCAGGATCTGCAAGCCGAGGCCCGGATCATCAAGATGGGACGCACGCTGATCGTGCTGACGGTGGAGATCACCAGCGGTGAGGTTTTGGTGGCTCACGCCACCGGAACTTACTCACGCCCGCCCGCTCACGTTCGTCACGCCGTATGACCTGGCTGCTGGATGCCGGCAATACGCGCATCAAAGTCTCACGACTGGATGCGAATGGCGAGCCCACCGAGCCACAGCGGGTGGACTACGCCGATGTTTCCGCCTGGGTTGCCGAACTGGACGCGGATGCGCGCATCCTGATCTCCTGCGTCGCCGCCAATCAGCACCGCGCCGCGCTGAGCGCGCAGCTTCCCAGTCACACCGAATGGGTGCAAACGCCGCCCGAGGGTTTGGGTATCCGCTGTGCCTATGCCAATCACCGCAAATGGGGCGTGGATCGCTGGCTGGCGCTGGCCACCGTGCACGCGCGCGCCCCCGCGGGCCAGGGCAGTGCGGTCTGCGATGTGGGCACCGCCACCACCTTCGACCTCTGCGACGAACATGGCCGACATCAGGGCGGGTGGATCGCGCCCGGCCCCCTGGCCTTGATGCAGGCACTTGGTAACGGGCGGACATCCCTGCCACAGGCCGCTTCCGAACTGCCCGAACATCTCGGTCTCGCCACCGATACCGAAGAGGCCTTGCTCTACGGTGCATTGCATTGCGCCATCGGCAGCATTCGCGCAGCCGCGGAGACCGCAGCCGAGCGCAACATCGACACCCTCGTCGTCGCCGGGGGCGGCGCAGAGCTGCTGCAGCCCTATCTGCAAGGCCTGAAAATCCGCATCGAGCCTGAGCTCGTCACCCGCGGTTTGGCCGATTACGCCCGAACGGTGGAGAAGCCCGCACAATCCGCGTAAACTTGCGCCCCTTGCACAAGACCGTGCCGGCTTAGCACAGCTGGTAGTGCACCTGATTTGTAATCAGGGGGTCGGGGGTTCGAATCCCTCAGCCGGCACCATTACGTCAGAAAGCCCCTCTAAAAACAAGGGGTTATATCGTGGCATTTGCAAGAAAAGCAGAGCGCACTACGTTTTCGGACTGCGTTTCGGGCTAGCGGCATGGCGCAGTTCATGGTCCGCCACACATCCGGCTACTGGTACTTTCGGCGCATGGCCCCGCGCGGCCTCAGGCTGCGACTTCGCCACAGGTGGTCGCGAGAAACCCGGTTGAGTTTGAGGACACGGAACCTCTACCTGGCTCTGCAACTTCGTTTTCCATTTTGCTTGCCGTAGTTAGAAACGAGCTAAATGCGGCTAGGGCAGAGAGCGACCGGCTGCTGGCAATGACCCAACGGTCGCTATGGTCTGGACCGACGAACCATCGTGCCCCTGTTCGCTACGATCAACCTAAGCCAGCGGTTCTTTTCCTCGAATTCCCCAGATCCATAGTCCCGCCGTGATTGCTGCGGTCGCCGCGGCCGAGTTCCACAGAATGAACTTGATAACGGCGGACATATCGCCCCATGCGCCTGTCAGCCCGAAGTAAAGCATCAGTGCGCAAGCACCGCCGTTGCTCACGATGCCTACCCAAATCGGTCCCAGGGCTCTCAAGCCCTTCAATGAGGCGCGCAAACCAAATGCGTAGCCAACGCAGAGCGCCAGATAGGCCCAACCAAGCATCCGGATGAACATGAAGTCATTCGGCTGGTGAGGCAGCCCGGCAGCCACCAACACCGCGGATGGAAAAAACAACATCGGCACACACCATACGATGATGGTTGCAGAGATCTTGAATACAAAGACACGGGATAGTGCGTTCATTCGGTTGTCCTTCAGAAGTTGACGCATCACGTTGGATGAATTTGCATATGCGACTGATGGTCGCCTTTGCGCACGTGACTATGGGTCACGTATTGGGTATTGTCAATGTATGACTCAAATCCAAGAACATCCTCTCCGACGGCACCCGGAACAAGTGCGCTCCCGGAAGACGCTTGCTGAGATACTCACTGCTGCTCGCGAACTCATTGAGTTACATGGCACTGACGGCTTTTCCATGACCATGCTTGGAAAGCGGGCCGGACTCTCAAAGCCCGCGCTGTATCGTTACTTCCCGAATAAACGAGCAATCCTGATTGAGTTGGCGCGATCTATTTTCGAAGAGAACCGAATTCTCATCACGGAAGGGCTGGCCAACCCGAAACAAGGAAACGAGAAAGGAGCGTTGGTGGCTGCGTTCACAGCTTATTGCGATCTTCACGTCCGTGAGCCCTACAGAGGGCATCTGCGAGCGGCAATGGCTACTGACCCGGAGCTTGTTTTGCTCGATCTCGCTGACTCTGAACGTAACTCGAAGCTGGCAGTGGAGATTTTCCAACCGCTGTTTCCCCACGCCGAACCCGCAGAACTCCAGCGCCGAATGTTGATACTGATGAATCAAATGGAGCCCTTTGCAAAGCTCGTGGCATCTCGCCCTCAGGAGGAGTGGTCAGGGCTCATCGATAGTTACGCTGAAATGTGTCTTTCAGCACTTGTTGCCTGTAGCCAGAAACCTAGCCTCTAGCTGTTCTCCGCGCAGGGATATCCATTTGGAAGGCGACCCAGTTTTGGGGCGGCGATAGCTTTGAAGGCATCACCCCTTGGTCATGAATACCCGGACTGTCCATCGTCACGACCGAGGCGCTGCCGGGTTCTAACCCGTTTCCACGGACGGTTTGAAAATGGCGTCGAGCTTCTGATCCTTATCGGCGACTCTTCGCCTCATTCGAGGATTATGGAATCGCTCGATGTCGTCAAAAAATATCTGACCTCGCGACATCCGTGGTTCCATAGCTGAAACGGTTGATCCGTTCCCTTTTCAGCATCCCGCAGAAGCCCTCGCAAGCAGCGTTATCGCCACAATGGCCGATAGCGCTCATGCTGCAGATCAGCGGATTCCTTGCCAGGTAGTCCTGGTAATCGCTGCTGATGAACTGGCCGCCCCGATTAGAGCTTGCCCTCCTGCGTCCAAACATCGGTGATGTCGGTGACCAACGTGGTTTCTGGCTCCAGTGCCGTGAATTTACGCTCCAGAACATTCCTGACGTGAGCAGGATGCTGGCCTGATCTTCCGAAGCGGCGTGCCTTGCGGTCGGGCAAGCCGAAGCGGTTTAGCCTGAGGGTTGTTCCATTGGCACAACTGAATGCGGCTCGCGAAGAGCGACGACTCCGGCAAGCCTAGTTCACGAATGAACAGCTCAAGTGCGCACGGTTCTCTTGCGCTTCAGTCATGTAGTGCAATCACTACATACATGCACTGAGTGCACTACAGATTCCTTCGCGGTGTACCAGCAGAATTCCTGCTCCTCAACATGGTCTCGGGCGACGACCGGATTTTTTCCTCGCTGTCCCGCATTTTCAAAACACAGGCTGGAATTTCTCATGACTCAGTTTTCATTCAAAACCTTTAAAGCAAGCGCTGCATTGTCGCTCGCTCTCGGCGCTGCTGCCGCCAATGCAGCCACCACGGCGGACCTACGTTCACAGCAGTGGGCCTTGGATGAAATGAACGTGGACCAGGCCCACCAGATCGCTACAGGAAACGGCGTTGTGGTCGCGGTTATCGACTCCGGATTGGATCTGACTCATCCGGACTTCGCCGGAAAAATTGTCGCCCCGGTCAGCTATGTCTGCCCCGCGGGTGGTCCCAAGCCCTGTTTTGGTAATCATGTTGACGACCGCAATGGTCACGGCACCCACGTCGCTGGCACGATCGTATCGCCGGCTGACGGCAAAGGCACAACCGGTGTCGCTCCTGATGCCAAGATTATGCCGATCCGCGTACTCGACGCCGAAGGTTCTGGCGCCACGTCCGACATCGTTGCGGGCATCGATTGGGCGGTAGCGCATGGCGCCGACGTCATCAATCTGTCGCTGGGCGCCGCTTATGGCCTGGGCATCATCATATCCAACCCGGTGCTGTCACTCGATGCCGGTTTTGCAGATGCCATTACCCGCGCCGCTGATGCCGGTGTGCTGGTTGCGGTAGCCGCGGGTAATGACTCCCTCCCTTTCTGTGGCGGTGGCGAGCTGTATAACAACGGTGGCCTGTGTGTTGCCGCTCATGGTCCGGGATCAACCCCGGCGTACTACAGTGATTGGGGCTTGGGCATTGACGTCGTCGCGCCAGGTGGCGCATCACTGCTCGGCTGCGCCAGCGACATTCTGGCGGCCTGGCCGGAAGATATTGCCGGCTACTGCGGTTACAACGGCTATAACGCGATCGCCGGCACCTCCATGGCCAGCCCGCAAGTCGCTGGCATTGCCGCCTTGCTCGCCGAACTGGGCGTTAAAGGCCAGGATGCCCGCGCACGCATTCTCGCCACTTCCAGCAGTTTCCCGCTGACGCTGTTTGGTGGCCTAACGGGCCCGTTCGTTAACGCTTACGACGCAGTCAACGGTTTGTAAGAGAACGCAAACCTAAACCCACAGCCGCAGCCGGATTAACCGACGCGGCTGTTGGGTTCGCGACTTTAGCGACCATTGGGTTGGCATCCATGCCTTTGCTGGTTTTCTCTCGCGCTGTTCTCCGCGCTTGCCAACGCTGCATTGCCCTCTGCAAGTATCCGCGGCCTACACTGGCAGCCTCAAGCGGACTTTGCGCGGCCTGTATCGTCTCACTCACCGCCTAAGTCAGAACTTCGGGTCTCTTGATTTGTTACGCGTAGGTCTACTTATTGCGCGCGTCCGGCGTGCCGGAGTTCGTCTTGTTGGTGTCGGGCGGGTTGCGGCCAAATGACAGCTGAAGGCCAGCTTTTTTTAATTTGCTATCCAAGCCGCGAGCGAGCCGAGGGTTTGCAGAGGGCCGAAAGGGACTGCTTCAGCAGCAAGACTTGACCTAGCGCATCGCTTGGTCTTGCCACCAGGCATCGAGCATGGCGCCGATCGTGTTTGGCACAACCAGGTGGGCGGCGTACCACGTGTGCAGGCAACGGATGCGCCGGAAGTTGGCGATTCCGCCAATACCCCTTCGCTCAAGGGCTTCGCTGAAGCCTAGCTCGGCGATTTGGTTCCGGCAGTTTTGCGTGAGGTAGCTGTTCCGAAGCGTTATGTGAGCTTCGTGGTCGGCCACGACTTGCGCTCTGAGTGTTGAGTCAGCATCGAGCTGGGCTTGAAAGCAATGGATTACCCCTGCGGCCTCTGCTTGGTCGATGCGGTAGGTGAGTTCAGGGTCCACTAGCCAAAACAGGGTGGGGAAGGGCTTGCCCGCAACAAGCGAAGCGACTCGGATGACGATGGGTTGGCCGTCTGTTGCGGCGACTTCGATGGCCTGAAAGCCCAACGGTTCGCGGCCCAATAGGGCTGCAACCCGTGCGCGGGTGTGTGGTGTGACCGACATGGCGTTCAGTCTATTTGATTGCATTGCGCCCTTTCATCATCCATGTTCAGAGATTTCACGCGGCGGAAGCTTCTTCACCGGTGGTCTGTTCCAGCCAGGCGATGAGCTGATGACGATCCGCGGGCGATGTGGCGGTTCCGGCAATGACGGACGTCGGGCGTGCAATGCGGTCAAACCAGAAATAACCGCTGGCTTTTGAAGCTTCCGTGCTGCTGGCGAGCCAGATGATGGTGTCGGCTCCCATGCGCGAATCCCGCAAGCGATTGCCGATGATCTTTTCAAAGCCGGGGAGGGATTTGCTGACGCCGGGTGTGGCGGCCCAGCCCGGGTGCATGGCGTTGAATCGAACGTCGGGATGCATTGCGGCGAGATGCTCGGTGGTATCCACCAAGGCGCGTTTGGCGCGGGCGTAGGCCTTGCTACCATCGTATTGCCCCCGGCGGTACTGCATGTCACTCAGTTGCACCGGTTGCAGGTACATCCCGCCGCTGGCCACGTTGATGACGCGGGCATTCGAGGCTTTCAATCGCGGCAGAAGTGCATTCGTAAGCAGCCACGGAGCCAGCAAATTGATCGCCAGTGCGCGCTCATGCCCTTCCGGGGTTTCCTGCCGATCGCTGAAGAGCGCCCCGGCGTTGTTGATCACAACATCAAGGGTTTTTTCGGCGTTGAGGATCTCACCGGCGACCCGGCGCACATCCGCCAGCAGCGAGAGGTCCGCGCAGAAGAGGGGCAGCTCCCCATCGGAGCAGCCGCTGAAGTCCTGAATGACTTTACGGGCGGTTTCCAGGCGCGCCCGGTCGCGCCCAACCAGCGCGACCCGTGCGCCCAGTCGGGCCAGTTCGCAGGCGCTGGCCAGTCCCAGGCCCGAGGTGGGACCGGTGACGACGGCGGTTTTTCCGTGCAGGCGCTCGCTCAGGCCCTTGTTCGGCATCTTCAAGTACCCGCGCTCGGTGAAGTTGGCTGCCGCCGGCAGCAGCAGACGTTCCTCCAGTGTGATGTGCGGTTTCGGCGCTATGGGCGGGCTGATGGTCAGGGCGGTTTTCAGGCCATTGACGGCCTTCCGGCCAATGCGCTGCAGCAGGGGCTGCATCGCGGGAACCAGCAGGCGTCTCGCGCCGGTAAATGCCAACTCGGCTGAGTAATGAATCCGGGTGCGGCCTGTGCCGCCGGGTTCCAGGGTGATGGTGTCCTTGGCGGTAAATCCCACGCCGGTGCCTTTGAGGACCAGCGTTTTGCCGGGCACGACATGGACCAGTTCGTAGGACATGGGCTGGCGCCCAAGCGGCAGGTTCAGATCAATCTTGAAACGTGTTCCGGCCTGCACTGGCCCTGGCGTGGTTTTGCGGGCGCGATAGACGCCCGGGTCCCACTGTTCGATGGTCGAAAAATCCAGCAGGTAGCGGAAGACAGCATCGATTTCCCGCTCGACTTCGATGACTTCCGACAAGTGTGTTGGTCGGTTTTTCGCAGGGGGTGAGCTCATGAGTAGGGCGTTCTCTCGGGTGGGGCGTTGGCCAGGCGTGGATGTCGATCGAAGATGTGCCGCGTATCGGGTCTTCGTCGAGAGCCGCGATCGCTGCGATGCACAGAAAAATTGTAGGTAAAAATGAAACAAAAACCGTACAAACGGGGTCTGAGGCGCGTTACTCCTTTCATCTGGCATGAGGCTCAGGTCGTGAGTGAAGTTCAAGTCAGCCGGCTTCCGCTCGAAGTTCCCGTTTTCCCATTGGCGAGTGTGTTGCTGCTGCCCGGAGCATTGCTGCCGCTGAACATCTTCGAACCGCGGTATCTGGCGATGGTTGAGCATGCGCTGGCGGGTGATCGATTGATCGGGATGGTTCACCCCGACCCGGGGCTGGGTGATCAGCACCAGTCGCCAGGGCTGATGCCGCTGGGTTGCGCCGGTGTGATCGAGGCCTACGAGCGTCAGGCGGATGGGCGCATCGCGCTGATGCTAACCGGGGTGGGCCGGTTTGCATTGGTGCAGGAGCTGCCACTGCATCCCGGGGGCTTCCGGCGGGTGAGGGCGGATTGGTCAAATTATGCGGGCGACATCGCTGCGGGCGACGAGCCGGATTTTCCGATGGATCGTGACGCACTGTGCGGCCTTGTCGCAAAAATGTTGCCGGAGGGGATGCAACTGAATCGCGCTGCGGCCGAGAACTTGAGCAACGCGGATTTGTTGCGGGCCCTTGCGATGCAGGCGCCCCTGTCGGTGTGGGACAAACAGGCACTGCTGGAGTCCGCTCCGGGGGAGCCGCGCGCTCAAGCATTGACGGCAGCGCTGGAAAGCGCCGTGGCCATCCGGCTGTCTGCACAGGTGAGCACGAGACGGCACTGAGGAAACCGAGTGGCTCGCCCGCGCCACTTCGTTTCGCCAGTGGGCTGGGCAGACACCAAGCCAGTTTCGCGATGAAAACTCCCACTTCTGAAGGCCCTGTATTGCGTCGGCTGGCGATCTAGGCGATCGCATTCGACTTCAGCATCAAAAACAGCGAGTACGCAAGGGCCAGGGTTCCGACCAGGAAAAAGGTCCATCCGAATGCCCGCAGGTAGGCCCGCCAGGACGGCAGTTCCGGTGGCCTGCCGTCGTTGAAGACGGCGGCAAGTTCGGCATGCGTCAAAGCGTCCAGATCCCAGTGCGAGGTGTGTCGGGCTTTGACTTCATCGCAGACGATGCAGGTGCGTTTACGCCGTCGGGAGCCAGGTTTGGTTGTGCGGCTGTCGTCGCCGGTGGCTTTGCTGGTGGGCACGGTAACCAAGGGGCGTGGCTAGCGGAGATGGCGACCGCCATCCAGTGCCAACACCCGGCCAGTTATGTAGCCGCTGTTGAATAGATACTGCACCGTGTGCTCCAGCTCCTCGAGCCCGCCTTCTTTCCCCAGCAGGCTTTTTGATAGCGCTTTGGTCCTGTAGTCCTCCGGGTCGCTGTCATGGAATGCGAGCAGAGCAGGGGCAATGCTGTTCACCTTGACCTTCGGGGCCAGTTTCTGGGCAAAAGACAACGTGAGATTGTCCTGCGCCGCTTTGCTGGCCGCATAGGCCATGTGCTTTTTGCTGCCGCGGGCGGTCACGTAATCGCCGATATGAATGATGTCGGCATAGTCTCCGGCGTGCTGCAGCAGTAGCGGGCTGAGCGTGTTGTTGATCTGGTACGGGGCGGTGACATGAACGCGAAACAGGGTGTCGATCAGCTCGTGTGGCGGCAGCTCGCAATCATCGCTTAGCCACAGCGATGCGTTGTGGATGATGCCGCGCAGGCTGGCATGCTGGTTTCGCACGATGCTGACAAGGTTGGTGATGTCTTCGGGGTTGGTGAAATCACAGCGGTGCAGCTCGGCGCCCAGTGCTTTCAGTTCCGCGAGTGCGGGATGTTGCTGACGATAGGTGCCGACGACACCCATGCCCCGCGTCAGAAAGCTGCGGGCCAGGTGAAGCCCGGCACGGCGCCCGACACCGGTGATCAGTGTGTGCCCTGTCTTCACGGGTGCAGAAACTCGGCCCGTGTGTGGATATTCTCGTTAAAGCAGCCGCCGAGAGCGGTGGTGCTGGTCTGCGAGTTGGAATCCATCACCCCGCGCGACTTTACGCAGTAGTGCGTCGCATCGATGCTCACCGCCACATCGTCGGTTTCCAGCAGTGTCTGCAGGGCAACCAGAATTTGCCGGGTGAGTCGTTCCTGCACCTGTGGGCGTTGTGCGAAGAACCGAACGATGCGATTGATCTTCGACAGGCCGATGATTTTCTTCTTCGGAATGTAGGCCACCTTGGCCGTTCCGTCGATGGTGACGAAGTGGTGCTCACAGGTGCTGGTCAGGTCGATATCCCGCACCTTCACCATCTCGTTGGCGCCCATCTTGTTGTCGATCAGCGACAGCTTGGGGAAGCGGGTGTAATCCAGGCCGGAGAAAATCTCCCGTACATACATCTTCGCGATGCGGTGCGGGGTTTCCTGCAGGCTGTCGTCCGTGAGATCCAGCCCCAGGGTGTTCAGAACATCGGTCATCGCCGCTTTGATGCGCTCGTACTTTTGTTCCGGCCCCAGGTGGGTGTCGATCATGGGGGTTTCCAGCCCCTGGCGGATCAGGGTCTCGCGGACCAGGGCGGCTTCAGCGCTGATCTCAGGATGCGTAGTGATGCGAATGGCTGGCATGGTCATGAGCGTTGTCTCTCGTGGATGCAAACGGGGATTTGTCGCACTGCAGGGTCACCGATACCGAATCGGCGAAGCGCAGGGCGTGGGGTTTGTCGATGGTGACGGTTGCGCGCAGCACGGCCGGGTCGGCGCTGCAGATGTCCAGCACGTCTTTTGTCAGGCGCTCGAGCAGCAGAAACCGACCGTTTTCGACATGTTCGATGACGGCTTTGGTGATGATTTTGTAGTTAAGCGCGGCCCCCACGTCGTCCTGAAAGGCCTCGTCCCTGACTGCGTGATCGATTGCGATCTGGATCACGACATCCTGAGGTTTGGCGCGTTCCTCCGGATTGAACCCAATATATGTTCGTAAACGCAGGTTCGTGATGCGGATATTCGCGGTGATGTTGTCGGTGTTCATGGGATGTCGTTGTCGGGGCCGGGCGTTACCTGGGAGCGCGAAGTAAAAAATGGCCGCGGCGAAGGGGCGCCGCGGCCATTGAGGAGTTGCCCGGACGGAGGGGGAGGGCAACTTTTTGCAAGACCGAGCAGCGGACACCCGGTCGGGGGGAGGGTCTTGTTTCTGTTGTTGGGTAAATAATAATACAAAAAGTATACAAGTCAACATAAAAATCAACAAAAAATAGACAACTAAGAAAAAAGTCCGCAGAATGCCCCGAAAGTCGCACTGAAAACAGTGTGATGATTAGGATTTGTACATGCATGACGCGCACACTCAGAAATTCAAAATCGGCGCAGCCGAGCGCCTGACCGGGATTCCTGCCGTAACCATCCGGATGTGGGAGCGCAGGTATGGAGTCGTGCAGCCCGAGCGCACGCCCGGTAATGGGCGTCTCTACAGTCGATCGCAACTTGCGCGTTTGACGCTGCTGCGGCGCCTGGTGGACGCGGGTCACGCAATCTCCACCGTTGCGTCACTGTCCGATGCGGAGCTTGGTGAGCGGGTGGGGGCTCTCGAAGATTTCCGGCCGCAGCATGAGGGGCCGGTGGCGATCGCCATCGTAGGTGCTTCGCTGGCGCTGCAGGCTCGCGAGGGCATACCCGCGGGCGGCAACGCCAATCTGTTGCCGGCAGCGATTCACGATTCTGCGGATGCGGCTTTTGCTGAGTCTCCGCCGCCGGTCGATGTGCTGATCGTGGAACAGCCGATCATCAATCCGGAAACCGTGCGGGGTATTGGCGCATTGGCGCGACACTACGCGGCGTCGGTCACCGTTGTGGTCTATCAGTTCGCCCCCTCGGGGCAGCTCGCGATACTGCATCGTGCAGGCTTCCACACGGTGTCAGCGCCCACGCGTCTCGACAGCTTGCAGCGGATGCTGCCAGCACTGCTTGGTACGGTTCCTCAGCCTGAACCCGACGAGATTGACGAGGGGCCTGAGCTTTGGATGCACCAGCCCCCACCGGCGCGGCGGTATACGCCGCTCGAGCTTCATCGCTGGGCGAAGCGCTCATCATCAGTGCGGTGTGAGTGCCCTGAGCACCTCGTCTCACTGGTTACCCGCCTGGTCGCCTTTGAGGACTACTCACGCGATTGCGAGAACCGCAACGCGGCGGATGCGACCATCCACATGATGCTGCACCACACGACGGCTCAAGCACGCCGCGCCCTGGAAGACGCGCTTGCACATCTCGTGGCGCATGAGTTTCCCGATGAATCAACCTCACCGTGAGCGCCTGTTGAGGCCCCCAAGTCAGCAATGCCGACGCGAATGTCGCCAGTGTTGAGCCAGTGGGCGCGGGTGGTTTACGGCGAATTCAGCGGCTGACGGCGCTACGCGATTACCCCTGGCGGGTGGATTGGAGCCACCGCCAGGGTCTGGAAGCCTGGCGTTCTTACCCCGGGTAACACTTCTTGCGCTTGCGATCAGGCAGCGCGCAGTCGCCGCGTCCGCCGCATTCCTACGCCCGAGTCGACCAGGCTGAGGGCGAAAGCTTTAAGGCCGGACTCATTGGGCCGTGGTTCCCGGCCGCGTCCCATGCGTTTGAGCTGGCGGGTATACCAGGTCACTTCCATGATCGCGGCGCGGTCTACGGGCCCGATGCCGGTTTTGATCGGGCGCACGCGGTGCAGCGGATCCTGGCCTTTGAGTATGCGGTGGGCGGCATCGGGTTCGATGGCGAGCAGGCGGGCGATGCCGATCAGGTCCAGCGAGCCCGAGTCCAGGGCGGCCTGCATGCCGGCATGGGTGCGAAATCCACCGGTCACCATCAGTGGCGTTTTGACCCGCGCCCGCACCTTGTCGGCGAAATCCAGAAAGTAGGCTTCACGGGCCTGGGTGGACGCGCGTTTGCCGGTCATGGCCGGCGCTTCATAGGTGCCGCCGGAAATCTCGATCATGTCGATGCCGCCTTCGGCCAGCGCGGCGATGACGTCCAATGATTCCTCTTCGCTGAAACCACCGCGTTGGAAGTCGGCGGAATTCAGCTTGATGCCGATGGGAAAGTCCGCTGCCGTTGCGGCCCGCATCGCTTCGAGCAGGCGCAGCACGAAACGGCGGCGGTTCTCCGGGCTGCCGCCCCATTGATCGTCACGCTGGTTGGTGAGCGGGGACAGGAACTGGCTGACCAGATAGCCGTGGGCTCCGTGGATCTGCACGCCGCTGAAGCCGGCTTTGCGGGCGATGGCGGCGGCGTTGGCGAAGCGCGCGATGATGTCTTCGATTTCGTCGTGGGTCAGGGCGCGCGGAACCTCGAAAAAGGCCTGCATGCTCTTGCCAAAACCGATGGCGGACGGTGCGAGATTCTGTGCGTTCAGACCCTTGGGCGACTGCCGGCCGGGGTGATTGATCTGCATCCAGATCTGGCTGCCATTGTCGGTCGCGGCAGAGGCCCATTGGGTGAGCAGCGCGAGGTCGCGCTCGTCTTCCAGCACCACGTTGCCCGGCTCGCCCAGTGCGCGGCGATCCACCATGACATTGCCGGTCACCAGTAGCCCGGTGCCGCCTTGCGCCCAGCGCTGATACAGGCGAACCAGCTCGGGGGTGACGCGATTGTCCATCGTGCCCAGAGCTTCGCTCATGGCTGATTTGACGATGCGGTTGGGCAGGGTTTGGCCACAGGCCAGGGCGAGCGGTGAGGTGATGGACGGCATGGAGGGGGCTCTATAAGGTCAGATTGCAGGGCGCTCATCTTAGACTGGCGGGTAGGGTGCTGCCACTGACGCAGGCCGCGGCTCGCCGTACACTCGCAAAGGTGCATCGACTTGGCTCTGTTGGCCAATCCACCGGGAGACACCATGACAACAACGCATTACCGCGCCTGTAACCTGTGCGAAGCCATCTGTGGCCTGGAGATCAAGGTGGAAGATGGCCAGGTGCTGTCGATCAAGCCGGACAGGGCCGACCCGTTCAGCCGGGGGCACATCTGCCCCAAGGGTGTCGCGTTGCAGGATCTGCAAAACGACCCGGACCGCATACGCCGGCCTTTGCGACGCACGGCCGACGGCTGGGAGGAAATCTCCTGGGATGCGGCGTTTGATCTGGTCACCAGCCGGCTCGCCGAGATTGCGACCACGCATGGCGATGATGCAGTCGGGGTGTACTTCGGCAACCCCAATGTGCACAACTACGGTTCGCTGACCCACGCGAGTACGTTTCTGGGCCATATCAAAACCCGCAACCGGTTTTCCGCCACCTCGGTGGATCAGCTGCCCCACCAGCTGGCGGCTCTGAAGATGTTCGGGCATCAATTGATGGTGCCGATTCCGGATATCGACCGCACCCAGTATTTTCTGGCCATTGGCTATAACCCGATGGCCTCCAACGGCTCATTGATGACGGTGCCGGACTTCCCGGGCCGGCTCAAAGAACTGAAAGCCCGCGGTGGGCGGATGGTGGTCATCGACCCGCGGCGCAGCGAAACGGCGCAGGTTGCGGATGCCTATCACGCAATACGCCCTGGCCAGGACGCGGCGTTTTTGCTGGCGCTGTTGCATGTGCTGTTCGATGAAAACCTTACGGTGGAGCTGCCGCCGCACATCACCGGGAAGGACGACGTCGCCCGCGCGGTCGCCGCGTTCCCACCGGAGCGCGTCGCCCCGGCTTGTGGCATCCCCGCGGAAAACATCCGACAGATTGCCCGCGAATTTGCCGGGGCTGAGTCGGCGGTCTGTCACGCCCGGATGGGGTGTTCGACCCAGGTTTACGGGGGGTTGTGCCTGTGGACGGTGAATGTGTTGAATATCCTCACCGGCAATCTGGATCGCCCGGGTGGGGCCATGTTCACCCAGCCTGCGGTGGACATGGTGGAGTCGCCGACCAGCAGGCCGGGGGCGTTCAATCGCTGGCAGAGTCGCCTGGCCAAGCTGCCGGAATTCTCGGGCGAGCTGCCGGCCGTGTGCATGACCGAAGAGATGGCGACGCCCGGTGAAGGTCAGATTCGGGCGCTGGTGACCTCCGCCGGCAATCCGGTGCTGTCCACACCCAACGGCAAGGCGCTGGAGGCGCAGCTCGAGCAGCTCGACTTCATGGTCTCGGTGGATCTGTACCTGAATGAGACCACGCGCTACGCCGACGTGGTGCTTCCCCCCACGACCACGCTGGAGCACGATCACTACGACCTGATCTTCAACAGTTTCGCCGTGCGCAACGTCGCCCGTTTCAACGAGCCGGTGCTGCCCAAGCCTGAGGGCAGCTTCCACGACTGGGAGATATTTCAGCAGCTGGGCGCCCGCTATGCGGAAAAGACCGGCCGCAAGCCGCGGCCCATGCCGCGCCCCGAGCAGATCATCGAGATGGGGTTGCAGATGGGCCGCTATGGCAAGGCGGCCGGGCATCCGGCAGAGCTGTCGCTGGCGGCGCTGAAGGCGCAACCGCATGGGGTGGATCTGGGGCCGTTGCAGCCGTGCCTGCCGGGCCGCCTGCAGACCGCGGACAAGCAGATCAACCTGGCGGATGGGTTCTACCTGGCCGATATTCATCGCGTGGATGCGCAACTCGCTGCTGGCGCTCCGGCTCAGGACGAACTGTTGCTGATTGGCCGCCGGCATGTTCGCAGCAACAATTCGTGGATGCACAATTCGCAGCGTCTGGTCAAAGGCAAGCCCCGCGATCAGCTGCTGATGCACCCCGACGACATGCGCACACGGGGGCTGCAGGATGGCGCACAGGTTGCAGTGACCTCGCGTACCGGTTCCGTTCAGATCATGGTCCATGCCAGCGATGACATGATGCCGGGGGTGGTGTCGATTCCGCACGGATGGGGGCACGACCGAGCCGGTATTCGCCTGGGTATTGCCTCGCAACACGCCGGGATCAGTGCCAATGACATCACCGACGCGGCTTTCGTCGACCCGCTGACGGGCAATGCGGCCGTCAATGGGGTGCCGGTGAGTGTGCAGTCGCTGTGAGTGGCGGTGGCTGCAGGTTGCCGGTCTTCAATCGCGGATAGAATGCATAAAACCGCGAAAGCTCAGGTCTTCCAGGGCGACGGCCGGTAAGGTTCCTTTTTCGAACAAGCCCTCTCCAACGGTAATTTGCGGCCGATAGGAATCGCTGGTGAGATCCTTGCGCAGGTTGTCGGCAATTGTTCTGATCTCGTGGCTCCATTCCTGAGGGCTGACTTCGCCGGGGCGCCAGATGATGAAATCGGCGGCATCGTGACGTCCGCTGACAACAGGCTCAGGTGCGTATGCGAGCAGCAGTTGTGCGGCTTGGCAGAGCAGGTCTTCATACCCAAAATCGCCGCTCTGCTGGCGCACGTTGTGCGCGTTGGCGATGGACACGAAAGCGATGGCGGTATGGGCCTGGTGCGACAACAATAAGTTCAAGGCTTCGGTGATACCCAGGCGATTGAGCGTGCCGGTGAGGGGGTCGCGCATGCTCTGCTGGCGATTTTTCCGGCTGGATTCGCGTTCCTGGTGTGCGAGTTGCTGCAAAGCGCGCACCGCAACGGTATGAATTCGGCGTTGCTCGAAAACCAGCAGCATGGTGAGCGGCGCGATCAGGAAGACATCCACCAGCATCAGCATCATGGCGTAGTGCGTAGCGGCCTGTTCCCAAAATAGCCACGTGTGCACACTGGTAACCAGCATCAGGGCAACGATGAGCATGCCGCTGTAGCGCAGCGCATCGTGCGGCTTGAGGATGGTGCCCGCAAGCACAATGACCAGCGAAATCGCGATGGAGAGAACCGGCAGCGTGCCGTTGAGGATGGCCGTGCGTTCCGGGCCGAAGTAGAAGGTCGTTAACTGCGCGACCAGGCTGAAGCCGATCAGGGTGAGCCAGGCGCTGACAATTCTGTAGATGTGCTTCTGTGCCACCAGGTGCAAAACGATCGCGAGCACCAGTTGAATGGTGACGGCCGTGCTCAACGCCAGCAGGTTCAGCGGGGGAATGTCGCGGGACGGGATCGCGATCAGTAGCAGAAAGGCCTGAATGCCGGTCACTGCCCATGCGCCGATCAGGACTTTGCGACGATCGTCGCCGATGGCCTGACCGATCGCTTGGCGTTCGGGGTCGGCTTCCCATTTGCCCAGAGGGGCTTCGGTCCGGTGGGTTGAAAAATGCCGATCGCTCATTCGTACGACACCTTCACCGGTCGCAAGCTGGTCTCCGTGAGCCAACGATATCAATTCCCGCGGGCGCGGTGTCGATGCTTCGGAATTGCGCGGTATTCTTCCGTCAGAATTCGCAGCCGCGATGCGCCGCTGGGTAGCCGTCTAGCTGCTGTGGGCGGTGGGGCGGTGCTGTTGCACGAATTCACTGACGAACAGCGGATCGAGATTCAGGCCGCCGCTGTTGTTGCGAAGGTCTTCGGCCACCGCGCGAGGCTTTTGCCCTGAGCGCAAGGCGCGACGGACTTCAATGCCGGCACCCATGAAAGCGAGCCAATCCTGGGTGGTGCGCCCGTCGGCATACCCGCTGATGACGGGGGGTTCTTCGGCGGCTTCAGGAATTTGTCGGCTGACGAAGGCGCTTTGGGCGTCGCTGAGCACCCGCTGGGTAGCGAGCTTGCACAGGCGGCGAGCCAGCACGAAACGAACGATGTCGGTACGTGGATTTCGGCCGGAGATGCGCGCTTCTTCCATGACCAACTGCACGACCTGCTCGGGGTCCCGGTCGTTCAGCCACTGGACGAAGGCTTCGTCGGTTTGCAGCATGCCGTGGGAGCGCGTACCGGCGGGGCGGTAAATATTGTTGAGCCAGAATTCGGTGGCGGCAACGTTCATCATGGTGTTCAAGGTGTCCCGGAGTGTCTGCATGTCATTCTCCGGAGCACAGGTCAAAAAAACATCAAGAGGTGCTGATTTTCCTGTAAGCACGTTCCAGTTGTTCCCAGCGTTGTTCCGGTGTTCCCGTAATGCCCACAGACATTCGCACCAGGCCGGGGGTGATGCCCGCGGCCCGGAGGTCATCGGCGGACATTTCACTGGACGTGCTCGCGGCCGAGCATGACATCAATGTGTCGAAGTACCCCAAGCTGACCGCCATATAGCCAAAGTGTTCCGTATTCTGCAGTTGGTCCAAAAGGGCGAAGGCGGCCTCGGTGGTGCCCATGTCGATGGTCAATAGCCCACCAAAGCCAAACTCGGGCCGGCCCAGGCGGTGCAGCATGGCGTGTCCGGGGTGATCTTCCAGGCCGGGGTAGCCAACTGCAGCTCCCAGGGCGCGCAGGCGACGGGCAAACAGGTCGGCGCGCCGGCTGTGTTCCGTCATGCGCAAGGCCAGATGCGGCAGACGCAGGCTGATCTGCGAAGCCTGGTGCGGATCCATGGTCGGCCCCAGCAGCATCAGTGCGCCGTCATGCAGATCCATCAAACTGGAGACGAAGGCGGTGGAACCGCACACCGCACCGGCGACGATGTCCGATGCGCCGTTGATGAATTTGGTCAGGCTGTGCACCACGATATCGGCGCCATGCGCGATCGGCGCAATCATCAGTGGGGTAAAAGTGTTGTCGACGACGAGTTGCGCGCCATAGCGGTGCGCGATCTCGGCCAGGGCGGGGATATCCGCCACCTTCAGGGTCGGGTTGGCCATGCTTTCCACATACAGCATGCGGGTGCCCTGGCGGCACGCCGCCTCGACCTGGTCCAGGTTGGTGGTGTCGACAAACGCCACCTTCAGGCCCATGCGTTTGGGCAGGAACTCCTTGAACAGGGCGAAAGTGCCGCCGTAGATGGTGTCGCTGACAACGGCGTGATCGCCGACCGCGCATAGCTGCATGGCTACCGCGGAGATGGCGCCCAGGCCGCTGGCGGTGCAGTAACCGGCTTCGGCGTCTTCCATCGCAGCAAGCTGGTGGCCGAGCGCGTAGACCGTGGGATTGAAGTGGCGGCCGTACAGATAGCACCCGCCCTGATCCGGGCCAGCACGGCCCTGGAAGATGTCCGGCATTTTTTCCGCCTGCATCACCGTAAAGGTGGTGCTGGCTTCGATGGACATGTTGACGCCACCGTGTTCGCCGAATTCGCGACGCTGGCGCACCATGTTGTCGACGGGATCAAAGTCCTGCATGCCGGTCTCCTCTTTGTGCGGCCTGCCGGATGGCAGTGCTGGTTTAGCTCATGCGTTGCCTGTAGGCCTGCAGCGTGTTGTGCAACAGCATGGCAATCGTCATCGGGCCGACGCCGCCCGGCACCGGAGTAATCGCGCTGGCGCGTTCCGCTGCCGCGGCGAATTCCACATCGCCCACCAGTTTGCCGGTTTCGGTGCGGTTCATGCCCACATCAATGACGACCGCTCCGGGTTTGATCCAGGCGCCCTTCACGAACTCCGCGATGCCAACGCCAACGACAACAATGTCGGCGCGTCCCACTTCCGCGGCCACGTCGCGCGTACGCGAGTTGCAGATGGTGACGGTGGCGTTCGCCAGCAACAATTCCATCGCCATCGGGCGGCCCACAATGTTGGAGGCGCCAACGACCACGGCGCGTTGTCCGGTGACGTCGATGCCTTCGTGTTCCAGCATCTTCATCACGCCGTAGGGTGTGCACGGGCGCAGGGTGGGGCGTTTTTGCAGCAGCCGGCCGATGTTTTCCGGGTGAAAGCCGTCCACATCCTTGGCGGGATCAATGCGATCCAAGATCGCATCGGCATTCAGATGGGCGGGTAACGGCAGCTGCACCAGAATGCCGTCGATATCGTCGCGCGCATTGAGCGAGTCGACTAGCGCCTCGAGTTCGTCCTGGGAGACATCGGCGGGTGGGGTGATTTTCTCGGAGTAAACCCCCGCTTCGGCGCAACCCCGCTCCTTGTTGCGCACATACACTTCTGATGCGGGGTCATCACCCACCAGGACCACCGCCAGTCCCGGCGGGCGCTTACCGGACGCCGTGAGCTCACGCACCGCGACGCCAACCTGTTGGCGCAAGGTGGCGGAAATGGATTTGCCGTCGATCAGTTTTGCACGCATGGGCCGGGGTTATATATAAGCCAGCTGCCTATTGTCGCCCAAATGAAGCCTTGTCGGCGTATGAGATGAATGACGGGCGCTACAAAATTGGCTACAATGCGCGGCTTGTCGGCGTGTAGCGCAGCCTGGTAGCGCAACTGCTTTGGGAGCAGTGGGTCGGGAGTTCGAATCTCTCCACGCCGACCATTTCCCGCTCTGAACCTCCGTATTGATTGGCTTTGTAGCCCAGGTTCGATTGCAGCGGCTCTTCGTGCACCCCTGAAAGTCATTCGCTATTGGCTCACCGCGTCTTTCGGCGCGTGGTGAAGTGATCGCCAACTTTTGAGTCAAGGCTTTAGGTCTTGGGCATGGTCCGCTCAGGCCAGGGCATCGAAAAGGTAAATCGCGCACCCGGCTCACGCGGCTCGTAGTGAATTTCACCGCCCAGCACATCCGCACTTTTTCGGACCATGTACAGGCCCAAGCCTGAGCCGAAGGACACCTCGCTGTGAAAGCGCTTGAACATGCCAAAAAGCTTGTCGCGCTGAAATTCGGGGATGCCCAGCCCGTTGTCTTCCACGACCAGCGTCAGGTGTCCTGACTGCTTGGTGGCGCTGATGTTCAAGGAAGGTGATTCGGACTGCGGGTCAAGGTATTTGATCGCGTTGGAGATCAGGTTTTCGACAATCACAGCGATTCGTGAGCGTCGAAGTCGGACCGGGCCCGGCAGATCGATGTGCGTCTCGATGCGGATCTTGTCGAAATTCTGCAGATGAGCCACTTTGGCAATCGCGGATTGCACCAGCTCCTCGATGTCCACGTCGCTGGCATCTTCCTGCATGTTCTTTGTCCGGGACAGCAGCATGATGTCTTGCACCAGGGTATCCAGCTTGCGCAGGCCTCCCTGGGCCATATCAAGGCATTTTTCCGCCTGCGGGATGTCGCCCTCTTTGTAGAACTCACGGGTGAGATTCAACAGTTCGGTGGAAGAGACAAGCGGAGAGCGCAGGTCGTGGGAGGTGCGATAGGCAAATTCCTCCAGCTCCGTGTTCGCCGCAATCAGCTCGTTCTCGGCGCGTTTCCGCTCGGTGATATCGCGGAAGACCACAACCACGCCGATCGTGCTGCCGTTGTCGTCGCGCAGTGGGGCGCTGGTGTACTCCACGGGAAGGGCGTAACCGTTCTTGTGGAAAAAAGCTTCTTCGTCGCTGGAGTGGATTTTTCCGTCTACCAGAACGGCGAGGATCCCGCTGTCTTCCGGCGCGATGGGGGTGCCATCGACATGGACGTGCCGAATGAACTCATGCCGTGAGAATTTGCGGACATCGCTCTCGGGGTGACCCAGAATTCGCAGGGCTGCGGGATTGGCGAAGAGGGGATTCCCCGCCAAGTCGAAGCCGTAAATGCCCTCGCCCGCGTTTTCGAGAATGCCATTGATTCTGTGCTCACTGTGGAGCAGGTCGCGGGACTTCTGTCGCAGCATCACACTGCGGTAATTGGCCGCCGTGGCGATGTAGACAACAAAGCTGGTCAATAAAGCGAGCATCCCGCCGGCAATCATGATCAGGCGTGGGCGTACGGCTGTGGGGCGCAGTGCAGAGTCGTGCTTCATGGCGACATCGAGCGTCCATTGGCGATTGAAGGCCGGAACAAGCTCGCTGTGGTAAGTCCCTCTGCGCTCCCCACCATGGAATGTGTCGAATATGGGCACGTTGTGGTCGGTGAGACGCACGCGCACAGCGTCCTCAAGGCCGGGGGGCACAACGCCGGCTGCAGGGGCATTGAAATCGAGCAGCCCGGCAATATACCCCTGCGTCTGATTGCCAATTTCGATGCGCGCCAATGCCAATACCAGCGGGGAGTCGGCTTCATCGGGGATGGGCGTAAAGAGATCGACGCCGGCTGAGCTGAACGGGACGCTGGCGGACTTCAGTTCGCGACGCGCTTGATCGATGAGTGCGGACAGCGCGTCGGCGTCGCCGATATCGGCAGGCACTTGCCAGCGCACACGAAGATCAGGCTCGAGATACAGCACGGAGCGCAGGAAGGGGATGTCTTCTACCAGGTTTCCGGCATCATAAATCCAGGTTTTCTCCGGCAAGCCTCCCGACATTTCGGATCGGTTTCCGAGCCGTCGCAAGGTCAGACCCGCTTGTTGGCTATGAAAGCTCAGGCGATCGGCGACCAGCTCGGCCTGACGCTCGAGCAGGGACAAGGTGTTTTGCTTCTCGGTGGCTTCGAGGTGCCGCACAAACAGCACGGACACGATAAAAACCAGCGTGCCCGAACCGACTGCGAGCCAGAGGGCGTTCCTGGGGTGTTCGTCACTGATATGGAGCGCGGGTTCGGCATCTGCTGTGGACGAAATGACCATCAGGAAAGAGCCGAACAGCGACGAGAGCAGCAGCCCGCCAATCAGGATGTACCAGAGGTTCCAGCCCTGGCCGCTGACCGCTGCAGCCGCTTTTTGCAGGTAGCGCAGCTCCCACTCGTGTCCACCGAAACTGAGGACGTCCTGATGCTGCAGGCGATGGGATTCGTTCCCCTCTTGCGACAGGGCTTCGGATGCCGTTCGGGTGTCGAAAAATTTCTGCAGTTCGGGCGGTGCACTGAGATCCGAGATAATCAGGTCCATGCCGAGGTGCTCGGTGCGCGCGGCGATTTCCTCGATCATCGGCCCCACGCGAAAAACACCGGCGACAAAGCCCAGCAATTCGCCTCGGGGCTGCTGCGCGCGTTCGGGGAAGGCCGATGTGCGCTGGAACACCGGGTTGTAGACGATGAGCCCAGTCTCGGTTTCTGCCTGCACCAGCGACAGCGGGGCGGTTGCAATCGGCCGGGCCAAGCTGCTGGCGCGGTCCAGGGCGACCTTGCGAACATTGCCAATAACGCCATCGGGGCCATAAGTGTCGAGCCCGGCGGAGGCTAGGTTTGGCCCCTTGGGAACGAAATAGGACACGGGGAAATACTCATCCCGTTCGGGGGCCAGAACGGTTTGTCCCAGGGCGATACGGTCATAGATGCGGTAATCGGGGAAGCCTTCCGCCTTCATCGCCGCGACGTGTGCCTGGCGTTGCTCATGCCGGATTCTGGGCAGCCAGGCCAGCGATTGAATGCCCGGGTACTTGCTCAGGAACTCGCTGGTGAACGACGTGTACTCGTCGTAAGTCACGTTGCGGGAAGCTGCCATGAAGTTTTCGTTGGCCGTCAGGATGTCCAGGTATCCGTTCAGGTCCAAGCGCAAGGCCGCAGTGACCTCGGCCGCCTGACGCGAGAAATCCAGCTGTTGCCGATGCTGCTCGTCGGCACGCGCACCAAAGAACAGCAGCGCCGTGAGACCTGCAAATGCGAGGATCGGAACACTGACGACGAATTTCCGAGTGATCGGGACCTGAGGGTTGGCGGCAAGTAGCAGAAGCGGTGTGAACAGGGCGACGCCAATGGCGTCACCAGCCCACCAGGTGTACACACTCAATCCATAGACGCTTTCCGGTATCAATCCCGCAAGCACCAGCACGGCCGGGCCGATCGCGCCGTTGATCAGACAGCCGAACGCCCCGCCGATGATCAGTACCGCGAAGATGTCGCGGGTTTTGTTCATCGGAGACGGAAGCGGCAGGAAGCGGCGCAGGACCAGCGCCGAAACCGCCGCCTGCAAACCCGCCCCCAAAGCAATTCCGGCCGCAACAAGAATTGGCGTGGGCGTAAAAACCGTGCCCCCGGCGTTGGCTGAGATCAGCAGGTTGACGCCAAAGGAGCCAAGGACGACACCGGGGAGCAGCCGGAGCCCGCCCAGCATGACGGCAGCCAGGGCAATGCCCGCTGAGGGCCACACCGGTGTCGCAAAGCCCGGCGGGATGGCGAGCAGCAACGACAGCTTGCCCACAGTGAAGTAGGCGGCCGCAAGCAAGACGATGCGCAGAGGCGTTTGCAGTCGGGTATGCATGAGTCGGTATCTTGGTAACCCTGCTAGCTTGGTTGACGTGCCTTCAAGGAACTGTCAAAAACCGGCCACCGCGATTTTTCCTGTACTCAGCCCATAGCCTGCTTATGCCGGTCCCCGTGTTCGGGCAACGACCTTCCTAGACTAATCACCCTCCTCATCAGGGCGCAAGGTCTTTCAAAACGAAGAAAAGTGCGGTTGACAGGGCCGAGGACCGTCAAAGAGACTTCGGCATCAACTTTCACGCTCTTTGGGTTTCGAGCCATGATGTCGATGCTGTCTCAACAATCACCGGGCCAAACCGCGGCGATGGCGGGTTCCTGGCGCCGGTACCGAACCGCTCGGGTGCTGGTCGCTGGCATGCTCCTGGGAACCTTGTCGGCCGGTGCTCTGGCGGCAGACAAGAAAGGCTGGCAGGCCACCTATACCGGGGATCTCACCGGCTCGGTGGGTGGAAGCATTGTCGTCCCCGGCGGTACGTCCATGGTTTCCATGGTGCGAGGCGCGAGCATGTCGAAGGACAAAAAATCCATGGGCACCGCAGCGCTGTCCGTAAAGGTCATGCGCATGAGCGGCCAGGAGCCCCGCCTGTACCAGCTGGATCTGACGCTGGAAGACGGAACGGTCTGTCGGCTCCAACAGGATGGGCGAGAGAAGGTGGATATGCATGACACCTCCGCCAAAAGTTATGCGGCCAGCTTTAGCGGCACCCTGGCTTGCGATGGTGGCAAGACGATCAGCGTTGAGGCTTGGGCAAGGAAGTAGCAAGAGACAATTCCGGGCATCAGGTATTCACACGACATTTCGGTAGTGTCGGGGAGGTCTTCACTTCTCTTTAATCTGCTCGCTTGTAGGCTGCTCGGGTAGCACGATTAGCTGAAACCTGGAGACTCAGATGAAAACCCTTTTCCCCGTAGGCCTACTCTGCGCTGCGGCGGTCGTGATGACAGCCTGTGGCGGTTCGGATTCAACCCCATCATCCGCGAATGACGCGCCGGCGACCAAGTCGGCGTCTGGACTGGTGGGCGGTACCAGCGAGACGCCGACATTCGGTGGCGATGTGATCGAGATTGTCGGCTCCATCACCCGTGATGGCTCTGCGGGTGACATGTCGGATGTGCAGCCCGGAGACAACATCACCGCCAACGTCGTCACCTCGCTCGCCAAGGTGGATGGCGTGATTCAACTCTCGGATGTTGATGTCATCCATGAGATACAAGGCACCATCAGCACGCTGGACGTAGCCGCGAGCAGCATGGTGGTGCTGGGGCAGACGGTGCGCGTCGACGCGCTGACCGAGCTGGTGACCGAGAACTCGGACGACAGCTACTCCAGTCTCGTACTGGCCGACTTCCAAGTCGGCGACTACGTGGAGGTCTCCGGCTCGCGTGACGCCAATGGTGACGTGGTCGCCTCGCGGATCGAGCGCAAGACGGCGGATAGCCAGCGTGATGACGCCGATTCCGAAGTGCGTGGGTGGGTTTCGGCGCTGGACGCGACTACGCAAACCTTCCTGATCGGTGATCTGCTCGTCGACTTCAGCGGCGCGGAAGTACAGGGCCTCCTCGCTGACGGCGCGCCGGTCAAGGTGGAAGGAACGTTACTTGGCTCCACGCTGGCGGCTTCCGAAGTGAAGGTCGGCGATGATCGTCACCGCCGCGTCGAAGAGCAGTACGAACTGGAAATCCACGGTGTGGTGGGTGCGCTCGATACCACGGCCCAGACCTTTGAAACGGCGGGTACCCTCGTGAACTACGCGGGCCTATCGGTGCCGGGTCTGGAGAATGGTGCGCGAGTTGAAGTGGAGGGTACGGTCACCAGTACCGAGCCGCCTGCACTGCGCGCAACCAAGGTGGAAGTCGAGTATGAGCGCGTAGGCCCGGGTTCCAGCAACGGTGAGGTCAAAGGGCCAATGACCGCGATCAACGGCGCGGAAATGACCTTCCAGATCGGCGAGGTCCTGCTGTACGCCGATGCGATGACCGTGTTTGAGCGGGAGGATCGTCGCGCGGCATTTGCCGACTTCTCCGAAAACGAGTTTGTTGAGGTGAAGTACGACTCGACTCAGCCCAACGTCGCTGGGGCTTTCTACGCGCTTAAGGTGGAATCCGAACTGCGCGGCATCTCCGATGACGACCACGACACCAATGATCGCGACAACGGCGACAACGGCGATGACGCTGATACCGGTGATCGCGAGGGTGTTGAGGTAAAAGGCGCGGTTGCTGCCTTTGATCCGGCCGCACAGACTTTCAGCGTGAGCGGCGTCGCAGTGCAAATTTCAGAGGCCACCCGTTTTGAGGTCGATGACCAGGCAATCAGCGCCGATGAGTTCTTCGCTCAGGATCGCACGGGAGTTCGCGTGGAAGTGAAGGGCGACCTTCAAGGCGGGGTCCTGATCGCTGACCGGGTCGAGGTTGAATCCTCGGACGATTGAGCCTGCCATCCCGCCGGCGACGAAAAAAGCCCCGCCGATGCGCGGGGTTTTTTTGGGGGGAAAGAGGAAACATCGCAGCGCGCTGTAATCGAACTCCTGCGTACGTGGTTGCGACAGCATTATGTCGATTTGCGGAAGCCAAGCGACGGGGCGGCGACGATGGCATCACGGGCGGTGGTATGTCACGATAAGTCCTGTTACGCCGGAGCCTATGCATCAAAATGGACGTATTCAGTGATGTCGTCGATACGCTGGAATTGCGCGGGACCCTGTATTTTCGTACCGCGTGGTCGCCACCTTACGGGGTGCAGGTTCCGGCATTCGAGGACGCTGCGCGCTTCCACCTGATGCTCCGGGGGCGTTGCTGCGTCGGGATGGGCGACGGGCGCTGGATTTCGCTGGAGCCGGGCGACATGATTCTGGTTCCGCGGGGCGCTGCGCATGTACTGGCCGATTCACCGGACACGCCCATCGCGGAGCTGGATCAGGTCAAAGCCGCCAGCGGATACACCGCGGGGCCGGTGCTGACCATCGGCGAACCCACGCAGGAAAATGCGACCACAGAGATGATCTGCGGTCACTTCAGTTTTGCCACCGGGGCTGACCACCCGCTGCTGCAAGCGCTGCCCGATCACCTGCTGGTAACCGCGGGATTACGTTTTCGGCATCTGCTGCTGGATGAACTGATGCGCTTGATTCCGCGAGCGATGTTCACGCAGGAGCCCGGCTCGGAGGCCGCGGTTATTCGCCTGTCCGAGGCCCTGTTTGTCGAAACGGTGCGGGCGTGTGCGGAAGACGATGCCAATCTGCGGTGCGTGCTGACCGCCATGAGCGATCCTCGTATCGGCAAAGCCTTGCAGCTGATGCACCGACAGCCCGAAAAGCACTGGACCGTGGAGTCACTCGGGAGTGCGGTGGCCATGTCGCGCAGTCGCTTTGCGGCAGAGTTTCAGGAACGTCTGGGCCACAGTCCGATGGCGTATCTGGCGGATTGGCGACTGCAAAAAGCCCGACGCCTGCTGGCGCGCCGGCACAGTGTCCAGCAGGTCGCAAAAGCCGTTGGATACCGCTCATCGGCGGCCTTTACCCGCGCATTCACACAAAGTTTCGGCTACTCGCCGTCGGTGATTCGGCGTCAGGACGAAAGCGAGATTGTATAAAACATTGCAGTTCGTCTCGTAGATATTGCTTAAAGTCGCTTTCTATGTTTTTGTAATTGATAAAAGCTCCTGAATGCTTAGCATCGTATCTCCTTTCACCCGATGGAGATATCCATGCCACATATCCGTGCTGTTATTCCTCAAGAAGCGACCGGCGCCACGGCCGAGCTATTCGCTGCAATCACCCAGAAGATCGGCGGCGTTCCCAATATCTACCGCACGCTGGGGCAGTCCCCGGCAGCATTGAAGGGCATTCTGGGTTTGTCAGGGGCGCTGGCTGAGGGTGAGCTTTCCGCCGCCCTCGGGGAGCAGATCGCACTGGCTTGCGCCGGTGCCAATGGCTGCGACTACTGCGCCTCGGCGCATACCTTGCTGGGCAAAAATACCGGACTGAGCGCCGAAGAGACGCAACGGAACCTGCAAGGCCATGCCAGTGATCCGCAGGCTGCTGTGGTGTTGGCGTTCGTCCGTCGTGCGGTGCGCGAACGCGCCCTGCTGGACAACGCGACAGAACTGGGCCGTTTGCGGGATGCCGGTTTGACAGAAGCGCAGGTCGTGGAGGTCATCGCACACATTGCGCTGAATCTTTTCACCAACTATTTCAACCACCTGGCTGGCACGGAGATTGACTTCCCCGTGGTGAACAGCCGTCTTGCCGTAGCCGCCTGAAGAGGAGAGTTCTCATGAAAAACTATTTCCATGCCACATGTATCGCATTGTCCCTGGTCGCGTTCGTTCCCGCCGTACAGGCTGCGGATGAAGTGAACCTGAGTCAGGGTTTGTCCATCACCGGTAAGCCGTTGGCATTGCACGGCTATGACCCTGTTGCTTACTTCACGCTGCAGACGCCGACCCGCGGCTCAGATGCATTGACGCATGTGCATCGGGGGGCGACCTACCGCTTTGTCAGTGAGGAACACCGCAAGCTGTTTGCGGCGAATCCCGAGCGTTATCTGCCGCAGTTCGGCGGCTACTGCGCCTATGGCGTCACGCTGGGCAAGAAGTTTGATGGTGACCCCAACCTGTGGCAAGTCGTTGATGACCGTCTGTACCTGAACCTCAACCCCGAAATCCTGGCGCTGTTCAACAAGGATGTTCCCCAGAACATCCGCAAGGCCGGCAAGAAGTGGACCGGGATTGAACACACCGCCGTGACGGATCTGTAACCCCGCGTTGATCGTCATCAAGGCCAGGTCGGCACATAATCGACCTGGCCTTTTTGTTCATGACGGCGACTACGTAGACTGAGATTCCGGGTCTCTGACGGCCGGGGCGTCGCCGGGGTATCGACGCAAACCGTTGGGCAGGGCGCCAGTCACCTTTACATCGTTCACGAACACCATCTCCACCGCACCCTTGTTCTTGGCTTCCACGGCGCCGCGCTCCTCGCCGTCGAAATAATCGGCAACTCGGCTCCAGGTGGCCGCGGAAACGTTGACCCGTCCGGGCGCCCCGGACGACTCCATGCGACTGGCGGTGTTCACCGTATCGCCCCAGACGTCATAGGCGAACTTGGCCTCACCCACCACACCGGCAATCAACGGCCCGGTGTGCACCCCGATTCGCACCTGCCATCCATGCAGCCGTCCGTCAGTGGCGGCGCGGGCGATGCGGTCACGCAGGGCCAGGGCCGCCAACACTGCTTCCAGCGCATGCTGCGGTCGCGGTTCGGGTATCCCGGCGACGGCCAGGTAGGCGTCGCCAATGGTCTTGATCTTCTCCAGACCGTAGTGCCGGATGACGGCATCGAATTCGCCGAAGGCAGTGTCCAGGGCCTGCACGAGTTCGGCGGCGCTGAGCCGTTCGGCGGTCTGGGTGAAGCCGACGAAGTCGGTGAACAGCACGGTGGCTTCGGCATATTCGCGAGGTTGCACGCGATCGTGGCGTTTGAGTTCGTCGGCGATGCTGTCGGGGAGGATGTTGCGCAGCAGGCGGTCGGAAAGTTCGCGTTCCTGGTTCAGGTTGCGGGCCAGCACCAGCACCAGCAGTGCCGTCAGCAGTTCGACGAACAATAGGTTGCCGTACACGTCGGGAATGCGATGAGCGAGCTGGGCATAGTCGTGTATCCAGGCGGGGCGCCAGAGTTCGACACCGAGTACCAGAGCGGTCACGACGGCGCAGGCGGCCACCGCGACGGCGGCCTTGCGGCGGTCCGGCGCGACGATGACGGCAATCATGACGGTGACGATCAGGTAGTAATGCGCGCCGCCGTGGGTGCCGGCGTTTCGCAGGATGTTGAGGAAGACGAAGCCCAGCATCAGGCCGACGAATGTGGCGTACAGCCGCACCCCATAACCGCGGTTGCGGGAGGCCAGATAGCAGAGCAGAAAGGCCACTCCAAAACCGAGCTGCAGCGCCAGCAGCGGGCCGTTGTTGCCGCTGAGGAAGAATGCGCCGCCGAAATTGGCCAGCGCGTTCAGCAGGCTGAGGGTGTTGAACAGCCGGGCTTCGAGCGGGTGCCGGCGGGGGTCGCCGGCCACGGCGCTCAGAATGCGGTTTGCGGATCCTCGGTTGTACGTGGACATGCGGGTCTCCCGTGGTGCCCCTGGGTCATCCCGCCGACCATCTTAACTTTGCAGCGCTTCCTGGAAAGAGTCGTTCAGCGTTTCCGGGAGTGCCGGCTCGGCGAAGTCGCGCAGGGTGTCCCAGGCCGCATCGATTTCTTCGGCGCACAACCTCGCCACCAGGGGCGAGACTATCGGATCTCCATCACGTCATCCCAGTCCGGCCTCTGGCTGTGGGCGGTCGCGGAGCCGGGTCAGCGAGCCGAAGGCTACACTTGTGTTTATTGACATGCTGACATGGACGTGATGGCCGAATTCAAATTTATCCATGCCAACGCGCTCGCCGAGCGGATCACCGAAGACGGGCTGCAAATTGTGGATATCCGCGATCCGGGTTCCTACAACTCCGGCCACATCCGCGGGGCTCGGCCGTTGGACAACAGCAATCTGAGCGCCTTCCTCGAAACCGCCGACCGGAATGCACCGCTGATCGTGTGCTGCTATCACGGCAACTCGAGTCAGAGCGCCGCGGCGTTTCTGGCATCCAAAGGTTTCGCCGAGGTGTACAGCCTGGACGGCGGTTTTGAAATGTGGCGCATGCTGTACCCGGAGCACGTGGAGCGTTAAGACTGCGCGCCGTGGCTCAGGGTGCCAGGGCTGCGGCGCGACCTTGGGGCGTGGCGAGAGTGGGGTAATGCTCGGTAAACCACCCCGGCCCTTTGACGAACACGCGCGGGTCCTTGCTGCGCCAGAAATCGCGGAACATCTCGCCCCATCCATGCAACTGCAGGTAGAAAGGGTTCAGCGAGGTGGGCTGACGCTCGGTCAGGCCATAACGGATTTCGCCGGCATCTTTTTCCGCCACGAAGGTGCCGAACAGCCGATCCCAGATGATCAAGACTCCCCCGAAATTGGTGTCGATTTGGGCCGGGTTGCTGCCGTGGTGGACCCTATGGTGGGATGGCGTATTCAGCACGGCGCCGAAGCGATCCAGGATGCTGCCCTGCTGGGTATGCAGGAAAAACTGATAGGCGAGGCTGGCTTCAATGGCGATGGTCGCCCAGTTCTTGTCGAAGCCGATCAGCGCCATCGGCACCCACCACACGACCCACGCCCCGTTGAACAGCAGGGTGAAGTTCTGGCGCAAGGCCGTGGAGTAGTTCATCCGCGTGGAGGAGTGATGGGTCACGTGGGAGGTCCAGAACCAGCGGACCTTGTGTGTGAGGTAGTGGTAGCACCAGAATGCGAAGTCGCTGATCAGGAATATCAGCAGCACGCTCCAGATGCCGTGCACCGGTTCGTACTGCAACCCGTAGGGCGTGACCCAGTCGTAGAAATAGCGGATGAACACCGCGACGGCGATACCGTCCACCACCTTGTAGTGAAAGCCCATGGTGATGTTGGTCAGCGATTCCTTGATCAGGTAAATCCCGGACTGACCTGTGCGTTGGCAGTACCAGTATTCCGCCACGATCACGCCGATGAACAGCGCACCGAATGCGACGATGAATTGCAGGGCGTGGATGACATCACTCACGGCGGACTCCTCAGGCATGTATTTCGGCCACATGGCCTGAGACTCATTGTGGCCAGTCCCCGCTGGCAGTAATTGACATATATCGCCATACTTTTTGATATATCACGCCAACAGATGGGGGTCTTCCATCGCTTACCAATACGTCGTCAGTGATCTCGCGGACCTGCTTCGCAGCTATCTGGACGCAGAAGGCGTTGCCGCACCGGCGGTCCGGCGGGTTCTGGCATCGATCCCGGCGCACGGTCGGATCACGATGCAGCAGTGGTGGCAGCTGCTGGAGGACATCCAGACCGAGCAGCCACGCTCCGCCCTGGGGGTGCGTATCGGCCGCCATGTGCGTCCGTATCACTCCGGGCCGCTCGGCTATCTGATCATGTCCTGCGAAACGCTGGGAGACGCCCTGCTGCGTTTTGCCCGCTATCAGTCATTGCTGCACAACTTTTCGGATGTGAGTCTCACCGCGCGCGGCAGCGAAGTAATCATCAGCTGGAGTCCGGACCAGGGCCTTTCCACGCAGCTTTCCGATGAGGTCTATCTCTCCGCACTGATCGTTTTTATCCGCCAGATTACGGGCAAACCGAGATTGAGCCCCAGCGGCATCTGCTTCAATCACCCGGCGCCGTCTCCGGTGGCAGTCTACGAGCAGCTGCTCGGCTGCCCGGTGCGTTTTGACTGCGAGCGGGTGTCCATCGCTATGCCCGTGTCGGCGCTGAGTTTGCGGGTCAACACCAGCGAACCCCACCTGCTGGCATTGCTGGAAAAACAGGCCGATGCGATGCGCCGGCAACCCACGGCCGGTGACGATGACTTTCTGACCCAGCTCCGGCACAGCATCAGCAACCTGCTCCCGCAAGGGGATGCGACGCTGGCCCGGTGTGCGCGCAAGATGCATGTCTCCACGAGAACATTGCATCGCCGGCTGGCCGAACGCGGCACCCAGTTCCAGGTCGTGCTGCGCGAGGTGCGCCAGGAAATGGCGCGCATGTACCTCGCCGACCCGGCTCTGAGCTTGCAGGACATCGCGCTGCTGCTGGGCTACGCCGAGCAGAGTGTATTCAGCCGCGCCTGCCGACTGTGGTTCGGCAAGACCGCGCGTGAATTGCGGCGAAGTGGAGCCTTCCCAAGTGCGACCTGAGCTGATGCTTGCCGCGCGGCAGGTAGAGGTATTTAACCGTTTGAGAATCAATCCGTTGTCGAGCAATCCCCCCAGTTGGGGGGTATCGGCGGGCGGAGGTCGGGGCTAATTTTGCGCCTCCCCAGTTCCACGAGCGCTCACTCCATGCGTACCTCCACCGCTGCCATTTCCTTTGCCAGTGCGATTCTGGTTGCTGCCTGCGCCAGCACCCCTCCGCCGCCACCGCCGGAATTCAACCCCGGCCTGGGAGCGAATGCCCAGGTTAAAGAGTTTGTCCAGGCTGCCAACGCGAAAAAGCGCGGCAAAAGCGAACGCGTCGCACTCACCTCATGTGTCGTCGCCTTCGGCACCAAGACCAGTGGTTTTGCGCAGACCAAAGAGGGCACCTTCGCCTACCAGGACCCCGACAAGGTGCGGGTGGAAGCCAAGGTCAGCACCCTGTATGAATTGCAAGGCATGACAACCGAGCGTCTGCAGGCGATCACCGATACCGTTTGCTCCCGCGCCGAGCAGCAGCTGGCCGCATCGGGTCTGAATGTGATGTCGCACGCGGAGCTCGCGCGAACGACGCAGTACCAAGCGCTTGCCGCCAAAGGGCGGGCCACTCCGGTGGCCTGGTCGCTGGGCAAGTCGGATTACACCGTATACACGCCCACCGGGTGGACCCTGTTCGATCAGCGTTTTGATGGCACGGGCCGAACGCTGAAAAACATCTTCGGTTCGGCGTCGCGAAGTAGCCCGGAATCTCTGGAAGCCAAGATGGTCAACGAACTCGGCGTGTCGGGCGTGCACCTCGACATCATGATCGACTTCGCCAATGTCTCCAGCAGTGACGCCAACTACACCGGCTTTGTTGGACGCAATGTCGGCCGCGACGAAGCCAAGGTGACCACGTCGGTAAAACTGGCCTCCACCGGTATGCTGAAAATCATCACGCCTGAAAGCATCAACTGCCACAAATTGGGCTGCGACACCATGATGAATGGTTGGGCAACCTATGCATCCAAGCGTCCGCTGGTTTCATCAGAACCCTTCTACACCGGGATGGTGGATATCCAGTCCACCGGCAGCAAAGTTGCCGAGGGTTTTGCCAGCGTGCTGGGTGTGGCAACCGCCCTGTTCGGTGGCAGTGGGGGCTCGTACGACCACACGGAGTGGGGCGTTCAAGCCGACCCGAACGCTTACACCGACATTGCCACGCGGTATGCAGCGCACTTTGTGGAGCTGGCGGCGATATCGCAGCGCCCCTGAACGAATCACTCCTGAAAAGCCCGGCCTCGCGCCGGGCTTTTAGGGCCGCAACCGGGCGTTAATCCGACGATCGGGTTCAGAGGTCGCGCAGTGCCTTAATGATGGGAGCGTCGCGCTCGTAAACATCACGACGGAACTGGACTTTTCCTTCGGCATCGGTAAAAGCGGTGAAGTACACGATCCACACCGGGATCGGTTTCTTCAGGTATACGGTGAATGGCTCAGCACGCTGCATCAGTCGTTCGATATTTTCCGCCGGTTGCTGGTTATCTTGCGCGAGAATCTTTTGGGCCAAGGTCGCTGGTTGGCTCAGTCGTATGCACCCCGAGCTGAAGTCGCGCTCGGTTTTTGCGAACAGCTCCTTGTTGGGGGTGTCATGCAGATATACCGCATGCCGGTTGGGGAGCATGAATTTCACTCCACCCAGTGCGTTCATCGGCCCGGGTCGCTGCCGGAGCTGTACATTGAAATTTGCCTTGGTCATCTTGCTCCAGTTGAAGCTGGAAACCGGGCGGTAAGCGGTGTCCCCGCGTCCCAGTGCCTCGAACCCGAGACCGTCCATTGCCACCGGGTCGCGCTTGAGTTGGGGCAGCTTGTCTTCAACGGCGATTTTGGTGGGGACGTTCCAGTAGGGGCTGAAAACCAGATAACGCAGGGGCTCGGCGAGTACCGGGGTCTTGCGTGCGACACGGCCTCCGATGATGTCCATTTGCAGGGTTTCCTGGCCCGATTCGAGGAAACGCAACTTGAAAGCGGCCAGGTTGACTCGGATGTAGCGATCCGGAACCGCGGCGGGGAGCCAGCGCCAGCGTTCCAGGTTGGCGTCCAGCCGATCAATCCAGTCCACGGTTCGTGCGTTGAGCACATTGACAGTATTGGGGCCCAGAACACCGTCGGCTTCGAGACCCGCTGCGCGCTGAAATGCCGCCAGGGTCTTTTGCAGCCGGTCGTCGAAAACGGCATCGTACAACCCGGGCCCATACAGGCGCTGTTTGAGTTCCACGACGCGGGGGCCTTCGGCACCGGTTCGTAATATCGCTCCGGCAGAAATGTTATGGCTCGTGGTTTCCGGCTGCGCGGCCAGCTGTTTTCTGTGTGCGACCAACTGGCGATATTCATCGCTGTTTGGCCAGAGTTCGTCCAGAAGCCCGACCGGGTTCGGGCGCCGGAGTGCGTCCTTGTAAACGCTCACAACGTCGATTGTTCGGGGGGCGATATCCCAATCCGGGTCCAAAGAATGCGGCGACACCACGCCCACAGCGCGATGCCGAATCTGCTGCAAGAAGGCATCGCTCAACAGCAGGTCAGCCTCGGCACGGGCCGCTACGGTTTTGGCCTGCACCGGACGCTTCAGCGCCGCGAGGTGGTAGCGACTCAAGGGCAAGCCATGGTCCGCGGAGGCGTTGATGGCGGCCACAAGTTCCTGGCTCCGGCCATCCATTGGGCCACCATCTGACCAGATGGGGCGATAATCGGTTTCCGCATAGAAACGCGCCAGGCTCTCCGCCTCCCAAAGATGTTCTGCTCTGACGGCGCGAGGGGTTTCCGGTGCTGAGGCCAGCTGTTCAAAGTACAGGCGCAAATATTCTGAGGCTGAAGGCTGCGCAAGCGCCCCGCCAACAGGAAAGACGCTGATGAGGAGAGCCGTTGAAGCCGCAAGGCAGCGGCGCAGGGAGAAATGCCATCGCCCAGGATGCAGGACCCGCCATCTTTTTCGAGTGCCAGGAAATGTGGACATGCTTTTTTCCACGGTTGTCTTCATTGCTGCCTTGATGCGAGCAGTATGCCGCTGGCTTGGCCGCAGAGATAATTCTGTGCGCGCGAGTATCGCCGCAATGGCTTTGGTTATTGCCGGGCCGGCCGTCGCCAGCAACACGGCCGCGGTTTCGGTACTGCCAGTTCCGCCACCGGCCTTGTCGATGGAACCACGGGGGTTGCCGGCAAACAGTCACATGGGGCGAGGGCAGAGGGTCGAGGAGATTCTGGATCGACGCCAGCGGTTCCCGGTGAGCGCGACAGATCGTGATTTTGCGACGTTGAACGGTTGCGGGCCGGTGGAGGGCTCTCTGCTTGCGCTCCCGCTCGCCGACTACCTGCACTACCTGGCATCTCGCGGAGTCTGCTTTCCGGGGCAGTGGCTGGATAGCTTGTTTGCACCCGCAGATGCGGATTTCTACGAATCCCGCACGCGCTTGCGGGTGATTAACAGCGTCCAGGTACGCAGGAATCAGCCGACTTATTCGGATACGCGGCTGGATATGCGCGTGTCGCTGGAAAAGATTGCCAACAGGTTGTCGCTGATATTGCGCAGTGATGACCAGCAGGATGAGCGTCTGGCACAACGCGACCGGGTGCTGACCGGCTCCGGTGATGGCGACCCCGGGGTGTTTCGCGCCGCCGTGAGCTGGGCCGCTGTGCGAACTCGCCAAGCGGCGGCACTCGTGGATGTCGGGCTGCGCGGGTCGTCGCCGGTGGTGCCTTTTGCCCGCACGCGATGGCGATATGGCATGTCGTTGGAAGAGATTGTGCGGCTGCGACTCAACCAGGAGCTCTACTGGCGAGATAGCGCCGATCGTTTTGGCAGCATCTCGGAAATGCAGTTCGAACGACCCCTGACACCGAACACCGTGATTCGCGCGACTTCAGGCGCGGAGACTAATCGGAGCCTACGGATGGCGGGCGACCGCTGGGCCTGGTCGCAGAGTGTTTCGTGGCTTGGTCGGCTCCGGTATCGCAGCGTCATTCAGGTTTCGGCCGTCTGGTTGGGTAACCGCAGCGAGGGAAACCGGCTGGAAACACGTAAAGCCAGCATCCGGCTGCGACACAGCGTGTGGAGGCCCTGGGTGGTACTGGAACTGGAACCATTCCTGATTGACGATATGCTGGACGGATCTGGCTGGGTGGCAGGAGTCAAAGCTGGTCTCGAACTGCAGCTCGGAGCGTACGACTAATGGGAGTAGAGACATGAAATCGAAGCTGGTGTTCCTGGGTGGAACCGAAACCGTTACCGGTTCGAAATACCTGCTGGAGTCGAATGCCGGTACGCAGGTGCTGATCGACTGCGGACTGTTTCAGGGCTACAAATGGTTACGTGAACGCAACTGGCAGCCGCTGCCGGTTGACCTGGCTTCGCTCGATGCCGTGGTGCTGACGCACGCCCATCTGGATCACTCCGGTTACCTGCCGGTGCTGTACAAACGCGGCTATCGCGGTCCGGTCTACTGCCACCCCGCAACCCGCGAGCTGTGCGGCATCCTGCTTGCAGACAGCGGCCATCTGCAGGAAGAAGACGCGCGGTATTACGCCAAACACAAACTCAGCAAGCATGCGCAGCCGGAGCCACTTTACGACCGCGAAACGGCACAAGCCTGCATGGAGCTGTTCCGACCGGTGGAGTTTGAACAACCGTTCGAGGTGGGCGGAATTCAGTTTCGGCTGCAGCCCGCCGGCCACATCTTGGGGGCGGCGAGTGTCATAAGCGAATGTGACGGCACTCGCATCGGGTTTTCCGGTGATGTTGGGCGCCCGGATGACATTTTCATGCCGCCGCCGAAACCGCTGCCGGAGCTGGACCTGCTGTTGCTTGAGTCCACTTACGGCGACCGCCGGCATGAAGCGGCCAGCCCCTTCGAGCAGCTGGCGCAGGTGGTGCGCGACACGGCAAAGCGGGGCGGTGTGCTGCTGATGCCTTCCTTTGCAGTCGGGCGTGCGCAGATGCTGCAATACATGCTCTCGGAAATGATGTTCCGCGGGGATATCCCCAAGCTGCCGATTTACCTCGATAGCCCGATGGCGATCGATGTGTCCGAGATCTACGAACGCTATGCCGACTTGCATCGTCTTCAGCCCGAGCAGTACCGACGCATCTCCGAGTTGGTGACCTGCACCCGCAGCGTCGACGAATCCAAGGAACTGGCCGGTATCAACTACCCGCACATCATCATCGCCGGCAGTGGCATGGCAACCGGCGGGCGGATTTTGCATCACCTCAAGCGCTATGTGAGCGACCCTCGGCACACTGTGCTGTTTCCCGGGTATCAGGCCGGTGGAACCCGCGGAGACAAAATGCGCGGCGGTGCGCCGTCCGTGAAAATCCACGGTGAGTGGTTGCCGGTGCGGGCGCGGATTGAAACGCTGCAGGGCCTGTCGGGTCATGCGGATTACACCCAGATCGGCCAGTGGCTGGCAGATTCCAAGCTCGGCAAGCACACCGCAATCAAGCTGGTGCATGGCGACCCGGTGGCGCTCGAAGCGCAGCGTGATTATCTCCGTCAGCATTACGGTTATGCGGCGGAGGTGGCGTGTTATCGCCAGGTGCTGCATCTGGGCGAGCCTTGAGTCGTTGCGCGTCGCTGCCCGCACGATTCTGACGGGTCCAATGCTGCTGAGAACGCTCCTGCTGTTGACGCTAGGTGGCGCTTGTGCTGCGGCGGAGCCGATGCTGCGTGAAGCGGATTGCTACACCGGGGGCTGGAGCCGCAGCCGATTGCTGCAACTTCCGACCCAGGGTTTTGAGGTCACCGATGCGCAGCGCAGCCAATTGCTGCAACAACTGCGTTTCTGCTTGGCAGCTCCGGAGCCGGACATCCGGGATGCGGTCGCGTATCAGGCCTACTTCACGTGGCTGCGCTCAGGCCTTGTGCCGGAGCCGGAAGTTCGCCAGCTGCTGGAAGTCTTGCTGGCGGATATCCGGCAGCAGCGTGCGGATGCGCATCAGGTCTATCTCCCCTTCGCCGTGCTGGTATTGGCCGAGGTGGTGCGTGTGGATCGCAAGCAGCCCTACCTCAGCACCGCGGAGCGGCAGGTGGTGCTGGATACGGTGGATGGCTATCTGCAACAGCTGCGGGATTACCGCGGTTTTGAAGAGGGTGTCGGTTGGCGACATGGTGTGGCGCACAGCGCGGATGTGCTGTTGCAGTTGGCGCTCAACTCCGCGCTGACGGCAGAGCAGGCCATGCAGATGGCGACGGTGCTGGCCCGGCAGGTCCACCCCGAAGGCACGCATTTCTATATCTATGGTGAGCCCGCCAGGTTGGCGCGGGCCACGGCCTACCTGATGCTGAATCCGGCCCGGGAGCCGCAGTTCTGGGAATCGTGGGTGCACAGTCTCGCCAGTCCGGCCCCATTGGAGGAGTGGGCGGCGGTATTCGGTAGCGAACAAGGGCTGGCCAAGCGTCACAACACCCGGGCTTTTTTGCTGGAACTCCACGCGCTGCTGGGAGATACGCAGAGCCCGCGCCTGGCGCCGGTCCTTGCGGCCCTGCACACGGCGATCTCGCAGGTGCCCTGAGCCGGCAACAACGCATTCCGTCGCTCTGCGTTCGCGGCCAGGTGCCCAACCCCGACTAAGGGTTTGGTCCGCCGGGTTGGGGTTGGAGGATGCTGAGGGCCACACTTGGGCGTGATTCCCCGCAGGAATCAACCCCACCGGCTTGCTGACGCCGTCGATCCGAAGCCGGGCCGGCGGCCATTGTTTTTATTGAGGAGATGTTGATGGATTATTTCATGTTGGCGTTTGTGCTGTTTGCCCTGGTGGCGACCGGCGGTGTGGTGTTGCTGGCGGGCATCGTGAGTGGCAAGTCGTTACCAGGATTCCTCCCCACCGGGCATGGTCTGGCGGCGTTAGCGGCGCTGGCGGTGCTGTTTTTCGTCAATCTGACGGGTGAATCCGCAACACCTGCCGAAGCCTGGTGGGCACTGGGCGTGTTCACGTTGGGCTTGCTTGGCGGATTGATTTTTTTCCGGGTGCTGTTTCCCAAAAGTGCACCGGTCTGGCTGCTCTTCGGTCACGGTAGCCTTGGGGGGATCGGCCTGTACTTGCTGTACCAGGCGGCTTTCTGATTTGGTGTTCCCTCAGCGTGGTTGCAATTTGCGAGGCTAGTCGATAAAAGACTCCCCATTGATCGCGCCGGCTTCAGTTGCTGCGCGCCCATCCAAGGGGAGACATGAAAGCCACGCCACCGACCGTCCACGCCCGCCCGCCGGGGTTTTCATTCCCGGTATTGCGGCGCGAAATCATGGACGAGTTTGCGCGGCAGGAACTTCCCCCGACCAAGCTCACGCAGGTTGCGGCCCCACCGGGGTATGGCAAAACCATTTTCCTGACCGCTCTCTACCGGCACTATCAGGACGGCGGGAAGAACGTGTTATGGGCGACGCTGGAAGAGCGCAACACCACGGTTGAGGCCTTCGTCGGGTTGCTCGAAAGCGTGTTCCCGCCGCGTGGCGCGGCCGGTGAGCCCACGCGGGTGGTGCAGGGGAATGAGTTCCCGTTGGCGCATCGCATCGCCGATCTGCTGGACAGTATTCGGGCGCTGCAGCAGCCTACCGTGCTCATCGTGGATAACCTCAGCTTCCTACAGGATCCCGCGGTGGGAGAGGTCATCCAGACCCTGGTGGATCAAACGCCCAGAGACTTTTATCTGGTGCTTGCCGGAACGCGCGATCTGGACCTGGATTTGACCCGTCTGGAAATAGCGGGCTTGTTGACCCGCGTGGGCTATGCCCAGCTGGCGTTCAAACTGCCGCAGATTCAGCAGGCCTTTGGGGAAGCGCTCAGCAGTTCCCTGGGTTCGGTGACCATGCACCGCATCATTAAACGGACCGAAGGCTGGCCAGCCGCCGTTCGCCTGATGCAGATACTTCTGAGCAATTCCGACAACCCGGCGGCAACGGTCGAGGAATTCTCCGGCTCCGACAAAGACCTGGCGGAGATGCTCAATCGCGGGGCTTTGGCGCATTTTCCGGCCGAGGTTCGCAACTTCCTGTTCGAAATCGCCCCGCTGCGGCAGTTCAGTGTTGCCCTGTGTCGTTCGGCTACGGGAAATGAGCAGGCGGGGGTACACATCGATTACCTGCTGGAAAATCACTTCTTCATCCTTCCCGTCGACCGCAACCGCAAGTGGTATCGCCTGCATGGCATGCTGCGCCAGTTCTTGCTGGCCGAAGCCGAGGAGCAGGTAACCAGTGAGCGACGCCGTGAGGTGTTGAGCGCAGCGGCCGGCTGGTGTGACGCCAACGATTTGTGGGCGGATGCGATCGATTACGCGTTGCTCGCGGCGGATCGCGAACGCGCGGCCGCCATCGTGGATCGGGTGCCGGCGCGATTCGTCCGCGACGCTGGTGACGTCAAGGCATTCACGCACTGGGTCGAGCTGCTCGAAGAGGCCCAGGTGCAGCTGTCCTGGGACGCCCGTTACTGGTATGTCTGGGCGCTGGTGTTCTGCCGTCGCTATGACCAGGTTCCGCGCAAGGCCGAACCGTTGCGCGAGGAGGTGCTCGCCGGACGGACCGAAAACCAGCTGGAACGCGTCGATCGCGAGCGCTTGCAGCGGTTGGACATCATCCGCATCTCTGCCGATATCTATCTGGATCGGCTCGAGGCGGCCTACGTCGCGGGTGCCCGATGGCTGCAAAACGCCGCGCATGCCGATCCCTTTGACCGGGCGACCGTTGCCTGTGTCTGCGGTATCCGCAGTGTGTGTACCCACGACTTTGCCCAGGCCCGCAAGGACTTTGCGATCGCCCACGCCAGCATTGTGCAGGCCGACAGCGATTACGGTTCCGCCTGGGTGGGTACCCTGATCTGCACCCCCCTGCTCGCCGAAGGGGAGTTCGCGCGGGCCTACGACGCATTGAAGCTGTGCCTGCAACGCACCCGCAAAGCTCTTGGAGACCGGGCGGGTATGACCAGCACCGTGGCCCTGGTAGCCGCCAAGGCCGCGGTGGAAACAGGACGCGACCTTGAGGCGCGCGAGTGGCTGGAGCTGGCCTTTCCAATGGCCACCAGCCACGGTGTTCTGGACACCGGCGGGCATGGGATTGATGCGGCGTTAAAGCTGTGGGGCAGCCCTCACGCCACCAGCCTGACATTGGAAGAACTACGCGCCGTAGTCACCGGGTATCCACCACGGCTGGCCGTGATGTTCAGCTGCTGGGTTATCCGCCGGTTGATCCGGTTGGGGCGCCTGGAAGACGCGCTGGCCGAGGCGCGCAAACTGGGTACTGACGATGGTCAGCTGGGGGCTCCCAGTGAAGAGCATCCGGCCGTGGTGCGCAGCCTCTGGGTGCTGACGCAGATCGATCTCAGTATCGCCAACGGCCAGCTCAAGCGTGCCGAGGCGCTGATCGAGGCGGAGTCGGCCCGGGCGCGCGAGGACGGGCGGCACGGGCACCTGGTGGAGCTGCTGATGAGCCAGATGACGATTCATGTGCGCGGGCATGACCAGGATGCGGCCACCCGGAAGTTGGCCGCGGCGGTGCGGTTGGCGGCCAAGCGTCGCTACCTGCGGCCGTTTCTGGAATGTGGCGAGCGCGTGGCCTCGGTGGTGAACGAGACCAAGCCCAAGAGCTGGGGCTTTGTGCTCAAGGAAGAGCAGGATTTCTTCGCCGAAATCTGTCGCTCCCTGCCGGTTAGCGGCAATCGGATACTGGATCGCCTGGAGGAGCTCGAGGTGGATACCTCTTTGCTCGAGCAACCCACACCGCGCGAACTGGAAATGCTTGCGCTCATCGAGGCCGGGCTGTCCAACAAGCAGTTGGCGGATCGGCTGGAGCTGTCGGTGCCTACGGTCAAATGGCACCTGTACAACCTGTATCAGAAGCTGGGTGTCTCCAGCCGTGCCGCGGCGGCGGCCAAAGCCAAAGCCTTGCACCTGCTGTCGGTCTGAATCCGCCGTCTTCTTCCCTCCGCCTAACTATGGTTTGGGGGACTTCCCCAATACGCGTGCGACGCTGAGCGTCACAAAACGGCTGTGCCTTTGGCGCGGCGGTTGAACACGCTGTTGGAGGAAGATCCCGTGACCGACTATTTCAAATATCTGCTGTCGCCGGCCATCATGGCGGCGCACGCGTATGGCATGTGGCTGGGTGGCAATTACGCCTGGACCGGCACCGGTGTGCTACTGGGCATTCTGATGTTCGATGCGTTTCTAGAACCCAGCATGCATCGGCGGGATACCCGCTGGCCGTGGTTGTATGACGCAGTCATCACCTGCACCGTGCTGGTGACCTTTGCCAACATCTACTTCTATGCCTGGCTGGTCGGGCAGGGGCATTTCACTACCGGGTCCGCTCAGTGGGGCAGCTTCATCAGCATGATGCTGATCGGGTTCGTTATCGGTGCGCCGCCGGTGCACGAACTGTTTCACCGAGAAAATACGGCTTTGCGGGCGCTGGGCCGTGTTGGTCAATGTCTGGTGTTTGATCCCTGGCGCGAGATCACCCACGTGGTGACTCACCACATGGCGGTGGCCACACCGGATGACCCGGACTACGCACGGCGTGGCTGCAACGTCTATGCACATTTTCTGCACACCTTCCCCGGGCAGTGGAAAGAGTCGTACCGGCTGGAAAAAATGATGTGGACCAAGCGTGGCCGGCAGTGGTGGGACCCCCGCAATGCCTGGGTGCGCAAGGTCGGCTGGTTTGGCGGATTCATTCTCAGCCTGGGGCTGGTCGGTGGTCCTCTCGGCGCACTGTTGGCGTGTCTGACCCTGTTGCTGGGGCCGCGGCTGATGCTGGAGGTATTCAACTATGTGAACCACTACGGGCTGATTTCGTCGACCCCAGGGCAGTTCCACAATCACTACACCTGGAATCACCTGACCCCGTTCACCCGCATTCTCGCGCTGGAGATCACCAACCACGCCGGGCACCACGACGACAGTTACAAGCCGTTTTATCTGCTCGAACCCGATGTCGACGGCCCCAAGCAACCGCCGTTTCTGATTTGCGTACTCACCGCCCTGGTGCCGCCGCTGTTCTACATGATGATCAAACCCTTGCTGAAGCACTGGGACGAGCACTATGCGACCCCTCAGGAACGGGAGATTGCGCGCCGGGAGAATGCCCGTGCAGGCTGGCACGATCTGAACGACGACGCCGCTCCCGATCAACCCGACGCTCTCGCGTTGGCAGCCTGAACAGCCGAGGAACGACGCCATGCAAAACACAATGACCGAAGCCGCAGGGTGCACCATCCGGATCGCCGGGCAGCCCGAGCATGAATTTCGCGTTCGCAGCAACGATTTGCTGCTCAAAGGCGGGATCGACCAGGGCATTCAGTATCCGCACAACTGTCGGGTCGGCGTTTGCGGCAGCTGCAAAACACGCCTGCTACGGGGGCGAGTCAGTCCGATGGTGGACCTTGCGCTGTCGCCGCTGACCAATCAGGAAATCGAAAACGGCTATTTCCTGGCCTGTCAGGCCAAGGTGCGCAGCGATCTGGAAGTGGAGGTGCGAATCGGCGAACACGAGATGATTCCCGAGCAGATTCTGGCCGGCACCGTCACCCGCTGGGAGCGGCTGCCCGGGGATGTGGTGGATCTGCGTCTGCAGCTCGAGCGGCCGCTGAAGTTCTATGCCGGGCAGTACTGCAACATTTCCGAGTCGGGCTCCTTCGTTCGCCGCAGCTATTCCATCTACGATGCGCCCCCGCCGGATGACAGCGCGGGCGCAACGGAAATCGGCTTTTTGATCAAGCGTCTGCCGGGCGGGGCATTCTCGGAATGGCTGTTCGCACGCGACCGGGTCGGTACACGCATGTGGGTGCACGGGCCTTACGGTTTGATGGGCATTGAAGACTCCGACGCCGACGCCATCGGTGTGGCCGGGGGAACCGGTTTGGCGCCGATCCTCTCGATCGCGCGCGACCGGTTGGCGCGCAGCACGACCTCGAAATTCACCATCGTGTTCGGCGTGCAATCGCGGCATGAGCTGTTCGCACAGGACCTGCTGCAGGCTCTGGTGGACGAATCCCAGGGCCGCGTCGAGGTGGTGCCGATCCTGTCCGATGAACTGCGGCAGTCGCCCTGGAACGGGCTGCGGGGCCTGGTGACCGAGGCGCTGACAGCGGAAAGCGTCACAGCGAATACCCGAGTGGCGTTTGTATGTGGCAGCCTGCCCATGGTCAATGCGGTGGAGAAACGTCTGGTCGCGCTGGGCATCGACGCCGCCAACATTCATGCCGACAAATTCATGCCCACGGGAGTGCTGTGACCTGGCCACTTCGCCTCAGCCGGTAAGTCTGGAGCGGGATGCCGCGACCGGCGTGGCATCGATCAGGAATACCTGCGCGGGCATTTGTACCCAGCAATCTGTGCCTTGCGGTCAGCATGCGAATCCTCCGGGGGCAGCGTGCTATTCGGTGCCCTCAGCGCGGTTCAGTGCGGCGTGTAGGCTGCGACGTCGAGGGAGTCTTTGCACGCAGGAAGGGTGCTGGCCTGGAGGCTGCCCGCCGAGATATCGAAGGCGGTGGTGATCAGTCGCGGGTCGTCGAAGGCATGGCCATAGGCATCAATCGCCGGGTGCTGGCCGATCATGAAGACCACCGGCCCCGGTGAGCGCAGCCGTCCCTGGTTATCAAACATGCTGCGGGCGCGACCATCCGGCAACTGGGCTTCGGACAATTCATCGTAGTGCGCCACCACGGCGTCTTTGGCATCGGCAAGGGCGTCCGGGTTCAGGGGAGCCACGCTCATCAATTGGCCACGTGATCCCAGCGTCAGCTCCACCTGCTTCGCCCCCACCAATGTGCGATCCGGCTTCGGATCCGCTTTTGGCTTGAGCGGCTGGGCAGCAAACCAGCGGTGCTGGCTGCCGTCAAAGTTGATGCTTTCGTGGGTCAATGGGTGGCCTTGAAGATCGAGTGTGGTGCGCCAGATCAAACCGTCCAGGCCCGAGTCGGCCGCCGTGTTGTGCGGCAGCCAGATGTAATAGCTGAACTGCAGCAGTGTCTGGTTGCCCACGCGGGCGAAAGAGGGCATGAAGTGCATTTGTGCCGGGCCGGTGTTTTGTACCGTGACGGCGTTTGTCAGCACCGGGCTGGTCAGTGGCTTGGGGCTGCGCACAAACGGAGCGTGCATCGCGGCGAAGCGCAGCCATTGATCATTGACCAGACCGACCCGCCCGAGGGGATCGCGGTCGCAAGCGGCGAAGTGTTCCAGCGTGGACTCCTCGCTGTCGGCGCGCTCCGAAGCAACCGGGCGCCAGGTATGCAGATCGGCCATGGCTGTGGCCGAAGCCAGTCCGCTGCGGAGGCGGGCCGGTTTGGCCGGTGGCGGCATGCTGTTGCGTACGGCCTCGATCATGCGACCACGCGCGGCCTCCTGCTCAAATGCCAGCAGCGACAGCCAGACCGAGCAGAAGCTCATTTCATGCAGCTGCTGCGAGCGTTCGACGGCGTCCATGTCCATCTCGCTGAGTTCGATTCCGCGCGAGAAATGCGCGTACTCGCGCATTGATTCCAGCCACGGACCGGCCAGCTCAAGATTATCGATGTCCCCGGAGAAGGAGACCATCAATCGATCCACCCGCAGGTAGGGAAAACCGTCGACCGGGAGGTAGCCCGCATGCCGGATTCCGGCTGCGCGGCGACGGAGTTCGGTTTCGGCAAATTTGTCGTAACACTGGGCCAGCCGCTCACCCATTTTCCCTTCAGGTAGGGTGGGGCCCATTTGCGCCATGTACACCGGGTCGGCGAGATGGTTCTTCGCCGTACCGGGCCACCATGTGGCGCAACCGCTGCTCAGTACCGCGACGCCGACGATGCCCCAACCTTGCAGCATGCGCAGGTAACCCCGGCGGAAAGTACGCGGGGTACCGGTTGCGGGTGCGTATGTGGCCGCGTCGATACACGGCGGCGTCGAGTGGGTGTCTGGCAAAAGAAGCTCCTCGTTGCCGTCGATCACGGCGTGGCGTGAATGTGTCAATCAGCCGGGATTCAGTATGCCCAGCTCCTCCGGCAAACAAGCCCAACAAAAGTTGGGTTTTACATGAGCTCAATTTCCACCCAAGGTGATGGCTGCTACGCGGGACACAGATCGGGTCAGGCTCACGGGCGTGGATTTATGCTGACCGAAGTGATCGCTTCAGAGGGGCCAGGTTTGTTGCGTTGACATCCATGCACCTTCGCGATGCAATCCTGGTGACCGGTTCTTGTCGGGCCCGCCTTCAATTCAGGGCGCGAAGCTTGCACCGGGATATTGCACATTCGCCTGAGGCACGCATGCAGAACACTTCGCCGGAGGCCCTGCGCATCGTCGCCGTGTTGCGTGAGCGCTTTCTCAAGGAATATTCGGCCTCGCTTCCGCACAGCCCCTTGGTGGTTACCGCCAAACGGTTTGGCTTTCCGGCACAAGCTGCGCATAGCGAGGACACGGCTTCCGCCGCGCTCTTTGCGGCGTTACGTGGAACGCCATCCGGCGAACTGACGCGGATCAAACAGGGAGCAGAGACCGACATCGCGCGGCTTTACCAACGCGCATTACAGCTCTACGAAAAGGCGGCTTCGGAGCGCTTGCTGATGGCCTGTCTGGGCTGGCGCATGACGGTTGCCAAAGCCATCTTTGATCACCCCTGCGGTGCCCGAGACCTCGCGCGTTACCTCAAAAACGATGATCACCTGGTGATCACAACCACGACCGACGGGGAACTCGCGGTGGACTTTCGCGCCCCCAGTCATAGCCCGTTGGCGAACCCGGGCATCATCTACTCGCGGGCGCTGTGCGAGCACGGGGCGTTTCAATACGCCGATTTGGATTGCCACAGCGGTTTCGTTGAGCAGCTGGAGCAGGCCATCTCCGCGGCCGAGAAAGAGCGCGATAGCCTGGCCTCCCGTTCCAAATCGACACCGCGGGAGGTTGGTGAAACCCGGGTGCTGAGCACCATCTTCAAGGCCCTGACACCCGACGTGGCTCTGGCCTGCTATCACAACCTGCTGGGCCTGGCCGCGGGCAGTGCGCTGACACCCGACGATATCGGAAACATTCGCGTCTACATCGAGTCCGAGTCTCCCATGACCTCCGAGATGCTGACGCTGAAAACCGCGCTGCTTTTACCGGAAAGCGGGCCGGGTGCAGTTGCGCAGCAGCCACCCAGCGGGCATCGGCATCGCCTGATGCTCTACCAGGGTCGTAGCCCCATTGATGCCGAGTGTTGCTATCTCGAGCATGCGGCTCACACCGTGACGGCATTCCCGGCCACGTTGGCCATTGACTCCGGCCAACCGATGCGGATCGCCGATGCGCGCCTGGATTTGTCTGCCGACACCTTGAGCGAGGGGAATCCCGCGCGCGCGGCCCAGCTGTGGAATGTGATGCGGGCGGAGCAGGCCCCGATAACCCCGGCGCAATTTCGCGCCGCATTGCGCTTGGCCTACCCGGGCAAGGCGGATGCGGATTGTTATCTGGCCTATGCCCAAACCTACCCCGGCAAGGCCGATGCCGTTCGACGATGGGCCAGCGATGATCGGGGGGATCACGTACCGCGCGATTCGTTCAATCTGCTGCTGATCCGCGCGGGGCTGCACCGCGAATATGCGGCGCGGAGCCGACCGCAGCCGCCTCGAATTCGCTCGCCACGGGCCGGCTAGGGTGCCCCTAAACTGGCGGGTCCACCTTGTCGGCAACCGAGGTGTTGACGCGAAACCAGCCTGCAATCGAATATCGATCGCGGGTGGCAGGCAGCACCTCGTGCGGAAATGCCTCGCTGAGGAACACCACCAGAGTGCCCATTAACGGCATCACACGAATCCCGTCGCGGTCGAATTCATCCCGGTACAGCACCAGCTCCCCACCCGAGTCGCTGGTCCATCCAGGATTCAGGTAGGCAACGACCGAAAGTACCCGATTGGCTTCTCCGCGAAAGGCATCGGTATGGCGTTTGTAATAGTCGCCAGGGCGGTAATGCGCGAAGTGGCTTTCAAAGGAAAACAGACCGAGGAACAGACGACGGTTGAGGAAGGTTTGCAGGCGACCAGTCCATGCCAGCCATTGGGAGCCGGCCTCAGATTCGCCCGTAATCCAGCAGATTTCATCGGTGCGGACAAACTCGTTGTGCAGGTAATCATCGCCGCGACCGATGCCGGCACTGGCATATTTTTCGCCATCCAGCATTTGCTGATGCTGGTACAGCGCGGTGCTCAGGTTATCCGGCAGGGCCAGGGGGCGGATGCTGTAGCCCTGAGTGTAGAGATCATCTGCGATGCCGGCGAACAGCGTGTCATCGGTGGAGTCGTAGCTGCCGGAGTCAAGTTGAGGCGCGTGGGCCAAGGGGCGGTTCCTGTGCAGTCGATCACTGCAAGCGGAATAGAAAAGGGTGACACGCTGATCCCGAGTGCATTTGTCGCAGCGTCGGGTCAGTTTCGCGAACTATAGCGAGTCCGGGTCAGACCTGATATTCGCCGATAGTGATTTGTCATTTTCCTACGGGTTGCGGGGCACGCTGTGGGGTCGCAGCAGCTGGGCACCCGGGAGCGTGAGCGGTTTCTTGACTGCGGCTTGCGGCGCGTCGTCGGTCAGGCCAAGCTGCGCGTTTGCACAACCGTCAGGTGGACTGATGACAGCAGCGCCGTTCTATTCCATTGGCATGCCCGGCACGCCCTGGGGAGATGCGGAGCGCGCGGCCTGGCGCTCACAGCAACTGCCGCAACGCGCCTATGCGGATGACGTGATCCGGGTGGTGCATGAACTCGCTTTGGGTTACGACTGCGTGGAGTACGGCCGGTTGCCTGTCGATCCGCAGCGCTATCCGCTTTTCGCGTTACGCAGTCGGTCCTGGCAAGAGGGTCTGCCGGCCGTGCTGGTTACCGGTGGTGTGCACGGCTATGAGACCAGCGGCGTGCTCGGCGCACTGCGGTTTCTCAAGCAGAAGGCGCAAGCCTATGCCGGCCGCGTCAACCTGCTGGTTGCGCCCTGCGTGAGCCCGTGGGGTTACGAGATGATCCAGCGCTGGAACAGTGACGCGGTGGACCCGAACCGCTCGTTCATGCCCAACAGCCCGGCGCCGGAAGCCGCCGCGCTGATGGCCCTGGTGGACCCGGTACGAGACCAGATCCAGCTGCATATCGATCTGCATGAAACCACCGATACCGATGAAACGGAATTTCGGCCCGCATTGGCCGCGCGCGACGGCAAGCCCTTTGACCCCGGCGAAATCCCGGATGGTTTCTACCTGGTGGACGACACCGAGCAGCCGCAACCGGAATTTCAGGATGCCGTCATTCAGGCTGTGGCAAAGGTCACGCACATTGCGGACGCTGATGCGGAGGGCAACATCATTGGTTCGCCCGTAGTGTCTCGCGGTGTGATCCGTTATGCGCTACGACCATTGGGACTGTGCGCGGGAATCACGGATGCCCGCTATCGAACCACCACCGAGGTGTATCCGGACAGCCCGCGAACGAATCCGGAGCAGTGCATCGCCGCGCAGGTCGCCGCGGTATGCGCCGGGATTGATTACCTGATGGAGCAGGCTGCGAGCTAAACGGCCTCGCGTCTTTCGCCCGCGTGAATGGGGTAGTGTGCTTCGCATAAGGGTTCAGGAGAATCGCCCGAAGGACGTGCCGTTCTGACGTATGATCGTTGCCGCTGCGCCCACTAACGGGGCAGCTTGGACAACGAGGAGACATACATGCGGAAATCGGAGAGCCGCGGAGCAGGCCTGCTCACTCCGGAACTCACCCGCCGCCGGGTATTGCAGGTTGGCGGCGCGGTGGTTGTGGGGTTCGGAGGCTTTGGCTGCCAGGGCGGGCGTGTGCAGGTCGCCGACCCGGTGGAGCAAACACCGGTGGAGGGGGCGGCGCTTTTTCTCCAAGCCGCCGAAGTGTCCACTCTGGAGGCCCTCACCGACGTGTTCATTCCCGCCGATGTCGATGCCGGTGCGGTTGTGGCGCAATGCGCCCGCGCCATCAATCTGCTGCTCAGCGCGTTTGCCTTTGATCCGCCGCTGATTTTTGCGGGCGGGCCTTTCTCTGACCGTGGCGGTGCGCCGCAGAATGATTTTCAGGAATTCATCGCGCTGGACTCCTACGAGGAAGCGGCCTGGCGACTCAAGATCGAGGGCTCCCAGGGGCGAGCCGAACGCGAATTCAACGGCCCGGTTGCAGGCTGGCAGCAGACCTACCGCGAGGGTCTGGCGGCTTTGGATCAGGCCGCAGCGGGTTATGGTTTCACCGGCTTTGCGCAGATGCCCTTGCCCACGCGTGAGCTGCTGCTGCGCTCCAGCAGCGATGCCGCCATCGAGGCCCTGGTGGACGTGGCATTCATGCACACGCTCGATGCGATGTATGGCGCTCCGGAATACGGTGGCAATCAGGATCTAACGGGGTGGGACTTCACCGGTTACATGGGAGATGTGCAACCCCGCGGCTATACCGCCGAGGAAGTGGAGAACCCGGATAACCCCGGAATCTGGGATCTGTTGCCGCTCAAGCGCTCGTCGTCCACCGCCAAGAACGGATTACCGCAGGCTGCGTTGTTGCCGGTGCCCGATGTCCAGGAACTGCGCACCATTCACAGCGCCATGCATGATTTGATGCTGCTGCACTCCGAAGAACTGGCGCTGGGGTTGATGCTGAACGCCGCGGGGAGTTGGCGCCGGGTCCGCGAGCAGGTTGCACGCCAGCAGTCCCGGGCGCAGCACGCATGAGCAAAACCGCAATCGTGATCGGCTCGGGGCCCGCTGGCGGTGTCACGGCCTGGGCGCTGGCGCAGGCGGGTTGGTCGGTGACCGTGCTGGAACGGGGACGTAATCTGCGGCCGGGATTTGGCGAGGTGCCCAGCTCGGAACTGGGAACGCTGTACTCCAGCGACGAGATCAAATCATCGCGGGCCTTTGGATTTCCCGATCCGGTGCTGGAACCGATGACCGGCCGCACCCAGTCGGAGGCCGAGGTTGGCACGCCCCGATCCGCACAGGGGTCGGTGGTCAACATGGGTGCGGCGGTCGGAGGGACCTCGCTGCACTACAACGCCAAGTTCCCTCGCTTCTGGCGCCAGGATTTCACCCAGCTCAGTGATCTGGGGCCGGTGGACGGTGCGCAGATGGCAGATTGGCCCATCAGTTATGACGAGCTCGCGCCCTTTTACGACGAGGTCGAATACCAGATAGGGGTGCAGGGGGATGTGTCGGCGATGCCGGATTTCGTGCTCGCGCAATCGCCCCGCAGCCGTGACTTCGTCATGCCGCCGAATCCCACCGGCTACGCCGCCAAACTGCTGGCTGAAGGCGCACGCGCCGTGGGCTTCAATCCCTTTCCCTATCCGGCAGCGGTCAACTCGCAGGTTTTCGATGGCCGGCCGGCCTGCAACTCCTGCGGGCTGTGTTCGGGGTTCGGGTGTCCGATCAACGCACGCGGTGACTCGCTGGTGTCGTATCTGAACCCGGCGGTACTGTCCGGGCGGGTTCGGGTGATCCCGCGTGCGCTGGCCTATCGGATCGAAACCAATCCGGCGGGCAGCCGGGCGATCGCGGTGCATTACTATGACGATGCCCATGTTTCGCACAGCTTGAGTGCGGACAAAATTCTGATCGCCGGAAGTCCGATCCAGACAGCGCGCCTGCTGTTGCTGTCAGCGAATGGCGCGCACCCCAACGGGTTGGGCAATCGCTCCGATCAGGTCGGCCGGAACCTGATGTTTCACAACTTCATTCTCGGTGGGGCGCTGTACGAGCGTGATATCCAGTCGCTGCGGGCACAAAGCACAACGCTGGAAATCGAAGACCTGGTCGGGCCGTTCACCGGGCCCGCTGTCGAGGCACTGGGCGTGCCCTATATCAAGGGCGCCCTGGTGCAATTGGGCTCTGGTCTGCCGTTGCTCACCGAGGCTTATACCTATGCGGGCTACGCCGGTTACGGGCTGGCGCACAAACAGCTTATGCGCCTGTCGCCCATGCGCAGTCGTATCGCCGGTGTGCAGATGGTGGGTGAGGATCTGCCGCAGGCCAACAATCGTGTGGACCTGGACCCGGAGATTCGGGATTGGCACGGCCTGCCGTCACCGCGCGTCACCTACGCCCCGCACGCGCACGAGAAAGCTGCGGCGGCATATCTGGGCCCGCAAATCGAAGCCATGTTGCTGGCCTCTCCCGGGGCGGTGGGTGCGGCGGTAATCCCCAATGCCTTGCTCAGCGATGCGGCGCCCAGCACCTTCCATCAGGCGGGGACTGCTCGGATGGGGAATGACCCGGATACATCGGTGTGTGACCGCTATGGACGCCTGCACGAGGTGGACAATGTGCACGTGATGGACGGCTCTACATTTGTGACCTTTCCCGGATTCAATCCCACAGTCACCATTCTGGCCAATGCGTTGCGCATCAGCCGCGCCATGATCGACGGTACGACCTAAGGCTTTTTCATGCGGATAAAACTCACTGTACTCATCGCCATCACCATGATGCTGGCGGCTTGTGGAGGCGGTCGCGACTCGTTACCGGGTGCCGGAGTCGATGATGGGCCTTTCAAGGTGCTCGTCTATTCACGCACGACGGGCTTCCGCCACACCTCCATCGAGGTGGGGCAACAGGTGATCACGTTGCTGGGCGAGGGCAACGATTTCAGCGTGGACATCAGCGAGGATCCCGCGGTTTTTACTGTCGAGAACCTGAAGCAGTACGCGGTTGTGGTCTGGCTGAACACGACGCTGACGGTGCTGGATACTGCCGAACAGCGGGCGGCCTTTGAGGACTTCATTGCCGGCGGGGGCGGTTATGTGGGCATTCACTCCGCGGCAGACACTGAGTACGACTGGCCGTTTTACGAACAGCTGGTGGGGGCGCATTTTTTGGCCCATCCGGTACTCAATCAACCGGGCCGGCTGCAGGTGGAAGCTCCAGATCATCCGTCTGTGGCGCATCTGGGTGGCGAGTGGTTTATCCCGCTGGAAGAGTTTTATTCCTTCCGCAGCAATCCGCGGGGGCAGACACGCATTCTGTTGAATATCGATGAGAGCAGTTACACCCGGCAGCCAAACACGAGTTGCGACCCGACGGGGGCGACCTTTCCGCAGGGTTACGCCGCCAACATGGGAGATCACCCCATCAGCTGGTGCCACGATAACCTGGGCGGGCGCGCGTGGTACACCGCGCTGGGGCACTCGGAGTACCTGTATCTGGATGCGGACTATCAGCAGCACATTCTGGTCGGCATCTTGACTGCCGCGAGGCGGGTGGCGGCCGATTGTGCGCTGCGGCCAGCGCCTGAAAATACTCCGGCCTTCATCCAGCCAGAACTCCAGGGCTGCGAGAATCTGGTCGTTCCCGGTCTGCCTTGAGGCAAGGGTGTACGGGTTTCCATGAGCGATGGGTCGCCGACCGATCCCCGGCCGCAGCCACCGGAAAAGCCGTTGCCGACGGATTGCTGCGACAGCGGCTGTGAGGTGTGCGTATTTGACGCCTATGCGAATGCACGGGCGGCCTACAAGCAAGCCCTGCGTGAATGGGAGGCGCGTCAATCTGTGCCGGAATCCGCGGCGGAGCAAAGCCCTCAGCGCACGGGCTAGCTTTCGCCGGCGAAGTGCTCCAGCAGCAGCGCATTGCAACGTTCGGGCTGCTCCAGTGGGATCCAGTGGTGTCCGTGAAGGCGCTCATAGCGCCAGGAGCCATCACAGAACTTGCGCGAGTTTTTCATTTGCGACTCGACCAGAAAGCGGTCGCCATCGCTCCACAGCCCGAGCACCGGGGCGCGGACATGCGGTTGTTTGCGGAGCAGGATCGGGCCAATTGCGGCCCGATAGATGCGCAGCGCCGCGGTCATTCGCCCGGGTTCACGCAATCGTTGCATGACTTCGTCCATCTCCGGGTGTGTCCGAAATACCTGGCGCAGTGACAGCGGGCCCTCACCGCGCAACAGCGCATCGGCCAGCCCGCCAAACTGGAAGAAGAACACATACCAGCCCGCCGCCTTCTGGCTGAGGTCAGAACGTGCATAAGCGGTGGGGTGACCCACCGACATCACAACGACGCGCTGCGTGCGCTCGGGGTGATGCGCGGCGAACAACCAGGCAATGACGGCGCCCCAGTCGTGCCCGGCGACATGTGCGGCAGCAACCCCCAGGTGATCCAGCAGTGCGGCATGATCACCGGCGATGCGGATGGCGTTGTAATCGCCAACCGAGTTGCCCATGTCCGATTGGCCGCAACCCAGGGTGTCAGGGGCAAGACAGCGGTACCCCGCCGCATGCAGTGCGTCGATTTGTGCGTGCCACATGCTGGCCTGGTCCGGGAACCCGTGCAGCAGCAGGACCACCGGGCGCGCACTGTCTCCTGGCGCGGAGTCCAGATACGACAGCCGCATCCCGCGATGGCGAAAATGAAAGCGGTTCAACAGGCTCATGCCCTGGTCTCCTGACGAGCGGGTGGGGGATCAGCGTTGTGCGCGCTTGCGGGCCATCACGCGCCGGAAGTCTCCCACCATGTGCACGCCCATCGCGGCCAGCTGGCCCAGATCCATGCGCGGCGGCTGACCCGCGGCGATACGGTTGATCTGGTAATTGAACCAGTAGGTTGATCCGGCATGAATGTCGCGCATCAATTTGCTGCTGCTGTTGGCGCCCAACGTGAGATAGGTGACATCGACATCGCTGGCGCGGTCGCTCTCGCCATCCATCAGCTTGCGGCTGATATCCGGGTCCACGCAGAGCGGTCGGGCCAGGCCCACCATGTCGATTTCGCCGTCCGCCACGGCCTGCTCCATCAGTGAGCGATCACGGAAACCACCAGTGACGACCAGCGGCATCTTCGCAACTTCGCGGATGGCCCGGGCATAGTCCAGGAAGTACGCCTCGCGCCGGCGGGTGCTTTCGCGACCGGTGGCCGGCGGTGCATCACCCAGCTGACCAATCAGCGCCAGGGCCTCGTAAGTGCCACCGGAGATTTCCAGCAGGTCGATGCGGTCGTTCAGCATCTCGACTACCGCTACGCAGTCCTCCAGCGTGAAACCGCCTTTCTGGAAGTCTGCCGAGTTGAGCTTCAGACCCACCGGGAACTCCGGGCCAACCGCCTCGCGCACGGTTTCGATGACCCGCAGCAGGAAGCGGGCGCGGTTTTCCAGCGAGCCGCCCCATTCATCGTTGCGGCGGTTCGCAATCGGCGACAGGAACTGGCTGATCAAGTAGCCGTGGGCGCCATGGATCTGTACCCCGTCGAAGCCGGTTTCCTTTGCGGTAAGAGCCACGTAGGCGTAGCGCCTGATCGCATCTTCAATGTCGCTGGGCGTCATCGCGGTGGGCTGGGCAAACATGCCCAGCAAATGAACCTTGACCGGCGAGGGTGCCAGCGGATGTGGGTTGACCAACCGGGGGCATTGGCGACCTGGGTGACTCACCTGCAGCCAGAACGCGTTACCACCGGATTTGCCGGCAGCTGCCAGACGGCGCAGCGCGTCGCGGTTGGTTTTTTCATCGATGACCAGATTGCCCGCACGCTCCAGATAGCGACGATCAACCATCACGTTGCCGCTGATCAGCAGGCCGGTGCCGCCCTGCGCCCATTTGGCATACAGCGTATCGAGGGCTGTAGTGGAATTGTCGTGGGGGTCCGCCAGGTTTTCCGTCATTGCGGATTTCAGCAGTCGATTCGGCAGTACTGCGCCGCAGGGCAGGGTGAGTGGTTGACGGAGTGGCGATGCCATGAAGCGTCCTTTGTCTAATGAATTCAGGAGGTTTTGGGGGCGTACTTTACCCAGCTTGTGGTTTTATAGCGGGATGAATGCGCGGCTGCCCCTGTCTTTCGGTGGGTTTTGTTATGGCCGGAAAAGTTCATCGCGGTTTCGCGGGAAGCTCTCCACCTTGTTGCAACCGATCAAGGGAGCGCCGGAGCTGGTCGGACGCGCCAGCAGCCGGGTCGGCGCATCCTGTGGCCGGGCGGTCTTGCGCCGCTGCGCGGTTCCCTGCCGGTCATGCCGCTTGTTGGGGTCGGCTCTACAAGACTTCCTGTCTTGATAGAGCCACGATTCGCCATCCTGGCGAATCGCCCCCAGTCGCGGCATGCCCGGCAGGTGCAAGCCCCGACTGCCCGGCCACAGGATGCCCCGACCCTTGGGGTTGTGCCCGCAGTCTTGGTACCAAGCTTCGTTCACAAGAAAGCAAACGCTGGCGTTGGAAGGTCCGCTGTCCGGGGTGATGACCGGAGCCATCAGTTGACCCGCAGGGCGCCGCTGCTGCGAATGGGGTCAAACGGACAGGAGTCCGTTTGAGGGTCTTCACGACAGGACGTCGTGTAGACCCGACCCCACCGAGCGCCAGCGGGGACCGGGCACCGCGCAGCGGCGGGTTGACAGGCCAGGTTGGCACCCCGGATAGCGGACCCTGCGCGACGTTGCTACCGACTTCCGACTCCCGACGCACACGTCCGCCCGCAATGAACCAAAAAAAACGGCACCCGAAGGTGCCGCTTTATCCAATCAGGTTCGGGTCGAGTAAACCCGGCGCTGATCTTAGATTTCGAAGCCGTACTTCACACCAAAGGAGATGGTGTTGTTTTCGGCGTCGCTATCCAGGTCGGCGTAGGAGTACAGGCCGTACAGCTGGAAGTCTTCCATCAGGTTGACGAATGCGCCCAGGGTGGCGCCAATGCCTTCGCCTGCGCCCTGGTCAACTTGACCGAAGGAAGCGGCCAGGGTCAGGTCTTCACCCAGATCAAAGGTACCGGCGAGGTAGGCGTAGCCGCGCTCGTCGTTAACGTTGCGAAGTTCGACGTACTCGTAAGAACCACCGATCGTCCAGCCTTTGCCAGCGTAGTGAGCGGTGATTTGAGCCGCGGTGTCGACCACGGTGCTGGAACCGGCAACAACGCCACCAGCGACATCAGCGCCAACCATCAGGTACTGCACGCCGGCGGTCAGGTCGCCCATGCGGTAGTCGATACCCACGCTGTAGTCGTGGTCTTCATCGTTCAGCTCTTGCAGGTGCGCGCCAACGTTCAGCGTCAGGCCGGCCACTTCAGGTGACAGGTAGGCGATGGAGTTGTCGGTCCAGCCGTTGATCAGGTTGGACAGGCCGTAGGAAGCGCCTTCCGGAGAGAAACCACCGACGAAGTTGGCAGCAGAGGTGTCATAGAACGGGTCAACGCGCTGGCCGGCCAGTTTGTAAGCGGTGTTGATGCGACCGAAGGTCACGGTGCCGTAGCCGCTGTTGAAACCAACAAAGGCGTGACGGGTGCTGGCCAGACCGTTGGCGGCGCCATTGGACTGATCGACATCCAGGCCGAGTTCAACGGCGAAGAAGAACTGACCTTTTTCACCCTGGAAGCCCAGGCGTGAAGCATTGTTGTCAGCCGACTGGCCGTCCTGAACTTGTGAGCCGAAACGAACACCCTGCTCGTCGGTCGCAATGGTGCGGTCGCCAGCAGCTTGATCGCTGTCGACTTGGTTCGCACTGACGTGGAATACGCCATAAATTTTGCCTTCGGCTTGAGCAGCCAGCGGCGCAGTAAGAGCGGCCAGTACCAGGGCACCCGTGAGATGGTGTTTCATTATTTAGTTGTCCTCAACTGAAAAAAACGTCGTTTCACGCGTCCCGTGCGTAAAACGCTCCCCAAAGATTTTGAAGGTCGCGCATTGTAAACAGATGCGCTGCGCACGAAAAGTTATATCGCGCTCATTGCAGAATAATTATTACACGTGCTCTGCTGCGATTTTCTCCAGATGACCTTCGATGTTCATCCGGGCCAGCGGCCATAACGCGACCGGAATGTTGGCGTACTCGATGGCCAGAATGGCATCCACGTCGTTGCCGGCTGCGTGCAATTCGCGAATGCGATTTTCGCGCTGCTGGCGGTGGGCCAAAGTCTTCTTGATCTGCAGGACCCCCGGCAGGGCCACGCCATGTGAGGGGACGGTCACTTTGGGGTTCAGGGCGATGACCTTCTGCAGGCTGGCGAAATAGTCCCGCATGTTGCCTTCGGGCTTGCCGATCACCACCGTGCCCACACCTTGATAAAGGTCACCCACAATCATCCATTGCTTGGTGTCGGGCATCAGTGCCAGATGTCCATTGTCGTGCCCGGGAACCGCGATCGCCCGCACCGGGTGGCCCAGCCAGTGACACAGCGTGTCGCCGTCCTGCACGTGTTGCACCGCGACGTCGTCGAAGTAGGCGGTGCCCCAGCGACGCTCGATATTCTTCTGAGTCGGCGGCGACATCAGCATCGGTATCGCGTATTCCCGAGCGAGCTGCGTGGAGCGCTCATGATGATCGGGGTGATGGTGCGTCAGAAAGATACTGCCCGGGCGTCCCCAGGAGCTCAGGAACGCGGTGAGCTGGGCATACGCATCCGTTGTGCCCGGGGAAGGGTCGACCAGAACGCGGTGGTCTGCCTCATCCCCCAGGATGAAAGCATTGGTATGCGTTGCCGGCGGTAGCGTATTCGATCGAAGGGGCAGGATACGTAATCCGTGGATGGGCTCCACCAGATCCAGGCCAACATCCTGACCCGGACGGTAGCTCAGGTCGGGCACCCGCCGGGCCTCGGGCTCCCGCGTGAGCTGCTCGAGCAGACGTTGGAGTGGTGCCACGCACAACAGGTCCCCGTGCAGATACTCGTTCCAGAAGGTGCCCGGTGTGTCCCAGCGCATGCCCAGGTGTTCATGCAAGTCCAGCGTGATGGCGGGTTTTTCTGCCAGGTCGATGCGGAAAAAATCCGTATCGAAACGTCGGGGGGCACTGGCTGGCGTCACCACGTTGCCCAATCGCGAGATGCGGCAGGGCAGGGTGTAGAGATCGATCTGCAGCTCTTCATGCAACTCTCGCTGCAAGGCGGCAAGGCACTCCGCTTCCAGGCCGCAATATTCTTCGCGAACCGGCGGTGGAGCTTCGTCTTTTTCGACCTTGCCACCGGGGCAAGCCCAGTATCCGGGGAAGGCCGGGGCGTTGACATGGCGCTGCACCAGCAGCACTTCGCTGCCGACGCAAAGCAGACCGGCAACGGCCCGTTTTGGCTTTACCATTTATTGACGTTCCGAATCTTGAGCATTTCCGTGAAATAATCCCGCAAGGCTTATGATTTATTGGCATTTTGCCGGGGGCTTGGGCAGAATGCACATTACTTGTATGTTGCCGCGGCGCGATAACGCCGGCGATTAGGGATACCACCGATGAAGAAGCTTCGTTTTTCCTGGCTTGTTGGCCTTGCGGCTGCCGGTATTTTGTCAGGTTGTGATGAGGGCCCCCGCAGCCCTGACTACCTGCCGGTGCTCGATAAGATCGAAGTGTGCGCCGCGCCTGCGGGGGGAAGTTGCCCGATTGCCGGGTGTACCACCGCAAATGCGCTTCTGGCTGCGGGACGGACGCAGCAGTTCTGTGCCGTTGGCTTTTACACGGGCATCAGTAACCAGGACGTCGAGATACCGCGCTCGACGCGGAACATCACGGATGAAGTGAACTGGACCAGCCAGTTCCCGAACGTGGCCTCGATTGATCCGGAGACCGGCCTCGCCTCGGCCCTGGAAGAAGGCCCCACATTGATTACGGCCAGTCTGAGCGGCCAACGAGGTTCGACCAACTTGCAGGTCACGGCGCCTGAGCTTGAGCGGATCAGCATCGACCCGCCCTTTGTCAATGGCACGGTGGCGGGAGCCATCACCACCTTCAGCTGTACCGGTGAGTACTCCAATGCAGGGTGTCCTGGCAGCAACGCGGCACTGTGCGATCTGACGGGCATCGCGAACTGGACTTCGCAGAATCCGGGAGTTGCCAGTGTGGGCAACTCGATCATTCCCGGGACCATCGATAGCAAAGGCATCATGGTGGCACGCGCTCCGGGGTCCACGGAAATCTCCTGCACATCGCCGAATCTGGCCGGCAACCCGGTCACGGCAACGGCGAAACCGGTACTGGTTTGCGACGCCACCCTGAAGCCGGCGCCGAATGGACTGCAGCTTACGATTGGCGGTGCGGTGATCAACACTGAAGAGTCCCGCATCATTCTTCCCAACCAAACGGTGGCGATGGGATTGCGTGGCACCTTCGTGAACCAGGATCCGAATTGCGGCGACATTGGGACGGAATTCACGCTGAACCTGACCGAGTCGGCAACCTGGGCGGCGGATCGCCCGGGGATCGTCTCCGTGGGGAACACCTTCCGCCGCAACAAGGGCGTGGTCCAGTACATTGCCCCCGGGCTGGTGGAAGTCTCGGCCACCTTCAATGGTTCGACGATTTCGGTTCCCTTTGTCGCGGTGGATGCTTCAGTGCGTTCACTGACGGTTTCCGGGCCGAAGTATCTGTTTGCTCCGGGAGCCTATCCCTACACCGCGGAAGCGCTGTATGAGCTCGCGGCTGGTGAAACGGTGGACAGCTTGCCCGAGGGTTGCGAGGCGGAAGCGGAGGACAGCCAGAGTCGCTTCCTGTGTGACGTGACGGCGAACACCAACATCGTTTGGACCACGGCGTTGGCCAATGGTCAGAGCGCTGCAGGGGTGGCGCAGATCTTCAACAACGACGGACAACTGGTAGTCGCGGCGGATGTGGAGCCACAGGTGATTCGCGTCGCGGCAAATTATCTGGGCCAAAGCGACTCCGTGGAGTCGCTGATCGTTCCCGCGACCCTCACCAAAGTGCTGGTAACTCCCAGCGCCGCATGTATTTCGAGTGGAACGCTCGGACTGAACGAGTTCATTGGTTCTGCGACGCAGCAGCAATACAACGCCCGCCACATCTACGAAATCATGGTGGAGGGGCAGCCTGAGCCGCTGAGTTGTGGTGTCGACGGGACGGAAGCATCCACCTGGAAGATTCCGGTTTCCAGCATTGCCGGAGACAACAACAGCGGTGGCGATCTACTCGACCTGCTGAATCTGGGCGGAATCCTGGACCCGCTCCTGCTCGCCGACATCCTGGGCCTTTCAGATTGTCAGCCGATCCTGCCGATCGGGGTCACCGATCCCGGTGAAGATCCGGAAACCGGTGTGCTGACAGCGGCTCCAGCGTTCGTCAGCAACCAGGCCGGCCAGCGCGGGTTGGTCACCGCAAATACATCCGACATTCTCGGCGTGATTCCCAACCTCACGGTTGGCAGTGCATGCGTTCAAGCCAACGCCGGACCCGCCGAGGCCGAGCTGGGTGGTCAAGGTACCGTGGTGGTCGCCATTGATCTGCTGCCGGAAGTGTGTGGATTGCTCAATGATTTGCTGCTGGAAACCTTCCTCGCCGACGGTGACCAGGAAGAGGATTGCCAGGTTCTGCTCGACAGCTTGGCCGAGGAGCCAGCAGATACCACGGACCCTGCGGCTGCCGATTCCAATGGCGGTGTGCTGGAAACCGTGCTGGATCTTCTTTTGGGTCGGGGAACGCGCTGATTGGCGCTGATTGGAAATATCAGGGGAGTTTTGTACATGCGCGTTTCAACCACGACTTTTTTGCAAGCCGCGGCGCTTTCCGCAATCGCGATTGCGCTGCCGGCCTGGGCTCAAAACCCGGCAACCTCAGCGGATGCGGCTTCGATCATGGAAGAGCCCAACTTTGGCTCGCCATTCGATGATCGTTACTGGGTCGGTATTGCCGGTGGGGTGGCTTTTTCGGATTCGGAAGACTACGACAACGGGCCGGCCGCGATACTGCATTTCGGCAAGATGCTGAGTCCCAATCTTCTGTTGCAGTTGGAAGGGCAGTACGAAAAGCTGACCGTTGCGGATGTGGGTAACACTACGCAGTCTGCCGAGTACACCCGCTATGGTCTTGGTGTGACAGGGCAGTACATGCTCAACATCGGGCGCCTGCAGGTGGGGCCGTTGATCGGTGCCGCTTACCGTCGGATCGACTGGCTGGGTGAAAACGAGAATGGGCTGAGCAGCTACGCCGGTGTGGGGGCGGCCATCAAGGTAGGACGAAACGTTGATTTGACCTTGGATGGCCGGTACATCCTGGATTTCTCCGACGGAGAAGGGGTACTGAACGAGTCCACCTATTACAGCTGGAATGCATTGGTTGGCGTTCGCTTCAAGCTCGGCACCTGGCCACCCAAGGCGCCTGACAGCGATGGCGATGGGGTTCCGGATTACCGGGATGACTGTCCGAATACTCCCGCAGGTGCGATCGTGAATTCCCGCGGTTGTGCGATCGACAGCGACAACGACGGCGTGTCGGACTACGGTGACAGCTGCCCGAACACCCCGCCGGGCGTTTCGGTGGATTCTTACGGTTGTCCGCTGGACAGCGACGGTGACGGCGTCCCGGATATCTCCGATGAGTGCCCGGATACACCAGCGGGTGTGGAAGTCGATGCCCGCGGCTGTCCGCTGGACACCGACCAGGATGGTGTTGTCAATGCCAAGGACTACTGCCCCAACACACCGTTTGGTGCCGAGGTAGACGTCAATGGTTGTCCGTTTGATACCGATCAGGATGGTGTGCCCGATTTCCGCGATGCCTGCCCGAACACCCCGTTCGGAACACCGGTAAATGATCGCGGTTGTCCGCTGGATTCCGATGGTGATGGTGTGCCGGATGCGCTGGACCAGTGCCCGAACACCTACCCGGGACTGGAAGTGGATAGCGTCGGTTGCCCGATCAAGGACCAGGTGCTGGTGCTGAACAACGTGCACTTCGAGTTCGACCGTTACGACCTGCTGCCGGATTCGCGGAATTTGCTGAGCAAGGTGGCCAAGTCACTGATGGATCAGCCGAACGTGAAGTTGGAAGTTGCCGGGCATACCGATTCTCTGGGCTCCGACGGGTACAACCTGGAGTTGTCCAAGCAGCGGGCCGCCGCGGTACGTCGTTATCTGGTCAGCCAGGGTGTGACGGCGGGGAACATTTATTCAAAGGGCTACGGGGAACTGCAGCCGGTGGCCTCCAACGCGACTGAAGAGGGTCGTGCTGCGAACCGCCGCGTCGAGATCCACCTGTTGGATAACTAATCGCGGTTGCCACAAAAAGCCCCCAATTAAGGGGGCTTTTTTTTGTCTCATCGCGGATTGGCGTGAACATCGGAAGCCGGAAACCGAGAGCGGGGAGCCAGGCCGCCCTCGTGAGGTCCGCTATCCGGGGTGCCAACCGGGCCTGTCGCCCCGCCGCTGCGCGGTGCCCGGTCCCCGCTGGTACTCGGTGGGGTCGGGTCTACACGACGTCCTGTCGTGAAGACCCTCAAACGGACTCCTGTCCGTTTGCCCCCATTCGCACCAGCGGCGCCCGGCGGGTAGCCTGATGG
>JBFIER010000007.1:0-187725 GCA_041603255.1 Oceanococcaceae bacterium | reverse complement strand
TCTTTTGCACGCCGCTCGAAGCGATGAATTCAGGGGCAACCCCCAGGGTCGGGGCGTCCTGTGGCCGGGCCGTCGGGGCTTGCGCCTGACGGGCATGCCGCGACTGGGGGCGATTCGCCAGGACGGCGAATCGAGGCTCTAGCTAGACAGGAGGTCTAGTAGAGCTGACCCCACCAAGCGGCATGACCGGCAGGGAACCGCGCAGCGGCGCAAGACCGCCCGGCTACAGGATGCCCCGGCCCGGTCGGTGGTGCGGCCCGCTAACTCAGGCCATCCCGCAATTGAGTCGCAACAAGGCGCCGCGTTTCCCGCTAAAGCGCGATGAACCTTTTTTTATGGGGGTTCCGAAGTTACTGGATTACCAGCTCACCCTCCACGACATCGACCTGCACGGTGTCACCACTGAGTTCGCCAGCGAGCAGCTTTTGCGCCAAGGGATTTTCGATGCGGGTCTGCACGGCACGCTTGAGCGGGCGGGCACCGAAGACCGGGTCGAAGCCGGCTTCGGCCAGCTTGTCCAGTGCGGCATCGCTGATCTGCAGCGCAAAGCCCTGCTGCTCCAGACGTGAGCGCAGGTGCTCCAGCTGGATGCCAGCGATGGCTCGAATCTGCGATTGCCGCAGCCCGTGGAACACGACGGCATCGTCGATGCGGTTGATGAATTCCGGGCGGAAGTGTGATCCCACCACCTGCATCACGGCTGCCTTCATCTCGGCGTATTGATCTTCGTTGCCGCCCATCTCCTGGATGATCTGGGATCCCAGGTTGGAGGTCATGATGATCACTGTATTGCGAAAATCGACGGTACGCCCCTGACCATCCGTGAGACGGCCATCGTCCAGCACCTGCAGCAGCACGTTGAAGACATCGCTGTGCGCCTTCTCCACTTCATCCAGCAGGACGACGGAATAGGGTTTGCGTCGCACCGCCTCGGTGAGGTAGCCGCCTTGCTCGTAGCCGACATAGCCGGGAGGGGCGCCGATCAGGCGGGCCACGGAATGCTTCTCCATGAACTCGCTCATGTCGATTCGCACCATGGCATCTTCGGTATCGAAGAGAAATTGCGCCAGCGCTTTGGACAACTCGGTCTTGCCCACACCCGTTGGTCCCAGGAACAGGAAACTGCCGATGGGGCGATTCGGATCGGACAAACCAGCGCGCGAGCGGCGGATGGCGTTGGCAACGCTGGTGACGGCCTCGTCCTGTCCGATGACGCGGCTATGCAGCGCATCTTCCATACGCAACAGCTTTCCGCGTTCGGTTTCCAGCAGTTTGGAAACCGGGATACCGGTCCATTTGGAAACGACTTCCGATATTTCCTCGTCCGTGACCCGCGAGCGCAGCAGTTTGTTCTGGCTGGGATCGGCGTCATGGGCTTCTGCCAGGCGCCGTTCGAGTGCCGGTACCGTGCCGTACTGGAGTTCACTCATGCGGGTCAGGTCACCGCTGCGCTGCGCCTTTTCCATTTCCAGCCGTGCCTGTTCCAATTCCTCCTTGATGGATTGGGTGCCCTGCACGCCGGCCTTCTCGGCGCTCCAGATTTCCTCCAGATCGGCGGCCTCGCGTTCGAGCTCGGCGATATCCCGGTCCAACTGCTCCCGGCGTGCGGTTGCCGTGGGATCGGTCTCCTTCTTCATCGCCTCGCGCTCGATCTTGAGCTGGATCACCCGACGGTCCAGACGATCCAGCGCTTCCGGTTTGGAGTCCATCTCGATGCGAATGCGCGAGGCGGCTTCGTCAACCAGATCGATGGCCTTGTCGGGCAGTTGCCGGTCCGTGATGTAGCGGTGGGACAGCCGTGCGGCAGCAATGATGGCGTCGTCGCTGATCTCGACACCATGGTGCAGTTCGTAGCGCTCCTTCAGGCCGCGCAGAATCGCCACGGTATCTTCCACGCTGGGTTCTTCAACCAGCACCTTCTGGAAGCGCCGCTCCAGAGCCGCATCCTTTTCGATGTATTTGCGGTATTCATCCAGTGTGGTAGCGCCAACGCAATGCAGTTCACCGCGGGCAAGGGCGGGTTTGAGCATGTTGCCCGCATCCATCGCGCCTTCCGCCTTGCCGGCGCCAACCATGGTGTGGATTTCGTCGATAAACAGAATGATCCGGCCTTCCTGTTTGCCGAGTTCCTGCAGCACGGCCTTGAGCCGCTCTTCGAACTCACCGCGATATTTGGCGCCGGCGATCAGTGCGCCCAGATCCAGCGAGAGCAGGCGCTTGTCGCGCAGGCTTTCCGGTACTTCGCCGTTGACGATGCGTTGGGCCAGCCCTTCGGCGATGGCCGTCTTGCCGACGCCCGGCTCGCCGATCAGTGCCGGATTGTTCTTGGTGCGTCGTGACAGAACCTGGATGACACGGCGGATCTCTTCGTCCCGCCCGATGACGGGGTCCAGCTTGCCCGCTTCGGCGCGTGCAGTGAGATCAACGGTGTATTTCTGCAACGCCTGTTGCTGGTCTTCGGCATTGGGATCGTTCACCGTTTCGCCCCCGCGAATCTGATCCACGGCGGTGGCTACCGCTTCCGGCGTGGCGCCATTCTTGCGCAGCAGTTCGCCGGTGGGCGTGTCGCTTTGGCTGGCTGCCAGGACGAAGGTTTCGCTGGCAATGAACTGGTCGCCCCGTTTCTGGGCGAGCTTGTCCGCCAGGTTCAATAACTTACCCAGTTCGTTACCCAGACCGATCTCACCGGTGTGGTTGGTCAGTTTGGGGAGTTTGTTGATGGCGGCGTCGAGGTCGCGGCTCAGACCACCAACATTGGCGCCCACCTTTCCCAGCAGGGGTTTGGCGGTGCCACCTTGTTGCTGTAGCAGGGCTTGCAGCAGGTGCACGCCTTCAATTTGTGAATTGTCGCTACCCAGGGCGAGGCTTTGCGCGTCGCTGATAGCCATCTGCAGCTTGGCAGTGAATTTGTCCATTCGCACGGATACTGATCCTCTGTTCAGGGAGGCGCCGGTTGGCGCTCAATACCCCCACACATGAGGGTGCCTGCGAACAGACTCAAGTTTTATCCGTAATTTCCACAGCTGACCCGCGGGAAAAGTTACTCACAGAGCCTGTGGATAAACTTGTGAATGACGGCGGGAAGAAGCGCTAAAGGCGCTGAGCCATAAGGATTTTCCGCGGGGCGGTCACTCTGTAACCGTTTCGACACTTCCTTATAAAAACAAAGACTTACGAAAAGACATTGCGGAATGTACGGATGCCTTGACAAGCCCGAAACACTGTGGAGCGTTGTTTCGGGCTTGTGTGCATAAGGTGCGACGGGAAATCAGGGCCTTAGCGCATTATTAAACGCGCTTGCGGCGCAGACCCAAGCCGCCGGCCAGGCCCAGAGTGAGCCAGCCCAGGCCGCCGCCGCCCTGGTTTCCGGCACGACGATTTTCCGCTTCGATTTGTTCCGGACTCTGATCGTCAGACACCAGCAGGCTCAGGGCGGAGGGAGGCGGGTTGTCCGTGTAGAACGCGTCCAGGTCGGCATCATCTGATGCGGGGCCCAGATCGAGGGTAACGGTGCCCGTAAACGTGGAACCCACAGCCAGGAAGTACATGATGTCCAAACGCAGCTCGGTGACGCCGTTGCCTACCGGCAGGGTAATCGCCTCGCGCGTATTGGTTGCCGTGTTCAGTTCTGCCGAACTGCCGATGATGTTGCCATTGGCGTCGTAGGCGTAGAAGTCGTAATCGTCGACCGGTGCACCCAGTGGTGACTCCCAGGTCAGCTCCAGTCGCAGTACCGGTGACGGGAACACTTCGGTCAGGTTGTCCGGGACGTCTACGGTGAGGGCGAACTGATCGCAGTCCACGCCGTAATTGCAGACCAGACCCACCTCGTCAGAAATGAACGGGGTGATGTTCGCGCCGACGATGGGGCCGTTGGTGAAGCTCAGTTCGGTTTCGTGAATGCTCACGGTACCGTTGCTGGGCGTGGCGGCTAAGGCAGGCATTGCCAAGCCGCTGATTGCGGCAGCAATAATGGGGTATTTCATGGTGTTCTCCAGCACTCTGAATTGTTGTCGAGGCGCGGTTCTCACCACGCCTCGACCTTAGTCTGCCTGAGACAGTGCGGGGTCGCCAACCATCTCCAGTGTCTGATCTTCACGCTCCCGATCAAGCCACAGCAGCAACGGGGGCAGGAAGAACAGATCGATCAGCAGGGCGACCACGATGATGGCCGCGGTCAGGGTGCCCATCTCGGAGTTGAGTGCGAAGACCGAGAAACCGAACAGGCCGAAGTTCACGCTCAGCACCGCGGTGGTGACCAGCAGGGCCACACCGACGGTGGAAAAGGCATAGCGAATGGCCTCGGGGGTCGATTCGTTGCGCTCGGCCTGCGCGATGCGATATTTCGACAATAGGTGCACGGTGTAGTCCACCACGATGCCCATGGTCAGGCCCGAGACCACCGACAGGCCCAGGCCCACACGACCGACCAGCCAGCCCCACAGACCAAAACCCACCGCCAGTGGCATCACATTCAACAGCAGGCTGATCAGGCCAAAGCGCAGGGAACGCAGCGCCACGGCGATGACCACGGAGATCACGATCAGGCCCAGCAGCGAGCCCAGTACCATGCTCCTAACATTGCGCTGGCCGATGTGTGCAAACATCGCATCAGAACTGGCGCCGGGGTGGAAGGCACTGGGCGGAGCGTTCGCGTGCAGCCACTCGGCCACGCGATCCTGAAGACCCATGAGCTCCAGCGTGGAAGAGCTGCGCAGTCCGGCGACAACGCGGGTGGCGGATTTGTCCAGATTCACCATATTGGTGAGATCCAGCCCGAAGGGAAGGCTGAACTCGTAGAGCAGCAAGTACTGAGCGGCCAGTTCCCGGTCGTCGGGTACGCGGTACCACGCGGGGTCGTCGCCATGCATATTGCGATTCAGGCGTTTCATGATCAGCCCAAAGTGGCTGACATGGGTGACTTCCGGCTGTGCCGCCAAATAGCTGGAAAAGCGCTCGAGCAGGTCGAGATATTCGGGATTTGCCACGCCACCGGTCTCGCCGGAGCCGATGGAGAACTCCAGCGAATTGAAGCCGGAAAGATGGGCGCGTGCGAAATCGCTGTCGTGACGGATTTCGGTACTCGGGTCGAAGTACTCGGCCCAGATATCGAACAGCTGGTTTCGCGGCAGACCTGCACCGGCCACCAGAACCACTGCGACCACCAGACCCAGGCTGGTCCTCGGGTGCTGCAGCACCACATCCGCCGCCGCGCGCATCATCCGCAAGTCACCTTCGGAATCGGCATTGACTTTGGAGGGCAGCAGACACATCAAAGACGGCAGCAGGAAGATCGCAAAGAACCACGCGGCGACGATACCGATGGCCACGACATTACCCAGGGTATGAAACGGGGGCGCATCGGAAAAATTGAGCGCCAGGAAGCCGATTACGGTGGTAATCGATGTCAACGCCACGGCCTGGAAATTGATGCGCAGGGAATCCTGCATCGCTTCATTGCGCGGCTTGCCGTTGCGTCGGGCCAGAAAGAACGTAACCAGCAAATGCATGCAGTCGGCGACGGCCAAGGTCAGGATGATGGTGGGCGCATTGGCGACCGGGGGCGTCACCTCCCAGCCCAGCCAGCCTGCCGTGCCCAGCGCGACAGCAATGGAGAAGATGATCACCACCACCGTCGACAGCGTGGCGAACATCGCTGTTGCCAGGCTGCGGCTCGCGTAATACAGATAGCTGGCAATAAGCAGCAGGGCGATAATCGAAGCCAGCGGAATGATGTGGCTCATGTCATACAACGCGGCTTCGGTGAAGGCGTTGTTACCCATTGTTTTGCCGGTGATGTAGATGTCCATATCCGGGTAACGCTGGCTGAAATCATCACGCAGGGCACGCAATGCAGCCGCCGCTTCGGGGACGGCCGTTTGCTTGTCGCCTTCGGGCAGCCCCATGGTGACGTTGATCGCGGTGATGGCCCCGTCGGCCGTGATCAGCTTGCCGACCAGTAGCGGTTCACTCATCGCAGCCGCGCGAAGGTGCTCAACTGCTTCGGGGGATAGGCTGCGTCCGTTCTCGACCAGCGGGCGCACCAGCAAATCATCCCCGTCGGCTTCGGTGTGCTGGTAGTTGCTCAGAGAGTCGACTCGCATCGCGTGCGGCAGGGTCCAGGCCTGCTCTGTGATCTCCTCGACGCGCCCCAGCATTTCCGGGGTGAAGACCTCACCAGACTGCGGCGCCAGAACAATGAACAGGTTGTCGTCGCGGGTATAGGTGTTGCGCACCTCGTCATAGGCCACCAGCTGAGGGTCGCCTTCCGAGAAGAAGACCTCCATATCTGTAGCCAGCCGGAGCTTCTGTGCGCCGGCGCCGAGGCCGATCGCCAACGCAAAGCTGATGAACAGCGCGACCAAAGGGTGACGTACCGGAAACGCGATCAATGATTTCATGGAAATTCCACATACATACTGGTTGGTATGTATTCTGGCGGTTCCTCCCGATTTCAGCAAGCGCAAGATTTCAGTACCCCGGGCTATCTCGCTCTTGAAGTCTGAAACTGTCGCCCCATAGGGCGAAGAAGAATTTTTTTCAAGTGGTGTAACACGCTGAAAAAAAAGATAAAAAGACTTGAAAATGATTTTGTCAGTGCCAATAAAGGTGGCACGGGCCAGCCATGAAGCCGGCGGGCCGAAACCATCAATCAATCGTTATTGGAGATTCCCATGAGCCTCATTCATTACAACCCTTGGCCGCTGTTTGATGCCTTGCGTCGGGATCTGGACGTGGCGGCTGCGCCGGCGGCACGCAGCTGGCAGCCACGCGTTGATATCGTGGAGTTCAAAGATCGGTATGAAATTCATGCCGACCTGCCGGGTGTCAGCGCCGAATCGGTCGATATCGCGCTGGATGATGGCGTGCTGACGCTCAGCGGTGAGCGTGTCCTCGTCAGCGGTGAAGAGGCGCCCGAACGCATTCGTCGTGAGCGCGTGGATGGCCGCTTCGAGCGCCAGTTTTCGCTACCACGCACCATCGCCGCAGGCGAAGTCAGCGCCCGTACCGAGAACGGTGTGCTGCGGATTTCCTTACCCAAGCAGGTGGAAGCACAGCCGATCAAGGTCAAGGTTGCCGCCTAACTGCCAGACATCTCCCCCAAGTCGGTCTTCGGACCGGCGCTCCCTGGAACCCCGTACTCTGTGCGGGGTTTTTTCTGTGCGCGATTGCACCGGGCCAGCCCGCCGTGCAGACTGCATCGCCATGACAGATTCAACACACTTTGCGGGCTCCGGCGCTCTCCGATCCTGGCTCCGCGCCGCCGTCGCCGTCGTGGCGTTCTCTTATGTGGCGGTACCGATACCGGCTAATGCGGGGTGTTCGCGCGCCGATGTGGATCACTTTCTCGGGCGTGGGTTTACGCCTGAGCAGGTGGTCCTGCTGTGCGGCGGAAATATCAACGAAACAGACCCGGAAGTGGTGGTTGCCGAAAGCACCGAAGCGGAGCGGGATCTGCGTGAACTGCTGCTGCGTAGCGTGAATGCGCAACAGGTGGATGTAGACGCTACGCATCTGCAGTGGCAGGCCGAGCAATGCGCGGAGTACGCGCCACCCAACCTCGCTGGCCGCCCACGCGAGCGTTGTGGGCCGGTGACGGTCCGGGTGGCACGCGATGCGGTGGATGTGGGCGAAATTCGCGAACGCGTACTGTTCTTCGGGGAGCACGGGGTCGAACTGGTGGGCCGTATCGAGCAGCAGTGGCAGATGAATACGGCAGGCCTGTCCAAGGCGGATCAGAAACGGCTGGAAGAAAACACGCCAGGCGTCGCCGGAAGTGCACTGCTGCCATTACACGATAAGGTGGAGCCCGAGGCGGTTGCGGTTGCGCTGCGTCGATGGATTCAGGCGAATCAGTAGATGTAAAAGGGAGACAAACTTGGGGGACACATCGAAACGGGGTCGGGTGCTGACACTGAGCGCCGCGCTCTTCTGGCTAGCATCCTGCGGTGCACCGCAAACGGAAGAACCGGGCGTCGCCGATGTCGCAGCGGCACAAGGCAGCCGGAATGCCAACTCCCTGCACGCGCAGATCATCGGTGAGTCTGACCTGCCACCGGCGGGTACACGTTCGTTGCTGGATTACTGGCTGGCCGAGCAGGGCGCTATTCCGTTCCCCTTTACACAGTTCGTCGACGCTTTGGCGGCGGAAGATGGCAGCGAGAGGCCAGTACTTTCGGTGCTGATTCCGGATGGTCGCTCGTTGCTTAAAGCTCAGGCCGATTTCACATCTCCACGAATCGTCGTCGCTGCAAACATGCAGCCTCCTGCCGGCGCGCTGATCGCTCCAGACTTTGCCGGGCGGCTTTATCTGGGGTTCACCGAAAACGCCAACGAAATCGAAGTGCTGTCTTATAACGAAGCGGCAGGGCGCTTTGAGTTCCAGCTGATCACGGATTACTGCGCGGGCTGCAACCCGCGGCTGGTGTACGCCAAGCGTGCGATTTGTACCACCTGTCATCAAGGTGGGGTGCCGATTTTTTCGGTGCGACCTTGGCAGGAGACCAACGCCCAAAGCGCGATCGCCGACCGCATCGCGGAATATCATGTTGATACGGTGCTCGGCGCGCCGATTCGTGTCACCCTGGAAACACCGGATGCCATCGATAACCTGACCAATCAGGCCGCGGTGCTGGTGGCCACGCAAAAAGCCTGGTTGGATGGATGCGGGGTGGGCTCAGCCGGTGTGAGCTGCCGGCGCGAGCAGCTGCGTCATGCCCTGCGCTGGATGCTGAATCCTGCGGCGCTGGACGGCGGCGCGCCGGACCTGGTTGCCGCTCAAGCGGAGCAATGGCCGGCAGAGGGAATTGCTATCGCCGGGAATGACTTGCGCAGTCGTGACCCCTTCGACAGCGGGCTCTACGAGCAATCGTTCCTCGGGCAGTTGCGACGGCTGGTATTCGGAGAACCCGCGCGGCAAATGAGCGGTGACAAGCTGGCGGATTTCGACCGCCTACCCAAGTTGCCTGCCGAGTTCGACCCGCTGGCGCGGCGCCCTGCGAAGAAGTGGATTTCGGCCCGGGATGTCGATCCCGCGTTGGGAGTGGCGCTGATCTTTACCCCGCAGGACCGGGAGCGTCTCGAGCAGGCTGCGGGTTACTCGGAAGCCAGGCTGGACGCTGCCGTCAGCGCATTGCCCGACACGCTCTTCGCACCGGCACCACTGCGTCGCACGGTATTGCTGGATGCGTTGCTTTCGCAGCTGGGTGACACCGTTCCTCCGCACCGATTTGCGGATCTGGGGGAATTGTCTGCGCCCATACTGGAGGGCGAACCTCCCCTCGAGTTACAGGCAGGCTCACCATTGAAGCCCTTCGAACAGTATTGCTTTGCGTGCCACCGCGGCAATCCTTCCGCCCGTTTGGATTTCATGTCGGGGCCGGATGAAGCTACCGTCCTGGAGTCCATTCGGGCTACGGACAGCATCCGTGATGTCCTGGATTGGCAGCGCTACCGCGGCACCCGCAAGGAGGGGCAGCTGATGCCACCGGCAGATTCCTGGCAGCGCGAAGAATTGGCCAAAGTACTCGCAGAATGGCCGGCAAACACAGCGACCCCAGTCGATCAGATGCGCGACACCGTGCCCGCATTGTTTGAATTCTGAGTGGGGTTTTGAGTGCAAAGCGGGCCCATGTGACAATGCACGACATGAATCGGGGTAACAATCAACACAAGCCGTTCCGGCGTCTGGCGCAGGTGATGGCTTTGGGGTTTGGGCTCGTTGCCATTGCTCCGGCCGGAGCCGAGCCGGCGAATGCGCGCCTGTTCAAAGCGCAATTTGGTTACATGCCCAGCTGCAATGGCTGTCACGTGGATGGCGGCGGCTCGCCGCTAAACCCCTACGGCAAAGCCTTCAAAGTGGCGCGGGCCAACGCCGCGGCGTTCGCGCAGATTGCGGCTGCCGATGCGGATGGCGACGGCATCAGCAATCAGGACGAGGCGGTTGCCAAAGCCAACCCCGGCGATCCGGGTTCGACACCGAAGAGCCCCGGGGATTGGCTGGAAATGAGCCAACTCATCCCCAAGCAGGTGCAGCAGGCGTTCCCCGAGGCGCGGTTGTACAAACCCATTGATGCCATCCTGACCGAGGCCGAACGCGCCAAAGCGCGTGACTGGGGCGTGAGCCTGGAAGCCGAAGACGACAACACGATCTACGTGCCGGTCATTGAACGCAAACCGGCGGGGACCGCAGTGATCGTGCGGGGAAATTGGGGTGATCAGGTATTTTTTCTGCTGGTGACAACCACACGCCAGTTGACCCTGGATCGGGTCATTCCCATTGCCGGCGACGGCCTGCCCAAAGCCGGTTCTGCGGAGCTGAATCGGTGGTCGGGTGTCAGTGCGGCAGCGTTCCCGACCACGCCGGACGGTGATTCCTTGGATGCCGCGTTGGCGGCAACCGTGCATCGGGCCCTGGCGCTGATCGAAGTGCGGTTGAAGAAATGATGCGGCTGCTGACCCTGCTGCTCGTCGCTGCTGCCAGCATGGCTGGGGCGCAGGATGACCTGTCGGTACTCGATGATCTGGCGCTGGACGACCTGGTTGAGGTGCCGGCACCGCTGAGCCCCTGGCTCAGTATCGGCGGGCCGGTGGCGCTGGGGTTGTTTGCTGTCTTCCTGGTATTCCTGGTGTGGTGGACGGTTCCGTTTCGACATTCAAAAATGTCGATCAACCTGCATGACTTCTCGACCGGGGTGAAGCGGGGGCTGGCCATGGCGGTGACCATGTACGGCATCGCTTTCGTCTTCGGGGCTTCGGAAATCTCCTATCAGCTGCATTTCCATGGCTCCAGTGAGGCTTACTTTGCCAACATGAGCCTGGGCAAGCTGATTGCCTTTACGCACGCGCACCTGTTTGGATTTACCACCTCATTCCTGGTGATAGGCGTGCCGTTTTCGATGCAGTTCAATCACCTGTGGCCCTATCAGTGGGTGTTTCCACTGGGGCTGGTTGCCGCGTTGGTAGATGTGATGAGCTGGTGGGGGATCAAGTTCGTGGCCCCCAGTTTTGAGGTGGTCTCGATCGTGTGTGGCGTGGTGTTTTCGTTGACCTATCTGTACATGCTGGTCGGCATTCTCCGGGTGCTGCTGTTCCCGCAGGTGGTCTGGATTACCGACAAGGATGCCGACGTGCGCCGCGAGGCGATGACGCGCAAACGCGTGCGACGCGACGCCGACGGCTGGGAAGACGCGCTCTGAGCTGATTGCTGTCCGGCGTTAATCCTGCAGCAGTTGCAAAAAGAGCTGGTTGATTTTTTTGACCGACACCGGGTGTGGAGTCCCGAGTTCCTGAGCGAACAGTGACACCCGGAAATCCTGCAGGGCCCAGAAGATTTGCCGCATACGGGAAGCCTTCGCCGGAGCCGGTTGGGTGGCCACATAATCCAGCAGGCGTTGTTCAAAGCCGCGCAGTTGCTGTTCGCGATCGTGGTCCAGTCCCGGGTTGCGTTTGCGCTTATCGATGCGGGTTGCGAGCGCTTCCAGGTAGCGTGGATAGGCCTGCCAGTCATCGACAACGCGGGCGAAACCGGGGTGCAATAACAAACGCGCCGCGTGCTGCAGGGGCGAGTCATTGGGTTCCGTGGCCAGTTGCAGACGCAATTGATCCCACTGCGGCGCGATTCTCCCCAGCGCCCGAGTTGCGGATTCGATGATTGCGTCCACCTGGGGCCACAGGGCATCCACACGGGCGTCAAAGTCTGCCTTGCTGTCGGCATTGAGGTCACCGGCCATGTCGATGGCATGCAGCGAGATGGCCTCGCTCAGCGGGACAGGGCCGGTGCCGGCGCCGATAAATCGGAGCAGCGTCGGCCAGGGGTCTACCGGCTCTGCTGCCAGTGTACGCAGGGCGCGTAGCGTTTTCAGTGACTTCAGGCGCAGGTTCAGGCGGGGTTTGAGGCGCAACCAGGCGAGACGCCGCAACCCCGCCTGATGTAGCGCATCGGCCTGATGCGGGTCGGCGCAAACCTCCAGCCGCACGCGATCACCGAAGTCGCGCAGGATCAGGCGTAACGGTGTACCACGGGGACTGCGTTGCACCCACTGCGGGGACGGATCGGGAAAGGCGAACAGCTCAACCGCGGTTTCCGCTGGCAGGCTGACGGCCTCCTGGGCGGCATCCCGCGCGGATGCCGCGAGCTTTTTACGCAAGGCGTCAATGTCGCGCCCGCTGGCGAGGGTCTTGCGCCCAGGGCCTCTGACGTTGAACCGCAGTCGCAGTTTGTCCGGCAGGGTGTCGGTATTTAGCAGATCGGCGGCGACGGGGTGACCGAGACGCTGTTCGAGCTTGCTGCGCAAGGCGTGGCGAAAATCCGGCCCCGCTCTGACCTCGCGTTGCAGGACGCTGATGGTGTCGGCCAGCGGAATCAACTGCCGGCGGTCCGCTTTGGGCAATCCGCGCAGCAAGGCATCCAGTTGTTGCTCGGCCAGCCCCGGCACGCAGCCGTCGAAATCGCCGGCGTGCAGCTGTGATAGCGCCTCCAGCGGCAACAGCACCGTGACGCCATCGTCGGGGTCGCCCGGTGCGAAACGATATTGCAGGCGCAAGGATTGCCCGCGCACTTGGATTTCCGTTGGCCAGGCATCGGTTAGCGAATGCGCAGGGCCGGCCAGCAGCATGTCCCGGGTCCACCGCAGCGGCGCGTCGTCGTGGTCCTTCAGCCAGCCCAGGAGTTGATTGCGGCTGATGATCTCGTCCGGGAGCGCCTGCGCATACAGCGCCCAACGGGCATCGGCATCGATCAGCAGGTCACGGCGTCGCAGGCGATCTTCTTCCGCGTGAGCCTGCGCGACCAAGCGTTTGTTGTGCTGTAGGAATTCCGGCGGATTTTTCTGCCCCCAGTGTTCCTGGACCAGCGCTTCGCGCAGGAACATCTCAAAGGCCTGTTCTCGATCATGTCGCGCCAGCGGGACTTTGCGCTGGCTGTCGATGGTCATGCCGAACAGGCGGCACTGCTCCGTGCACATGACCTCTCCGCGGGTTTTGTCCCAGTACGCATCCAATGCGGATTTGCGGACCAACGGACCGGCGGCGGCAAGGATGGTCTCGGTGTCGGTGCGCGCCACGGTGCGGGCAAAGGTGCGCTGCGTGCTGACGATGCTGGCGGCGAAAACCCATCCGGAGCGGCATTTTTTCGAGCTGGACTCCGGATGAATCCGCCAGGTGACGCCGCGGGGGCCGCGGAATTCGCCGTTCTCGTGGTGCTGGCCGATGTGATCCAGCAACCCGACAAGCAGCGCCCGGTGCAGTTTGTCGGCATTGCCGCCCTCGCGGCTGAAGCCGGCGGCGCGCAGTTCGCGATGGATCTGATGGATCAGATCATTCCACTCCCGCACCCGTCGTGGGCTGAGGTAGTGCTCACGGCACCAGCGGTCGAAGGCACCGCGGCCCATTTCCTCGCGCACTTCTTCCAGCGCGTTGTGGATGTTCAGCAGCGTGGTGAAGTCGGATTGGGCATCCCGCCAGGGTGCGTGACACTGGCGCGCGGCATCGCGGTCTTCCGGCGCGATTTCCCGCACGTCCGGCATCGACAGCGCGGCGACAATCACAATGGTTGCATCCAGGCTATGGACCCGTTCGGCCTCAACCAGCATGCGGGCAAAGCGGGGCTCTACCGGCAAACGGGCCATGCGGCGACCGGTGGGCGTGGTGCTGCCATCGGGGCGGAGTGCCTGTAGCTGCTGGAGCAGGCGGCGTGCATCGCGTAGTAGACGCCCATCGGGCATGTCGACGAACGGGAAATCCTCGGCTTCCCCGAGGCGTCGATCCGCCATCTGCAGCACCACGTCGGCCAGGTTGCTGCGCAGGATTTCAGGCGCGGTTTCTTCCGGGCGTGCAGCGAAATCCGCTTCGTCAAAAAGGCGGATGCAGATGCCCGGAGCCAGACGCCCGCAACGGCCGGCGCGTTGCGCGCAGGCGTCCTGGGCAACGGCTTCGATGGCCAGGCTTTGCAATTGTGTGCGAGGTGAAAATCGGGCGATGCGCGCCAGCCCGGTGTCGATCACGTAGCGGATGCCGGGAACGGTCAGCGAGGTCTCGGCCACGTTGGTGGCGAGGATGACGCGCCGACCCTCACGCTTGGGTGCGAAAATCCGCTGCTGCTGGCTGGATGGCAGGCGCGCGTACAGCGGCAGGAATTCCGCATCCGGGTAACGGGATAGCTCTGGTCGCCGCGGCAGCGCATCCCGCAGCTCACGGATTTCGCGTTCACCCGGCAGGAACACCAATACATCGCCCGGACCCGTCTTCCACAGTTCGCGCAAGCTTTCGGCGATGCCGGTGATCAGGTCGCCGCGGGGAGGCGGGTGATAGCGCACTTCCACCGGGTAGCTGCGACCCTCCACCGAAAAGACCGGCGCGCCTCCGAAGTGGCGTGAAAATTTTTCTGCATCGAGCGTGGCCGAGGTGATCACCAGGCGCAGGTCGTTGCGGGTTTGCAGCAGCCGGTGCAGACAGCCCAGCAGGAAATCAATATTCAGGCTGCGCTCGTGCGCCTCATCCAGGATGATGGTGTCGTATTGGGACAGGCTGCGGTCGTGTCGAAGCTCGCTGAGCAACACCCCGTCGGTCATCAATTTGATGCAGGTCTTTGCCGAAACCGCTTGGGCAAAGCGGACCTGCCAGCCCACTTCGTCGCCCACCGGGACCTGCATTTCCTGAGCGATGCGTTCCGCCAGAGTCCGCGCCGCCAGGCGTCGTGGTTGAGTGTGGGCGATAGCCGAGCGGCCCGCGCGCAGTGCCAGCTTGGGTAGCTGCGTGGATTTCCCCGAACCCGTCGCACCGCAGACGATGCTGACAGGGTTGTCACGAATACTGCGGATCAACTCCTCGGCGTGGTTGGCAACCGGGAGTTCAACGGGGATTGCGAGTTGTTCGGGGCTCAGCGCGGGAGGCCGGGGACTACGGGTTTTCAATCAGACGGAATTCAGCGTAGTGCGGGGCCAGCGGCTCGCCAGGGTACCCCGGCGTGCTGGCGTCGTAAGGCGCGAGACGAAAACGCAGGCGTTCTCCGTTGATACCGTTAGCCTGGAACACTGAACGCAGCTCATCCTGGCGCAGGGCGACCAGACGCACGGACTGCGCCGAAGGCATGCTCACGTGCACTTCCACCAGGCTGCCGGGCGTGGCGGTGGCCTGCGCACAAAAAGCTTCCACCGAGCGATGTTCCCGGGGGCTGAGGCGGGCATTGCCCGATGCGTAGTACACCCGCAGTCCCGTCGCCTGGGTGGCGGATGCAATTGGCTCCGGGGGCGCCGGGCGGGTGGTGGCCAAAGCCTGTTGTTCCCGGGCCAGCTGGGCTGCCGCATCCGCGCGCGATGGGGTCAGCGACGTCGGCGGAGCGCTCACCGGGGCGCTCATGGAGGCGGGAATCTGAGGCTCCGGTGCATCCATGCGCTTATCCGTCGCGACGTCGACGTCTGGTGCTGTGGGTTCTTCCGGTTCGGTCACGACTACCGGCGTGGCAGGTTCCGGCTCGACTGGCGCGATGGTGTCGGTCGTGGTGTCGAAATCCACGACGTAGTCTTCCGGCGCGATCTCCGACTCGGTGGGCTCCGTTTCGATGACTTCGGAGTCTTCGAGCACGTCCACGGTGGGTACGTCGTCCTCAACCTCAACCTCAACCTCATCCTCGTATTCGTAGAGGGTGGGTATTTCCTCGACCCCATCGTCGATGGCAGGAGCCGGCTGGTCCTGTGCGGGTTCGGCATCAACACGCGCGTTTTGCGCCGGCTCCGATTCGCGCTGCATGCTGGCGGGTAGTACCGGCTGCAAGGGCTCCAGTGCCTTGTCCCTGCGCAAATTGGTGACCGGTTTGCGCGTTTGCTGCGGGGCCATCAGCGCGCTCGGGAGTTCCGGTTGCAATGCTTCGGCATTGCGCTCTGCATCGGTGATGACCTGAGCGATTGCTTCGTTACTGCCCAGCAAAGTACCGGTTGCCAGTAAGATGGCACTTCCAATTGCAAGTGCCAACTGTTGGGGACGAAAGGTTGCAAGTTTCAAGGGCATGGCTCGATTGCAGGTTAGCGTGGTTTGGTAGTCATCATACTGCCGGCCTGTGCTGGCCAGCGCTAGTGTGTAACAGTACTATCAACTGCGGTGCCTTGAGGGACAGGCGGGTTAAATGAACAACACCGGCGTTCAGCGCCTTGTCGCGTATGGGCTGACTGAGATCGGCAAAGTTCGCAAGCACAACGAAGATGCCATCGGTCTGTATGACGATGCGCAGATCTGGGTGGTGGCGGACGGTATGGGTGGACACGAAGCCGGCGATTACGCCAGCCAACGCATCGTGGAAGCCATCAAGGATATCCCCGCGGGTGACCTGGTGACCCGTGTCGCCGCGATGGAAGAGACACTCCAGAACGTGAATTCGGAACTGGTCGCGCGCGGCCAGGAAAACGGCGGAAAAACCATCGGCAGCACCGTGATCGCCTGTATTGCGGATACCCAGCACGCGGTCATTGCCTGGGCCGGGGATTCACGTGCCTATCTGTATCGCGGCGGTTCGTTGGAACAGATCAACGAAGACCACAGTTTCGTCGGCGAGTTGGTGCGTGCCGGAACCATTACCGAAGAAGAGGCCGAAGCCCACCCGGCCGCCAACGTGGTGACACGGGCCGTCGGCGGCGATACCCGTCTCTGCGTGGACTACCAGTACGAGGAGCTCCAGCCAGGTGATCGGATCATGCTGTGCAGCGATGGCGTGAGCAAGGAGATCTCGGCGGCGCAGATCACGGAGCTGCTGGGGTCCACAGCAGACCCCCGTCAGGCCTGCGAAGCCATCAGCGAAGCGGTATTCGCCGCGCGCGCCAGTGATAACCTGTCGGTCATTGTTATCGAGGCTCAAGGCTAAGCGCTTTATGATTGAACGCAGCGGAGAGGTCATCCAATTCAAGAAGCGTCTTCAGTCGCTCTCCCATCAGCGTTTCTCGGGCGAGGTGGACAATGCGTTGATGATGGACACACTGCGGAAGCTGCTTGGACGGCAGATCGGGCAGGACGCGAAGGCGGCGTCGGCCCCCGCGAAGACCCGGGAAGCGGTTGCCGGAGAAACTTCCAGCGATGACGATATCGGGCCGGTTACCAAGGCGGTCCTCATCGGGATCATGCTGGTTTCCGTCGTGCTGATCGTTATGGGTTTGATGCAGAAGTAGCGGGCTGCGCTCGCAGGCTCAAATCGCCCACCAGGAACTCCCGAATCGCACCTGAGGCATCCTCCAGGCGCAATGCGCCGGTGGCGCTGACGCCACGCTGAATACCGCTGAAGCGTTGAGTGCCATCGCTCAGCGTGACCATTTGATTGGCGAAGACATCCCAGCGCGAGAAATCCGCGACCAGGTCTGGTGCTGTTTCGGTGATGAAAAGGTCCAGCGCGTTTTTAATCGCGATGACCAGTGCGGCGGCGAGATCGGCACGGCGCACGCCGTAGCCTTCCTGCACGAGGCTGGTCCAGGGCTGATCGATGTGATCCGCATGGCGCATGTGAACATTCAGCCCGCAGCCCACAATCAGTTCGCACCCTGATGCGGCTTCACCGCGGGTATCGATCAGAATACCCCCCAGCTTGCGCCCATCCAGCCAAATGTCATTGGGCCATTTGATACTGGCGGGAATGTTCTGCTCTCGGAGCAGGCGAACTACCGCCAGCCCCAGGAAGAGGCTTAGCGCCGCGATGTGCGCCGGCCAGTGATCGTAGCGGTGTCGCAGAGAGAGCAGGATGTTCTGCGCATAGGGGGCCTGCCATTGACGGCCGCGTCGGCCGCGCCCCTGCCATTGATGCTCGGCGAGCACGACACGGGCATCCGCGCTGGTGGACAGCTCCAGATTGGTGGATTCACAGCTGCGCAAAATGAGCAGACCGGGCAGATTTCGCAGAGCCGGCTGTGGCTCTCCTTCCTGTGTTTCCAGCAAGTCCAGACCGCCTTCAAGGCAATAGCCCTTGCCATGTCGACTGCGGATGTCCAGACCGAGTGGCTGAGCCAGCAGTTTGCCGATGCGCTTGGCCAGGGCGGCGCGGCTGATATTGCTGGCGTCAGCGAGTTCGGTGCCGGAGTGCCATTCACCGTCAGCCAGTGTGCTGAGGAGGCGATGGTCGAGCAAATCCAAAACACCGCTCACGGGGATTTCCGAAACAGCATCACTTTTTCGAAGCGGTTTTCGGTGCCACTCCGCAGCCGCTGCAGATTTTCCCGGTGGCTCCAGATCATCAGCGCGAGCACAGCGGCCGCGTACGCCGCAGGCAGGCTCCAGGCGCCGAAGGGACTGAAGCAGGCCGTGTGCAGCAGCAGGACGCTGTGGGCAAAAATCATTGATAACCCGACGTAGCCCGAAAGCACGAGTGCGCCGACAAATCCGAGTACCGCGAATGCGGTACCTGCGGGGAGCAACAGCATGGCCGCGCCCAGTGCGGTTGCCGCGCCCTTGCCGCCGGAAAAGCCGGCAAAGGGCGAGTAGATGTGCCCGAGGATGGCGAACAGCCCACAGGCCCAGGGCAGGGCGGTGGACGACGGTGCGATGTGCGGTAGCACGCTCACGGCCAGCAGGCCCTTGCCCAGGTCGATCGCGAGTACACCCAGTGCGAAGCCCTTGCCACGCGCGCGCAGCGCATTGGTGGCGCCGATGTTTCCGCTGCCGCTCTGACGCAGATCAACGCCCTGAAGACGCCCCAGCAATTGGCCGCCGAGCAGGCTGCCCAAGCCAAAGGCAGCGCCGCAGGCGAGCAAGAAAAGCAGTGCTGGCGGCACCGTTACACCCCGCCCAGCCAGCTGTCGCGTCGGGCGCGGGTTGCATCGTCAATTTCCGCGTTGGGTGTCAGTGCGAGCACCCAACGATCCTGGGCCGGGTGATCCAGGGCAATGTCGGCGCTGCGAACAAAGCCGTCATGAACCCAGGCGACGTTGACCAAGGTGCCGGGTGGCAGCGCGCGCAAAATCGTTTGCACGTCCTCGCTGCTGTTGATTCGCAGATCATTGATGCGCAGTAATTCGTCACCACTGCAGATGCCGGCTTTTTCAGCACAGGACTCGGGCTCCGTCAAAGCTACCCGCACCGGAGAATCGCCGCTCAGGCGCACACCGAGCTGACTGCGCAGCGGTGCATCCGAGCGAAAGCCACCGTCATCATTCAGCGCGCGAATGCTGCGGCGCTGAGCGGTGACGCCAAAGGCGGCAAATAAGGTCACGAAATCCGGGTCATCGGTACCGTGCACGCAGCGGGCAAAAAATGTTTCCAGCGCGGCCTCGGGGCAGAGTTCGCAACACCGACGCTCCAGCGCGTGCGGTTCCAGTGCAGCTGGCGATTTCTGCCAATCAGCATATTGCGAAGCCAATACGCTCTGCAGGCTGTGCAGACCATCGGAGTGCCAGCGCAACTGCAGGTCCAGCGCCAGCGCCACCATTGCACCCTTGAGGTAGTAGCTGACCGTGGTCAGCGGCAGGTGGGGTTCGGGCTGATACAGCCGGATCCAGGCGTCCAGGCTGGCTTCAACCAGGTTCTGGCGCAGCCGGCCGGGCGTGCGCTCCAGGCGCGTCAGGCTTTCCGCCAGAATTTGCAGATACTGCGATGCCGAACGGCGCCCGCTGTTACGGACGAACCAGTCATCGAAATACGCGGTGACGCCCTCGTAGGCCCACAGGTCGGGGAAGGGCGCTTCGCTGTTCAGGTCGGATGCGGTGACCGCGAGTGGACGGATCCGCTTGACGTTCCAGAGATGGAAATATTCATGGCTGATCAGACCGAGCAGGCGCTCGTAATGCCGGTTGGTATCGGCGTCCGCCCGCGGCAGGGCATCACGGCTGGCCGCAAGCAGGGTGCTGTCCAGGTGCTCCAGACCGCCTTCGCCCCCAGGGGCAATCCGCAACTGGAATAAATACTCCGCATTGGGCGTGCCGCCCATGATCTCGATCTGCCGCGCAACGATGCGCTGGGTGTCGGCGATCAGGCGGTCGAAGTCGAACTCCAGGGTTTCGGCGCCCGCGATGGCGAAACGATGCTGGCATCCGCCCGCTGTGAAGTCCTGGACCCGCAAACGCCCCATCAGCAGCGGATGATCGATCAGGTCGCGCCAGGAATCCGCCGCGTAGTGACCGAAACCGTCAACGACTTGCGCCGGGTCGGATGCCTTCAATGCGGTCGCGCATTTCCAGTTGTCGAGGGTCAGAGGGGGGCGCACGGTGACACGCAGCGGCGACTGTTCCTGGCCAACGATTGCCGGGAAAATGGCGGCGCCCTCGAAATGTGCGCGCCACGGGTCCAGCCAGGCACCACGCACCGAGTCATCCATGCCCATCATTTCGAACTGCACCCGGATTTCGCCGGCAACAGGTGCGGAAATCACATAGGTGGATTTGTCGGTTTTGCGCATCGCGAGGGGGTGCCCTGCGGCCGTGGCTTTCGCGGAGACGATGTGTCGGGCGTAGTCGCGAATCTTGTAGCTGCCGGGCGTCCAGTTGGCAAAACGAACCGCGGTTTCCGCGGCGTCGCTGTGAAATCGCAGTTCCACGCGGAAGCGCTGCGCATGTGGAGATTCCGGGATCAGCGTGTATTCAGGCAGGTGTTGATTCACGGGCGAACAAATTCAGAGTGAAGGAAAGTGTAACAACGCAAGCAACACGCTAGGATGCGTTCATGCAGCATGAAGCCAGCCGGGAAGAGACTGAGAAGCTTTTGGCGATGGCCGCCCACGATTTGCGGGCGCCGCTGCGTCAAATCGGCTTGCAGTTGGCATTGATGCAACGCCGCCGTGCCGCCGAGTTGACCGATGGCGTGCGCGAAGACCTGGAGGCGGTGCGCGAGCAGGCGAAGGCTTTGCAAGACCTGTTGGAAGACATGCTCAACTGGGTCGCTGGCAACCCGCGCGAGGAACCTTCGACGTTTGCGATGGATGTCGTCCTGACACAGGTGCGGCAAATGTTGCAGCACGAACTGGCGGAGCGGGAAGCGGTGTTGAGCTGGGAGTTCACGGGATGCGAAGTCCATGCCCGCCAGAAGTCGGCTCTGCGGCTGCTGTTGAATCTGGTGCGCAATGCGCTGGAGCACGTAGGGGAGGGTGTTCAGATCAGGATTGCGTGTGCCCAGCAGGGGGATATGGTCCGCGTGACCGTCACCGACAATGGCCCCGGGATTCCTGAAGCGCTGCGAGCGGGGGTCTTCGAACCTTTCAATCGCGGCGCGGCCCACAGCAAAAGTCATGGAACCGGTCTGGGACTGGCGATCTGCCGCCGCCTTGTGGAAGAAGAGCACGGTGAGATTGGGGTAGAGGCCGCGCCGGAAGGTGGGTCGCAATTCTGGTTCGTGCTGCCTGCGGGCTGCTGAGACTACATACGCTCCGGGTCAGAGGTCGTCCAGCAGAGCGTCCAGATCATCCTCGGGCGGCGCACCGTTGTTGATCGAACCCTCGCGTTTCTGCAGATATGCGCTGCGGACGAACGCATAGCGATCATTCTGCTCGTAGAGCAACTCATCCGCACCGAGTAGGTCGGCACGCAGCTGCACGGCGTCGAGCGCGGTGTAGCCGTAAATCACCAACTCGTTTTCCGAGTAGTACACCGGTGAGAAAGGAGCATCCACGATCCGGCCAACGAGATCACGGTTGGTGCTCGGGCCAAGAAACGGCAGCATCAGGTACCAGCCTTCGCCCACCCCCCAGGTGCCCAGGGTCTGACCGAAGTCTTCGTAGTGCGATGGCATGCCCCAGTACTGGGCCACATCGATCAGCCCACCGACGCCCAGGGTGCTGTTGATGACAAAGCGCCCCAGGTCTTTCGAGCCATTGGCAAATTCGCCCTGAGCGTACTGGTTAACGATGGTGACCGGGTACACCAGGTTGTTCAGGAAGTTGCGAACCCCGGTGCGAACAAATTGCGGGGTCACCGCGACGTACCCCTGGGCCACCGGACGCAGAACATAGCGATCAGCGACTTCATTGAAGCTGTAGATCGCGCGGTTGACCGGCTCCAGAGGATCCTGGGGCTCATAGCTGGGGCTATGCGCGCAGCCACTGAGGGCCGCTACCGCGAACCAGGGGGCGAGCGTCGCCGCCCGGAAGTGTCTCATCGCTGCAGTGGTGCCCTAGCTTTGGCTGTTTTCCAGCTTTTCAATCAAACCATCCAGGCCGACTTTGCGGATTTCAGCGTTGTAGCTGCCGCGGTAGTTGGTTACCAGGCTGATGCCATCCACCACCACGTCATACACGCGCCAACCCACGCCGCTGACCTCGCGCAGGCGCCAGTTCATGGTGATCGGACCGCTGGTCGTGGGCACTTTGGCCGTGATCATCGTTCGCGTGTCGCCCGGCGCCAGGTCCAGAGGTTCCCAGGAAATTTCGGCGTCCCCGGCCTGCAGCAGGGCCTTGGAGTAAGTGCGAATCAGCAGGTTGCGGAAGCCGACGACAAAGCGATCTTTCTGCTCGTCGTTGGCGGATTTCCAGTTTGGTCCGAGCACCAGCAACGACATGGTGCGGAAGTCGAACAGCTTGACGATCAGTTCGTCGACCATCTTGTAGAGCGCGTCCGAGTCCTTTTCGTAAAGCTCGCGATTTTCGCGGATGGATTTCAGCACCCGGTCGGCGGATGTTTGGGTGAGCTCCATCGGCCCCAGGTTCTGCGTCGGGGCAGGTGCTTCCTGAGCCGCCGGCTCCGCGGCCAGCGCGGTTTCAGCCATGACCAGGCCGGGCATTCCGGTAAGCAGCCCCAGCATCAGGGGGAAAGTTGTGCGAATACGCATAGGGGTGTCCTCTTTCGAGTGGAACATTTTAAGGCTTAGCGAGGTAGACCGCGTGTTTGGGGCGAGATTCCCCTTTACGTCGGTGTATACGCAGCCAGCAGATCGGTGACAAATTCTTGCCGTAGCAGCTGGTCGAGGTCTTTTGCCAGCGTTTCGCCGGCCGCGTTGATGCCTGGTGCGGGCACAAAATCCGCGACCTGGGTCATTTCCATGCCGGCGTATCCACAGGGGTTGATACGGCTATACGGTTCGAGGTCCATATTCAGATTCAACGCCAGTCCGTGATAGCAGCCGGGTTTACGCACCCGCAAACCGATGGACGCGATTTTGCGTTGATCCACGTAGATTCCCGGGGCTCCCGGTCGCCGCTGGGCGCTGATGCCGAGGTGTTCGAGATAGTTCAGCAGCACCTGTTCTATTCCGAACACCAGACCCCGAGGGCCGATATTGCGTCGCTTCAGGTCCAGCAGCGGGTAAACCACCACCTGCCCGGGGCCATGATAGGTGACCTGACCGCCGCGGTCGGTGCGGACCAGGGGGATGTCTCCCGGGTTCAACACATGCGAGGGGTCTGCAGCCTGGCCCAGCGTGAATACCGGTGGATGTTCGACGATCCAGATTTCATCGGCGGTGTCGGACCCACGCTGCGCTGTGAAGGCCTGCATATCGGCATATGTCGGCGCGTAGTCCTGCAGTCCGAGTTGCCGCAGGCGGGTTGGCGGGGTGCTCAAAGGCAGACCATGACCCCAGGGACCGCGGCCAATGCGTGATGCAGGGTTTCCACCTCGTCGGCGCCTTCGACCTGCAGGGTGACGGTCAGCGACACAAATTTGCCGGTGCGGCTGGGTTTGAGGCCTAGGTCCCATTCCCGCTCCTCACCCAGGGTGACGCGCAGCACTTCTTCGACTTCGACCGCCAATGACGACCGCGACTCGAACACGACCTTGAAGGGGTAGGTGCACGGGTAGTCCAGCGCGTCGAGTTGGTCACGTAAAGCCATGGTTGAATCAACCTCCCATGAAAATGATGGCTTCGTCGCGCAGACGCTGCCAGAAACTTCCAAGTGGGACGTCTTCGAGACTTTGCAAGGGGAGTCGGGCCAATTCGCGCCCGTAATGACGGACGATCAGCTCGCCGACGACTTCGTCGCGTTGCACCGGTGCCCGCAGCTGACCAGGGATGTCGGTGACCAACTCCACCTGATCGGCCTGCCCGCGCGGCACCACGACCCAGGTCGCTTGAGTGCGACCCAGTGAAATCTGTTCCTTGGCGCCTTTGTAGATCCGTTCCTGGTCGACCTGGGCGCCCGCGGGGCTGACTTCCACGCTTTCAAAGAAGCGGAAGCCCCAGTTGATCAGGGACTCGCTGGCGCTGATGCGGGCATTGTCCGTGGAGGCGCCCAGCACCACGGCAATCAGGCGCATGTCATCGCGTATGGCCGAACTGGCCAGGCAATAGCCCGCGGCGCTGGTATGACCGGTTTTCACGCCATCGACGCTGGGGTCGCGCCACAGCAGTCGGTTGCGATTGCGCTGCGTGATGTTGTTGAAGGTAAATTCTTTTTCTTTGTACAGCGCGTAGCGCTCGGGGAAATCGGCAACCAGGCGGTACACCAGCTGGGCGATATCCCGTGCGGTGGTGTAGTGCTCAGGCCCGGTCAGGCCGGTCGCATTGGTGTAGCGGGTGTCATTCAATCCCAGCTTGGCCGCGTACTGGTTCATACGATCGGCGAAACTCTCTTCGCTGCCGGCGGTGTGCTCGGCCAAAGCGATGGCGGCATCGTTGCCGGATTGCACGATCATGCCGCGGAGCAGGTCGCTGATCGAGATCTGCTTGCCGACCTCGGCAAACATGCGCGAGCCTTCGGCTTTCCAGGCCTTGCGCGAAATCGTGACCAGATCGCTGTCATTCAACAGCCCCTGCTTGAGGGCGTCGAACACCACGTACGCCGTCATCAGTTTGGTGATGCTGGCAGGGTCTGCGCGATCATCGGCGCCGGTTTCCGCAATCACCTGCCCGCTGGCGTAGTCCATCAGGATGTAGCGCTCGGCATCCACGCTGGGTGCACGTGGCGGCGGCAGCGGAGCTGCGCTGGCGTGGAATGCCACGGCGCTGATCAGGGCAAAAACAGCGGGAATCAGTCGAATTTTCATGTCGCAGTGAGGTCGTCGGGTTATTGGGCCACGAGCAAACTGTCGAGGCCACGGCGGGCGAGTTCGGCGGCGGCAGCTTCAGCGCCGGAAGTGTCGGGCCAGGGGCCCAGCCAGACCCGCAGCCAACCACCGGATACCGGGCTGGATGGCGCAACAGGATAGCCCATGGCCGCAAACTGCTGCCGGCTCTGTTCGGCTTTGGTGCGGTCGCGAAAGGCGCCGACCTGCAGGAAATACTGCGAGGGGCGTGTGGCGTCTGCAGGTTCAAGGTCCGGTAACGCGATGGTGTTACGCGGTTGAGCGGCCGCAGCAGTCTCTCCATCAATATTGAATTCCGGGGGTGGGGGCGGTGCGCCGCGCAGCTCAGCCACGCTTTCAAGCACCTGCACCCGTACCGGGGCGGTGCCCTGCTCAACTACCCCCAACCGTGTCGCCGCCGCCCAGGAAAGGTCGAGGACGCGGTCGGAATGGAACGGCCCCCGGTCGTTGATGCGAACCATGATCGATTTGCCATTGCTGAGGTTCGTGACCTTGGCAATGCAGGGGATCGGTACCTCACGATGCGCGGCAGTCAGCGCGAACATGTCGAAGGTTTCTCCCGACGATGTGCGTTGGCCGTGAAATTTCTGCCCGTACCACGAGGCATTTCCTTCCTGCACGAAGCCGGTGGCATCGGGCAGCACCCGGTAGCGCTTGCCGAAAACCACGTACTCCGCCGGGTTGCCGTATCGGCTGCGTGGCAGCTTTTGGGGCACGGGTTCGGCGGCCGCCCAGGGGTCGCCCTTCTGGGTGGGCGGGCCATCCTGCGGTGGGTTGCTCGAGCAGCCGGCGAGCAACAGGACGCTCAGCGTCAGCCAGCTTGCGACTTTCCATTGATTCGTCATCGTGATTTCGCCATGTCGGCCCCGGTGTCTTTCGCCATCCTGTCAGCGATAGCACGGGACAGTCGATAGACCGCCATGGCGTAGTACACACGGGGGTTGTAGGCCATCAGGTTGTAGAAATTCGTCAAACCGAACCAGTACTCCGTGCCCTGTTCACCTTCCAGGGCGATCACCCCCGCAGGTTCATGGACGGATATGGCGGGTATGGCGGTCAGTCGGTGGCTGAAGTCGCCATAGACCGAAGTGGGTTTGGTCGGGTTGAGCGCATCGCCCGGTGCGGGGGTGCCCAGCGCTGCGACGACCACCGGCTGGTCAGCCTGCCAGCCTTTGCCGGGGCCGCGATAATGGATCAGATAGTTGGCGGTGCTGCCGATCGCGTCTTCCGCCGACCACAGATCGGTGCGCCCATTCTGGTCAAAATCCAGTGCCAGGCGCCGGTAATTCGAGGGCATGAACTGGGAAAGGCCCATGGCGCCCGCGTACGAGCCCTGAACCGTCAAAGGGTCCAGACCGAAATCACGGCAGGCCAGCACGAACTCGATCAGTTCATTGAAGAAGAAAGGAGAGCGTGTCGGATGTTCGAAGCCCTGGGTGGACAACGAGTCCAGGATGCGATGCGGGCCGGTGTAGCCGCCGTAACGGGTCTCCACGCCAATGATGGCGACGATGATCTCGGGGGGCACGCCAAACTGACGCCGGGTGCGCTCCAGCGTGGCAGCGTGCTCGCGCCAGAATGCCACCCCGGCTTCGATGCGCCCAGGCTGAAGAAAAATCTGCAGATACTCCGGCCAGGTCTTGGTTTTTTCCGCTGCTTGTTGCTCGGCCTGAATCAGCTTGGGATTGCGGTTGGCGGAGGCCAGCAGCGTTTGCAGCTCCTCACGGCTGAATCCCGCAGCCTCCAGTCGGGTCATGAATTCCGCTGCTTTGGGGTGCGTGCGGTAATCGGCGCCGGCCGGTGTTGTGGCCAGGAGCAGGGCCGCGAGCAACAGCGAGAGAAGCGGTTTCAGCATGGATATCACAGGGTCCCCAGACCCGGGCGGTTGTGGGAGCGTACGGACATGATCAGACCGAAAGCGACGGCCAGCGAGACGATCGAACTGCCGCCAAAGCTCATCAACGGTAACGGAACGCCCACCACCGGCAGGATGCCGCTGACCATGCCCATATTGACGAATACGTAAACAAAGACCGTGACGCTCAACGTGGCCACGAGCAACCGACCAAAGCGTTCCGAGCTTTGGGTGGCGATATACAGGCCGCGGGCGCAGATGGCGATGTAGATGGCGATGAGCAGCAGCGCGCCAATAAAACCGTGTTCCTCGGCGAAGACCGCAAAGATGAAGTCGGTATGGGCTTCGGGCAGGAAGTCCAGCTGGGCCTGGGTGCCCTGCATCCAGCCCTGGCCGGTGAGTCCGCCTGAGCCGATGGCAATCTTGGACTGGATGATGTGATATCCGGCGCCCTGCGGGTCGCGCTCCGGATTGAACATGGTGAGGATGCGCGAGCGCTGGTAATCGTGCATTGTGAACCACAGCGCGGGCAACGCCGCCATCGCCAATACCGAAAGCAAGCCCAGCAGCTTCCAGCGCAAGCCAGCCAGAAACATCAGGAAGCCACCGGGCGCCGCGACCAGCAATGCCGTGCCCAGATCAGGCTGCAAGCCGATCAACCCGACCGGGATCGCGATCAGCACCATCCCAACCAGCAAGGTGCCGAAGCCCAGCGGCCAGCGCGATGGTGCGAGTACTGCGGACAACGCCAGTGGCAAGATGATTTTCATCAGTTCGGACGGCTGCAGGCGAACACCGCCCAGCGACAGCCAGCGTTGGGAGCCGTTGACCTCGGTGCCGAAGAAATGCACCGCGACCAACAGCAGCACGCAAACCGCGTAGCCCGGCAGAGCCAACCCATGGAACCAGTTTGGGGGCATACGCGCCACGATCAGCAATGCTGCCAGACCCACACCCATGCGCTGCCCCTGGGAAATGGCGGCATTGATGTTGCCGCCGGTCGAACTGTACACCGTGGCCACGCCGATCCCGGCCAGCAAAATCAGCAGGGCCATCAACCAGGGGTCGATATGCAGCAACTGGCTCAGGCTGCGTTTCTCGTGGCCATAGCTCGCCATCAGATATCGGCCTCCAGGCACCAGGGGCGCCAGTTGACGCCATCGCAACGCATCAGCCAGCTCTCGATCATTTTTCTGGCGATCGGTGCCGCAACCGCGCTCCCGCTACCGCTGTTTTCGACCACGATGGCAACCGCCATCTGCGGCGCTTCGGCGGGTGCAAAGGCAATGAACAGGGCATGGTCGCGAAGTTTTTCAGGCACATCTTCGAGCTGCGGTGCGTGGTCATCTTCCTGCGAAAGTCCGGCCACCTGTGCGGTTCCGGTTTTGCCGGCCACTTTGAAGGGCAGGCCACGGCCCACGGCCTTCGCGGTGCCGTGGCGGCCATAAATGACCGCCTTCATCGCATCATGGATTTCGCTCCACAGGTGCGCGTCACGCAAGGTGATGGGTGGCAACGGCCGAACGGGTTCTTCGATGACTTCGCCATGGCGGCTGCGCGTCTTGATCAGCTTGGGCTCGAACCCCCCGCCGCGCAGCGCAATCCGCGAAACCATCTGGGCCAGTTGCAGTGGTGTCATCACCATGTAGCCCTGACCGATCCCGATGTTGAGGGTTTCCCCCGGGTACCAGATCTCGCCTAGGGCGCCGATTTTCCATTCCGGGCTGGGCAGGATGCCGGCATCCTCGGCGGGCAGGCGAATGCCGGTACGCGCGCCAATGCCGAGTTGCGCGCCGAATGCCGCCAGTCGATCGATGCCCATGTCGTATGCGAGCTGGTAGTAGTAGACGTCACAGGACTGGGCGATGGATTCCACAAGGTCCACCGTGCCATGCCCGCGCCGTTTCCAGTCGCGGTATTTGCGTGGCTTGTTCGGGAGCTGATACCACCCGTTACAGAACACATGGTCGTGCGCCGTGACCACCCGGTATTCGAGGCCAGCAAGCGCGACCATCGGTTTGACCGTGGAGCCGGGGGGGTAGCGTCCCTGGATGGCGCGATTGAACAGCGGATTGGCCGGGTCGTTGATCAGGGTCGCGTAATCGCGGTGGCTGATGCCGTTGATAAACAGGTGCGGGTCAAAGCTGGGTTGGGACACCAGGGCGAGAACATCGCCGCTGTTCAGGTCCAGCGCCACGGCGGCGCCACGATGGCCGGCCAGGGCTTCGGTGGTGGCGAGTTGCAGGGGCACATCGAGTGTGAGGCGCAGGTCCCAGCCGGGTACCGGCGGCGTATAGGCGATTTCCTGCAGACGCCGGCCGCGGGCGTCGCTCTCGACCAGCCGGGTGCCGGAAACCGGGCGCAACTCCTCCTCAAAGGATTTTTCGATACCGGTTTTGCCGATATGGCTGGCGCCGCGATAGGCGCCAGCCATATCGGCGTTCAGGTCCCTCGCGGTGAGCCCACCGACGTAACCGACCAGGTGCGCCGTGGTCTGGGCCAATGGATAGCGACGGGTCAGTGCCGCACGAACACTGACCCCGGGCCAGCGACCAGCGTTGACTTCGAGCTGGGCCAGCTCCTGTTCGGTCAGGCTCAGTTTGAGCGGAATGGCATCAAAAGCCTTGGCGGCTTTGCGGCGATCCTCGAAGCGCTGCAGCTCATGGGGTTTCAGCTCGACGACCTGGCCAATCTGGCTCAAGGTGGCTTCCAGGTCGGCCACCTTTTCCGGGATCAGTTCGAGCTGCCAGCTCGGAATATTGTCGGCCAGGATGGCGCCGGAGCGGTCGTAGATCAGCCCGCGCACGCCGGTGACAAATTCCGTGGCGGTGCGGTTGCGGTCCGCGCGTTTGGCGAGGTGCTCGTGATCGCGCATCTGCAGCAGCCACAAACGGCTGATCACCACCGCGGAGAGTGCGATGATCAGCGCCAGTGCGATGCGTGTGCGCAGGCGGAAATCCGCCAGCTGATCATGGCCTTCAGAAAGCTGCATCGGAACGGATTGCCGTATCGGCAGGTGCGGTGAGGGCCGCGACCGGCAGCCAAAGCAGTGCGGCGAGTACGGGAGGTACCCAGCTCATCGGGCCGCGCGGCAGGCCGGTGAACAGATCCCACTGGGCTTGCGCAACGGTATAGGCAAAAACCGCGATCAACACGACCACAAACTGGACGGCGATTTGCCCCCGCCGCAGCCAGGGAAGCAACAACGCGATGCTGACAGTCAGTGCGACTCCGGGGATGCTGAGGGTTCCCAGTGGCAGGTGCGCCAGGCAGTCAAGCAGCAGCCCCAGGCCGAGCGCGGCGAAGATCGCGCTGCGTTGTGCGGCCCATCCCATCAACAAAAAAGCCAGAATGACCGGCGTCTCGCGCAGCGTGCCCTCCGCTGTCAGTCCAGGGAGCGCAGCGATGAACAGCGCAGCAAGGGCAGGCAGAATCCAGGCGATGAGTGGCAACGGTGGTGTGGCGGCGAGGCCGGTTCGAAGCGGTTAGCGCCCAGTTTGCCCGATGCCCTGAGTTGCCGCAGCGTCCAGCACCACCAGAACCTCCGGGTAGGCCGTGCTGTCGGCCAGCGGGCGGGCGACGACCTTGAGGAAACGTTCGCCTTGCACGGTTTCCACCGAGGTCACTTCGGCCACCGGAAGCCCATCAGGAAAGCGCTTGCCAAGGCCGCTGGTCAGGAGTCTGTCGCCAACCCGGATGTCCGTGTTCTGTGGCAGCCAGGACACATTGACATGCTCAAAGCTGCCGGTGCCATGAATAATTGTCGTCGCGCCGGTGCGCGCCACGACTGCGGGAATCGCGTGATCAATCTCGGTTGCCAGTACCACCACGGCCTCGTGGCGGGTGAGCGACTCGATTTGCCCCAGCACGCCGGCAGGGCTGAGGACTGGGGCGCCGCTGACCAGGCCATCCGCACTGCCGGCATCCAGCACCAGCCGATGGGGCAGCGGCAGCGGGGCGCGACGCGCGATGTTGACCGCGCGCAGGTTGCCGTGCAGGCGCTCGCTGGCGCCCAGCAGGGTACGTAATCGCCGGTTTTCAGCCTGCAAGCCTTCGATGGTCAGCACCTGAGCCTGCAGAGCGCGATTCTCCTCCCGCAACTGCGCGTAGTTTTCGCGCAGGTTGGTTTCGGCCTGCTCGGCGAGCTTGTGCTGTTGATACTTCGCCGGCAGTGAGCCCACCCAGCGCACCGGGGCCAACAGCACCAGGCCGAACTCCCGCGCCTGGTTGATCAGCCCGCCGGTTTCGGTGCGCCCCGCCAGAAAAATTCCGCCGACAAGTGCAACGACGATGATGATGCTGAGCGTCAGCCGCTTGCGATCACGCCGTGAGCCTGGCAGGGCACTACCGTCCATCGCTGGTCGCGGCTTCAGTCAAGGATGAAAGCGGCGGTTTTCTGGTCTTCCAGTTCCAGCAGCCGCCCACCGCCGCGCGCCACGCAGGTCAGCGGGTCGTCGGCAATGACTACCGGTAGCCCGGTTTCTTCCGCCAGCAATTTGTCCAGGTCGCGAAGCAGGGCGCCACCGCCGGTCAGGACGATGCCCCGTTCGGCAACATCCGAACCGAGTTCCGGTGGGGTCGCTTCCAGTGCCTGTTTGCAGGCGGCGACGATTTGGCTCAACGGGTCCTGCAGGGCGTCAAGGATTTCGTTGGAGTTCAGCGTGAAGCTGCGCGGCACACCCGCCGAGAGATGGCGGCCGACAACATCAATTTCCTGCGGCTCCATGCCCGGGTAGGCCGTGCCGATTTCCTGCTTGATGCGCTCCGCCGTGGTGTCGCCGATCAGCATGTTGTACTGCCGGCGGACGTAGTTGACGATGGCTTCGTCGAATTTGTCGCCGCCAACGCGCACGGATTCGGCATACACGATGCCGTTCAGCGAAATCACCGCCACTTCTGCTGTACCGCCGCCGATGTCGCAGACCATGGATCCGCGCGCATCACCGATGGGGATGCCTGCGCCGATCGCGGCGGCTACCGGCTCGTCGATCAGGTGAACCTTGCGGGCGCCGGCATTGGCGGCCGACTCACGTATCGCGCGTCGCTCCACCTGGGTTGATCCGTAGGGAACGCAGATCACAACCCGGGTCAGCGGGCGGAATACACGCCGCGAATGCACCTTGCGGATGAAGTGCTGCAGCATTTTTTCGGTAACGGTGAAATCGGCGATCACGCCGTCCTTCATCGGCCGAATGGTCGTAATATGGGTCGGAGTTCGGCCCAGCATTTTCTTGGCATCGATGCCGACGGACTCGATATGCTTGCCGCCACGCGCATCGGTGCGAATCGCCACGACCGAGGGTTCGTTGAGGACGATTCCTTCGCCAGCGACGTAAATTAGAGTGTTTGCCGTGCCGAGATCGATCGACAGGTCGTTTACGAATAAGCCGCGCAGGGATTTCATAAAGCAGTGCGTGTCCGTTGGTAATGCCGCGAGAAAGAGCAATCATCGGTAAAATTACCGATTCTCCGCAGCGAATCTGCGGACGATAACAAACCCCCAACGTTTTTGGTAAGAAATCCCATGAGTCTGGCTGTAGAGGATCTGGAACGGCTGGCGCGCCTCGCGCGACTGCACTTCTCCCCGGAGGACGTCACGCGCTATCGCGACGAATTGAACACCATTCTGACCATGGTGGATACGCTCAAAGCCGCGGACACCAGCGGCGTCGAGCCGATGGCGCATCCGCTGGATATGGCGCAGCGACTGCGTCCGGATGCGGTGACCGAAGCCAATGAACGGGAAAAGCTGTTGGCGGCGGCCCCCCAAACCGAGGGTGGCCTGTTTGTTGTGCCGCGGGTGATCGAATGAATCTGCACGAACTTGAACTGCACGAACTCAAGGCGGGTTTGGCGGCAGGAGATTTTTCCGCCACGGAGCTGACCGAGCATTTTCTGGCGCGGATCGTCCAGTTTGACCCGCAGTTGAACAGCGTCGTGACCTCGAATGCGGATCAGGCGCGACAGCAGGCGACGGCAGCCCGCGGCCCGCTCGCCGGCCTCCCGCTGCTGCACAAGGACATTTTCTGCACCGAAGGGTTGCGCACCACCTGTGGCTCGAAAATGCTCGGTGACTGGGTTCCGCCCTACAACGCCACCGTGGTGGAAAAGCTGAACGCAGCGGGCATGGTGACGTTGGGTAAAACCAACATGGACGAATTCGCCATGGGGTCGTCAAACGAAACCAGCTTCTTCGGCAACGTGCACAACCCCTGGAATCTGGATTTTGTTCCCGGTGGATCCAGTGGCGGTTCCGCCGCGGCGGTGGCCGCGGGGCTGGCGCCGGTGGCCACCGGTACCGACACTGGCGGTTCGATTCGTCAGCCGGCCGCGCTGTGCGGCATTACCGGCATCAAACCCACCTACGGGCGGTGCAGCCGTTACGGCATGATCGCTTTCGCATCCAGCCTGGATCAGGCGGGAGTCTTTGCCCGCAGCGCCAAGGACTGTGCCCTGGTGCTCGAGGCCATGTCCGGCTTCGATCCCAAAGATTCCACCTCGGCAGACCAGCCGGTAGACCACTACCTGGTCGAGCTCGACAAACCGCTTGCCGGTTTGCGGGTGGGCAAACCGCGGGAGTTTTTCACCGCGGGGCTGGAAGCCGGCACCGGCGCTCGTGTCGAGGAGGCCCTGGCCGAACTGGAAAAGTTGGGCGCCACCATCGTCGATATCAGCCTGCCGCGCATGGATTTGTGCGTGCCGGTGTACTACGTCATCGCGCCAGCGGAAGCATCGTCGAACCTCTCGCGTTACGACGGCGTGCGTTTTGGCTACCGCTGCGAAAACCCGCAAGGGCTTGAAGACTTGCACACCCGCAGCCGCAGCGAAGGCTTCGGGCGCGAGGTGCAGCGGCGGATCTCCATCGGCACCTACGTGCTATCGCACGGTTACTTCGACGCTTATTACCTGCAGGCGCAGAAAGTCCGGCGCTTGGTCAGTGACGATTTCGCGCGCGCCTTCGCCGACGTGGATGTCATTGCCGGGCCAACGACCCAGGCTCCCGCGTTCAAGCTGGGTGAAAAATCCGCCGATCCGGTGGCGATGTACCTGAATGATATCTACACCATCGCGGCAAACCTGGCCGGTCTGCCCGGCCTGTCAATTCCTGCGGGCCTGGTGGATGGCATGCCGGTGGGGCTGCAGTTGGTGGGTCCGGCGTTTACCGAAGGGCGTCTGCTCAATGTCGCCCATCAGTTCCAGCAGGCCACGGATCATCACCGCCAGAAGCCGGCGGCCTTTTTCGGAGGTTCGCGATGAGCTGGGAAGTCGTCATCGGGTTGGAGGTGCACGTGCAGCTCGCCACCCAGTCCAAAATTTTCTCCGGAGCCTCGACGGCTTACGGCGCTGAGCCCAACACGCAGGCTTGCGCGGTGGACCTGGGTTTGCCGGGAGTGCTACCGGTCCTGAATCAGCAAGCCGTACAAATGGCGGTTCGCTTCGGCTTGGCCGTGGATGCCGAAATCACCTCGCCGAATATTTTTGCGCGCAAGCACTACTTCTACCCGGATTTGCCCAAGGGGTATCAGATTTCGCAGTACGAGCTGCCGATCGTGGCCAATGGTCACCTGGATATTCCGGTGGGCGCGGAAGGCGAGACCAAAAGGATTCGCATCCTGCGCGCGCACCTGGAAGAGGATGCGGGCAAGTCGGTACATGATGCGCTGCCCGGCGCAACTGGTGTGGACCTGAACCGCGCCGGCACACCCTTGATTGAAGTGGTGTCGGAGCCGGATATGCGCAGCGCCGCCGAGGCTGTGGCCTATCTGAAAATGTTGCACGAGCTGGTGCGCTGCATCGGAGTCTGCGATGGCAACATGCAGGAAGGCTCATTCCGCTGCGATGCCAACGTCTCGGTCCGGCGCGTCGGCAGCGAGCAGCTGGGCACACGGACCGAAACCAAAAACCTGAACTCGTTCCGTTTTGTGGAGCGGGCGATCAACTTCGAGGTCGAGCGCCAGATCGACGTCCTCGAAAACGGTGGCGTCGTGCACCAGGAAACCCGCCTCTACGACCCTGACAAGGGCGAAACGCGGGCCATGCGCAGCAAGGAAGATGCGATGGACTATCGCTACTTTCCCGATCCCGATCTGTTGCCGGTGGTGTGTGACACCGCCTTCATCGAGGCTCAGCGGGCGCTGCTGCCCGAGCTGCCGACGCAGCGTCGCGAGCGCTACATGGCGGACTACGGCCTGGGCGCCGAGGAGGCCCGTTTGCTGTCGGGTGACCCGGATATCACGGCGTACTACGAAGCCCTGCTGGCTGCAGCCGGGAGCGAGCACGCAGCCCTGGCGGCACGTTGGCAGCTGGGCGAGCTGGCAGGCAACCTGAACACAGCGAGCCTGAGCATTGTCGACAGCCCGGTTTCCGCCGAGCAGTTGGCCGGGTTGGTCAAACGTCTGGCCGACAACACGCTGTCCGGAAAAATGGGCAAGGAAGTATTTGCCGCCATGTGGTCGGGCGAAGGGGATGCGGACGCCATCATCGAAGCGCGTGGCCTCAAGCAGATGTCGGACACGGGCGCGCTGGAAAAAATCATCGACGAAGTTATGGCGGCGCACCCCGAGCAGGTGCAGCAGGTCCGCGACGGCAAGACCAAAGTCATTGGTTTTCTGGTCGGCAAGATCATGCAGCAGACCCGCGGTCAGGCCAATCCCGGGCTGGTCAATCAGCTGTTGCAGAAACGCCTGTGAACGAGGCTGTCGGCATCACGCCGGAGGTGACCGGCACGCTGTGGCCGTTCCGTTACCACGGGTTGCCGCTGGTCGGTGGTCTGGTTAGCCTGGGGCCGGAGTGGGCGCAACTGGTGGCCGAGCGGAACTACAACGAAATTTCCGCCCAGCTGCTGGGCGAAGCCCTGTGTACCGTGGCGTTGCTGGCGGGTAGCGCGAAAACGCCTCCGAAACTGACCTTGCAGCTGTCGGGCGCTGTTGAGGTGCAGCTGCTGGTGGCGCAAAGTTTGCGCCCCGGTCAGCTCCGCGGGATGGTCAAGCCGGCCGATCTGGCGGCATTGCCGTTTGGCAAGGGAGGGCGCTTGGTCATGACTCTGGAGTCGGACCACCAGCACGGCGCGGCGCAAAGCATCGTGCCGCTGGACGGCGACAACCTTGCCGCCGCCATGCAGCAGTACTTTGACCAATCGGAGCAGTTGCCGTCGCGGTTTTATCTGAAGGCTGATCGCGAGCAGGCTTTTGGGTTGCTGGTACAGCGCGTGGCCGGAGATGACACCGACGTGAGTACGGCGCTGACCGTTGTTGAGAATTGGGCGCTGCCGGAACTTCCGCCGGAGCCCGAGAAGTTTTTGGCCACCTTGCTCGATCACGACATCCAGCTGGTAGAGCCGTACCAGCCCTGGCGGGTGGCGTGTCACTGCGATGCGGGCAGCGTCAGCCGGATGCTGTTGGGCCTGGGGCTGGACGAAGCCCGTGAACTGGCGCTGAAAGACGGCGCCATCCGAATTGAATGCGGTTATTGCGGTGCGGAGTACGCCTACGACCGCGCCCAGATCGAGCAGCTGTTCGCCGCGGATGCGGCATCACCCCCGGCCACGCCGCGCAACTGAGTTCACCGGAAAATTTTATGCGTATAGGGTTGGTCGTGGACTCGGGTTGTGATTTGCCTGCGGATTTCATGCAGGAACACGGCATCGAGTTGCTGCCCATCGCGATTCGGCTCGGCGATGACGCCCTGGTGGATACGCATGATGCGGCGGCGGCAATGGAGTTTTACCGCAACGAGATCGGCAGTCGTGGCGCAGATGCCGCCACCACCGCCTATACCACCGACCAGATCACCGAATTGTTCCTCGGGCGGCTGGTGGGTGAGTATGACTATGTGTTTTGCCAGACGGTGATGCGCAGTCGTTCGCGGATCTTTGAAAACGCGACCAAGGCCTCGTTCCGCATTCTTTCCGACTACCGTAGCCAGCGTGAAGAGGCCGGCTGCGATACGCCCTTCGCAATGCGCGTTATTGACACCGGCACCCTGTTTACCGGGCAGGGCGTCATTGCTGCAGAAACGGCCCGGCTGATCGCCAGCGGCACAGGCGCCAACGAGATCCGCGAGCAGATCGATGCGATGGTCAGCGCCGTGCAGGCGTATGCCGTACCGCAGGATGTCTATTACCTGCGGGCCCGCGCACGCCGCAAGGGTGATCGCAGCCTCGGGTTGATGGGGGCGGTGCTGGCGTCGACATTTGACATCAAGCCCATTCTCGCGGGCCAGCGCAATCAGACCGAATCAATCGCCAAGGTGCGAGGTTTTGATAATGCGGCGGAGCGGGTGCTCAACAACATTCGGCGCCAGGTTATCGCAGGGCTGGATGCGCCGTTCGTCTGTCTGAGCTACGCCGGCGATTTGGCCCTGATGCATTTGCTGCCGGGTTACGCCGAATTGGCCGAGGCGTGTGCTGATCGCAACATCAGCCTGCTGGAGTCGGTCATGAGCGTGACCGGTGGCATCAATCTGGGGCCAGGAACACTGACCGCCGCGATGCTGGCCAAAGGCCACAAATTCCAATAAAGTAGCGCCCAATGTCTTGATGACCGGCGCTTTGCGCTGAAAAACAAGACGGGGTCAGGGTGTGTATCCATCGGGGGAGAACGGTGCACCCGCACCAAAATGCAAGGGGCCGCTTCATGCGGCCTTTTGTTTTTATAACTATCTCTTACAAAAACAAAATCTTGCCATGCCCCGCCGTGGGTCATATGCATTTCGCAGGAGAGCGACACATCATGTTCAACATATTTTCCCAGCACCCTCGGGGGCTCGTTGTGCTGTTCGGCACCGAGATGTGGGAGCGTGCCAGTTATTACGGAATGCGCGCGATCCTGGTGCTCGCGCTAACAGCAGCGGTAACGGACAACGGGGGGCTTGGCCTGGCGGACACCACCGCAACGGCCATCTACGGGATGTATACCGGGGCGGTCTATCTGGCCTGTCTGCCGGGAGGATGGATTGCCGATCGGTTGCTCGGGCAGCGTCAAGCGGTCTGGTATGGCGGGGTGATTATCACGCTGGGTCATTTCACGATGGCGCTGCCATTCGACCATACCTTCTATCTGGGGTTGGTCTTCATCGTTCTGGGTACCGGGCTGCTCAAGCCCAATGTTTCGACAATGGTTGGTGAACTGTATCCGGACGGCTCGGCCAGCCGCGATGCGGCGTTCTCCATTTTTTACATGGGCATCAACCTCGGTGCGTTTTTCGGTCAGCTGGTGGTCGGCTTCCTGGGCGAGAAGGTGGGCTGGCACTGGGGCTTTGGTGCCGCGGGTGTCGGCATGCTGTTCGGCCTGTGGCAATACCGCGCGGGCGCCAAATATCTGGGCGATGCCGGCTTGCTTCCGGCCTCCACTGGTGACGCCGCGAAAGACGCCCGCACCAAGCGCATTGGCTGGACTGCGGTCAACAGCTTCCTGGTTGTATTGGCTCTGGCGGTGGGCACGGCCATAGTCGGCCTGTGGGTACCCGATCCCGGCGTTCTGGCGGTGGCTTTTGCCCAGTTCGTCATCGCGCTTGCCATCGCATTTTTTGGTTGGGTCCTGATTTTCGGTGGTCTGACGTCGCAGGAACGCAAGCACGTCGGCGTCATCGCCATCTTCTTTCTCGCTTCCGCCGTGTTCTGGTCCGGGTTTGACCAGGCCGGTTCATCGCTGAACATTTTTGCGGATCGCTACACCGACCGCGATGTGTTCGGCTGGGAAATGCCAGCTTCCTGGCTGCAATCGATTAACCCCATGCTGATCATCCTGCTGGCGCCATTTTTTGCCTGGTTGTGGGTGTTCCTGGCGCAGCGAAATCTGGATCCGTCCTCGCCGATCAAGTTCGCCGTGGGTCTGTTGCAGCTTGGCATCGGCTTCTGGGTCATGGTATTCGCCGCGCGTATCGCAGCTGGCGGTGAGCTGGCCGCTCCGACCTGGTTGTTGCTGACCTATCTCTTTCACACGACGGGTGAGTTGTGCCTGTCGCCGGTCGGCCTCTCGGCAGTGACCAAATTGGCGCCCCGCCGTTACCTGGGGCAGATGATGGGGACCTGGTTCATGGGGTCGTCGCTCGGTAACGTGCTGGCCGGCTTGATGGCCGGGCACATCACCGTGCAGGGTGCGGATGCGATGCCGGACCAGTTCATGCGGGTGGTATACATGAGCATCATCGCCGGCGTGTTGATGCTGATCGCCACACCGTTGATTAAATCCTGGATGCGGGGTTCAGCGGAATTCCCGGAAACGCGGACGTACAAGGAACATGCCGACCGCGCCAAAGAAGTGGAGCCTAACTGATGATGAATATCAAATACCCACTGGCCCTGGGCGCAACCCTGACGCTGGGTGCCTGTGCCATTTTTACCGGCCATGAAGTGACGCCGTCGGCTTACACCACCGACGCCACCGGTGCCAAGGCCTTTCTCGCCAACTACGACAAGGAAGTGCGCGAGATTTCGATAGAGGCAAACAAGGCGGCCTGGGTTCAGGCCACCTACATCACACCGGATACCCAGCAACTGGCGGCCAAGGCCTATGAGCGCTTTCTGTCCTGGAACAGCGAGCAGGCGCTGGCAGCCCGCCAATTCGATGACCTGGATCTGGATGCTGATACGGCACGCCAGCTGAAATTATTGCGGCTGTCGAATGGTGTTCCCACCGACCCGGCAGAGCTCAGCGAACTGACCACGCTGGGTAGTCAGCTGGAGGCAGCCTACGGTTCGGGGCGGTACTGCCCGGAAGGGCCCGAGAGCTGCCTGGATCTGGGGCAGTTGGAAGATACATTGACAGAGTCGCGTGACCCGGATGAGCTGCTTGAGGCCTGGACCGGCTGGCGTACCATTTCACCGCCGATGCGCGCCAACTACCGTCGGTTTGTCGAGCTGCAAAACATCGGCGCGCGGGAGTTGGGCTTTGCGGATGCCGGTGAATACTGGCGCTCGGGATATGACATGGAGCCCGCCGAGCTGGCGAGCACGGTCGAGCAGCTGTGGGAGCAAGTGGCGCCGTTGTACGAATCGCTGCACTGCGAAGTGCGGGCGCAGCTGAACAAAAAATACGGCGGGGAAGTGGCCCCGGCAGAAGGGCCGATTCCGGCGCACCTGCTGGGTAACATGTGGTCACAGCAGTGGGGCAACATCTACCCACTGGTGCAGCCTTATCCCAAGGCGCCTTCCATCGATGTCACCGCCGCACTGCAGAAGCAGAACTACTCGGCCGAACGCATGGTCCGGCAGGCGGAGGGCTTCTATACCGAGATGGGGTTCCCGGAACTGCCCGACAGCTTCTACCAGCAATCCCTGTTGTTGAAGCCCCGCGATCGCGATGTGGTTTGCCACGCCTCGGCCTGGGACTTGGACTACCAGGGGGATGTGCGCATCAAGATGTGCATCAAGCCCGATGCGGAAAACCTGACCACGATCTACCACGAGCTGGGCCACATCTTTTACGACCTGGCCTACAACCCGCAGCCGGTGATCTACCAGAACGGCGCGCATGATGGCTTCCACGAGGCCATTGGCGACACCATGGTGCTGGCCATGACACCGGGTTACCTGGCGTCGGTGGGATTGGCGCCCGCGCAGGGCAAGGCCTCCGAAGAAGCCGTGATCAATACGCAGATGCAGATGGCGCTGGACAAGATTGCGTTCCTGCCGTTTGGCTTGCTGGTCGATCAATGGCGCTGGAAGGTGTTCTCCGGCGAAGTGAGCGACGAGCAGTACAACGCGGCGTGGTGGGAGCTGCGGCAGAAGTATCAGGGGATCAAGCCGCCGGTTGCGCGTAGCGAAGCCGATTTCGACCCGGGCGCCAAGTACCACATTCCAGGGAACACCCCTTACATGCGCTATTTCCTGGCGCATGTGATGCAGTTCCAGTTCTACAAGGCGATGTGTGATGCGGCCGGTTATGAAGGCCCGCTGCATGCGTGCAGCTTTGCCCGCTCGACGGCCGCCGGGAACAAGATGTGGAAGATGCTGGCGGCCGGACAATCCCAGCCCTGGCCGGAAACGCTGGAGTTGCTCACGGGAACGCGTGAAATGGACGCCAGCGCCGTCATCGAGTATTTCCAGCCGTTGCTGGAATGGCTGGAACAACGCAACGAAAACCGCAGCTGCGGTTGGTAGCGATTCGCCGAATTATCGGCAACCCACGCTTCTTTCGAGGGGCGTGGGTTTTTTTATGCCTACCGGCGAGAGCGTCGGCTCGACTGTTCGAAGTCGTCGTCCATCCAGTCGTCAACCGGGTTCATGAGGCGACGCATTTCACGCTCTTCGCGCGCGCGTTCCACATCCCGCCAGTTGCGCCGTGAGCGGGGCACAAAATTGATCCCGGAGACTTTGCCGCCTGATTCGGCGCCGGCATTGAGTTCTTCAATGTCGTCGCTCTCGTCGCCAAACTCCAGATCGTCTTCGAAATCGTCGTCAGATTTGCCGCCCATGCATTTTCCTCCACGGACAACCGTGCCCACGTCGGACACAGGCGAAGTATTGCGAAGTTGTCACAAAATGCAAGAAAAAATTTCAGCCCGCGGCGGGGACGGCAGACATGCTGTGTTCTGCACGCTTGCGTTCCTGCCTTGCGTCCTTCCAAACCATCAGCGCCGGCGTTAAAAACAGCGTGATCGGCGTGGCGAAAGTGAGCCCGCCGGCGACCGCCCCGGCCAGTTGCACCCACCATTGGCTGGCCGGAGCGCCGATGGTGATTTCCCGCGAGAACAGGTTGATGTTCAGCTGCAGCACCATCGGCATCAGGCCCAGCACGGTCGTGGCCGACGTCATCAGCACCGGTCGCAGGCGTTGCGCCCCCGTCCGCAATGCCGCCTCCAGTGCGGGCATTCCGTGTCGGCGGAGTGCGTTGTAGGTATCGATCAGCACGATGTTGTTGTTGACCACAATGCCGGCGAGCGAAATGACGCCCACGCCACTCATCACCACACCGAAGGGCTCATGCAACAACATCAGACCGGCAAGTACGGCCGCGGTGGAAAACAGCACGGCGGATAGCACCAGGCCTGCCTGATAGAAGCTGTTGAACTGGGTGACCAGGATCACCAGCATCACGAACATGGCAGCCAGAAAGGCGCGGGAGAGAAACTGCTGCGACTCGCGCTGCTCCTCATCTTCACCGCGAAATACCACGGCGATTCCCTCGGTCTGCAATGGGCGCTGTTCCAGCGAGGTGCGCAGCGCGCGGATCTGGTCATCCACCAGCAGACCGGATTCCACTTCCGAACTCAGCGTGGCGGTGCGTTGCATACCGGTGCGGCGAATTGAGCCCACGCGCGGGGCCGGGACCATTTCGACGAACTGCGAGATCGGAACCGGGCCGGCCGGCGTGGCGATTGTCAGGCTGTCGAGCGCCGAAAGGTGGCGATCACGTGCGAGGAAACGAATGCGGATATCCAGCTCGTCATCGCTATCTTCCGGCCGGTAGGTGCTGAGCTTGACCCCGTTGGTCACCATCTGCACCGCGTTGCCCACGCTGATGACATCGACGCCGTAGCGCGCCGCTTCAAGGCGGTCCACGGTCAGCTGCCACTCGATTCCCGGCAGGGGCAGATTGTCGTCGATATCCACGAACCCACCGATTTCCTGCATGCGTCCGCGAATCTCGCTGGCCGCGTCACGCAGGTTCTGGGTGGATTCGGCGAGCGATTCGTCGCGTTCCACCTGTAGCTCCAGCGATACCGGTTTACCACCGGAGGGGCCGTTTTCCTGTTCCCGGACTTCGACTTCGATACCGGCCAAGGTGGAGAGGTCTTTTCGAATATCCGCCAGGATTTCCTTGGCCGGGCGCCGCTCATCCCATTCCAGAAACTCGATCGACACGGTGCCGATCACGTCGGCAGCGGCATTGCGGTCGTTGCGCGCGCCGGTTTGCGTGGTCACGTGGCGAATACCGGGGCGCCCCAGAATGTGTGATTCCACTTCGCGAACCATGGCATCGCGCTGCGCCAGCGAGAGGTCGCCGCGTGCCCGCACCTGAACCTGGGCGTTCTGCGGTTCAACCTCCGGGAAGAACTCCACGCCCGGCCCCACGGCGCCGTAGGCGACGAAGATCAACACCACCAGTCCGACGGCACTGGCGAGCGTTTTTCCCGGGTGCTCGCACATCATCTTCAGCCAGCCGACATAGCGGGCCGTGAAACCGCGCAGATCGTCCAGGTTGCCCGACTCGGCCGCGGTGAGCTGCGCCTGCGCTTCGGCACTAACAGCGCCTGGGCGGCCGAACACGCTGCCCAATGTGGGGACGAAGATCAGCGCCATCAGCAGTGACGCGGACAATGTTGCGATCAATGTGATGGGCAGGTATTTCATGAACTCGCCCATGATTCCCGGCCAGAACAGCAGCGGCAGAAACGCGGCGAGGGTGGTGGCCGTAGATGCCGTAATCGGCCAGGCCATGCGCTGCGCGGCCACGCGATAGGCTTCGGAACGGGTGAGCCCCTCGCACATTTTGCGATCGGCCAGTTCCACCACCACGATGGCGCCGTCGACCAGCATCCCGACCGCGATAATCAGGGCAAACAGCACCACCATGTTGATGGTCAGTCCCATCATCGCGATGACCAGAATGCCGATCAGAAAGGCGCCCGGAATCGACACCGCAACCAGGCCGGCGGAGCGCGCGCCCAGGATGCCGACGACTACGATGACCACCAGTAACACGGCAGTCAGCACGTTGTTCTGCAGGTCCCCCAGCATCTGCTTGATATCTTCGGAGGAATCTTGCGAGAAGCTGGCGGTGACGCCATCGGGGAATTCCTGCTGTGCGCGTTCCACCACATAGCGCACGCCGGCGATGGTTTCGATCACGTTTTCACCGACGCGCTTCTTGACCTCCAGCGTGATAGCGGCGTGTCCATCGGCGCGTGCGACTGTGCTGGCGTCGCGGAAACTGCGGCGGACCAGCGCGACGTCACGCATGCGAACGCTGCGGTCGCCATCAATCAGTACCGGCAGGTTGAACAGATCGTCGGCGGACTCGATCAGGCCCGGCACCTTGATGGGGAACTGGCCATCGCCGGTTTCCAGGGTGCCGGCGGCAACCAGCCGGTTGTTACGCGAAATCAGATTGAAAATGGTGTTTTGCTCGATCCCGTAGGTTTCCAGCAATAACGGATCCACCAGGATTTCCATCTGCTCGTCGCGGGCGCCGGCGATTTCCACTTCCAGTACGCCCGGCACGCTTTCGATGGCGTCGCGCAAGCGGCGGGCAATGGTGACCAGGGTGCGCTCGTCAACCGGGCCCGCCAGCGTGACCAGGATCACCGGGAACATCGCGATATTGATTTCATGCACGCTGGGTTCATCGGTGTCTTCCGGCAGATCGCGTTTGGCCTGATCGGCCTTCTCGCGAACATCCAGCAGTGCCTGGTCGGGGTCGAACCCGGCTTCGAACTCCAGCGTGACCGAGGCGGAGCCCTGGCGGGCGGTGGCCGTCATTTCCTTGATGCCTTCGATGGAGCGCAGTTGCTGCTCCATGGGGCGTACCAGCAGACGCTCGGCATCCTCGGGGCTGATGCCGTCGTGCGTCATCGCCACGTAGATATAGGGGATCGGGATATCCGGGTCGGATTCCTTGGGGATGCCAACGTAGGTCAGTGCGCCGGAAATCAGCACAAACACCAGCGCCAGCAGCACGGTGCGCTGGTGGTGGATGGCGGCCGCAATCAGGGCATGCATGGGCTAGCTCTCCACCCGCTGCACGGCAACCGGCTCACCCGATGTGACGAAGCCCTGGCCGCGGATGATGACCCGAAGTGACTCCGGCAGATTGCCAAACCAGGCCTGGTCGGACTCCGTCCGCAAAATCTTCACCGCATAGCGTTGCACCACGTCCTCGTCGTCCGGCAGCGCCAGAATGCCCAACGAACCGTCATCCCCCAGATCCAGCAGGCCAATCGACAGCTTGTGCGCCGGCGCGTCACCGATCTGGATGCGCCCGCGCAAAGATTCGCCGGCCGGCAAACTGTCCGGGTTGGGGATTTCCACCTCGACCTGGTATGTGCGCGTTGCGGCATCGGAGGTCAGGGCGACGAAATGCATGCGCCCGATTCGTTTGCCGTTGGACTCCGGCCCGCTGAGTTTGACGGCTTGGCCGACCTTCAGGTCGCGCACATCCTGCTCGCTGACAAAGGCAATCAACTTGAGTCGGCTGATGTCCGCCACTTTGGCCGCGACAGTTCCAACCTTGAGATAGTCCCCCACATCCACCGCACGGTGCTCGATGTAACCGGCAATGGGACTGCGCAGAACGATGGACTCCAGGTCCAGTTCAGCGCGCTTCTCATCGGCACGTGCCGCTTCCAGTGCCGCTTTGGCCTGGGCGACCTGGGTGTCGGTGATATGCCGGCTGCGATACAGGCGCTGGGATGCGGCGTACTCGGATTCGCGCTGGGCCCGTACCGCCCGCGCCTGGCTAAGGATCTGTTCACGCGCGCGTGGGTCGATCTTGAGAATCGGGTCGCCGACTTCCACCCGGTCCCCCAGGTCTCGATAAATCTCGATGACTCGGCCTTCGGTTTCCGCTGCCAGATGCACCTCGGACCACGGTGTGGTGCGGCCGCGGATTTCTTTTTCCACGGCGATGGATTGCGCCACACTCTGCCGGACCTGAACCTCCATCAGCGCGTTTGCGTTCGCGGTCGTGTGCATGGCATCGGCCGGGTTTTCCGCTTGCGCGGCGGATTCACCGCCGAATTGTCCGCTGAGTAGCCATAGCGATACGGCGGCGGCGATGGCGACGGCAATGAGCCAGGGGCGTTGGGCGAGGCCCGCTTGGGCTTGGGGGTGTTTGATCATGTCGCGGAGAGGAGCGTGGGCGCGGCAAAGAGGGAATTGTCGCAGTCCCGCCGGCAGAAGGCACATTTCTGCCGCAAATCCGCTCAGCTACGGCGACAACTGATCAGCGCCGAAAGCACGCCGGCACGCCGTTGGGCGTGCCAATCGCGTGTGGTGTCCAGATCCGCATGCGCGGTCAGTTCGCTCCAGGGCGCATCCATACGCGCGAGGTTGCGCCGGGTTTGCCGGAGTACCCGGGCGCTGCCCCAGTGGACCCGCCGGAAAACATTCGCGCTGGCTGCGGACAGGGCGAGGCCTACATACCCGCCGTCGATCGCGGGGATCAGTGTGGTGGTCTGCGCCTCGAGCGCTGTGGTCAGCACGGCTGCGCTCAGCGCCGGACTATCGGTGCCCAGGATCAACACGCGGGGGTGATGCCGCAGGCCCCAGCGCGCAGCGTGCAGCATCCGGGCGCCCAGATCGTTGCCCTGCTGTTGACGCGTGGCGACACCGCATCGCCGTAGGCGCGTGAACGCAGGGTGCCGGTGGTCCGGGGTACAGAACACCGTCACCGGCACGCCAGATTCCCGAGCCGTGTGCACCGTGCGTTCGAGCAGTGCGGCCTGCAGCTGGGCCGCGCCACGGGCGCCCAGCCGGGGTATCAAACGGGTTTTGCAGCGACCGGGGCGCGGCGCTTTTGCCAGGATGACAATCACGGTGAAGTCAGGAGGAATTCAACTCGCAGCATAAGCGTCGGGGTTCACTGTGTGGGCTGGTCATTTCGCGCGCCGGTGAAACCCGACGTATCCTCGAACTCGGTGACTGGAGAAGAGTGGCGGTATGGATAATATTCGCGCGTTGCGTGCTTTCGTTGAGGTGGCGCGTGCCGGCAGCTTTGTACAGGCTGCCGAGCGGCTGCATTGTTCGACCAGCACCGCTAGTCGTCTGGTACGGGAACTGGAGGTTCAGCTGGGGCAGGCTCTGTTGCTGCGCACCACCCGCAGCCTAACCCTCAGCTCGTTTGGCGAACGCAAGTTTGCTGAATGCCAGCGCATCGTTGATGCCGTGGATTCGCTGCATCATGTGGCGGAGGGGGAGTCGCGGCGCTTACAGGGCGATCTGAAAATTACCGCCACGGCCGCGTACACAAAACAGCGCCTGATTCCGTTGTTGCCGGAGTTTCTGGAGCGACACCCCGATTTGCGGATTCACTGGCAGCTCAACGACGAGCGTGTCGATCTGAGCAAACAGGGTGTGGATATGGCCATCCGCATCGCGAACCTGCGTGACAGCGGAATGGTCGCGCGGCGGCTCGGCAAGGTGCAAATCTGGCTGGTGGCGGCGCCCGCTTTCCTGGCGCGTTACGGGGAACCCCAGAGTCCGCAGGCGATCGCCACGCTGCCCTGTTCGGTCTGCACCGTGCCCAGCTTTCGGAATCGCTGGCCGCTGGATCCGGAGGTCAGCGTTGACGGGCCGGTATGGGCGGATTGCGGGGAGGTGTCCCGCGAGGCGGCGATTGCCGGTTTGGGTGTGGCCTATCTGCCGGATTTCATGGTCGAAGATGCGATCCAACGCGGTGATCTTGTGCGTTTATTCCCTCGGCAGCCATCGGCAACTGTGGAACTCGCCATTTTGTACCCGGGCCGCAATCAGATCACGGCGGCGGCCAGCGCGTTCGGCGAGTACCTGGCCTCCCGGTTACGGCCCGATCAGGCCGCGGCATTGGAAGACGTCGCCTGAGGTCGTCGCGAGTATTGGCCGATTGCGATGATCAGGGATTCGGCGGCGGGGGCGGAAAAATCGCGAACGGGGGAGGCGGCTGCGCGCCGGGGTCCAGATAGGTCGGTGCCGGCTTGCCGGCGGGGCCCAGGTGCCGGATATAGCGGTACATGGCGCGAAGGTCGGGGTCAGAAATCTTGTTCAGGCTGAACCATGGCATCGGGGGGCGGGCTTTCATCGTGTGCGCCAGCTGCACCCATTCCTCTTCGGAGAGCTGTTGCATGCGCAGACGCAGGTTCGTCGCGTAAGTGGTGCCCCAGGGGCCATTCCAGCCGAAGCTTTCCCCGGTGAGCCACAGCGCTTCGTCCACCTCGCCGCCAGTGGCCATGTAGCCCGGCGTGTGGCAGTCGTTGCAGCCGGTGATCTGCACCAGGTATTTGCCGTGCTTCAGGTCCTTGCTGCTCGACGCCTGGGCGGTTCCGAGTGCTGCCAGCAGCGTCAGCAATGTCAGCATCAAGGTTCTCATGGCCGATGTCTCCTTATTCGCCAGGCGGATCTTCAAAGCCCCGGGCGGAAGTGATTGTGTTGCCGCGCAGTCTAGAGTGGCGGTTGATGGAGATATAGCCGGTTGCCTGCAAATCAGAATCCCAGTTGCCGGGATAATCCAGTCAACACCTGGCCGTTGGCGTTGAAAGGGCGCGGTGCATAAAAAACCCCGCAAAAAGCGGGGTGTTTCAAGAGGTGTGCTGCCGGAAGCAGGAGCGAGCCCGACGGCTTCAGGCTTGTTGGTGGGGCGCTTCCGGAACCGCTTCGCGGTTGAAGATGCCGATCATGGGTGTTCCGTGAGCGCGCAGCGCCGGTTCAATTTCCCGGTGCAAAGCGTGATAGCGGTAGAAGGGGACCCGTGGGAACAGGTGATGCACCGAGTGCAGGTTTTGCCCTAACCAGAGCCACTCCAGCGGCTTCATCCAGCGCGGCATGATCAAACTGTTGGTGTTGCGATAGCGGTCGGTTTCGGAATACGGCAAATGCGGCCGGTAAGCGAACCAGTACACCGTAAAGAAGGCGCCGGCGAAATAGCCCAGCAGTACCATCGTCAGGGCGCCTTCCGTGGGGATGGCCACAACTGCGGCAACCCTCCAGCCGATCGAAAAGGCGATTTCCCCCAGGTAGATGGCGCGCTCGCGCAGCGAGGCATTGGCCCAGTAGCCGCGGAACAGGAAGGTGTTTTGCACCCACAGTAACTTCAGCCCCGCGATCACAAAGGCTACGAAGCCCCCGCGCATTTCATTGACCACAAAGTCGGGGTCCTTGCCCGGTTGGTTGGTGTGGCGGTGATGCGTGAAGTGCTCCACCTTGTGCGAGGCATAGGGGATCGCAATGATGGGCGCGACCAGGAATCCGCAGAGGTCGTTCAGCCATTCCAGGCGATCGTTGCGACCGTGAATATTCCCATGCGCAGCTTCGTGCAAGGGGGTGTATGACATATAAGTCAGCACCGCAAAGATCAGCGTTGCGGCCCACAAGGGCAGCGCGCCGGCGCTGAACAGCCAGAGATTGCCGACGAAAGCCGTGATGACAAAGACCACCATTGCCACAGTGGGCCAGGCGACGGCGCCCATGTGTTGCTTGGCGGCGGTGATCGCTTCCTTGTTGAGTGCGGCAAGGTCGGGTTGCATTACAGTCTCCTCTTTCGAACAGTCGCTAATCTACGTTGTGCCGACTTTTCGGAGGAGGGCATAAGCGGCCTGTGAAGGTGCATTTCCGGCCAGCACCCGCGGTGTATGCCATTGCGGCCAGCGTTGCACAGGTTTGAATAACCCAGGGAGAGAATGAACGGTAACAACACGGTTCTGCACCCGGTCGTCATGGCGCAGGTGATGGTGAATTTCGCCGCTCGCTATGGCGTGGACGCGGAGACCTGCCTGTCGGGTACGGGGATCACCTCGGCTCGGCTCAATGAGCCCGATGCCCTGATCAAGCGGGAACAGGAAATGCGCTTGGTCGAGAACATGATTCTGGCGCTGCCGGAGGTACCGGCTCTGGGGTTCGAGCTGGGGCTGCAGTACAACGTGGCCACCTTCGGGATCTGGGGTTTCGCCATGCGCACCAGCCGCAACCTGCGGGAGGCGTTTCAGCACGCTATTCGTTATCTGCCACTGAGCACCGCGTACTGTGAATTCGGCATTTATGAAACAGCGAATGAGTTCGGGGTTTGGGCTGACCCGGCCCGTATTCCGCAGCACCTGCGTCAGTTTCTGCTGGAGCGGGACAGCGGCACTGGCGTCACCCTGATGCGTGAGTTGAGTCTGGCCGGTATCGAAGTGCAAACCCTGGAGTTTCAGGGGCCCGGTCCCGCGCACGCCTGGCGTATCGCGGAGTTGTGCGGGATTAGCCCGCGTTACAACTGCCACCGAAATGCCATTGGCGTAGCGCGGAGCGATGCGGATCGGCCGATGCCCACATTCGATGCACATCTGGTGCGGCTGCTGGAAGAAAAATGCCGCGATCAGCTTGCGCAGAGGCAGACCGAGGGCATCACCGGGCAGGTCCGCCAGCAGTTGCTGGGCGGGCTGGGCCTTGTCGCCTCGCTGGAAGATGTCGCATCCAACCTGGCTATGTCGCCACGTAGCTTGCGGCGCAAGTTGGAGCAGGCCGATACCAGCTTTCGGAGCATCGTCGAGCACGAGCGCAAGCTCATGGCGGAACAATTGCTCAGCTCCACGCAGATGAAGCTGGAGGAAATGGCGCTACACGTCGGGTACGGGGATACCGCCAGTTTTACCCGTGCGTTTCGGCGTTGGTTCGGTGTGGCTCCCGGGGAGTATCGCAAGCAGCACCAGCCATAACGGTGACGGTGTTCGAGTCGCCAGGGCGGTCACGCCGGGATCAGGTCGCCTTCGTGGTAGACCCAGCGGTCGTTCCAGAGTACAAACCGGCTGCGCTCGCGCATGCGCACTGCCGAGCCGCCACCGACCCGATACCGGGCCTCAAACAGCACTTCGGCGTGGGTGGAATCCAGCACCGTATGGGACAGCACCTTTAATCCCAGCCAGCGCGTACCGGGCTCGTGTTCGATGCGGTCGGGGCGGGTGTCGGGATGCCAGCTTTCAAGCAGATACGCATCGTTTTTCAGCACATAGGCGGCGTACCGCGAGCGCATCAAGGCCTCCGCGTCTGCGGGCTTCTGCCCGGCGTGCAAGGCCCCGCAGCATTGCGCGTAAGGGCCGCCGCTTCCGCAGGGGCAGGTATCGACAAAAGTTTTGTGTTGCGCTTTGGCCATGCTCGCAGTCTAGCGACTGGATTATCCGTTGACTCCATGCGGCGCGCGGCTGATGGTGCGTAGGGACCAGTGAATTGACAGATGTCAGCAATATGCTGCGCGGCATGCTAATTTCCTGTCCGCTTCTTGCGCGTCCAGAAGCCCTGAGGAGACAAACATGCGCCCCCGGAAAACCTTATCGGCCCTGTACCGTTCGGCGCAGGCATTTTTTCTTATGCCCGCCTGCGTGCTTTTGGCCGTGGCCTGCACGGCGCAGGGGCCATCGGTCTCTCCTGATCGCGTTGACCTGAGTGCAGGTTCGGCTTGCATCGTTCCCAAAGCCGGAACCCCGCAATGGACGCAGCGTATTGCCGCACGCCAGCATATTTTCGGCGTGGAGAACGTGGACCCCGATACCGGTGAGGTTGATCCCGACCAGGTCATCCTGTCCTGGTTCGGTATCTCCAGTTATGCGGCTGCGTTCAAAGGGCGTGTGGTTTTGCTCGACGCCTTTATTCAAAGCCGTACCGAGCGGCCGGGCTATGTGCCAACGTCACTGGAAGAGCTGGCGGCCTTGGGTCCGGAAGCCATCATTTTGGGGCATGGCCACGGCGATCACGCCGAATTGGCCGCGCAACTTGCCGGCGTGACCTGCGCCAAGATCATCGGTACCCCCGAGCATTGCGAGCAGGTTCGCAGCGACGCGCTGGCCTTGTACGGCGAAGAGGTTCGGATAGATTGCGAAACCGTCACCGACGCTGGCAGTGGTCTGGGAGAGCAGATCGTTACGGTCGATGCCTTGCGCCCACAGGTGTGCATGACGGCGTTTCGGCATCTGCATTCAGACGCGGTCGCTCCGGACCTGGAGCGGATTCCGCCAAACATCCCGCTGTTTCTCCCCGACCCCGGCTCCTACTTGTTGCATCCTCCGGGTCCACCGCCTTACGACACGGCGGCCGGTTTGGCCGGTGATGAAGGCGGCAGCCTGTTTTATCAGTTCCAGATCGGGGATTTCTCCTTGGTGTGGATGGACACCGTGGGGCCGGTCAAGGAGAACGCTCCGGAGCTGCTCGACCTGATGCGGGGGTTGCCGGCGACCGATGTGATGGTGGGAGCCATCCTGGGCTTCAACATCTTCACCAACGGTTTTCGTGACGCCGGCATGTATATCGATGCCGTCCAACCGCGCATCTTTGTGCCTTCACATCACGACTTCATCGCTCCTGACGGGGCGCAGGACGACTGGGAGGCGGTATTTGTCAAAGAGATGCAATACCTGCCCGCCGAGCATCGCCCGGAAGTGCGTTGGGTCGTGAATCCCGGTGACTATGTTCGCCCGGAGCTATTGCGCTTTGATCTGCGTTCCCCCTACTGGGCGGAACAGGCTGCGGGGAGGCCGCGGGCGTCCTGTCGTTAGGGGCGTTTATTCCGGTAGGAATTCGCAGAGATAGGCGGCGGAGCCGGCGGCTACGGAAATGGTAAACCCGCTGTTCGCCGGTACTTCGAATGATTCGCCGGCTTTCACCGTGCGAATTTCCGTCTGCTCGTCCAGCTGGACTTCTGCCGCGCCGGCAATGATGCTCATGCGTTCGGCGGCCTGGGTTCCAAAGTGGTAGCTGCCTGTATTGATCACGCCCACGGTTTTGTCGTCGCCATCCAGCGTGAAGCCGAGGCTTTGTACCTGTTCGTTGAAGTAAAGGTTGTGCTTGATCATGCGCAGTCGGGCGAGGTGGTGGAGGCGGCGCATTATTCCATGGAGATTACGCGTTCTGCTGGTCGGGCTTTGCAATGGCGAAACCGGGGGTGTGGTGATGTCCGGTGCAGGCGCACGAGCACAGGCTGATGAACGAGCATGGTGTGCGCAGATGGATTGATAAAAGTGAATGGTAGAATAAAAACGCAGAAGAAAACACGGGGTAAAAGATAAATAAAAACAACATGATATCTGTTAAACACTGATCAATAGTGAACAAGTGTTGACAAAAGCGCGGGGCGCTTTCAGAATGTGCACAAATGTTCACACACATGAGCGATATGACGCACACCAGCGAACTCCCCAACATGAGCCGTACGCGCCGGGTACTGAACTCGCGCTTGCTGCAAAGCCTCAGTTATCCCCATGGGGTTGATGCTTACCTGCAAGCCATCAACCCGCTATGGTCGGCCAACGATGTCCGCGCACGGATCACGGCGATCAGCCGTCAGACCCCGGATACCGTGACCATCGGGGTCGTGCCGAACCGCAACTGGCAGGGCTTTCAGGCCGGGCAGTACGTCCGCATGAGCGTGGAAGTCGACGGCGTGATGCAGACCCGCTGCTTTTCGCCGGCCAGTGCCGAGCAGGTGGCAGCCAGCGAGCTGGAGTTCACCTGCAAGATAAATGACAGCAGCATGGTGTCGCGTTTCCTGCGCGACCAGGCCGAAGTCGGTGCGGTGATCACGCTGTCACAGGCCGAGGGCCAATTCGCGCTGCCTTCTGCACGTCCGGCCCGGATGGTGCTGATCAGTGGTGGCAGTGGCATCACGCCAGTCATGTCGATGCTGCGCACCCTCTGCGCGGAAGGCTATGCCGGAAAGATCAGCTTTTTGCACTACTGCAACAACGCGGAATCGCTGTTGTACGCCGAAGAGCTCTCCGACCTGGCGGCCCGCCATTCCAACCTGCAGCTGCTGCGCTGCTTTGCCGATGCCGGTCAGGGCGGCGAGCTGGAAGGCTTGTTTACCCCGGAGCAACTGCGTGCGGCGATTCCTGATTTTGATCAGGCCGAGAGCTTTCTCTGCGGCCCGGCGGGCTTGATGGCGCGGGTCGAAAGTGCATACGCCGAGGCCGACGCGGCGGAGCGCCTGCATCAGGAGCATTTCGTTGCGGCGAACACGCATGTGGCGGATGCGGCGAATGCCGATGGCGAGGTGCGCTTTGCGCGCAGCGAGCGACTCGCGGCGAACGACGGCGATACCTTGCTGAATCAGGCGGAGGGCGCCGGGTTGAAGCCGGCTTCGGGCTGTCGCATGGGCATTTGCTTCGCCTGTACCTGCAAGAAGACCGCCGGCCAGGTCCGCGATATCCGCAGTGGCCGTGTCAGCAGTGACGGCGAAGAAAACATCCAGCTTTGCATCAGCGTGCCCGTCGGCACCGTCGTCATCGACCTGTAGTCGATCAGCAAAGCCCAACCACGAATTCAGAGAGTGAAAACATGAGTGTATTCAACAGCCTGACCCCCGAACAGTTCGACGAGATCGGTCGCGAGATGGATGCCATCCGGAACGAGGTGATCGCCAGCCGTGGTGACCGTGATGCCACCTACATCCGCAAGCTGGTCAAACGGCAGCGCCAACTGGAAGTGGCCGGCCGCGTCATGATGATGCTGCCTCCCACCTGGCCCTTGGCCGTGGCGGCGCTTTCCGCCTCCAAGATCCTCGACAACATGGAGATCGGCCACAACATCATCCACGGTCAATATGACTGGATGAATGACCCCAAGCTGAACTCATCCACCTTCGACTGGGACACGGCCGATACCGCGCTGAACTGGAAAGACACGCACAATCATTGGCACCACACCTACACCAACGTCAACGGTTACGACCATGACATCGGTTACGGCATCCTCCGGGTTTCCGAAGATCAGCCCTGGGAACCACGGTTTCTGTTCAACGCGCCGCTGGCGGTCATCCTGCATCTGTTCTTCCAGCATTTTGTGGCTGTGCAGAACCTGAAGCTGGAGGACTATCTGGTCTACAAGACCAAATCCCGCGAGCAGCTGGCGGCCGAATTCAAGCCGGTGTGGAAGAAGATGCGCAAGCAGCTGGCAAAGGACTATCTGTTGTTCCCGCTGCTGGCCGGCCCCTTCGCACCGCTCGTATTCGTAGGCAACATGACCGCCAATCTGGTGCGCAACGTCTGGGCCTGCGCGGTGATTTTCAACGGCCACTTCCCGGAAGATGCCGAGCAGTTCGCACCGGACGTCATCAAGAACGAAACCCGCGGTCAGTGGTACGTGCGTCAGCTGCTCGGCTCAGCCAACTTCAGCGGCGGCCGGCTGATGCATGTGATGAGCGGCAACCTGTCGTTCCAGATCGAGCATCATCTGTTCCCGGATCTGCCGGCCTATCGCTACGCCGAAATCTCCCCGCGGGTACAGGCCATTTGCGAGAAGCACGGTTTGCCCTACCACACGGGTTCGTTCCTGAAACAGGTTGGCTCGGCCTGGAAGCGGATCTTGCGTTTGTCGTTGCCGGGTAAGCCGCGCAATACCAATACGCTGCACAAAGACGACGAAACTCCGGCGCTGCCACTGGCCGCCTGATTCAAGGTCTGTTGAAATTTGAGCCGCGGTCGTCATGACGATGACCGCGGTTTTTTTGTGGACGTTGTGCACCGGCGGTTCGGTCAGCATCAGGCGAAGGGCGGGCTAGAATGCGCGCATGTTGATCGTTAGCCCTCGCTTGCAGATTCCGGACGCCGAAATCGAGTGGAACCCCATCCGTGCGCAAGGCGCCGGGGGGCAAAACGTCAACAAGGTGTCGTCGGCGATGCACCTGCGATTCTGCATTGCGTCGTCATCGCTTCCTGAAGAATGCAAGGCGCGCTTGCTCGAATTCCCGGATCGTCGTATCAGCAAGGACGGGGTTATTGTCATCAAGGCGCAGCGTTTTCGCACCCAGGATAAAAACCGCGAGGACGCACTGGACCGGCTGGCGGAGATCGTGCGGCGGGCCAATGAAGTGCCGACGATCCGTCGGCCCACGAAACCCACGCGGGCATCGCGACAACGGCGAATGGACAGCAAGACTCGCCACGGTAAAACCAAGGCCTTGCGAGGCACGATTCGGTCCGACGACTAGGAGGACTGGAGCCACGGGAGCTCAGGGGCCGGGTCGGCAGTCCAAAAAGGTTTAATGCGAATTGGCGGGAACATCGGAAACCGGAAACCGGAAACCGGAAACCGGAAGCCGGAAGCCGGGAGCACAGACGTCCTCGTGGGGTCCGCTGTCCGGGGCGCCAACCGGGCCTGTCAACCCGCCGCTGCGCGGTGCCCGGTCCCCGCTGGCACTCGGTGGGGTCGGGTCTACACGACATCCTGTCGTGGAGACCCTCAAACGGACTCCTGTCCGTTTGTCCCCATTCGCACCAGCGGCGCCCGGCGGGGTGCCTGAGGGCTCCGGTCCGCGCCCCGGACAGCGGACCTGCCAACGGCAACGTGGCGCGTTCTTTTGCACGCAGCTCGAAACGATGAATACAGGCACAACCCCACAGGACGCCCCGACCCGCCGGCGGCGCTACTGGGGAAACATGCTGGCTCCGGCAACCCAGCGATGAGTCGCGAAAAAAGGCGCCGCGATTCCCGGCAAAGTGCGGTGAACCCAAAAAAAATGCCCCCGGATCACGGGGGCGTTTTTCTGCGGACTGTTGGTCCGCTCTCTAGAAGCGGGCCGGAATGTTGACGAACTTCAGGCCGACCATTTTCTGCATCAGACGATAAACCTGATTGCTGTACCCGGCTTCGTTGTCGTACCAGACATAGAGCACGCAGCGCTTGCCTTCGACGATGGAGGCCGCAGCGTCCACAACACCGGCGTGGGTATCGCCGACGATGTCCGACGAGACCAGCTCGGTGGAGGTGGTGAAACCGATCTGATCCTGTAGCGGCGAGTTGGTTGCCAGCTTGCCGAGCATCGCGTTGAGCTCTTCCTTGGTGGTTTCCCGCGCCAGATACAGGTTCATGACGGCCAGTGAAACGTTCGGCGTGGGGACCCGGATTGCATTGCCGGTGAGTTTACCGGCGAGCTGCGGCAGCACCTTGGCCACCGCCTTGGCGGCACCGGTAGAGGTGATCACCATGTTCAGCGGCGCGCTGCGGCCGCGGCGGTCGGCCTTGTGGTAGTTGTCGATCAGGTTCTGGTCGTTGGTGTAGGAGTGCACCGTTTCCAGGTGACCGTTGTCGATGCCGTACTCATCCTCGATGACCTTGAGTACGGGAACGATCGCGTTGGTCGTACAGGATGCGGCGCAGGCGATGCGCTCGTCCGCACCCAGATCATCGTGGTTGATGCCGAACACGATGTTCTTGATGGTGTTGCCCTTGGCCGGGGCGGTCAGCAGAACACGGGCGACGCCCTTGCTTTGCAGGTGCTGGCTCAGGCCGGCTTCGTCGGTCCAGATGCCGGTGTTGTCGACGACCAGGGCATTGTTGATGCCGTATTGGGTGTAGTCGACATCGGCTGGCGAGTTGGCATAGATCACCCGCACAAAGTTGCCGTTGGCGATGATGGCGTTGTTTTCGTGGTCCACGGTGATGGAGCCGTTGAACGGGCCGTGGATCGAATCGCGGCGCAGCAGGCTGGCGCGCTTTTCGAGGTCACCGTCGCGACCGCCGCGGACCACAATGGCGCGCAGCCGCATCTTGCTGCCAGAGCCGGTGCGTTCGATCATCAAGCGCGCCAACAGGCGCCCGATCCGGCCGAAGCCGTACAGCACCACATCGCGGGCGCCGGCGCCTTCCGGCGGGGCATCACCGGCGATCGGTGCGAGCTGTTCGGCGAGGAATTCCTTGATTGACTGTTCGGTGGATTCGCGCGCTGCGTACTGGGTGGCGAGGCGGCCGACATCGATGCGGGCCGGGCCATGCAGCGGCATGTGCTGCATTTCGCTGAGCACGGCGAAGGTGTCTTCCACCTTGAGTTCGTGACCGACCAGCTGACGGGCGTAGCGATGCGCCTTGATCACTTCAACCGTGGTGACATTCATGATGCGGCGACCATAAATCTGAACGGCGACGCCCTTGTCGCGGTACAGGTTGCCAACGATCGGAATCGTTTTCTCCGCAAACCCTTGTTGCGCCTTCCACTCAACTAAATAATCTTCGCTCATGTTTCCCGCTTAAATTGCCTGTGGGCTGAAACAAAACAACCGCGAATTATATCGTGAGTGCGAAAACGGGTTGGGTGCCGCCACTGCGTGCGTGACGCGGCCGGGCGCCGGCAATCCGCTACAGCATGCGAACGCGGAATTTCCGGCCTTTGATTTTGGCTTCGCGCAGATTTTGCAGGGTGGTTTTGGCTCGCTCTCGAGCAACCGCGGCATACGAACGGGTGGCGAAAATATCGATTTTCCCCACGTCATCACCGCTCAGGCCACCCACGCCGGTGAGCGCGCCGAGGATGTCGCCGGGGCGAAGCTTGTCGCGCCGGCCGGCATCAATGATCAGGGTGCGCATGCGCGGGGGATGCGGTGTCGCTCGGGTCGCCGTTGGTGGTGGTGCCCAGCGCAGCGGGGTTTCGAGCAACGCGTCGATTTTGGCAATGCGAGGACGTTCGCGCTGCGACACCAGGCTGTAGGCGTGCCCGCTGTCACCCGCACGCCCGGTGCGTCCGATGCGATGAATATGTACGGCCGGGTCGTTGGGCAGCTCGTAGGCCACCACCATTGGCAGGTTCTTGATGTCCAGGCCGCGTGCGGCGACATCCGTCGCGACCAGCACCGGGCAACTGCCGTTGGCGAACTGCACCACGGTTTCATCCCGGTCGCGCTGGTCGAGTTCGCCATGCAATTCCCGCGCGATGATGCCACGCCTCGTCAGTTCGGCAGCCACGCTGCGCGCATCGTTGCGGGTATTGCAGAACACCAGGCACGCCGGGGGTGCTCGCTGCAGTAACAACGCCGTCAGGCGGTCCATCTTTTCGTCCGGCTCAGCTTCGAACAGGCATTGGTCGATCACGCTGGCATCGTGCTGGTCGGTAATGCGGATGTTCTGTGGGGTGCGCTGAAACTCGGTGCTGATCTGTCGGATATCGTCCGGGTAGGTCGCAGAAAACATCCACGTGTTCCGCGCGCTGGGGGCATGCTGCAGGATCTTGCGGATGGGGTCGATGAAGCCCATATCCAGCATCCGGTCCGCTTCGTCCAGCACCACGCAGCGTAACGCGCTGAGATCCAGCGCCTTCCGTTTGAGCAGGTCTTCGATCCGGCCCGGCGTGCCCACCACGATGTGTGGTTCATGACCCAGCGAGCTGAGCTGGGCGCGAATCGGAATGCCACCGCACAGGCTCAGAATCTTGATATTGGGAATAAAACGCGCGAGTGCACGAATTTCCTTGGCGACCTGGTCCGCGAGTTCGCGAGTGGGGCAGAGCACCAACGCCTGCAGGCGTGACTCATCCGCCTGAAGGGTACTCAGCAGGGCCAGGCCGAAGGCTGCGGTCTTGCCGCTGCCGGTCTTGGCTTGGGCGATGACATCCTGGCGCTGCAGCATGCTCGGCAATGTGGCGGCCTGAATCGGCGTGGGCTGGTGGTAGTCCAGCGCCTCCACCGCTTGGAGCAAGGGGGCGGGAAGGGCGTAGTCGGCGAATGTTTGCATCCGCCATTGTCTCATGTGGGTGCTCCGACGCCTGTGCGTCGCCCCTTGCGCCCGGATCGTGCACACTGCGTGCGATTCACAACGAGGGTGGGAAATGGCCGCACATCTGGCTTTATTGGCTGCAGGATGCTTTCTGCTGGTGGGCATGCTGACCGGCATCTGGAAGTACGCGCACATGTCGCGCTCAGAAGACGCGCAGGCACCGGTTTATGTCGACATCTGTCACCGCACGGCGTTGATGTACGCCTTTGCCTGCATCGTGTTGCAGCAACTGGCCTTGCACAGCCGCTGGAGTGACACGGTGAACAGCGTGGCCGTGCTCGCTGCGGTGGCGTATTTCGCATCCGCGGTCGCCACCTATGCGCTGCACGGCTGGTTGCAGGACACCGACAATCAACTCCGGCGCCCGCACGTATTGGGCCGCTGGATCCTCCCGGCCGGTCTGATCCGTGTTTACATGATCACCTTGATCATCGGGGAGATTGGCGGCGTCGCCGTTCTGCTCGCGGGCTGCTGGTAGGCGCACGCCGCCGCGCCGGGATCAGCCGGCTTTCAATCTGGCCAGGTGTGGAGCCAGACGCTGGGCCATCTCCGCGCCCAGTGCCTGCAAACCGCTCATTGGCCGGATCATCACTTCGAAGTCGATGATCTTGCCCTCCTCATTGAAGCGGATCATATCGATGCCTTTGAGCTCCTTCTCGCCGACGCGGGCGCTGAATTCCAGCACCACGTTCAGGCCATCAGGGGTGGCCAGTTCGCGGTGATAGACAAAATTGCTGAACACCTGAATCACGGTGTTCAGCACCAGCGAAACCGCCGGCGCGCCCGGGTACGGGGTGTAGGCCATCGGTGAACGGAATACGGCGTTGGGATCCAGCAAGGTTGCGACGTCACTGAGATCTTTTTTGGCGATGAGCGCGTGCCATTGCTGCAGCGTTTCCGCCGCCTTGGGGTTCAGGTTCAGAGCGGACATGAGGGTGGTGTTTCCTTTAGCGGGATGTGCAAGAGTCGGTGACATAACACTTCAGCGGGGGCTCTTCACTGACCCGTTCTGCGCTGAGAATCGTGGTTGAGAGTACTGCGCCGGCGGCGGCCAGATCGGTGACATAGGTCAGCGGATTCACGCCCGGCATCAGCAGATCAAAGCAAACGCTGGTGTCGATTCGCGTCACCTCAGCCGGCCCGGGGTTGTTCAGCGCATCCATCGCAATCGCGTAGGCGACGGGGTCGGATGTGCCCACCAGCAGATGCTCGGCGAGATTCAGTGGGCAGACATCCTGGGTTGCGATATTGCGGACGTTGTCCCCCTGGGCATTCAAGGCTGAAGAGGCGCCAAGCATGGTGACGTTGGGGAATACCACCTCATCCAGGTTGGTATAGATCGAGGTGTAGTCCACTTCCGGAACCACCTCGAAATCGGCGTTCAGGGCCGCCATGAAATTCGAGTTGGCATCCTGCTGCCAGAATGCCGGCGCACATCCGGGAAGGCACAGGGGCGTGGTCAGAACGGTGCCATGGTTGGAGGCGGAAAAGCCGATCAGGTCCTCCACTTTGGAGCGTATATCCGGCCAGAATTTCAGCGCCCAGCGCGGCACCATGCCGCCCTGGCTGTGACCCAGAATCTGGACTTTACGGCCGGAGTCGGCCGCCATGGTACGCACCGCGTAAACCACGTACTCCGCCGCTTCCTGAACATCGCCCATGGAGTTCCGGGGCAGCTCAATCGAGCAATAAGGCCAGCCCAGCGCATCCAGCGCCGGCATCCAGTTCCAGGAAAAATTCGCGCTGGGATTCACCGTGGTGCCCGGCACCAACAGTATCGGGTTGCGTGCGGCGCTGTTGATGTTGTTCGTGCACACCAGAGCCTGAGCCAGCAGCGCGGTATCGACGGACAGTTTGGGTGCGGCCGACGCATTGGCGCGGGTTTCAAAGCCGGTTTGATCGTTGCAGCCCAGCAAGGCTAGCGCGCAGCACAGCGCCAGCGCCGGGAGTTGTCCCTGTTTCATCCTGATTGTCTCCTCTCCATGAGTGAGCCGCCAGAAGGCATCACGGCGGCCGTCACGCATCTTACTCCAGGCGCCGGTCGGGCCGGGCAGGCGCAGGGGGCTGGTATTGAATGGGCGGCGCGGAAGATGGGAACATGCCGCAGACCAATATTTTCGATATTTCTGTTTGAGGTTGAGACCCATGAACGCAGCGAAATCCCATTCGCCGGCCTTGTTACTGGTACACGGAGCCTGGCATGGCGCCTGGTGTTGGGAGGCCAAATTCGCGCCCTGGCTGCGCGCGCAGGGGCTGCGCGTGGAAACAATCAATCTGCCGGGGCACGGCAAGGCGGGGCCGCAGCGCATCGGCTGGCAGTCGGTGTCCGATTATGTGGACGCCGTCGAGGCCAAGATGCAGGCCATCGGTGAGCCCGTCGTCGTGGTGGGGCATTCGATGGGCGGCTTCGTGGTGCAAAAGCTGATGGAAAGGCGGCCTGCTGGACTCGCCGGAGCAGGGCTGGTGGCGGCGGCAACGCCGCGTGGCGTCCTGGGGGTGGTCTCGCATCTGCTAATGACGCGGCCGTTGGATTTTGTGCGCGCCAACCTGGCCCTCGACCTTTATCACCTGGTGCGGACTCCGGAGCTGGCAGGGGCGCTGTTCTACAGCCCGCAGATGCCGGCCGAGGAGGCGAATGGGTACTGGAAAAAGCTCAATAACGAATCATTCCGTGCCTTTCTCGACATGCTGGGGTTGGCCGCACCCCGCGCCAGCAAGGCGGACCCGGCTTTGCCGAAATGGGTGGTCGGCGGCGAACTGGATGCGATTTTTCCGCCCAAGATCGTGGAGCGCACCGCGCGTGACTACAACACCAGCGCCAAGATCTACCCCGGAATGGGGCATAACCTGATGGTGGATGTGGGCTGGGAGCAGGTGGCAGCCGACCTTTGTGCCTGGGTCAAAGGCTTGCACCTCGCTTCTGCATGAGACCCTGATCGGCACTCGAGGGGCGCGCCGGTATCGACGCGCCCTATCGTTATTTCGGTATTTCTACAGCGTCTTCAGGTACTCGATGATGGCGCGGCGTTCGCGATCACTCAGGACATCGGTGAACTCATGCCCGCCGGCGCCGTTGCCGTAGATGCGGGTGTCGTAGTACAGGCGTTTTTCCTGTGAGGCGGGGTCGGGCAGGCTGACCAGGCCGCTCCAGTTGAAATTCGAGTACACAAACTTTTCCGCCAGTTGGAGCAGGGAGGGACCCTTGTCATCCTGCGGGTTGCAGTTCAATTCCGCCTGGCCTGGAAGTTCGTCGCAGCTCAGGGCCGTGGTCTTCCAGCCAATCCCGCTGAAGTCGAAGGCTTCGGACAGACGCTGGTCAAAGCCGGTGATGCCATCGATGGTCTGGATCTGGCGTTGCCAGATCAGCGGCCGTTTACCCGAATCCAGCACCGCCTCCAGGGTGGGGACCGAACCATTATGGAAATAGGGTGCGGTTGCCCAGACGCCGTGGAGTGGGGGTGCCTGATAGCCGATGACCCCGCGCTCCCAGGTGCAGGCCCCTTCGGGGCGGTTCGGCAGGGCGTCGTCCAGAAACTCGGTCACCGGGTCTTTGTCTTCCGGCGCCACGTAGCCATCTGCAAACTCCGGATAGCCCCAGAAAGTGGTGCTGTACGCGTCCCGCAGGTACGGGGTGAGCGTGTCGGCGCGTGCCGAGTCGGTTTGAATCACATTCAGCGGCGCGATATGTCCCGCCATGCCGGCGAAGACCGGGTCTTCCAGGAAGTTCGGGTCGTGAACAAAACGCGGTGAATAGGCACCGTGGCAGCTGGCGCAGGAACCATTTCCGCCCAGTGGCCTGGGCCAGTCGGCATTGCCTTCTTCGGCCCACAGGTTCTTGACGTGAAACAGGATGGCGCCTTGCTCGGCCAGCGAGGTGTCGATGGTGCCGGGATAGGGCGGCGACTCCAGTGCGGCCAGATACATGGCCACGTCCTGGTCGTACTCTTCGATGTGCTCGCGGTAGTCCTTGCCGTCAGGCGTGATGGATATCGAACCTGCGGCGAGCAGGATGCGCTGTGCGTCGGAGGACACGCCGGCATCAAAGAATTTTCGCGGGCGCGAACTGTAATTCCACCAAGGCGGGGTGTCCTGCACCACCGCGGTGGGGTGGTCGAAATCATGGACCTGATTCAGGGCGGCCTTGTTCAAGTTCCCGTTGATACCTACGGAGTCGTAATCCAGCACCGCGAACAACACTTCAAAGGCGCCAACGGCATTGTTCACGCCGCGCTGTTTGACGCCGATGTTCAAGACGTCGGGCAGCCCCACCGGCAGGCCCAGTCCGGCGGAGTCGGCGCTGGTCATGATCGAGTCGGTGTTGTTGTTGCCCAGCCCGATGTTGTTGATGCCGATGGCCGGTGTTTCGCCGGCGTAGGGGTCGCCGACCTGCCCGCCGTGGCAGCTGAAGCAGGCAACGTTGCTGATTTCTCCGGTCCACCGGCCCTCGGCATCGCGGGTTTGCCGATAACCCAGCGGGAGGCGCCCCGAACCGCCGTTGGTGGCATTGGGATCTTCTCCGGGCAACGGGTAGGGGTTGTCGTAGGGCGCAAAGTTAGCCCCGTAGCGCAGTGTGTACAACTGCTCGAAGTTGTCCGGCCGCTGGTCCATTCCCCAGGCCTGCCAGGCAGCGTCGAAGTCGGCGGCCGTCATGCTGCCATCCCGCAGTTCGCCGCGCATGTACAGTTCGCCGCGGTCACGACGGCTGCGGTACTCGCCACAGGTCAGCGGCGCCTGGTCTCTTGCCGGCGCGGCGACATGGCAGTCTTCGTAATACGCATTGAAGAACACCGCGCGATTGGAATTGACGCCCTCCACGATCAGGCTGCGGGGGTCGGGAGGCAAGGCGGCATCATCGGCCTGGTCGCTGCAGAAGTCTTCCCAGAGAAAACGCGAGCGCGTGGTGCCCAACAACGGGTACTCGGAGGAGCTGTCGGTGCGGCTGTCGTAAACGCTGGCAGTCGGCGTGAGTTCACGGCCGCCCTCGCAGGAGCTAAGCGCGCATGCCATCAGGACGACCGCAGAGGGCGGATGGATTTTCATTGTGTCTCCCCAGAGTTCTCGCAACAGGGTTTGGGTTCGTATGTACCCTTTCTGGGGGCATGGTCCGGCTTTGCCCGGAGTTTGTCAATTCAGGTCGTGCTGTCGTCTTGGCGGACGCGACAACGATTTGCGAATGTCGTACTGGGTATGCTGTGAGCTCGACACTTCGTCCGAGATTGGGAAACCGCGACGTATGCTGATATCGCGCGACCAGCAAACCCCTGCCGAGCCACGGCTTTCCGTCCCTCGCCATCTGCTGCATTTCTGGGAATCACAACGGGTGGAGGCGCGACTGCTGTTCGGCATGGTCTCGCTGTTTGTGCTGATCTTCTTCCTGCCGCTCGGAGCCCCTCGCTTCGAAAATGCGTTGCTTGAGGGCCTGCGGCTGACCCAGTGGTACGCGCGCGAGCACGTGATCCTGTGCCTGCTGCCGGCCTTTGTCATCGCCGGGGCGATGGCGGTGTATATCAGCCAGGGTGCGGTGATGAAGCACCTCGGCCCCGATTCCCCCAAGCCCGTGGCGTTTGCCGTGGCATCGGTATCCGGCACGCTGCTTGCCGTGTGTTCCTGCACCGTGTTGCCGTTATTCGGAGGCATCTACAAACGTGGTGCGGGTCTGGGTGCGGCTACCGCTTTCCTGTACTCCGGGCCGGCCATCAACGTGATGGCGATTGTGGTGACGGCAAAGGTGCTGGGGCCGGAGCTGGGGATTGCCCGCGCGGTCGGCGCAATCATTTTTGCTTTGGTCATCGGTGCGGCGATGCACATGATCTATCGCAAGGACGAGGCACAGCGTGCCCTCAAAGGAGCCCGGGGGTTTGCCGGGGATGAAGACTCCCGGCCGCTGGCAGACGTGGTGGGTTTGTTCAGCCTGATGGTCGGCATTCTGGTGTTTGCGAACTGGGCGCGCGCCGACAGCACCGCGTGGATGGCCATTTACCACCTGAAGTGGGTCATCACCGCGGGGCTGGCCGCGCTGCTCGGTATCCTGCTGGTGCGCCGCTGGCACTGGTCCGCCCGACCGTTGGTCGGCATCGGGGCGTTGGTTCTGGCGAGTGGGCTGGCGCTGCCTGAGCATCGGGAACTGGCCATGGTGATCGGGATCGCCGGTCTCATGCTGCAGGCCAGCCGGGAAAATGCTGAAGGGCGCGAATGGGTTGGCGAGACCTGGGGCTTCACCAAGCAGATCATGCCGTTGCTGGTAGGTGGCGTGTTCATCGCCGGTATTCTGCTCGGGCGCCCCGGGCACGAAGGGTTGATTCCCAATGGCTGGGTGGCGGCAGCGGTCGGTGACAACAGCCTGGGTTCGACCTTGCTCGCGTCGATACTGGGTGCGTTCATGTATTTCTCCACCCTGACCGAGGTGCCCATCGTGGAAGGCTTGCTCGGTGCCGGCATGGGCAAGGGGCCGGCATTGGCAATCTTGCTGGCGGGGCCGGCGTTGTCATTGCCCAACATGCTGGTGATCCGTACCGTACTGGGTACGCAGAAAACCCTGGTTTATTGCTCCCTGGTCGTCGTGATGTCCACGTTCAGTGGTTTGGTTTACGGCACCTTTTTCTGAGGCAGATCGATGAAATTGCAGATTTATGGGTCGGGCTGCGCCAAGTGCGAGCAGCTCACCAACAACGCCAAGGCCGCAGCGGAACAGTTGGGGCTGAGCTATGACATTGAGAAAGTGACCGATATCAACGCCATCATTGACGCGGGTGTGATGCGAACACCGGCACTGGCCGTGGATGACGACCTGCGTGTGGAAGGCAAGGTGGCAAGCGTGGAGGAGCTATTGAAGCTGCTGCCGTAGCGCTCAGGACCGGCAGGGCGGCCCGGGTATCAGCGGCAAGCCGTAGCGTCGGCGTACGGCGGTCACGGCTTGGCGCTTGCGCGCGGGGTCGCCACGCAGTGTGGCGAGTTTGTCCAGCAGATCCACGGCTTCAAGATGTGCGGCTCTGGCCTGATCCAGCGCCAGTTCCAGCGCGTCATCTTCGGCATCGAGCAGAAAGGCTTCCAGCGCTTCCACAATCGGGGGCGGGATATTCATGGTCGCAGGCACCTGCTCGATTTAGCCGATGACGGCCAGCGTGGCGGCAATGACCGCAGCGTAGCGCGCTCCTTTACCCGCCGTCACCAGCACCAGAAACACCCACAGCCGCACTTTCATGATGCCCGCGACCACCGTCAGCGCATCCCCACCGACGGGCGCCCAGGAAAACAGCAGGGTCCAGGTGCCGTAGCGCTGAAACCAGCGCTGGGCCCGGTCCAGTTCTGCCTGCCGCACGGGGAACCAGCGCCGGCCCACAAAGTGGGTGAGATACCATCCGATCAACCAATTGACGACGGCGCCCAGGGTGTTTCCGGCGGTCGCAAATACCCACAGCAATGTGGGATCGAGGCCACGATTGAGCTGTGCCACCAGCAGGACTTCGGAATAAAACGGCAGCAAGGTTGCCGCGCCGAAGGCCGTTGCAAAGAGCAGGAGATAAGCACTCATGCGGCTGCCGCAGCGTCTCTCAAGGCGCGAAACAGGGCGCGCTGTTCGCGGTGAAGCGGCAGATATTCCGGGTGCCACTGCACGCCCAGCAGAAAGCGCCGACCCGGGTGCTCGATCGCTTGCACGATGTTGTCCAGGTCGCGCCCAACCACCTGCAACCCGGCGCCCAGATCCGCGATGGCCTGATGATGCAGGCTATTGATACGGGCGTGTTCCACGCCAAGAATTTGCGCCAGCCGGCTGTTTTTCTCCACATTCAAGGTCTTGCGCGCAAAAGGCGTGCGCCGGTTTGAGGTCTTCGAGCGGATCCGACGCAGATCCGTGTGCAGCGAACCCCCCAGGACCACATTGAGCAGCTGTGCGCCGCGGCAGATTCCGAGTACCGGGATGTCACGTTGCAGCACATCTTTGAGCATGTCGATCTCGAACGCGTCGCGAGCGGCATCCAGGGGCGCGGTGTCCGGCGCATCCGGTAGATACAAGCCGGGATCGATGTCATCGCCACCACTGATGACAACGCCATCAAGTGGGCGCGGGGGCTCGGGGTGCGAAGGGGTCAGCCGCACCGGCTTGGCGCCGCAACGGTGCAGCCCCCAACGAATAAACCACCAGGCTATGGGGAAACGGGTGTCGGGGCCGGTGACCCCGATCAACGGCGCCGGGCTCAAAGCAACTCGGGTAACAGAAACAACCCGCAGCGTTTGGGCCAGTCGCCAAACAGGCCGCCGGTGATGCCACTGGTGTGGTCACTCCAGGCCGCCATCAATGCCTGCAGCCGCTCCGGATCTGCCGCCAGGGCCTCGACCTGCAACCAGTCGCGCCAGGCATGGATCAACCCCCAATCGGGCTCGTCGATCTGGCAATTGGGCAGGCGGTAATGAAAGGTCGGGCGCGCGTTGATGCGGTCGTCGTCCACCGTAGCCAACACCCGTTCTTCGTCGATGTGGCGGAACAGCGGCAGCATGTCGAGCGCGCGATTGCGGGTGGGGTTGTGCTCCAGGTAATCGTCGATCAGCTGGTTTATGTCCGGGGCATATTCCGCATCCAGCAGCAGCTGCATGTAGGCCCTGGGGAAGGGGTCGATGTAGGGCGTGATCCGCCGGCTCAAATCCACCGCGCTGCGTTTGACCAGCCAGTCGAACACGCACAGGAAAGCCCGCAAATACGCCAGGATCGTGGCGCATTCCAAATCGGGGAGTTCCGGGTTCAGGTGTAGGCCGAACGCATACAGTGGGGCCTGCCGGGTACCGCGCGCGCCGCTCTCGCGGAGTTTCTGTATCACCGTGTTCATGCGCCAGACTTCCGGCAGCGGAATCGGTGGGCTGACCACTTCGAATGGCACCACCTGCTCGGCAATCAGCGAAATGACGCTTTCGGCGAGATTGTCCAGGTCATCCACTTCCGCGTCAGGGTCTTGTTCGCGGCCCAGCTTCTTCATGTACGCCGAGTCCAGCTCAATGCCAAAGTCGCCGCTGAATTCCCCCAGGGAGGCATTGCGCAGGAAATATTCGTACTTCGACCGCGGATCGAGTTCGCCACCCAGCACGCCGCGAATGATGTCGCTGATGCGCTCCATGCCCAGGCCGGAGAATTCGATTTCAATTCCCATGCGGCGTGGTTTGCCGGCGGCGGTGTGGGGGCGCGGTGGCTGAGGCCACAACGCAGCGCGATGGCTGTCGAGATTGAAGTCAGACACACCAGACTCCCGGGTCTGGATCCAAGGTGCGCAGTACCGCTCTAAAAGCTGCGGTGAAGACCATCCGTGGTCAGGCCGTGTTTTCGCGCGGGCCGGCAAACCACCAGATGATGAGGCCGAGTACCGGCAGCACCAGTATGACCACGATCCACAGCAGCTTTTTCGGCGTGGGTACGCGGGATTGCACGATATTGAGGATCGCCCATACGTCCGCGATCAGAACCAGCAGGCCAAAGATGCCGGAAACCTCGATGTTCATCTGGTGTTTCCCGTGAGTTCCCGCGCAGGATAACAAGCTCCCGCGCGCCGTTGTTGGCCCCGCCGGGCACCAGTATCAGGAGGCCTTGGTTTTGATCGGCGTCACGTTGCGGTGTGTTTGCGCAAACGAGGTCAGTCTGAAGTCCGCCATAACCGGGGCGGCCATTTCTTTCTCCCATTGTTCCCAGGTGTAAGGCCACAGGATCGGGTCGCCATCGCCGTCCAGATACCAGCTCTGGCAGCCGCCCACCCACACGGTTTTCTTCATGCCGGCGCGGATGTACTGCCCAAAACGGGTGACGGCGGATTCTTTGACTTCAATGGCGTCAAATTCCCGCTTGCGCCAGCGATCAATCAGCTTGAGCAGGTAGTTGCACTGCACCTCGCTCATTTCGATGACCGAGTAGTTGCCGATGGGGGAGTTCGGCCCCAGCATCAGGAAGTTGTTCGGGAACCCCGGCATGCACACCGAGCGGTAGGTGCGGATCTTGTCCTTCCAGGCCGTGTTGATGTCCAGCCCGTCTTTGCCAATCACCTCCATCGGGCGCATGTAGGCCACCGGGTTGAAGCCCGTGGAAAGAATCAGCACATCCACATCGTGTTGTTGCCCATCCTGGGTTTTTATCCCCTGGGCATTGATTTCCGCGATGCCGTTGGTCACCAGGTCGACATTGTCGCGCTGGATCGCCGGGTAAAAGGTGGTGTTGACGATGATGCGCTTGCAGCCCACCTTGTAATTGGGCGTGAGCTTGCGGCGGAGTTCAGGGTCTTTGACGCTCAGACGCAGGTTCAGCTTGCAGACCTGACTGAAAGCCATGTTCTGGAGTTTGTGGCCGGTGACCGCTTTCGTCAGCAGTTGGCTGACGCCCCACATGTAGAACTTGCGCAGCTTGTGCAGTTTGATCGGGTCTCTACGCAGCTTCTCTTTTTCGGCTTCGCTGACGTCTTTGTTGCCCAGCGGCAGCAGCCACTGCGGGGTGCGCTGAAACACCGAAAGCCGGCTGGCGATTTCGGCCACTTCCGGGATGACCTGCGCCGCGGTGGAGCCGGTTCCGATGATGCCGACTTTCTTGCCCCGCAGGTCGACGCTGTGATCCCACTGCGCGGTATGGAACATCTTGCCCTTGAAGCTGTTCAGGCCCTTGATGTCCGGGAAGGCCGGGTGGTGCAGGATGCCAGTGCTGTTGATGACGAAGTCCGCCACGATGCTGCGGCCCTTGCTGGTTTTGACCGTCCACTGGCCCTGGCCATAGACACAGCTGGTGACGGCCTCGTTGAAGCTGATGACGTCATTCACGCCGTATTTGCGCGCGACCCGCTCGAAGTATTCCTGGATTTCGTCACCGTGGGCGAAGCGATGACTCCACTCCGGGTTGGGTTCGAAGGAGTAGGTGTACATGTGCGCAGGAATGTCGCAGGCCACGCCAGGGTAGGTGTTCTCGCGCCAGGTGCCGCCAATGCGGTCGGCTTTTTCCAGCACGGTGAGGTTGGTGACCCCGGCTTCGCGCAGCTTGATGGTGAGCAATATACCGGTCATGCCGGCACCGATCACCACCACGGATGGTGAACGCAAGGGTTGGGTGGCGGCTGTCGTCATGGTCTCGCTCCGTTCTGAGTGGGAATCTCGTTACGGTCATTCTGCGGATTACCGCGGCGGACAGAAGATCACAACACGTCAATTAGAGGTCATAACACGCCATGCTGTGCGGACACCCACGGAACTTCGGTTCAGTTCCGTGTGCGCGCGGCGCGGTAGCGAGCGGGGCTGGTGCCAAACCAGCGCCGGAATGAGCGGCGAAAATTGGCGACTTCGGTGTAGCCCAGCAACGCGGTGATGACTTCGACCGGCAACCGGTCGCGGAGCAGAAACATCTCGGCCTGGTGGGCCAGCCACTGGTCGCGAAGTTGATGAAACGAGCGTCCCATCTGGTTCAGCTTGCGTTGCAGCGTTCGAGGTGAGGTGCACAGGGCCTGTGCGGTTTCTTCCAGTGAGCACAAGTGGCCGGATTTGCTGACGAACACGCTGATGACCGCATCCTGAAGCGAGTCCGGTTTTTGGGTGGTGAGATAGATCGTGCGCAGCCGGTCCAGTGCGGCATCAAACTCATCCGGATTCGCGCCGAGCATCGGGATGTCGAGATCATCCTGATGAATGACCAGGGCATTGCGCTGGCAACCGAACCGGGTCGGGCAGCCGAGCAGGCTTTGGTAACGGTCGGAATAGGGTGGTTGTGGGCGCTGCAGTTCGAGCCGGGGGGCGCGCAAGGGCGCACTGATCGACGCCATGATCGAATGCGCGATGGTGATGATGATGAAATCCAGCGCGGTGTCGCACTCCTCACCGAGAGCCTCACTGACTTCGAAGCTGAACGCGATGGACTCACCTTCGTGTAACAAGCGCGTGGTGCAGAACGGGCTGCGCAGCACCGCATAGCGGTGGATGGTATCGAGGGCCGCGCCCAGCGTAGCCGCGGACATCGCGGCAATGCCCAAGGGGCCATGGACGCTGAACGGGACATTCGCCCCGGCCTTGAGCGCGATCAGCGGGTCATTCGAGACCTGCCGCACCAGCGCGAGCAGACCGCGGTATTGCTCCACCGACATGAAGCCACCGCAGTTGTCCAGCCGGGCAGCCTGCAGCAGACGCCGCGTATCGCCCGAAGGTTTTTCCAGCGCCGCCAGAATGATCCGGCTGTAGATGATGGGAATGTCATAAGTGGCCATGCCCGTGACTACGCTGCCCCGTGCCGATTTCCCGAAAAGGCCATGCTTTTAGAGTTTGGCGCCCTTCTTGCCGCCCGAGAGCGCCCCGCGCACACCCAGCAGCAGCGCGTCTTTGAGGTCCAGCGGAATGTTGCGCCGAATACGGTTGATCACCGCTTTTCGAATGCGCTGTTTGGTGGTCTTGTGAGCCCACATATCGAGCTTGGCCAGTTCATGCGCCACCGCGTTGGCGCGAGCCTGCAATTCCGCAGGTTCCACCACCTCGTCGAAGAAGCCGGCGTCGCGCGCTTTGTCCACCGGGAAGTATTCCGCCAACACGACTGCCCGCTGGAAGTCGGCCGGTCGTAACCGCAGCCGCAGCATTTCCTCCGCGACGCGTGGCATCGGCATGCCGATGGCCACCTCATTGGCGGAAACCTTGAATTCACCTGCACTGCCAATCACGTAATCCGAAGACAGCATTAGAAACACACCCATGGCCAGCACATGACCATTACAAGCCGTGATCACCGGGTAGGGGTATGCCAGCACCCGGGCGGTCAAGGAATAGCCAGCGCGCAGCATACTGATCGTGCGTGTGCCACCGGCTTTCATCACTTTCAGGTCGAAGCCGGCAGAGAACACTTCGTCGCGGCCGGTGAGGATCACGATGGCCTTGTCGGCCTCGGCCCGATCCAGCGCCGCGTTCAGCGCCTTGAACATTTCCGGTGACAGGGCATTGCGCTTGCCGTCGTCCATACGGATTGTTGCGATCCCGTCGTTGAGTTCGTAGCTGACCATGCGCCTGCGTTGCCGATAAGAAAAACCGCCGCGAGCTTAGCAAACTGCGGGCGCGGCGCTGCAGCCCGTGGCACGCGGGCGAAAGGGATCAATCGCGATGCTTGCGGAGCCGCAGACCTCGCCCTATGATCGGTGAACCTGATGGGGCCGTAGCTCAGCTGGGAGAGCGTCGCGTTCGCAATGCGAAGGTCGGGAGTTCGATCCTCCTCGGCTCCACCAATATCAAGCCCATGCGTGGCCAAGTCAGCGCATCAGCCCCTGGATAATTAAGGGGTTCCAACGACCCGCAATCTCGAACACCCGATATCGCGCTCTGTCGAACGGCGGCTGACCGGGTGCAGTGGCCGTGGATTCAGGAGTTCCGAATTCTGCAGCACCGGAGGGTCAGGGCGCGCCGCCGCAGACCGAGCACGATGTCTGTCAGCGAAACACAATCGCTATTGGCAATTTGGCTACACTCTGATGCTCGACCAATGGCGTTTGTTTTGCCTAAACGCGAGAGGGGCCCGGCCGCCATGAAAATCCTGCTCGTCGCCGTGCTGGTTATGTTGCTTGGCGTTCTTGTCCTGCTGGCGCTGCTGTCCATGGACCGGCGCGCCGACCGCGAAGAGTGGAACCGGCTGGCCGCCCTGCAGCCAACGCAGCCGGCGCGCTTCGCGCCCGAGATGGTCGCGGATCTGCCCGAGCCTGCGCGGCGTTACTTCGCCTTCATGATTCGGCCCGGCACGCCGTTGCTGCCGGTGGCCGAGATCGACATGCAGGGGCAGTTCAGCCTGGGCAACAAGGACAATCCCGCCTACCAGCCGATGCAGGCGCGCCAGATCCTGGCCGCGCCCGAGGGATTTGTCTGGGCGATGCATACGACGGGCGGGGTGCCGGTGTCGGGCTCGGATTCGGGGGCGTGGACCCGCTTTCGCATCTTCGGTCTGATCCCGGTGGCGCGCCTGGGCGGCGATCCAGACCACACCCGCTCGGCCTTTGGGCGCTACGTTGGCGAGGCGACGATCTGGTCGCCGGCCGCGCTGCTGCCGCGGGCTGGCGTGAGCTGGTCGCAGGTGGACCGGGACACCGCCCGGGTTACCGTGCAGCAGGGGGGGCTTGAGCAGGCGGTGGACATCACCGTTGATGCGCAGGGCCAGCCGCTGCGGGCGGTCTTCCAGCGCTGGAGCAATGCCAATCCGGACAAGGTGCACCGCCTGCAGCCGTTCGGTGCCGTGCTGTCCGACTACCGCGAGGTGGCGGGCTACCGCCTGCCGTTCCGAGTCGAGGCCGGCAACCTGTACGGTACCGAGGATTATTTCCCGTTCTTCCTGGCCGACGTCACCGCGATCCGGTTTCCGCAGCCGGCGCCATGACCGCGCTGATCCTGGCAGTCCAGGTCGCACTGCCGCTGGGCCTGCTGCTCTGGCTTGCGCTCTGGCCGGCCGGCAGCCTGACGGGCCTGGCCCTGCAGACGATCGGCGCCGGGGCGCTGCTGTTCGCGCTGGCGCGCGTGGCGCAATGGGCGGTGCCGGTTTGGTGGCTACCGTGGGTCTACGGCGGTCTCTGGCTGATCCTGCTGGTGGCCGCGGCGCTGCGTCAGGGATTGGGCAGCCTGCCCATGCTGCCGACCGGGGCCGGAGGCTGGTCCGGTCTGGTCGTCGCCGTGGTACTCCTGGCGCTTGGTGGCTGGTACGGCGCGTGCGCCCTGGCTGGCCGTGGCCTGCCGCCGGTAGCGGTCGTCGATATTGCCAATCCCTTCGGGCCGGGGCAGTACCTGGTCGGCCACGGCGGTTCCCGGCCGCTGGTCAACGGGCACATGCGCACCCTGGATGACCGCGTGGAGCGCTTCCGCCCCTGGCGCGGGCAGTCCTATGCGGTGGATTTTTTCGGGCTGGGGGCCTGGGGCCTGCGGGCCCAGGGCTGGCGTCCCGCCGACCCGACGGCCTACGCGATATTCGGCGCGGCGCTGTACGCACCCTGCGACGGCACGGTGGTCGCCGTCGAGGGAGAAATGCCGGATTTCGAGGTGCCGAACGAGGATGCGGTGAACCGCCTGGGCAACCACGTGATCCTGCGTTGCGGTGCGGTCGAGATCGTGCTGGCTCACATGCGCCAGGGCAGCGTCAGGGTCATGCCGGGCCAGACGGTGAGCACGGGCACGCGCCTGGGCGAGGTCGGCAACTCCGGAGCCTCGACCGAGCCGCACCTGCATATCCACGCGCAGGAGCCACCGGCGCCGGGCGCGCCGCCGATCTCCGGTGCGCCGCTGGCGCTGCGCATCGATGGTCGCTTCCTGGTGCGTGGCGACCGGCTGGCCGGGCGGATGGAATGAGTCCGATCCCTCAGTGGGCACCCCGCGGAGTCAGCGCCAGCGCGGCCAGGGTCAGGCCGGCTCCGGCCGAGGCGGCGCCGAGCCAGGGCCATAGGCCAGGCAGGATTGAGAACAGGAACAGGTAGTCCTGCGCCGCCGCCCAGAGTGGCCACAGGATCAGCGGGGCGGCGAGGCCGCCTGCCGCGAGACGCAGGCCCGGACCGCAGGGGCGGACCCGCCAGGCAAGGGCGAGCGCGCCCAGCGCGATGGCGAGGGCCATGCCCAGGCGGGCGGCGCTTTCGGCACAGAGCACGCGGCTCATGCCGACCGGTGCGACCCCGAGGCTGGCGGACCAGTCGCGCAGGATCATGGCGAACAGCGGCCAGGCGCGCTGGCTGTTGGCCAGGATCACGACGCCGTCGCCGCTGGCGGGCAACAGATGCAGGTGGCTCATCCAGCCATGTCCCTGGCCGCCATGCCAGACTGCTTTGCGACCGTCGGACAGGGTTTCGATGAAGTGCCCGAGCCCGTAGGCCTGCGCGGCGAAACCGAACAGCCCCTCGACCGCGACCGCGGGCCGGTGCTGGGTGGCCAGACCCGGCGGCGACAGCCGGTCCTGATCGGCGCCGTGCCAGCCGGCGGCGACGAAGCGGGCGATGTCGGCGGCGCTGGCGTGCAGCCCGCCCGACGCCCGTCCCGGATACAGGTAGGGTGCGACGCGCCGACCGCGCAGATCGTGCCCGACCGGCATCGGGGCATCCGGATAGTCGAAGCTGGCGCCGTTCATGCCCAGCGGATCAAGGATTTCCCGCGTCATCAGCGCGCCGAAGTCCTCGCCGGTGCAGTCCTCGATCAGCAACTCCAGCAGGAGGTAACCGGTGTCGGAGTAGGCGAAGCCGCTCCCGGGCGGTGCAATCATCCGCATGTCCTTTGCCAGGTGCTCTGCCAACGCGGGCCGCGGCGCACCCGGGGCGTAGCGCGCTGCGTAGTCACCCAGGCCCAGACCTGCCGTGTGCGACAGCAGCTGGCGCGCGCTCATCGGCGGCCACTGGGGTGGCGGCGTCCAGCGCGTTAGGCAATCGGAGATCGGTGCATCGAGCTCCAGCCGTCCGGTTTCGGCCAGGCGCATCGCGCCCCAGGCAGTGACGGGCTTGGAGATCGACTCGACGCGGAACAGAGCATCGGCACGCAGGGGCAGCCCCAGTTCCGGGTCGGCCAGGCCGAACGCGCGAGTCCAGACCGGCGCTCCGGCCTCGATCAGCACGACCACCGCGCCGGGCACGCCGTCGGCGGCCATGCGCGCCGGAATCGTCTGCGCCAGCTCCTCGCCCAGCGGCACGGCCCCGGCGCCAGGCAGGTAGGCCAGCAGGGCCGCGGCAAGGGCGCCGCCGGCCCGCCAGAGCGCGCCGCTGCTCACGCGTCGGCGACCCTCAGCACCAGCTTGCCGGCCGCGCTGCCGTGCTCGAGCATCTCGTGGGCGCGGCGAGCTTCTTTCAGCGGCAGCACTTCGGCGATCACGGGCTTGATCCGCCCCGCGGCCAGCAGCTCGAACAGCGTGGTCAGATCCTCGCGGAACCATTCGGGATGTTTGCGCCGCATAGCTCCGATTGAGTAGAAGGCGGTGGCGTGGCCGTTCGGCAGCCAGTCCCACAGCTTGAGTTTGACGAAGTCCAGCGGGATCGAGCCACCATGGCCAAGGACCTCGTTCTGGAAGCCGAAGGCCACCAGCATCCCGCCGGGTTTCAGTAGGTGCAGCGAGGTTGGCAGGCTCTCCCCGCCCAGCGGGTCGAAGACCACATCCACGCCATCGCCCAGCGCCTCCTGCAAGGCGGCCTCGTCGGCGCCGGCGTCGATCGGCGTGGCGCCGAGCTCGCGGATCAGCGCGTGCTTGGCCGCCACGTCGGTGCCGAAGGCGTCGATTCCCGCCTCGCGCGCCAGTTGCAGCATCGCGGTGCCGACGGCGCCGCCGGCGCCATGGATCAGCAGGCGCTGGCCGGCCTTGGCCCGCGCCACCCGATGCAGCATCTGGTAGGGCGTGACCGCCGACAGGATCATGCCCAGCGCGTCGATCTCCGGGATACCGGCCGGCACCGTCGTCAGCCGCTCTTCAGGCAGGCACAGGTATTCGCTGTAAGCGCCGATGGTGGTCAGGTCCGCCACCCGGTCGCCGGGGCGCAATCGCGTCACGCCGGGGCCGGTTGCATCGACCACGCCGACCATGTCGTAGCCGGGAGTGAAGGGCGGTTTGTCCTTGATGTCGGGATACAGGCCCTTGCGGATCATCACGTCGGTGAAGGCGGCGCTGGTGACCAGCACGCGCACGCGAACCTCGCCGGGGCCGGGTTCGGGTAGCTTGTCGACGCTCTCCAGGGCCAGCTGCTCGGGGCCGCCGAAGGCTTTCAGGGTGATGCGGGTATAAGGCATGTCGAGCCTCCTGGTGAGTTCAAGAACCGGTGCCGGTGGTGATGAATGCGGTGATGTCGCGGGCCACGTCGCTGTCATGGCCCAGCCAGATGTGCCCGCCCTCGGGATAGATGTGCAGGCGGGCATCGGGAATGCGTTCGGCCAGCAGGCGCGCAGTAGCGGCGGTGCCGAACAGGTCATCCTCGCAGGACAGCATCAGGCTCGGCACGCTGATGCGCGCATGGTCGGTGGGACAGGGCGTGCCCGCCCAGTGGCCGTCGTTCCGCAGCCCGGCGATTTTGCGGCTGATGGGCAGCAGGCCGTCGAGGATCAGTGCGGCGCGCTGGCGCTCCTGTGGGCTGACCCGCTCGAGCAGCGCGGGGTTGGTGGCGAGCAAGGTGCGGATCAGCGTGTCCGGTGCCGCGGAGGCCAGGGACCAGAAGGCGAAATCGGAACCCAGCACCAGATTGACCGCCGCGCGCTGCAGGGCGGTGAACTCGACCGGGTCCCGATTGGTGAGGTTGGCGGCGGGCACCAGCAGCACCACATGGGAGCACCGTGCCGGGTGGCGCAGCGCGAACTCGGCCGCCGCCAGCGCGCCGGCCGAGCCGCCGACCACGGGCAGGCGCTCGATGCCGAGATGGTCGAGCAGCTCGACCAGCACGTCGGCCTGGTGGGCGGGCGAGGCGTCGCCGGGAAAGGCGCTGCGCAGATAGCCAAAGCGCGAGGGCGCGAGAATCTGCCAGCCGCTCTGGCGCAGCTGGTCGGCAAACAGCAGGCCCTGATCGAAGCCGCCGCCGGTGCCGTGGATCATCATCAGCGGTGGTCCGTGGCCGGCCACGGCGTATTCCAGCGCGCCGGCGCCGGTGTCGATGAGGTCGCTACCGTGGGCCAGGTGGGCCCGTACCGCAGCCATCGCGCCGCGATAGGTGCCGGCGGTCCAGGCACCGGCACCCAGCGCGAGCGTGCCCAACGCTCCGAGCAGCGCGCGCCGGCCGATCATCGGGCCGCCACCGGAACGGTAGCGCCGGCCGATGGGATGACAACGGTCACCGCCCTGTCGCGGCGTAGCAGGCTGTCGCGGTGGCGCCAGATCACCAGAAGTGCCACGAACGCCAGAATGACGGTGTCCCAGGGCTGGGCATCCGGCCAGAAAGGGTTGATCAGCTGCCAGTGAAACAGCATGGGCCAGAGCAGACTGCCGCCGGTGTGATTGAACAGCGGCGTCACCAGCACGGCGAGCACCACGTTGCCGAGAAAGAAGGGCAGAAAGTGCCAGCCCGCGAAGACCGTACCGGCGAGGAAGAAGGCCGGCAGGTGCCACAGACCCCAGATGCTACCGATCAGCAGGCCGGCCCACAGCGGTGCCATGTGCCGCTGCAGCAGCGGCTGGGCGAGGCCGCGCCAGCCCAGCTCCTCGACCGGGCCCAGGCACAGCATCATGAGCAGCAGGGCCAGCATCGGGCCAAAGCCCTCAGGCGGCAGGGGCGCCAGCACGGGACCACCCCGAAGCAGCGAGCCGGCGACGAAAACCAGGGGCAGGCCCAGCAGAACGAAGGCCGCCCAGCCCGCGCTGCAGCGCCACAGCAACAGCCGCGAGAGAAAGGCGCGCAGGCCGCTGACGCCGGCATGCTGCAGGATCAGAACCAGCGCCGCGATCGCCGGCGCCCAGGTGGCCAGGAAGAACAGCGGGTGCGCCCCGCTGATCTCTCCGAACCAGGCCACGGCGCGCGCCGGTGCAAGGATATACAGGCCGGTAACGCCCCAGGTGATCAGGAAGCTGAGGGAGAAGAAGGGAAGCAGCATGGGTGAGGGCATCGGCAAGCGTTACCTGCGGGCCGGGAGGACCCGTCACGATTCACCAATCCAGGTGCGGCCCGGTTCCGCTACGGTGCCTGTCGCACAGCCCGCAGCGGGTGGTCGCCCCTGCGTGATGGCTCCCGGTGCCATCGCTCTTTCAGCATAGCGGCTGCACCGGTCGCTTGGCCTGATCTGCGTCAAATGTGGCGCAGGGCCTCGCGCGGTCTGGGTCGGTCGATCAGCTCAGGTAGGATCCACGCCAATGATTGTCACAGCAGTCCGACGCCGTAAGCCCGACAAGCCCATCGTCGCCGGCTGGCTGTAAGCACGAGCAGGGTACGGAACGACCCAGTATCGGGTGCATTTCTGCTTTCAGGCAGGGAGCTGACGCTCTGCAGGGCGAACCCTCAACCAGCGGCATGAACGATTGCACTTCCGGTCACCGCACGAAACCGAGCATGGGTCATTGACAGCGACGGGCGCAAAACGGCAGTCCCATTAATTCGTTCCAATTACCGGTGCGGAGCTTGGCCGATTTAAGCCTTGTTACAAAAAGTTGTACACACGCTTATTGCCCGGCACGTGCGCCCGACTGGGGCAGAAAACGCTGGAAAACCGCCTGTGGCGGCGAATTCAGAAATATTTAAGAACTCTTTACGGAATCTCTCAAGCCTGCAAACGGATGGAAGGGCAATCTGGGTGCACCTTGGCGGCGGGTGATGCGCACATCGCTCGCAGTTTTGTTCAGAGTTCAGAAGGAATATTCAAAATGCGCACAGCTTTCAAAATCATCTTGGCGTCGTTGGGGTTGATGGCCATTCACGGTACCGCGGCTGCCGATGATCAGATGCTTCCTGGGCAGGACAACGCGATGTATCAATCGATTGCGATGCAGGGTGATCAAGCACTGCAAAACATTCGGGCGTCGGTCGTGGCTTCGATTCCCCAAGCTGTGAACCAGCAGATGGCAGCGTCGTTGTCGCCGCTGGCAGAGGTTGGCAGCATGAGCCGCGTGAAGGACATCAATGCCGATATGACCGTGACGGCCCAGGTCGTCGGGCTCTGAATCGGGGGCATCGGTCCGTGTGCTTGTGAACGGCTTCGCTACACTTGATCTCCCGGCCGGCGATGCGCTGGCAAATTATGAGATTGACATGGTCGTCACAGGCGGCGAAACGTCCCCCGTGCGGTGGCGCTTTGCCAATGCAGAGTACAACGAGCGCAATCGAGAACTGATGGTTGCGGATTTGCCTGTCGCGCTGGAAGCGAAGCCGCTGGAGGTGTTGCTGTGCCTGCTGCGCGCCGAGGGCGAGCTGGTGACCAAGCAGGAGCTGTTCGACACGGTTTGGTCGGGCCGTGTGGTGACGGATGGGGTTCTGTCGCAAGCCATCAGGCGAATTCGGGAAGTCCTGGGCGACGCCGATCGCACCATGCTGCGTACCGTGCATGGGTATGGTTTTCGATTGGACGTGCCGATCGAAATTGAAGGCCGGGATGATCCCGGTACGCATCTTCAGCTGGAAGCGGGCCAGCTGCTACCCAATCTGCCTAACTGGGTGCTTGACCAGCGCCTGCAAACGCGACCCTCCAATGAGTTATGGCGCATTCGTCATGTCCAAAGCGGTCAGTTCCGGGTTGTAAAACTGGCACTGGATGAGCGGGCGCAGCGGGCCCTGATGCGTGAGGTCACGTTAAACAAGGTATTGCGCGCTGAGCTGGGTGACGAAGCGCCTCTGGTGCCGTTGCTGGAATGGCAGTTCGAGACAAGCCCGGCCTGGATACAAATGCCCTGGTACGAAAACGGCAGTCTGGCGGACTGGCTGCTGTCGATGGGCGGACCGCGGGCTCTGAAACTGACCGATCGGCTGAGGATCGTTGCAGAAGCGGCCGAAGCTCTGGCCAAAGCCCATGCTTTGGGAGTGATGCACAAGGACATCAAGCCCGGCAATTTGATGGTTGAGCTTCATGCGGGCGAAGCACGACTTCTGATGTGTGATTTCGGCAGCGGAACTGTCAAGAGTCGAGAGCGGCTGGAACAATCCGGCGTGACGGTGATGGGCTTCACCAAGTCCGTCCACATTGATTCCACGACCAGTGGTACGCCCGCCTACATGGCGCCCGAGGTGCTCAGGGGCGGCGTTTTTTCCGAGCAAAGTGACGTTTATTCACTCGGCGTGTTGCTCTATCAGCTGGTGATCGGTGACCTGAATGAGCCGATGGCACCCGGTTGGGAGGAGGATGTCGTCGACGGTGGCTTGCGGGCAATTATTGCCGAGGCCTGTGCGGGCAAGCCGGCGCGGCGCATCGCCGACATGGCCAGTCTGGCTCAGCGCATTCGTGCCTGGGCGCCAGGGCAGGGTGCTGATCCAGCCTCGTCCAGCGTGGTGGCATCACAGCCCAGGCGGCTATCGCCGAAGCGACGTCGCCTTCTCAGCGTGGCACTTGTGCTGCTTGCGCTTTTGGCGGTGTTTTGGCTGTGGCGCAATACCGATGTCACCATCATTGCCAAGGATGATGCTCCGCGTGCGTTGCCAGAGTCGGCCAGCGACGATCAAAGAGTGGCCATTCTGGCCTTTGATCTGCTCGGCCTGGATAGTCAGACCCAGACTGTCATGGGGGGGTTGCAGGATGCCTTGATTGCGGATCTGGCGAATCTTTCCGGTATCCGCCTCGTGCATGGGCAGAACCTGTCCAGACTGGGCCTGGTCGATGCCTCCGCCCGGCAGATCGGACGTGCGCTCAATGCCGACCAGTTGATTCGTGGTTCGGTTCAGCAGTCGGGAGAGCGGCTGCGGATTAACCTGCAGATCGTTGATGCGGCCCGTGACGAAGCAACCTGGGGCCAGGCCATTCAAGGAACCCGAGCAGACCTTTTCTCCGTGCAAGCCGACATTGCCCAGGCCTTGGCTACGGCCCTGGGGACGCACCACGCACCATCCAGCGGGCAGACTATTAACAATCAGGCGTATGAGGCCTATCTGGCCGCGCTGTCTTTGTGGAATCAGGGAGGGGCACAAGCTGAAGCGCTGGCGGCTGAGATTGAGCGGGCGCTGGAGCTGGACCCGGATTTCATTGACGCCCATTTGCTGGCATTGCTCAAAGCGGCACGCGATTACTGGTCTTCGGCATCACCGCGTGCTGAGTCCGAGTCGCGTATCGCGCGGCACCTCACCGCCCTGGAGCGCCTGAATACGCCACCCGTCAAGCTCGCGACCGCCCGAGCCGTGCGGCGCTACTACCTTGAGCACGATCCAGCTGGTGGGCTGGAAATCCTTGCGCCGTTTCGACGTCAGCTCGTGCGCCACACCGAATCGGCGTTGTTTTATGCCTATATGCTCAGACGGGTAGGGCGGGTTGATGAGGCCTATACCATCCTCGATCAGGTCATGGATCAGGATCCATCGGCCACCGTGCCGCTGGAAACCAAGGCGGAGATGCTGGCCTTGCAAGGAAAGGGGGGCGAAGCCATCGCGTTGCTAAGAGTGGTGGCTAATCGCTTGCCCGAGCGCACTGCGGTGAATATCCAGATGGTTAGCTACGGCTATTCGCTGACCGGGGATTTCGGGTTTTTGCGGCGCGGTCGCGAGCTTGTGGCTCAGAGCGAGCACCTCAAAGACAAGGTGTATTTCGCCGACCTGGAATTTGCCCGACGTAAGGGTGATCTGGCGGCGATTCGCGAGCTTGCCCGCACTTTCGATAGCGAAGACCAGACCAATTCAGGCCACGGTCGCGAACCGTGGGAGCTTGGGGTGGCCTGGGCCCTGTACGTCGGACAAGCGCCGCTGGAGGAGGTGCACGGACTCGCCCGTGTTGCGCTGGAGAAAATCCAGCTTTGGCGTGCGGAATCAGATAGCGCCTCCCGGCGCAGCACCATGGCTCAGGTGCTGGCCTTGCTGGGCCGGACCGAAGAGGCGATTGCCTTGAGCGCGCAGGTCGAAGCGGAATACCCCTTCGAGCGCGACCAGCTGGAAGCAGCCGCTTATATTCTGAAAAGCGCCACCATCTATGCCTTTGTCGGTGACGAAAAGGCGGTGCTGGAACGACTGGAGAAGCTTGCCGAGTCAACCTCGTTCCGCATGAACTTGTGCATGATTCCTTATGAAATCGCCTATCAGGGAATCTGGCAGATGCCGGCCGCACAAGACTATGTCCAACAACAGTGTGAGCCGGTTTGGGCTCGCAACCGACGAGACTTATTGCCGTTACTTGCCGAAATGTAAGCATCGTGGCTATGCGTCAGCGGCGCGCTCGCATCAGGAGAAAACTATGCACGGCCCATCGCCCTGCAACCCGCATCCCATGGACGGGTTCCCCCAAGTGTGCTTCATCAAGAACACGGTCAAGAATCCAAATATCGAAATTGGTGATTACACCTACTACGACGATCCCGACAATGCTGAGAATTTCGAGAGGAATGTGCTGTACCACTTTCCTTTCATTGGCGACAAACTGATTATCGGCAAGTTTTGTGCGCTGGCTCGGGGCGTGAAATTCATCATGAATGGTGCCAACCACAAGATGTCGGGCATTTCGACCTACCCCTTCCAGATTTTTGGAAACGGCTGGGAAAAGGTCACACCAGAAGCCGGTGAGTTGCCCTTTAAAGGAGACACCGTCATCGGAAACGATGTCTGGATTGGCTATGACGCGCTCATCATGCCGGGTGTCACGATCGGTAATGGGGCCATTGTGTCATCACGATCCGTCGTTGTATCCGATGTGGCGCCCTACACCATTGTTGGCGGCAATCCAGCACAGCGCATCAAACAACGCTTTGACCCCGAAATTGTTGAGTTGCTCGAAGCCATCGCTTGGTGGAACTGGGACGTGCAAAGAATCACGGAACACCTTGATGTCATCGTTTCGGGGGATGTCGGTGCTCTGCAGGCACTGGTTGGCGGCGACCGCGAATCACGCACCTAACGGGAACGTAAACAATGAAGGTTTGTGTCGTCGGTGCCTCCGGGAAGCTGGGTCAGTACATGGTTCAGCATTGTCTCGATGCCGGATACGACGTTGTGGCTGTCTGTCGCGGCCAAAGTGTCGACAAACTGGCTCGCTTTGCCGACCGGATCACCATCGTGCCCGGCAACACCAATGAACCATCCGTCATCAGACAGGCGGCGGAGGGTTGCGACGGGGTCCTTTGCGTTCTGGTGCCTTGGGGTGTCAACGGTTACTCAACCGGAACAGCGCAATCGGTACTCGATACCACGCGCCCAGAGACACGGCTCGTTTTTTCCTGTGGCTGGCACATCAGCAAGGATGGCGGAGATCAGTACGGCCGGGGCTTTCTACTCATGCTCCGATTCGGTGGCTGGGTTGCTCGCTTGCTGAGATTTGTCGACATTGACGATCAGGTTGAAGCCTGTCGTCGAATTTTCGAGAGCGGTCGGCGCTGGACAGTCGTGAGAGCGAGCGACCTCGAGGAAGGCGAATCCGAAGGGCTGCCCGTCTGGAGCCACCATGTGGGTGATGTCATTCTCAAGAGCAACCAAACACGACGCATCGACTTCGCCAAATTCATGGTTCACGCTCTGGAAGACGACACGCTGATCGAACAAGCCCCGGCCATTGTGAGCTGCCAGTCGGAATCGGCACGTGCTTTCCTTGCCGCGGATGGTGGGGGTAGGGAATCAAATGAGAAAGCAAAGTGACATCCAGAATCTCAACCAATCGGTTCAATCCCCTGGCTTTCGTTGGATACGCACTCGCATTCGTTCTCGCGCCGATGGCGGTGCTCGCAGACGCACCGAAAAAGGTGCTCTTTGTGGCTTCGAATGTTCTCGACATGGGCGATCCCGAAAAGCACGATGCTCGCAACAACCTCTGGGAGTACGCGCCACCGTTTCATGTCTTCGTGATACATGGTTACGGGGTTGATTTCGTCTCACCACAGGGCGGTCCGATCGAGTTCATGATGGATCCGGTTGGTATCAGCAGCTACGCCATCAAGTACCAGAACTTTTACGGGAAGGCTGGAAATACGCTGACGCCCAGCCAAGTCGATCCCACGCAATACCGAGGCGTGTATGTCGGTGGTGGCTACGGCACCCTATTTGATGTGGCCTCGAGCAGGGACCTCATGAACCTGATCGGCCGTATTTACGCGCAGGGCGGTGTCGTTGGCGGTTGTGGCCATGGTCCCGGTGGATTTGCAAACGCCAAGCTACCCAGTGGGGATTATCTGGTCGATGGTAAACGTGTGGCTGGGTTCCCGAACGCCACTGAGCGTTCCAAAACATGGGCTAAACAAGGCGGTTTGTTGCCGTTCATGGTCGAGGACCAACTCCGCAAGAATGGAGCGCTGGCCCAAAACAAGGACACGTCGGATGACAAACATGCGGTGATTGTTGATCACCGCATTGTGTCGTCGATGTTCTTGCCATCAGCCGCCTTGGTGGCCGAGGAAATGGTGCGATTGCTTGAACAGAACGACCAAGATGAGAAGTAAGCGAATGGCTGACATTCAAGTGAACGACTGTCATTTACCCCCATTTCGACACGACTTTGGTGATTTTCGCAGGCACGGTCACATGTTATCGAGCAGCTATGTTTTTTAGGGTTTTGCGGAATGTTGCGATTGCATTTGCTGCTGGGGTCCTGCTTGTAGTTGCATCGCTGGTATGGCCGCTGCCGGAAGCCCCGAACGACGGTGTGTCCGGTCCCTTCCTGATACGGAATGTTTCGGTTGTGAATGTCGATGCGGGAACTGTGAGTTCGCCGCAGAGTGTCATGGTCAGAGCTGGGAAGATCGCATGGATTGGCCCGACTGACAGCATCGACTTGGACGATGCCATGCGCGCTGTGGATGGGGCTGGCAAGTTCCTGATGCCCAGCCTCTGGGATATGCATACGCATTCCACAAAGCTCGCCCCGGTGCACCAGCACCCATTGCTGATCGCCAATGGCGTCACGGCTGTTCGAGACTTGTGGGGCTGCATGAGCGAGCCGGACCCTTTCTTCGCCTGTATCGAGGATCGCCAGGCCTGGAATGCGGCCACCGCCAGCAGTGCCGGCGTGTCACCCCGGTATATCGGGCAGAGCAGCTTCCAGATCAATGGCGGCAGTGAGGTGCCGAAAGGGTATCCAGACTTTTTTAGGGCTCGTAACCCTTCGGAGGCTCGGCAGTTAGCCACGTTTTTTGCTGATGCCGGCGCTGACGTCCTCAAGGTCTACTCGGAGATCTCCCCCGCGGCCTACTTTGCGTTGGCAGATGAGGCGCGAGCCAGGGGGCTGTCCCTCGATGGGCATCGGCCGATCAAGGTTTCGCTGCCCGAGATGCTGACAGCCGGCCAGCGCAGCGTGGAGCACGCGCGATTGTTCCTTTTCGAGTGCTATCGCGGTGCCGAGGCGTTCAGACGGCTCGATGACCCATTGGCTGCGTATACACCCGCACTAAGAGCGCTATTGGTGGACGAGCAGGACGCCGATCATTGCCGGCTCTTGATGCAGCAATTTGCCGAGTCGGACACCTGGTGGACGCCCACACTGCTGACCCTGCGGATGGGGGCACTGGCGGGTGATGCCACTTTCCGCAGAGACCCTCGGCTGAAATACATCCCCGAGCTGTTCTTGAAGCTCATGTGGGGGCCCGATGCTGATCGGGCGCGGGATGGTGGCATCGATGCCTCTGGTCGCAATGTCCATGCGGAGATGTATCGCATTGCCCAGCATCATGTGGGGATGGTGCATGCAGCTGGAGCCAAGCTCCTCGCCGGAACCGATATGTTCGATACCTACATTTTTCCGGGTTTCAGCGTGCACGATGAGCTAGCGGAGCTGGTTGCTGCTGGCCTCACCCCCGCTGATGCGCTGAAAACGGCGACGATCAATGCAGCGGTCTTCAGCGGCGTTGAAGATCAATATGGATTGATCGCGGAAGGCAAGGCTGCCGACATGCTCCTTCTTGAAGCCGATCCGATGCGTGACATTCGCAATACGCAGAAGATCGAAGCCTTGTTTTTCAATGGGCAGTACTATGATCGTTCAGCCCTTGATCGCCTTTTGGGCTATGCCGAGCGGCAAGCCGGAAGCTGGCGCACCAACTTGCACATACTTTGGGCTGCCGTGCGGAGTCCCCTGTTGCGTGTTCAGTTCGCGGACTGAATATTGCCTTGCCGTTGCCGCACAACAACATGTTGCGACAAGGCCTTACTGCCAGTAGAGTTTAGAAATGAGTCAATATTTGAACGTAAACCTGTCCTGCTCTCGCTGGTGGCGCTGCTGATTTCGGCGGCCTCTTCACGTTCAAAGCGATCCATTTTCTAAACGTTGATGCCGCCAGCTTGGCGGCATTTCCGTTTGCGGCGTCAGCTGGCAGTATCGCTCTACAAGGAAGACCGATATGTCGAAGCCAATCATCCTTACCGGCGACCGCACCACAGGCCCGCTTCATTTGGGCCATTTCGTTGGCTCGCTTCAAGCTCGCGTGCGCTTGCAACATGACGCAGAGCAATTCGCAACGAAATCCGGACCCGCCGACAAGAGTTCGAGGCGAGCCCGGACTACACAGTGCAGGTCTTGCGAAAGGGTACAGAACGCGCCCTGTCACGCGCAGCAAAGACTTTGGTGCAGGTGCGTCAGGCGCTAGGGTTGAACTGTTTCTAGTGTGCACCTATTAGACGTTGTTCACGCATCTTCGAAGTGTCAGGGTGTCGACTTCAGGCATGATGGTGACGTATTGGTGAACGGCACAGTCGAAATCACAATTCAATTGGAGCCCTCGCCTGTGGTAAGAGGGTGACTGTCACTTGAGGAAGTCTATGTAGACGCAGTGGTGAGGCCAAAGCTGACGTTGCATTTTGTCGACTGGATTGCCGCTTTAGGCACACAACGCCAGTTCCGCCTGCCGACCTGACCTGCCGCAAAGTTCTGGCAGCAGACCATTTGAGATGGCGTACCCACGTCTGCTTACAAGAACGCGGACGTTGAGGTTGAGTCACCTGAACCTTCACTGTGTGCCATGAGCGGTCAGTCAGGGGTGACCGATTTATTAGTGGCGGCCACATGGCAACAATAACCAATCGCGCGGAGGGTGAACTTATCTGGCAATTGCTGGCCCAATCACTCGTGGTTTTCATTGCTGTAGCGTTCTGCGTACCCGACTTGATTGGACATGCGGATTAACCTCCTGAACAATCACCCAAAACAACTTCATTCCGTACACCCAGCTCTTGGTTCTGCCCACTGCACCAACCCGACGCGTTCTGACCATGCTTTTGCTATTTGCAGTGGTATGGAGTCGTGTGTGGGCGAGCGTTCCGCAAACGGTGGCGCATGATCATGCCCACGGCGAAGAGTGGTCCATTGTCAGTGATGCTTGTGGCGATGAGTGGACCATAGCTGCGCATGCCGGTGATCAGGATATGAGCGTCGCCGCTGCCCACGCGGACAACGACGCCCACACAAAGAACGACCAGCATCATCATCACTTGCATCTGTGCAGCATGGGTGGCAGTGCCCTGATCGGTCAGTTCGAGTTGCAGTTACTTGCGGAAAAATCCGCGATGCCTGATTCGACCGCCCTCGTTACGGTTATCCGTCGTCAGGAGCGCCTGCTGCGCCCACCCAGGAACTGATTTCCCTGCTGTGACGGAACGCGCCTCGGCGCGCGTCTGGAAATTTTTCCTGGGAGATATCCTGTGTTCTCGAAATGTATGCGGAGCGGGCTGACTAGCCTGTTCCTGATGTTCTGCGTGGCGCCTTCTGCCCTTGCGCAGCCCCCTGCTAATTTGGCCACAGTGCTGGATCTCACCTTGCGCCACCATCCGGTGCTGGCGCGTATTGACGCCGAGCGCCGGCTGCTGGATCCCGCCCTGGTACTGGCCTCGCAGACGCCGCCTTTGAATGTCGGTCTCGAATCGGAAAATTTTGGCGACGATGGCACCGGTCGCCTGGAAACCACACTCAGCCTGGCCGGCGTGCTGGAGTGGAGCGGTCAGCCCAGCGCCCGGGGCGCTGTCGCGCTATCTGAAAATGAAGCGAAGCAACTGGAGCTCGCGCAGCAGCGGCGCGAGGTTCTGGCCGAGGCCGCCAAACGCTTTATCGATCTGGCGGGCGCGCAGCAAGCCTTGGTTCAAGCCCGTGATGCAGAAGCTCTGGCGAAGCAAACGCTGAACGCCACGCAGCGCAGAAGCCAGGCCGGAGCCGCGTCCAAAGCGGATGAGCAGCGCGCCGGGCTGATCTTGGGCCGCGCGCAAATGACACTGGCGCAGGCGGAGCTGACTGTCCAGACCGCAAGGCAAACTCTGCTGCTGGCAACCGGCGCGCCGCAATGGCCACTGATGACAGTGGAGGCCACACTCGACCGATTGCCCACGTTGCCAGACAGTGAGTCATTACTGGCATTGGCTTCTGAGTCGCCGGCAGTGCGGCTGGCGGATGCCCGCCTGAGCATCGCCCGCAATCAGCTCGAACTGGCACGACGCCAGTCCCGGCCGGACCTGAACTGGACGTTGGGCGTGCGCCACGATGCCGAGCGGGACGATCAGTCCCTGCTGCTTGGCTTCAGTCTGCCGCTGGGACAGTCCCGCCGCAGCCAACCTCTGCGGGACAGTGCCCAGGCCGGCGTCGATAGGGCTGATGAGCAAACCCGGATTGCCAGCCTGGAGCTTCAGGCCCTGCTGCTCGACACTTGGCAGGCTCTCGCCAAGTGGAAACACGAAGCGAAGACGCTGAACGCCCAGCTTATCCCTCAGGGTGAAGCCATGGTGGCGTCCCTGCGCACGGGCTACGCCCAAGGTCGCTACAGCCTGCTCGAGCTGACCAGCGCCGAAACCGAACTCAATGCCTTGCGTGGGCAGTTGCTGTCCGCGCGCATTCGTTATCACCAGAGCTGGATCGCACTGGAGCGCCTGCTGGGCCGCCCGCTGATCGCTCAAACACCACAGGAACAGAACTCATGAAATCGACAACTTTACTGCTGCTATGCGGCCTCTTGCTGCCGTCATCCGCACTCGCGTCCGGAGGCCATGATGATCACGCTGCGCATGACGAGCACAGCGACGAACACGATGAGATGAAACGTGGGCCTCACGGCGGGCGGCTACTGCACGACGGAGATTTGCGCCTGGAGCTGCAGATCTTCGAAGCCGGCGTGCCGCCGGAATACCGCGCCTGGGTATGGCGTCACGGAGATGACGTCGCACCAGACGCGGCCAATCTCACCGTCAAGCTGCACCGTCTTGGTGGTGAAACCGACACCATCGCCTTCGCGCCTCAGGGTGGTTTTCTGCGCGGTCAGCAACGCGTCGCCGAGCCACATTCTTTCGATGTGGAAGTGACCTTGAAGGTGGGCGATGCCGAAGCGCATTGGCAGTTCGAATCCCACGAGGGTCGGGTGCGCATCGCTCAGGCGATGGCTGATGAAGCTGGCCTGGAAACCTCGGTTGCCGGCCCTGGCGTATTGCAGATCACCCGTGCTTTGACCGGACGGGTGCATGTGGATCCCAATCGCGTGTCGCGCGTGCGAGCACGGTATCCCGGGCAGATTGAATCCGTCGGAGCGGTGCTGTGGTCGCGCGTTGAGCCGGGGCAGACGCTTGCCCGCGTACAGAGCAACGACAGCCTGCAAAGCTATTCAGTGACCGCACCGATCGGTGGCTGGGTGGTGAATCGGGCCGCGCAGGTTGGTGAGGTCACGGGGGATGAGCCGCTGTTCGTCATCGCCGATCTGAGCGAATTGTGGGCGGAGCTGGATGTGTTTGATCACGACCTCGAGGCAGTTCAGGTCGGTCAGTCGGTCACGCTGATTGGCCTGCACGGCGAGCCGCTGGCGCAAGCGCGCATCGAGCAGATGTCGCCACTGGCCATCCACGCCGCGCAATCGGTACGAGCGCGAGTCGTCGTGCCCAACCCCGAGGGTCGGCTGCGGCCTGGCCAGTATGTGCGGGGTGAAGTCACGGTCGAACGCCGGCCGGTGAATCTGCTGGTGCCCAAGGCCGCCTTGCAGAGCTTTCGCGACTTCACGGTGGTCTATGAGCAGGTCGGTGAGGAGTACGAGGTCCGCATGCTGGAACTGGGCGCGCAGGACGCGAATGCCGTCGAGGTGCTGGGTGGTTTGAAGCCGGGGGCGCGCTTTGTCAGCGCCAACAGCTACCTGATCAAGGCGGACATCGAAAAGTCCGGCGCCAGCCACGACCACTGAGGACGCGCCATGTTGGAATCCCTTGTCCGGTTCGCGATTGCGAACCGCGTACTCGTGCTCTTCGCGGTGGCGTTGGCCGCCGCCTTGGGCGTTTATAACTATCAGAAACTGCCGATTGATGCGGTGCCTGACATCACCAATGTGCAGGTGCAGATCAGCACCGATCTGCCGGGCTATTCACCGCTGGAAGCCGAACAGAGGGTGACCTTCGCGGTGGAAACGGCGATGGCGGGGCTGCCGGGGCTGGATTACACCCGCTCGCTGTCGCGCTACGGCTTGAGCCAGGTCACAGTAGTCTTCGAAGACGGCACGGATATCTATTTTGCCCGTCAGCTGGTGTCCGAACGGCTGGCCAGTCTCGGTGACGCGCTGCCCGATGGTGTTACGCCACAGCTGGGCCCCATCGCCACCGGTCTGGGCGAAATCTTCATGTACACGGTCGCGGCGAAAGATGGCAGCGATTGGTCGCCGACCGACTTGCGCACGGTGCAGGAGTGGATCGTGCGACCCCAGCTGCGCCAGACGCCGGGCGTCGTCGAGGTCAACACTATTGGGGGTTTCGACAAGACCTACCTGGTCGCGCCCTGGCCTGACCGGCTGCTGGCCTATGATCTGACGGTGCAGGATGTGCTCGCCGCGCTGGCACGTAACAACAGCAACACCGGCGCCGGTTACATTGAACGCCATGGGGTGCAGTATCTGATCCGTTCGCCGGGACAGCTAAAGAGCCTGGAAGACATCGGGCGAGTGGTGGTGGCCAAACGTGACGGTGCGCCGATCCGGCTGGATGAGCTGGCGGAAATCGCCATCGCCAGGAACCTGCGCAGCGGCGCCGCGACCCAGAACGGCGAGGAGGTCGTGCTGGGCACCACCTTCATGCTGATCGGGGCCAACAGCCGGGCGGTGGCCCAGGCGGTCTCGGACAAGCTTGCGGAGATCGAATCCTCATTGCCTGAAGGCGTGGCGCTGGAACCGCTGTACAACCGCATGACCCTGGTCGACAAGACCATCGCCACGGTGCGCACCAACCTGCTGGAAGGGGCACTGCTGGTCATTGCCGTGCTGTTCGCCTTGCTGGGCAATCTGCGCGCCGCATTGGTCACGGCGGCAGTGATTCCGCTGGCCATGCTGATGACGATTTCCGGCATGGTCGCAACCCGCACCAGCGCGAACTTGATGAGTCTGGGGGCCCTGGACTTTGGTCTGATCGTCGATGGTGCGGTGATCATTGTGGAAAACTGCTTGCGGCGACTGGCCGAAGCCCAGCGTGCCAATGGTGCGGTGCTGGCCTTGCGCGAGCGACTGGAGCTGGTGCGCGAGGCAACGGCCGAGGTGATTCGACCCAGCGTTTTCGCGGTGACCATCATCCTGATCGTTTACCTGCCGGTGTTTGCGCTCAGCGGCATCGAGGGCAAGATGTTCCACCCGATGGCCCTGACCGTGGTGATGGCATTGCTGGCCGCGCTGGTGCTGTCGCTCACCTTCATCCCGGCGGCCATTGCGCTACTGATGCGCGGTCGCGTCGCCGAGCAGGAGCCGGCCGTTCTACGCTGGCTGCGTGAGGGCTATGCGCCCGTCCTGCGCGTGGTGTTGCGCTGGCGCTTGAGCGTGGTGGCAGGCGCCGTGGCGCTGGTCGGCGTGGCCCTGTTCGCGGCCAGTCGCATGGGCGCGGAATTCATTCCGCAGTTGGAGGAAGGGGATATTGCCTTGCATGCCCTGCGCATACCCGGCACCAGCCTGAGTCAGGCAGTCGAGATGCAATTCCAGCTGGAAAAGCACCTGGCCGAGATTCCGGAGGTGGAGCGGGTGTTCTCCAAGGTCGGCACCGGCGATGTCGCCAACGACCCGATGCCACCTGCGGTGGCGGATACCTTTTTGATGATCCGTCCCCGCGCCGAATGGCCTGATCCTGCCAAGTCCCGTGAGCAGCTGTTTGCTGACGTCATGGACGTGGCGCAGCGCGTGCCGGGGAACAACTATGAGATCACCCAGCCGATCGAGATGCGCTTCAACGAGTTGATAGCCGGCGTGCGTGCCGACGTGGCGGTGAAGGTCTACGGTGATGATCTTCAAACCCTAGTCGAGCTGGCTGAGCAGATTGAGGGCGTGGTCCGGCAGGTGCTTGGTGCCACGGATGTGCGCACGGAACAGGCCACCGGATTGCCCATGGTCGAAGTCGTGCCGGATCGGGATAAATTGGCCCGCTATGGACTGGATGTGCAGACGGTTCAGGACGCCGTGCAAGTGGCCATGGGCGGGCGCGAAGTCGGCCAGATTTACGAAGGCGACCGTCGTTTCCCGTTGATCGTGCGCTTGCCTGAAAACCTGCGGCAGGATCTGGAGCGCCTGCGCGAATTGCCAGTGCCCTTGCCGATGGACGATAGCGTGATTACGGGCGATGCCGATGCGCTGGGTGTGGTGCATGCACCTCCTCGCCATATACCGCTGGGTGCTGTTGCCGAGGTGCGTGAAGTACTGGGGCCAAACCAGATCAGTCGCGAGAATGGCAAGCGGCGGGTGTTCGTCACCGCCAACGTCCGTGGCGTCGATCTGGCCAGTTTCGTCGAAGCTGCCCGTCAGGCGATTGCCAATGAGATTGATCTGCCGGCCGGCTACTGGCTGGATTTCGGCGGCAGCTTCGAGCAACTGGTGTCCGCCAGTCAGCGCTTGTCGCTGATCGTGCCGCTGACCCTGCTGCTGATTCTGGCCTTGCTCTACGCCGCCTTTGGTAGCGGGCGGGATGCGCTGATCGTGTTCAGCGGGGTGCCGCTGGCGCTGACCGGCGGCATCGCGGCCCTGCTGCTGCGCGACATGCCGCTATCGATCTCCGCCGGCATCGGTTTCATCGCCCTGTCCGGCATTGCCGTGCTCAATGGCGTCGTCATGCTGTCCTTCATCCGCGATCGGCTGCTGCACGGTGCAGATCTCGAATCCGCCATCATCGACGGTGCGCTGGTCCGCCTGCGCCCGGTGCTGATGACCGCGCTGGTGGCCTCGTTGGGTTTCGTGCCCATGGCACTCAATGTCGGCACAGGAGCCGAGGTGCAGCGACCGCTGGCGACCGTAGTCATCGGCGGGATCGTCTCGTCGACCCTGCTGACTTTGCTGGTGCTGCCAGCTTTGTACCGGATCTTCGGAAAGGCCGTAAAAGTGAAGGCTTGACCCTGGGTTCAAGTCCATGGTTATCGTTGCCATATGGATGACTCGATACTGGAAACGCGCATTCCGCCACTGATGCTTGTGCTGATTGTTGCCGGGCTGATGTGGCTGATGGTCATTGCACTGCCAACGTTGTCGGTCGCCGTGCCCATTGGTATGGCGGCCGGCTTCGGGCTCGCTGGAACGGCAGCGGCCTTGGCCGGCGTCATCGAGTTTCGCCGCAGCCAGACAACCGTCGATCCGCGTGATCCTGGCAAGACCGTCGCGCTGGTCACCGGCGGGATTTACCGATGGAGCCGTAATCCCATGTATTTGGGTTTTGCATTATGGCTGGTCAGTTGGGGTTTTTTCCTGCAGTCACCCATTGCCCTGCTCTTGATACCTGTCTTCGTGGGCTACATGAATCGCTTCCAAATCCAAGCGGAAGAACGCGTATTGCAAAAACAGTTTGGTCAGGCGTATGCGAATTACTGCACTCGCGTTGACCGCTGGGTCGGTCGATCGGGGTATATGGGCTGGTAGTCGGCTTAGTTCTGAAACCGGACCATCCTTGGCTTGTGCCGACCGTCTCCTTTGCGCCCGATGCTGCCGATTTCACTTGGGGACTCAAGGCCGACTGAGCCGGTGTCGTGTCTTGTGTCCTGAGTAGTCGGTCGTCAGAATGCTGGCTACCTAAATCAAAAGGACAATGTCCATGCTGTTACGGGTATTGATTTCAGGATGCACTTTGCTCGTCCTTTCGCTGACTCTGGCTTCGACGGTTGTTAGCGCTGAAACAGCAACGACTGCGAACGCCGCTGCAGATGACCAATTACGCCACCTGTTGATGCCCGAGCATTTTGACGCGGATGCGGCGATCGCCGCCCTCGAGGCATCGGGACTGTCGGCGCGAAACAAGATCATGGGAAAGGCGACAATCGACAGCGCGCGTACCACACCGAAGAATCAACTGCCAACAGCGCTTGAGCAAATTAGGGTTCTTTTGGGGTTGGAGTAGGTTCCTCGTAAAACCTGCCTCTGAATCCGCGAAAAAAGTCGGCTGCTCACATGGAACGTTCAGTCACTGGCTAGCCGTTGTAGGGCAGTAAACGGCACGCCGCCGGCGATGCGAAGCGTGTTTGTGTGATTGCTTTCGGGCAGGTTTCCAGCAGTCAGGGCGTCAGGTGAATGGGCAGTGCGGTTTCAGCTGATCGGGCCGTGATCCTCCGGCTGAACCTCAGGGCGGATGTCGCGGACATTCACCGGCGCACGCTGGCCGGTGAGCAGCCGCTTGAGTACCAGGGGCAGAAGCCGCCGGGCGCGGTTCTCGCGGTGTAAGGGAGAATCGCCCGCCGCTAAATCTGCAAGTCTGCGGGCGGCGCGTTCCGGGGTGTCGCCGATCAGCGGCATGATGAACCGCAGTCCCTTCAGCATCGCGTGCTGCTGGCCTTCCAGAACTTTGGGCCTGGCGGTGAGGCTGGTGTAAATCAGGCCGGGGTTGAAGGTGCCAATCCCGAGCTGTGGTTCTTCTTTGGCCAGGGCCAGGCTGAACTGGCGCATCCAGGCCTTGCTGGATCCGTAGAGGGCCGCCCCGGCGACAGGGCCTTTTTCGCCACGACCAACCACGTTGATCAGGCGCCCCCCCTTCAGCAGGGCTTCGGCGGTTGCCAGCCCCAGGCTACGCGAACTGCCGGTGATGACCACTACGGGTGCCGCGTTCATGGAGAAGTCATGTCATCGGCTGCGGGCGGCAGGCTGCCAATGCCGAAAGTCCTCGGCGCACCAGAATGCGTCCGCGGTGCACCCCCAGTGCTGATCGCCGTCGTGCCAGGAATAACGGTTCGGAATGCCACAGCGATGCAGGGTGAACTCGGCGCCACGCGTGCCGTAGGGGCCGCCCTGGAAGATCCAGCGTGCTGGGTCTTCGTCGGTCCCCTCCAGCCGGCGGGCGGATCGGGCGGAGAGTGTGGGGTGAAGAAAACCGGGGTGGGTCGCGGGGCAGCCGATGTCCGGCGTCACGATGTGGGTGGTTTCGGTGTGCAGGCGCTGCAACAGCGCACCGGTGGCGGCCCGCAACAACGGGAACAGGTCAAACTTTGTTGCGGTTTCGATGGCGGTGCGGATTCCTTGCGGACCGCGGGCCTGCAGTCCGCTGTCGTCTCGGTGATAGTGCCAGTACCGTGGGGCCTGATGCGGGTGGCTTTGCCAGCGCAGACGCAGCGATTGGCAGGTCACGCCCTGGTAGCGCGCCACCACCCGAAGTACTGCGCATCCTTGCACGCGGCGCTCGCCAGCGAGCAGCAGCTTACCCCCGGCACGGGTCCAGATTTGCCAGGGTTCTTCGATGGGCTGGAGCACACCGTCAAGGTGATAGACATAGTGCCCGCGGGCAAGCAGGGTGCTCACGACCGATCTTCGACGAACTCGATCAGCAGGCCGCCGGTATCTTCAGGATGAAAATAAGCCATCCGGAAACTCGGGGTTTCGACGATGCCGTTTGGTGTGACATGGCCCAGCCGAACGCCGGCAACGCGCATGGCAGCAACCGCACCGTCGAGGTCGTCTACGCTGTAGCACACATGATTGGCGCCGGTTCCGGAGCCTAGCAGCAGGTGGCGAAAAGTCTCGCTGACCGGTTCGATCACTTCATACGGGGTGTCGCCAATGGAAAAAAAGGCGAAGCGCGTGTCGCAGGGGCTGTTGTCTGCGGGGATGCGCAGAATGTCGTCATCGGACAGGCCGAATATCGTCTGCATGCGCTCAACCAGGGCCGCAAGGTCCGGGGTAACAACACCGACATGGCGCAGGCCTTTGAGATAGGACGAAACGCCCGCAGAGGGATTATCGAGGTTCATTGCAGAGCGGGCCGGTTGGCGCAGTAGGGCATCGGTTCGCCGTTGAGCCCGGCGATGAGGTTGTCGACCGCCAGTTCCGCCATGCGTATCCGCGTGCGAATCGTGGCGCTGCCGATATGCGGCGTGGCGAGCACGCGCGGGTGCGTCGCGAAAGGGTGGTCTGCGGATAGGGGTTCATGTTCAAAGACGTCCAGGGCTGCGGTGCCAAGGTGGCCGCTGTCGAGCGCTTCCAGCAGGGCGCTTTGGTCTACCAGCGGCCCGCGTGCGGTGTTGACCAGGATCGTGCCCGGGCGCATGCGTGAGATCGTGTGGCGGTCAATCAGATGGCGGGTTTCCGGCGTCAGCGCGAGGTGCAGGCTGAGGATGTCCGCTTGTTCGATGACGCTGTCAAATGAGTGGCTGGCAACGCCGGTTACCGACCGTCCGGATGGTGTCCACCCGATGATGCGGGTCCCGAACCCGGCGGCACGACGGGCGACGGCCTGTCCGATCGGGCCGAGACCGATGATCCCCAGGGTGGAGTCGCCAAGCTCTCGCCCCAGAAGCATGTCCGGTTCCCAGCGGCGCTCGTGGGTCCAACCCCCCTGGCGAATCATGTCAGCGGCCTCGGGGATGCGCCGGCAAGCCGCCAGCATCAGTCCCATCGTCAGGTCGGCGGTGGCGTCGGTCAGGACATGTGGGGTGTGGCCCAACGGGATGCCGCGTGCCTGCAGGGGCGCGAGCTCCACGTGGTCCAAGCCTACCGAGACGCTGGATATGACGCGAAGTTTGGGCGCGCTGTCGATCAGGCGCGCGTCGATCGTATCCGTTAACAAGCACAGGAGGCCCTCGGCCTCGGCGCATTCCTGCCGGAGTTGCGCGGGTGTGGGGGGCGCGGGGTGGCGCCATATGTGCAGTTCGCTGACGGCATCCAGGCGGCTCAATGCTTCGCCCGGAAGGCGTCGGGTGACGAAAACTCGGGGCCGCGGCACGGGTTTACCAGGGGTAAGGCTGGCGCTCGCGAAAGAACCCGCCCCGGGGCCCACCGCGAGGCTGTGTTGCCAGCCAGATCGCCGTGTCGGCGCCCTGGTCCGGAGTCAATGGCGCGTCGTCGCCGCCGAGCTCGGTGCGGACCCAGCCGGGGGCCGCGGCATTGATCTGGATGTCTGTCTGCTCGCCGACCTCACATGCAAGGAGCCGGGTGAGCATGTTGAGGGCGGTTTTCGACATGCGATAAGCCGCCGTACTGCCCATTTCGCAGCGGCTCAATGAGCCGAGTTCACTGGAGACGTTGACGATGCGGCCAAAGCCTTTCTCTTGCATTGCGGGCAAGGCCAGCTGGCAGAGATGAAGCGGGGCATACAGATTGACCTCCATCGTCTCGCGGAGTATTTGCAACGGCAGTTCGGCGGTTTTTACCCACTTGTCGATGGCTATGCCGGCATTGTTAACCACGATGTCGAGCTGCCCGTGGCGGCCAAGAATGGTTTCGATCGCCGAGGTCCGGTCTTCGTTCTTTACGACGTCCAGTTGCTGAATCTCGGCAGTGCCGCCGTTTTTCTGCACGGCTTCCAGGGTTGGCATCGCCGTTGCGGCGTCCCGGGCTCCCAAAACCACGTGGATGCCCTTCGCCGCGAGGCCGATGGCGATGGCTTGGCCGATTCCGCGATTGGCGCCCGTGACGAGTGCGATCTGTTTCATGAATGAAAAGTACTAAAGATATAGTAATAGTACAATAGAGATCGGTGCGAATCATGCAGAAACCCATGCAAAAACAGGAATTTTCGGTCTCCCATGGCGTTCGCCTGCAACAGGCCATTGCGGGCACAAGCCTGCTCAAGGCGCCGGGTGTGTGGGATGGCTTGTCGGCGTTGCTGGTCGAGCAGGCGGGCTTTCCATTGGCTTTTGTGTCGGGCGCCTGCGTGGCGTTTGCACGCTTCGGCCGGCCGGATATGGGGCTGGTATCGATGAACGAAGTTGCCGAAACGGTGGCGGTGATTCGCGAGCGGGTCACGCTCCCGTTGCTGGTCGACATCGACACTGGTTTCGGGAACGCGTTGAATGTGCAACGGACGGTCCGGGTGATGGAGAGGGCTGGTGCAAGCGCGATGCAGTTGGAGGACCAGTCCATGCCCAAGCGCTGTGGCCACATGCGGGGCAAGTCGGTGATCCCGGCGGCCGAAATGGTGGGCAAGATTCATGCGGCGCTGGATGCGCGGACCGATGAGAAGACCTTGCTGGTCGCACGCACCGACGCCCTGGCCGTCCATGGATTTGACGATGCGATGGAGCGCGCCGAGCGTTACGTGCAGGCGGGGGCTGATGCGCTTTTTGTTGAGGCACCGCGGACGGTCGAGCAGATGCAGATCATCGCGCAAAGGTTCGGGTCGCAGTTGCCGCTGGTGCACAACCTGGTGGAGGGAGGGCAGTCGCCGGTGCCGGACGCGGCGGCCCTGGATCGCTTGGGGTACCGCATTGCGTTATATCCGGCGGCGCTGCTGCATGCTTTTGTCCCGCGGGCGCAAGCCGTGCTGGGCTGGATTGCCGAGCGTGGCAGTACCGATGGCATTCAGGAACTGATCGATCTCAACCAGATCAACGCGCTGCTGGGGGCTTCAGACATGCTTGAAACCGCAGGCCGGTATTCAGAGGAGCGGATGGCGGATGCGGATGGGGCGGGTTAATCGTTCGGATTGCCGCGCTCGGCCGCGATCACTTCCGCCAGCATGTCTTCCATGATGCGGCGAACCTGAGCGGTTGCGCCATACAGCAGCATGTGGAGTGCCGCGTCTGCGCGGTTGGCTGACTGGCAGTTTCTTGAGTAGGTCTCGAAAGCGGTGAGTTTGTTCACCAGCTCGACCAGATGCTCCGGGCATTCGCATTTCACAATCGCGGATTGCGTGGCTAGCTCCTGGAGCTCTTCGGTGGAGAAGCGGTGCGGGGGCGGTGGCTTCAGTGCCAGCGCCATGGGGTCGGTCGTGGCCGTGTGGTCGTCGGCCGGGGCGGCGTTGGCCAGCGACGCCACGACGTGGTGGATCTGTTCCCTGCGAACCGGGGCCTTGACGGTCTGAATATTCCAACGCTGGAGCTGACGCAGGTCTTCCCGGGTGGCGAAGTGAAAGACCAGCGCGGCGTGCCTGGCTCCAAAATGCTGCATCAGGTCGCGGACCCGAACGGCTTCTCCCGGCGGTAGCGCATCCAGTTCGGCGACCAGAATGTCAGCCTGCGTTGCTTCGTTCTGCAAGGCGATTGGAATCGACGCGGCCTGAGCCACGACTTCCCAATCGGCGGGCTCGTCGAGGCCTTGGTGCCATTCATGCACCAGGTTGCTTCCGACCAGTGCGAGTGTGAGTGGCCGGTGAGGGGTTTGCGCGGGGCGCGCGGTTTCGCTCAGGCGTTCATCGAGTTCATTGTCGTCAAGTGACGCGATGGTGGAGATCGCGTGCCCGGCGTTGACGAGGGCGCGCAATTTGGACAGCCGCTCGATCTGCTCGCGGGTGTAGAGCCTGCCGCCGGATTCTGTTCTTTCCGGGGTCAGGGCTTCATAGCGCCTCTCCCACATCCGAATCGTGACCGCGGGCACGCCGCTGGCGCGCTCAACTGCCCCAATTTTGTATAGCTGATGTGATGGTTTTTTACTCATAAGCTTCAGAGGTAACAAAATTGTGCGGAAAATATTGCACAAATAGGCATGGCGCGGTAATGTATCGACAATGTCTAATAAAAACAGACATAAAAATCCTCATCGTATAGGTGGTGTCTAATGAATTTCGGAGTTGTCAATATTGCCTACAGGGCGGGTGGTGGAGACCTGCGCAATCGCTCATCCCGGAATCGCTGGCCTGACGCTCGCCAGTTGCTGAAAAGCGCACAGCCGTTGCCCGCTCAGCCCACAGCGGAACAGCACGACAGTGAAGACGTAGAAGGCGGCCAGGGCGGCGCCCGCAAGGCGGCCTGAGAGCGCAAGTACCCAGCGAAGCTAGCGGGTCTCCAGCGTGGCGAATTCTTGGGTGCGTCGGGACAGCGGATCTGCTGCATATAACGTCATGAAGTCCAGCTCGCGTAAGAATTGCAGTGAGATGGTCTGCACAAATCGCAGCGCATCGGTTTGCGGCGCGACGTCACGGTCGGTCCTGCAGATGAGATTGCCCAGGTAGTGGTCGGCCCCCTGGACGACCAGTAGCGCCCCCGGAATCTCTGCGGGAGCGCTGTCGAAGGAGAGACGGTGTTGTCGCCAATCGGTCACGAAGCGGCCGTCCACATCCCAGGTTCCGGTGGTCACCAGTTGTGGCACCTGCATATCCGACCACGAGTCCGCCTGAATCCAGCCGAACATCTCCCCGGGCGGAGAGATGGCGATCACGCGAGTGACGGCGCCGTGCCGGGCCTCGAGGCGGCGGTCACCCTGCGGGCTGATCGCGACGGCGCCACCCAGTTGCTGCGCGGTGAACGCACCGAAGGAGTGACCCGCCGCGATGATGGCCGAGGGGTCGGTATGCCTGAGCGCTTCCTGCAGCATGCCGGGCAGGGAATCACGCTCGTCAATCAGCCGGTGCAGCGCTGCCGTTCGTGCGCTGATCAGGCCTTCTTTGCCGAGCCGGATACTGCTCCAGATTCCGCGCAGTGTTCCCCCGGCATCGGGGTGGCGAATGGCCAGGGTCACCACGCCATGACTCGCCCAATGCTCAAGCAGAGCGTCGTACTCGGTAACGTCCGACGCAAAGCCGTGAGAGAAAACCAGCAGCGGAAGCTGCTCACTCTTCCGTGCCGAAAGCTCGGGATAAACACCCCGGACTTCGTACTCGTCACCGCCGGCGGGGTGCCAGCTGAGTATGGGCGACCGCTGAACGGCAAACGGGCCGGGCCCGTACCCTGGCAGCGTGGCGTAGTGCTGCGCGTCTGCCGAAAGCGGTTTGGCGGGCGGAAGCTCGGGCGGGGCGCCACACGCCGTCAGTGCGAGCAGCAGGGCGAGCCCGCAGAAATTCCAGGCCCGGGCGAGGTTGTTCATGGCGGTGCGCCGGTCGAAGTCGGGAGGTTCTCAAGAAATGAGCGATAGATCGTCAGGCTCTGTGTGGGCTTTTCCAGCGGCAACACGTGGCCCGCTCCGGCGATGACATGCACGGCCACCTGCTCGCTGTTACGCAGGGCCTGGCCGAACTGTTGCGCCAGTGTCGCCGGTAGCTGCGGATTATCCGCGCCCCACAGCACCAAACTGGGAGCCGTGATCGTGGCCAGGACCGGCCGGCAGTCTGCCGGGTCGTATTGACGAAGCCGTTCCAATTCGGCGCCGCGGTTCCCCTCGCGCCGAAACATATCGACGAAGCGTTGCTCGACAGCCGGGGTGATATGCGAATGATCGACCGTCATCCAGTTCAAAAACTTGCGGTAAGCCAGCGGCGGTACGAGAGGGAAAATCGCATCGGCGATCGGGGGAATCGTTCCCTCGGCACGGTTGTTTTCCCGCGGCATGCCGCCGGAATTGATCAGGGCAAGTGACAGTACGCGTTGGGGATATTGCGCGGCCAGCGTGTAGGCCACATTCCCCCCGAGGCTGGAGCCCACAATGTGCGCCGAGGGGATTTCGAGCTGGTTCATGAGCTGGTTCAGCAGCGCGGCGTCACGCTCCACGGTGTAGATATTGGAGGGGTCCGGGCCCGTGCGGCCATGACCACTCAGGTCAAAACGCAGCACGCGATGGTGGTCTGCCAAAGCCTGCGTCCATGCATCCCACATGCTCAGATCCATGAAATGGTTATGGATGAGCACCACCGCGGGCTGGTCTTCCGGTCCGCTCAGTTGATAGCGAAAGGGAACGCCGTCCACCGTCGCGATACGCAGGTCGGCTACCGGATAGCGCTGACTGATCGTTTCCGGTGCGATGTCGCCCCAGGCCCAGAGGGCGATGCCGGTATACGCCAGCAGCGCCAGGAACAGGGCTGCGGTCAGGAAACCCAGTCCTTTGCCGAGGGCTTTCAGCGCGGAAGTCAGCGTAATCATGTCACCGCATTGGCTTCGCGCAGGCAGTCGATCATTGCGCGCTCGCGGATGAATTTGTGCGCAAGGGTCGGGTCGGCTGCGGTTTGCATCAGCATGTCCTGCCGCTTGCGCTGGACGTTCGGGTCGGTGGACTCCATCAGCTTTTTGTTCTGGATGGTGTGTTCCTGCACGAAGCGCACGGCAAGTTCACGGCGCTGGCGGTCATAAAGGCCCAGCAGGACTGCGTGGTCGAGCTTCTCGCGTTTGATGCGGATGAGTTTTTCAGCCAGGTTGACCGCGTCGTGTATGCCGCCATTCATCCCCATTCCCCCCAGCGGATTGTTGATATGGCAGGCATCGCCGGCAAGAATCATGCGCCCGCGGAAATAGGTTTCGCTCACCCGCTGGTGCACGTTGTACAGGGTGCGGTGGCCGACGTCATAGGGTGTGTCGCGTGGGTAAAGATGCTGCAGACGCGACTGCACGAACGCGTCACTGAGCAGTTCCTGCTCATCTGCAGCGGACTGGGGAAAGACCGGCACGAGTACACGCCACAGCTTGTCGGTTCGCAGGATGACGCACCATTCATTGGGGTCGGCCACGTAGTTGACCCAGGACAGGTTCTCGAAAACGGTCTCGAACGGAAAGCTGGTGCTCACCACCAGAAACTTTTCGTCATAGGTGAATCCGCCAAACCCGATGCCCGCGGCCTTGCGTACGCGGCTGCTGGCGCCATCACAACCCACCAGAAACGGCGTGTGCATCTCCAGCTCACCTGCGGGGCTGCTCACGGTTACGGTGACGCTGTCCTCGGACTGCGTGGCGCCGAGCACTTCATGTGCGAAGAGCACCTCGGCGTGCGGGTAGTCTTTGAGCCGCTCGACGATGAGTTCGGTCAGTTCGTATTGTTCGAGCTGAAGGCGGAAAGGGAAGCGGGTGTCGTCGGCGATGAGCCGCATGTCGAACTCGGCGACGTCGCCGCTTTGACGGTCGCGGTACTGGTAACGGTCGGCTTTGAGCCCCCGGCTCAGCAGCGCGTCGGATAGCCCCAGGTCATCCAGCATCTCCAGTGTTGGCGGATGAAAAGTCGAGGCGCGAAGATCCCGCGGCAGTGCCGGGCTTTTTTCCAGCAAGCGTACCGGCACACCGGCGCGGGCCAGGCTCAAAGCCAGAACCGTCCCGCAAGGACCTGCGCCGGCGATGATGATGGGTGAGGTCATGATTTGGCTCCTGCCGGCGCTGGGACCATGTCTGCCGGTTGATCTTCAGCGCTTTGCCGGCGCAGCCAGAGCGCCCATGCAAGGACGATCAGGTTGAACCCGCCAAACATCACAAAGGGTGTGCTCGGGCCCAGGTCGCGAAACAGAAAACCACCGGCCGTGGTGCCGACCAGAATGCCGACCGCGCCCGCCACACCGAAGAAGCCGATAATCACGCCGCGCTTGGCCTCGGGCGCCCGCTCGCCAACCAGGGCCTGGCTGGCGACGAAGGCGCTGATTTCAGCAACGCCCATCATGCCCAGCAATGCGAAAACAACGGGCTGTGTGGGGTCATCCACGAAGCCGATGGCCAGATACATGACGCTGGTCAGGGCGGCCGCGATGGCAACCGCGGTGACCCGGCGGATACGGTCGCTGAGGAAACCCATCAGGATGGCCCCCAGCAGTGCCCCGGTCACAATGATCAGAACCCGCGGCATGGCCAGCTGCTGCATGGCCTGGCTCGCCGTCATGCCGAGCTCCCCGATGCCGTACTGGATCAGCCACAGACTCATGAATGCCCCGGTGACCGCGAGAACGCCACGCGATGTGAATGCCGCAGCAAACGCCAGTGCGATTCCCGGATCTCGCGCGCTGCGCAGTCCCTCGCGCAGCAGTGCGCGCAGGGGAGTCTGGGTTTCTGATTGACGCCCCACCATTCCGGACAGGCCCAGTGCGGCTGCGACCGCCGCGATGGCGCCCAAACTCCCGGCGATTGCAAACGTGCCCTGCTGTGCAGCGAGTTCGGACCAGCCGGCCTGGGTGAAGAAGGCGGGCAGCGGCAGCAGCATCGGTGCGATAAACGCCCCGAGTGTTGCGACCAGTCCCTGCAGTCCATTGGCCTTGCCGCGGTCTTCTTCGCGGGGGTAGTCGGCGATGACGGTGACCATCATGCCGACTACGGCTGCGCTGCCCACCGCCACGATCAGGCGCAGCGCAAAAAGGGAGGCGATTCCGGTGGCGTGCGCGTACAGCACATAGCCAAGGCCGGTGATAAGCAGCCCGGCCACATAGACCGTGCGTCGACCGATGCGGTCCGCGAGTGCGCCGATGGGGCCGAGCAGGGCAATGAATACCAGCTCCTGCAGTGCCGCCAGCTGGCCGGTCAGCACCGCCTGGTCGCCCTCCGGAATGTGCAGCGCATGCATCAGGCCTGGCTGCAGCAACTGCAAGGCTCCGGCATAGGCCGAAGAAATGACGGCAACAAAGAGGTAGGTCCAAAGGTGGCTCGGCTGAACCCCGTCTGCGAGGCGAATCCCCAGTGTCTTTTGGCCTTGCATGGTCGTCGTCCTTTCCCGGTGCTGAGATGGTGGCGTTGTTGTTAATTTGTACTAATGATATAACAATAGGAAGAACAAACAACACAGAGGGACGTTCACCATGAGCCGGGTACTCATTTTAGGATTGGGGCATGTCGGAAAGGCCCTGGCGAAATCGCTCAAAGCTGCGGGTGTTGAGGTGGTCGGCACGACAACTACCCCCGCCAAGGTTCCGGAGCTCGAGGCGCTTGTTGACGAGGTTCATGTGGCGCGCGGCACCGACGCTGCGCTCATAGCGCGCATCGCGGAGGGCTGTGACGCGATCGTCACCACCGTGGCACCCAATGTGCGTCAGGCGCGCAACAAGGAAGAGCGTGAGGCGACCTATCACGATGCTCTGGTGGCCAGCTGCCAGAGCGCGGCTGCAGCCTGTGATCGCGTGGTGTTCCTGTCGTCATTTTCGGTGTACGGCGAAGGCGGGCCCGGTGAGGGCGCGATTACGGAGGACACGCCGCCGCAGAACCAGCAAGAGCCCTCGGCGCGCTATTACGCGCAGGCCGAGAAGGTGGTGCTGGAATCAGCGCAGGGCTGCGTGCTGCGCCTCCCGGATATCTATGGCGCGCCGGGCGACCTGAGCTTTGGTGCCCGGGTCAAGCTCGCGCACGAAATCATGGGCGGCAAGGGGCCGTTTTCTGCCGATGCACGGCTGTACATCATTCATTTTGAGGATGTGGTGGCGGCCACGGCTCACGCGCTGGCAAACAAGCTCAGCGGTATCTACAACGTGTGTGTCAATGACGGCGTGCCGCCGACCAATGCGGAGGTGTTCGATGCCCTGGCCGACCATGTCGGCGTGCCCCGGTTGGAGTTTCTGGGGCAAATCAAGGCGCCGACTCGAAAAATCTCGGCCGACAAGATTTACGCCACAGGCTGGCGTCCGACACATACCAACCCCAACCATCCGCTGAGCGAGATTTCCTGATGCGCTTTGTCATTACCGGAAGCACGCAGGGAATCGGCTTTGCGCTGGCCCAGGAAGCCGCGGCCCAGGGGCACCAGGTGCTGATAGCAGGCCGCACGGCATCCCGGGTCGACGCGGCGGTTGCCAGGGTCCCGTGTGCATCCGGCCAGGTGGTCGGCTTTGCTGCGGACATGAGCCAGCCGGGTGCCGCACAAAGCCTCTGGGAGCACGCAGTGCAGCAGTTCGGCGGGGTGGACGTCTGGGTCAACAATGCCGGACTGGCGCGCACGACCTGGGCGATCGCGGATCTCCCCGCTGAGGAAGTGGCGACCATGGTGCAGACCAATATGCTGGGTACGATCTTCGGCAGTCAGGTCGCGGCACGGGGGATGCGCGGGCAGGGGAGTGGGCGCATCTTCAACATGCTGGGTGGCGGCTCAGACGGTGAATATTTCCCCGGAATGGGCGTGTACGGCGCGACCAAACGCGGGCTGGATTACTTCACGCGGGCGCTGGCGAAAGAACTGAAAGATACGCCCGTTCTCGTCGGCCGCGTGCGCCCCGGCATGGTCGTCACCGATGGTGTGCGGCGGGAGATCCTGGCCAATCCGGAAAACTTCGCCAAGAGCCGCAAGGTGATGAACATCCTCTGCGATCAACCGGAAACCGTGGCGCCCTATCTCATCGAACAGATGCTGGCGTTCAAGAAAACCGGATCAAAGATTGCCTGGCTCTCCGGCGGGAAGATGGCCAAGCGCTTCCTGCTCTCGAAGCTCACGCCGCGCGAAGACCAGTTTGCGCACCTTGGAGTTGATTGAGGATTTTCCTCCCGCAGCTTTTTCCCTTGATTCACGACTTTTCATGCCCTCGCTGATGGGGGCCTCAACAGGAAACACAGGACCATGAGTTCGGATACAAAAACCATCCACGAATTTCTTGCCGAGAATCCCGATGTGGATGTCAGCCGGGCCTGGGAGCGCTGCTTTGGCGTGCTCGGGGATATCAAGGATCAGATCGCGTCGCGTTTTGACGTGGTGCGTCACCCTTCCTGTGCCGGTCGCGAGTACTACCAGAGTCCGGACCAGGCCTTCGAAGGCTCGTTTAATGCCTATACCGGCCCGAAGCCGGGTGAAGGTGTGGAGTGGTTGGTGCACTCCTGGCTGGGAAATCGCAAGGCGTCGATCCTGGACATGAACGCCACCTGCTTTCTGGGGCAGGACACCGATGCTCCGCACCTGATCGTGATCTTCGGAACCATCCCCAAGCTGTTCTTCTACGCAGACTATGTGCCGCGCAAGGACCTGCGGATTGACACCGATTACCTTGACCGATACTACGGCGGCGCGGTGAACGAAGAGTTTCTGGCCTTGCGCGGCAATCCGAAGTTCCATTGGTCGGTGAGCCATGGCACCTACATGCGTGCGCTGCTCTCGCCGGTCGGTTTGAGCATTGCCGGCGACCTGAACGACGAAAACCTGGACACGCTGGAAAGCTACGCGCGGTCCTTCTTCAGTCGCTGGATGGGCTGGCTGGACACCGCGAACCCGATTCCCGAGGGCGAGCGTGCCGCGCAGCGGGCCTATGACCACCGGGTGCGCGCGCTGGGTTACGAGCGTGACCCGATGAACAGCCTGGCGGAAAAGGTCTTCGGCGCCGACCAGGTGGAGGCCATGATCCGCATGCGCATGGGGGCGGAACAGATGCAAGCCGCCCGCGCCGCCTGAGCAGGAGCTGTCATGAAAACGGTTGTCATAACCGGCAGCACCCGTGGCATTGGCCGCGGGTTGGCTGAGAGCTTTCTCGATCTGGGCTGCCAGGTTGTGATCAGCGGTCGGCGCGAAGCCGTGGTGGAGGCCACGGTGCGGGCGTTGTCGGTTCGGTTCCCCGGCAAGGTCGGGGGCGTGGCCTGCGACGTGACCGATGTGGCGGCCCTGCAGCGGCTCTGGGATGAGGCGCGAAATCAGTTTGGTCGCGTCGATATCTGGATCAACAATGCCGGGATGAGCATCGCCCGCAAACCGCTGCGCGAGGCGGATCCCCAGGATATTGCCGCCATCGTGAGCACCAACCTCACCGGCATCCTGCTGGCAAATCGCGTCGTGCTGGCGGGTATGCAGACCCAGGGCGCAGGCCAGATCTGGAACATGGAAGGTTTTGGCAGCAACGGCATGACGCAGGTCGGCATGATTCCGTACGGCGCCACCAAGCGTGCGGTGAACTACCTCATCAAAGGTTTGCAGAAGGAAGTGAAGGGCACGCCGCTGCAGGTCTGTACCCTGAGCCCCGGCATCGTGGTCACCGATTTGCTGGTGGGTGATTACGATCAGGCCAGCGAAGAGTGGGCCAAGGCCAAACGGATCTTCAACATCCTGGGTGACACCGTGGAAACCGTCACGCCATGGCTGGCCCGGCAGGTTCTGGCCACGAACAAAAGCGGTGCCAAGGTGGAATGGCTGACCACGCGCAAGGCTTTCGGCCGTTTCATGACCGCCGCATTCAACAAACGCGACCTTTTCGCCAATCTGGCTTAAGCCCTGGAAAACATGAACAATTACCAAGTTGCCAATCGCGCCCGTATCGGCGTGCTGATTCCTTCCACCAATACCGGGGTGGAATACGACCTGCAGAAGTTCGGCCTGACGGGGGTCAGCTGGCACCCGTCGCGGTTCTGGATCGAGCTGCGCAACTGGGCCGATGAAACCGCCAAGACTGGCGAAAGCGAAAACGCGGTCTTCGAGCGTTTTCTGGAACTGATGCGCAAGGAGTTGCCCCCGGCGATCGACAATGCACTGTCCGCCAAAATCACGCATTTGATGCTGGGCATGTCGGCCGAAACCTTCTGGGGGGGGATGGACGGCAACCTGGAGTTCGAAGGGGCCATCCAGGAGCAAATCGGCGACATGGGCCTCACCACAGGGGCGGGTGCCACTCGCGATGCGTTGCATAACTTCGGTGCCCGCACCATCTCGGTGATCACGCCTTATCCGCCTGTCGGTGACGACAACGTCCGTCGTTTCTTTTCCGAAATCGGGTTTGAGGTGAAGCATATCGCCGGCCTCAACTGTGCATCGGCAACGGCGATTGCCGAAACGCCGATCAAGCAGGTCATCGATGCGGTCAAGGCCGTGGATGGTGATGATGTCGACGCGATCATCCAGTGCGGCACCAATCTCTCCACGGTGGACCTGTTTCCCACGCTGGAACACTGGCTCGAAAAACCGCTGATCCCCATCAATGTGGCCACCGTGTGGCATGCCCTGCGCGCCTGCGGGATCAACGATCCGATTCAGGGCCGCGGTCGTTTGCTGGAGGAGTTCTGATTCATGACTCCCGCTCCCGCCAGCCCCCGGACGCTGTATCAGAAAATCTGGGACGACCATCTGGTCCGGACCACCGAAGACGGTACCGGGCTGCTGTACATCGACCGTCAGCTCGTTCATGAAGTCACCTCGCCCCAGGCCTTCGAAGGGCTCAGACTGGCCGGCCGCCCTGTCTGGCGGCGCGATGCCAACCTCGTGGTTCCCGATCACAACGTGCCAACCACGGATCGTGGTGCCGAAGTAGCCGATCCGGTGTCACGTGCCCAGATCGACATGCTCGACCAGAACGCCAAGGCTTTCGCGCTGCCGTACTTTCCGATGAACGATATCCGCCAGGGCATCGTTCATGTCATCGGCCCCGAGCAGGGCGCCACACTGCCGGGGATGACCGTCGTTTGCGGCGATTCACATACCGCAACCCACGGCGCCTTTGGCGCACTGGCCTTCGGTATCGGCACCTCCGAAGTCGAGCATGTGCTGGCCACGCAATGTCTGTTGCAAAAGCCGGCCCGGACCATGCGAATCTGGATTGAGGGGCAGATGGCACCCGGCCTCACGGCCAAAGACCTGGCCCTGTTCATCATCGGTCAGATCGGGACCGCGGGGGGAACCGGTCACGTCATCGAATACGCCGGGCCGGCGGTGCAGGCTCTGTCCATGGAAGGCCGCATGACCCTCTGCAACATGACCATAGAAGCCGGGGCCCGCGCCGGTATGGTGGCGGTGGACGACACCACGCTGGAATACGTTCAGGGCCGCCCCTATGCACCAACCGGTTCCGAGTGGGATCGTGCCGTGGCGTGGTGGAAGACCTTGCATTCCGATGCGGGCGCGGCATTCGATATCGAAGTCAAACTCAACGCTGCCGACATCACGCCGCAGGTGACCTGGGGCACCTCACCGGAAATGGTCGCGTCGGTGGCAGCGAATGTGCCCGATCCGGCCCTGGAGTCGGATGCGGTTCGTGCGCAGGGTATGCAGCGGGCGCTGGATTACATGGGGCTTACGGCCGGTCAGAGCTTTGCCGACATCGCAGTGGATCGTGTGTTTATCGGCTCCTGCACCAACTCGCGTATCGAAGACCTGCGGGCTGCGGCCGAGGTGGTGCGCGGCAAGCGCATTGCCGCCACTGTGAAGCAGGCGCTAGTCGTACCCGGGTCCGGGCTGGTCAAGGCCCAGGCGGAGTCCGAAGGGCTGCATCGCGTGTTCCTCGAGGCGGGCTTCGAGTGGCGCGAGCCCGGCTGTTCCATGTGCATTGCGATGAATGCAGATCGCCTGGAGCCCGGAGAACGCTGTGCATCCACCTCCAACCGCAACTTCGAGGGGCGACAGGGGCAGGGTGGGCGTACGCATCTGGTGTCGCCAGCGATGGCGGCCGCAGCAGGCATTACCGGTCATTTCACGGATTTTCGAACATTGATTTCGGCTTGATCCCCGGCGCCCGCTCAATACTCATTCGCAGGAAAAACCATGCAAGCATTTCGCATACACACCGGAATGGTGCTGCCGATGGACCGCGCCAACGTGGACACCGACGCCATCATTCCCAAGCAATACCTCAAGTCCATTCGTCGGAGTGGATTCGGGCCGTACCTCTTTGATGACTGGCGTTACCTTGACGCGGGGGACCTGTCGATCGATGTGGCGGCGCGTCGCCCGAATCCGGTATTTGAATTGAATGACCCGCGTTTTGCCGGGGCGTCCATTTTGCTGGCCCGGCGTAACTTTGGCTGCGGTTCATCACGTGAACACGCCGTATGGGCACTGGAAAATTTCGGCATTCGCTGCGTGATCGCGCCGAGCTTCGCCGATATTTTCTTCAACAACTGTTTCAAGAACGGTGTGCTCCCCATCGCGCTGGAGGAATCCGTCATCGACATGCTTTTCGCGGCCTGTGCCGACGGGCGGACGCTGACCGTTGATCTGGAGCGGAATGTCATCCTGCTGGATCAGCGCGAAATCGGGTTCACGGTGGACGCATCGCGGCGCGCCCGCCTGCTCGCGGGGCTGGACGATATCGGCGAAACCCTGCAGCACCGCGACGAAATCGAAGCCTACGAGCGGCAGCGGCGCGAGGAAAAACCCTGGCTGTTCGGTCTCAGCGCGTAACTGCAGACGGCTCGCGGGAGCGTCGACGTACGAGCAGGGCGGCACCCGCCATGGCTGCTGCCAGCAGTCCATAAGCCACGAACGGGCCCGGCTCACGCCAGTGGTCGAACAGCCAACCCCCCGCGACGCTGGCCACCAGAATGCCAACGGCGCCCGAAAGATTGAACGTGCCAATAATCGCGCCGCGGTTATGTTCAGGGCTTTGCTGGGCGATCAGCACGCCGCTGGTGATGATGCAGCCCACTTCGCCCAGACCAATGAAAATGGCACAGAAAATCATCAGGCCACCAAAGGGGTCGTGCACGAAGAAGGTCGAGCTGTAACCGATCGCGGAGACCGCGAGGGCAATGGCCAGGGCGCTGACACGGTTCAGCTTGTCGGCCAGTATCCCGAAGATCGGGGCGCCCAGCAGCGCCACGCCTTGCGCCATGCCGACCAGCGCGCCAGCCTTGGCCAGAGCCTCTGCGCGACCCAGACCCAGTTCGGAGGTGCCGTAGTTGGCTCCCCACAACGCCAGGAACGTCCCGACGATGGCGAGGTTTCCGCGGGCCACAAACGAGGCCCCGTAGGCGAGCGCGATCCGCGAATCCGTGGCGGCGGCGGAGAAGCCGGCTCGCGCGAGCTGGGCAAAAGATTGCTTGGCCTCTTCCGCGGCACGGGGGCGCCCACCTTTCAGTCCGAAGATCATCATGACGCCGGTGATACCGGCCAGCACCGCGACCAGCCAGTAGGTGTCGCGGCCGGCGGCGACGGCATCGGCGCCAGCATCCTGGAAAAATGCGGGCAGCCGTAGAAGCAAAAATACCGCCACGACTGCGCCCAGACCATTCATGACACCCTGATAGCCCGCAGCCTTGCCGCGTGACTCATCGGCGACATAATCGGCCAGCAACGTCACCAGCATGACGATCACGGCGCCAACGCCCACCGCAAAGATGCAGCGGAACGCGAGCAGGGCGCCGATGGAGGTGGCGAAAGGGTGCAGCGCCAGCGACAGGGCCATCAGCAAAAACCCACCGGCCATCAGCCACTTGCGGCCGATCCGGTCGGACAGCGGGCCGACCACCGCGACCACGGCAATGATGACCATTTCCTGCCAGAAATTGAGCATGCCACTGACCCGACCATGGCGGGCTTCGGGTAGCTGCAGGAACTCCGTGAAAAGGTAAGCCTGCATCTGTGGCAAAAACGAGGCCAGCATGATCGTGGCGAAGCTGGCGATCAGGAAGTGACTCAGGTACAGGCGGCGGATCTCGGGTTGCAGGGTCAGGCCGAGAAAGCGAGTAGTGGTTGGGGTCATGAGGCTTCCGAAGGGCGGTGAGGGTGCATGGCGCGGTTCATGCCTGTGAGTCGTGGCAGCGGGGCCGGGCTTGATGACGGGCGAGCGGGTGTGTGCGGGTCAGTCAAACAGCGCGGGAATCGCAGCGCGCAATCCGGCTTCGAGCTCGCCGGTCACGGTCTGCACGGCCGGAACGGCTTGCACGCGGGTCCACCAGCTCTGCACGGCGGGCCAGTCGCTGAAATCCGCAGGGCCGTCGAAGTGGGCGCCCAGCGTGCGGCCGTACCAGACGATGGGAGTCAAGGCGGCGTCCGCCAAGCTCAGAGTGACATCGTCGGTGGCTGATCGTGCCAGCAGCGCGTCGAGGATGGCAGTTTGTGCATTCTGATCGCGCACGGCCTGGGTAATGGTGGCGGTGTCGACATCACCACGCAGGGCGCGAAACAGCGGGAACATGGCGGGCGCCAGATACTGGTCGGCAAATCGCACGAGTTCGGTTTGGCGTGCGTTGGCCAGCGCGTCTGTCGGACGCATGGGGGGCTCGGGGTACCGATCCTCGAGGTATTCCATGATCGCCCAGGATTCGCCCAGCGGCCCCTGCGGGGTCATGAGGACCGGAATCCGCCCCGTGGGATTCGCCGCCAGCACGTCTGCGGAACGCATTCCGCCCGGGGGTGCGATGACTTCCACAGGAAGGCGCTTGTGGTAAATCTGAATCCGGCACCGGGCGGAGTATGGCGAGATAGGTGTGCTGTAGAGCTGCATAATGAATGGCCTAGATGGTGATCAGGTGCAGCCCCAGTGCAGCATTCAGGATCAGGCCGAGCCAGATCAGGTAGACCGCGGGGCGTACGCGGGCAAGTGCACCGGAGAGTTGGGATTCGACCGTGGGGCTTGTGCCCTGGGTCATCAGCATGCCGAATGCGGCAACGAAGGGTTTCAACCCGATGCGGATGTAAATGCCACAGGCCACCAGGGCGGCGAACACCAGAAGTTTCACCGCCAGCCAGTCGGCGTGAATCGGAAGCGAACCCGCCAGGCCACCGAAGCCAACGGCGGTCAGAACCAGGACCACAGCGCTGCGAAACCACAGGTCGACCTGGCCGATGAGCGCTTTGGCGCGGGCATTGTTGGTGAAGTAGAGGTAATTCACGTTTGCGAACCAGGCCAGCGTGATGGCCCAGACCAGGATTCCCAGCCAGCCTGGCGCAGTCATGAATCCCACCTGCGTCGCCATGGAGTAGCCAATCCCGAAGATCAGCGGCATGCACAGTTTGGGGCCCTGATCACAGCCCAGCATGATTTTCAGTGCGGTCATGCGCTGCGCGGGGCTCAGTGTGGAATCCGCCACGAAGCGGCTGGAAAAAAACGTGCCCAGGTCCCCGCCGAGCCAGTAGACGAAGGCCAGGAGATGCAGCAGCTTCAGCAGCAGGTATTCATTCATGAGCGCACCAGTGCGGAGTTGCGTGACAGCCAGGGATAGGCGCGGCCGCCCGTGGGCTGTCCGGTCAGTTCGCCTGCCAGCTGACCGGCGGCGAGCAGTTTATCGAGGTCGATGCCGGTCTCGAACCCCATGAGTCCCAGCAACATGGCGAGGTCCTCGGTGGCCACGTTGCCGGTGGCCCCCGGTGCAAAGGGGCAGCCGCCGAGCCCGCCGATGGAGGCATCAAAACGCCGAATCCCGGCCTCTAGCGCGGCATAGACATTGGCGATGGCCAGGGCCCGGGTGTCGTGGAAGTGGCAGGACAGGCGATCGGCCGGCAGTGCCGACTGCAGCGCGCTCATCAGCGAACGCACCTGGCCGGGGTGGGCCGCGCCGATGGTGTCGGAGATCACCACCAGATCCGCGCCGCGGTTCTGCAGCTGCTCGGCCAGATGAATCACCTGCTGCGGCGCGATGTCGCCCTCGAAAGGGCAGCGCCAGGCCGTGGCCAGGTAAACCTGGGCTTCCACGCCGTCGGCCCTGGCCTGGGCGATGACGTCAGTACACACATCCAGCGCAGCGTCGGTGCGCATGCGGATGTTTTTTTCGTTCATGGTGTTGCTGGCGGCGACGACCAGACCCACCGAGCGGAGCCCGGCATCACGGGCCCGTTCATACCCTTTGGCGTTGGGGATCAGGGCCGTGAACGCCAGATCGGAGCGCCCTTGCGCAATTTCGGGCAGCTGCGCGGCGATGTCCTCGGTGCCGGCCATGGCCGGTACGGCCTTGGGTGAAACAAAGGCCCCGCACTCGATATGGGTGACACCGGCATCGACCAGCGCTTGGATTAGCTGGAGCCGCTGCGCCGGGCTGAGTATCGTGGGCTGGTTCTGCAGCCCGTCCCGTGGCCCGACGTCGTTGATGATGACAGGTTCAGACATGGACGGATCTCAGGCGATGGCGCCGTGTGCCCGCAGGGCCGCGCGTTGTTCCTGGGGCATCCCGAGCAGCTCGCCGAGCACCTCATCCGTGTGCGCACCCTTCAGTGGTGGCGGGGTGTAGCTGTCTTCGTTGGTGCGGGAAAACTTCAACGGATTGCCCGGCGCTTTGGTGAGCTGCCCGTTGGGGTGGGCGTATTCCACCACCATGTTTCGATGGCGGACCTGGGGGTCGTTCAGTGCCTGACTGAAGGTGTTGATCGGCGCGCAAGGGATGCGTTGCGCCTCCAGTTTCTCGAGCCAGTAGGCCTGCGTGTTGGTCGCGAAGACCGCGCCCAGGCGACTGTCGATGAAGTCCTTGTCCGCCAGCCGACCGGGCTGGCCGTCGTACTTGGCATCCGCGAACTCGGGAATGTTCACCACGCTCTTCAGGTTCTGCCAGAAATTGTCGGTAATGACGGCCAGGATGATGAAGCCGTCGGAGACCCGGTAGCTGTTGTACGGCACGTGCACGAAGTGCGCGTTGCCGATCGGCGCCGGATTCTCGCCCGACAGGAAATACATCGTTGCCATGTAGTTGAGCAGGGAAATCTGGCAATCGACCATGGAGATATCCACGTCCTGGCCCTTGCCCGAGCGTTCGCGCTCATACAGCGCGGCCAGGATGCCCATGACCGAAAACGATCCACCGCCCAGATCACCGATGGGGATGCCCGCGCGCACCGGGTTTTCCGGGTCGGTGCCGGTGATGGACATGCCGCCGCCGACGGCCTGCGCGACCTGATCGAATGCCGGGCGCTTGTAGGCGGGGCCGCTGGAACCGAACCCGGTGATCGAGCAGGTGATGATGCGGGGATTGACCGCGGACAAAGCGGCGTGATCAATTTTCAGACGCTCCGGGACGCCGGCACCAAAATTGTTGATGACGATGTCCGATTCCTTCACCAGCGCGTAGAACACCTCCAGACCCTCGGCTGACTTCAAGTCAATGCAGACGCTGCGTTTGTTCCGATTCAGCGTGAGGAAATAGGCCCCCATTCCGTCAATCGAATTTTTGGGGTCGCTGGCGAGCAACTTGCGTGTGCCTTCGCCGGCCAAGGGCTCGACCTTGATCACGTCGGCGCCCAGGTCCGCGAGGATCATCGCGCCGTAGGGGCCGGAGAGCATGTGGGTGAGGTCCAGAATACGAACCCCGTTGAGCGGTTTGTTCATTGCGTCTTCATGTCAGGGGCCCCGCTAACGAGGCCGGGTCCGGTTAGCCGTTGTGGTTCACACGTAACGGGGTTGCAGCACGTTCTCGCCCGGTGTCCAGTCCAGCACGCCGAACGAGTTGAATTGCTCGCGTTGCGACTGGCCAAACTGCCAGTAGCAGCACAGTGAAAACTGGTCATCGATCAGGGTTTCGCGCGAATCCAGCCGTGCGGCTTCGCCAAAGAAGTGCTTGCGCGCGTAGAGATAACGACCGAAAGACATCCCATTGCCGTAGGCATCCGGGCCATGAAACTGGTGGTGGTTCTGATTGCGCGAACGCAGGAAGGAGAATTGACGGTTGACCACTCCCTCCACCGTCACCGTGACTTCTGCGCGGACCAGGTCGACAGGCTTGTAATCGATGCGGACCTGGTTCTGTCCCAGGAATTCCTGATCCGGCGTGTAGACGTCCATCACGCCCTGCCACTGACCTTGGTGCTTGACTGGCAGGACAAACGGCTTCTTCGCATTCTTCCGCTCGCTGGCCAGAAAGTCCTCGATTCTCTGCAGCGTTGCGGGCGCGTCATCCTTGGTGTTGATGTACAGGCCGTTGAAAGCGGCAACCAGACAATTCCCTTCGAACAGCTGCGAGGAGTAGACCTGCAACCCGCGCTCGGGAACGATGTGATTGACGGTGCGTAATTGCACGTTCCAGCCCGGGCTGAAGTACTCGGAATCGACCAACGGCCCGAAGGGGCGTCCGGAACCGATGAAATCGGGCCCCGTATAAACGCGGTCCTGGTCGGAGTCGATCACACCAAATGCAAACTCCGGGATCTGGAAGCGCGACGTGAAAACGTCTGCGCCATCGAAATCGGTATGCATGTAGTAGGTGGTGCGCCCGTTTTCGAATTTGCTTTCGCGGGCCACCCGGTTAAACGCGACCTGGGTTCCATCCGGTTTGAACAGAGCGGGCATTCCATGCCATTCACCGCTGATCAGCTGTTGCCAGTTGCTGGGGGACTTTTCGCTCATGTTGGGAGGCTCCGGGGTACAAAAGATATAAAACTATAACAATAGTACAACGAGGTGTATCCGGTGGCTACCCCGCCGGATCTGCTGGCAGCGTCCGGGGTTGAGCGGCGAACGGCGTCAGTGGGTGGCAGAGACGCTGATGCGTGCTCCATCCGCCAGCAAAGCTCCGAGTCGGCGCTCCGCATCCGCGTCGGAGCAGACGCGGGCCCGAGCGAAGTCACATACCAGCGAGCGGATGTCCTGCCGAATTTCCACGTCGTCACGGGTTGTGGGCCAGTCGAGGAATGGCCGGCCGGTGGCGGGGTCAGCGGGGTCGCAGAAGGAAAAATGATTGGCTCCGCGCACCAGCGCCAGATGACTATCGCCCTGCCGCCGGCTCAGCGCCTGGGAGAAGGTCTGCATCAGCGGTGTGACCGGATCTGGGGGGGCATCACCCTGGCCGTAACGAAATGCGCTGGCGGCAATGACCCCATCTTCGCTGCCTCCCAGGATGAGGGTGGGAAGCGCCGATGGCAGATTCAGGTAGGTCTCGGGTGGGTAGCCCAGCATGGTGGAAGCCTTGCTGTGTGAGCCGTAGGCGAATACCGCCTGGAGACCCGAAAACCATGCGGGGTTGGCGTTGAGCAGGGCGACGCTGCCGCCGGCCGAGTGTCCGCCGAGAAGCACCCGCCCGGGATTAAGCTGGTTGCTCAGGGGGCCATTGCTGTTCATCCGGTGCAGATCATCAAGCAAGGCCTGCAGTGCCGTCGCGGAGGGTGATTTTCCATACCGGTCTGGTGCCAGCGCGGCGATATCCAGACCGGGGGTCAGCGCGGGAAGGCCGGGCATCTCCTCCGCAATCCAGCCATAGGTGATCGCCACAAAGCCCGCCTCTGCGAGCGCGCGGGCAATCCACCCATAACTTTCTGCGGCGACATTGATGCCCGGCATCAGGATTGCCACCGGGCGCGGGGTGTCGCCGGGGGCTGCCGGCAGCAGCCCGGTGTTTTTCTGCTCGGGTGTGCCGGTGTACACCGCGGGGTAATACACCTTGAGCTGCAGTTGGCCGCCCAGGGGGCTCCGGTCAGCCATATCAATGGCCCGAAAGATCGCTCGAACCATGGGTTGGCTGGTATTCAAGGCCGGCGACTCAACGGCGTGGAAGCTGGCGGTCGCGTCCCCACAACTGGCCGACCAGCCGTGCCCCGAGTTCGGCGCCAAACAGCTTGTCGACAACGCAATTCGCGGGGTCACGCTCCGTAATGGTGCGGCGGACATGCAGATCGCGTGCGGATAATGCCGCCTGCTCGTCGTCCGTGACCACACGCGCCCGGTCGATCATCGCGAACCAGTTGTCCAGGTGCTGATGGGCGGTGGTGCGAATCACCTCCAGGTGCTCGTCCGTGACCTCCGCGCCAACACAGATGCTGGCCGGGCTTTGCGCGACCCGCGTATAGAAGTCCTGGCTCACGAAGGGGCGGAAGCCCGGGGTGGCCTGCATCTTCAGGTACGCGGCATTGGCCTCGCCGTAGTAATGATCGGCGTAGGCCGGGTCGGTCCACATGTCGCGACGCGGAAGGTAATCCATGTACACGAAAAAGTCGGGAGTGGTGCCCAATGCAAATCCGAGGTGCGGGACATCGGTCTGCGGGCCCAGGCCCACCGTCAGGTGCATATTGGTGAATGACGCCTTGGGGTTGCCGGTCCAGGAATGCGTCAACCAGTCCACTTGCGGGCCGCTGAAATTTGCGAGATAACCATTGGCACCATCTTTGCCTACGTAGGGACGCAGATCGGAGCAGCTGGGATCGAGTTGCAATTCGAAGCGCTGTTGGACACGCTCGAATAACTCGGTCGTCAGTGCCCACAACTGGTCAAAGGTGGACTGTCTGTCTTGCAGGGGGGTGTTCTCAACCATGTCTTTGATTGAGGTCAGGATGCTCGCGCTCATAGAGTCTCTCGATGAAACGAAAATCGGGATGGTGCGGCCGGCCTTGAGGGGCTGTACGCAGCCATAGTCATAATGTTATATGTATAGTACATTACAAATTCGGCTCGGGCTACACGAGCGTTGTCCATATCGGTGCCGGGGCCTGATTCCCGAGCTGGAAGAACGAGAAAGAAATCATGCTGATCAATCTCTGGTACGTGGCTGAGTGGTCACACGCCGTCAAAGACAAGCCCGTCAAGGTCAAGCTGCTGGGGCAGAATTTCGTGCTGTTCCGGGATGCTCAGGGGAAAGTGAATTGCCTGAGCGACGTGTGTCTGCACCGCGGCGGTTCGCTGTCGGGTGGGCAGGTGCACGACAACTGCGTGGCCTGTCCGTACCACGGCTGGCGCTACAACGGCCAGGGCGAGGTCACCTTTATTCCCACGCGCGGCGCGGAGGGTGATATCCCCAAGCGCGCCCGGGTTGATGCGTATCCGACCGAAGAGCGGTACGGCATGATCTGGGTATTCATGGGCGACCTGCCGGAATCCGAGCGCTACCCGATCCCGCCCTTCGAAGAGTACGGCCAGCCCGGCTGGAAGGAAGTCACCTCGGAATACACCTGGAAGGCGTCCGCCGCGCGCGTCGTTGAAAACGGGATCGACATGGCCCACGCGTCCTTCGTCCATCCGGTATTCGGGCATCCCAGCACCGCGGACAAAAACTACATCGAGAGCATGCGCAAGGAAGAGTGGTGGGGCACGCATACCTGTGTCATGCATCCGCCGCAGTTCAAGGATGGTCTTTTGCGCCGGTTCATCCGCAAGGAAAAGCAGCCCACCCGCGTCCACCCGACCTTCTATCTGCCGGGTTACGTTGTTCGGCTCCAGGTTGATCTGCGGCCCGGCTGGAAAATCATCATGTTCGATGCCAACACGCCGGTTGATGAGTTCACCACGCGGACATTTGCCATTCAGGTGCGCAGCTTTTTCCGTCAGTCCCTGTTCGACAAGGGCTCGGAGAAGCGTCTGCGGGACGTGCTGTTGCAGGATGCCGCCATCGTGGAAAACGCGTCGCCGAACTGGCTGCCCGAGACCCTGGCCAATGAACTGTCCGTGGTTGAAGACAAGTTCATGAGTTTCTGGCGGCAGACCCGCCGCCGTCACATCGAAGAATTCGGCTGGCAAATCGATAGTGCCGCGCTGGTTCCGCACCAGGGTTTCAAGACGCACACCATCCCCTCACCGGCACGACGCGAGTATCCCGAAATGCGCTGGGTGCTGGAGACCGTGCCACTGAAACCGGCGGTCCGCGCCCCACGGGCGTTCGAGCCTGCCGAAGAAACGCTCATGCCCGAGGATGTGGCATGACGGTGCGGCAAGCGTAGTGGCTACCTGGACATGCCTGTGCCCGTGAGCCTCTCCCGTTTTGCTTCTCTTCTGGGCATCGCCTGTGGCGTGATGCTGGGGTCGGTGTCGTTTTCCGCGCATGCGCAGCCGGTGGACAACGCAACCACGACGGCAGCGGAGGAGCCTGTTGCGAAACCCGCTGACAGCAGCCTGGAAGCGGTCTACCAGCGGCTGCGTTCCGCGAATGCCGAAGACATGCGGGTACTCGAGGCGCGCGAACGCGAATATGCGCGGCAACGCGACGCGGCCCGGGAGCGGGTGGCCCAGATGCGTGCGCGCGTCGCCAGTCTGGAAGCCCGCGGGCGCCAGATGGAGCAGGAGTTCGAAAGCAATCGGGTCAAGCTGGATGACCGGGCGACCTTGCTGCGCGACAAGATCGGTGCCCTGAAGGAGCTGTTTGGCCTGTTTCAGCAGAATGCATCCGATCTGATCGGCGCGTTTGTCAGTTCCCCGACCAGCTTGCAGTATCCCGGGCGGGATGTCTGGCTCGAGGGATTCGCCAATCGCATGAAGGAGACCACCGAGGTTTCCTCCACTCAGGATATCCGCCGCCTCTGGTACGAGACGCTGCGAGAAATTCAGGCGCGCAGCGAAATCGTGTCCACGCGGGCGCGGGTGTATTCGATTACTTCGCAAGAGCCTGCCCGGCAAGATGTCGCCCGGATCGGCGGGTTTGAATGGGTGGCGACGGGGCGTCAAAGTGGATACCTGCATTGGGACACGGCGCGTCAGCGGCTGGAAACTCTGCCGCGGCAACCGGATGGTCCGTACGCCGACGAGATTCGGCAGTGGGCAAGCAGTACCCAGGAGCCTCGACTGGTGTCCGTGGATCCCACCGGAGGTGTGCTGGTCGGGTTGTTGCTGCAGAAGCCCACACCGCCTGAGCGGATCCAGCAGGGTGGCCTGGTCGGCTACATCATTCTGGGGCTGGGCGCGATGGCGCTGCTGCTTGGGGTGATCAAAATCCTGGATATCGCATGGATCAGCTGGCGGGTCGCGCGCCAGCAGGCCCGGCTGCAAACACCCCTATCCAACAATGCCCTGGGGCGTGTGCTGCTGGTTGCTCAGCAGGCGGGCGACCGGGATGCGGAGTTTTTTGAAATCACACTGCATGACACCGTGGCGCAGGAGTCGGAGCGGGTGCAGCGATTCACCGTTTTTCTCGCCATCATTTCCGCGGTGGCACCGCTGCTGGGGCTGCTCGGTACCGTTGTGGGCATGATCAATACCTTCCAGGCCATCACGCTGTTCGGTACGGGTGATCCGCAGACCATGGCCGGCGGCATTTCGCAGGCGCTCATCACCACCGTGCTCGGGCTGGTGGTCGCCGTGCCTGCGGTATTGCTCCACGCGCTGGTCAAAGCGCGGGGTCAGGCGGTGTGTCAAATACTGCAGCAGTACAAGGCCCACCTGGTGGGGGATCGGTTGCAGCAAATGCATGACACCCCGACCGAAAATCCGTTTCAGCGCGTCAATCCTTCCTTGGAGTCTGTCTGATGTCTTCGGTCCTGGACGATGATCCTGCGGTCAGCGAAGAGAACGCCATCGATCTCACACCCATGCTGGATGTGGTGTTCATCATGCTGATCTTTTTTATTGTGACTGCAACCTTTGTCAAGGAAGCGGGCATTGAGGTTGATCGCCCGGCGGCGACCACGGCTGAGCGGCAGGACCTCGCCAATATCCTCATCGCGCTGACTCCGGATGACGAGATCTGGCTGGATGGCGAGCGCATGGACGAACGCGACCTGGCCACCGCCATCAAGCGCCTGCATGCGGAAAACCCGCAGGGTTCCGTGGTGATTCAGGCCGACAAGGCTTCGACCCACAAGACCTTGCGGACGGTCATGGATGCCGTGCAGCAAGCGGGTGTTCCGCAGGTCGCCGTGGCGGCCCGTAACGATGATTGAAAATTTTGATGCCGCGCCCCGGCGCCGGTGACTTACTCTCGGAGAACCGAACTGATGATTTCGCGAAATACCGCACTACAGATCACGTGCTGCTTGCTGACAAGCGCTGCGTTGCTGCCTCTGGCTGCCAGCGCGGAGGGCAGTGTCCGTGAACTGCTGAAAGAAGGGCAGAGTTGGCTGGTTGCCCAGCAGGCCTCGCAGCAGCGGGTCAACGCCATGGATGCGGACACCCAGGAGGCGAATGCCGAGTATCAGCGTCTGTTGCGGCAGATCGAAGGCCTGGAAGCCTACAACCGACAGTTGGGCAATCAGATCGCGGTTCAGCAGGCCGAGATCGCGCGGACCGAGGCCTCCATCAGCAAAGCGACGGAAGTCGACCGACAGCTGCTGCCGCTGCTGTTGGATATGGTCGATACCTACGCGGAGCTGGTGAAGGTCAGCCCGCCGTTTCTGCCGGTGGAGCGGGAAGACCGGGTGCAGTTTTTGCGTGAAACCATCGACCGCGCGGACGTCTCGGCAGCGGAGAAATTCCGCCAGGTGCTGGATGCCTACATGACGGAACTGGATTACGGCAACACGATCGAGGCGTATCAGGACACGATTCGTACCGCTGACGGCGAACATGAGGTCAGCGTTCTTCGGCTGGGTCGCATCGGGCTGTACTACCAGTCTGCCGACCGGCTGCACAGCGGGTTCTGGAGTGAAGAAAGCGGCCAATGGGAGCCGCTGGGCAACGAGTTCCGCAACGGTCTGTATCAGGCAATTCGGGTGGCCAACAAGCTCACCGCGCCGTCGTTGCTGAGCCTGCCGCTGCCGCCGCCCAAACCTGCATCGGAAACCGTGGCGTCGGGGCTCGTCGTTCCGGATCGCGCGGAAGTTGTGAGCGTAGCAGCCGCTGCCCCGGAGCAAATGCAATGAAGCGCTTGATCGGTGTGGTTGTGCTCACGCTTTTGTGGGTGCAGGCGCCGGGTGTGTCAGCCGAGACGCTGAGCCCGGAGGAGTCACTGCTGGAGCGTGTGCGTACCGGCAATGTGGGTACGCGCGCCAAGGAAGCCGAGGCGTTGGCACGGTTCGAGCAAAGCAGCCCGCGCGAGCGCGCGTTGCTGCTCGGCGAAGCCCGGGCGCGTCAGCAGCGGCTACAGCAAGAATCGCAGAAGCTGGAGATTGCCAGTCGCGAAAACGCCAAGGTGATGAACGCGCGACTTCTCGAGCTGCGGGAGGTCCTGGGTCCGAATGCCGCCATGTTCGGCTTGCTGCAGCAGTATGCAGAGGATTTGCAGGGACGGTTCCGCAATGCGGCGACCAGCCTGCAGTATCCCGGACGGGAGATCTGGCTCGCGGAGTTCGGCGAGCGCATGCAGCGAGCGGCGGAGATATTCGCGATTGAAGACCTGGAAAAGGTCTGGTTCCTGATTCAGCAGGAGATCACCGCGTCCGGCCAGATCGTTCAGGTCCGATCCGAGGTGCTGGGTGAAAGTGGCGCACGCAGCGAGCGTGAGCTGACACGCATCGGTCAGTTTGGTCTGATCACGGCCGACCCGCAGCCGGCATATCTCACCTGGCAGGCTGAAAGCCAGCGTGCCTCGTTGCTCAAAAAGCAGCCGGAAGGTCAGTTTCTGCCCCAGGTGGCGGCATACCTCCAGCCGGGGAATGGTTTGCGCCCGGTGGGCGTGGACCCGACGGCCGGCTCTTTGCTGGGGCGGCTGGTTGATGCGCCATCGTTGCAGGATCGGATTGCTGCCGGCGGGTTGATCGGCAACCTGATTCTCATCCTGGGCGCATTCGGGGTCGGGATCGCGGTGGTGAAGCTCATCAACATCATCATCGTCAGCTTCAAAGTGGCGGCGCAGCGGCGGGATACCGCCAACCCTCGCACGAACAACCCGCTGGGACGCATGCTGCTGATCTACCACGACAACAAGGACATGGAGATCGACACCCTGGAGATGCGTCTGGGTGAAGCGCTGCTTGCGGAGCGGCCGAAGATCGACCGTTACCTGGGAACCGTCAAAGTGATTTCCGCCATCGCGCCGCTGATGGGCCTCATGGGCACGGTAATCGGGATGATCGCGACCTTCCAGGCCATCACGCTGTTTGGTACCAGCGACCCCAAGACCATGGCCGGTGGCATTTCGCAGGCGCTGGTCACCACCGTGGAGGGATTGACCGTCGCCATACCCACCGTGCTGCTGCACGCCATCGCCAGCGCGCGCGCCGCGGCGCTGGTCAACACGCTGAAGCACCAGACGGCCGGTCTGATTGCCGAGCGCATGGAGGCCGGCGCCTAGAGCGTCGGGTTCAACGTGGATTCGCTGCTTTTTATCCTGGCTGATATCCGGTTCCAGATCAGCAACTTTCTGCTCCTGGGGGGCGATGTCCTGCTGCTGATCGGGCTCGCCATGCTGACGATGTGGGTGCTTATCGTCGAGCGGGCACTGTTCTACTACTGGCGCTTTCCCACCAAGGCCGCCAAGGTGCGGCGCTTGTGGGCGGCGCGCGAGGATCATCGCAGCTGGCAGGCCCATCAGATTCGCCTTGCGCTGATCAATGCCTTGCGCCAGCAGGCACGCGCCTACATCGGCACGGTCAAGACCGTGGTTGCGCTGTGTCCGCTTCTGGGGCTGCTCGGAACGGTGACCGGCATGATTTCGGTATTCGATGTCATGGCGGCTGCCGGTATGGGCAACCCCCGCCTGATGGCCGATGGTGTCGCCAAGGCGACCGTTCCCACGATGGCGGGGATGGTCGGTGCCTTGTCCGGTGTATTCGCCGTGTACTGGCTGGAATGGCAGTCCCGTCGACGCGTGGATGACCTCGCAGATCACCTCGACATCGAACAGGGACTCTGAACATGCGTGATTTTCTTTCCGAGTCGGATTCCGAAGGTGAGAGCAGCGAGATCGATCTCACACCCATGCTGGATGTGGTGTTCATCATGCTGATCTTTTTTATCGTGACGGCCTCATTCGTCAAAGAGTCCGGGTTCGACGTGAACCGGCCGCCCAGCAGCCAGCAGCCACCGCCGGAAAAGAACGAGGTCAAGAATATTCTGATCAACATCGATGCGGATGGGCGGCTGTACGTGAACCGCAGACCCGTGGATCCGGGGGCGCTGACGGCCAACATCAAACGACTGCATGCGGAAAGCCCCAAGGGTTCGGTGGTGATTCAGGCCGATGACGGCTCGGCCAATGAATGGCTGATCACCGTGATGGACTCCGCACGCAAAGCGGGCGTCTACAACGTGGCAATCGCAGCGCAGTGAGCAGCATGGACACGGACAAATCGTTGATTGATGACATCGTGCGGATCGATCCCGTTTCCGGGCTTATCCGCACCCTGATCGGGTTGTGTGTCGGGGGGCTGACGACAGCACTGCTGTACTGGCTGATGTCGGCGCTCGTCGCCGCCGGGCAGGGCGCGCTGACCAAAGCCCCGGAGGGCGGGGTGATCGACTTCGTCCGGGTTCCGAATCCGCCGCAGTTGCGTACCGAGCAGCCCAAGCCGCAGATGCCGCCCAAGCCCGAGAAGGTGCCCGAAACACCGGAAATTCAGGCGGCCATGTCGAAGCCGTCGGCGAACACCGTGCACATTGGGGCCATGGAGATCGACAGTTCGCTGGCGGTGGATACGCGGGCCGGACTCTCCGCCTCGGACGGTGAATATCTTCCCATCGTGAAGGTGGCACCGGTGTACCCCCGGCGTGCGCTTTCGCGCGGTATCGAGGGCTGGGTGCTGCTGAAATTTACCGTCACGGAAAACGGCAGCGTGGTGAACCCGGAGGTGGTGGATGCCGAGCCTGCCGGGGTGTTTGACCGTGCCGCCATGGCGGCGGTTGAACGGTTCAAGTACAAGCCGCGCGTGGTGAATGGCCAGCCGCAGTCGGTCGAAGGTGTCGAACACCTGATCACTTTTGAGCTGCAGCAGGAGGGGGGGCGATGACGATGTCCCGATGGCTCATCGCCGGTGTGCTGGTGGCCTTGCAGATGACGATGAGCGTTTCTGCGGCCGACGGTCGCAAGCCGCCCACCAAGGTCACCGAAAAACTGTCGCAGGCCACCTATGAGCAGATGCAGATTGCTCAAGAGGCGATGGATGCGAATGATCTGTCGGCTGCGGAGGCCGCGTTGCAGTCCCTGGTTGAGCGTATGGATCGGCTCAACGACTATGAAAAAGCGCAGCTGTTCAACTTTCTGGCTGCCGTTCATTACGAGCAGGGTCGGGTGGATGATGCCATCGCAGACTATGTGGAACTGGTCAAGTTAAGCGGGGCTCCGGAAACGCTGCGCAACAATGCCTTGTTCCGTTTGGCGCAGTTGTTTTTCGTGCAGGAGAATTATCCGCGGGCGGTACAGCTGCTGGATCAGTGGATGAAAACCGCGGAAAGCATTCGTCCCGAGGCCTATATGCTCAAGGCTCAGGCGCTGTATCAGATGGAGCAGTACGCCGAGGCCGAGGCCCCGATTCTGTCGGCACTGCGCGAGGCGCGAAGCCGTGGGCAGCCCTTTGCCGAAGGCTGGCTGTCCCTGTTGCGGGCGATCTACTACGAGCTGGGCAATTACCGGAGCGCGATCAAGGTGCTGGATCAGATGGTGCAGCGCTGGCCGAAGCCTGCGTATTACAAGCAGATCGCCGGCATGCTGGGGCTCATCGAACAGCAGAAGGCGCAGCTTGCTTTGATGCGGGCGACACAGACCAGCGAGATGCTCGATTCCGAGTTTGAGCTGCTCAATCTGGCGCGCCTGTACATGGCGGAGGATGCGCCGTTCCCGGCCATCGGCCTGTTGCAGAATGCCATGCAAAGCGGTGCGGTGACCGAGACGGCGGAGAACCTCCAGTTGCTGGCTCAGGCCATGGCGCTGGCGAAGGACAACGAGGGCCAGATTCCGGTTCTGGAGAAGGCTGCGGCGATGGCCAAAGATGCCGACCTCTATCTCTATCTGGGTCAGGCGCAGATGGCCCTGTACCGTTGGCAGGATGCGGCGAAGTCCCTGCAGACGGCGCTGGATATCGGCGGCATTGATCGCCGGGGTAGTGTGTACATGCAGCTGGGCACAGCCTGGTTCAACCAGAAGCGTTATGCCCGTGCCAGCCAGGCGTTCAAAGAGGCCGCGGCCTACCCGGATCAGGCGCAGTCTGCCCGGCAATGGGTGCGCTATGTCGATCAGGAAGTGGAACGGCAGCGCGCCATGGCCGGGAAGGGTTAGGCGGCGCGACGTTCCCGCGACGGGTAGGCCAGGATCAGGATGCCCAGGGCAAACGACCCGAGGCGTTCCAGCAGCGCCATCGGAAACCCGGAGGGTAGCGCGCCGGAAAGCCATTGGCCGGGGTCAAAATGGCACCAGACCGCGCTGCCAAAACCGGCCGCGATCGCGGCAAAAGCGCGTGGCGGCGAAATCCGCAGACCGCTGATGCGCCAGAAGAGCAAAGGGCCAAAAGCGGCACCCAGCGCGGTCCAGGCAAGCAGTGCCCTTTGAAAAATGCTGGACGGCAGCAGCAGAGAAACCAGCACCGCCATCACGACCAGGAACAGCATCGACAGCCGCGAGATCAGAAGCTGGCGCTGGGGGTAGCGCGTGGTCAGGCCCAGATCATGCGCCACGGCGGATGCACCCACCAGCAGCTGGCTGTCGGCGGTGGACAGGATGGCGGACAGCACGGCGGCAACCAGCACCGCGCCCAGGATCGGGGGGAGCAGCTGTTGCGTGAGTGCGAAGAAGAGGGATTCGGGGTTGTCGATATCCGGGATCAGCACATGCCCGAGCAGGCCAAGGAACGCCATCCCGCCGAAGACCAGCAAAAACCAGGCGATGGTGAGCCAGCGGGCCTGGCGCAAGGCCTGGTCATCCCGCAGGGCCATGAAGCGCACGAGGAGGTGGGGCTGGCCAAAGGTGCCGAACGCGATACCCGCGATGCCCACGACGAAGCCCAGCGCTGCGAGGCCCGCGTGGCGGCCACTCCAACGCAGCTGATCCGCGGTGCTCACCGCCTGCAGGCCGTCCGTGAAACCCGTCCATCCACCGGCGGCCTGCAGGGCGACCAGTGGCAGAACCAGCGCGGCAAAGGCCATCAGAAAGCCTTGCAGCGTGTCGGTCAGACTGACGGCCCAGAATCCGCCCAGTAGCGTGTAGACCAGAATAATGAGCGCTCCGATGATGATGCTGTGCGTCATCGAGAGACCAAAGGTGTGGGCGAAAGTCTGCCCGGCGCCCTGAAACTGGGCGGCCACGTAAAACGCGAAAGCCAGCAGGATCACACCCGCCGAAAGGCGGGCGATGCGGCGACGCCAGGCGGGATCTTCAACACCCAGCATGAGCAGATCGGTCAGCGTCACCAGCTTGTGCGCGTGGCTCAGGCGCTGCACGCGCGGGGCCACCCAGAACCAGGCCACCAGCATTCCGCTGACCGAGCCGGCAACCAGCCACAGCGCGGAAAGCCCCATTACGAATGCGGCGCCGCTCATCCCGAGCAGGGTCCAGGCTGATGACGAACTGGCGGAGTAGCTGATGGCGGCGACCACCGGCCCCAGGGTGCGGCCGCCCAGGAAAAAGTCGTCACTGGTGTGGGTGCGTCGCTGCGACCACAGCCCGATGCCGATGAGCAGCAGCTTGTAAGCGATCAGCGTGATCAGGACGATGGAGCTGTCACTCACGCGGGCTACTCCTGAACTCCAACCCCCATGCGCAGAAGCATGTGCATCAGATCGGGGCGACCCAGGTAAGGCCCGGAGTCGTCGGCAGAAATTTCCAGCTCGGTGATCCCGGATTTCAGCGCCACCAGCACATTGGCCAGTGCCATCACACCCTTGCCGGGGCGGTACACCACGCGTGTTTTGCCAATGATTCCCGCCAGTGCCTGCAGTGTCAGGCGCAGCAGCAGCGGGTCGGCCATGGCGTTGCGGTCGTCCAGCACGATGCGCTGCGCGTCCGGGTGGCGGATCAGCAACTCCCGGGTTCTGGCAACGATGCTCTCGGCAGTCACCGGCGCGTTTTCCCCGAATGCCGCATCCAGCGTCAGCTGCGTTGCGGGGCGCTCGCTGCCGTGGACATCGGTCAAGGTGACCTCGCTCGCCAGCACATCGGCGAACTGGCCCCAACTGCGCGAGTGATACAACAGCGGGGCAGCGGTGGGCTCGACGCCGGCTGCCAGGACTTCGCCGACAAAGATGGTGTGATCACCACCGTCGTAGCGAGCCCAGGTTCGGCAGTCCACCCAGCCCAGGGTGCCCTTCAACAGCGGCGATCCGGTCTCGGCGGTCAGGGTGTCAATGCCGGCAAAGCGGTCCTCGACACCCGGCAACATGCCGGCAAAGCGCAGCCCGTCGTCCACCCCTTCCTTGGCCAGAATATTGACCGCGAAGTGGCCGGCCTGCTCCAGGCGCTGGTGCATGTAGAGATGCCGGGCTACGCAGATCGAAATTAGCGGTGGCTCCAGCGACACGCTGGAAAAGCTGGAGGCCGTCATGCCAGCGGGGCCTTCGGCGTCACGCGTGGTGACCACGGTGACACCGGAGGGCCACTGACCCATGACGGCTTTGAAATCGGAGGGGTCAAGTGCCATGAACATCTCCCGGTTCGAATGGGGGCAACAGGTGTGGCGGGCGGCGGATCTGCTCCAGTGCCCAGGCGGCGATCAGCAGCGCCGCCAGTGCGCCGCCCAGCCAGGCCCCGTGAAAACCCAGGGTGCTGAGCAACACGCCGCCGAGCAGCGGGCCGGCAACCCGGCCGAAGGCGGCGCTGGAGCCGGTGGTGCCGAGCATGCGGCCTCGCAGGTGCGCCGGCGTGCGGTTCGCGACGAGGGCATTGAGCACCGGGGTGCACAGTGTGCCGCCGGTAATGGTGGTGAAAAACGCCCACAGAATCGTCGCTGAGGTTTCCGCCTGGGTGGCGATCACAAAGCCCAGGGTCATCACGCTCGAACCCAGCAGCAGTAGCGGCAGCTCGCCGAGGCGGCGGACCAGGTGCCCGATCAGGCCGCCCTGCAGTGCCGCCATCGCCAGGCCTTGGATGCCAAAGATGATGCCGACATCTTTCGCCCCCCAGCCCAGCTGGCTGCCAACCCAGAGCGGAAAAAGGTAACTGACCGTGGTGTGGCAGCTGTTTTGCAGGAAGAAAAGACCTGCCAGCAGCGTGTTGTTGTTGTCCTGCAGCATGCGCCAGATGCTGACCTTGCCAGCCTCTCGCTGCTGCGCCTGGGCGAGATGGCGCTGTTTGCGGGCATGCGATTCCGGCAGCTGGATGATCCCCACGATCAAGGCCGTGAACGACATGCCAGCAGCAACCATGCCCACGCGAAAATACTGCCCGTCGTCACCGGCCAGAATGCCGCCGAGAAAGGGGCCGATGACCAAGCCCAGCCCGAAAGCAGCGCCCATCAATCCCATGGATTTCGCCCGCTCGCTGGGTGGGGACAGGTCCGCCACCATCGCCGAGGCGACGGCAAAGTTGCCCGACATCAGGCCGGCCAGTATCCGCGAGGCATAGAGCATCGCCAGCGTCTGCGAGTACGCGAGCAGAACATAGGACACGCCGGCGCCGCCGAGACAGATCAGCAATACCGGCTTGCGCCCGATGCGATCCGACAAACGCCCCCAGAGCGGCCCCACCAGACCGCCACAGACGGAGTACACCGCGATGATCAAAGCGATATCGAAGTTCGATGCGCCCAGGTCGGGCGCCATGAACGGCAGGATCGGGATGATGATGCCAAAGCCGATCAGATCGATCAGCACCGTGGCAAAGAGAATCAGCATGGGATGGCGCACTCAGTGCTCCGCGAGCAGTGAGCCAAATCCCCGAATCCGATCCGGAATTCCGTTGTTGCGCAGGGCATGCCAGAAGGTGATGGCGTTGATCGGCAGTACCGGTTTGCCCAGTTCCGCCTCCAGTCGTGCCGCCAGCTCGACGAAGTAGAGATTGGTGCCGGCTTGCAGCACCGCATCGACGTCCGCCCCGTTCACGGCGTCCACCAGAGCACGGGTTTTGGCAAAGCTTTCGTGCGCGATGTTGACCGGGCTGTTCGAGCAGTGACCCTGGATACGGACAACCTCGTAACCGATGTCACCCAGAAACTTGACCACTTGCTGGTCGCCAACCGGCATGTAGGGGCTGATCACACCGATCCGGCGAACCTGCGGATAGCAGGCCAGTGCATCCAGAATGGCCTGGGCGCCGAAGGTGATGCCGCAGCCGCCTTCGGCACGGGCAATCGCCTCATACTTCGCGAACTCGCGGTCGGAGCGCTCTTTTCCATCCCAGAAGGTTTCGGCCGAATAGCCGAAGATCACATGATCCGGCTGCACCGTCAGTGCATCGCGCAGACCTTGCTCCGTGGCATCGCCGATCGCCTTGACCATGTTGACGAAGTCTTCTTCGGTTTGTACCGAGAAAGGCGGGATGACACAGGCGCGCGTCGCCAGCACCACGCCCTCGGGACACATGCGGTGGTATTCGGTTTCCACCGCGGTGTTGGTCGATGGCACCAGAACGGCAAATTTCTTCCGGTAACCGTAGTAGTCAGTCATGAGGGCCTCAGCTGTAGTAGGGGTCTTTCATGGGGCCGATGGAGCGGGAGCGCACCGGCTGCAAGGGCACGGGGTCTTCCGCGTGGGGGTACTCGGGGCCCCAGTTGACCGGGTCGCCATGCATTTCCATCCGGGCGTTGTCGGTGTACCAGTCCACCAGGTCGCCGTCGCAACGCAGCAGCCACACGGTGCCTTCCGGGCCCGCGGTGAAGTCGCCGTGGCGTACCAGGGCCGGGCGGAAGAAGTACACGCCGGGGTACATGTCGCCAAAATTCATGCTGAAGCTGCCCTCCAGCGTGTAGGCCTCTTCATAAACCGGGTGATGCGCCAGCGGATGCTCGCGCCAGTGCGGTTTGGCCTTGATCAGCCGGGTGTAGAAGCCGGTCTTCGCGTCGCGGAACAGCAGCTTGATGTAGAGGCCGGGTACCGGCGTGCCGCCCAGATCGAAGCGCATCGGGCTGCCATCAACAACGTCGATCCAGTCCATCTCATCGGTCCGCTTGATGATCAGTTCCTGATCCTCTCGCACGCCTTCTGCCGGGGTGTCGGTGAGCTCAAAACCCCAGTCGCCGTATTCGCGAAAGTACAGAATCACGGTGCTTTTGCGCACCTGCAGCGCCGGGCACACCACCCCTGCGGGTGTGCACCAGTAGCCCCCTGGGCCGAGCACCTCTTCACCGATGCGCACCTCACCTTCGAGCACGTACCACTCGGTTTGCGCGGCGTGCACCCCGGCCGGGCGGCTCCATTCGGTTTCGAAGTGGATTTTTGCCGAGCAGGAGCCGTCTTCCTCGTCATAGGACAAGTTCTTCTGGAGAGCGACGCCGGTGCCCGCAACCAATTCGGCCGGGTGGAAGATCAGGTCCTTTTCATCAATCAGTTCAACATGGGGGCGCATCGTCCAATCTCCGTCGTTGGCGGGGTCGCTCACCGGGCGCGTTTTGGCCGGCCAGCGGCAGGGCGGGGCGGAACCGGGTTGCTCCGCGTTCATTCGTCATTTCGCTTGCTCGGGTTGAGCAATCGGGAAGCATAGTATCCATTTGACGAGTTGATATATCAATAGTACATTTCAAATCACTCCCGATCTGCCAGTTTTGGGGCGGGTTTCCGCGTGACCACGCGGACAGAGACTTTTCGGGCACAACGGAACACGGCCATGACGACAACCACACCCGGCACTCCTATTCGCGTCGCCGCCGCACAATTCGCGGTGGGGGTCGACGTGGACGAAAACCTGCGGACCTGCCTGCACTGGATTCGCGAGGCTGCTGCCTGCCAGCCAGATCTGCTGGTGCTGCCCGAGTTTGCGAACCATGCTTCCTGGTACGACGACCAGGCTCACTGTGATCGCGTCTCGGTGGATCTTGACGGCGACTTCCTGCGCGCCATTGGCGAGGCCACCAAGGAACTGGGCGCTTATGTCGTGGTGAACGTCACCCTGCGCAGAGGCGGTGGCGTGTGCTCAGGAACCAGCGTGCTGTTCTCGCCGCAAGGGGAGATCCTGGGCACCAATGACAAACAGGTGCTGATCGGTCACGAAAACCAGTTCCTGCGGCGTGCCGTGGAAGCCGGTCCCATCGTGCAGACCGAGATCGGTCGGCTGGGCATGTATGCCTGCATGGATGGAGTGGTCAGCGAAACGCCGCGGGGGTTGGCACTGCGGGGAGCCCAGATCCTGTGCAACAGCCTGAACTCTTTTGCGACCGACGAAGGTTCGCTGCATATCCCGGTCAGAGCCGCCGAGAACCGGGTCTTTGTGGTGGCCGCCAACAAGGTGGGCCCGCTGATCCCGGAAGCCCTGCTCGAACCCGTCAGTCAGCAGACCGGCATTCCCGTCCGCTTTCTTTCCGGGGCGGGGGATAGTCAGATTGTCGCGCCGGATGGCACGGTTCTGGCGATGGCTTCACCCGACAAGGCCGAGCTCATCTGGGCGGATATCGACCTGGCGGCGCTGGACCATGCGCTCCGGCCTGACGGCACCGATCTGCTGGCCAGCCGGCGTGTCGATCTGTATGACCCGGTTGCGGCCGATCCCGAGACCCAGCCCGCCCCGGAATTTTCCGGCGCCGATGCATTGCCCGTTGCGGCCTTGCAGTTGCCGGGAACCGGACCCGGCTCGATTGCGGCCGCCTGCCGCCTGGTGGAACAGGCCGTGGCGGACGGCGCCCGCTACATCGTGCTGCCCGAGCTATTCTTCCTGACCGGTCAGCGCGTTGGTGACCTGGATACAGCCATCGCCGCATCAAAAGAAGCCGCGGCGGCGTTGCAGGCAGTATGCGGGCCGGCGAAGGTGGCCTGCAGCCTGGTCGAAGCCGGCCCGGAGGGGCCGCAACTGAGCGCCACGCTGATCGGCAATGAAGGCGTGGTGCTGCGGCAAGGACAGCTGCATGCCAGCCAGCGACATGCCTGGTCCGGAACCGTGGATACGCTGACCAGCCTGCCCTTGGCCGATGCCCGTGTTGCGGTGCTCTGTGGCGATGACGGCCTGTACCCGGAAGTGGGACGCCTGCTGGCCATGCAGGGCGTTGACCTGCTCCTGGTGAGCATGCAGCCGCTCGAAGCCTGGGAACTGCGCACGGGGCTGGTCGAGCGCGCTGCGGAAAACCGCATCAACCTGGTCGCCGCTTGCCAGCCCGGTGTGCAGGGGACGAGTGTGATCTGCTCCCTGCAGCGTGACTTCACGGTGATGACGCCGTGGGCGGAGCGCCCCTTCGATGGCTTGCTCAGCCAGCCCGAGCTGACCCGCGCGCCGGCCTTCCCCGGGGTGACGCCGGCATCGGTTTACCCGGCAGCCGCCGCCAACAAAGTGGTCTCCGTGGGAACGGACATGGTCCGTGGTCGCGCATGGTGGCTCGCCGGCCCGCTGGCCGGCAAGTCCGAAGCCTCCTTGAAATAACCCGAATCGAAAAAAACCTATGAGCGAATCACTCTCGCAACTGCTGCACGACCAGACCCTGCAACGCCTGGTGGAGAAACTGGACCTGCACGAGGTTCATGGCGCGGATGGAGGTCCCTGGCTGACCCTGCAAAGCCAGGTGCCCATGGTTCAGGGCGCCATTGGGCAGGTCCGCGTGTTCGAGGGTACTGCCATCACCCGGCTCGTGAGCTGCACCATTGTCGTGCCGCCCATCGGGCTGGATTCGCACATGCTGTTCGCGTTTGCCGATACCGAATCGGGCCTGCCGCACTTTACGGTGGACTCGGTGCGTAACGGCGCGGATTACGCGTTTCATCTGGACCTGATACCGCGTCTGGATCTGGCCACCCATCTGCCCTATATGGACGCCGTGTTTGCCCCGCTGACTCCGGTCTATCAGGCCCACCGGGATACCCCCGGTCTGAAACCGGCGGCATTGGACCCGCGACAATACGCCGTCATGTCGCCCTGGATGCTGGTCAACCGTGCCAATGAGAGCGCCTTCAAGGCGACGTTTCGGGCGGTGGACAGCTATCTGGATCACTGGCTGACCTTGCACCAGTCAGGCGTCCCGACAGACTGCCTGGGCGAGACCACGGCGGCCGGGCGCGCCGCGCGGGACAGCGCCCATCGCGCCGTCATTTTCAACGCCGACGTCGACAAGGTCTGGAACCAGATCGCGCCACTGATCGGCGCACCCGCCGTCGATGCACTCATTGGCCTGCTGCGGTCGACCCGCGGCCTCTAAGCCCTATTTACCTGGAGAACCCTGCATGGCCAAGTTGACCGCCGAACTCTTTCTTGACGACCTGACTCCCGACGAGCGTTCCCGCATGGAACGTGTGGAGGAGATTCTTCCGGTGCTGCGGTCACGCGCCGAAGCCATGGACCATGATGGCTTTCTGGATCCCCAGAATGTGCGCACGCTGAGTGATGCCGGATTGCTGGGCCTGGTTGTGCCCAAGGAATACGGCGGGCTGGGCGGGGGATTGCGCGACTGGGCCGCCGCCGCTTTTGCGATGGGCACGGTGTGCCCCTCCACCGGGCTTTGCTATTTTTTCCACAACACCTCCGCTTCGCGCGGGACGCTCGCGCTGGCCGCCCTGGAGGCGGGGAAATTCAGCGATGAAGAGGCCCCGGTCGTGCGGGCTTTCTCGGAAAAGCTGCTGCGGCTGATGGGCGCCGAAGGGCTGTGGCTGGCGAACTTTGCTTCCGAAGACGTGAAATCCGAGAAGGCGGCCATCACCATCCAGACCACAGCCCGGAAAACCGAAGGCGGCTGGATACTCAACGGGAGCAAGTCCTTCGGTTGTACGACCGGAGTCGCCGATCTCTACCTGGTGACCGCCAGCCTGGAAGGCATCGACGACGCGTCGGGTTTGTGCAATTTCATTGTCCGGCGTGACAGCAAGGGTCAGCGTGGTCGTATCAAGTGGGATGCGCTGGGAATGCGTGGCACCGCGACGGAAGGTTTGGTGCTGGAGGATGTGTTCGTCGCGGATGATGACGCCCTGGCGATTCGGGGCGCGTTTGCACGCAGCTGCGAAATGAGCCGGACATCTTTCGTGGGCAATCAGGTGGCCGCCAGCGTGATCTATCTGGGCGGCGCCTACGCCGCGTATGACGCTGCCATGCACCAGGTGACCAGTCGCAAGTTTGCGGATACCGGGAAGCCCATCGGCACGGGCGCTTTCCAGCAGGAACTGATTGGTCACATGTATGCCGACCTGCATACGGCGATGCTCTGGGCGCAGCGCCAGGTGCGGCTGGAATCGATGCCGAATCCGCCCCTGCCGAAAGCGGAAATCAACGCCTTCTGGCGCACGGCCAAGGGCCAGATTGCCGAGTACAGCTTCAAGGTGGCGCAAAGCGCACTGAAAATGATGGGAACGTCGGGTACCGGGTTCTCGATGCCCGCGTCACGCGCGATTCGTGATCTGGCGATGGGCCTGGTCCAGGCTTTCCCGGCGGAGCGTGGGCGTCTGCAGACCGCACAGTTCCTGGTCGAGGGTGCGGAGCAGCTCGGGTTTGGTGTTGTCGGAAAAAAAGACTGAGAGCCAGCACAGATGTTGCGTAATTACATCGACGGCCGTTGGGAAGTTCCCAGCGAGCACGGCGCTGCAGCCGTACAGAATGCGAATACCGAAGCGGTGCTGTTTGAGCAGCGGAATTCCGGGGCGGAGCAGATTGATGCCGCGCTGCGCGTTGCCGCGGAACAGCACGCCGTCAACTCCTGGCTGGAGCTTTCGGCCTCGGCGCGTGCGGCAAGCCTGGAAGCCATCGCAGATGCCATCGCGGCGAAGGGCCCCGCCATTGCCGAAGCGGATGCGTGTCAGACCGGTGTCCTGCACACGCTGACGGAAAAATTCGTGCTGCTATGTGTCGGTGCGTTCCGGCAAGCGGCAGATCTGGTGCGCAATCCCCCGGTTCCCGAAGCCAAGGACGGCCCGCACGGTCCGCTGAGGATCGAGCGGCTGCCATTGGGGCCGGCGGCGATCATCGCGCCGTGGAATGCGCCGGCCGGTATCGCTGCACACAAGATTGCCTCGGCGTTGGCCGCAGGTTGCCCGGTCATTCTCAAGCCCTCCGAATGGGCGCCGGTGTCCGGCCAATTGCTGGTGGAGGCTGCTGCAGAAGCCGGTTTGCCATCGGGGATGCTGCAGCTGGTGCACGGGGATGGACGCACCGGAGCAGCGTTGTGTGCGGACCCCCGAATCCGTGCGGTGTCATTCACCGGGGGGTTGGAAGCCGGGCGGGCCGTGGCCGCGGCCTGTGCCCACGACATCAAACCGGCGCAGCTCGAGTTGGGGGGGAATAACCCCCTGGTCGTCCTGGCCGATGCCGATGTCGAGCGTGCAGCTGACGGCGTGGTCACCGCGCTGACCACGCTCAATGGCCAGTGGTGCCGGGCCCTGGGCCGCCTGCTGGTGCATGTTGATGTCATGCCGGCGGTCATGGAAGCCGTCAGCGAGCGCCTGGCCGCGGTGCGCGTCGGTCCGTCGACCGATCCGGCCAGCCAGATGGGGCCGCTGGTGTCTGCCGTTCATCGTGATCGCGTTGCCGCTGCGGTGCAGCGACTGCAGAGCCGGGGAGGCACAGCAATTCAGCCGGCTGCCGTGCCCGTGGGGCCAGGCTGGTTTTATCCACCCACCTTGCTGACCGGGCTGGCGCCCGACGCGAGTTGCGAGGAAATCTTTGGGCCTGTCGCCGCCGTGCACGGGTTTTCCAGCGATGCAGAAGCCGTTCAGCTGGCCAACCAGACACCGTTTGGGTTGGCGGCCTATGTGTTTGGGGAGGAGCAGCACGCCTGGAACATCGCCGGGCAGCTGCGTGCCGGTCTGATCAAGATCAACGCGGTGACGATGCTGAACCTGCATCCGCAGGCGCCGCGGCCGGCCTGGGGACTGTCGGGTCTGGGCGATGAAGGGACGGTGGAAACCTTCGAGTTCTTCCGCGGAACCCGCGTTATCGGGGTGGCGGCGCGATGATTTCGCCACCGGCCGTATCTCCCGTCAGTGCCGGCATCCCGACCCAGTTGCTGATAGATGGCGCCTGGTGCGACGCCGCAGATGGAAAGACCTTTGCGGTACTGAATCCCGCCCGGGAAGAACCCATGGCGGAGGTCGCCCGCGCGGGCTCGGCTGACGTGGATCGCGCGGTGGCCGTGGCCAAACAGGGCTTCGCCGTCTGGTCGGCTCTCGCGCCTTCGGAGCGGGAAGCGGTTTTGCTGGATGCCGCGGAAATCGTGCGCGAACGCGGTGAGGCGCTTTTCCTGAACACCCTGATCGATGAATCCGGCTCCACCATCACCAAGGCCCGAGGGGAAATTCGCTACACCGTGGACCTGTTGCGGACCGCGGCTGGCGAGGTGCGGCGACTCTACGGCGATACCTTTCCGAACGACAATCCGCAGCGGATTTCCATGGTGTTTCGCGAGCCGCTCGGCGTGATTGCGGTGGTATCACCGTACAACGCGCCTCTGGCGCTGCTCGCAAAAATGGTCGCGTTTCCCCTGGCGGCCGGCAACGCCGTCGTGATCAAGCCCTCGGAGGAAACGCCGCTGACAGCGCTGCGCTTTGCCGCGGTATTGCTGGAGGCCGGGCTGCCGCCTGCGGCAATCTCGGTGCTGCCCGGTTTCGGTGCGGAGTGTGGCGCGCCGCTGTGTGCGCATCCCGATATCGCCGGTATTGCATTGACCGGGTCGACCGCCACCGGACAGGCGATCGGGGCGCAGGCCATGCGGCGAATGCTGAGGACGCAGCTGGAGCTGGGCGGGAAGAGCGCGCTGCTGGTACTCAAAGATGCCGACCCCGGCGAAGCGGCGGCCATCGCTGCGGCGGGAATGTTCGCGCACGCCGGTCAGATCTGCATGGCGAACTCGCGAATCATCGTCGAGCGTGAGTGCTACAGCCGCTTTTGCGATGCTTTCAAGGCCGCTTGCGAGAGCCTTTTCCTGGGCGACCTGCGAGACCCGGCCACCGTGTATGGTCCACTGATCAATCGAAAGGCGCTGGAAAAAATCCAGCAACATCAAGAATCTGCGCAGGCCTCTGGCGCACAGGTGCTCACCGGGGGGCAGGTGGTGCAGGGGTTGACCTATGCACCGACCGTGCTCGTGGATACCCCCCGAGCGGCCACCGTCTGGCGTGAGGAAAGCTTTGGGCCGCTGGTTTCGGTCCTGCCGGCAGATGACCTCGATGGCGCGATCGCCCTCGCCAATGACTCGCAGTTCGGTCTTTCCGCAGCCGTGCTGACCCGCGACGTGAAGTCCGCATTTCGCGCGGCGCGCGGTATCCGCAGCGGCGCGGTGCATATCGGTATGCACAGTTTCCAGAGCAACGCACTGGCGCCGGTGGGTGGTACCGGCCTGTCGGGTTTGGGCCGCTCGGGCGGCCATTACAGCATCGAGGAGTTCACCGAGCTGAAATGGGTATCGGTGGAGCTGGGCTCATGATCCACCCTGGTCGAGCTGGGACGCATGGGCGGCGCTGAGCGCGGATATCTGCGATTGCCGGAAACCCTGGGTGGCGGGCAGATCCACTACCGCAGGCGATTTGGGGCGCCGGATGCCAAGCACCCACGTCGTCCCATGATCGTGCTGCTGCATCAGACCCCGAGCGACTCGGCGATGTACGAGTCGCTGATGGCACAGCTGGCCGACCCCTTCGACGTGGTGGCCCTGGATACACCCGGGTTTGGCATGTCCGACCCACTGCCCGCCACACGGGGCCGGGGTCGGTCGGCGGAGGCGAATGCTTTTGACCTTGCGCATGTCGCGGCGGCGCTGCACGCCGCAGCCTGCACGCTGAGCGGGGACACCTTTTTACTCTTCGGTCACCACACCGGAGCGGCCATCGCTCTGCAAATGGCAGATGACTATCCCGCTTCGGTGAGGGCGCTGGCTCTTTCCGGCCCGTGCCTGCTCTCCGCCGAACTGGCGGCACGCCTGCGTTCGAATCGGTGGATGCCGGAAATGGATACTGCCGGCGATTTCCTGGCCACGCTCTGGCGTCGGCTGCGGGAGAAGGACCCGGATTCGCCGCTGGCCATTGCACAGCGTGAACTGGCGGCGGCACTGCGCGCCGGCAGCCTCTACGATGCCGCCTACGTCGCCGTGGCGGGTGCCCACACGGAAGCGCAGTTGCGACGGGTTGGTTGTCCGCTGTGGTTGTGTGGAGGAACGGATGACACCCTTTACGCGGCTTTTCAAGCGGCCTGCGCGCTGCGTCCCGACGCCTCGTTGCTGGAAATTTCCGGGGGCCGAAGTTACGCATGCGAGCAGCAGGCCGCTGTGCTGGCGGACTCGCTCAGGGCATTTATTACGGAGAAAGTGAGTGGCTGACCTCGCACGCAAGGCGCAGGATCTCGGGGCTCGCCCCGCGTTGATTCTGGTCGACATGATTCGTGGGTTCACCGACCCCGAATGCCCGCTGGGCAGTCATTGCCCGGAGGTGGTCCGGGCCAACGCACGTCTGCTGCAGGTGTTCAGGGAACGGGATCTCCCCGTGTTTTTCACCACGGTGGTCTATCGCGGCGCGGAACAGGCGCGGGTTTTTCGGGCACGGTTGCCCGCCTTGAATCTGCTCACGCCCGACTCGCCCTGGGTTCAGGTTGACCTGGCACTGGAGCCGCGGCCGCATGAGCCGGTGATCGAAAAGCAATGGGCCAGCGCCTTCTTTGCGACGGATCTTGCCGCGATGCTCACCCGAGCCGCGGTGGACTCGCTGGTGGTGACGGGGTTGACCACTTCGGGGTGCGTTCGGGCCACGGTCGTGGACGGGCTCCAGCACGATTATCCGGTTGTCGTGCCGGAGGAGTCTGTGGGCGACCGCAACGCCGAGGCGCACGCGGCCAATCTGCACGATTTGCATGCCAAATATGCGGAGGTTCTGCCGCTGGAAAGTGTCCTTGCACGACTCGAATCGTGTGGGTCCGACGACCAGCGCGAGAAGTTTTCGAAGGGGAATCGCTAGAATGACGAATGCGGCTCAACGAGACAATTACCTGATGGCGTCAATGGCAGAGCTTTTCACCGAGCGCGAATTGCGCCTGATCCAGGATGACGCGCCGACGCCGCTGTATTTTCAGCTCTTCACGCTGCTGAAGAACCGCATCCTCAACGGCTCGATTCCCTACGGCGAAAAAATGCCGACCGAGGAGGAGCTGGCCAAGGGGTTCTCGGTATCGCGTATCACGGCAAAACGTGCACTGGACGATTTGGCCAGCGCCGAGCTGGTGGAAAGACGGCGCGGCAAGGGCACATTCGTCACCTATGCGCCGGCAAGCGAGTCCGTTCATGTCCCGCTGGTTGGCGAGCTGGAAAAGCTCGCGAGCCTGGCGCAACGGACCCGGGTCAAGGTGCTGGATGTGGGGGAGCAGCTCCCGCCCGGTGATGTCGCCGCCGAACTCGGGCTCGAGCGTGGCGAGTTGGCTCACCGGGCAACGCGTATCCGCAGCACGGCGGATGGCATGCCCTATGGGCATCTCATCAGCTGGACGGTCGGCATTCAGAAGGGTTACACCAGGAAAAACCTGGAGAGTCGCGTTCGGCTGGACATCCTCAGAGAGAACGGGATCGATATTCACAAGATCGATCAGGTCATCTCGGCCGTTCCTGCACAGGCATTCTTTGCCGAAAGTCTGGCGATGGACATCGGCGCACCCACCCTGCTGATGGTGCGCCGCATCTTTGATCGGACCGGACGGCTGGTCGACATTCTGTACTGTCACCATAATCCGCGACGATTCCAGTTCCGGCTCGAGCTCGATGCCGAGGAGTATCGCGGCTAACAGTCGCTGCTCAGCGCTGGAGCCGGTAGATGGCAAGAAAGCCCGGAGGAAAATCCAGTCGGGTTTCTCCATCCAGAGCGTTATGCATGGCGGCGATGACCTCGAATGTTCCGTCCCCGTCGATGTCCCGAATCTGCGCCATGCCAAAGGTTTTTCCGCTGTCGATCACCTGACGCTCAAAGCGGCCATCGGCTGTTTGCAGGTAGACATACAGGTCGGTGTTCCCATCCCCCGGCACGGCAAGGTCAAGCCTGCCATCACCGTTGAGGTCGCCAGCGTCCCATATGCCGGGAACCCCCTGGCTATGCGGTGAGCTGCCGTAGTCGAGGTTCACTGCCAGTTCCTCGTCGATCACGACCCGCGGCCATTGCGAGGTGCTCCTCGGGTCGGACGGGATCTCGAAATAGTAGATCCCGGGGCCGTGAACAACGCCGTTCGCATCGGTGAGACGCGGGTCGTCCTGGTTGTTATGGTTGCCCGCAATCAGTTCCTCGTGCCCGTCACCGTCGATATCCGCGAAGTCGATGTGGTAACCCAGCCCGATGCTTCGATCAATCTCATGCAGCGCCCATTCGCCCTGATAGGCATTGGCTGGGGCAGGGGGTGACAGGTTTTCCAGCCAGATCAGCGCGGGCTCTTCGGGAGGGCCGAAAAACTGGCTGAGCACGATGTCCGGGTCATTGTCGCGATCGACATCGAAGCTTTTCAGGAACACACCGCCCACATTCAGTTCCGGGGCGATGCGGTAGTGCTCGAACACCGGCTTTCCGATGACGTCCGACGTTCCCGTGTTCCGGTACCACTGCACCACCTTTTCCGCGCAGCGACCGTTAGGCTGCTGCGCTTCATCACATACCGGACTCCCCAGGGGGTTGGTAGCGCGTTGTGTCTGCGCGGATGTCGTCAGGATATCCAACCGACCATCCCCGTCGAGATCGATCTGCACCGACTCATGCCAGTAAAAGTTGTTGGAGAGCAGTTTGTGGGTGTCGGCTGAGAAGTAGAACCGTTCGGTATGCGGAAACACAGCCGCCGCCGGGTCGGTGCCGCGCATGACGAAGTGCGCGCCGCCTAGCGTGGACAGAAAGCCGGTCTGCACGACGATGTCCAATATGCCGTCCTGGTCCACGTCCATGACCTGCGGCGTATTGATGAACGGCCAGCCCTCGCCCAGGTTCAGCAGGTCGACGGTGCTGATGACCACCTGCTCGCTCCAGGGGCCCTCCAGCGTGCCGGTGTCCGAGCGAAAAATGCGTAATGCCCCGCGGCTGGTGGCATTGGGTGGGCCGACGTTGAACTCCACCAGGCTGCTGAGCACGATTTCCAGGACACCGTCGCCGTCGAAGTCTGCGGTGTCGAGGAATGCAGCGGAAACCTGCGGATCCTTGACGATGAATTTTTCGAACACGGGTGGGGTGAGCGCATCCGTGTCCGTGTGTACGCTGTGACTGTCGGCACTGCAGCCGAGCAGTGTGGCCGCCAGCAGTGCCCATGCTGCCTGCGGGATCGATGTCATGACGCCGCTCCTGAGGTTGGGGTGAACCCTTTGGGCAGGCCGGCATCCGCGGTGAAGCCGAAGAGTTCGATCTCCGCGGGGAGCCAGGTGCGCAGCGACTTGCGGACCTCGATCAGCGCGTCGATATCGATTCCGGTGTTCACGCCCATGGATTCGAGCATGAACACCAGATCTTCGGTCACGATATTGCCGGAAGCGCCCGGAGCGAACGGGCAGCCGCCAATTCCCCCCAGCGAGGCATCCAGCGTCGTGAGCCCGGTTTCCAGTGCGGCAAGAGCGCAGGCCAGCCCCTGGCCGCGGGTGTTGTGCAGGTGAATGCCGCTGAGCTTGTCGCGACCAAAGCGGTCCCACAGCGCCTGGGTTCGTTGGCGAACACTTCGCGGGTCGGCAAATCCCGTGGTGTCGGACAGGCCGATTTCATCGCAGCCCGCCTCAAGTAATCCTTCCGCCGCGCGCAGCACCTGGTCGACGGTGATCCGCCCCTCGAGCGTGCAGCCGAAGGCGGTCGACAAGCCCCCTTCCAGCGTAGGGCGCTGGCTGGGTGGCCGCTCGGCAATGGCCGCCGCAATGTGGCGCACTTCTTCCAGCATCTGTTGGTGGGTGCGGCGCACATTCTTGAGGCTGTGCGTTTCCGAAACGGAGAGGGGGATCGTGATCTTGTGCGCCCCGGCCTCCAGCGCGTCCAGTGCGCCACGCAGGTTGGGCACCAGCACAGCCACATTCAGCCCGGGCAGCCCGCGAGCGAATTTCACCAGTTCGGCCGTATCGGCCAGTTGCGGCAGGATGCGGGCCGGCACGAACGAGCCCACTTCGATTTCCGGGACACCGGCTGCGGCTTCAGCGGCAATCCAGGCCTTCTTGAGTTCGGTGGGCATGACATGACGGATGCTCTGCAAGCCGTCTCGTGGACCCACTTCACTGATTTCGACGCGGTTGGGGGACAGCATGCTGACGCTCCGCCTGAGAAATGACATAATAATATAACAATCTATCAAAGAGAGCTGACTTCATGGCGCATGCCGCATTGCCCCTGGAGGGGCTGACCGTAGTCGAGTTCACCCACATGGTGATGGGGCCGGTTGTTGGTCTCATCCTCGCAGACCTGGGAGCCGACGTGGTCAAGATCGAGCCGCCCGGTGGCGACAAAACACGCCGGCTGCCGGGGTCCGGGGCGGGATATTTCCCGATGTACAACCGCAACAAAAGCAGCGTATGCCTGGACACGAACACCGACGCGGGGCGAGCGGAAGCGCGTGCGTTGTGCCAGCGAGCCGACATCGTGATCGAGAATTTTCGCCCGGGAGCGATGGAGGAGCGCGGGCTGGGCTACGACGCATTGCGCGCGGATAACCCCGGACTGATTTATTGCTCACTCAAGGGCTTTCTCGAGGGCCCCTACAGCCACCGTACCGCCCTGGATGAGGTGACGCAGATGATGGGAGGGCTCGCCTACATGACCGGGCTGCCGGGCAAGCCGATGCGAGCCGGGGCTTCGGTCATCGATGTGACGGGGGGGATGTTCGGCGTGATCGCGATTCTGGCGGCATTGGAGCGACGGCATCGCACCGGGATGGGCGAGCATGTGCACAGCGCACTCTTCGAGACCACCGCATTCCTGGTCGGGCAGCATATGGCGCAGCATGCGGTCAGCCAGAAACCCTTGCAGCCCATGAGCGTGCGCACTTCGGCGTGGGCGGTCTACGACATTTTCGATACGGCGGATCAGCAGCAACTCTTTGTCGCCGTCGTCAGCGATACCCAGTGGCGTCAGTTCTGCAAAGCCTTCGACCTGAGTGAGCTTGCAGCGGACGCAGGGCTGGCAACCAATGCCGAGCGGGTTCGTCGACGTGAAGACATTCTGCCGGTGATTCGCCAAACGCTCGGTGCATTGAACAAGGCCGACCTGATGGCGCGCCTGGAGCATACGGGGTTGCCATTCGCGCCGATCAATACCCCGGAAGACTTGCTTGACGACCCGCATCTGAATGCGGGGGGGCTGTGTCAGCTGACGCTGCCGGATGGCCGCTTCGTCAAGCTGCCGGCGTTGCCCGTTGCGTTTGGCCATGAGCGCCCGCCACTGCGACTGGATCTGCCCGAAGCGGGGCAGGGCGGCCGCTTGCCACCGGCGCAGGATTGACGCGCAACTCAGTCGGCCCCGGGCCGATTTTGCAGGTGCCCCTCACCGTCGCATAACGGTGCCGTCCGGCTGTTCTGGCACTGGCAAATCCATACGAAACGCGGCTGATCCAGCTTCAGGATGTGGGCTCGGGCAGGGCAGCCAGGCTGGTCTTGCGCACATTCCGGCCAGTTCGGGCTGTGGCCGCAGCCGCAGATGCGATGGACTCCGGCGGACAGTTGGCGGGCCAGGGGCCAGTTTCGGACCGGCATTACGGCTGCGACGGCGGCTCACCCTCGGGGCGATCGGGATCTGCGTCCTGGGCAACCCAGATGAGACCGTCGGTGGCAAAGCCCTTGCTTGCCGCGGTGCGCTCGAAGCGCTGCTGGACTTCCAGCGGGACCGTCGGCGACCTGGCGAGGAGCCACAGTGTGGAGTGCGACGGCCCGGAAACGAATGCAACCCCGGCCGTGCGATCCCACTCAAAAATGACGTAGGAAACGCGTAAGGGCCAGAAGAACTGAACGCCCAGATGGCCAACGGTTTCGCGGTCAAGGAAAGTGGCATTGCCTTCGGCGCTGCGCCACCGCGCCTTGGCCGCATCCCAGCCGCGATTGGTGACCTGCACGCGGCCCTTTTCGTCGAGTTGGTAATGCGCGCTGACTTGGGTCAGGCCGCGCTCAAAGGAGTGATCCAGGCGGGCGATTTCGTACCACGTGCCCAGATAGTCGGGCAGCGAAAAATCGTCAATGGGGCGCACGTTTTTGGGCAGGCCGGTGCACCCGGTGAGGACGGTGACGGAAGTCAGCAGGCTGAGGGCGACCCCACTTGAGCGGAGTCGCAGCCTGCGCGTGATAAAACCGGGACTCAGGAAAGACCGCATAGCCGTTGACTCCATGCAAATGCTGTGAGTTGGAGAGTGGGATCACGCGCCAAGCGGCTGGGTTCCAGCCGGGAGCGATGACTCCAGTATTCGCCGTCGGGAAACGCCGTGGCCGGCACTCGGGCCATTCTGATCAATGCGCGGGCGCCGCGTTGCGGGGTGTTCAGGCGCAGCAGGGTCCCCAGCCCGAAGACGCACACCGCAACGGCGCGGAAGATGCCGCGCATTTCACGGTGGATACCCGTGTTCACAAAGTATCCCGGTGAAACCGCGGCAACCTGGATGCCCTGCTCGGACAGCGTGCGTTGCCACACCGGAAGGCACAGCAGGGTGGCGAGCTTTGCCCGGGCATAGGCCTGAAATGCGGCCGCGTGTCGAACCCGGTGCCCGTTCCAGAACGTGGTTCCTGCCGGATCATTGGTGGCGAGGTCGGCACAGGCGCGATGACCTTCCGAGGCGACGAAGATCACGCGCGCCGCCCGGGATTGGGCCATCAGAGGCTGCAGTCCGGAGACAAGCTTGAAGTGACCGAGATGGCACGCCGCCAGGTGGATGTCGATCCCCGCCCGATTGCTCTGGTAGACCGGGTAGGTGAGGCCAGCGTTGCACATCAGAAGATCGATGCAGGGCCAGCGACGGTGGATGGTGCTGACCAATGCATCCACCGAGTCCAGCTCTGCCAGATTAACGTACAGAAAGTGCACGTCACGTCCGGCTGCCCGCTGCTGGCTCTCGAGACGGGCCCCGGCTTCGCCTTCCCAGTCCGCGATGATCACGGTGGCGCCATCCGCGGCCAAGGCGTCGGCGGCGATAGCGCCCATCCCGCGTGCGCCACCGGTAATCAGGACGGTTTCGGCGTGTTTATCGGTTGCTGTCATGCGCGATATAGGCCCAGGGACGCTGGCGCCGGTCCTCGGTTATGAACGCCTGCACGCTGTCCGTAGATTGCAGCGTCAGGCCGATCGCATCAAGGCCCTCCAGAAGCATCCGTCGGGTCGTGCTGTCCACGCTAATAGGCCGCGAGCATTCTCCAGCCATCGTCAATGTTGCGGACTTCAGGTCAATCTGCAGGCGATGGTGTTGCGGGTCCTGCGCGACACGGTCGGCGAGTTCGGCAATCTCCTGCGCCGGCAGCGGCAAAGGCAAGAGGCCGTTGCGGACACAGTTGTTGGCGAAGATGGCCCCGAAACTCGGCGCAATGATGCAGCGGATGCCGAACTCCTTCAGCGCCCACACGGCATGCTCCCTCGACGAGCCACAGCCAAAGTTGCTGCCGGCCAGCAGGATGCTGCAGTCGTGATACTCGGGTCGATTCAGGATGAAGTCGGGATTCGGGGTGCGCGTGCTTTGATCCTGATACCTCCAGCCGGCGAAAAGCCCCGGTGCCAGGCCGCTCTTCCCCGTCGTTCGCATTTCGCGGGAAGGGATAATGGCGTCGGTGTCCACATTCTCCCGCAGCAACGGGGCGGCGACGCCGGTATGCACGGTGAACGGCGTCATGCCCGAAGAACCTCTGCGGCGGCACCCAGCCGACCGAGGACCGCACTCGCGGCGACGGTGGCCGGGCTGGCGAGATGGGTCCGGGTTTCCGGCCCCTGGCGGGATTCGAAGTTGCGGTTGGTGGTGGAGACCACCCGCTCGCGGTAGCCCATCGATTCCCCGCCGGCAAAAAAGCACATCGAGCACCCCGCCTCGCGCCACTCGAAGCCCGCCGCGCGGAACACCGTATCCAGGCCCTCGGCTTCGGCGGCGCGTTTGACGCTCATCGAACCGGGGACGCAGATGGCGCGCACACCGGGCGCGACCCGCCGGCCCTGCAACACTTCGGCGGCGCTGCGCAGGTCGGAAAGGCGGCTGTTGGTACAGGAGCCGATGAACGCCGCATCGATCGGCAAGCCGCGCAGGTCTGTGCCCGGGGTCAGCCCCATGTAGGTCAGCGCGCGCTGCATGGCGGACGTGCGCGCAGGGTCCTGTTCGGATGCCGGGTCGGGAACCGGCTGGTCAATCGCAACGGCGTGCTGCGGGCTGGTTCCCCAGGTGATGGTGGGGGCGATGGAGCCGGCGTCGATATCGATCTGCTGATCAAAAGCCGCATCGTCATCGGAACGCAGGTGGCGCCAGGCGGCCACCGCTGTCTCCCAGGCGGGTCCACGCGGTGCATAGGGCCGACCCTGGACATACTTGATCGTGGTGTCGTCGGGGGCGACCAGCCCGGAAAATGCGCCGAACTCGACGGCCATGTTGCAGAGCGTCATGCGTCCTTCCATGCCCAGGTTCTGGACCGCGGTTCCGCTGAATTCCACCACGTGGCCGCGCCCTCCGTCGGCGCCATGCTGGCTGATCAGGTGCAGGATCATGTCCTTGGCACTGACACCCGGTGCGAGTGCGCCGTGGAAGGCGACGCGCATGTTGCGCGGCTTCTGCAGACGCAGGCAGCGTGTCGCCAGTGCGTGCTCCGCTTCCGAGGAGCCGATACCAAATGCCAACGCGCCGAGCGCCCCCTGGGTGCAGGTGTGCGAGTCGGGGCACACGACGGTCAGGCCGGGGAGGGCAATCCCAAGCTCCGGGCTGATGACATGAACGATGCCCTGCAGAGGGTCATCCAGGTCGAACAGACGAATGCCTGCGGCAAGGGCGGCCTTGCGGGTGGCACGAATGAATTCCCCACCGCTGGGCATCCGGGTGTCGTCGCTGCGGCCCAGCGTGGTATCCACGATGTGATCCATGGTGCAGAAAGCCTGCTCCGGTGCAAGGATCGGGCGTCCAGCGGTGGCAAGGCTTTCCAGCGCCACCGCACCGGTGCGTTCGTGCAGGAAGACCCGGTCGATCAGCAGCAGCGTGCTGCCATCGGCGTCGGTGCTGATGGCATGTGCCGCCCACAGCTTGTCGAAGGCGGTTTGCCCGCTCATTCGCTGCTGCAGCTTGCGTGGTGGTCGACGATTTCGCTGGCGCTCGCCGACCACACCCCGGGTAGCGCGGTGATATGGGCCAATGCCTGTTCCAGGTAGCGCATGCGGTGCGGTTGGCCCATCAGCCAGGGATGCAGGTGCAGTGCCAGTAGCCGGCCTCCCTGCGCGGTCGCTTCGCGATGCAGCGCATCCGCTGCGTCACAGATTTGCACCGCCCATTCCTCGGCGGAATGGAAGTTGTCGTTGATCAGGAATCGATCTTCCAATTCGGTCGTGAGCGGCAGCGACCATAAGGGGCCGGCTGCCGTCCGAAAGCTGTACGGCAACTCGTCGTTCACCCAGTCGCAATGGAAATCAACGCCGTGCTTGCGCAGCAGTTCCGGGGTGTTTTCGCTTTGCAATTTGCCGGGCGAGAGCCACCCGCGAACGCGCTGCCCGGACTGTTCCCGCAGGGTGGAGAGCGTTTTCTGGATCAGTGCATCTTCCGCGGCTTCATCGAGCCCCGCGGCATGCGCGCTGTCCATATTCCAGGAGTGCGCGAGGATTTCGTCACCGCGGCGGCACAGGTGGTCAAACAGCTTCGGATACACCTCGGGACAGGCGCCGTTCACGGCCAGCGTGGGTCGGACTCCTGCGGCATCCAGCGCGGCGAGCACCCGATAGATTCCCACCCGGTTTCCGTAGTCGCGCAGGCTGTAGTGGCGCAGGTCGGGGTAGGGCATGGTCATGTTCCCCGGTACCGCCACGGGTTGCTTGCGCGGATTGAGCGGATAGACCGGGACGGCGACGGTGACCCATAGGGCCAGTTGCGCACCGTTTGGCCACGTGATCGGGGGGCGACGGGTGAGCAGGGACCAGTCGTAGCGGTCATGGTCCATGCCGTAGCTACGCGTGCTCACAGCTTGCCCCCTTGGGCTTCCAGGGCCTGATCGTAGTGGTGATCCAGATAGTGCTGGGCGATTTCCCGCCCGGTTGTGACCCAGACATCGGAATGCCCGGTGATGTATTCCAGCGCCTCTTCAAACGCGCGCAAGCGGTGCGGGCAGGCCACCTGATAATTGTGCGTGGGGATGCACATGACGGTGCCGTTGTCCGCTCCTTCTGCATACAGCCGGTCAAAGCAGTCTTTGAGCATCTGGCCGTAGGCGCGGGGCGTCACCTTGTTCACCACATAGGCAATCGTATCGTTCATCTCCAGCGAGTAAGGCACCGAGACGAATCGCTGCCCACCGCGCACCGTCAGCGGTGTGGGCTGGTCGTCATGGAACAGGTCGCAGGTATAGATGCCCCCGGCTTCCGCAAACAAATCGAGCGTGACTTCGGAGTGCGACAGCGCCGGCGCCAGGTATCCCGCGGGTCGCTGGCCGCTGGCTTTCTCGATGGTATCCATCGCGTCCAGGATCATGGACCGCTCCTGGTCTTCGGTCAGGCCGTAGGTATAGCGTGTGTTGTAGATGCCATGGCTGAAGAACTCCCAATTCCGCTCGGCGCACATCTGGATGATCTCCGGGTGGTGTTCGCACAGCGCTGCGGAGAGGGAGATCGACCCGCGAATGCCGTATTTATCGAGCAGGGCCATCTGCCGCATGTGCCCGACCCGGTTTCCGTAGTCGCGAATGCTGTAGCCCGGCACGTACGGGGATGGCTGGGGCCAGGCTTTTCGGTGCGGGTTGGCTGGGGGATTCAGTTCGTAAAATTCGATGTTCGGCGCGACCCAGAACGCCAGGCGTGCCGAATTCGGCCAGCGGATCCTGGGGCGGTCAGGCCAGGGCCACTCCGCGTAATAACCCGGGTTGCTTTTCATCGGGTCCTCCTCATTCCTGCGCCGTCTGCGCGCTGTCCAGCCAGTCGAGCGTTTCCTGCACGTCGACCACGTCTGCGTACTTGAGCATCATGTCGGTGAGGTTGGCGAAGTGATAGCTTTCGTGCTTGTCCGCCACGCACTGTTCCGGAACGATCGTCCGATAGCCGCGCGAGAGCGAGTCCACGGCGGCCGCCCGGACGCAACCGGATGTTGAGCCGCCGGTGATCACCAGGGTATCGACCTGGTGCCATACCAGCAGGGACTGCAAGGGTGTTTCGAAAAACGGCGATGGCATGCGCTTGGTGTAAATCACATCCTGGGAAGGATCGACTTCGCAGCGGTCATCGAATTCGGCGCGCTCGGAGTTGTACTTGATGTTCTGCAGCGAATCCGGGGTGTTGGTGCGGGTACCCCAGACCCCCGCATCTTCGCCGGATTCGAGATACGCCACGTGCGTCCACACCACCGGCCAGCGGCGCGCGCGAAAGCGGGCGGCCAGCGCGTTGATGTACTCGATTTGACGCGGGTCGGTTTCGTAGGCGGTTTTGAACCGGTCGGTCGCGGTATAGGCCTTTTGCAGGTCGATGTTCACCAGCGCCGCTTTGCGTCCGTAGCCGAACCGGGCGCGCGTCGGGTTGGCCTTGACCTCAGCCCAGAGTTCGCGGGCGGTCTTGTTGGATGTTTCCATCAGGGTGTCTCCAGGGTGGGTTCGGGCGCGGGTGACGGCAACGGCAGCAGCTTTTCATCGAGCAGGGTCTCGAGGGACGCCTGATCAGTGATGTGACGGATTTCCCGGATGCGCCGCTGGTCCAGGTCGATGACCGTCACGCCGTCGGCGCGGGCGGGCAGGGTGGATCGCGTGCTTCCACGCAGGTCGAGCCAGCTGCGATAGCTGCGATCCTTCAGGCTGCTTCTGATGATTCGCTTGACGAAGCCAGGAGCCTCGCTGATATCTGCAATGACCACCGCAGACTGAGTGTCCAGCGTGGTCTGATCGCGGGACTCCATGGCTGCTGCGAGCAACTTGTCGCCTTTGCGGTCCGTGGTTGCATAGATGCGCCGCACGGCGGTGCCGAGCACGTGTTCGGCGCCGGTTTCGTCGGTCAGCTCGTATGCCGGCAGCGATTCGCCGGGCGCCTTGGAAAACGCCCAGGGTGACTGCAACAGCAGCAACAAGACGCAGATGAGCTTGATGGGGGTCATGGCGTATTTCCAGGGTTGGAGTGGTCGGGGAAAGGCGCTGCCCGTCGCATGCCCTGGTAGATGCTCCAGAATGCCCAGGCGAAGAGGCCCTGGATGATCAAATTCGTGCTCTCCTGTATCCAGGCCGTCCATTCGGTGGGGGGCAGACGGGCAAAGCCGCTCAACGCGAGCGTCCCGAGAAAGGCGGCAACCAGGCTGATTCTGCACAGACGCCCGGTCTGTAGCAGCAGGGTCCAGCGATAGGCGGCAATGACCAGCCAGAGGTTGGCCAGCGTTGTGAGCGCCAGCAGACTGAAAAACCAGATACGTGTGTCCGGATAAATGAGGGCCAAGCTGCCGCCGATAATTGCGGGAAGAGCCAGGACCCCCAACGGCCCCGGCTTTGCCCCCCGCGAAAGCGCGCCGCTGCGTGCGACGCGATACGCGCTGGAGGTGGCCAGAGCAACCAGCAGAAAACCGGGCGCCAGGCAGATGAAGAGCAGGTTTTCCAGCCAATCCAGCGCGGGATAGCCCAATGCAATTCGCAATTTCCAGGTGGCCTTGAAAACGCCACCCAGGGGGATCAACCAGGCGCCGGCACGCGCCCAGAGCCCGATTGTGGAGTGCGTCAGGCTCAGCGCGGATGCGAGCGCATGCAATCCGAATGCCGAAAGCGCCACGGGAAGGTAGTCAAAGAGCGCAACCGCGATTGTGTACTGCTCTTCGCTCATGTCGGATCTGAAATTCTCACGTTTCTGAAGTCTGACTTGCGTTGTGCAATTGTCATATCAATAATACAATAAGACAACTCGATGGACGGCATCGGGGAGACAGAATGCTCCAGGTGGTCGGCTTCTTGCTGATCAATTGGGGGTGTGAAATAAAAATGACATGGGATCGTCCCAATGAAGGAGAACCTGAGGTGAAGACCACGGGAAGCCGTCTTGAAATTTTGATGTTGCCGATTCTGGCAGGCGCCGTTGCGCTATCCACCGTGGCCGCCGCGAACTCGGACCTGGATGCCTTGTTCGGCCCCGTATCGAACGATGGGACTGCGAACGCGACCGCAACACCGACTCCGGCACCTGCTGCGCCAGCACCCGCTCGCGCCAGTGAAACCTCTGCCGCTCCGTCGCCCACACCGACTGCGGCGCCGCGAACCATCAAACTGGCAGAGCCAAAGCGCGTTTTGGAGCCGGTTCCGCATAAACCCGCCGTCGAGGAAATTGTGGTGACGGCGCGCAAGCGCGAGGAGTCCCTGCAGGAAGTGCCGCTCTCGGTCACGCCATTCAGCGCTGCCGATCTGGAACAGCGGGGCATGTCGGGCTTGGATGACATCGCCGCGGCCACCCCGGGCTTTACGTTTGAGGCCTTTCAGTCCGGTGGTGCGCACGGCAACGCCGTGATTCGCGGGCTGGCCCAGCAGTTCACCACGTCTCGGATTCAGAACGTCTCCTTCTTTCTGGACGGTGTGTATCTGCAGCGCCAATCCATGCTCGACCTGGGCATGATCGATATGCAGCGTGTTGAAGTGGTCAAAGGGCCGCAGAACGCGCTGTACGGCCGAAATGCCTTTGCCGGGGCCGTGAACTACGTGACCTTGCGTCCGGGTGCTACCGGCGAGGGCTATGTGATGACGACGCTGGGTGACAACAGCCGGGAACAGTACCGTATGAGCGTCAGCGGCCCCTTGGGCAAAAGTGACAGCTGGTTCGGGAAATTTACCTACGGGACCTCACGATACGACGGGCACACCAAAAACAGCCACCCCGTCGCGAACGCCGACCCCGCTGGCGATAACGTGCAGGGCATGCTGGGCGGGCACAAAGATGAGACGATCAGCGTCTCCATGGCCTGGGACCCGCTGGAAAGTTTGCGCACCCGCGTCAGTTTTTATCGCAGCGATCTCGTGCACGAGACCGGTGCCGGATACAGTATTTCCGGGGTCAACGCCTCGCGCTTCGGCCTGCGTTACGAATCCCAGAATGACCTCAACTGTAACGTGGCCACGGTGCCCGATATCGGTGTGCCCAGCCCCACCTATGATCGAACCGGTTTCACCTTGTGGTGTGGCGAGTTGCCAAATTACGCCTCCGATGTTGCCGAACGCACGGTGGACGGCATCGTGGTCGATCCCCGCGCCGTTGGGTTTCGCGGCAAGACCGATGTCATCACGTTTTCGGCGGATTACGACATTTTCGAGAATCTGACGGCCTACTATCTGTATGGGCAGGCCCGGCATGACTCCTACACCGACGGTGGCACCAGCGACGAAGACCCGCTGGTCGGGCGCGGAATTCTGACCGACGCGACGGTCTACCTGCTGGATACGGAAAACCCCGCGGCGTACACCTTTGTCAATACGGCCAGTTCGCGACCCAACTCCGAGCTGGATTCGTTTTCCCACGAGTTGCGTTTCGATTGGGAATTCTCCCCGCGGTTGCGGGTGAGTTCCGGGCTGTATTTCTCCATCGTGGAGGATGAAGAGTGGACGGCGCTGTTCATCAATGACCTGTGCAACGCGGACTCCGAGGAAAACATCAGCAATTGCAACGAGCCGTTGCTTTTCCCCAACTCGGTTGCCGAAAACACCCGGCTCACGGTCGCCCCTGCTTACGATCAGGTTGTGCGGCAGCACGGCGGTCGTCTGCGTGGCGAATGGACGGCCTTCAAAGACCAAATCCAGGCGATATTCGCATCCGTCAGTTTCGATCTGACACCGCGCATCGAGGCGACACTGGAAGCGCGCTATTCCATCGAAGACAAGGAAGTCACCCGGTTCACCGATTCCTTCATGCTGGGTTTCGGCGAGAGTGTGACCTACACGCCCCCCATGGATCCGGTGCTGCCGTTTGCGAACACGATCGAAAGCGCACTGGTGGTGCCCTTTGATTCGGCGAAGTATGCGTATTTCACGCCGCGCGCGATCCTGAACTGGCAGTACACCGACAGCAATATGCTGTATGTCTCGGCGGCCAAGGGGGTGAAGTCCGGTGGCTTCAACAACGCCGACGATCCGGCGGACCTGGAATACCACGAGGCCGAAAACTGGACCTATGAGCTGGGTGCGAAGAACAGCTTCTTCGGCGGCGTAGTCACGCTGAACGGCGCGATCTATCACATCGCATGGGAAGGGCTGCAGGGGGGCGTGCCGCCAACGACGGCCGGCTTGTCGACTTCGGACATCATCACCAATATTGGTGGCGCCAGCAGCAACGGTATCGAGCTTGAGGCCCGGAGTTTCCTGCCCTTTGGCTTCTCGGTGGATCTGGGCGGGACATACAACGACGCCACCTATGACGATGACGTGATTTTCTCTGGCGGTGTGCAGGACACCGGCGCATTTCATTGCGACGGCGTGACCTGTCCGGCGGACGGTAGTGTCGGTGGGAACCAGTTGGCCAGAACCTCCAAGGTTCAGGGCTCTCTGGGCCTGAACTACATGGGCAACATCCGCGGCTTCGGCTTCACCGCGCGAATCGACACCAACTATCAGTCCAAGCAGTTCCTCACGCCCTTGAATGTGGGCTGGGTGCCGGAACGTCAGCTGACCAACTTCTCGTTCAACGTTGGCAGTCCCAACAACATGTGGGAATTCAACGGCTGGGTGAAAAACCTGACCAACGAGGACTACGCGGCCAACTCCTTCGTCCTCGGTGTCTTCAATCAATACCTTGTTGGCAAAGGGCCGGGGCGGACCTGGGGCGGAACGGTGAAGTTCAACTTCTAGGCGGCTTTGATGGATGCCGCCCGAAGCCCGCTGCAGTACCGCCCCCGACTGGCGTGGGCCATCGCTTTGGTCTACCTGCTGTGCGTGCTGGTCATCTTCGCGCTGGCCGGTGGTCCGGGGGCGTTGATGTCAACTCTGCCGTTCCCTGCCAGTGCCGGCGAGTGGGCCTACGCAGCCGGGTATCTGGTCATCGTGCTGGTGGGTTACGGGTGGATCTGGCCGAAGGGTGTGTTTACCGATGGCCGGGCATGGAATCCGGGGGCGGCGACGCTGTTCGGTGTGGGTTGGGGGCTGAGCCAGGGGCTCTGGTTCTACACGCTCTGGCTGTGGTGTCAGTCCGGGCTGGGCAGCCCGTGGCTGGCGGTGGGCGCCTGCTACCTCGTCATCGCGCTGTGGCAGGCGCTGTGGCAAAGCCAGGTGTGGGATATCTACGTCTCACCACCGCATAACCTGCGCGCCTGGAACGCCCGCAAAGTGGCGTTTTGTCACAGTCCCAACCTCGTGTATGGGCTGCTGGGTCTGGCGTTATTCGATTCCGGAGTCGTTTTCATTCTGATGCAGGTGTTGGCGCTGACACTGAGTGCGTGCGTTATGCGATTCCCTGGCTGGTCCGACCGGTATACCGCGATTGCGGGGCTCCAGCGCTGATCGATACGCTCCGTAAAGCGGCAGGAACTCCCCGTACCGCAGGTGCCGAGGCGGCGCTGTGCTTGGTTGCTTCGCAAGCCTGAACTAAGATGGGAAAAACGCCGCACATCCATGTGCCGCCACTGCTGGAGAACAAAAAGTGAACCGATATCTGTCCGTGCTGATGACAGCGTGGCCTGTGCTGGCTGCCGCTCAAGCGGGGTTGCCGAAGATGCCGCCGCCGGTGGAAGTGGAGTCCTGGGTTCTGCCCGAGTGGATGAGCCCGGAGGACTATCGGCCCATCCCCGGTGTGAACTGGAACGACGCTTCCCGGCAGCCGTTGAAGAAGCTGCGAGCCGCTTTGGTATTGGCGGATTTTCCGGATCGGGAATTCGTGGTGACGCTGCCCGAAGGGGGTGACACGCTGGGTCTCAACGGTTTGCACAACCCCATCGGGGTGGGTGGCATCCCGCGGGAATCGGTCGGTGATTTCTATGCCGATTTTCTGTTTCGGCAGCCTTCGGATCTGAATCGCTTTCATACCGTGAATGAATACTGGCTGGAGGATTCCTACGGCCTCATTGGCGTGGATGCGACACCCTTCGGTCCTTATCGCATGGAAGGCAAGGAGCACGAATACGGCTTGGGTGGTGGGGATGCCGGTGGGGCGGATTCCGCGTGCCCGTCCGGCGACAGCTGTGGCAAGGATTTCGATACCGAGCTGCTGCTGGCCTCGTTGGCGGATGTCAACGCGGGGATCGTGACGAACGGCGGCGAGGACTATCACTTCCGGTTTCTGCTGCATGCCGGTTATGACGAGTCCGGTGTTTGGCAGGAGTTCGGTGAAATGTTGTTCCCCACACCGGAATCGGTGCCCGATGAACTGGGGAACCCCGACCCGGCCAAGCCGAACAGCGCCGAGACGCGCTATGTGGAGTGGACCTCGTTCGCGGCGGCAGAAGGCATCTGGTCACACGCCCTGCCAGGGGTGCTGTCGACCCAGGGCGAATCTGATGGCGGGGCGGTATTCGCGCACGAGCTGTCGCACATTTTCGGGGTGCTGGACAACTACAACAATCCCTATTCGGTGCCGGCACGGCGCAGCTATACCGGGTTCTGGGCGAACCTGTCGCGCGGCAGCTTCAATGGACCGGGGGGCACCCACCAACGCTGGCGCGTTCCGCCCACGCTGGGCTCTTCGATGGGCTCGCACCACATGTTGCGCAACAAGATTCGCCTCGGCTTCATCAAGCCGAATGAGGTGATGGAAGTTTCGCGGGATGCATTGGCCGTGCTGGGTCCGCAAATCGCGACAATCTATCCCCGCGCCTATCCGCTCTACCCGATCACTCCGGATGTGGGGCTGCACGGCATGCATGTTCTGATGGGTGAGGACCGTTCACCGGCGTGCAATACCGCAGAGCAATATGACTGTGATGGCGGCGGTTATGTCAGCTACACGGTCGAGGTGGTGGATCGCATCGGCTATGACTCTTTCTGTCCGGACTACGGCGTGCTGATTGCCAAGACCAAAGATGTGCTGGATCTGGCGCCGTTCATGTGGGCCATTGATGCGCACCCCGAAGACATCAATACCCGCACGCCTCCTGCGCCCAACCAGGACAAGGGCATCTACGACTTCCTGCGTCCGGAAGTGGTGCCGAATGGCCTGTACCTGCCGGAGCAGGGGGAGCCGGTCCCGATTTCGCTGGGGGATGCCCGCCAGTTGGCGGATGCGCTGTTTCACGCGGGCACCGCGCCCGGTGTCGTGAGTGAATACCGCGACGAGGCCAATGGCCTGCATTTCTATGTGCTCGGGGTCACGCTGGATAGTCGTGGCTTCCGAACCTATCGCGTCGCCGTGCGCAGTACCGAAGGCGCGGGACCCTTCCGGCGGGGCATTTCCGCCGTGGTGGCCGGTGTCGGTCTGGCGGCGCCGGGGCGGGTGGCCGAACTGGCGTTTGCGGTGACCAATACCGGCAATGCGGTGGATCTGGTCCGGGTGTCTGCGCGTAGTGCCCAGGGTTGGCCGGTGCAGTTGCAGCACAATGTGATCGAAGTGGCGGCGGGGGAAACCGTCCAGGTTCCGGTCTATGTCGCTGTTCCCGAGGATGCTTCTGCCGAGGATGCGGCACTGAACTTCACCGCAACCTCCGAGACCGCCGCGCCGGCTTCGGTCGGTGTGGTCGGTGTGGTGCGCGTGCAATCGGCTGCTGACAACCTCGATGTGCCCTCTCGGGCCACGGGTGTGAGCCGGGGTGGTGCGTGGTCGTGGTGGATGGCGCTGGTCGCGTCGCTGCTGGGCTTCCGGCGTATGTGTAATCGCGCTCGGATTCCGTCGAATGGGGCCGCTCCGGCGATCTAAATTCCTAACTTCAGTTAGGGGATTCACCGCAATGGACCCACCACAATGTGACGATGGTCAAAAAATCTGCGACTGAGGGCATGGGGGCGGCGTCGGTGGCCGCTTCTCTCGCGAGGGCAGAACCCGGCCATGACGTGCGCGCCACCAATCGCGTGGCGCGGAGCAATCACATCCTGAGCGGCCGCTACCGCGTGTAAACCGCGTTGACACGGCGGCTGCCTTTGAAAATGGGGCGAGACACATGAGTACTGAAACGTTTGACTACATCGTGGTGGGGGCGGGTTCGTCCGGCAGTTCCGTGGCTGCACGCTTGAGCGAAGACCCAAGCGTCCGTGTCTGCCTGCTCGAGGTTGGTGGCCGCGGGGATGACCTGCTGGTGGAAGTGCCGGCTGGCGTGGTGGCCATCATGCCGCGGAAAGGCAGTCTCAACTGGGGCTTCGAGTCGGTGCCGAACCCGGCGATGAATGGTCGCAAGAGCTATCAGCCGCGGGGGAAGTGCCTGGGCGGATCCAGTGCGATCAACGCCATGGTCTACGTGCGCGGCAACCGCTGGGATTACGACCACTGGGCGAGCCTGGGCAACACCGGCTGGAGTTATGACGAGGTGCTGCCGTACTTCAAGAAGGCGGAGCACAACGAGAACTTCCGCGATGCGTACCACGGGCAGGGTGGTCCGCTGAACGTGATGAATCAGCGCAGCCCCGGCAAGCTGAATGAACATTTCATGCGGGCCTGCGAAGACGAAGGCATTCCGCGGAATGCGGATTACAACGGCCGCGAGCAATTCGGCTGCTTCGAGTATCAGGTCACGCATCGCAATGGTGAACGCTGCAGTGCGGCCAAGGCGTATCTGGTGCCGAATCTGGGGCGCTCCAACCTGCACGTGCGCACGCATACGCGGGTGCTGAAAATCCTGTTTGAAGAGCAACGGGCCGTGGGTGTGCGCGTGGTTCGCGATGGGCAGGTGTCGGACATTCGCTGCGAGGCCGAGGTAGTGCTGGCCGGCGGCGCCTTCAACTCACCGCAGTTGCTGCAGCTGTCGGGAATTGGGCCCGGCGCTCATCTTCAGCAGATGGGGATCGATGTGGTGCAGGATCTGGCCGGTGTGGGTGCGAACCTGCAGGACCACCTGGATGTGGTGCACAGCTATCGGGCGGACACCAGCAGCGATACTTTTGGAATCTCGGTGCCGTTTGTGGGGCGTTTCACCAAGGCCGTGCTCGACTGGCGTGGCCGCCGCGATGGCATGCTGACCACGCCGTACGCCGAGGCGGGCGCGTTTTTCCGCAGTGCGCCGGAGGTGGAAGTGCCCGATCTGCAGCTGATTCTGGTGCGCGCGATGGTCGATGACCATGGCCGCAAAATGCACCTGGGGCACGGCTTCAGTTCCCACGTGACCTTGCTGCGTCCGCGCTCTCGCGGCTCGGTGCAGCTGGCAAGCCCGGATCCCCAGGCCGACCCGCGTATCGATATGGGGCTGCTCAGTGATGAGGCCGACCTGGACACGCTGGTCAAAGGCTGCCGGACCCAGCTGCGGATACTGCAATCCCGGCATTTCGCCGCATGGCGTGGAAAGATGCTGTATCCGGTGGATATCCATGACACCCAGGCCATCGAGGCCGATATCCGTGCCCGTGCCGATACCCAGTATCACCCGGTTGGCACCTGCAAGATGGGGCAGGATGACATGGCCGTGGTTGACGAACGCCTGCGCGTGCGCGGCGTGCTGGGTCTGCGGGTGGTGGATTGCTCCATCATGCCCACGCTGGTCGGTGGCAACACCAACGCGCCTGCCATCATGATTGGCGAGCGGGCGGCGGATATGATCAAAGAAGACGCCAAGGCCCTGCCGGAGCAGCAGGCGGCCGCGTAATATCGAATCGCTGCACCGGCGCTCAAGGCCGGTGCAGCGTGTGATTCGGGTTCCCGCTTATTTCCAGAAATCGGCGTTGCGGATACCCAGCTTCTCGGGCTCGAAAACGGGATCCACGCCGGCTTTTTTCTGTGCTTCGTAGTCTTTCAGGGCCAGCAGGGCGGGCCGCTGCAGAATCAGAATGGCCACGATGTTGAGCCAGGCCATCAGCCCGACGCCGATATCCCCCAGACCCCAGGCCAGGCTTGCACTGCGCACCGTGCCGTAAGTCACGGCGCTGAGAATGCCGATGCGCAGCGCCAGCACCATCCACGGTTTGTGGGTATGGCGATTGATGTAGGCGATGTTGGTTTCCGCCATGTAGTAGTAGGCAACGATCGTGGTGAAGGCGAAGAACAGCAGCGCCAGGGCCACAAACGGCGCGCCCCAGCCGGGCAGAATGGTCTCGACGGCGGCCTGCGCATAGCCCGGGCCGGCGGCGATGCCGGGCAGGTGTTCGACGAGGGCCGAACCGGAAGCGTCGACGACGTTGTACATGCCGGTGGACAGGATCATGAATGCCGTAGCCGAGCAGACCAGCAAGGTATCCACGTAGACCGAAAAGGCCTGCACGTAGCCCTGCTTGGCCGGGTGCGAGACTTCCGCCGCCGCTGCCGGGTGCGGGCCGGTGCCCTGGCCGGCTTCGTTGGAATAGATGCCGCGCTTCACGCCCCACTCAACAGCCAGACCGAGCACGGCGCCAAATGCTGCTTGCCCACCAAAGGCGGCCCCGAAGATCAGAGTGACCACAGCGGGCAGCTTTTCCACATTCAGGAACAGGATCGTCAGTGCGATCAGCATGTACGCCAGCGCCATGAACGGCACCACCAACTGGGCGAAGTGGGCGATGCGGTGCACGCCGCCAAAAATGATGAAGCCCAGGGCGACCACGAGTAACGCCGCCGAAGCGGTCGGCGGCAGGTCCCAGGCCGTTTGCAGCCCATTGGCGATGCTGTTGGCTTGTACCCCGGGCAGAAGCAGACCACAGGCGATGACCGTGGAAACGGCGAATATCCAGGCATACCAGCGTTGGCCCATGGCCTTTTCGATGTAGTACGCCGGGCCGCCACGATACTGGCCTTTTTCGTCTTTTTCCTTGTAGATCTGTGCCAGCGTGGATTCCACGAAGGCCGTCGAGGCGCCGAGAAAGGCCACCATCCACATCCAGAACACCGCTCCCGGGCCGCCGAAGGTGATTGCCGTGGCCACACCCGCAATGTTGCCGGTGCCGACCCGGCCGGAAAGCGACATGGCCAGAGCCTGGAAGGGCGAAACGCCGGCTTCGGATTCCTTGCCATCACGCAGCAGGCGAATCATTTCGGCAAAACCGCGCACCTGCATGAAACGTGTCCGTATCGAGAAGTACAGGCCGGCCCCGAGGCACAGGACAATGAGGGCACGGCTCCAGATCAGGTCATTGAGCGCGCCGACGATGCTTTCCATTGAATGGGTTTCCCAAGGTGTTATCGAATCATCGTAACGGCTAGCAAGAATCGGGGCAGGTTGCGCCAGCCGCGCCACCAGCCGGGCCGGCGCGTCCCGTGGCCGGGCGGTCTTGCGCCGCTGTGCGGTTCCCTGCCGATCATTCCGCGTGGTGGGGTCGGCTCTACAAGACATCCTGTCTAGCTAGAGCCTCGATTCGCCGTCCTGGCGAATCGCCCCCAGTCGCGGCATGATCATCAGGCGCACGCCCTGACTGCCCGGCCACAGGACGCCCCGACCCTGGGGGTTGTGCCTGCATTCATCGTTTCGAGCTGCGTGCAAAAGAACGCGACGCGTTGCAGTTGGCAGGTCCGCTGTCCGGGGTGCTGACCGGAGCCATCAGGTGACCCGCCGGGCGCCGCTGGTACGAATGGGGGCAAACGGACAGGAGTCCGTTTGAGGGTCTTCACGACAGGACGTCGTGTAGACCCGACCCCACCGAGTACCAGCGGGGAACGGGTACCGCGCAGCGGCGGGTCGCCAGGCCCGGTTGGCGCCTCGGATAGCGGACCCCACGGATGCTCCCGACTCCCGGCTCACAATGTTCAAGCCGATTCGCGATGGCACTGAACTTTTACGACTAGTGTGCGCTCACCACTGCTCTACACTAGCGCCGCCGCTCGTCGCGCTCTGCGTAACGAGATGGGAGGCCATGCGCACCGGAGACCGCCACGCATTCATCCACGTGGGAGCCGGCGCCGACTTAGACCCTGGCCACCGGGCTCGATACCCATCGCGCTGGTTCGCAGGATGCGAATCGTGGAGAGAAAAATACCGTGAATTACCGTCAGCACACCCTGCGGGTCCGCCGCGCCCTTATCGCGGCCGTCGCGTTTGCCGCTCTTGCCGCCTGTAATGGTGGGCGGCCCGGCACCACCGGTTCACCGCAGCCGCAGAACACCGCGAACCCGACCTCCCGGTATTCGCTCGCGCACGGTTGTTACGTCATGCGGGCCAATGGCAGCTATGTGACGCGCGATGGCGACAGCCTGGTTGCCGGTGGGGACGACGCCGCTGCCGCGCAGCGCTTCTTCATGCAGCCTGCAAACCTCGGCCGTTACCTGTTCTATACCGAAGACGACCAGCTGCTGACCGGCTCGGGCAGCGCGGTGGCCTTGCAGACCGACCCGGAAGACGGCTCGGACTGGACCTTCGATGGCGATGCCGGTGTGTACACCGCCGTGACGCTGGATCAGCCGCTGAGCGTGGACAGCGCCGGTGTGCTGGTTCAGGGTGGCGCTGCTGCAGAGTTGACCTTTGAACCGGCCACCGGGTGCACTCCATTCCCGGAAATGCCGACCGGCATCGTGGAAGAAACCTACACCGGCCCGTCTGCCGGGCAGCCCGTGATTGGGTTCGCCGAGATCCACGCCCACATGGGTATGGGGTCGGAACTGTCCGATGGCAGTGGCGATGTCGGCCCCTCCGCCGGTGGCGTGATGTACGGTCAGGCGATCAATCGCTTTGGCGTGCGCGAAGCATTGGACAACTGTGTAGCCATGCACGGGCCCGATGGCCGCCTCAGTGCGGAGAACATCCTCCTCGATACCGACCCGCTGGCCAGCCACGACACGCAGGGCTGGCCCAGCTTCGTGGACTGGCCCTTCCATGATTCCTTTTTGCACCAGCAGATGTACTGGCGCTGGGTCGAACGGGCCTGGAAAGCCGGTCTGCGGGTGATGGTGATTCACGGCACCACCATCGAGGCGCTGTGCAACCTCGCCAAGGCCACCTATGGCGACAAAACCGCCGAATGCACCGACATGCTCACCGGCCAGCAGCAGGTGGAGTACATGTTCGACGTGCAGGATTACATCGACGCGCAGAATGGCGGGCCGGGCGAGGGCTGGTTCCGCATCGTCAAGGACCCCGCTGCCGCGCGTGACGTGATTGCCGACGGCAAGCTGGCCGTGATTCTGGGCTACGAGTTCTCCAACATCTTCTTCTGCCGGGTCACGTTCAACCCCGATGGCAGCGAAAACTCCGACTGCGACCGCGACCTGATCGACGCCGAAATCGATCGCGCCTGGGATCTGGGGATTCGCAACGTATTCCCCTTCCACGATGTGGACAGCGCACTGGGCGGCACCGGCATTTTCAGCTCGATACTCAACTATGTGGGCTTCACCGACACCCGCGGGTTCTGGAAAACCTACGATTGCGCGGATGGTGGTGAGGGCGAGAGCTACTTCTACAACGCCGGCGCGGTCCTGGAGACAGCGCCTCTGACACAGTTCAACGATCCGATCACGCAGACGGTGATGGAGCTGACCGGCGGTGTGCTGCCGGTGTACCCGCCGGGTCGTCAGTGCAACGCGCGCACGGTGACCGATCTGGGGCGTTATGCCATCGACAAGATGATGAAGAAGGGCTTTGTCATCCACATCGACCACGCCGAAATTCTCAGCAAGCAGTACATGCTGGATGAGGGGGCGAAAACCTCACCAACCTATCCCATGGTGTCTGGCCATGGTGGCCACGGCGGTTTCACCAATGCTCAGGTCGAGCAGATGATTCGTCAGGGGGGCTTGATGTACCCGGCGCTGCCCAACGGCAAAGACTGGGCCGCCTTCAAGGAAAAACTCAGCCCGATCTGGAATGCCGCCAACACCGGCCGGCCCCTGGCTATCGGCTACGGGGCCGACGCCAATGGCCTGCGCACGTTGCCGGGTCCGCGCGGCGCCGACAGCGAGCCGGTGATCTACCCGTTCACGCTGTTCAGCGGCCCCGATTGGGGGCCACAGTTTGCCGCAGCCGGCATCAAGCCTCTGCAGGTCGACCAGCTCAGCATTCCGGGTGGCCGCACCTGGGACATGAACCAGGACGGCATGTATCACTACGGTCTGGTGGCAGACATCGTCGAGGAAATCCGCATCGAGGGTGGCCGTGAGGCGCTGGATGCGTTCTACAACTCGGCAGAAGCCTATCTGCAGACCTGGGAACAAACCCTGAAGGCATCGCAAAGCGCGCGGACGCGTCCGTCACCGGAATAAGCCGAAGCGAGCGGGAGCGTGGCAGTGGCCACCGGTTATTCGGCTGGCGATAAAAGGTTGGGACGGCGGAGTTCCCGATCGATGGTCCGGGGTATCGGAATCGCCGCGCTATTCCCGGGCGTCGCCAGCGCGCATGGTTTCGGCCGTCTGTACAACCTGCCGGTGCCGTTGTCACTGTATGCGACCGGCGCCGCTGCGGTGCTGCTCCTGTCCTTTGTCCTGATCGGCCTGTTGGCACTGCGTTCGCGCGCTTGCAGTGACCCGGTTTCGCAGGGGCGCCCGATCGCACTGCCGCAGGCCGTCATGCGCTACGGCGCGCGGGTGCTGCAGTTGCTGGGTGTGACGGCGCTGTTGCTGAGCATTGCCACGGCGTTCTGGGGAACCCGAGATCCCTCGCGAAACTTCAGCATGGTGGGCTTCTGGATCATTTTTGTGCTCGGGGTCACCTATGCGTGCGCCCTGGTGGGCAATGTGTATGCCCTCATGAATCCGTGGCGTGGCTTGGCCAACGGGCTGAGGCTCACACAGAGCCGGCTTCCTTACCCGCGGGCACTGGGCCAGTGGCCGGCAGTGGTTCTGTATCTGGGGTTCGTCTGGTACGAGCTGTTTGCTGCGGGGCGGCCGTTCTCACTCGGGGTGATGCTGACCGCGTACACGCTGCTGACCCTCGCAGGGTGCGTGCTGTTTGGCGCCCGGGTGTGGCTGGCGCACGGCGAGTTCTTTGGGGTTTTCCTCGGATATCTCGGACGCCTGGCGCCGCTGACAGGTGCGCAGGGGCGTTTGATGATGCGGGCGCCGTTGTCCGGAACCTGGTCATCGGCTGCGGTATCGCCGGGAGCGGTGGTGTTCATCCTGGCGATGATCTGGGCCACCGCTTTTGATGGTCTGCGCGCCACGCAGATCTGGGTGGCTTTGTTCTGGCGGGACCCTTACGGCGTGGTCACGAACCTGATCGGCACCCGGCCCATGCTGGATATTGCTGCCGCATTGCCCTGGTACCGGGCTTGGGAAACCGCCTGGTTGTTGCTGGGGCCCTTTCTTTTACTGGGGCTGTATCGGGCCTGCTTGTATTGGGGCGATCGCCTGGCGGGTCATTCGGAACAGACTCCGCAGAAACGGGCCGCGTACTATGTCGCGAGCCTGCTGCCCATCGCGTTGGTCTATCACCTGGCTCACTACGCGACCTTGCTGTTGAGCGACGGTCTGAAGATCCTGAGCGTGGTTTCCGACCCGTTTGGATTGGGCTGGAACCTGTTCGGCACGGCGGGGCATTTTCGCGCCCCGGTTCTGATCGACGTCGCGATCATCTGGCATCTGCAGGTGGCGTTGATCGTGACCGGTCACGTGGCCAGCGCCTACTGCGCGCATCGTATTGCCAGCAATACCTACGCGACCCGCGGCCAGGCGCTACGCAGTCAGTTACCGTTGCTCATATTGATGATCGCGATGACCATCTGCGGGCTCTGGATACTGTCGCAGCCGCTGACCGCCGAACGCATGACCTGAGGATCTACTGTTCGGGTGCTGGCGGCGCCGTTGAACCGCTAGCTCTCGTCGCTCGCCAGCATTTTGGCAACGGCGGCAATCCCATCGCGGCCGGATCCGAACTGGTGCACCAGTTCCCGGGCCGAAGCCGTGAGCCGAATCCAGGCCTTGCCGGATAAGGCCGTGCTGCGGGGTATCGCGAAGCTTCCCATGTTCCAGATGACAAAATCCCGTCGGTTCACGGGGTGTTCGTCGAGGATGACAAGGCTCTCATGCCGGGGGTCCCGACTGATTTTTTCGAGAAGTTCGGTCACCGCATCTTTGGGGCCTTCGACGGACTGGAGAAAGGCCGGGCCGATTGCGACCAGAACACCGGTAATGCCCTGTTGCTGGTTCTTGTGTGCTGCCAGAGCACAAAGATTGAGGAACGCTTGCGGGCTGAGCGGTGTGCGCGCAAGGCTGGCATACATCACGCGCTGGAGTCCGTTTTCGGGGCCCATGCGGGGAGGCGGAAGATCGCGCTGCAATTGCAGCAAGGTATCCAGCTCCAGCAGCGGCCGCTCTTTTCGACGCCGGATTTCGACAAGTCGGCGCACCATTGACCATCGGGTGGCACGCTCGATGGACTCGCTGGAAATCGACGCCTTGGAAAGGAAATCGCTGGCACCGGCCAGCAAGGCATTTTCCCCCAGGGCTTCGATATCCATTCCCGTGAGGACGATCAGGGGCAGGTCGCAGCCTTCCGCGCGCAATGAGCGTGCCAGTGACAAGCCGTCCTCCGGACCAAGGCGGTAATCGATGAACAGCGCATCAAAGGCCTGTTGGCGCAGCAGTGCCCGGCTCTGCTCCGCACCCAGGGCATGCTCACAGGTGTACCCGCTCGGCAGTTGTTTCCGAAACAGCAGGGCGTCTTCCGGGTCATCCTCGACCAGCAGCAACCGGATATGGGTTCTCATGAACCACCCTCTGCGACCGTCAGCGGCAAGACCGTGTTCAATACGGGCCGCAGCGCCTCGATGTAGCCGCGCAGAGTATTGGGTTTGGAAATAAACTCGCGCGCGCCCAGTTCGATGGATCGACGCCTGTCCGCTTCCTGTGTGGAGGTGGAGAAAACGACAACTGGTATGGTTTTCCAGGCGATATGGGTTTGCATTACCGCCATCACCTTGCGACCGTCCAGAATGGGCATGTTCAGGTCAAGAATCACCAGAGCCGGCGGCGTTGAATCCCCCAGGCGCTTGAGTACCTGTTCACCATTGCGCTGGACATCAATTTCCATGTCAGGGCAGAGGGTGGTCAGTGCCTTGCGCAGCAAGAGCACGTCGTCGGGATCATCCTCGCCAATCAAGATGTAGGTCTGCGGTTGCATCGCAAGGTCACGAGTTGATGGCCGGTGTTTTGGCCAGCTGCAGGGTGAATGCGGCGCCTTGCCCGGGGTTGCCGTGGGCGCGGATCGTTCCCCCGTGACGTTCACAGATTTTTCGACAGATCGAGAGCCCCACGCCTGAGCCCGCGATTTCATCCCGGGTGTGCAGCCGCTGAAAGATTCCGAAGATGCGATCACTGTGCTCCGGGGCGAAGCCCAGGCCATTGTCGCTTACCTGAATGGCAATGCAGGAGGGGTCATCCGCTTTCACGGAGTCGATACGCACCACCGGCGCGACCCCGGGGCGGCTGTACTTCAGCGCATTCTCGATCAGATTTTGAAACAGCTGTCGGATCTGGCTGGGGTCGATCGCCAGCGTGGGCAATGGCGCCACGGTGATGGTCGCCTGACGATCATTGATCGCCAGCTCCAGATCTGAAATCACGTCAGTGACAATCTGGTTGAGATCGCGGGTTTCAAACGAGCCCCCATGGGATGACACCTTGGTCAGGCTCAGCAGGCTGTCGAGCAGGGATTGCATTCGCTCCGTCGCGGAAGTGATCGTGCGAATGTAGCCGCGCTGTTCCGCGTCCAACTTCGCACCCGCTTCGGTCTCGAGGAGGTCGCTGAATGCGAGGACTTTGCGCAGCGGCTCGCGAAGATCGTGCGATGCCACATGCACGAATTCCTGCAGCTCCTGGTTCACCGCACGCAGAGTCAGAAGCCGGGACTCGGCCTCCCTGCGTTCTGTGATGTCGCGCGTGATTTTGGCAAAGCCCATCGGGGCCCCGTGCTCATCCCGAATCAGGTCGATGACCACGTGTGCCCAGAAGCGCTCGCCATTTTTTCGCACCCGCCAGGCGTAGTCTTCAAATCGACCTTCCACCCGCGCGGTCTGCAACGCCTTGAAGGGGCGGCCGTTGGCGACATCCTCCGGCAGGTAGAAGCGGGAAAAATGCTCGCCGAGTATTTCATCCTCGGTAAAACCCTTGAAGCGTTGTGCGCCGGCGTTCCAGCTGCTGACCCGTCCCGAGAGATCCAGCATGTAAATCGCATAGTCATGGATGCTTTCAACCAGTTTCTGATAAAGGTTGGGCGGGGTGGGAGGATTGGCCGCAGTCACATCGTGCACCACAAGGTCACATCGCACAGGCGAGCGAGTATTCGAAGATTGCGGATAAATTTTTGTGAAACCGCGGTGATCGTCGCCAGCCGCCGTTTTGCTGACGGATGTGTGTCAGCAGCCGCCCGCGCGTCGTAATTCCTCCACGATCAATGCGCGCGCCACTTTGTCCTGCAGTGACCGGGGCTCACTGATCCGGAGGCGTTCCAGGAACGGGCGTGCCGAATCCGGGGGTTGGCCGGCACGGAGTGCAGAAAGGATCAGTTTCCACTTTGGCGTGCTCGCCGCGCGTGCCTTCACCTGACGCAGCACCTTGCCGAGTAGCAGCTCCTCCTCGGTGAAGTCGCAGCCTAGGGGAAAGGCGGGGAACAGCCCCTGCGCACGGGGGCTTTCCAGCATCTGCTCCAGGCGTTCGGGGGTGTTCTGGCGATAAGCCTCGGGAATCACATAACCCGCTTCAATCTTGCCCGCATCCTGAGCCTGTTTGAGCAACTGCGCCTGGAAGCGCGAATCGGCGATGTTGAGCATGGCCTTGGCCACTTCGGAGTCGGTACGCGAGCGGAGATCAGCAATGCCGTACTCGGTGATCACGATATCCCGGAGGTGCCGGGGAATGGTGCAGTGGCCGTAATGGGACACGATGTTGGAACGGGGCGGTGCGCCTTCTTGCTCGCGAACGGCTCGGACCATCAGGATGGAGCGGCCGGTCAGGAGCTGGTGGGCCATGGCGACAAAGTTGTATTGGCCGCCGACGCCGGATATCACGCGCCCGTCCTCCAGCCCATCGGAGACCACGGCTCCGGAGAGGGTCGCCATGATGCCGCTGTTGATGAAGCGGGCATGGATTCGCTGCGCCTTGTACAGGCCGGGGTTGTTGTCCAGCTGGTTGATGTTGTACACGCCGGTCATCCAGAACTGGCGGCGCTCCTCATCGCTCATGTCGCGCAGCGCGGCGTAGAAATCCCGTGTGCCGAGGAAAAAGGCGCCGTGCAGCAGCACGCCGTTGCGCAGCCGAGTGCCGAGGCATTTCTGTTTCAGTTTTTCCCGCGACTCGGGGATGGCCAGGTTGGCCATGATCCTCTCGCCGTCCGGCGCGATGATGTGCCCGAGTTCGTAGCGGCAATCGTCGCGGAACAGGCCGTGATGCTGCAGCAGGGTGAATTCATCGGTGCGGATCACGCGCTCACCGCGTTGTTCCATCAGATCCAGTACAGCCGGGGTGATCTCATCCGTGATCTGCTGCTCGTTGAGCAGCTCCTGCAGAATCTGGTCGTCGTAAACGCGGCGTTTGAGAATGCCGGATCGATACAGGTCCATGAACCCGTCGACGAACATTTCGGACGCACCATAAACCCCGGTCGAAAACGTTTCGCGTCCGCCGATGGCATCGATCAGCGGGGCGGATTGAGCTTCGGTTTCGCTGCGGGTCAGCAGGTCCTGGTAGGTCGCATTTTGTTGCTGACGCAGGTTGGCCGCGTAAACGATGGCGTCGCCGAGCGCGCCAATCCCGATTTGCAGCGTGCCGCCATCCTTGATCAGGGCGGATGCCCGCAAGCCGATCAGATAATCCGGTGTGGTGACCGGGAGTTTGGGCGTGGAAAACAGCGTGGTCGTGTACCGGGGGTGGTCCAGCACCACGTCGAAGGTGTCGGCGGCAACCTCCGCGTCATGAAACATGTAGGGCAGATTCTGGTTGACCTCGGCGACCACGACATGGGGGCGGCCGCTGGCTTTGAGCAGGGCCAGCAGTTCGGGCCCCGTGTCCGGGTTGCTCGACAGGCTGTAGTGCAGGCCTTGATCCGTGTCACGCTTGCATACCAGTTGCGCCGCGACGTTACAGCCCTGGGCCATGACATCGCGCGCGACGTGGGTGTAGTTGGAACTGATGTAATGCTGCTGCGCGTGGAGGTTGTGCAGCCGGCTGCCGGGCTTGAAGAAAAACTCTTGCACCTCCACGTTCGGCGGCAGGGTGCCGGCCTCCAGGTCACGGGCATAGGTCAGCTCGGGGCAGTCAGCAAACACACGCGCGACAAACGGTTCCAGGAAGGCTTTTTCCAGGGCGCTGTTGCCGACCGGTTTTTGCAGGGTCAGAGCTGTCAGGATGCGCAGATGAATACTGGGATCGCGACAGGCGCGAGCGTACAGGGCGTTTGCCAGCTCCACCGGTTTGCCCAGTCCCAGCGGCATGCCGAGCACAATTTTCGGGCCGACACGGGCAATGATCTCCTCAACGCAGTCCTCGGCTTGTGAGTGGATGCTGGGCACGGGGGTCTCCTTGCAGTGAGTTCACATTGTGCGTGATGGCGGTGGGTGGTTGATGATCTGCATCAATCACCAGCCTGGCAGGCTCAGAAGTGTGCAGCCAGCCAGAGTCGCAAGCGTAACCCCCATCCTGTGGAATAGCCCACACTGCGGAAGGCGATTTCGCCGTCCGGTTTCAGAATGAAGGTTGTCGGTACCGCGGTCACGCCATACACCAGCCCGATGGTGCCATCGGTATCCATCAGGGTCGGAAAATCCAGGCCGTGGTTCTGCATGTGCCGCATGACATCGGGGATCTCTCCCGATTGGTAGGCCACGCTCAGCATCGGCCAGTCCTGGGCAATGGCATTGACGCTGCCGTCCATCATGGAACAGATGCCGCACCAGCTGGCCCAGAAATGGAGTATCAGAGGTTTGCCTTGCGCACTGGCCAGAGCCGCTTGCAGGGAGGTGGGTTCGCCACTCAGCAGGTGGCCGGCGAAGGGCGGGGCGTTGCCTTCGGCCAGCGAGCGGGTCTGCCACACGCCGATGAGCACGACACCTGCCGCAATCAAGAGCAGGTCACGCAACCATGGCAGGAACCGCTTGCCGCGTGATACAGGGGTGGGCGAGTCGCTGATGGTCCGGGCCAATTCGAGGGGGACCGCATGTTACCGAACTTTGTGCGAGGTTCGAGATCGGATCTCGACGTGCCGCGCTCGTTCGTCAGAGGCGTCACCGGGTTTTCACCCAACAGCCGCTACAGTACGTTTTTGATCTGAGTCAGCACGAGGGCAACACGATGTATCTAAGATTTTCACTGCTCGGGATCGTGTGTGCGATCTCGGCCTGTACCTCGGATCGATACCTTTACGAGTCGTGGGAATGGTCGCGGATCGAAAATTGCAAGCAGCAATTCAGCCCGTATGACCCCGAACTTGAGTACTGCATCGAACAAGCACGGCTGCCTTATGACGAGTACGCCAAACAGCGCAAAGGGACTGACGACACGTCAGACCAGAACGTCAAATAGCCGGTTTCGGCAACGCGGCGGCGTGGCCGCGGAATATGCCATTCTGGAGGCCGCTCTGGCCGCGGGGATCGTTCATTTCGTGCCGCTTTACGTCGAGTACTTTGTGAGCCTGCTGGGCCAGGTCACCCGACTGTTTACCTGAGGTCAGCGGAAAGCGGGTGGGACAGCTGGAGCAATCCGTATCCCCTGTCGTCAATTTTCCCGACTTGTTGCGCACTAGCCGGGCACCTAAACTCCAGCGTTGAACCATGAACAAGCCGAGCCCTGCGGGAGCCGGCGACTGGAGAACAACGCGTGAAATTTCTGACAGCGGCAGCCGGTGCTTCGGCCGCCATGCTTTTGCTTGCCTGCGACGGTGGTCGCACAACTTCCTCTGTCGATTCCCGTCAGGACCTCAGTCCTCGAGCCGAGTGCGCATTTGTCGCGGAGTGGACCGGAACCATTGGCGTGGCGGTGCTCGGCACGGCGGTCAGTGAAGCCGAGCAGATCGAGCAGATCCAGCTGCCGGGAGGCTGCGAGTATTCCGCGGTGAGCGTGACGATCACCTGGGATGCGCTGGTGGTTGAGGATCTCGATGTCCAGGTAACGGCGCCCGATGGCAGTTCCGCCGCGGCAGAAACCGGCACCGCCGGCAGCGAGTCGGTGACCTTGAACAAGACGCTTCCCGGTGGCGAGTACGCTGTTCGTGTCTGGGGTTACAACAGCGTCGATACGACCTTCAGCGGCAAGCTGGTGGCGACGGTCAGCGAGGGGTCTTCCGAAGACGGCGCGGCCGGAGCGGTAACGCTGCGCGATGCGGAAGCGCTCGCCGGCAGCGGCAAGGCTGTGGACGACGTGGTCGTGGTCGCGGTCATCGACAGCAGCCTCAACCCTTACCACTGGGATTTTCTGGCCGAAAAGATGCCGCAGCATCTGAATGCCAGCGCGACTGACGACCTGCCGCTGGATCAGGATCCGGCGACCTGGTTGCCCGGGCACCCCGGGGCATCGGCCTTCGCCAGCTACGAGCGGCTGGACCTGTCCGTCGCAGAAGCCGGCGCCAGCGCATCCGCCAGACCTAGCGAACTGCATGCGAAGGATGCGGCGCAGTGGGGCAAGATCCGCTATTCCGAAGGCACCACCAACGCGGACGTCAACATGTACTGGATTCCCGGCACCAAGGTGGTGGGGCATGTGGCTTTCAGCGGCGCTTTCGGTCTGGTGGAGCCCACCAGTTCCCACGTGGTGGACGGACTGGCTGGCCGCTCGACCGGGCCCATCGATACTTTCGCAACCGAAAGTCACGGTATCGGCACGTCCAGCGTCAGCGTGGGCAACCTGCACGGCACCTGCCCGAGCTGCGTGCTGGTGTATGTGCACGGCCCGTCCGAATGGGCCAACGAATGGGTGGCCAGCCAGGACTGGATTGATCTGCAGACCAACTCCTGGGGGCTTTCGCTGACCGGGGCTGCAGTGCGCGACAACATTTATGCGGGCAGTGACACCGAAGCGCAGCGTGCGGCAATCGAGCGCGGCCAATCCTGGTTCCAGTCCGCCGGTAACGGCATGGCCAATGCCTTCACCGTTCCCAGCACCACCCTGCTCAGCAGCCAGAAAGGACCGGACTGGATCGTGACCGTAGGCGCCATCGAGCCGGATGGTTCCAGCGTTGGGCACAACCGTCCCGTGGATATCTCCAGCGTCGGTACGGATTACCCTTCCGCCACGGGTGGAGGGGATTCGGTCACCGCGGAAGGTGGCTTTGGCGGCACTTCCAACGCGACTCCGGTCATTGCGGGTATCTACGGGGAAGCCTTGTACCGCACGCGCCGCATGCTGGATGGCAAGAGCCGTGTCCAGCGGGATGGTGTCGTGGCTCAGGGCCCGGCCGGCTGTGCGGCGGAAGCGCCCGATTGCCCCTTGGCGGATGGCCAGCTGACCGTGTACGAGTTGCAGCAGGCACTGTTCGAGAATGCCGAATATTCCGCGGGTGGCACCACGCTGCTGTACCAGATTGGCGGCCCGGACATTCCTGATTCAGAAAATATTGCCGAACTGGAGTTTGTGTCGGAAGGACACGGTAGCTACTACGGCCGGATGCTGGGCGATGAAATCTACCAGGGTGACCTGGACCGGATTATCGATACGGTTCGCGGGGCTCGGGTTGCCGAACTGACGCCGGAACAGCAGGCCTGGCTGATCGCCGATTCCCAGTGCCGGCAGAGCATCTGGGGTGACTGGGATCACGGCTACTACGATGGCAGCAACGCTCCGGCCATGGACCCGGCGTGGCCCATCCGTAGCTATCTATCAATGGGTTGCCCCAACACGCTGGCGTTGGCCGTGGAGGCACTGCTGTTGTATTCCGATGCGACAGCGCCGCTGGATTCCGAGTCCCCTTAAACAACAGGCCCCGCCGCCGTGAGGTGTCAGGAGCGTGGGCGCGCCTTGGGATAGGCCAGCAGGCGCGCGCATTCTTTCCACACCTCGCGGTTGACGGGCAGCCCAAAATGCGAGCCGCGAACTTCCACGCTGCGAGTGTGCGGGCGGTCGGGTTCCAAAGCGGCTTTCCACGGAACGATGCCATCGCTGCGGGTGAAGATCGCTGAGCAGGGCACCGGCGGTGGCTCGCTGCGTTTGGCCTGTTCCTGCGGATCAGTTTTTCGTGGCGCCTTGCGATTGGTCAGCCGGAACAGGACGCTAATCGTCAGGTTGTCACCATCCTGAATGGGGCTGCCCAGGGTAATGACCTGGCGCACTTTGTGTGGTGAACGGCGAGCCAATTCGCGAGCAAAAATGCCGCCCAGACTCCACCCGACCAGGCTCACCGTGGCACCGCTTTCGGCGTACTGCTGGTCGAGCAGGTCGCTGAGCCCCTGACCGACCTCGCGGGTCATGCCCATGTTTCGACCCAGGCCCCAGCTCTGGCATTTGTAGCCGGTGGAATTCAGCGCTTCGACCAGCGGCGCGACGGCCCGGTCGTCACCCAGAAAACCGGGAACGACGATCACACGGTGTCCGTCGCCGCGCTCCAGCTCGGGGGTTTTTCGACGCAGGCGGTCGAGCGTGTACTCCGCCAAAGCCCGACCCTCGAGCGGTAACCAGTGCCACGGGGGGCTGACTTTGAGTGTGTTGTCGCTCATGAGATGACTCCTCGACGTTGCAGCATCAGCACGCCCAGGTACAGGGCCAGGCCGAGAAAACCCGCGACCAGCCCCTGAACGATCTGGGTCTGCAGAGTTTCGCGTTCTGCGCCCATGAATTCTTCAATTTCCTGCCGGATTTTGGCCTTTTCATCGACCCTTTGCTGGGCGTCAGGCATGGGCTTGCCGGCTTTTTCCGCGCGGGCCAGATCCAGCGCATAGTTGAGCTCTACGGCCAGCTCAATCGCTTGCGGGTCGGGTGGTGGAGCGTTCTGCAGTTCGTACCAACGGTAGGCGGCCAGCCCGAAACCGACACAAAGCAAGAGCGCGGGCAGTACCCGGGGATTGGAAAATAACATCGGCGTCCGATTGCAGCGGTACAACCCGTGATTCTACGGGCTGACCGGCCCGCTGTCCGCTCAGTTCGTGGGCGCGGGGGGCTTCGGTGGCGGGGCCAGGATGACTTCGGTGTTGCTGAAGCGGTCGTGCAGAGTGCGACGGCGGTCGTCCAGCAGCATGGCAAACACGCCCAGGCCGAGGCAGAGCCAGCTGGGAACGGCGAGCAACAGCCGCAAAACCGCGTGGCGCATGTCGACGGGGCCGCCATCGGGGCGCCGCACCTGCAGACGCCAGGCACGCATACCCAATGTTTGTCCGCCGTGGGTCCAGAACACGATAAAGAACACCCCGGTCAGGGTGTACAAAATCACCGTGAACACCGGGTCGTGCATGGGGACCGCATCGCCGCCGGTAAACAGCAGCGCGATAAAGCCCACCAGGAACCACAAGGCGATGACCAGCATGCCGTCATATACCGCGGCGGCCAGTCGCCGCATCAGCGGTGCCGGTCGGATCAGATCAGCACTCACGCGGCGAGATTGATCGCGTTGGCCAGTGCCGTGAGATGGGCGCGAAAATCCGCTGCGGGCTGTTCCAATTCCCGCTCCATGGGCGTGTGCAGTATTCCGGCCTCGATGAAATCGTCGCCACAGGCGCTAAACCCGGCGCGTTGATAGAAGGGCACTGCACCATGCTGGGCATGCAGGCTGACCCGACGCAAACCGCGATCGGCCGCCGCGGCCATCAAGCCGTCCAGTACCACGCGGCCCAAACCACGTCCACGCCATTCGGGATCCACCGCCATGCGTCCGATGCGGCCTTCCGGAAGCATGCGGCCGGTGGCCACGGGGTGCCCGGTGTGGGTAATCAGGATGTGGGTGCAATCCGCGTCGCGGTCATCCAGTTCGACCGCGCGGGCGATGCCTTGCTCGTCCACAAACACGCGGGTGCGCAGGCTGCGGCAAGCATCCAGGTCGCCCGGGTTTTGCGGGTCGATGTAGGTCAGTTCCAGACTCATGCGCAGCCTCGTTGACGACGGGCCAGCCCAAAGATCAGCAGGATCAGTAGCGCCGAGAGCGGCAAGGCACCGCCGCGGGTGACGCTGGCGCTGCGGCTGTCGAGGCTCAGGCTCGAGCGTTGGACCCGCGCCTGCGCGGTGCTGGTCTGCCCGTTGCGGTCGATGATCACGTAACTGATGACGTCGTCGCCATCGTTGACCGGCGTATACAGCAACTGCTGTCCGTCCACGCTCACGCGACCCTGGGCGGCACTGGCCGACAGCACGGAGAGGGGGCGGGCGCCAAAATCATTGTTGAGCACGGTCAGCGGCACCGTGCGATCAATGCCGGTGGCCATCAGGAAGGTGTCGTCATTGGCCTGGGTATTCGCCGTGGCCGGGTCCAGCCCGCTGATCTGGTTTTCACCGGTGTTGTCGGCGTCCAGCCAGGCCTCCAGCTGGGCGGCAGGATTCGACGCCGTATCCCAGCCGTAATCCAGGCGTCCATAGACGTCGCTACCACCGGGGTTTTCGCAGGACGAGTTGCCGCCGGACAACTGGCCGACAACGCGGCCCAGGTTATCGAACAACGGGGAGCCGCTGGAACCGGGTTCGGTCACACCCTGACTCCAGACCACTTCCCAGCTTTGCACCGGTTCTCCGTCCACCAATGCCTGCGTTTTGCGCGGCCGATTGTCGAACAGGCTGATGCGCTTTTCGTCACCGCGGGGGTGATGCACGCTGGCGCCATTGCTGAAACCGTTGCCGCGATTGTCCCAGCCGGCGTAGTACACGTTGAAGCTCTGCGGGGGAACATCGTCGAGCTCGATCAGGGCAAAGTCCGGGTCGCCGTTGCTGGCCAGCAGCGTCGCGCCGGATTGGTTCTGGTCCAGTTGGCCATTGGGGCGTCCGCCACAGCTGCTGGACTCGTAGTTCCAGTAGACGACGGTGGCGGCAGCATTGTCGCTGGTCAGGCCGCAATGGTTCGCGGTGAGGAACAACGGGCGTCCATCGCGGGCGGTGTTGTTCAGCAGCACGCCGGTGCACAGGCTTTTGCCATCGACCGTGATTCGGGCTACCGAACGGATCTGGTCGGTCCAGGCGTCGCCTTCGGGGCAGACCGTGTCGATATTGCAGCTACCGGATTTCTGCATGTTGCTGAGTGAACGATAGCCATGCTGCACGCGGCTGATACCGATGAAAGGTTGCGAGAAATCCGCGCGGGACAACTCGATTTCCAGCACCAGCGTATCTCCGGGAACGATCGCTGTCTGGAAGGAGGTACGGCGGTTGGACAACAGGCTTTCCGAATACACCACGCCATCGGCATCGGCGATCCGGGCGATCGAACCGCGAGGCAGGTGCAGCTCGCTGAGGCTGGCGCTCAGAGACAGCGCGTCATCGGAGGAGAAACGCATCCGCCAGACCCGTGCGCCATCCCGCATCAGCCACACGCCATTGCGGTTGGAATCCACATCCACATCGATGTCCACGGCGTAGGGCATGGCTCCGCTCTGGTTGACCGGGCGCACGAGCGCGGCATTCACGGCTTCCTGTGCGGAGGGCAGGACCATGCCCACCAGGTCGAGCAGGTTGGCCAGGATCGGGCGGGTGATCGCGCCTGCCTGCGTACTGACGGCAAGCATGGCAGCGAGGAGCAAGGTTCTGCGCATCATTCAGACCAGCAGGATCAAACGACCATTGTGCCAAGCTCGGCTTTCAGGCTCCAGCCCTTCAGCAATATCTATTAAATGTGGCGCGCCAGCAGAATCAGGCCGGCGACCAGCAACACCCCATACAGCCCCTGGCGGAATCGGCGCTCGCTGACGGCATGATGCAGTTTTTCACCCAGCCACAGGCCAACAGCAATCAGCGGCAGGAACAGCAGAAAGTTCTTGCCGGTGGTTGCATTCAGCTGACCGCCCAGTGCGAAGCTGAGCAGCAGAATGGAGTTGGTCACCAGCCAGACCACCAGCAGCGTGGCGCGGAACGAGCGTCGATCCAGACCCAGCCGATCAGTGGCGTAGGCCACGAAAGGCCCGCCACTGGCGTAAAGCCCCTGTGCCAGCCCGCCGAGCAGCAGGAACGCGGCCGATTCCGCGGCATGGGCGGCGCGGCGCGGGTGATTGATGCGCAGCAGCTCCCAGGCGGCAATGAGACTGACCAGCACGCCAAACCCCAGGGCCAGCCAGGCGGATTGCAGGAAGTGTGAGGTGGCTACGCCGCCGACAAATCCGGCCGCAAAGGCGGGAGCGATGGTGCGCCCCAGAGTGCGCCAGGCAACCGCATGTCGGTCTTTCCAGACCAGGCTGCCGGACAGCGGTAGATTCAATGCCACCACCACCGGCAACAGCTGCTCCAGTGGCCACAGGTGCGCGCCAATGGTCAGGGCGATGATGTTGGCGCCAAAACCGATCATGGCCTGGGTGGTGTACGCGGCCAGAATGACCAGGGCCAGCGCAAGGGTGATCAGCATTCGGCAACCTGAGCCTCAGCCTGAGCCTGAGCCTGAGTCAAAGGTACGGCCGCGTGTAAAGCGGCGTGGCTGGCGGCCTCACAGGCATCGAAACGGGCGAGGTCATCGCGGAACAGGCGCAGCAGCGTCAAAGGACGCACAGCATGGGCGCGGCCTTGTCGCAGATTCTCCCGGCCTAGGGCAAACGCCCGCGTCCAGTGTTCGCAAAAACCGGCGAGACCCGCTGCCAGCGGTGTGCCCGGGTGATACAAATGTGCCGGCTCACTGGTAACGCCGTTGATCTCCAGAATCTGCAAGTCGCGGCCTTCGGCAAGGGCTTCCGCCGAGGGGCAGCGCAGATCAATACGCCCGAAGCCGAAACCCGGAATGGCCTGGGCAATCGCTTGCATCCGCGCCTGCAATGCGGGCGTGATCAGCGCCATGCCATTGCGAAACTCGGAGCCCCGGCAATGCGCGCCAAGCTCGACCAGCTGAACCGGCTCACCCGCAGGGATGATGTCATGCAGCCGCGCGGCGTGGCGGTCGTATAGCAATTCGGCGATCAACCGGGCCCGGGGGTGGGCAAGGATCAGGTCGGCCAGCGTGTGAGTTCCGTCCCCTTGCAGTGTGGGAAGCGCCTTGTGGGTGAGCGACGAGATCTCGAATCGTGAGGTTTCCGGTATCCGGCGCACGAAAACGCCATATTCGACGCCACTGGCAAACGCCTGGGCGAGGACGGCAAAACCCGATTGCGCCGCTGACGCCAGGTACGCTTCGGCCTGCGCCCGGTTGCGGATGACGGCCACCCCACGGCCGCGCTGGCCGATATCCGGTTTCAGAATGAGGGGCCAGCCGTGGTGTTCCACCAGCCGGTCCACAACCGCCAAAGCCTGCGGTGTGGCGGCGCTGATCAGGTGGGTTTCAGGCAGTGCATCGGGCAGGCGATCCTGCAGCGGCAAAAGGGTCCGCGATTTGCGCTCGCCGACCACGCTGCCGTTGTCCATCCCGGGGTTGGCGGCGGTAAACGCCGTCCAATGGCGAAAACGGATGCCGCAAACCAGAATCCACCCCACGATGGGGATATAGAACAGCCAGCCCGGCCAGAATTCCCAGCGGCGGGCACGATCCAGGCGGATTCGGAGGCGCTCGAATGGTGGCAGGCGGTGCGCCGGCCTCTCAGCTGGCGCCAATCTTGCGCTCCTGTGCAATGGTCGCTGGCGCTTTGCCGAAATCGGCGCTCAACGGAATTCCGCTGGCGTCGGCACGCGCGGCGATTACCGCCAGGTGGTGGATGCAGTGGCTCTGCAGGAATTGCAGTTCGCGACCCAGCGTCGAGGGCACGGGCGCAGCGGGACGATCCGGCGTGGTGCTGCAGATCACGGTCAGCGGACGAGCCGTCTCCGTGTTCCCCAGCTGCTCCAGTGCCATGATGGTCTTGCGCAGGCGCAGAGCCGCGAAGGGGCGATCCTGCTCGGTGCGCGTGTCGCGGGCCCGATTGTCGTAGTTCACGATGTCGGTGCCGCCTTCGGGCGAAATGGCCGCGAACAGAGCGTCGTAGTGGTCCAGCACATGCCGCGCGTGCGGGCCGATTGCCAGGCGAAAGAAATCACCATCAACGGTGGGGTTTTCGATCAGGACGAGTAGCTCTTCCAGCGTGGCTCGCGTATCCGCCAGCAGATGTTTGAGGATGTTCAATCCGGGTTCCTTGGGAGCAATTGCAAGGAATGTTCGGGAATGCCGTAACGCATCAACCCGTAGCAATAGCTCAGGCAAAAGAAAATGGTGATGGGCAGGCCGGGAGCCAGCGTCAGCAGAATGTTCGGTGTGCCATTCAGCAAATGAACGCTGATGATCAGGCTGTAGATCAGCACCAGCGCGCCGATGCTGGCGCGCAGAAAACGCACCCACAGCGCGGCGTGTCCGATAAACAGGGCTTTCATCAACGTGGTGCCGCTCAGCGTGACGATGAAGCTCATCGTTCCCTGGATGGCGCCCGCGCGGAGCGCAATCGCCATGCCGTGATCACTGTTGGCCCAGATCGCCCAGCCACCGTAAAACAGGAACCCCAGCAGGGCACCGCTGAGACCGTCGGCCAGCTCGAGCAGGGTACGTCCCAAAGTGTGAGTTGGAGCTACGGCCACAGTCATCGGCATATTTTAGTCGCGGCGCGGGAGGGATTGCGACAAAAGTTGTAAAAAAGGCCCGTCGCAACAACGGTTTCAGAATGATCAGCCCGCCAGAGTGGCACGCAGAACGTGCACCTGATGGAACGGAGGCCGCGTTTCCGTAATGCACGGAATGTCGGGAGTCGCAACCTGAAGTCCGTTCGACTCCAGCATGTGCAGAAGTTCCGCTCGGGTGAATCCGTTGTTGCAGTGGTCGTAGGTCGCGACACTGGCGTTGTGTTCGTGCTTGTTCAGTGTGGTCAGCGCGACCTGACCACCGGGGCGCAGCATGCGTGCGGCTTCCGCGATTACGGCTTCGGCATCGTGCGAATAGGTCAACGCATTCAGCAGTAGCACGGTGTCGAACTGGCCGTCATGAAAAGGCAGGGCGTGCATGTCTGCCTGCAGGTAATGCGCATGCTTGCTGGCGGTTTTCGCCAGCCGGCGTGCACCGGCCGCGGCGACCGTGCCGTCCAGTTCCACGCAAGTGACGCGACTGGCCTGCGGTGCCAGCAGGCTCGCTACCACGCCATCTCCAGCTGCGATATCGAGCACATCGCCCAGCTTGAGGAAGGGCAACAGGGTGTGGGCGATGATTTCCCAGCCACGCCCGGGGGAATAATGTTTCTCCATTTCCCCGGCGACGCCGGCGGCCCAGCTGTGCTTGTGGCTACGCCGGGCGACCAGGGCACGGGCCGCCTCGTGGTCCTGCTTCTGAACTTCCGGATCGGTCTGCTGTTGCAGCAGCTGCAGCAAACTCCCGGCCGGCTCCGGAAGCGGGGAATTGAGTGTCTGCAGGCTGGCGGTGCCGCGGCGGTCCTCGGCGAGCAGGCCCAGCCGCCGCATTCGGGCGAGGTGAGACGATATTCGGCTCTGTGCCAGCCCCGTCAGCTCCGTCAATTCTGCGACCGTGAGGCTGAATGGCCCCAGGACCAGGGCCAACCGCAAGCGAGTGGGTTCACCCAGCACGCGGAGCAATTCGGCGGTGTCACTTACGGTTGGTTGCATCAAAAAAAAGCGCCCCCGTTAAGGAGGCGCACTCGATAGGTTGGGTAAGAGTAGCGGTGAATCAGGTGCCGCTGCTTTCCGTGGTGGTTTTTACTGCCGAGGTGGCGCGCTTGGCGCGGGAGGTCACCGACTTGGTGGCTGCGCTGCCAGCTTTCTTTGCCGTCGTGGCAGCTTTCTTCGCCGATGAACGGGCCGCGGTGGTGGTTTTCGCAGCCGTGGCTTTGGCGGCGGTGGTTGCCTTTTTTGCCGTGCTGGCGGTTTTGCTCGCGGCGGCGCGTGCGGTCGTTGTTGCCTTCGTGCTCGTGCTGCTGGCTGCAGACTTGGTTGCGGTAGCGGCCTTGGAGGCGGTTTTCTTCACCGCGGCAGCTGGCTTTTTCGCTGCGGGTTTCTTGGCGGGCGCTTTGGCCGCGGCCTTTTTGACCGGGGCTTTTTTGGCTGCGGCCTTGGCGGCGGTGGCGGTTTTCTTCGCGGTCGCGCTGGCCGTTGTGGAGACGGTGCTTGCAGCCTTGCTGGCCGGGCTCTTGTGCGTGCCCAGCGCCTTGGCGATTTCGTCGCGGGTCTGGTTCAGGATTTTTGCGGTTTCGCGCAGGTTGTCCAGAATCCGGTCCAGCGTGTCCTGTGCCGTATCCAGTTGCAGTTGCGCGGCATCCTTCAGATTGCCCGCTTTGCGCGTGGCCTGAAGATTCTTGCGTACGCCCTCGTAATGGGTTTTCAGACCCTCCAATTGGTGCTGCACCAGTCGCTCGACGCCACTGGACAATGCGCCCCGCAGATCCTCGAAACGATCTTTGATCTGTTTGGCACGTGAAGCCTTGCTCGCCATTGTTATCCCCCAGAAATGTGATGTCCGAAACGACCGGGCCAGTTTAGAAGTACGCAAATCCGGCTGTCAAAGAGCAGACGCGAGGGAACTGCTAACATCGCGCGTCCAGATTTGCGCTGCAATCGGGGGGACAATCGACATTTTGTGTCCTCTCCAGCGCGTCACATTCCCATAGATAGAGAGAGGAATCCATGGCAGAGATTGGTCAGGCACTGAGCCTGAAACGCCTTGACGACGGAATCGTGGAGCTTTGTTTTGATCGCCAGGGGGAGTCTGTCAACAAGTTTGACCGCCTCACACTGACCGAACTCGCGGCAGCCGCGGAAGAGCTCAAGAACGACAGCAGCCTCAAAGGTTTGCTGGTCACCAGCGCCAAGTCGGTGTTCATTGTTGGCGCTGACATCATGGAGTTCGGTGAGAACTTCGCCCAGCCCGCCGAGAAGATTCTTGAATGGGGCCTGGAAACCAACAAGATTTTCTCCGCCATCGAAGACCTGCCGGTGCCCAGTGTGACGGCAATCAATGGCATCGCGTTGGGTGGCGGTCTGGAAATGGCTCTGACCACGGACTACCGCGTGATGGCGGATAGCGCGGCGATCGGCCTGCCGGAAACCAAGTTGGGCATCATCCCGGGCTTTGGTGGCACGGTGCGGCTGCCTCGCCTGATCGGTGCGGATAACGCCATCGAGTGGATTGCCGGTGGCACGCATAACAAAGCCCCCGCTGCGCTGAAAGCCGGTGCGGTGGATGGTGTGGTGGCCGTCGACAAACTGCGCGATGCCGCACTGAACCTGGTGAAGGCCGCGATTGCCGGTGATTACGACTGGCAGGCACGCCGCGCCCAGAAGACCGGGCCGCTGAAGCTCAACATGATTGAGTCGATGATGGTGTTCGAAACCGCCAAAGGGTTCATCGCCGGGAAGGCCGGCAAGAACTACCCGGCGCCGTTGACCGCCGTAAAGGGCATTCAGAAAGCGGCTTCGATGAGCCGTGACGACGCGATTCGTGTGGAAGCCGAAGGCTTCGTCAAGCTGGCCAAGACCACGGTTGCCGATGCGCTGATCGGGCTGTTCCTGAACGACCAGCTGCTGAAGAAAAAGGCCAAGGCTGCGGGCAAAATCGCCAAGCCGGTGAACCAGGCTGCGGTTCTGGGCGCCGGCATCATGGGTGGCGGTATCGCCTACCAGTCGGCGTCCAAGGGCACGCCGATCATCATGAAGGACATCGCGCCGGCGCAGATCGATCTGGGTCTGTCCGAGGCCAACAAACTGCTGGCCAAGCTGGTTGAGCGTGGCAAGATCGACACCGCGAAGATGGGCAAGGCGCTGTCCAACATTCGTCCCACGCTGACCTACGGCGACTTCGGCAACGTCAACATGGTGGTGGAAGCCGTTGTTGAAAACCCGAAGATCAAGCAGAGCGTTCTGGCCGAAGTGGAAGGTGTGGTCAGCGAAGACACGATCATCGCCTCCAACACCTCGACCATTTCGATCAGCTTCCTGGCCCAGGCCCTGAAGCGCCCGGAAAATTTCTGCGGCATGCACTTCTTCAACCCGGTGCACAAGATGCCGCTGGTGGAAGTCATTCGTGGCGAGAAAACCTCCGAAGAAGCCATCGCAACCACCGTCGCCTACGCCACCGCCATCGGCAAACAGCCGATCGTGGTCAATGACTGCCCCGGGTTTCTGGTGAACCGCGTGCTGTTCCCGTATTTCGCCGGCTTCCAGGGTCTGGTCAACGACGGGGTGGATTTCCGTCGCATCGACAAGGTGATGGAAGGCTTCGGCTGGCCCATGGGCCCGGCCTACCTGCTGGATGTCGTTGGGATGGATACCGCTCACCATGCACAGGCCGTGATGGCAGAAGGCTTCCCGGACCGGATGGCCGCTACCGCCAAGACCTCACTGGATGTCATGTTCGACAACCAGCGTCTGGGCCAGAAGAACGGCAAGGGTTACTACGTTTATGAGGTCGACAACAAAGGTCGTCCGAAAAAGGTGGTCGACGAGTCCGTGTTCGAGCTGATCAAGCCGGTTCAGACCGCATCCAAGGAAGTGAGTGACGAGGAGATCATCGAGCGCATGATGCTGCCGATGATTTTCGAAACCGCCCGCTGCCTGGAAGAAAAGATTGTGGAAACCGCCAACGAAGCCGACATGGGTCTGATTCTGGGCATCGGTTTCCCGCCATTCCGTGGTGGCGCGCTGAAATATGCCGACACCCTGGGTCTGGCCAATGTGGTGGAGATCGCGAAGAAGTACGAGAGCCTGGGCGCCCTGTATGGGGCACCGGCTGCGGTGACGGAACGCGCGGCCTCCGGCAAGACCTTCTACTGAGATTCGGAGTATTCAAGACATGACTGAAGTTGTAATTGTCGATGCCGTCCGGACCCCGATGGGTCGCTCCAAGGGTGGCGTATTTCGCAACGTCCGTGCAGAGAAGCTGTCTGCAGAACTGATCACGGCGCTGCTGGCTCGCAACAGCAGCCTGAACCCGGCTGATATCGAAGACGTGATCTGGGGCTGCGTGGGCCAGACGCTGGAGCAAGGCTTCAACGTGGCGCGCATGGCCGCATTGCTGGCCGGCCTGCCGCATGAAACATCGGCGCAAACGGTGAACCGGCTGTGTGGTTCGTCGATGACGGCCATCCACACCGCGCTGGGTTCCATTGCTTCGGGCAACGGCGATATCTTCGTCTGCGGGGGAGTGGAGCACATGGGCCACGTGCCGATGACGCACGGAATCGACGGCAACCCGGAGCTTTCCGTTCAGGTGGCCAAGGCTTCCGGCAGCATGGGCCTGACTGCAGAAATGCTGGCCACGATGCATCAGATTTCGCGGGAGGCGCAGGATGCTTTCGCCGCCGAATCGCACCGTCGTGCGCACCGGGCCAATACCGGCGGTGAATTCGCCAACGAGATGATCGCCATTCACGGCCACAACGCCGATGGTGCGCCGATCAAGGTGGACTACGACGAAGTGGTTCGCCCGGAAACCTCGGTGGAAGGTCTGGCCAAGCTGCGCCCGGTCTTCAACCCGGCGTCCGGTTCGGTTACGGCCGGGAACAGTTCGGCAATTTCCGATGGCGCTTCGGCCGTGCTGGTCATGAGCCGCAGCAAGGCGGACGAACTGGGCTTGAAGCCGCTGGCCAAAATTCGCGCTGTGGCCTCGGCAGGGTGTGATCCGTCAGTGATGGGGCGTGGACCGGTTCCGGCGACCCAGAAGGCGCTCAAGCGTGCCGGACTGTCGCTGGCCGACATGGACTACATCGAGCTGAACGAAGCTTTTGCGGCGCAGTCGCTGGCCGTGCTCAAAGAGCTGAAGCTGACCGACAAGCAGGACATCATCAACATCAAGGGTGGTGCCATCGCGTTGGGTCACCCGCTGGGCTGTTCCGGCGCCCGGATCACCGGCGGACTGGCGCACATCCTCAACGAGAAGGATGCCCAGTTTGGTCTGGCCACCATGTGTATCGGTATGGGGCAGGGCGTGGCCACGATTCTGGAGCGGGTGGGTTAAACCCCGTTTCCTCTGATGCAGAAGGCCCGCTGATGCGGGCCTTTTTTTTGGCTCATCGCGGATTGGCGTGAACATCGGGAGTCAGGAGCCTGAAGTCGGGAGCAATGATGTGCGGGGTCCGCTGTCCGGGGCGCCAACCGGGCCTGTCAACCCGCCGCTGCGCGGTACCCGGTCCCCGCTGGTACTCGGTGGGGTCGGGTCTACACGACGTCCTGTCGTGAAGACCCTCAAACGGACTCCTGTCCGTTTGCCCCCATTCGCACCAGCGGTGCCCGGCGGGTCGCCTGATGGCTCCGGTCAGCGCCCCG
>JBFIER010000006.1:0-207583 GCA_041603255.1 Oceanococcaceae bacterium | reverse complement strand
CCGCTGGTGCGAATGGGGGCAAACGGACAGGAGTCCGTTTGAGGGTCTCCACGACAGGACGTCGTGTAGACCCGACCCCACCGAGTACCAGCGGGGTTCGGGCACCGCGCAGCGGCGGGGCTGCAGGCCCGCCCGGCTACAGGATGCCCCGACCAGGTCGGTGGCCCGGCCCGCTAACTCAGGCCATCCCGCAATTGAGTTGCAACAAGGCGCCGCGTTTCCCGCTAAAGCGCGATGAACAAAAAAAAAGCGGGTCACCCGGCAAGGGTGGCCCGCTTTTCTGCGAAATCCGCGCTTAGAGGTTGTTTTTGGTCGATGCGGCGCGTTTGCGTTCGTGCTCTTTCAGGAAGCGCTTACGAATGCGAATGGATTCCGGCGTGACCTCGACCAGCTCATCGTCGTTGATGAATTCCAGTGCGCGCTCCAGAGTCATCTGGATCGGCGGGGTCAGGATGATGTTTTCATCGGTGCCCGACGCCCGCATGTTGGTCAGCTTTTTGCCCTTGAGCGGGTTCACCGTGAGGTCGTTGTCGCGGCTGTGGATGCCGATGATCATGCCTTCATAGACTTCTTCACCGTGGCCAATGAACAGACGGCCACGCTCCTGCAGGTTGAACAGGGAGAAGCCCAGTGCCTTCCCGGTATCCATCGAGATCAGCACGCCTTTGGGGCGCTGGCCGACACCGGCTTCGGCCACCGCGCCGTAGTGATCGAACACGTGAACCATGATGCCGGTGCCCGAAGTCTGGCTGGCGAAATCGGTTTGGTACCCGATCAAACCGCGCGACGGAATCATGTATTCGAGGCGAACGCGACCTTGGCCGTCGGGAACCATGTCCTGAAGCTGGCCGCCGCGGCTGGAGATCTCTTCAATCACTTTGCCCTGGTGCTCGGATTCCACGTCCAGAACCAGGCGTTCCCAGGGCTCGCACAGCTTGCCGTCGATTTCCTTGGTAATCACTTCGGGGCGCGAGACCGCCAATTCAAAGCCTTCGCGGCGCATGTTCTCGATCAACACGCCCAGATGCAGCTGCCCGCGGCCGCTGACCTTGAAGCGGTCGGGGTCGGCCGTGGGTTCCACCCGCAGCGCCACGTTGTGCTTCAGTTCACGTTGCAGACGGTCGCCGATCTGGCGGCTGGTGATGTACTTGCCTTCCTTGCCGGCGAAAGGTGACTTGTTGACCTCGAAGGTCATGCTCATCGTCGGCTCGTCCACGGTCAGCGGTGGCAAAGCCTCCGGATCGCTGGGCGCACAGACCGTATCGGAGATATCCAGCGGATCCATCCCGGTGATGGCGACGATGTCACCGGCCTGGGCGGAATCCACTTCGACCCGTTCCAGGCCGAGAAAGCCGAAAACCTGGTTGATCCGCCCGTTGCGCTTCTTGCCTTCCCGGTCAACGATGGCCACCGGCATTTGCGGCTTCAGGGTGCCGCGCTGAATCCGGCCGATGCCGATAACGCCAAGGAAGCTGTTGTAGTCCAGCTGGGAAATCTGAATCCGCGCCGGGCCGTCGTGATCCACCGGGGGCGGGGACACATGGTCCACGACCAGCTGGAACAGCGGCTCCATATCGCCGGAACGGGCATTCTGGTCGCGGCTGGCATAGCCGTTCAGCGCCGAGGCGTACACCACGGGGAAATCGAGCTGGTCGTCGTGCGCGCCAAGGGCGGCGAACAGATCGAAGACCTGGTTTTCAACCCAGTCGGGGCGGGCGCCCGGGCGGTCGATCTTGTTGATGACGACGATCGGGTTCAGGCCCATGTCGAAAGCTTTGCGCGTGACGAAGCGCGTTTGCGGCATCGGGCCGTCTACGGCGTCGACGAGCAGCAGCACGGAGTCGACCATCGACAGCACACGCTCGACCTCGCCGCCGAAGTCGGCGTGTCCGGGGGTGTCGACGATGTTGATGCGAAAATCTTTCCAGCGGATGGCGGTGTTCTTCGCCAGGATCGTGATACCGCGCTCCTTTTCCAGATCATTGGAGTCCATGATCCGTTCGCCATGGTCGCGGCGCTCGTCGAGCGTGCCGGATTGGCGAAGAAGTTGGTCGACGAGGGTGGTTTTGCCATGATCAACGTGGGCGATAATGGCGATGTTGCGGAGCTTCATGCATGCTCAAAGGAGTGCGCGGGGCGCGCAGTTTAATGAATCTCGCGAGGGGAGATCGGGATGCAGGCAAAAACAGCGTTGTTTTTACTATTCGTTTCGGGTGCGGCGAGCGCCGTTCCCGGGCATGTTTATCAGGGCCAGGGCACCACGCTGGGTGCGGTATCGGCTGCCGGTGTGCCCGGTGTGCGCGCCAACCCCGCGAGCGGCTTCCTGAGCTTGCGGGAGGGGGCAAAATACCGCTCCAGCTTGCTTAGCGTGGTCAATGTGGGCCTCGAAGCGGGGCCGGTGGACAGCTTCATCGACCGCATTGAAGACCTGGAGGGCTGCCTGGATGATGTGGTGGAAGAGACCTGCCAGGATTCCAATGGCAATGTCATTCGACCTATCGGCGACAGTGCCATCGACCTGGATGAGGCGGAGCAGCTCAAAGACGAATTTGACGACCTGATCGCGCAAATCGGGCGTGACGCGTACCTGATTATCGGTGCCCAGTTCCAGCTGCCGTCGACCCCCATGCTGTTCCGGGCATTCAACGGTGTGATGGGTATCGACATCAACGGAGTAGGCGCGGCGAACGTGTCGGTACTGGATGATCCGTTGCGTTACAACCCGCTGACCGAGGACATCGAGACCCGCACGGCGGCCTACATCAAAACCGCCCGGTTCTTGAATCTGTCAGTGAGCTGGTCGCGGCCGGTCGACATCGCGATCGAAAACATCATCCCCGGCTTGTATACGCGGGGCGATTTCTACGTGGGCGGGCGTTTCAGCGTGCTGAGCGGCGCGCTGGCCAAGGTGATCGCCGCCATCGACAGCGAAGATGAAAACGGCGACACCGCCTTCGACCGGGCCGAGGACACCTACAAAGATGCCGAAGAGACCACCACCAACGTGGCCCTGGATCTGGGCCTGATGTGGGCATATAAAGGCATGTCCGCCGGTCTGACCTTGCGCAACATCAATGCGCCGACCTTCAAGTACGGGGCGGTCGGTACCAATTGCGGCAGCCTCGATAATGCGGGCGCGCAGCAGGACTGCCTGATTGCAGCCTCCTTCGCCGATCGCATCAATCAGCGTGAGGAATTCGAGATGAATCCGCAGGCGACTTTCGAGGCCGCAATCCCGCTCGGAACCCCGCAGGTGTTGCTGGCGACGAGCTGGGATCTGAATGCGGCGAACTCCCCTGTGGGTGACGAGTATCAGTGGCTGAGCGTGGGCGTGTCGTACGCACCCAACTCGCGTCTGATCCCCGGTGTGCGGGTGGGCTATCGCACGAACCAGGCGGATCGTGGCCTCAGTTCCGTCGGCATCGGGCTGACGCTGTTCGGTTACTTCAACCTGGATGTCAGCCAGTCCAGTGACAGCGTCAAGGTGGATGGCGACAAAGTGCCGCGGGCTGCTGCAGTCAGCCTCGGTTTCGAAATGCCGCTGTAAGCGGCGGGCAGGACAAAAATGATGACACGCAAAAGCATGATGATTCACTCCGCGCTGACGGCGGCGGCTCTGCTGGCGTTGGCGGGGTGTTCACCGGATACCCAGGACCAGGGTGACGCCAATCCCGCATTGATTCTGCTCAAGGGGGCCGGCAACGGTGACAGCGCCATTTCCAAGGGCATCGCGTTCGTGGACCTGGATCGGAACGGCAAACTGGACAGCTTCGAGCCCTTTGCCATTACCGATGCCAGCGGGGCCACCCGGAGCAGTATCGATGAGTGTCAGAGCGATGCGCCACCGGCGGACTGCTTGCTGGTCACCGGCGTTGACGGGCCGTTTGTCGTCCGCGTGCAGGGCGGGTACGAAAAAGTGTCCGGGGTGCCGTTCCTGGGGCGTTTCGCCACCCGGGTGGGGGCCGAATCGATTGCGGCAGATTCCGATGAGGTCGCCGCGGCAACGCCGGCCGAGGTGGATATCGTGTCCACGTTGAAGGCCACGCTGGACGCGACTCAAAGCGCCAAACTGGATGATCAGCTGCGCGCCGGTGATGGGCTGCGGCTGAGTGGTTTGCTGGGGGCGTTGCTGGGAAAAGTCGGCGTCGAGCTGAACGAGAGCGGTGACGAAGACCTGGTCGGCGAGGTGGTCGATGGCATCACCGATGGGCTGACCAAGGAACTCATTGGTGAAGGGGACTCGGATACACCTGTCAGCACCGAGGACCTGATCACCAACGGCAGCATTCTGTCCAATCTGTTGAGCAAGGTGCTGGGTGATGCCGGCACGCGTAAAGTTCTGGATGGCCGCGCTGCAGAAATCGCCGAGCTCGCCCGCCTGGTGTTGTGGGCCAGTGATGCCATTGCGCAGGACAACCCGGGCATTGGTCGGCTGCGGACCGTCCAGGTGCTCGTGGCCAAGGCTGCGCGGCTGAATGCCATCGTGTCCGAACTCGAGCGCGACGCCAGTTGGGTGGTCAACAACCCCGAGCAGGCGCGGGCTTTCTACCAGACGCTGGATGAGGGCGATTACGATCTCCAGGGATTGGTGAACGTCCCGTTCAGTGGGGATGGCGCGGCACTGGCCGAGCGGGTGCGCATTCCGGAAACCAGCGGAAACTTTGCCGGCATCGGCGGCAAGCTGGTGGACTTCTCACTGCTGGACGAAGACGCGGATGTGCGTGCACAGCTGTATTTCGGCCCCGGCCAATCCGAGGGCACGCTCCGCGCCTGCCTGCGTTATCGCGACCTGAGTGGCGACGACGGTTATGAAACCGAAGGCACCCTGATCCGCGGTGATTGGGCCACCCTGGATAACTTCACCATCGTCGCTACGCTGAATCTGCTCGGTTCGCGGGAGTCGGTCACCATCCGTCGCCTCGGCGAGCAGCGTTATCGCTTCAACTTCAACGGCGAATTCAGCGAGTACACCGGCCCGGCGCCGTCAGAGTTCTCCACTGACCAGCTGCCCGGTTCCACCGCCGACTGCAAAGCCCGGCTGATGTAAGGCGAGCGGGGCGACTGTTCATCGCCCCATGCTTTTACTGCAGCTGAACGCCGGCGGCGATGACCCGTGCTTTGGCGCGGGCATCATCGGTGGATTCCCCACGCGCCAGCGCCACGCCCATACGCCGGGTGCCGCTGATTTCGGGTTTGCCAAACAGCCGGAGGGCGGTGTCCGCGGCTTCGAGGCCGCTGGTGTTCACCGTGAACCGGGGGTTGTCGGTATGGCCCTCGAGCACCAATGCGCAGGAGGCGCTGGGCCCGTGCAGTCGGATGTTGCCAACCGGCAGGCCCAGTATGGCCCGCGCATGCAGCGCGAACTCCGACAGGTCCTGGGAAATCAGCGTGACCAGACCCGTGTCGTGTGGGCGCGGGGAAACTTCGGAAAACCAGACCTGGTCTGCTTTGATGAACAGCTCCACACCGAACAGCCCACGGCCGCCCAGGCTTTGGGTGATTTTCTCGGCGATGTCCTCGGCCGCCTTGCGGGCGTTTTCGCTCATGGCTTGCGGCTGCCAGGATTCGCGATAGTCACCATCGACCTGGCGGTGCCCTACCGGCGCGCAGAAGCTGGTGCCATTGGCATGGCGCACCGTGAGCAAGGTGATTTCGTAGTCGAAATCCACAAAGCCCTCGACGATGATGCGACCGGCACCGGCGCGACCTCCGCTTTGGGCGTATTCCCAGGCCGCCTCGATCTGCTCTTGGGTGCGAATCGTCGATTGGCCTTTGCCGGAGGAGGACATCACCGGCTTGACCACACAGGGCAGGCCAATATCCGAGACCGCTTGCAGGAATTCCGCGTGGGTATCGCAAAAGCGGTAGGGCGATGTCGGCAGACCCAGTTCCTCGGCGGCCAGCCGACGGATCCCCTCGCGGTCCATCGTGAGCCGTGTGGCACGCGCCGTGGGAATGACATGCACACCTTCGGCTTCCAGTTCCAGCAACGTCGGTGTATGGATGGCTTCGATTTCGGGCACGACGTAATCGGGCTTTTCGCTCTCGATCACGCGGCGCAACTCCGCGCCGTCGAGCATGTCGATGACATGGCTGCGGTGGGCCACGTGCATCCCCGGCGCGTTGGCGTAGCGGTCCACGGCGATGACTTCGACGCCCAGCCGCTGGAGTTCAATCACCACTTCCTTGCCCAGTTCACCGGCCCCCAGGAACAGGACCTTGGTGGCGGAGGGGGTCAGGGCGGTGCCAATATTCAACTCGCTCATGCGGATGCCTCCAGGCGGGCGCGGGCCCGTTCACAGGCAGCACGAACTTGTTCGGGGGCGCAGCCGCCAATGTGATTGCGGGCAGCTACGGCGCCTTCCAGCGTCAGTACCGCGAAGACGTCGTCGGTGGCCAGCGGCGCATTTTTCTGAATGTCGGCGAGGGCCAGCTCCGCCAGGTCCACTTTTTGTTCGACGGCCAAGGCCACCGTTTTGCCCACCTGTTCGTGCGCATCGCGGAACGGCACGCCCTTGCGCACCAGGTAGTCCGCCAGTTCGGTTGCGGTCGGGTAACCCTGCGCTGCGGCGGCGCGGCACTTTTCCGGAACGAAGCGCAGTTCGGCCAGCATCGCGGCCATGATCTGGCTGGTAGCCATGGCGGTATCCAGCGCGTCGAACAACGGTTCCTTGTCTTCCTGGTTATCGCGGTTGTACGCCAGCGGCTGGCCCTTCATCAGCGTCAGCAGCGCCATCAGCGCGCCGTAGGTGCGGCCCGTCTTGCCACGCGCCAGCTCGGCCACGTCGGGGTTTTTCTTCTGCGGCATGATCGACGAGCCGGTGCAGAATGCATCGGGCAACGCCACCATCCCGAATTGCGGATTGGCCCAGAGCACCAGTTCTTCGCTGATGCGTGAGAAGTGCATCATCAGCAGGCTGGCGGCCGCGCAGAATTCGATGGCGAAGTCACGGTCGCTGACGGCATCCAGCGAGTTGTCGATGACACTGGCAAAGTCGAGCTCGGCCGCCGTGGCCTCGCGATCCACCGGATAGCTGGTGCCGGCCAGCGCCGCGCTTCCCAAAGGCGAGCGGTTCACGCGCTTGCGCAGATCCTGCAGGCGCTCGCAGTCGCGGCTGAACATGGCTTCCCATGCCAGCAGGTGGTGGCCGGCGGTCACCGGCTGGGCAGACTGCAGGTGGGTGTAGCCCGGGAAGATCGTGTCGGCTTCGCGTTCGGCCAGCTGAATCAGCGTGGCGCGCAGGCCGCCGAGCACGCTGTGCAACGCGTCGATGGCGTCGCGCATGTAAAGCCGGATATCCGTGGCAACCTGATCGTTCCGGCTGCGGCCGGTGTGCAGGCGTTTGCCGGCATCACCGATGCGGTCGGTCAGGCGCGCCTCGATGTTCATGTGCACATCTTCGAGCGCCGGGTCCCAGGGGAAGTCTCCGGCTTCGATCTCCGCTTTGATGGCGTCGAGGCCCGAGACAATCGCATCCACATCCGCATCGCTGAGAACGCCTTGCCGTGCCAGCATGCGGGCATGGGCCTGGCTGCCCCGAATGTCGTGGGCGTACAAGCGCCGGTCGTAGTGCTCGGAAGCGGAATAGCTTTCGAGGAGAGAGTCGGTGGCCTGGGCGAAACGCCCGCCCCCGAGCTTGCCGCGGGGGGTTGTCATGCGTTTGAATGGGGGTCGAATCGAGCCGGCGAGAATAGCAGATGACCCCCGCCACACCGGTAACGCAAAGCCTGGTGCCAGATCTGTGCAACACCCAGGCGGTTTTGCGGGTATTGCTGGTGGGGCAGATGCTGGCCGGGATTCTGGTGCTGGGGGACTCGTCCCAGGAACTGGTTCTGGGCCAGCGCCTGCTGATCGTATCGCTCTTCGTGCATTGGTTGAGTCTGTCCAGCGCGGCAGTGTTGTGCCCTTTGCGGTCCGCGCTGGCGCGGCTGCCGCTGCGCTATACCGTGCTGCTGACCTTGGCCTGCGTACAACTGGTCACGCTGGTGGTCAGCGAGGTGGGCTGGCAGGCACAAGGATGGTTGGGGCTGGACAACCCCCATGATGGATTTGCGCACCTGCTGTTCATTGCACGAACCCAGATCATCAGTTTGTTGGCGTGGATGCTGCTGCTGCGATATTTCTATTTGCAGCAGCAATGGCGGGAGCAGGTGAAGGCATCGGCCGAAGCCCGATTGGTCGCCCTGCAGGCCCGTATTCGCCCGCATTTTCTGTTCAACAGCCTGAACAGCCTGGCGGCGCTGATTCCGACGCGGCCGACGGAGGCGGAGAGCCTGGTGGAAAACCTGGCGGCGTTGCTGCGTGCCGCACTGGACCGGCCGGACGGGCAGCACACGCTCGAGGATGAGCTGGGTCTTACGCGGGCGTACCTGGATATCGAGCAGCTGCGTCTGGGAGAGCGACTGCGGGTGGATTGGGAAATGCAGGCGGCCGCTCCGGGCATCAGCATTCCGGTGCTCAGTCTGCAGCCGCTGGTGGAAAACGCGGTTCATCATGGCGTCGAGCGCCTCGCCGCGGGGGGCACCGTGTCGATTCAGTACCAGCTGCGTCCCCACAGCGTCCAGATTTGCGTGACCAATCCGGTGCCGCAGGACCTGCAGACTGGCGGCTTTCATGTCGCTCAGGACAATATCCGGCATCGTCTGGCCTTACTCTACGGTGAACGGGCCAAGCTGCAGGTGCGCGTGTCGCACGGCCATTACCAGGCCTGCCTGGAGTTCCCGCGTTGAGGCGTACTGCATGAAAGTACTGATCGCCGATGATGAACCGCTGGCCCGCGAGCGCTTGAAGCGGCTGCTCGCGGATGTGCCGGGTTGGGATGTGGTGGCGGAAGCCGGTGATGGTGACCGCGCCTGGGAGCTGTGCTCGGAGCACCTGCCGGACCTGCTGATCCTGGATATCCGTATGCCCGGACTCGACGGGCTGCAACTGGCGCACAAAATCGAGCAACTGCGACCGCCGCCAGCCATCATCTTTTCCACCGCTTACGCCGAGCATGCCTTGCATGCGTTTCAGACGGTGGCCACCGCCTACCTGCTCAAACCGGTGACGCGGGACAAACTGCGTGCCGCGCTGGACAAGGTGAAAAGCACCACCCGGGCGCAGGAGGCGCAGCCATCTGCCGGGGCCGAAGTGGTGGTGAGGCGGGGTGACTCGCTGCATCGAATCGCGTTGTCCCGTGTTCTGTATCTGCGCGCGGAACACAAGCTGACCGAGATCCATCATCTGGAAGGTGTGGACCTCACCGAGGCCTCATTGGCCCAACTGGAGGAGCAGTATCCGCAGCTGCTGCGCATCCACCGGAGCACGCTGGTGAACCCGGATTTCATCGAAGCGGTGGATCCGAGCACCCATGAAGTGAAATTGCGTCAGGTGGCAGAGCCGCTGGCCGTGAGTCGTCGCTTGCTTGCCGCGGTGCGGGCGCGTTTGTCGATCTAGCAGCAAAACCTCGAATCAATCGCCTCACAGGGCGAAATTCTCGCGACGATCAGGAAAGTCCGACAGGCTGCTAGCGGTGCGCGTGCCAACCGGCGCCGTGGGGGACACTTACAATGCCGGCATGAGTGTTCTCCGAATCGCCACCCGAAACAGTCCGCTGGCTTTGTGGCAGGCCCGTTTTGTTGCCGCCCAGATCGAACAGCACAGCCCGGTTACGCAGTGTGAACTGGTCTCGATGACCACCACCGGTGATCAGTGGTTGAGCGGTCGCCTGTCTAGCCAGGGCGGCAAAGGGCTGTTCGTCAAGGAGCTGGAAGCCGCCTTGCTGGAAGGACGCGCGGATATCGCGGTGCATTCGCTCAAGGATGTTCCGATGGACCTGCCGCCCGGGCTGGCGTTGCCCTGCTTTCTGCGCCGGCACAATCCGGCGGATGCTTTGGTTGGCGCTGATGATCTGGATGCCTTGCCTGCGGGTGCGATCGTGGGGACGGCCAGCCAGCGGCGCAGCATGCTGCTGGGCGCGCGGCGTCCCGATCTGGATGTGCGGCTACTGCGGGGCAACGTGAATACCCGGCTGGCCAAACTTGATGCCGGCGATTACGCGGTCATTTTGCTGGCGGCCTCGGGGCTGGAGCGCCTGGAGTTTGCCGACCGCATCGGCCAGTTGTTGCCCACCGACTGGATGATTCCCGCGCCGGGGCAAGGCATCCTGGCGATTGAAACGCGGGCGAATGATGCGGCAGTCGACGCGTTGCTTGCCCCCTTGCACGACACGCAGGCCGCGTTCGCAGCCACTGCCGAACGGGCGTTATCTCGTGCCTTGGGTGGCAGCTGTGCCCTGCCGTTGGCCGGTTATTGCGCGCCTACGGCTGCCGGGTGGCACATGCGCGCCGCTCTGGGTCTTCCCGATGGATCGCAGGTTGTGCAGGCCGAGACCACCTGTGTGGCAGACGGCAATGCCGAGCAGATGGGAAAGCAGCTGGCCCAGGCGCTACGCGAATCCGGTGGCCAAGCGGTGCTGGATCAGTTGGCGGGCTGAGGCTATGTCCGCGCTCTGGCTGACCCGGACCCAGCCGTTGGAGAGTCAAGGCCTTGCCAACGCATTGGCCGCCCAAGGTTGGTCGGTGATCAATTTGCCGGTGCTGCGGATCGAGCCGCAGAGCTTTGATGCTTCCGCACTCGTTCGCATCCAACAGCAGGTGGCCAATGCGGATTGGGTGCTGTGGACCTCGGCGCATGCGGTACGGGTGCTGCCCGCCGCGTTCTTCGCCGCCAAGCGGCCGGGAGCCTTGCACGCCGTGGGTGGACGCACGGCCCAGACCGCGCAGGACTATACCGGCCAGCCGGTGGCCAGTCCCGCGGTGGGTCATGGTGGCGCTGCGTGGGTGGCCGGTATCCGGAATCAGCTGCGGTCAGGCCAGCGGCTATTGGTCATCACCGGCGAAGACGGACGCAGTGATTGGTTGACGACCCTGCAGGAGGCGGGGGTGCAGGTTGACGTCCTGCCCGTCTACCGCCGCCGCCCACAACGAGTGCCATTGCCCGAGGAGCTGCCGGATGCGGTGATCGCGACCAGCGGCGCTGCGCTCGCGGCATTGCACGCCTGCGAACCACCGGAACTTGTGTATCAAACCCCACTCATTGTTCCTGCAGAGCGTCTGAAATCCGTCGCACGGGACACCGGCTGGTCGGGTAGGATTGCAAGCGTCCCCGATCTGTCTCCCGCTGCGGTTCAGACCGCGCTTGAGGAATGCCGATGAGTTCCAGTCCCGACCAGCCTGATAAAAACTCCATCCCGGATGCCACCCCCGTGGGTGAGGACAAACGGGCTGAAGACACCGGGGCCGTGGACACGGAACAGCCGGCACCGGTTACCGCGCAGCGCAAGGCATCGGCGGAGGCAGAACCTCTGAGCGCGCCCGCTGCGGCGGCACCGGCGCCGCCGGTCACACACCAACGCCCGTCAACCGCCTTGGGCCTGTTTCTGGTCCTTTTGCTGCTGCTGACCTTTGCCAATGGTGGTGCGGTGTACACGCTGTGGCAGGGGCAAGCCGAGCAGGCCGAGCAATTGCGGTCGGTGGCGCAGGCCGAGCAGCAATCGCTGGCGCTGGCCGATACCGTTGAGCAAACCCGCACGGGCCTGACGATGGTCGCGTCGGATCTGGATCGCACAACCCAGGATCAGCGCCAGAAGCTGGCCAACTTCACCACCGATCTGGAAGCGGCCCAGCAGAGCATCGAGCTACTGACCACGGCCACTCAGGAGCTGCGGGCCAAAGTGGAAGGCGGGGCAACCGCATGGCGCCTGGATGCGGTTGAGCAGCTGCTGATGACGGCCAATGAACGACTGCTGCTGGCCCAGGATGCACGTGGTGCCGAACAGGCCCTGGCCTTGGCCGATGCACGGTTGCAGGCCATTGCCGACCCCTCGTGGATCGAGCTGCGTCGCATCCTCGCCGAGGAAATGGCCAGTCTGCGGGCGGTGCCCCAGGTGGACGTGACCGCCATCAATCTGAAACTTCAGGCCCTCAGCGACAGGGCGCCAAGTTTGCCGCTGGCCGGGCACATGCAGCGGGACCGGCAGCGCGCCGATCGTGCGCCCGCGCAAGTCGATACGCCGGCAGTCACGACGGCGCCGTGGTACGAACGGATGTGGGACAAAACCCGGGTGGCGGTGTTATCGCTGGTGACGATTCGCCAGAACACCACGCCGACGGCACCACTGCTACCCCCGGATTTGCACGGGCTGCTGGTTCAGAACCTGCGCCTGCAACTGCAGGCGGCACGCACGGCCCTGCTGCTGCGTGACGCGGCGCAGTACGACAACGCCTTGCGCACGGCGTCGGACTGGGTCCAGCGCTATCTGGGTACCGAAGATGCGTCGGTGCAGGCCGCCGTCAGCACGCTGGCTGAATTGCGACGGATCAAGATCAGCCCGACGCCGCCGGACATTTCCGGCAGCCTGCGGCGTTTGCGCCAGTTGCGGGATCAAGGCTGATGTTGCGGGTTTTCCTGGTCCTCGGTATTGCGCTGCTGGCGGGGGGATTTGCCGCCGTCGTGCTGCGGGACAACCCTGGCTATGTGCTGATCGAAATCGCTGGCTACCAGGTCGAAACCACCCTGGCAGCATTGATCATCATTTTGGTGCTGGGGCTGGCGGCGCTGGTCTTCAGCTTGCGCCTGCTGCGTGGCGTTTTCGTGGCGCCCAAGAAAGTCGCCAGCGCAATGCAGGCCCGGCGAATCAACCGGGGTCGCGTCCAGTTCGAGAAGGGGTTGCTCGCGTTGCGCAGTGAGCGCTGGCAAAGCGCCGAGTTGGCGCTGCTCAAATACATCAGCGATGCCCCGTCTCCGGCCCTGAGTTACATCGCCGCCGCGGAAGCGGCCCATCGCCAGGGGGCACGTCAGCGACGTGATGAATACCTGGCCCTGGCCGCGCAACAGGATGAAACGGCCGCTCCCGCCGTGGAAATGGCGCGGGCACGCTGGGCTAACGAAACCGGCGACTGGACGACGGGTTTACAGGCCCTGGATGCCGCCAAGCAGCAGCGTGGCCACAGCCCGCAGGCGGTGCAGGCCCTGCGTCTGGAAATGCTGCAGGCTGCCGGCGACTGGCGCGCCGTTAGCGAGGAGATGCCGCAATCCCTGGGCGCCTTACCGCGCCCCGAGCTGGATGCGATCAATCGACGCGCGGAGCTCGAGCTGCTGCAGGCTGCCGCCGATTCCAGCGAGCTGGACCGCCTGCGCAGCCGTTGGCAGGCCCTGCCCAAGGGCCTGCGTCAGGATGCCGAAATGCTGCGCGTTTACACCCGTGGGCTGCAGCACATGGGGGCGGATGCCGAAGCCTTGCGTCTGATCGCCGCGTTTCTGAAAAATGGCTGGGATGTGCAACTGGCGGAAATCTTCGGCCAATTACACAGCGAGGACAGCATCGCCAAATTGGCCGCGGTGGAGCAGTGGATCAACCGCTACGGCGAAAAGCCGGAGCTGTTACTGATTGCCGGTCGGTTGTGTATCGAGAATCGCCTCTGGGGGCGCGCCCGGAGTTATCTGGAAGCCTGCAAGCGGGCCCGGCCCAGCGCGCAGGTGTCCCTGGAACTGGGGCGTTTGAAAATGCAGGAGCAAGACGACGCCGGCGCGCTGGAAGCGTATCGCGAAGGACTGGAGCTGGCGGTAGCGCCTGCGCCGGTGGCCGCGGATCGTGCGTTGCCGGCAACGGTGGAGCGTGTCCAGAACCGCTAATTTGTTGCCCGTGTCCCGGGTGGTTCTCGCTGGCTACGGTGACATTGGTGCCCGCGTTGCCCGCCGGCTGGGGGCGTCCTGTGAGCGGCTTGCCGTCAATCGCAGCGGACGGACGGCACGCCTGAACCCGCCGCTGGTCGCGACTGTTTGCGAGTTGGCGGGCCTGGGGCCGCACCTTCGCGCAGACGACACGCTGGTGTGGCTGGCGCCACCCCCGCCAGAAGGCGAGCGGGAAACCCATCTGGAAGCGGCGCTCGCTGCCGCTCCGGCGCTGCGCAAAATGGTGTATCTGTCCACCAGCGGCGTCTACGGCGATTGCCAGGGGGCCTGGGTGCGTGAAAGTGATGCGCCGAACCCGCAAACGCCCCGGGCGCGGCGGCGTTATTCCGCCGAAATGATCACGCAGGAGTATGGCCAGCGCATGCGGGTGCCGGTCGCCATCCTCCGTGTTCCCGGAATCTACGGGCCCGGGCGCTTGCCGACGGCCCGGTTGTCCCGCGGTCTGCCGACCCTGGCGGCCCCAATATCGCCGTGGTCAAACCGGATTCATGCTGAAGATTTGGCGGCGGTCCTGGTGCTGCTGCTGGAGCGTGGCGAAGGGGTTTTCAACATTTCCGACGGTCAACCCGGCAGCATCACCGAATACTTTCAGGCGGCGGCGGACGTGCTCGGCTTGCCGCATTTGCCGGAGGTGGCATCGACCGCGGATCTGACACCGGAGCTGGCCAGCTACATGCAGGAATCGCGCAGGCTGGATATCACCCGCGCCCGCACCGAGCTGGGCTTTGAGCCCCGGTTTCCGCATTTTCAACAGGCGCTGGCGGGCTGCGTGGATCCGGACCTGATCTGGGAGTAGGAAGCGTCGCAGCGTAGAATGGGCCGAAAACCGTTCGAGGAGACATCAGTGGCTGAGCGCATCACCAACTTTGCAGATTTTTACCCCTACTACCTGTCCGAGCATTCCAACCGGACCTGCCGGCGTTTGCACTTCATTGGTACCACCATTGGCCTGGCGATATTCGCCACGGCAATCGTCACCGGGAACTGGTGGCTGCTTCTGCTCGGGGTTGTGCAGGGTTACGCCTGGGCCTGGGTCGGGCACTTTTTCTTCGAGCACAACAAACCGGCCACCTTCCAATATCCGTGGATGAGTTTCAAAGGTGACTGGGTCATGTGGAAAGACATCCTGACCGGCAAGATCAAGTTCTGATCCTGCGACTCCCGGCGTGGCGCCGGGAGAAAAAAGGGGCCCCCTCCCTCGAACCATTCCGTGGTAGCTGCTGAGCGATTATCCAAGTCGCCGGGAGAGGAGGCCTGTATTTCGTGATGCATGAGCGATGCCACGGGATGCTCCGACAATCAGAACCGCGGTCCGATGTGCCATGAGACGGGCTGCCGAGGAGTCACCATGCGGTTGAAAACCATCGTTTTTTCCTTCTGCTGCGTATTCGGTTCCAGCACCGTGCTGCATGCGGAACGGAGCAGCTTTCCCAACCCCGAGTCGGGAATCCGTGTGGATACACCTGATGACCCCGGGTTTGACTGCAACGAGCCGGATGACGAAGACGGCGCCGAAGTCGCCTGCGGGGGCTTGTTCGACGAGCAGATCCAGATTCTCGGTTTTGCTCCCAGCGGCTCCGCCAGTACGGCCATCTACCGCGCGTGTCCGCCGACTCTGGTGGACTGCGTCCCGGGGGTCACACCGCAGATTTCGGGTATCAAGGCTGATGCCGCCTGGAAGTTGACCTTGGGCCGGCCGGATATCGTCATCAATGTCACCGACACCGGTATCCGCTGGGATCGCGAACAGCTGCGCACCAAGATATTTCTCAACCGCGGCGAGCTGCCGTTACCGCTGGGTGCCGATGATTACGACGCCAACGGCGACGGGGCATTCAACGCGGATGACTACGCCGCCGACACGCGCGTGGTGGACAGTAACGAAAGTGGGGCCATTGATGGTCAGGACTTGATCCGGGCGTTTTCGGATGGCCGGGACGATGACGGCAACGGCTACGTGGATGACATCGCCGGCTGGGATTTCCTGGAAGACGACAACGACCCGGATGACACCTCCAGTTATTCGGCAGCGCGCAATCACGGTTCGGGGCGCGCCCAGGAAGCCGCGCAGACCACCAACGACGGCTCGGGCGATGCCGGCGTATGCCCGGAGTGCCAGATTCTGGTCACCCGCGTGTGGGACACCTTTGTGGTGCCCAGCGACCACTGGGCCGCGGCCACCGTGTACGCCGCGGACATGGGGGCGAAGGTGCAGGTGACCGCCAACGGGGTGCTTGGCAACAGCCATACAATGCGCGAGGCGAACCGGTACGCCCACCGCAAGGGCATGGCGCTGATGCATGTGTCGTCGGACCTGAACACCGCCAACCACAACTACCCCACCAACTACGTCGAGTCCATCTACATCAACGGCTGCGCGGCAGACGGCCATGGCGGCAGCACCGAATTCGATCTGCCCGGGCTGGATCAGCTGGGTTTTGGTGGCGCTAACGTGCCGATCCTGACCTGGTTCCGGAATTCGGGCCTGACCCAGTTCGGCGCGCACGCCCATGTCTGCATTACGGCGGTGACCGGCTCCGAGGCGACCGGACATGCCGGCGGTGGCGCCGGCTTGTTGCTGGGCCTGGGGCGGGACATGGCCGCCGAAATCGGCGGAGAGCTCAGCGCCTTCGAGTTGAAGCAATTGCTCACGCTGAACGCCGAAGACGTGCTCCCCGAGAACACGGATGGACTGGGCAGCCCCGACCCGGCACAACCCGGTTGGGATGAGCACTTTGGCTACGGCCGGGCCGACCTCGGCGAGTCCGCTCGGCAACTGGCTGCGGGCAAGATCCCTCCCGAGGTACTTATTGAGCGGCCGGCCTGGTTTGCCATACTCGACCCGGAGACCACGCAGACCGTGCCCGTGGGTGGACGGGTGGCCGCGCCGCGGTCCACGGATTGCCGCTTCCGGCTGGAGTGGGCGCCCGGCGTGGAGCCGGCCAACGATAGCTTTGTTGCTTTTGCCGGCGCCAGCGACCTGGACTGCAAGGCCGGAATCGATGGCCCGATCACCCAGTTCGACCTGCAAACCGTGGCCGAGGCCTTTCCCGGCAGCCGCACCGGCGAGCAAGGGGCGGACATCAACCAGTTCCTGTTCACCGTGCGTCTGGTCGCCACCGATGCGAACGGTGTGAGCGGGGAGGACCGCAAGACGTACTTTGTGTACCACGACCCCACCTGGGCGTCGGGCTGGCCCAAATTCGTGGATTCCGGCGGTGAGAGCAGCCCGATGCTGTACGACCTGAATGGCGACGGCGCAGCGGAGTACATCGATGCCAATACCTCCGGCGAGCTGTGGGTATGGCAGGGTGACGGCACCCCGTTGCCTACATTCAACAACGGTCGGCCCTGGCAGGCACCGCCGAACCCCCGCCTGTATCACCCCGGCTTGCCGGCCTATGCCAGTGGCGCCGTGCCGCCGCCGACCAGCGGCTTCCGCAGCCCATCAATCGGCGATGTGGATGGCGATGGCTGGCCGGAAATCGTCGCCACCACCGCGGACGGTCGAATCTACATTCTCAGCCATGCCGGGGTGGTCGAGCGGGTGCTGGAGATGGACGGCAGCCTGTCGACCCCGGCGCTGCGTGACGGTGTGAATCACCCCAAACGCGGCACCATCGGTACGACCGTCATCGCCGACCTCGAAGGGGATGGCGAAAAAGAACTGATCCTCGGCGGGCTGGATAACCACATCTACGTCTGGAGTGGAAAAACCGGCGCGTTGCGTCCGGGCTTTCCGGTGAACCTGGTGGCGGAAGGCTTTGTCGGGGACATGGTGGCCCGCGGTGAGATCATCGCCACGCCCGGGGTGGCGGATCTGGATGGAGATGGCGTGCTGGAGATCGTCTCCGGCAACAACGACGTGATCGTCAAGGACCCGGGGTTTCCTTCCAGCCCGCCGGATCTGCAATCAGGCACCGGGGCGCTCCTGGAAGCCCTGATCACCAACACCGCAGGACAGTCCACCCGGGTCTTCGCGTTGAAAGCCGATGGCTCGATCATGCCCGGCTGGCCGGTGGAGATGGGCGGCCTGCTGGCCGATATCCTGCCGCTGGTGGGGCCGCAGCATGGCCTGTCCGTGGGCGATGTCGATGACGACGGCCTGGATGAAGTGGTGGCCTCGATGACCACCGGCGACGTGCACATCATCGACGGCGATGGCAGCTTCCGCATTCTGACCAGCAACGGCGTGGTCGTGGGGAGTTCGGCGACCAGCGAGGTGCCGCAATCCGGCGCGATTCCCCTGGAGCTGCCGGCGGCGCTTGCGCCTGCGGCACCCACGGAGCCGAGCCGTATCCTGAACCTCTTCGAGTACACCGTGATCGGCGATCTGAACGGTGTGGGCGGGCTGGATATCGCCAAGGGCGGCGTCACCGCGCCGGCGGCCGTGAATCTGGTGCTGGTCGGGCAAAACGTGCCCTTTACGCATGTGATGCAGGCCTGGGATTCGGCGCTGACGGAGTCCTACCTGCCCGGTTTTCCGGTCGCGACGGACGATTTTCAACTGCTGTCGACCCCGGCAATCGCCGACGTGGACGGCAGTGGCGCCAGCGTGGTCTACGGAACCGGGCTGTACCTGTTGCACGCCAACAACGGGCTCACCGGGCTGGAAGCCAGCGGGTTTCCCAAGCTGACCGGGGGCTGGTTGTTCAACACGCCCGCGATCGGCGATACCGATGGCGATGGGATGCTGGAATTGGTCACGGGCACCCGCGAGGGCTACCGCTTTGTCTGGGATCTGCAGGCACCGGCAACCCAGGCGGCCCTGCAATGGCCGATGGAGGGGCACGACCCCTGTCATTCGAACAACTATGGAACCGATTGCGTGCCTCCGGCGCGGGTGACCGGAGTCACCTTCGAAGGCGACGTCGTGAAGTGGAATGTCACAGGGGATGATGGTCGTCTGGGGTTTGCCGTCGCATACCGGCTGGTCCGTTTGGACGCCGAAGGTGTGGTGACACGGGTGGTGGCAGAACTGCCATTTCCCGGGCTGCCGGCGAGCCTTGAGAATGGGCAATTCCAGCTGGGTCTGCCGCTGCCATCGGGCATCTCCCGGCGCGACCTGGCCCTGATCGCCGTGGATGACGCCGGCAATGTTTCGCTGCCGCAACGTCTCGACGGGGAGTCGGTGACACCGGGGACTCCGGGCACGCCCAACAATAGCTTGCGTCGTGGCGGGGCTGCCGGCGGCCTGGTGCTGCTCATGCTGCTGGTATTCGGCCTGGTGCGGTTGAATACGCGGCGAATCTGACCCAGGATGCGTGGCTAAATGCTGTCCCAGGAAGGGTTCTTTTGTTGCAGGAAAAACACGCGTTAGGTCGGGCGATTGGTTGGCTGGCGGTGGCTCTGCTGCTCGCGGGCTGCGGCAGCGGCGGTGTGGCCACCGACCCAACGCCGGTATTGCTCTCCGTCAGTTTCGAGCAAAGTCGGGCCGGGGCGGAGTTTGGCTTTGCCGATTACCCCGCCGGGGAAGAGGCGTTCTACGAGCTGGATGCGGGCTGGGAAACGGTGCCGAATGTCGGGGGCGGCGGGTTCTATCTGAACGGAAATAATCACAGCGATGACCTGTTCATGTTCCTGCGCGTGCCACTTGCCGGGTTGACCCCCGGGCAAACATATCGGGCCTCGTTTGAGGTGGAACTGGCGACCAATGCGGGGCAGGGTTGTGTCGGTATTGGTGGAGCGCCCGGAGAGTCCGTAACCATCAAGGCCGGTCTCACCGCTTTTCCCCCGCAGAGCCAGGCCAATGGCGATGGCGTCATGCAGATGAATCTGGACAAGGGCAACCAGACTCAAAGCGGGGCCGATGCCATCGCGATCGGCAACTTTGCCGGTACCCAGAGCGGGTGCAGTGGCAACAATCCGTACGAGCGAAAAATGCTCGCAGTCGACGCATCGGCGATAGTGGCGACCGCCGATGCCAGCGGCCGTTTGTGGCTGATGCTGGGTACCGATTCCGGCTTTGAGGGGGTGACCCGGGTGTATTTCACCCGGGCCGATGTCGCGCTGTCCCCGCTGTAGGTTCCGCCCGCGTTCAGTCGGTGTCGTACTTGCGAGAGGTGCGCATGACCTGCCGATAGTGTTTGCCCAGCGCGCGATCACTGGCGCGACGTGCAGCCACCGTACGGTCGTTATGGGCGGCTTCCCGACGCAGTTTTTCCCAGCTGTGCAGACGGCGCAAGGGCAACTCCCCTGCATCGATGGCCTGGCGCACCGCGCATCCCGGTTCGTTGTGGTGACTGCAATCGCCAAAGCGGCACCCCAGCGCCAGGGTGTCGATGTCGTCGAAAGTCTCCGCCAGCCCTTGCGGAACCTGGCTCAGGCCCAGTTCCCTCATGCCCGGACTATCCAGCAACAACGCCCCTCCCGGCAGGCGGTGCAGGCTGCGGTGGCGGGTCGTGTGGCGGCCCTTGGCGTCGTCTTCGCGAATGGCTCCGGTGTCGGCAACGGTGGCCTTGGCCAGCGAGTTCAGCAAGGTGGATTTGCCCACCCCGGATGAGCCGAGCATGGCGATGGTCTCGCCGGGTTGGCACCAGGGGTAAAGATCGCTGAGGCTGGCCGGGTCGCGGGCATTCACCAGCACCAGCGGAAGATCCCGCAGGGACCGGGCGGCATCGATGTAAGGACTCGGGTCCGCGCATTCGTCCGCCTTGGTCAGCACCAGGCAGGCCGGGCAGCCGGATTCATGGGCCAACGCGCTGAAACGCTCGATCCGGGCCAGATTGAAGTCGGCATTGCAGGACGACATGATGAAGACGCAATCGACATTCGCCGCAATCAACTGAATCTGCTGCCCGCGTGGCGCCATCCGCTGGAAGCAGCTCGCGCGCTCCAGCCGCCGGACCACCCGGCCATCATCTTTGGCCAACAGCAGCCAGTCGCCAACGGTCGGCCGGTCTTCAACGGGGCTACGCAGCAGCGTCGGTGTGATCGGGACATCCAGGTCGCCGTTCTCGCCGGCGACTTCCAGGCGGTTGCGGTGAACGGCCATGACCCGAACCGGGTCGCAGGCTTCCCATTCTTCCACCGTGAGCTGCTGCTGAAAAAAAGGTTTCCAGCCCAACGGGGCGAGCGGGGCGTGGGGGCCTGGATCTGCGGATAACGGCGACCCGGCCCCGTGTGAGGCAGAGCTAGAGATATGTTTTGAAGTCAAGGTGATTTCCCTCGGTGCACAAATGCACGGCCGCCTGCGGCGGCAACAAGGGTTTCCTCAGCGGAAACCCGACGGTGCCGAATGCAATCCGGCAGGCCGGGTCATGGTGCGTCTTAGCGCAGCGATGCCCGGCGAAGGTTCAGCACAATCATCTGCAATCCTCCGACATGGTGTATTCGGCGCCAATGTAGCACCGTGTTGCGGGGCCGGCTACGCAAATGCGAGGGGTACTCGAAGTTTGTGCGCCCAAAACTTACAATAAGCGCTTGTTTTTACGCGGCTGCTTGGCGCGGATCATGGATTTTCAAACCCCCTACGATGTGATTGTCATTGGCGGCGGCCACGCCGGTGCCGAAGCCGCGCTCGCCGCGGCGCGCACTGGCGCGCGCACTTTGCTGTTGACGCACAGCATCGAAACGCTGGGGCAGATGAGCTGCAACCCCGCGATTGGCGGGATCGGCAAGGGCCATCTGGTCAAGGAAATCGACGCCCTGGGCGGGTTGATGGCGCAGGCCGCGGATGCGGCCGGGATCCAGTGGCGGCGTTTGAATGCCAGTAAGGGGCCGGCGGTGCGGGCCACCCGCTGCCAGGCGGATCGCAGCCTGTATCGCAGTTTCGTGCGCCATGCGCTGGAAAATGCGCCCAACCTGGAAATCTTCCAGCAGCCGGTCGATGACCTGATCGTCGAGGACGGCCGCGTTGTCGGCGTGGTGACGGCCATGGGACTGTCCATCCGGGCCAGCGCGGTCGTGCTCTCTACCGGGACCTTCCTGGGGGGCAAGATTCACATCGGTCTGGAGCAATCCAGCGGCGGTCGAGCGGGTGATCCCCCGAGCATCGCCCTGGCCCAGCGTCTGCGCGCGCTGCCCCTGCGTGTCGGCCGCCTGAAAACCGGTACGCCGCCGCGTATCGATGGTCGCTCCATCGATTACAGCGTGTGCGAACTGCAACCGGGCGACGAACCGCGCCCGGTGTTCTCCTTCCTGGGTTCGCCGGACGATCACCCGCCGCAGGTGCCCTGTCATATCACCTGGACCACGTCGCATACCCACGACGTCATTCGTGGTGGGCTGGATCGTTCGCCCATGTATTCCGGGGTGATCGAAGGCGTGGGGCCTCGCTACTGCCCGTCGGTGGAAGACAAGGTGGTGCGCTTTGCCGACAAGGAGCGGCACCAGATCTTCATCGAGCCCGAAGGGCTGTCAACCAACGAGATCTACCCCAACGGTATTTCCACCAGCCTGCCTTATGACGTGCAGCTGGCGCTGGTGCGCTCGATTCCCGGGTTTGAAAACGCCCATATCACTCGCCCGGGCTACGCCATCGAGTACGACTATTTCGACCCGCGGGATCTGGAGCCTTCGCTGGAATCCAAGGTGCTGCCGAACCTCTACTTGGCGGGCCAGATCAACGGCACCACGGGCTATGAAGAAGCCGGCGCCCAGGGTTTGCTGGCGGGTCTGAACGCTGCGCGTCGATCCCGTGGCGAGTCGCCCTGGTGGCCACGGCGGGATGAGGCCTACATCGGCGTGCTGGTCGACGACCTCACCACCCGCGGGGTGGCGGAGCCGTACCGCATGTTCACCAGCCGTGCCGAATACCGCTTGCGTTTGCGGGAGGACAACGCGGATTTGCGCTTGACCGAGACCGGCCGCGAATTGGGCCTGGTCGACGATGTGCGCTGGCAGCATTTCACCACCAAGCGGGATGCAATTGCCGCCGAGTTGCAGCGTCTGCATAAGGCCGTGGTGCATCCTCAGGATGTTCCGGAAGCGATGGCGGTGGAGATTTTTGGCGAACCCCTGCGCAAGGAGTTCCATGCCTTCGAGCTGCTGCGGCGCCCTGCGGTCAGTTACGCCGCGTTGATGCGCATCCCCACGCTGGGCCCGGGTGTGGCCGACCCTGCCGTGGCGGAGCAAGTCGAAATTCAGGCGCAATACACGGGTTATATCGAACGTCAGGAAGCGGAAATCGCGCGCATGAAAACGCTGGAAGCCGTGACCCTGCCGGCCGATTTCGATTACGCGGCGGTTCGCGGTTTATCCACAGAGGTTCAGATCAAGCTGGCCCAGGCCAAGCCCGCGACGCTGGGGCAGGCCGGACGCCTGGAAGGCCTGACACCGGCCGCCATTTCGCTGCTCAGCGTGCACCTCAAGCGCAGCCGCTCGGGGAATACGCGGCCTTCACCAGCGGAAAGGAAAGCCGGATGAAAACGACCTGGCTGGTAATGGCCGTGATCGGCGCTGTCTTGCCGCTGGCCGTATTTTTCGGGGCGGTCCCTTCGATACCGGGTGTGGAAGGCGGCCTGCTGACGGCATTCTTTGCGAACCGGGCGGCAGCGGCAGCCACCACCGATGTGCTCTGGGCATCGTTGGTGTTCTGGGTATGGATGGCGGCCGACTCCCGCCAGCGAGGGCGGGGTTTCCCCTGGGTTCTGCTGCCGGTCAACCTGCTCATCGGACTGTGCGCGGCGCTGCCGTTGTATTTCTGGATGCGTGAGCCGGCGACGGACTGATCCGTCATCCGCTTGCTGTCCGTGGCCTGCTAGAGTTCGCGGGGTAAAAAAACACCACCTTCTCTGCCATGCAAAATTTTACCCACGCTCAAATCCTGCCGGCACCGGCTGCCGAAGTGATGCGCCACATCACCTCCGAGGATTACCTGCTGTTTCGTTACAAAGATCCGCTGCAGCTGGACTTCTCGCTGGATATTCTGCAAGACGACGAACAGCAGCATGCGGTGCGCATCGTTCGCGTTTACGGGGTGGAAAAAATCCCCCGGATGGCGCGCAAGCTGATCGGCAATCAGATAGAGCTGATCCAGACCCAGAGCTGGGACCGCAACGGTCCGCAGTTCAATGGCCAGATGCGGCTTGAAGTTGCCGGTGTGCCGGGCCACATCGAGGGCACGATGCACCTCACCGATCATCGGGAGGACAAAAGCCAGATTCGCGCCGAGGGTGGCATCGATGTTCGGGTCCCGCTGCTGGGTCGGCAAATCGAAAAGATGCTGGTCGAGCGTGCGGAGGAAGGCTTCGCCTCGAGCATGGAATCGATCCTCAAGTGGCTGGAGCGTCAGCGCGGCTAGTCTTCGGCTTGCGATCGAGGAGGGCACTTCCGGATGCAGGTGGAAATCCTGGCCGTAGAGGCGGATATCACGACATTGGCGGTGGATGCCATCGTCAACGCGGCGAACACCAGTTTGTTGGGCGGTGGTGGTGTGGATGGCGCCATCCATCGCGCGGCCGGGCCGGAACTGCTTGCCGCGTGCCGGTTGCTCAACGGGTGCGCGGTAGGCGAGGCGAAGTTGACGCCGGCGTTCCGGTTGCCCTGCAAGTATGTGATTCATACCGTAGGTCCGATCTGGCAGGGGGGGACTGCTGGTGAGTCGCAACTGCTGGCGCGCAGCTACGCCAATTGCCTGAGGCTGGCGGCGCAGCATCCCATACGCAGCATCGCCTTTCCGGGGATCAGCACCGGTGTTTACGGATATCCCAAAGAGCAGGCGATACCCATCGCGGTGGATACCGTACTGCAGCAGGTCGTGCAGGCGCCCACCCTCGAACAGGTCATCTTTTGCTGCTTTTCGTCGGCGGATATGCAGGCCTACCAGGACTACCTTGGCCGCGCGCTCAGTGCTCGATGAGGAAACGCTCGCGCGGGAACCGAATGCGGGCGTGATAAATCCCTTTGTCCGCCCGCCGCCCGGCGCCGATCACCATCAGCACCACGCCGTCGCGTGGCAACTTGATGGCCTTGCGCAGGCGGGCTTCGTCGAAGCCTTCCATCATGCAGCTATCGAAGCCGTAGGCGCGTAGCGCCAGCACGAAAGTCTGCGCCGCCAGTGCGGTGGTTTTGGTGGCCCACAGCTGCATGTCCTGCGGCGAGTTCGGCCAGCGTGGCATCGGTCGGGCAATACCGCTGATGCGCCGGATCGTCTTCTTGACCAGGCCGAAGACGTCCAGCGGCAGGCCACCGTAGTGCACCTTGGCGCCACCGCGGTAGTAGGCCTCCACGATGCGCGGGATGGTCGGCTCCGGCCAGTAGTCGAGGTTCTCCTGGCAATGTTTTTTCCAGGTTTTGGTGCGGCCAACGACGACGATCAACTCGGCGGCGGTCTTGGCGGCATTCTGGTTCAAGCAGGCCTTGACCACCCGGACCTTTTTCTGCGGGTCAACAACCCGGTGAAACTCCCAGGGCTGCAGGTTGGACGAATTTGGTGAAAGCAGGGCCAGATCGAAACAGTCCTGCAAGACGCTTTCCGGAATCGGCTCTTCGGTAAAGCGCCGCACCGAGCGTCGGCTTTGCACCGTCTTGCGAAATTCCTCAACGTCGATGTCGGGTACGGGGTCCGGGATGTAATTGCTCATCCGGCGATCTTACGTAAATAGTTGCAGCTGATGACGCAACCAGTCCGGCAGCGGACGCGACTGGCCAGCTTTAAGGTCGGCGTAAACCCACACGATTTCACCGCTGGCGCGCAGGTCGTCCGGGTCCACGCCGCTGATCCGCAGGCTCCAGGTGACGCTGGAGTTGCCCAGCCGGGCCACCGTGGCGCTGCAGGTGATGGTTTCATCGAACCGCAGCGGCTTCTTGTACTCGACCAGGGATTTGACCAGCTGCACATCGCAGCCAGACGCATGCATTTGCGCCAGCCAATCAACCCCGCTGCCGCGAAAGGCCTCGTTGATGGTGCAATCAAAGTAGGTCAGGTAGTGGGCGTTGAAAACCACGCCTTGCGGATCGCACTCGGCGTACCGCACAACGGTGGTCCACTGGATGGGCGACATATTCATCGGCTCAGTTTCGCACAGCCGATGGCCGAGGCTGGGGCTGCGCCGGTCAGTTGATGCGAATGTCGTCCCGGTTGGACTCGTACAGGCGCCGGCCGATGTAGGGCACCTCCATGATGTCTTCGGGCGCGGCGAAGGGGCCATGCTGGGCGCGATAGTTGACGATTCGCTGGGCCCGGTTTTCCCCTATGCCGCGCAGACGTTCCTGCAGCTCGGTGGCGGTGGCGGTGTTGATGTTGACCGGTTCGGCCTGGGAGACGCTCGCGGTGGCGATGCCACAGGCCAGGCACAGCACAATCAGAAGTGTGCGCATGAGGTTGATTCCCGAATTCGATTGCATGTGACGGTATACGGGAATCTGGTTCCAATGCGGACATCGGCACCGTTGCTTTTTTTTCACTAGACTGCGGGGATACCTCGTGTCGAAGGAGGTTCGACACAGCGCATGGATTGGCCGCCTTCCCCGCTGAAGGAATTGAGCAAGGCTGCATGGCATAAGGCAGCGAGGAAACTGCGCGCCGAACTCCTGCACTTGCAGCACCGGCTGCGCGATGCCGATTTTCCGGTCATCCTGGTTTTTGGTGGGGTCGACGGGGCCGGCAAGCACGAATTTGCCAATCTGTTGACCGAATGGCTCGACCCACGGTTCATCCGCACGCAGGCCTACGCGCACCGGCAGCATCCCGAACGGCATGTGCCGCCGTTGCTGCAGTACTGGAGAGACCTGCCGCCGTGTGGGCATACCAGCATCGTGCTGTCGGGCTGGTACTCCCCGCCGTTGATGGCCCGTGCGCGCGACGAGATCGATGTGGCCGAGTTTCGGCAACGACTCCGCGAAATTGCGGCTTTCGAACAGGATTTGGTTGCCGATGGCGTGTTGCTGCTGAAGTTTTGGATGCATCTGGATGCGGATGCACAGCGCGCGCGACTGGGCGAAATGATGTCTGATCCGCACAACGTGTGGCAGGTTCGCCCGCGGGATTGGGCCAACCTGCATCTGTACGACGACTTCATGCGGGCCACCGAGATCGTGCATGAGATCAGCAGCGAAGAAGGGCTGCCCTGGATGGCCGTTGACGGTCGACCGCGGCACGCGCGGGCGGCCCTGGTTGCCCAGCATGTGGCAGATGCCTTGCAAAGCCGGTTGGCCGCGCCGCCACCGAAAGCGGTAGTGAAAAGGCCACGGGAAAAGGTGCATGACCATTTGTCGCGGGTGCAACATCCGAAGCTCAGCAAATCGATCTACCAGGAAATGTTGCGGACCTCGCAGGCGGAGCTGATGCGGCACAGCCGACGTCTGTTGATGCAGGGGCGTGGACTGATGATCGCGTTCGAAGGCTGGGACGCGGCAGGAAAAGGGGGCGCCATACGCCGCTTGTTGCAGGTGCTGGATGTGCGCTTTGTACAGGTGTACCGCATCGCCGCTCCGGACCCCGACGAACTGGCACACCATTACCTGTGGCGTTTTGCGAAGCGCGTTCCCGGGCCGGGCGAAATCGCGATTTTCGATCGCAGCTGGTACGGCCGGATGCTGGTAGAGCGGGTGGAAAAACTCACACCGGCCACGCGCTGGCGGCGGGCGGCGGAGGAAATCGGCCGCTTTGAGAAACAATGGACGGACAACGGAAATGTGCTGCTCAAGTTCTGGTTGCACATCACCAAAGACGAACAGTTGGCGCGTTTCGAGCGCCGCAGTGAAAACCCTTTGAAGGAGTGGAAGTTGACGGACGAAGACTGGCGCAATCGTGAGCGGTGGGAGGACTACCAGACGGCCGCGAATGACATGCTGGACCAAACGGATTGGGCCTACGCGCCGTGGCACGTGATTGGCGCCAACGACAAACGGCACGCGCGCATCGCGGTGCTGCAGGCGGTAAACGCCGCGCTGGCCGCATGTTGACCCCGCTGCGGATGCATGATGGGGGCTACGGACCCTTCGCCCCGTCGAAAATCATCTGCGTGGCCAAAAACTACGCCGCGCACGCCGCGGAACTGAATTCCACGGTGCCGACGCAGCCCACCTTTTTCATGAAACCCAACTCGGCGTTGTGCGACTTTGCCGGCCCATTGAATCTGCCCCTAGGCCAGGGCGAGGTGCATCACGAGATCGAGCTGGCGCTGGTGATCGGGCGTCGCGTCACCAAGCCCGAACAGGCGACGCTGGATGTGGTGGCCGGGTACGCGCTGGCTTTGGATCTCACCTTGCGTACCTTGCAGACCCAGTTGCGTGAGCAGGGCTACCCCTGGGAAGCCGCCAAGGCTTTTGCCGGGGCTTGTCCGATCGCCCCCGTTTTGCCACTGGAGGCCATTCCCGACCCGCAAGATGTACGCATTGGTTTTGCCGTCAATGGTGAAACCCGCCAGGACGATTCCACCAACCTCATGGTGTACAAGATCGAAAGATTGCTGCGCGATGCGACCGCGGCGTTCGGGTTGGAGGCAGGTGATCTGCTGTTGACGGGAACCCCCGTTGGCGTGGGTGAATTGAAGCCGGGGGATTCCTTCGCCGGCTGGTTGGGAGAGTATCGCTATGACGGAACAGTCGCAGGGTGAAACCTGGAAACAGGGAACGGTCAGTCGGTATGACTTGGACCGTGGTTTCGGCGTGATTCGCGGTGACGACGGTGAGGACTACTACATGCATTTCCGAGAGATTGTCGGCGCCTGGGAACCCGAGCCGGGAATGGGCGTGAACTTTCTCGCGGAAAGACATCGCAAGGGCAATATGGCCAAGAAGGTGAGCCAGTTATGAGAATGGCCGTACTGGTCGTGTCGGATACCCGTGACCTGGCCACCGACAAATCCGGTCTGTATCTCGCCACGGCGTTGCAGCAGGCCGGGCATGAGCTCCATGAGCGGGTGATTGTTCACGACAGCGCGGAGGTGATCCAGAAGCAGGTGCGGTACTGGCAGGAGCACGCAACGGTGGATGTGGTGCTGATCAGCGGTGGCACCGGGGTTACCGGCCGGGATGTCACCCCGGAAGCCCTGGCCCCGTTGTGGACCAAGGAGTTACCGGGTTTTGGCGAGCTGTTCCGCTGGTTGTCTTTCGCGGATATCGGCGCATCGACCATTCAATCGCGGGCCTGCGGCGGGTTGGTGGGCCGGATGCTGGTGTTCTGCCTTCCCGGCAGCGAGGGGGCCTGCCGCCTGGCCTGGGAAAAAATCCTCCAACCGCAATGCGATGTCACAACGAAGCCATGCAACTTTGCCATGTTGATGCCCCGGTTCGAGGAGGGTAGCGCGTGACCCGGAGGACAAAAATCGTTGCGACCCTGGGGCCGGCAACGGACAAGCCCGGTGTGCTGACCAAACTCATCACCGCAGGCGTGGACGTCGTGCGCCTGAACTTTTCGCACGGCACGGTGGATGAGCATCGGGCACGTGCCGCTGCGGTGCGGGACGCGGCGCACAAGGCCGGCCGTGACATCGGCATTCTGGTGGATCTGCCCGGGCCGAAGATCCGCATCGACAGTTTCGTCGACGGGGAGATCGTGCTGGAGGACGGCACGCACTTCATTCTGGACTCGGCCTGTGACCCCGACGGCGGCACCCCGCAGCGGGTGGGGACGGCCTACAAGGACCTGCACAAGGACGTCAAAGCCGGTGACTATCTGCTGCTCAACGACGGGTTGATCCGGCTGCTGGTGGAGCACATCAACGGCACTGAGGTCCATTGCCTGGTGGAGCAGGGCGGCAAGCTGTCGAACCGCAAGGGTCTGAACAAACTCGGGGGTGGGCTTTCGGCCCCGGCGCTGACCCCGCGTGACCGGGAGCTGATAGTCAGCGCGGTGGAAATAGGCTGTGATTTTCTTGCCGTGAGCTTTCCCAAGACCGGCGCCGACATGCGACTGGCGCGCGAACTGGCCAGCGCTGCGGGCGGCACCCCGTACCTGGTGGCCAAGATCGAGCGGACGGAAGCCGTGGCTAACCTGGCGGAGGTGCTCGAGGCCAGTGATGTGGTGATGGTGGCCCGGGGTGATCTGGCCGTGGAAATTGGCGAGCCCGCGCTGCCTGGGGTGCAAAAGGAAATCATTCAGGCTGCACGCGAGGCCAATCGGGTGGTGATTACCGCGACGCAAATGATGGAGTCGATGATCAGCAACCCCATCCCCACCCGGGCCGAGGTGCTGGACGTGGCCAACGCGGTTATGGACGGGACCGACGCGGTGATGTTGTCCGCCGAGTCAGCCGCGGGTGATTTTCCGGTGCAGGCCGTCTCCGCGATGGCGCGGATTTGTGCGGGTGCGGAGGGGCACAGCCCGCCGCATCGTTCGCTGAGCCGGCTCAAGAGTCATTTTGAACGTATCGACGAGGCGGTGGCCATGGCTGCCGTTTACACCGCACGCCACACCGAGGCACGGGCCACATTGGCCCTGACCGAATCCGGCATGACGGCGATCTGGATGACCCGCATGGATACCTCGATTCCGGTCTACGCCATGACCAAACACGAAACGACCCGGCGCCGTATGGCCCTGGTGCGGGGAGTGTACCCGGTGGAGTTCACGCCGACGGCGATGGATGGCATCACCGCAGCAAACGAGGCCATCGTCATCCTGACCATGAAAGGCTTGCTGGCTGTTGGTGACCGCGTCATCGTCACCAAGGGGGACTTCAACGGCCCAGGGGGAACAAATTCAATGAAAATTCTGACGGTTGGCGAACAAAGTTCTTGAAAATGTCACGCAATTGCCGGAGTATCGACGGGACGCGTTCTGCGTCGTAGCTGTCCAACGCGTAGTAACCCATGCAAACTTTGCCCAAGGTTCTCAAGTTGTCCGCTGGTGGAATGCCCGTGGCCTGGGTGGATTGGCAACGCGCCATCTGCCTGTACATGGAAGACAAGGTGCTCTGGGAGGCCGGTGAGGAATCCATCATCTTGCACGGCGGCTGGAACCGCGAGGCCGGTACCCGCAGCACCTTCGCCTTATCCCCCATCATTGCCGTTCATGATCGTTCACGGATCTGGGAGCAAGGCGGCGTATTCCCGCTGACGCGCCGTCGCCTGATCGCCCGTGATCACAATCTGTGCATGTATTGCGGGTGTGGGGTGAATGATTCCACGATGACCATCGACCACGTCAAACCGCGTGGTCAGGGTGGCCGGCATGTCTGGGAAAACGTGGTGTCGGCGTGTCGGCGTTGCAACCAGGACAAAGGCTGCCGCACGCCGGAACAAGCGGGGATGACCCTGTTGGCGGTGCCTTTTGCTCCCAATGTGGCCGAAATTCTGCTGCTGTCGGGGCGGCATGTGTTGGCGGATCAGATGGACTACCTTGAGCGTTTCGTGCAAAAACGCCCGCTCATCGGCCACTGATATCCCAGCCGCAGGGCCGCCGGATTCGGCGTCAGCAACTTTTTTTCTGCATCGATAACATAGGCCGCGGACACCCCGCGATGACCTCACCGTGCCGAACCTGACCGCCGCCGAAGCCCTTGATCGACTCAAAAAAGGGAATGCTCATTTCGTTCGCAGCATCCAGCAGGGCAAAGCCCTTGAGGTCATGACCCGGACCTCGGACCTGGGCAAACCGCAGCGGCCTTGCGCGATCATTCTGGGGTGTTCGGATGCGCGCGTGCCCGCCGAACTGGTGTTCCACCAGGGGCTGGGTGAGTTATTCGTGATTCGGGTTGCCGGCCATGTCGTGGCGCCATCACAAATCGGCAGCGTGGAATTTGCCGCCGAGCAGTTCGGTGTGCGCCTGGTTGTGGTGCTGGGGCACACGCAATGCGGTGCCGTGCAGGCGACGCTGGATTCGCTGACGCACCCTGAGATTGCCCCGTCGGCCAATTTGCGCTCCATCGTGACGCGGATTCAGCCGGGCGTGGCCGGTCTGCTCGCCTTGCGCGACAAGCCGGATGACGACGCGTTGATGTGTGCGGCGGTGCGCGCCAATGTGTGGGCCGCCGTGGGTCATCTGCGGGCCGGGTCGCGGATCATCGAAGACATGATTCAGAATCAGGGCCTGCTGGTCACCGGCGCCGAATACGATCTGGCCACCGGCAAGGTGGAGTTTCTCGAAGAGGCCTGATCCTGACCGAGGCATCAGGTACAAAAGGGCTCATCGCGGTTTGGCGTGAACATCGGAAGTCGGGAGTCAGGAACCTGAAGTCGGGAGCAACGAAGTGCGGGATCCGCTGTCCGTTTGCCCCCATTCGCACCAGCGCAAGACCGCCCGACTACAGGATGCCCCGACCCGGCCGCTGGCGCGTCCTGCTAGCTGCGGCCATCCCGTGATGAGTTGCAACAAGGCGCCGCGCTTCCCAGTAAAGCGCGATGAACCATAAAAAAAGCCGGGACAGGTCCCGGCTTTTTGTGCGTGTTGCTTAGCGGCGTCGACGACGCATACCCAGCAGACCCAAAGCGATCAGCATCAGGCCTCCCAAGGCACCGCCGCGGGTGCTGCTGCTGGTGACCACGTCGCCGCCATCACCACCGGTACCGCTACCCGACAGCACGTTGACCGTGTGCTCGGCCAAGTTGCTGCTTTGCGCGCCGCTGCTGTCGCGCACCGTCAGGCGGGCACGATACACGCCGGCCTTCTGGTAAACGTGCGTCACTTTGGCGCCACCGTTGGCGTCGAAGCTTTGGTCCGGCATGGTCTGGCCGTCACCGAAGTCGATGCTGAACCGGGTGAGTTCGGCGCCATCGGAGGCGGTTCCGCCAATGCTGAAGGTCACGCTCAGCGGGGCACTGCCCTGGTCCGGTGTGCCGCTCAGTTTGGCCAGGATGACGCCGGCAGCCGAAGCCCCGCAGTTCGCGGTTCCGCGAACTTCGTAGTCACCCGGGCCAGCAGAATCGCGGCTGGGTGCGGAGGCCACGCCGAAGCGTGCACGGGCGTCGAAGCCTGCCAGGATCTGGCCAGCATTGATATCACCGAACAGCGACTTGGGCACGACATAGGTGATGGTGCCGTCGGCATCCACCGCGCTGCGCTCATCCAGGGTGCCTTCTTCGTTGAAGGCAAGCAGGCCCTGTGGCAGTTCCGAGGTGGTGCCATAGACGAACCGCGGGGTGCCCTGGCCGACATCCATGGCGAAATAGAAGCCATTCAACAGCGGGAACAGCACCGGGTAGAACGAGGTCGCCAGCGGAACCCCGGTCTCAAAGCCGGCCAGCTTTTCGGTGATGACGAAGAAACCTTCGAATTCCGGCGGTTCCGCGACCGACAGCGACAGAATGTCGAAATCGCTCACCGGAGAATCACCCTCGGAGTCGAGGAACACCGTTTCGCCCGGCACAACGCAGGTGTCGACCGGCGCTTCGCTGCTGAACGGCAGTTCCAGCACATTGGAAAACTCGCTGCTGCCTTGCGCGTTGCGGGCAATGACCTTGTAGAAGTAGCTGCCGACATTCGGGTCGGCGGTGTTGTCTTCAAACAGGTTCTTGCCATTGGTGGTGCCCACCAGCGTGTAGGCGCCGTTGGCCGCGGTGGCGCGGTACACCTCGTAGCTGGTGATTTCGGAGCCACCGTTATCACCGGGGTTCCAGCCCACCACCGTGGAGGCCGCGTTGCGTTGCGACAGATTGGCCATCGGGCAGGCGGCGGCCGGCGTGGTGCCCTGGTCGGTAAAGCGGCTCACGCCGTCATATTCGGCGTACAGCGTTTTCCCACCTGACAGACGCGCGAGCATGGCCTTCGCGGCAAAGCTGTTCTGGCTGGGGTCTTTGGCGCAGCCACCGATACACCCATCGGCCCAGGCCGCCAGCGGGCGCCCGAACTCATCCAGTTCCAGGTCGTTGAAGTCGAGCAGGTTCCGGTTGGTGCCGGAGGTGCCGATGCCACCGTGCCCCTGAACCGGGTCATTCGGGGTCAGGTTCAGCAGGTGCCAGGTTTCGCCACGGTCGTAGGTGGTGGCGATGTAGGGGTACCAGACGCCCTTGAAGGCCAGATCCAGGTCCGGTCCGCGGGTGGTGGTGCCGAGGAAGAAACAGGCGGCACGATCCGGATCACCCGCGATCATGGCCGGGAAGCGGGTCGCAACCAGGCCGGCGGCGGCACCCACATCCTTGTCGTTTTCCCAGGTCAGACCTTTATCGCTGGACACCGCGACGTGCGTCGTGCCGTCCGCGTTTTCGTAGCACATGTAGGCCGTGCCATCGGTGGCCAGGCCAATGCTCGGGTCGGAGCCGGCGCCGCCGTCACTTTGCGGAATGGGGCGAGCTTCGTAGGTCAGGCCGGCGTCTTCGCTGACGAATGCCACCACCTTCTCGGCGGATTCGCCCAGAGGCAGCACACACTGCGAGCTGTCAGGGATATACAACGTGCCGTCAGGGGCGACTTTGGGGTGGCCATGCAGGCCGCCAGCGGCGCATTCGGTGTTCTTGAACGGAAATCCGGGGCCGAAGGTCTGGCCGCCATCATCCGAGCGCGAGCAGAACGCGGCGGCCACGGACTGCGAGCAGTAGTAGACGGCATTGGGGTAGAGCAGGCCGCCAAGCGGGAAACTGGCCGGGTACGGGCCGGCAACCACGCCCTGGTGATCGGCGCCGCCGTTGGGTATGCCAATCTGCCCGGGAATCCAGCTTTCGCCGTCGTCATCCGAGTACTCGAACAGGCTGTTGGCGCCGGACAGCTGAGAATTGAAGGTCCGCCCGGTGTCCTGGTCCGTGGTCATGATCGGGTCCAGCGTGTTGAGCTGGGTGATCGTGCCGGACTTGTTCAGCCAGCGCGCATCACAACTGGCCGGCAGCGGAGCTTCCAGGTTTTCCGGGAAGGTCACGCGCAGCGCGTTGGTGTAGCTGATGAACATGGCGTTTTTCGACAGCGGGTTGTAGCCCACGGTCGGCTCGCCGGCATCGTTGCCTTCGTTGGGCGGGGATACATAAACGTCGTAGCGTGGGCCGATGCCCGCGGCAGCATAATCCGGCGGGACGATCGTGCCGCCATCATTGGGGTCGCCAGACCCCGGTTGGGCAATCTCGCCCAGATCCAGTTCGACCACCGTGGTCGCAACGGTGCCCGTCACCAGGAAGGGGACGATGCGGATGGTGTAGTTCTCATCGCCACCGGCCGGCGCAATGGACAGCACTTCGGGGTTGTCGGAGGACGCCGCAGAACCGGCGGACTGACCGCCGTCATCCAGCAGAAAGACGTCATAGTCTTCCGTGGCGTCATCCCACGAGGTGCGCGAGACCACCAAGGCGTTGGGATAAAGGTCAAGAATGTCTGCTGGCAGGCTGATGCTCAGGGCGAAGTCGTCGCAGGGAACGGCCGGGTCGGCACAGACCAGCTCCGCCGTCCCGCTGGGGTTGGAGACGAAATGCGGGCCCGAGGTGAATTCGATGCGCGGGCTGTCGAGACTGATCGTGCCGCTGGCGGGTTCGGTCGCCAGTGCGGTCAAGGGGGCGCTCAATAGCGCCACCGCACCGACAAATGCGGTGCGGACAAAAGAGGATGTCATGGGGGTTCTCCAGAAAATCGTAAGCCGCTCGGCTCGTTGCGATCGCAACATGCTATCTACGGCAGCCGGGCATAATAAGCGGCGTGAGACCATATGCAAAATACCTTCCACTTTTTCGCCGCGCGAAAAAGCCGCTGTTAACACTAACGATTCTCATCGCTGTGTTTGGAATGGTTGGCTGTGGTTCCGATGGTACTACGCCGAAACCCGTCAGTCTGGATGCACTTATCATGCCGGCGCCTGCCGACTTCCCGGTGGAGCGCATCGAGCTCAAGTCGATGGTGCGGGACACCCGGGATCCGGAAGTGCAGGGTCGTGCCGCAACCGAGCGCGAGCACCTGGCGAAGATGGGAATCCTCGCGACCGGCTACTTCAAATACCCTTTGGCATCGGGTGGCGGTTTTCGCGTCAAGATCAATATCTACGATCAGGCGACCGCGCTGCTGAAAGATTGGGCGAGGCGCTACCCGCCATCAGTGCAGGAAGGCGCGGTGCCGCTCGTGGGGATTTCGGGCTTTTTACTGCCGAACAAAGCGGCCGTCATGCACGATCAGACGGTCATGGTGGAAATCACCAGCTATCAGGACGCACCTCAACTCGAAGCCTTCGCACAGCACTTCATCACGCATCTGAAATCCGTTAATTGAGCGGGGCAAGCGCCCGAACTCCGGCGGGTTCCATGCGGAAAGTTGGTATTTGAGGAACAAAAGTGACAAAATTCAATTTTTGAATTTCACCTGATCGCTGCCACCACGGCACGGCAGCTGGGGGGACAACATGCGTAAATGGATACTTGGCCTGTTCTGCATCGTGGCGTTGAGCGCCTGCGAGGGTGGACGGGAATTCGCCACGGATGGGCGCTCAACCGACGGTGCTGCTGATCCGCGCGCCAGCGACTACCCCCTGCTTGGCAGCAAGCACGGGCAGCATATCTGGGCCAGCTACTGTGCTGACCAACCGGATTCCGCGCTCTTGCCGCCTGACCCGCGCAGCCGAATCCTGCCCGGCGTCAACGATGATCGCAACGTGTACTTCAACGGCTGGTGGGAGGATTGTCACGTCAATCTTCCCGAGGCCGAGCAGCAGATTCAAACCTGTGGCGAATTTCGCGCCCGCGCCGAGCGTGGCAAACACTTTCTTTTGGACGAGCTGGCGGTGGCGGCGTACAGCGCCGAGGACTTCAACAACACCTGGGAGAAGTGGGGCCTGAGCGAGCGTCCGGAAAATTTCGACCAGCTGTACACGCTGCGGTACGGCCTGAACTTTGCTCCCTTCCCGAACCCCTACCCGCTCCCGGGGGAGGACCCGAATGCAACCGATGGTGGTTCGGGTCAGCTACCGCTCGGGCTGCGTCAGCTCAAGGATGAGGCAGGAAACTGGACCGGCACGATTGGGACGGCAGCCTGTTTCCAATGTCACGGTGGACAAATCGGCGACCCGGCTGCGGGTGAGAACACGTTGGTGGGCATGCAAAGCCTGGGGTTGGGCAACAACAACTTCGACGTGCCCATGAGTGGACGCGACAACTCGCCGTGGGTCGGGACGCCGCTGGAAGGGATCGCCCCCAGCGTTGATGTGAACACCATTTTCAATATCGGTATTCGCCAACGCGGACAGAACAACGCGGTGGGGGCTTTCGAGTTTCTGAACACCGTTCTGGATGTGGATTCACTGGGCCTGAACCCGAACCCCGCCAAATACCTGACGCCGGGTGGCGCTCAAGGTGTGCTGGATGTGGCCCATCCGCTCGCCCATACGCAAGACACGCCACCGTGGTGGAACATGGGATCACGGCCGCGCAAGTTTTTCGATTCCGGTGTTTCCAACGACAGCACGCGGATCATCATGGCCGCGGGGCCGGGAGAAATCTCCGAGCTGTTCTCGGCGGATGGCCGCTACTACCGCAGCCGGATCGAGGAATGGGACCAGGATCTCGAGGCCTTCTTCCTGACCTTGCAGTCTCCGCAATGGCCGAAAGGGGTAGATCGGAACCTGGCGGAAGCGGGCGCGATTCTGTTTCACAGCAAGGATCTGTGGGCCGAGCCCGGAAATGCGAACAGCCCGCGTCCGGACGGGGGCAACGGTTCCTGTGCAGGGTGCCATGGGGCCTACTCCCCGCGTTTCGTCAACGACCCGGCCTTCCTGGTTGACCCTGCGCTCGAAGGCATTGCCTCGCACATCTCGACACTGGATGTCATCGGAACCGATACCGCACGCAGTGACATGCTGACGACCACCTTGCGCATTGGATGGGACAGCACCTTCTGGGCCTATCCGGAGGGCGTCGAAGGCTATGTTCCGCCCGATGAAAAAGACCCCCTGACCGAATTTGTCGATGACATCGCGCCCAACCGGCCGGTGGGCGTGTGCGGTTGGCAGAAGGAAATCATCGGGTACCAGGCTCCGCCGCTGTACGGGGTGTGGGCAACCGCGCCCTACTTCCACAACGGCTCGGTGCCGACGGTGGAGGCGGTGCTGGATTCCAGCAAACGCCCACAAATCTGGCAGCGTCAACTGCAGGAGATGGATGGCATCGTCGGTTTTGACCAGCGATTTGATCAGGCTTACGATCACCAGGCGCTGGGCTGGAAGCACACCGCACTGGCATGTGATGAGTTGCCGGGCGAGGCTTTCCTCAACTGCAACCCGGTACAGGATGAGGGGCCGTCGATTTACCAGATGGTGATGAATTTCCTGAACGACAACGTAAGCTATACCGGATACATCGCCGCGCTGGACCCGCAACCCGGTGCGTTCGAACGCCGCCTGGTCTTCGACAGTCGCATCCTGGGCAACGGCAATCAGGGGCATGCGTTTACGGATGTGCTCAGCGACGCCGAGCGACGGGCCATCATCGAATACCTGAAAACGCTTTGACCGAAACGGCGCGCGGTGTGGTGACGGCGGCGCAGTTTCGCCCGCATCCGTTGCTGCGCGGCGCGCATGTTCAGACCCTGGTCCCCAACCTGTTTCGGCCTTCGCCGCGAATCGCACTGGAGGTGGAACGCTGGGAAACCGCAGATCACGATTTCGTCGATCTGGGCTGGTTCGCGCAACCCAAAGACGGCCAGCCGATCGCGGTGCTGGTCCATGGGTTGACCGGGGGATTCGAGTCCAAATACCTGCGCGGCACAGCCCGGCGGTTGCGGGCCGCAGGCTGGGCCGGTCTGATCCTGCAGCTGCGGGGGGCGGGGCCGCAACCCAACCGCCAGCTGAAGAATTACCACCAGGGCGACACCCACGATCTGCTGGCGTTGCTGGAAGAGTTGCAGCACCGGTACCCGGGTTCCGCATTGGCGACGATCGGCTGGTCGCTGGGCGGAAATATAGTGCTCAAGGCCGCCGGTGAGGCGGGAGATAAGCATCGGGCGGACTACGTCGTGGCCGCCAGCGTGCCGTTTGCCTTGGAGCCCTGCGTGCGCCGGTTGAACACCGGATTCTCGCGTATTTACCAACGCCGTCTGCTGGGTGATCTGAAAGTCATGGTGCAGCAGAAGGTGGCTGCGATCACGCCGCCTGCGCACATCGATGTCCAGGCGGCGTTGGCAGCGCCCGGGTTTCGCGAATATGACGCGGCCTGGACGGCGCCCGTGCATGGTTTCAAGAGCGCCGAGGACTACTACAGCCAGACCCAATGTGGAAATTTCCTGGCGCGCATCCAGCGCCCGACGCTGATCGTTCATAGCGTCGATGATCCTTTCATGGACCCTGCGATCGCTCCCACCCCCGATGATCTGGCTGCCAAGGTACGGCTGGAAATGGCCACCCACGGGGGGCACGTCGGCTTTATAGGCCGCGGTCGCTGGGGGCTGCCGGAATACTGGCTGGAAAAACGGATCGTTCGCTGGCTCGAATCGGTGCGTGCCGGAGCGGATTAGAATCGGCACGACAAGGAGACGCGCATGACCACCCAACCTGATCCCCAGTCCGCGCCATTGCCTCTGGTCGCGCCCTGTCACAGCCTGCCGTGGAATGCGGCCTGGGGCTGGTTGCAGGCCGGTTGGGGCGATATGCGGCGCGCACCGGGTCCCAGTCTGTTCTACGGCGTCGTCATGCTTGTGGTCAGCTACGCGATCACGCTGGCCACCTGGTACCTGGGGCGGATTGGCATCTATCTGGGCGTCATGAGCGGATTCGTGTTTCTGGGGCCCTTGCTTGCATTGCGTCTGTACGCGATCAGCAATCGACTGGAACAGGGGGTGCCGGTCAGTCTGGGCGCAACTTTCCGGGATGCCGGGCGGGCACTGAGCGATGCGATGGTGTTCGCGCTTATCCTGCTGGTGGTGGTGCTGGTGTGGGCACGTGCCGCGACGATGGTGCACATCTTTTTTCCCACCGGGAGCCACCCGGAACTGATCGACTGGCTGCGTTTTCTGGGCATCGGCAGCGCGATTGGTTCGGTGTTCTGTGCCGTGATTTTCATGGCCAGCGCGTTTTCATTGCCGATGCTGCTGGACCGACGCTGCGATACCGTGACCGCGGTGGTGACCAGCGTGAACGCCACCTTGCGCAACAAACCCGCGATGGCGTTTTGGGCGGTCTGCATCGCCGTCTGTGTGTTGCTGGGTTTATTGACGGCCTATCTGGGCTTCGTGGTGTTGCTGCCCCTGCTGGGCCATGCCGCCTGGCATGGGTATCGCGAGACCGTGGACGCGGCGGCCTGGCCCCAGCGCCTGGAGCCGACGGTCGCCGGTTGAGTTAGCGGTCCGGGTGATTCGGAGCGCGATCAGTTGCGGGGTTGACCCCACAGGGACAGCCACAGCCCGGGTTTGTAGTGACCGGACGGCCGGGGTAGTTGATACAGCGCGTCCAGGCCGGAGTCGATTTCGGCGGCGAGCAGCGGGGCAAGACCGCCGTGAGGTTCCAGTACCGTCCGAACCGTGGTCTGGGCATCGGTGTCCAGGGCGGCGAATGCGCGTTGCAGGCGCTGCAGGCACCAGACGCGGTAGCGCACGGTGACGGTTCCGCGAAAACTCAGGCTGGCGCCCTCGGAATCAAAGCGTTTGCGCCCCTGGCCCCAGGCCTCGGCATTCTGTTGCAGGTAGGGCAGGTAATCCCCACAAACGCGCTGCCACAGCGGCGTCCATTCGTCGGTGTCCGGGGTGTGCCAGTGGGGTGTTGCGGTTCCGGTTCCGGGATGGTGATTCCATAGCCGGGATAGCCACTCGTACACATCCGGGGCACGGCGACGCATGATTTCCGCCGGGTCGGGGTCGTTGCCGAAGTGCCGGAACATGGAGGCGAAGTAGCCGAAGTCCGCCAGGCCTGGCTGGTCACCCAGGAGGTACGGGCGCTGGCTCAAGATCGGCTGCAGGAAATCCAGCTCGGCCAGATACAGGTCACGCACCGCGTCGGCATTGCCGCGGTGGACGCCGTCACCCCAGATCCAGGTTCGGCGTTGGCGCTGGGCGAAAAACCAGGCCATCAGCGGGTGCGGAATGCCGGGAGGGTCGACCTCCAGTGCGATGCGCCAGCCCAGGGCTTTGCGCGTGGGCAAGGGTTCCCAGCGCCACCACATGGCCGGTCGCCAGAGCCACTCGTCGGCGTAATCTTCGATCAGTCCGCACAGAAACGCCTGCGCCGGATCCGCCGGCAGTATGGGGTTTTCCGGGTAGCGCTGTTCCAGATATTCAATCGTGGGTGTCGTATCAAACAGCCATTGGTTGTCCGCGGTTTTCAGCGCCGGGGCTTTCATGACGCCGGTGGCGGCATAGATATCTTTCAACCCCTGGGCATCGGCAGTGGCCGTCAGGTACGGGATGTTCTTGGCCCGCAGATAGGCCTCGAGTTTGCCGCTGAAGTACGAGATATCCATCTTGTACAGCGTGTAGGGCGCGTGTGCGTCGCTCATTTTCGTCTCGTTGATGATGGTCTCAGACCATCAGTTGATCGATCAGGGTATTGAGGGTGGCGATGCCCTGTTCACGGCTGACCTCGCCGTCGCGCACCATCTGACGCATGCCCCAGAATCCCATCACCAGTGACCAGGCCGCGGTACGGGCAGCGCCCTCGGGCAGTTGCATGGCGTCGCGTATGACGGGCGTCCAGATTTTCAGAATCAGTTCGCGGATGCCGCGACGCATGGCATCCAGTTCATTCGAGCCCGCCGCCGTTCCGGCGATCAGCGCCCACAGGGCATCGCCGCGCCCCGGGGGCAGATCCAACGAGATCAGTTCCGCGGCGGCAATGGCCTGCTTCAGGTTGTTGCCGTGGGCTGCAACCGATTCCTGCGTGCGCTCAATGACATCCGTGAAGATGTGCCATGCAGTTTCGTGCAGCAGCGTTTCCAGATTGGGGAAGTGCTGGTATACCAATTGTCGGCTGGTGCCGCCGCGCTCGGCCAGCGCACTCATGGTGAGGGCGATCCAGCCTTCGGTTTCGACGATCTCGGTCGCCGTTTCCAGCAATAGCTGGCGTCGGTCAGCCCGCCGCAGGTATGGGCGTTTGGTTTTCGAATTTATAGAAATTGTCATGATGACAATATTGCCCGGATTCGCCCGAGCTGTCGACCCGTTTCGGGCAGCATGGGTCCGAGGTTTTCGAGCAGGCGTCCAATTTACCGGCTGCTGCGTATGTCTCGCACACCATAAGGAGCAGGCGGATGCAACGGGCTCGGTCTTTCTTGATTTTTTCGTACATCGACGATTGTGAGCCGCGGCGCCAGGCTTTGGACGATGCAGGGTTGCTGGGCGCAACAGCAAAGGCGTCGTCCAACGCCGCGATGCCGTGAAAGTTTTGCTCTGGCTGCCGGCGACGGCGCTGACCCTGGTGGCGCTCTGGACCACGGGAGTTTGCCCGGGTTGAGTTGATCCGGCGCTGTTGCCACCGCGCAAAAAAAACCCGCGATACAGTCTGCGCTGTACCGCGGGCTGGGAGGCTGTGCTTACCGGCGACCGCGACTGCGCAAGCTGTCGGGTCGGAAGTCGGCAGGTGTCCGCTCGATCGGTTGATAGACCGACTTCTGGTCGTTACGGATCGACAATGCGATATAGCGCCCGGCATTCAGGTCGTATTTGACCTCCAGCCCGGGGGCCAGGAAGGGCACATCGTAGTAGGTGTAGCTGTGCAGCTCATCCACCCGCCACAACTGATCGCGATTATCGTACTTGTCCACCACGTGGATGACGAAACTGTCTTCATCCAGGTAGAAGTCCCGACGTTTGTAGATGTGCGACGTGCCGCTTTTGAGCGTCGCCCGGACATGCCACACACGGTGCAGTTCGTATCGCGCATGTTCCTGGTTGATATGCCCGGCTTGGAGCACGTCTTTCACCTCAAGGTCGGGCCCGTTGATCTTGTAGTCGTTGTAGGGAATGTAAATTTCCTTCTTGCCGACCAATTCCCAGTCGTAGCGGTCGGTAGCGCCGTTGAACATGAAGAAGTCATCATTGGTTCGCAGGCCGTCCGCGGCGGTTCCCGGGTTGTCATAGGCCACATTGGGCGCCAGTCGCACACGCCGGGCGCCCGGGTTGTAAATCCAGGCCTTGCGCGGCTGGGTGACCTGATTGGCGTAGTCATAGACCAGCAAAATCGAACCCGCTAGACGCGGCGGTGCCTCGATGGCCTGCAGGAAGTAGAACAACAGGTTGTCTTCCCGCTGATCAGGCGCCTTCTTCTGGTTGCCGTAAACGAAGTCGTATTCGTAGTCGAATTCGACCAGGTTGTAGTCACCGCCCGCGGTTACCGGTGCCTGCGCCCAGCTGGTGGCGTAGGTGTCTCCCTTGTACACCGTGAGGTGGTTCCAGATGGTTTCCAGGCCATCCTTGGGAATGGGGAAGGGAAAGCCACCAGTGGTGCCGACGATGCCATTGCCACCCTCGGCCAGCGTGACCCGCGTGGCATTTTCCCGGGTTTCGCGGTAGATGCCTTCGGGGTACAGTGCGCTGCGGTGTGAGGGATAAACGATCATCCGGTAGGTCTGGGGATACCGTTTGAACAATGCCAGCTGACCGGGTGTGAGGTGCTCGGCGTGGTCCTGCACATTGCTGGCATCAATGGTGAAGAGCGGTTGGTCGTTGGCGTATGGGTCAGGGTAATGGCCGCCGGGTGTGAAGCCGGCGGGAATCGTGGTGATGCCCCCGGTCCAGGCGGGAATTGTGCCGCTGCGGTTGCCGGCTTTTTCCGCGCCAATCGGGGTCAGGTCGCGACCGAGGCGTGCGGCCTCATCCGCGCTGACAGCAGCCTGCACGCCAAAGCAGATCCCGGCGCTGGCGAGCGCCGCCCAGGGGAGCAAATGAAAGGTGTTCTTCATGATGTTTGGGTCCTGTTTCATGCGCGGCGAGATCAAAACGCGTAGCTGACGGAAATCGCGAGGAAGTCGCGGTCGCGGCTTGGGTTGGCGCTCGTCGCAAAGTTCACGGGTTGATCCGGCGTCCCCGGCGCAAAGGTGCCGGGAGCGATCTCGGTGCCGCCCGGAATCGGATCGGTGCCGCTGTAGGTTCGTCCGCCGCTGAACATCGTGTAGGCAATGTCCGCTTGCCAGCGGTTCAGGTAGTCAAAGCCCACACCGATCCCGAGGATCTGGTTGTCTTCGTTGAAGGTGCTGCTGACACCGTTTACATCGTGGAAGAAGATGGCGCGGGGCGAGACGTTGATCGCCCCAAACACGCTGTTGAAGTCCAGTCGTGTCACCAAGCGGTAACCCCAGGAGCTGGTTGTGGCGTAGCCTCCGCCGACCGCTTCCTGACAGCTGCCGTTGGCGGTTGCCGCGACGACTGGCGCCGGGTTCCTGCAGGAGGGAAGGCCGGCGCCGGGACCGTTGAACAGAGTGTCGCTCAGATCCTGGTGGGTGTAGCCCAGCTCACCGAGCAGAATCCACTGATTGGCCCCGAAACTCGGCCCCATGGCCTTGGTCAACGTGACCTGAACCTGCTGCGTATCAATCCGTTCGTAACCGCGAATTTCATCACCGGGGGCGTAGGCGCCCAGCGTGCTACCCGACGGCACCAGTGCGGCGAGGATGATCTCCGTGGCGGCGATCTGTACCGGGTTGTTGGGCCGATACGAGTATTCACCCTGCACCGCGATACCGCCGGGTGCGGTGGTGTTGAAACTCAACCCCCAAAGACTGATGTCCTCGGGGTACTCCACCATGAAGGTCGAGCGACAGTTCGAGTTGCCTTCGGAGTCGACCGAGTCGGGGTTCGTTGAGCAGGTGGGCGCGCCCAGATTCCCCGGCGTGGTCGCCGCACCACGCACCGCCGAAACCAGCGGAAGCCGGGAGTGGTAGTTGAGGTAGTAGAGTGCGAACTCGGAGTTGTTCAGCGCCGATGAGAAGTAGCGCAACGCGCCACCGGCCTGGTGCTCTTCCTGCCCCGGACGCCGGTTGGGGTCGCGCGGAACCCAGACCTGTTGTGCGCCATCGTTGGCGGGGTCGTCGTCCAGGACTGCAAACGGACGGGTGTTGTCGTCGTGACGCCGGCCGAAACTGACCACGGCCTTGTCGCCATCGTCAGAGGCAAAATCGTTGGTGGAGAAGAAATTACCGCGCGGGTCGATTTCCGTTTCCTGCCAGTCCGTTTGCCAGAACGCTTCAAAGCTGAGGTTGTCGGTAAGCGGTGTACCCGCAAACAGCATCGGCAGGGGCGTCAGCGCTTCCTTGATTTCGGAGCCGGGCAGGCGGAACTTGGCCACATCGATCGGGTTGATCACGTTGATGCCATTGCGGATAAAGGTGCTTTCGCCCCAGCTCACCACCTGGCGACCGAAACGTGCGAGCACCGGGGTGCCAAGCAGATCGAAGTCGGCGTAGACGAACAGATCCAGCAGCTCGACGGAATTATCCAGGCGGCTGTGGCCGTCGCGTCCAAGCTCCGGCGTGCCCGGGCTGCGTGGGCGACCCAGGCCGCCGTCCGCGGCAAGCCGTTGCTGCAGCGTGTCGGCGTCGGTCGCTTCCGGGTTGTAGAAGGCAGAGAAGCGGGAAAACATGCCGAACCCGCGGCCAAAACTGGCATCGACATCGAAGGTGGCCTTCAACGCGGCAGAGACGACATCGCCTTTTTCGTAGCCGTAGTTGCCATCGTCGTCGTTTACCGAGCGCGCCAGCCCACCGTTGGCGATCCCGATCTGATCGCTCGCGGGGTCTTCCATACGGAAGGCAACCCCGGCCGATAGTGTGGTGTCGATTCGGGCTTCTACTGGCCCGGCTTCCAGTGATAAAGCCAGCGCGGAAGGGGAAATCAGCAACGATCCTGCCCCTAGCAGCGCCGCCCAAGCGGACGTCTGTGCCATGTGTGTCTCCTCGAGTTGTCGAATGCTCTTTGCCGGGGCACTGGGTTGCCCTTATGCAAAAAATGCGTGCTTAGAATGCTTTTTTATGCAGCAAATGGGAAGCGGGGCCACATTCGGATCGGTGGAAGCGTTCTTGCAGTCGCGCCTTGTGGGGTTCGGCAGTGCCGCCTGAGCCCGGAATGGGCGATTTGAATGGCAGATATGAAGACAACGAACCATGGGCAATAACCGCCGGACATGGTTTACTGGATCGCGGCTGATCAGAAGGTTCCTGCGCTTGAGTGCATGCAATTTCGGTAATGATCACAAGCAGGCGCTGGCGCTTGTGGGGCTGCTTTTTTCCGCGCTAGCGGTTTGCGCAGATGACGAACTGCCGACGGTGGAGTTTTCGGCGCGGCCGGGTGTGAACTACTCCGGCCTGGAGCGACCGCAAAAGCCCGATGCTCCGGGGCTGGGTCTGCGTATCGAGGGCGATCTCCCGGAACGGGCTGCGGGTGACGGTGCGCAGCCGGCCAAAAAGTCGGACCTGGGCCTGGTCATGCTCGGCGATGGTTCCGGCAACCGGGTGCTGTACGAAGATGAGCATCACCGGGTGATCGCCAATCCCGCGCGTCCGTTCATCACGATGATGTATCGCTACGATCCCGGTTCAACGGACTGGATGTTCGATGGCAACGTGGTACGCGGGCACGTGGCGCGGGGCAGCAAGTTCGGCTGGTCGGTTGCGGTGAACAAGCCGCTGATGGCCGTGATGGACTGGAGCGCAAAGCCCAATGTTGCCGCCATCATCATCTACGAGAAGACCCCCAACAGCATCCGTGGTTGGAAAAAGCGTTACGAAGTCGTCGCCGACAACCCGACCCAGGCCAAATGCATGGGAGGTTTAGATGCCAGCAAGTGGTTAGCCAAATGGAGCGCGGACCGGGGCATGGATTGCGGTGTGCGGACGCTCGAAGGAACCCAGGCCACGCAGCAGTCAATCCAGAATTCGCAGCGTTAATCGCTCAGCCTGGGTAGCGGGCAGAGTGTTTGTCGCGGATCAGACCCGCTGCCGGAGCTGGCGGTAGGCGGACCAACTGATGATCGCCAAGGCGGTAATGGTGAAGGGTATGGTGCTGGCGCCGATGAGGTATCCCACAACGCCGAACAGATCGGGGTCGCCATATTTGGTGGGGCCGGCGGACAAGGCGCGGTTGTTGGACAGGTTCGCGCAATGGAAAAAAATGGTGTTGCCCCAGCCGGTGTAGATCATGCCCCACACCACCCAGGCCTGCGCCCGGCGCCCGGCGTGCACGTGGACCAGCGCCAGCCCGGCAATGATCATCATCAGGCCGTTCATGACCCCGGCCACATGCGCGACGCGCCAGCCGCGTTCGCTGCCGGGAATGCTGGCGGCAAAGTCCAGGGTGATGGGCCAGACGGTCACAGATTCAAGAATGACGAAAACGAAGCCGAACCCCGATATCAGCCCGATGATCGCGATCAGCGCGCCATGCGTCAGCAAACGCAGGCGGCCGATAGCGGCGCTGTCTTCCGTGGTGAGAACTGTCGGCATGTGTTGTCTCCCGAATCCCGAGCCCGCAGAGTATCAACAAGCTCGGCGACTTGTTGTCCCCGCCGGTTTCGGCGCGGGCCGGCGCGGGCGCCTCAGTTCGGAGTCGTAGCGTGAACCCCCGCTCAGGCGTTTCCGCCGGCCAGAAATCCGTTATCGCGAAAATGCAGAAAAGCCTCGCGCGAGGTTTTGGCCGGGACGTAACCGAATTCCTCTTTCAGACGCCGGTTGTCGAGCACCGGGCGATACTGCAGGAACTTGATCTGCTCCGGTTCGTAGCGGGTCAGGCCGAGCTTGCGGCCGAGCGTCAGCCCCGCCACGATCAATGCGGCGGGCAGTTTGAGCACCGGCTTGCCGATCAGCGTGCCGAGTTCGTCCAGGCTGAGTGCGCCGTCTCCTGCCACATTGAAGATGCCGGCGTTGCCGGTTTCCACGCCGTGCTGGATGATGCCGACCAGGTCCTGATCCCAGATAAACACGAAGGGTGAATCGCTGCCGCGAATCCCCAGCAGGCGCTTCTTCTCGAACAGGTTGGTGATCAGGTTGCGGGTGCTGGCGCCAATGACCGTACCCACACGCAGCACCACCTGTTTCAGTTGCGGGTTCTGTTCGCGGTATTGCGCCAGCAACTCTTCGACCTGGCGCTTGTGGTCGGCGTAGGGCATTTCCACGTTGCCGCGCAAGGGGTCGGTTTCCGAAATCCAGTCCGGGTTGTCGGCGTAGTAGCCATAAGCGGCGCCGCTGCTGGTAATCGTGACGTGCTGCACGCCGCAGGCCACACAGGCATCGAGCACGTTGCGGGTTCCGTTGACGTCGATGTCGTAGTCGCGGGCGCGATCACCGCTGAACTCGAGCACAGCGGCCAGGTGGACGACATGGGTGATCTTGTTGTCGCAGACCAGGTCACGCAACGCCGGGTCGCGGATATCCATGCAGCGCAGGTCAAACCCGGCAGCCGGGTCAGCACGCAGATCGATACCGATCACGGTGTGATTTTCTGCCAGCCGTTGGGCCACCTGCCGGCCGATGTAGCCACCGGCGCCGGTGATCAGAATATTCATGGGTACGTTCTCAAGAAAGGGGTGCGCTGCGCTCAGGCGGCTTGGGGCTCGGCGGCGGGTTGCGGAAGGTCGGCGCGCAGGGCCTTGATATGGTCGGACATCGCCTTGTTGTAGGCCTGCTTGTTCACGTAGTGGGCCATGCGTTCGAGCTTCAGGTAGGCATAGCCGCCGTCGAGGCGGTCCGTGGCATGGGCCGCTTTTTCCTGTTTGAATTTCTGCGCCGATGCGGCGCCGTTCTGCAGTTGCAGCAGATACAGGGCGACCAGCTCCGCCTGGCGACTGCGGGCTTCCCAACCCAGGCCGCTGGCCTCAAGCATGCCCATCACGAACAGGTTGTCGTGTATGGGGTGGAAGCAGTTCATGTACAACTCGGGCGCCGCATCGTGCCAGTTCAGTTCGTCCTTGGTGATGAAGGGGTAGTGCAGCTTGTAGCCGGTGGCCTGCACGATCAGGTCGTATTCGCCGCTGGAGCCGTCGCTGAAGGTGACGGTGTTCCCCGTGCAGGTCTGAATGTCCTTGCGGATTTTGATGTCGCCGTGACCGGCGTAATGCAGCAGCAGCGAGTTGAGCACCGGGTGGGCTTCGTAGAGTTTGTAGTCCGGGTCGGGGAGGCCGTAGTTGGAGGGCTTGCCCACCAGGGCGCGCACCATCGCACCATCAACGAACTGCTTGAGCGGCCGCGGCAGGCCCAGCTGTCCGGCGCCCAGCGTATCGATGGGGCGGCCCATCACGAACTTGGGCAGGAAGTAGTAACCGCGACGCATGGACATGTCCACGCTGCGGGCGTGGTGCACGGCGTCCACCGCGATATCCGCGCCGGAGTTGCCGCAGCCGATGATCAGCACGCGCTGACCGTCGAACATCCGGGCCTGTTTGTATTCGCTGGAATGAATGACGGTGCCGGTGAAGTTGCCGGGCAATGCCGGTTTGTTGGGCTCGTGCAGCGTGCCGTTGCACAGCATCAACCCGTCGAAGGTGCGCGTCTGCTCCTTGTCGCCATGGCGGGTGGTGATTTTCCAGCGCTCATCCTCGCGTTCGGCCCGGACCACTTCGGTTTCAAATTCGAAGTGCGGGTAGAGCTCAAAGTGTTTGGCGTAGTCCTGAAAATACGACTTCAGCTCGCTGTGATGGGGGTATTCGGCCACATCGTCGCGCATCGGGAATTCCTTGAATTCCGTCATCCGTTTGGACGAGATCAGGTGCGCCGACTCATACATGGTGCTGGTGGCGCTGTCCGCATCCCACAGGCCGCCGACATCGCTATGCATTTCGAAGCCGATAAAGGGCAGGCCAAGCTTTTGGAGGTTTCGTGCCATACTCAAACCCGTCGGGCCGGCACCGATAATTGCGTACATTTCGTGGATAACCATGCGGTTTTTCGAGGGGGTAGCTTAGTTGGCCGTGGATTCCACGTCCCGAACCATTCGGGACAGGACATGAACAAAACGGGACCATGAGCGAGCCGACCGTCACCCGACGCTTCAGTCAGGCACTGGTGGAAACTGCCGCCCGCCTTGGCATTGTTGTGCCCACGCCGGTGCCGGATGATGACCGCGTCAGCCTGGATGTGCAGGATCGGCTCTGGCAGCGGTTGTGCTCCCTCTCCGCTGATCCACTCATCGGCCTGCAACTCGCCGTGCACATGCAGGTGGGTCACCTGGATGTCGCGGGCCTTTTGCTGATGAGTTGCGAAACCCTGGGAGAGTCGCTGGAGGTCTTCACCGAGTATTACCCGATCATCAGCCAGGGCGGTGCGGTCCGCGTCGATACCGATTCGGAGCCCGCAGTGATGGAGTACAGCGCTCGCTATCAGATCTGCCGGGCGCCGCGTTCCGAGCTTGCGCTGGCCTGCGCCATTCACCTGGCGCGCTGGAGCACCGGTGGGCAGTTTCAACCGCTGTGCGTCGAATTCCGTCACCCGCCCCTGGATGCCGAGTCACGTTACGTGGAACTGCTCGGCTGTCCGGTGCGTTTTGAAGCGCCGACAGATCGGGTGCTGTTTTCCCGTACGATGCTGGACCTGACATTGATTCAGGCCAATCCGGCGCTTCGCGATCAGTTGCGCGAACTGGCGGATCAATCGCTGCAGCGACTGGGCCAGAAAAGCTTGGCGGCATCGGTGTCCGAGCTCGTACGGCAACATCCACAGGCGGGAAAGGAGACCATTGCCGAGTTGCTGGCGATGAGCGGGCGGCATCTGAACCGCAAGCTCGCCGACGAAGGCTTTTCCTTCAAGCACCTGCGTGATCGGGAACTGCAAGCCCTGGCTTTCCGGGCCTTGGAGCGGGGGGACAAAATCGCGGCCATTTCCGCAGAGCTGGGGTTTTCGGACGAAAGCGCCTTCAGCCGAACTTTCCGGCGCTGGACCGGGATGGCGCCCTCGCAATATCGAGCCTGACACAATTCCGTCTCGTGTCCGGCTCGGTGGGGTATCCGTGGTGACAGGTCACGCCCGCTTCGGTCCCCGGCGACTGCTAAGATCCGCAAGCGAACCCACAATGATTGACCGGGAAGGCTGGCCCTGAATATTCCTCGCTTGCTGATCTTTGTCGCCGTGGGCGCAAGCATGATGGCCGGCCTCTGGTGGGGGCTGCGTCCGGCGGGAGAGCCGGGCACCAACCCCACGGCGTGGCAATTTTCCTACCACGTGGGTGAGGCCACGATCACCGGCCCGGCCGTGCTGAAGGTGCGGCGGGGTGATCGCGTGCACATTGCCTTCACCAGCGACATCGTGGATGACTTGCATCTGCATGGCTATGAGCGCGAGGTGCTGCTGCTGCCCCGGTTCACGGCCGAACTGGAGTTTCGCGCCGAGCTGACCGGCCGATTCCCGCTGGAGTTGCACCGTGATCCGCGGACAATCGCCACGCTGGAAGTGTATCCATAGACATTCTGCAAGCACTGCGGCCTGTGATTGAGGGGACGGCAATCGGCAGACCGGCAGCGTCGCCACGGGGTGAGTCGCGGCATGGTCGGTGGATCTGGCAGGATCGTTGCTGAGGGAGCGTTACGATTTTGGGGTGATCGGGGGAATGCGGGTGCGAATGATCAAGACTCCTGGCGTCGTGCCGGTATGGGGGCTGGCGCTTGCGCTGCAGATGCCGAATGTCGCCAGCGCGCAGGGGACAGACCTGGATTTTCTGTTCGCCACCGACGCGTCGCCCACACCAACGGCCAGCCCGCCACCGGCAGACGAGGCGACCGCATCCGGCCGCACCCAGCCGCTGGCAACCATCGCGGTGCCAGAGCCCTCGCGGTCTCCACGCCCCGCCAAGCCGCCGCCGCGGGTGATCGAAGAGATTGTGGTCACCGCGCAAAAGACCGAGCAGAGCCTGAGTGATGTGCCGGTGTCGGTGACGGCATTGCAGGGGGATTTCCTGCAGGACAATGCCATCGGCGATCTGACCGAAGCTTCCACCTACGTACCGAATGTGCGCGTCGAAACCACCAGTCCGACCTCCCCGCAGGTGTTCATCCGCGGTTTTGGCACCAACACCTTCAATCCCAGCTTTGAGCCCTCGGTGGGGCTGGTTCAGGATGACCTGTTCTTCGCCCGCGGGGCCTACTTCACCGAGTCGATGTTCGATCTGCAGCGCATCGAAGTGCTGCGCGGGCCGCAGGGCACGCTGTTTGGCAAGAACACCATTGCCGGCGTGTTCAACCTGGTCACCCGTGGCGCACCGAATCAAGGCACCGAAGCGGATCTCAGCTACCAACGCAATGAATGGGGCGATATCCGGATCGAGGGGGGTGTCGGTGCCCGCCTGGGGGAAGCCTGGGGCGCGCGGCTGGCGGTGCTCGAGGATCAGCGCCATGGCCGCCTCTACAACACGCTGCTGAACCGCTACGAAGACACGCTGGATCAATCCGCACAGCGTTTGCGACTGGACTACGCCGGGGGTTCCGGCCTGACGCTCGGGGCCATTGCCCAACGCTCCGAAGCGCGGGTAAATTTCTGGCCGCGGCAGTTGCTCAGGCTGGACCAGGACACCTACGACTACCTGGTGAATTTTGACCCTGAGGTCGAGGGGGACCCGCACAATTTCCGCACCAGCTTTGATATTCCCGGCTTCATGAACAAGGACTCCTGGACCGTTTCCGGCTCGGCCAACCAGGATTTTGGTGCGGTGCTCGGCCTGGACCAGCTGGATACCACGCTGGTGATAGGTGGGTCGCATATGCATGTGAACCAGTACCAGGATCTGGATACCTCGCCGGCGGATCTGATGCGTTTGTTCGGTGATGCTGAAGATTACGAGCAGCATTCCGTGGAATGGCGATTCAGCGGTCGCAAGGATGCCCCGTGGGGTTGGGGGGAGGGCCTGAATTTCGTCGCCGGCGTTTACGGTTTGCAGGCGGATTACCACATCGTGACCGGCATCGAAGCGGGCGCGGACCTGGCCTCCTATGCATTGAGCAATGATGGTCTGGTGCTGATCAGTGGCGGCGCGTTTGCCGGCATCCCCTTTGGTGGCCTGGGGGGAGTGACCGGAAGTGTGGCGCCGCTGCTCAACTTTTTGGGTGGCAGCATCATCGGTGAAGACCGCTACGAGTTCGATTACCGCCAGCGTACGCGGACGCTGGCGGCGTTCGGTCAAGTGACCTGGGATCTCAGCGCACAATGGTCGGTCACGCCCGGGTTGCGCTACAACCGGGAAACCAAACAGATCGACGCCATCGGCGAAAGCCAGTGCCGCAGCAAGCCGGTGACCCAAAGCTGTCTGGTCGAGCTGATTGTGGGTGGCAATGATCACAGCACGCCAGCAGGCGGCTTGGAACGCACCGAGGCCAATCTGTCACCGAAGCTGTCCGTCATGTACCGTCCGCACGACGACATCAGCCTGTTCGCAACCTGGGCCCGGGGATACAAAAGTGGCGGAGCCAATGCCATTTCCTTTACCGGCGAAGATCTGGAATACGGGCCGGAAACAGCGACCGCGATGGAAATTGGCGTCAAGAGCCAGTGGCTGGGTCGGACTTTGAACCTGAACGCAACGGCTTACCGTATGGAATTCGACGACCTCCAGGTACTGGCATTCAACGGTGTGTTCTTTGACGTGACCAACGCGGGTTCGGCCTATTCCCAGGGCCTGGAGCTGGATACGCTGTGGCTGACGCCATACCGCCCGCTGAGCATCAGCGCCTCGCTGGGTTTGCTGGATGCCCGCTACGAGAAATACCCGAATGCACCCGCGCCGGTAGATGAAGGCTTGAACGCACGCCAGGATCTGGCCCGAAAGACGCTGGCCTTTGCGCCGCGGGTGACCGCGACGCTGATGCCCACATTGGAATACGCCATTGGCGAGCTGGATTTCAGTTTTAGCCTGAACCTGCGGCACCAGGGCGAGCAATACACGGACACCGATCTCGACCAGACCACCTTTGTGCCCGCCCACACCATCTACTCCGCCCGGTTGCGGGTCGCAGGCGGCGCCAGCCCCTGGAGCCTGACCTTGGGCTGCAAAAACCTCACCGATGAGCGGGTGCTGAATCAGGCGCTGGACTCGGCGCTGTTCCCCGGCGTATTCCTGGCCAATCAGCAGCCGGGTCGTACCTTTTACGGCAGCTTCGGCCTGCAATGGTGAGCGCTGGCTCTTTCACCGAGGTCATGCTCCTGGGCGCGCAGGTCCTGTTCTTGTTCGGTGTGCCGGCACTGCTGCTTTGGGCGGAGCCGCGCAACCGGATGGTGGCGACCGTCAGCCCGGTGGTGCTGTGCTATGTCAGCGGCATCCTGGCGGCACATATCCCCGGTGTGCAGTTCTCGGCCACGCTTGCCGAAGGCGTGATCGCAGGCACGGTGCTGGTCGCCGTCCCCTTGCTGCTGTTCCCGTCGGATCTGCGGCAGTGGGTACGGCTGGCGCGTTCCACGGTGCTGTCCTTTGTGATCGCCGTGCTCGCGGTGTGTGCCAGTTCCGCGTTGGTGTTCGTATTGCTGGGTTCGAAACTGCCGGCGGCGGCCAATATTTCCGGCATGCTGGCCGGCTTGTATACCGGGGGCACACCCAACATGAGCGCCGTCGCGCTGGCGCGGGGCGTGGATCAGGAAACCTTTGTGCTGGTCAATGGCGCGGATGTCATTCTGGGCAGCGCCTATCTGCTGTTTCTGATGAGCGTGGCCAAGCCATTGCTGTCGCGGATCTACCCGGCCTTTGTCAGCGCGGGTGAGGGGCCCCTGGAGGAGGTGTCAACGCGCCCCGGGCCGCGCCGGCGTGGCGCCGTTGTCGCCGTCGTGTTGTCGATGGCTCTGAGTGCGGCCGCCGCGGGTGCTTCCTGGCTGCTGCTGGGGCGGTTCTCGGATGCGCTGATCATTCTCAGCATCACCACGCTGGCCATGCTGTGCGCCCTGGCGCCTGCAGTCCGGCGCTTGCCCTACAGCTACGAGACCGGGCAGTACCTGCTGCTGGTGTTCTGCGTCACGATTGGCGCTCAAGCCGATGTGGAACGCATGCTGCAATACGGTTCCTACGTGCTGCTGTACTGCGCCTGCGTATTGCTCAGCGCGGTGCTGTTGCACGGCCTGGTGGCCCGGTTTTTCCGCATTGATGTGGACACGTTGATCATCACCTCGACCGCGGCGATTTATGGTCCACCGTTTGTGGGGCCCATCGCCAAGGTGCTGGGCAACCGGGAAGTGGTGGTGTCGGGCATGACGGCCGGAGTCCTGGGTTTGGCCATGGGCAATTATCTGGGCTACGCGATGGCCAGCCTGCTGTCCTGATACGCAGCAGCCAGCCCCGGACCTATCGTGCGATTTCGTCGGCGAAGCGTTTGCGCACGCTGCGCATGTACTGTTCAGGCCACACCCGCCACAGCACGCTGCCGAACCAGGACAGCCGGTCGGGGAACAGCCAGGGCCGGCCGGCATCGGCCGCGCGCAGAATTTCCGCGGCCATCCAGTCGGCGCCGCGGGTTTTACCCACGGTGGAACGGGCGTGCGTTGCGGCCTTGCCGTCCGCACCCAGGGCGTTCTTCTCGATGGGGGTATCCAGAAAGCTGGGGTACACGTTCAACACATGCAGCCCGCGGGGTTCCATCTCCAGGCGCACGACCTCAAAAAATTGCGCCAGCGCCGATTTGGCGGCGCAGTAGGCGGCCCGCCCCGGGATCGGCATCCACCCGGCCATGGAGCCCACATTGATCAGTTGGCCTGCGGAGCGTTGCAACATGGGCAGGAACGCTTGGGTCAGGGCAACGGGCGCCTGCCAGTCCACGGCCATGACACGCAGGAATACCTCGAGCTGCGTGTCCTTGACCGGGGAACGGTGGGTGATGCCGGCGTTGTTGACCAGACAGTCCAGCCGCCCGAAGTGTTGCTCCACGGTGGCAACCAGCTCGCTGAGGAAAGCGCTCTGGGTCAGATCGCCGGTGCAGGTGAGCACCCGGTCCGCAGCGTCGAGCTCGCGTTCGCGCTCGGCCAGCAGCTCACCGTTCATGTCGACCAGTACGACGGCATCACCGCGGCGGCGGAATAGCTGGGTCAGCTCCCAGCCCAGTCCACTCGCGGCACCCGTGATCAGCGTTACCGCCCCGGTGAAAGTTTTCTGCTCGGCCATTTTCGATTCCCCAAGAAGCCGGTGATAGCGATTTCCGCCGAAGGTTACAGCATCTGAAAAGGCGGGTTGCGCTCAGCAAAACTGATTGATTCAGCGAGAATTTTGGTCGCCACCGAAAGGCAATCAGTTGGCGTGGCCGGTCATTTACGCGGGGTTGGCCGGCCTGCAAAATGGGGAGCGCGCGGTGCGCGCCAGCTTGCGCTGGGCCGAGTCAGATCTCGGTGCGAACCAGCCCCATCCGCGCGGCTTCCAGCGTGGCTTCGGCGCGGCTGGAGACTTTCAGCTTGCGATACACCACCTTGATATACCCGGCCGCCGTATTCCGGGTGACGCCCAGGTTTTCCGCCACTTCAGGCAGCTTATAACCCTTGGCGATCAAGGTCAGGGTTTCGCGCTCGCGCGGCGAGAGGCTGTCTTCGGTGTGTGCCGGCGGGGCCGCAAATACCCGCAGCAGACGCTGGGCGATCGCCGGCGACAGCGGCGGTTCCCCGGCGAGGATGCCTTGCAGCGAGCGCAACACCCGCTGTTTGGTCTGGTCTTTGAGCAGGTACCCCTGAGCGCCGGCATGCAGTGCCGGAAACAGGTGCTGGTCATCGGCGTAAATGGTGGTCACGATGCAGCGGCATTGCGGAGCGCTGCGGGTCAGTTCGCGGATCAGATCCACACCCGAGCCATCCGGCAGACCCAGATCCACCAGGGCCAGGTCGGGTGTGTTCCCGGCCAGGGTCTGGCGCGCGGCAGCCAGGGTGCCGGCGATGACGATCCGCGCCTGAGGAAAGGCTTCGTGCAGCAAATTCTCCAGCCAGGTCGCGGTTGCGCTGACGTCCTCCACGATCAGCGCGTGACCAATGGTGTGCGTGGGCAGGGTTTCAGTCATGCCGGAGTTGGGGGGGGGGCGGTTGTACGGGCATTGTGGATGCAGCCGGTGGCCGGGCGCACCCCCGCAGATGCGTGGGGTTTCACGCATCTGCCGGAAGGGGAAACCGCAGCAGGACCTTGGTGCCGCCTTCGGTGCCGGGGTTCCAGTGGATGGAACCCTGCAATTCTTCGGCACGTCTGCGCATGGCCGAGGTGCCTGCGCCGGTCTGTTCCGGGCGTGGGCCGGGGCCGTCATCGGTGATATCCAGCACCAGGTCCGGGGCCAGCGGATGACAGCGGATGCGGAGGGTGCGCGGGTGCGCATGGCGCAGCGAATTGGTGACCGCTTCCCGCACGATACGAAACAGATGCAGCGCCTGTCCGTCGTCCAGGTGCGGGTCCGGTAGTGCGGCGTCCTGTTCCCAGTGCAGCACCACATCCAGCGCCTCCAGCCGCTGCTCGGTTTCGTCGCGGATTTGCGCCAGGATATCCAGCAGACTGCCCTCGGCCTGGGCCGAGCGGGAGACAATGTCGCGCAGGTCCTGCATCACCGCACGGGCGAGATCGGCGTGGCCTTCGTTGTCCAGCGAGTGGATCAGCGTCAGCATTTTCGCGCCGATGTCATCGTGCAAATCCCGGTAAATGCGTTGCCGCTCTTCGTGCGCGGCCTGCATGCGGGCGGCGACGTCCGATGCTGCCGCCGGCGTCACCGTGTGGGTGTCGGTCTCAGTGTTGGAGCGGCCGCGTCGCGCCCCACGCCAGACAAAACCGGCGCCAAAGCCCAGAGCCGACATCAACGTCAGCAATCCGATGCTGTCAATTTCCATGGGGAGCGTCCGGTGGGTGTGCGGCGACCACGGTCTGGCGCAGCGCTTCGATCTGGCGGATCAGGGGATGATTCTCGCCGGCAATGCGCATGAGTGCCGGGTAGGCCTGCTCTACGGCTACCCGGGCGGCCGCCCACTGGTGCGCGGCGACCAAAGCCTGGGCCAGTACCAATCGGGCCTCGCCGTTGAGGCCGTCCAGCACCCCGTGGCTTTGATCCAGGCGCGAAATCAGCCGCTGCAAGGACTCGGTGGCGGCGGCGGATTTATTGATCGCCAGAGCATTTCGGGCGGCTTCGATTTCCGTGCGGATCATCCAGCGATTGTCCGCGCCGAGAATGGGGGTCAGCTGGCGCAGCTCGCTCAGCAGGGCCTGCGCGTCGGCGTGCTGCTCCGTGCGGCGCAGGGCCTCCGCCAGGAGCACGGTGGCCCGGGCATATTCGTCGGTTTGCGTGCCGCCATGCGCGGTGTGTACTGCGCGGGCGGACCGGGCCTGCTGCGTGGCGGCTTCGAGATCCCCCACATCCAGCAGCATGCGGGCGTAGTTGGTGCGCATGCTGGCGACGTAAGGATGCTCATCACCCAGGGAATTCTCCGCATCGCGCAGGGCCCGCTCGAACAGGGGTCGCGCGGCGGTGAAATCGCCCATCCACGCATGGCGGGAAGCCAGATTCTGGCGATACACGGCGGTATCGGGGCTGTCGTCGCCCCACTGTTGCTGCCCCTCTTCATACACCCACTGCGCGGAGGCCAGCGCCTCCGGCAGCCGGCCCGACAGGTCCAGCGCGTAGCCGCGCCAATATTCCAGGCTGATTTCCATTTTGGGGTCGTGGACGTCGGCCTCATGGCCCACGTGTTCAAGCAGCGCATCCAGCAGGGGGAGGGCTTTTTCGGTCTTGCCGTCAATGATCCACAGCACCGCCCGCATTTGCAGCAACCCCACGTTGTCGGAGGTGATGTTGATCGCCGCGGGTTCGCTGGTGCCGAGGAAAGTGGTCAGGATCTGATCCGCTTCGCTGGCGCGACCGAGAACGTCCAGCAACTGCACCTGCATGGTGATCGCCTGGATGGTTTCTCGTGCGCGGGGGCCCCGTGTCCGGGTGTACAGGTCGACCGCTTCCACGACCAGCGGCAGTGCGTCTTCGCTTCGCCCCAGTGCCTGGTAGGTTCGGCCCAGCATCATGTCCAGGCTGGCCCGAACCCGCGGCGGCTGCTGGCTCTGGCCCAATTGCTGATGGGCGTTTTCAACCACCTCGGCGACGGTAATTTCGCGGCCGCGGGCCTCATCCGGCTGGATCGCGCTGAGCATGTCGCCGGTGAACTGGTTGATGGCGGCGTACTCGGCGGCCCGCGCCTCGGCTTCCTGCTTGGCGTTGTTGGCAACAAAGGCGTAGCGGGTGGCCACCACGGTGGCCACCACCAGCGCCAGGGCCACCGCCAGCGAGGCGAAGGCGGCGGCTTTGTGCCGGCGCACCAGCAGACCCAGCAGGTAGCGCATTGTGGGTGGGCGCGCCTCGATGGGGCGCTGGGTCAGATAACGCTCGATGTCGGCGGCAAATTCCGCTGCCGATGGGTAGCGCTGCGATGCGTCGCGGGCCAACGCTTTCATGATCAGGGTTTCGACATCGCCCCGGGTCTGCGGCCGCCGCTGGGACAACTTGACCGGTGACTCGCGCTGCAGCCGGCGGATGGCGCTGATCAGCGTGTCCCCGGGCAGGCCGGGGTAGGGCAATTCCCCGCTGAGAAGCTGGTAACCGATGACTCCCAGTGCGTAGACGTCGCTGCGTGCGTCTACCGCGTGGCCCTCTCCATACAGCTGCTCCCAGCTCATGTAGGCCAGCGTGCCGAGAATTTCCCCGGCGTGGGTCATCTGGGTGGCGTCCTCGTTCATCACGCGGGCCACGCCGAAGTCCAGAATCTTGGGTTCGCCCTGCTCGTTGACCAGGATGTTGCTGGGCTTGAGGTCGCGGTGAATCACCCCGCGGGTGTGCGCAAAGTGGGCGGCGCGCGCGACCTGGGCCAGCAGCTGCAGGCGCCCGCGCAAATCCAACTGCTGAGCGTCAGCGTAGTGCAGCAGGTCGGGGCCTGCGACGAACTCCATCACCATGTACGGGAGTTCGCCGGTGGCATCGGTAGCGACGCCCGAGTCGTACAAGCGGGCGATATTGGTGTGTTCGAGTTGGGCCAGCAACTCCACTTCGCGCTCGAACCGTTTCCGCGCGGCCGTGGCCGCCAGGCGGAGTACCTTGATGGCGACGAGTCGCCTCGGCTCTTGCTGCTCGCCCAGATACACGCGGCCAGCCGCCCCTTCTCCGAGCAGGCGCTGTAACCGGTAACCCCCCAGTTCTCCCAGCATGTGTTCCCCGTACCGTCCGTGGTCGCGTAGTTCCGTTGCGGTTTGGCCGCACTCAATCACTCCGATGGTCACCGCTGAATGCCGTTGCCGTCAATCTCCGTGATGTCGGCGCCGAGCCCCCCATTTGTGGGGTACGTCGCCTGTACCTGAGGGCTTATGGTGACCGCAATTCTTGCGCGACGCGGCGACGTTCACTCTGGTTGCGGGCGCACCAGCTTTTGAGGGCAAACGCAAACCTGACCGGCCCGGTGAGCAGCAAACGCCTGTTCACCGGCCCGCGGGTTGGCAGCCATTTCGGCAGTAGCGCGGGGTACATCGGCGCTGCCGAGGCCACATTCGCCGGCACTTTTGCGGTGAATGTGGTTGTGTCGCTGACGTTAATGAGGGCGTAGCCCTCCACTGATCACCCCGGACCGCGGTCGCCCAATAGGCCGCGGTCCGGGTATCGGTACCAGGCCAGCGTGGGTGCGCGGGCCTTGCACGCGAATGTTTGGTTCAGAAAGGTCGGGTGCCACAGCGGAAGAAGTACGGAAGTGCGTCGAGGGGGGCATCGACGGTCACGTCGCTGGGCCCGTTAAATCGTTGCCCGGTGTCGACATGCTGCCAGCAACCCTGCGGCAGATAGACATCACGGGTGACGGCGCCTTGCTCAACGACCGGGGCGACCAGCACATCGGGGCCGAGCATCCATTGCTGATCTTCGGCACGGGCGCGGGGGTCGTCCGGGTAGTGGAACCACAGCCCGCGTGTTGGGGGGATGCCGGTGTTCTGGGCGTCTTCCCACAATTGCATGATCAGCGGTGCGGCGGCCAAGTGCAGGTCGGCGGCCTTGCGCCAGCTTTCACGGGTGGCGTCGTCATAACTCCAGGGCATCCGCGTGCCGTTGCTGGACGAGTTGTGGACGCGGAAAACCGGGGACAGCGCCGCCCAGAAGGACCAGCGGGTGAACAGTTCGGCGTCCGCCGCGCCCCCGGTGTGATAGTCGAAATAGCCGCCAATATCGGTGTTGAAACCGTAGGAGCCGGTCGCGCTGCGGCTGAGCATGTCGGTGGTCAGGGCCGCAATGCCCGAAGCGCGGGACCAGTCGGCGGTTTCATCACCGGGGAAGTTCGACGACTCGTAGGCTGAGCTGCCCATGCGACCGGAATAGCCCGCGCGCGTCCAGAAGAAGATATGCCTGCCGCTGGCGGCCTCGAACTCGTCGATGATGCTTCGTGTGGTCTGGTGGAACAGCGTCGGGTAGCGGTTGTGCATCGTGAAGCCGGTCGAGCCGTCATGAAAATGCATGTCCAGCGCGATGTGTTCGCCAAAGTCCTGCATGAAGCCGTCGGCACCAAGGTCGATGATCATTTCCTCGATGCGGTGTCGCCACCAGAGCAGCGCATCCGGGTTGGTGAAGTCGATCGCCGCACCCAGCCCGCCGAAGGGGGTGCCAAAGAGATAGGGCAGGCCGAGGATGTCCTTGACCACCAGGCCTTGCTCCAGCGCTTCGGTAAAGGTTTCCGGGCGCTCGGTGTTGGCCGGGTCGATGCCGACATAGTTGCGGATATACATGTAGGCGCGGATGCCGCGGCTGTGCAGCGCATCGACGATGGTCCGGGTGACTTCGCGGTCGAGGATTTCCCAGCCTTCAAAGACGTAACCTTTGACCGGCAGCGCATGGGTGTCGATCTGCTCCAGGTCGGCCCAGATCTTGGCTTCGTAGCTGGTGGCATCGTCAGCTTCGGCGGACAGCACGCGAACGGCACGGGACAGAGTCGGGCCGAGATCGGCTTCACGCGGGACGCGATGGCGGCCCTGGATGGCGGAAAGGCCCTTCAGTGCCGTGGCTTCGTCGCCGGGCACCACCAGATAGGCAATTTCAGCACCGGCGGCGTTGGCCTGCCAGGCCTCCGGGTCGGCCGAGCCCATGTGATAGCGCGACGGCACGCTGGTATCGAGCATGAAGCCATAGCCGGCCGTTGAGGCAAAGGCCGTGGAGATGTAATAGGCCGCATCTTCGCCGGAAGGGAACATGTACGACTCCCCGCTGCCGGAGAGCATGCCGGGCAGGGGGCCGATGATTCCGGTGCCGACGTTCTGCGCCTGGATGAAATTGGTCAGTGACTTGCCCCGCTGGTCAATGGCGTTGTGGCGACCACCGAAGCCATGGAAAGACTCGTCATTCTTGAGCTTGAAGCTGTCGGCTACGAACACCACGCCATCTGCCGGTGCGACCTGCGCCTTGACCCCGAAGCTGCCGGCGATGTCGGAAACGATCTGAGCTTTGATGGTGCGCCCATCGGGGGAATTGGTGGCCAGGGTCAGCGCCACGCCGTTATCAATCGGGCGGGCGTCGATGACCGCGGTGGCGTGATATTGCACACCCGCACTGGCCTCGATCAGGTAGTTGCCGACCCACGGCGTGGCCCGCAATTGGGGCGATACGCGCAAGCCCAGCATGAAGGTGAAGGGGGCGTGCAGGGTGAAGTCGGGAATCAGTTCGCTGCCCAGCGGGTCATCCATGACCAGGCCCGGGTCGCCCAGAATCGGCAGGGCCCCGCCGCTGTTTGAAGTTTGCTCGAGTACCAGCTGCCCGGCGGCATCGAAGAACTGCAGCTGCAGCGGTTCTTTGTGAATTTTCACCATGCCGGTGGCGCTGCGCAGCGTGATCTCGGTATCCATCAGCTGCACATCGGCCGCCAACGGAGCCGGTGCCGACGCGGGTGCTGCAACTTGGGGCTGTACCAGGCTGCGGCCGTCCAGGGTGCGTCCCCCATCACAGGCGGTCAGGGCGACGCCGAACGGAAGCGCGGCGAGGAGGAGGGCAGATCGTTTCATGGGTGCGCTCAGAGGCAAGGAGTGATGGCTCGGGTAAAAGACGACGTCAACGCAGCAGTTCAAGGTCGACGCATTGCGCCATGGCGGCATAGCCGGCCGGGTTCGGGTGCAGGTGGTCGCCGCTGTTGTATTCCGGGGCGATATAGCCGGGGCGCTCCGGATCTTCGAGGCAGGCGGCGAAATCCACGATGCCGTCGCTCAGGGTCTGCTCGCGAATCCAGGCATTGATCGTGTCACGGGCTTCGCGGGCGGCGGCCGTGCCGTGCATGATGTCGACCGAGAGCTGCCCCAGTACCGGGCCGAGCAGCGGCAGTCCATCAGTGACCGCGCCGTCAGCCGGTGGAATGGTGCCCAGAATGATGCGCATGCCGGCGTCATGCACGCGCTGGATCACCTGCATGTAGCCGGCGATCATGTCCTCCGGTGTGGGCGTCGGCTCGAGTCCGGGGTTACCCAGATCATTCGTACCGATCATCAGCAGAACCTGGGTCGCGCCCGTGACCTCCAGAACATCGACGTCCAGTCGATCCAGCAGGCTGCGACCGAATTGCGGCAACCAGGCCTCCGATAAAAGTTCGCTGCCGCCGATGCCGGCGTTGGCCACGCTGATGGGCATCCCTGCTTCGTGCAGGCGGCGTTGCAGGTGGTTGGGGTAACGCTGATCGGTGGACAGCAGCGGCGACGCCTCACCATCCAGCATGCCGGTCGTGGAATCCGCACCGTCGGTAATGGAATCACCCACGGCGACCAGGGTACTCACCGACTTCGGAGCGGCCACTTCCAGGGCTTCGATGATCAGAAAGTTCGCCGCATAGCCATCGGGTACAGCTATGAAGGCCGAGCCTGTGGGGTCGGCGGCATGGTCGCCGGGCAGGCTCATGTACAGCACTTCGTTGGCGTTGAGGTGCCGGGTCAGCTGTGGTGTGAACGCGGGGGCGTAGAAGCTGATTCCGACCCGTTCAAATGCTCGCAAGGGGTAGGCAATCAGGTCACTGACGACCGACTCCCCGGCCGGAATGGTGACGCGTGTCTCGCCATCGAAGCGCAGCTGGCACTCGGTGCCCGGCACCATGGCCGGCTTGCCCGGCTCGCGCTCCTGCGCGATGTAGACGCTGTCCAGCGTGACCGGCAGGCTGGAGTAGCGGTTGGACAGCCGCAAGCGGAGCTGGTCACCGTCAAAATGTGGCGCGACCGCCTGGCGTACGCTGAGGCCACTGATCGGGTGCGTGATCAAAGCGTCGCCCGGTGCCGTGCGCCAACTGCTGATCAGGTGCTGGTCTGCCGGAACCTGTTCAACGGCAGAACAGCGTTCCGTGGTGTCCACGCGAGCGCTCGGGCTCACGGCCGGCGCCACCGGCGATGTCTCGTTGCAGGCGTTCAGCAGCGTGGCGGCAGCCAGCGCCAGGAGCAATTTCTGGATGAGTGGTAGTGGTGGCATCACGGCAGTTGGTGGTGAGGTGGCGGCAGAAAAACTGACACCATGGCGTGTCAAAGTACGTGTGATACGATGCCGTGTCAAATTAAATTGGTCGTAAATAGTTGCCAACGTCCGCTACCCAATCGGAGCCCCGGCCCGCGCGTAAAAGTGGCGGGCAATACGCGGGGAAGTCCGCCAGCGCCCGCCTCAAAGAACGGCGAGAAAAGTTGCTGGATGCCGGTGTGCGTCTGATCGGTCGGGACGGCTTCTCCGCGACCAGTATCGATGCCGTCTGTGCGGAAGCCGGTTTGACCAAGCGCTACTTTTACGAGGCCTTCTCTGGTCGTGAGGAGTTGTTGAAATCCGCGTATGAACGGGTCACGCGCGAGTTCACCGGCGCCATCATGCAGGCAGCCGCCCCGCACCTCGGTGACCCCCGGGCTTTGGTGCGCGCAGGTCTGACAGGAACCTTTGGTTTTGTTGCCGACAACCCGGAAAAGGCACGCCTGATGATGATCGAGGCGATTTCCGTGCGAAGCCAGATCGGGCAGGTCTACGGCGAGGGTTATGACCAGTTTGTGGGCCTGCTGGTGGGTTTCACCAAGCCTTTCGTGGAGGGTCGGCAAATACCCGACAAGACCCTGCGGGTGCTGGCCAAGGGCGCCATCGGGTCCATCCTGCACCTCTGCCAGGGCTGGATTTCCACCGGTTACCGGCAGCCGGTTGAGGAGCTGATCGACGGCCTGGAGATGATTCTTGGAGGGCTGGGGACACAGCTCGGTATAGCGGGCTGGCAGCGCGAAGACCGGGCCGGCGCTTAGAGCTTCGTCAGCAACGGTAGCGTTTCCTGCAAATTACGTGTCCAGCGGGCGCCGCACTCCGCATTGATGAAATCACGCGCGGCGTCGATTTCCCAGATGGCCTGATGCTCGACCTTGTAGGGAATGGTGCACAGATTCATGCTGACAAAGGTCGACTTCGCGAGGGTGCGCAGCCGCTGGAGCGTGCCGGCCTCATCTCCGAGCAGGGCATGCACCGTTGCCGCTTCCATCAAACGGTCTGCCGCTTCGAGCTGGTCGCGCTCGAGCGGAAATGCCGATTCCACCTGGGCACTGAGTGAAGTGGACTCGGCTTTACGCCCCAGCAGCGCCAGGGTGACGGCCATGGCGCTGCGTCGGGCGTCGCTATCGGATTCACTGCGCCAGCGCTGGAGTTTTTCCAACGCGGCCTGGGCCAGTGTCCTGATTTCATCTGCTGGGGCCTGAGCGGCTGCCAAGATCAGCGCCTTCCCGAGCTCCTGGGGCGTGCGCCCATGGCCGGAGCCGGTTTTTTCCTGTCCGTCGAGGTCCCGCGCTAGCTGAAGCACCGTTTCGCGGTCGCCTTCGCGGCGGGCGAGTTCCAGGTCGGCATATCTCCGCATCTTGCCATAGAGGTCGTCACCGTCCAGCGCTTGTTGGCCAAGTTGCAGAAACCGCACATCTCCGGTGAGCAAATAGCCGAAAGACGCAATCTTGACCGGGCCGTGGCTCTGCTCGCCAAAACGCTGCGCTGCCTCTTCGAGCAGGCTGATGGCTTCTCTGCCACGCCCCTGATGGGCCAGCAGTTCGGCCTTGGTTTCCACCGGCACCAGGGCTGAGGGATCCCGATCAATGACCTCGTCGAGAATGACAAAGGCCTCGTCGGTCCGCCCAATACGCCGCAGCATGTACACGTAGAACATGGCTGATTCGGTATTCAGAACCAGTTGGCGGCGGAACGGGGCAAGAATCTCGACGCCACCGCGTGGGTCGTGATCCAGGTAATACCGCCGTACGGCCCGTGCGGTTGCCAGCTTGACCGGGGGCGTGTTCTGGCTTTCCAGGGCCGCTAGATGCGCGGCGATTCGTGCTTCGGACTCGGCGCGGGTCGCCGTGGAAAACCAGTAATCGCGAGCGGCTTTGAGCAGGGCCAGCAGGTGGGCGTCGATGAAATCCGGAGCCAGTGCGAGTGCACGATCAATTTCCGTGGCCAGTTTTTCCTCTTCGCCATACCCCTGCTTCCACAGGGACAGGGCGGCGAGGTAGGCCTCGTACGCCTCATTGCTGACAGACGGGTTCGCGACCGCCGCGATATTCGTCCCCAGGGCTTGCGCAAGCGCCTGGGCAATATCAGCTTGCATCGCGAACAGATCCGCACGGGTGCCCTGGATGGCCTGGCCCCAGATCGTTTCGCCGCGGGCCGCATCCACCAGCTGCAGGTTGACGCGCAGCTGTTCGCCGGATTGTTGCACGGAGCCGCGAATCAACTGATCGGCATTAAGAGCCGTGCCAATCATTTCAGCTCCCGCATCGCCAAGCCCAAGGGCGGCGAGATTCTGGCCGTGGACCAGCCGGATGCCCGAGAGGTTGGCCAAATCGGCAATCAATGCATCCTGCAGTCCGCTCATGACAGTTTGTGTCTGGGTGTCCAGGCCCAGTAACTCAAACGCGAGAATGGCCACGCGTGGTGCGCCGCTGGTAGCGGCCTGAGCGACTACGGGTTCGTCCTGGAGCTCGATCGGCGTCGACGTTCCCTGTTGCCAGAACAATGCAGCCAGGACTGTCACCGCCAGCAGTGACGCGGCTAGGGCGAAAGTCTTTGCCGGGGTGAACTTTGCCGCTGTCGGTGCCGTTGCAGCGGGCTGCGCCTGCCATTCCCGAATGCGTTGCGCCAATGCCTCCATCCGGGGAATGCGCCGCGCAGGCTTTCCGGCGCAAGCTTCGGCAATGATGGCCCGCAGGCCGGGGTCGGCAACATCTTCTTCCCAGCCGGCGGCCAGCGGCTCATTCAAATCGCCGATCACCAGCTGATACAGCAGGATGCCCAGGGCGTAGATATCCGACTGCTCGGAAAACACGCCTCCTTTCAGCACTTCCGGCGCCATGTAGGCAGGGGTGCCGCTGGTGGACGAATCGGTGTTTACCGTTTTGGTGAACCCCATCACGGTCACGCCGGTCTGCTCCAGGCGATCGCGACTCTTCACGGTCCCGCTACCGAAATCGCAGAGCAGCAATCGCGGCTCGCGGCCGCTATGCTCGACCAGCAAGTTGCCGGGTTTGATGTCCTTGTGCATCACGCCGAGTGCATGGGCCTTGGCCAGTGCTTCGGCGGCTTCAGCGACGATACTCAGGCGCCGGGACAGGGCGAGCTTGGTCGGGCCACCCTGTGCGACCAACCAGTCTGCAAGGCTGCCGTGCTTGTACCAAGGCATCTGAATCCAGGCCGGAGAGGAATCGAGCTTCCACTCCAGCAACGGCACCACGGGTGCGTCGTCACCCAGTTCGGCACGCAAAACCTTGTTCAGCGTGACCTCACGTTTCAATGCCCGCTGGGCACGCTCGTCGAGCGCAAGCTTGATCACCCGCAGGCGACCATCCTGAGCGTGCCGTACTCGCCACAGCTCATTCGCCGGGCGCGTCTGCAGGCGCTCTTCCAGAATCCAGTCCGGCAGGTTGGGCAAGGTTTGCCCGGCTTCCAACTGGAGCACGGTTCCGGGGTCGTCTCGGCCTTCGAGTTCGATCGGAACGTCCAGCCGAAAGCCGTACCCGTGCACCGTTCGCAGCATGGTGCGCTCATGATCGCCAAGAACTTCGCGAATGCGTCGGATGGCCTGTGACAGAACCCCATCCGTGACCACGCGACCAGCCCAGACAGTGTCAAAGAGCTCTTCTTTGGTAACCAGTTCGCCTTCCGCCCGTAACAGGCACAACAGGACTTCGAGGGGCTTGGGCTCCAGCGTCACCGCGCTGCCGCCAACCGTCAGCTCATGGCTGCGCTCGTTAAATTCCGCGTTTGCAAACCGCCACCGTACCGGCTCGGCTTCACCGCCCATCCCTGCCATTGCACACCCGCTGCTGCCATCCTGCTCGTTGGAGGCTAGGACAACCAGTGTAGCGGAGCCGTTCACTGCGGGGTTCGCGATTGCCAGATTGCCGTGCACGCGCGCGCTGACCTGTTAACGAGCAGCCTTCAGCGCCAGAACGTAGGCCCCCGCAGGCTCTGCAGTGGTCGTGGCGACATCATTCGCGCCGTGGATCTCGGTCAGCGAGGTTTCCATCAGCTGGGTAACGGATGACGCGATGGTGTGCGTCAGCGCCTGCTGAATATCGACCAGGGCCTGGTCACCCTGTACCGCGATGACCATGCCGAGGGGGCCTTCTACCGACGAGGTCTGTTGTTCGTCTGCGTGAGCGACACCGGCGGTGGCAAAGAGGCTGAAAGTTACCGCGACGGTTTTGAAGAAAGTGTGCATCCTGAAAATCTCCTGTTCAATCCTTGAGTCAGAGCCATCGGCCGGTTGTGACGCCTGCCGAGGAAGTGGGGCCAGATTGCCGGGAGACGGCCTTAGGGGCTTGAGAGATTCCGGAATTATTTCTGAAAGATTTCTGAATTCCGCAGTTTTTGGGCCGTAAGTCATTGAATATGTGAGCCGCTAGTGCCTTCACTGCAACGTCATCGCAGTGTCATAAGCTTTGGCATGTTTCGCCCGCTTCCTGGTACGCCCACCGTCATGACCACCCGCCGTCGCTTTCTCTCCGGCTCTGCCGCCATCGCGGCCAGCACGCTGCTGCTCCGCTGCAGCACGGGCAATGGCACGGCCCGCACCCCGTCATCGCTGCCCAATGGCATCTTCCAGCACGCCGTGGCCTCCGGTGACCCCTTGCCCGACCGGGTGATGATCTGGACGCGGATCACGGTTCCGCGTGACCACACCGGGCTGGTGGATGTCGAATGGATGATGTTCGCGGACGCGCAGGCGCAGGTCGTCGTTGCCAGCGGGCAGACCCGGACGGATGCCGAGCGCGACTTCACGGTGAAGGTGGACGTGGGCAATCTGGCTCCGGGAACTCGCTATTTCTACGGCTTTCGTGCGCTGGGGGAATCCTCACCCACCGGTCGTACCCGCACGGCACCTGCGGGTAGCCCCGAGGCCCTGAATCTGGCCGTCATCACTTGCGGCGATTACACCCGCGGACTGTTTCATGTGTACCGACGGGTGGCGGAGCGTGACGATCTCGATGCGGTCATTCACCTGGGCGATGCCATCTATGAACATGGCAAAACCGACAAAGTGCGGCCGCACGACCCGCCGGTCGAATGCCGCACGGTTGACGAATATCGCCGTCGCTATGCCAGCTACCGGGAGGATGCGGACCAGGCCGCGATGTACCAGCAGCACCCGGTGATCTGGGTCTGGGACGATCACGAAACCTGTGATGGCACCTGGATGCACGGCGCCGACCCGTCCAATCATGACCCCGACGAGGACGGGGATTTCGAGGCCCGCAAGCTGGCCGCCCGGCAGGCCGTGTTCGAGTGGATGCCGATTCGTCTTCCGGACCCGGCAAACCCCGAGCGTATCTACCGCCGCTTTGCCTTTGGCGATCTTGTGGATCTGTTCATGCTCGATACCCGTCGCATCGGTCGTGACAAACAGGCTGAGTCCGACGAATTCCTGTCGGAGTTTGGCGCGCCGGTGTTTGCCCAGCAGGGCGAATTCGCCGACCCGGGCCGGCATATTCTGGGGGCGGAGCAGGAGCAATGGCTCATCGACGGCCTGAACAGCAGCCGTGCCCGCTGGACCGTACTGGGCAACCAGGTGGTGTTCTCGCAACTCAAATTGGTCGGCGCCCCCAATGCGACCGGGCTGTCCCTGTACCTGAACCCGGACCAGTGGGACGGGTATGCCGCTGCCCGCGAGCGCATTTTCGATGCGATCGAGGCGGCGAATCTGCGCAACCTGATCGTGCTCACCGGGGACGTGCATGCGGCTGCGGCCTGCGAAATTTCGCGGGACCCGAACAACCCCGCCGTGTACCTGCCCGGCACGGGTGTGGGCAGCCTGGGGGTTGAGTTCGTCACGACCTCGATCAGTTCGGCCAGTGACCCTAAACCTCCGAACGATTTCGACGATGCCCTGGAACGGCTGGTGGTGATGGCCGGCGACGCGCTGACTGCCTCCAACCCGCACCTGCGGTATGTCAAGGCAGAGCTCAACGGGTATCTCTTGCTGAACATCAGCGCAGAAAGTCTGCGCGCGGAGTTCTGGACCGTTCCCTTCGTCACCGAACCGACCGATGAACAAATGCTGGATCAGCGGTTCACGGTCACGAGTGGGTCACCGGTCTTGCTCCCGGAACTTTTGCCCCCTGGCTCCTGAGGTTGCTGCCAAGAACCTGCGGGAAAATCAGCGAACGGCATTTCCCGGCATTGAAACAAAAAAGCCAGCCGGACGGGATCCGGCTGGCCAAGGTTGTGCCTGCAAGTCAGCGTTGAGGCGCGGAACGCCCCGCCGGGTTAGCGCGCGACGCTGATATCGAACAGGGCGGTGGTGCCGCTGACCTCATTGCCCACGACCAGCATCGGGTTGCCCGTCGGGCTATCCATGGCCGCGATGAACGCGATTCCTTCCGGACCCAGGTCACCTACGCTGGCCAGGTCGGCCTCGACATCCGCGATGCTGAAATCACGCGGGTTGATGTACTGAACGAACTCCGGGGCTTCCGGGTTGCTGACGTTGTAGACCATGATGCCGCCGACGCGCTCCAGCCCGACAAATGCGTAGACGTTGTCGTCAATCACGCCCACGGTCACGGCCTCCGGTTCGGGGCCTTTGTCATCGGAACGGTCGTCGCCTTCGTTGTCGTCGTTGCTGGCGTTGAAGTGCGCCACACCCAGCCGGTTGGCGGTGATCACCTCGAAATCGCTACCGGAATCGAACACCCGCGTCATGGTGCGGGTATCCCAGATCGAGAATGACCGCGCGCCGTAGGAGTACAGGGCTTCATAGGTGCAGCCCACGCCCGGTTGGCCGGTGGTTGCCAGCGACGGACACTCCCCGGTGGTTCCCAGGTTGGCAACCACCTTCAGGCGGCCCAGCTCCTCGTTGCTTTCGAAGGTGGGGCCCAGGCGTGCGAGCAGGTCGGGGTCGAACACCGCTCCGGTATCGGTAATGTCCTTGATCCGGATTTCATCCAGGTAGTGAAAGCAGTCGCCATCGTCGAAATCAAAGCCACCCTGCGCCGTGCAGTCCACCGCATCGGTGGCATCGGTCAGGTATTCCCGGCCATCACCTTCGTTCGCGGTGATCAGATAGGTCACGCCGTTGAAATCATAGGTGGTGATGCTGTCCGGCATGTACACGCCGAAAACCGGCCAGTTGCGGATGTTCACGGCGCCGTCGCGGTTGCTGGCATCCAGCTCATTGCCCGGGATGGAGTAGTCCTTGTAGCCGAGCCCGGCAATCCGGCTCACGCTCCTGGTCGTGAGGTCGATGACCGCGATGGCGTTGTTTTCCTGCAGCGAGACAAAGGCGGTTTGGCTATCCGCAGAGACGGCGATGTACTCCGGCTCGAAATCCTGGCCCCGCGTCGCCGATTTGGACGACACCCGAACATCACCAACCAGCGGCGCATTAGCCAGGGACAGCTGAACCACATTCGCCGCCGTCAGCCCTTCGACGCCCGCAGAAACATCGACGAGGGTGACCGTCCCCTCCGGATCGATGCTGTAGTCGCCGTTCGGCTCCCCTTCATTGGCCGCCAGCACCAGGGCACCATCCGGCGAGAAGGTGACCATGTCAGGCAGCGCACCGGCTTCCACCGCAGAAACAAAGGTGCCGTCGGTGCGGTAGAACGCCAAATAGCCATTGTTCTGCTTCGGTTTCGCTTCGATGGCCACGGCGACCACGTTGCCATTTACCGCCACGCTGTTGGCCGCCCCCAGTTCCGAGGCTTGCAGCGTTTCCAGCGTTGCGGCGACGTCGCTGGCGACGTTCAGGGAGGTCAGCAGGGTCGGGGCTGCCGGCGATGAAGCATCCAGCACATCGATGGCCCCGGACTGGGCGTTGACCACGAACACGCGTTGCGTGGCGGGGTCGTAGTCCACGATCTCGGCTGCAGATTCGTCAAACTGACCGGTCGCATAGCGCCCGATAAGCGACAACACAATCGTGGATGCTGTGGCGTTGTCACCGGCGGGGCCTTGCGGGCCTGTCGCCCCCTTCTCGCCATCGCAGCCGGCGACGAGCATGGCCATCGCCGTCAGCGCGGCCACTTGCGTCAATTTCTGGCGCATCTATCTCTCCCTGAGTGGTTGGGGTAAAACCACCAGCATCCCGCCGCAAAATGACGGCGGCGTTACGAAGATGCGGCAATTCGATGACGCGCCTCGGGGGCGCGAGATCCTGACCCTTCACCCCACGGGCCGCAAGCTGCCGGGCGGCGCTGCGGAAGACTGTCCGCCACCGATGGGCGGAAACTCGCGTACGCCGAGGCTACGGTCCGGGAGAAATCAGCAGGCGGTCCGTCCCTGCAGGAATCGTGTACGTCCGCCCCATCACCGCAGAGATGTCCGCTGCGAGCTTTGTCCGCCGCGCCGGGTTATCCGGGGTCGCCAGGAAGATCTGGTGCCACCCGTTTTGCAAACGGCTCACCGCCACCGTGTCACCCCATTGCTTTCGTAGAACGTCGAATACCGGCCCGGGAATAATCAGCAGGACGGTATCTTTGGTGCCTTCGACGGGGCTCGCCGAAACGGGCTCAGGTGATTTGCTTTGAAGCCCTTGCAGGGTCAGCGCGTCGTAGTTCGGCAAGTCCCCCTGAAACTCATCAGCCAGGGCCTTTTCCATCCGCTCTTTGAGGTCCAGGGCACGCTGATATTTCTGCGCTCTGGTCAGTGGCGCGGTCAGTTGCGCGGGAGGCGCCGCAGCAGCAGGCGAGGTCTCCTCGGCGGAAGCCACAGAGACCGTGATGGCGCTGCTCAGGGCCGCCGCGACGGCACAGCAGCCCGAAAAGTTGAGACGATTGGCGAACGAAACCACATTGCACCTCTTCTGAACATGCACAGGGGCTGGAGGATTATCACTGGATGGGCGGCCGGTTGCGCTTTCGGTGGGTCAAGGCCCTCGCACCAGCGCCAGTGCGCCTGAGCCCAGCTTTCCGGGGAGGGGCGTTACCGTGTGCCGGAACGTGAATGTCTGAGAAGGGCTTTGCGGTCGTTCCACTTGCAACCGGTGAACGCGCAGGTTTTCCACATCGCAGATGCGCGCGACGGGTTACCAGCGCAGTTCGAGGCCTAGCCCGATCTGGTGCATGCTTGTTGCAGCGATGCGCGGTGTCAGCTGCAACCATCCACGATGACCAGTTTTCCAGGGGTGGAGATGGTTACTGGCGACCCCAATGGCGGCACCGACGATTACGTCGTGGGTGTAGTGGCGCTGCGAGGCCACCCGACTGTAGCCGACGATGCTGGCTGCAACGTAGGCGGGAAATCCCCAGCTCCAGCCCCAATGCTGGCGCAAGAATTCGGCACCGGCGAAGCTGATCGAGGTATGCCCGGACGGAAAGCTCAAGCCGGCTCCGTTGGGGCGTGGTTCCTGAGTGGCTTTTTTCAGGGCCTCGGTCAGGATTGCTGAGAAGGCCAGACTGTAGGTGAGTTCCAGAATACTCATCGGTCTTGCTGACGCCCGCGTGCGATGGCGCCGAAAGCAGCGCCAGCACGAGAATCACGATTCTTGTTGGCATGCTCATACGCCGTGGCAGGTGTATTGCGGGAAACGGCGGATTGATCATGCAACGGCCTCGGCCATGATCAATTCGGGGACGGGTTTAACGGATATGTCCACGATGTCGCAAAGCTGTTCAAGAAGCACGGCAGGGCGTTGATTGAGCAGATGTGCCGCACCTGCAAGGTTCGCATCCACTCCAGGCCGCCGGGCTGCATCGCTTGGCAGGGATCTGTTCGCTTTGGAGATAGGGTATTGCCGTGCCGGAGTTTCCTGTGGCCGAGCCAACTCCAAATCATGCGTACGGGCCGCGTACGGGCCAATCAGATCTCTCGTCAACGCCCCAGAGTCCCCCAAGTTCGACCGGTCACAAGGCTTCGGCCACTGTTGTCTATTCGAAAGAGGTCCTTTGTTCGTCCTGTACTCAAAAACCGCCAAAGCTTGGATCCATCCAGCCACTGCCGGAATTGGCTGGCGTGGGGGGGAGTGGCTCCCCACCATAGATCACATCGCCGAGCTCATCGGCGTAAGTCATCCACGGAATGGTGTCCTGAAAAGAGACGCCGGGCTGGCTGTAGTCACAGACGCCATCCGGGAATATCTCTCGTAGTTCTGCAAACTGCTGGGGCAGTATGGGAAGAGGAATCAAGCCCAATCCGCCGATGGTGTAATCGGCATCGGTCTCATCAATCGGTTTTAGCTGACACTTGTTGGTGTATGTGGCGATGGAATCTCCGGCCACTGTGCGTGGCGTTCCGTACACAGTGAGAAGCTGCTCTGGACAGAGCAGGGGAGCAGAGCCCTGCCCGGTTCCATCCCAGCAGGCATCGGCGGCATCATCGGGTTTGTTGGCGGTCAGTTTCTCTGCAATCGGCAGGTCCGAGTCATCGGCTTCCACGGCCATCAGCCAGTCGTCCATGACCTGAAAGCTGTTCAGCGCGCAGGCTGCGTCTCCGATGATGGGTACGGGGCCGCCCCAGATCACATGGTTGTCGTGGTTTCCATGCTGCTCATCGAGCCGGGCACGCATGGCAAAGGCGCGGTAGGCGTCGTGGAACAGGCCCGGGTCCGGGCCGCGGCAATCGATGATCGCTGTCTGGTTCAGATTGTTGCCCACATTGATCATGCCGCTGCGGTAGGCATTGGCCAGCGCGGGCTGTGAAGCCGGAGTGCGTTCTTGCGTGGCATGGGTATCGATGTCGAGGCCGCCAATGTCGCGGTTCAGGTCAATGAACTGCTGTACGGTGATCCGGCCTTGCTGCAGGGCAGTCAGGCCGTACTGCACACCTACGTTATCGAGCGGGAACCCGGCAAAACCCTTGCCGATGGCCTGTTCTGCTGCGATCCAGTCTTCCTGCGGGCGGCGGTTGAATACATTGACCGACGCGTCAACGATGGAACAACGTACACCGCCCGGGTTGGTATCAGCGTTGTAGAGCTGTTCATTGCTGATACCACCACAGCCGCTGCGGTTATCAGGCACGGCGACATGGAACTGGGCGCCTTCGCTGACATGCGCGTTGATGACGGTCACATGCCCCATGACATCCGCGATGGACTGCAAAGTCCAGCCTTCAGCGGTGCGCTCTAGAGTCGGTTGATAGGGGTAGTCTGCCGGGTTGAACTGGTCCTGAAACTCCGGCGGGGCCCATTGTTGGTAGGGCTCGGTGAAAATCAGGTCGCCGAAGAAGTAGAGGAGCAGGCCGTGGTAATCCACAAACTGTGTGGCCGTGCTCCAGGTGTCGGGGAAAGAGCAGGTCGGCAGGATGCCCTGATAGACGCCGGGATAGGCGTTCGCAACCCACTGGGCGGCGAGTGAGCCGCCGGAGCAACCCGCCCCGATGGTGTAGCGCAGCGTGCCGTACTGTTCGATCAACCGCTCTTTGGCCATGATCATCGACTCGGCCTGCAGCGGCAGGTCGCAGTTATGTCCGGAGTTGTTCAGCGCCGTCGACATGACCGCAAAACCACGCCCGAGCGCATAAACCGCGCTGTCCTGCGTGATATTGGGCGTAATGGGATCATCCAGGCCCGCAAAATCCAGCGGGTTGTACTTGATGACGCTCGGAGCGCCGTTGGTTTCGTAATCGACACCACAACTGGCCCCGTGCGTGATCATCAACTTGCCGTTGAACTGGGGCTGTGGCGCCGCGGCCGTCCACTCCATACCGGGCTGATAGAGCACGGCGATCCGGTATTCGTCACGATCCTGATAACCCTTTTCCTGACGCACGATGAAAGGCACTTCGATGCCGGATTCGGTGGTTGTCGTGGCGACATCCGTCTCCGGATTCTCGATGTTGTAGGGGACCAGTGCATCTGCACCATCCGGCAGGTAATACCAGCTGTATTCCGGTTCCTGATTGCATTTTTCGTCCATGGCGCCAGCGTTTCGGCAGGTCCACGGCTGCAATTGGGGGCCGGCGAGGACAGGGCCACCGTGGGGATGGTTGATCACCGTTGTGGGCGGGGAGCTGACTCCATTCGCAGAAGCGACCAGAGTGTTCGTAGCAAGCTCCAAACCGTTAACGAGACCGATGTAACGCCCATCTTCCGTGGTGCTAAAGCGATCCGACACGTCATCACCATTGCGTGTGATGACGATGGCATCGGGACTTGTTCCTTCCGGAGCTATTAACTCAACCAGAACATCGCCACCACTGACCAGGTCGGCCCGGTTGGAGAGAATCTTGATGGTCGGGGCTGCTGCGCCAACGGGTGTCGGTGTCACACTGCCCGTCGGCGTGGGAGAGACGGTGATTGTCGGAGTTGGAGAGACGCTACCTGTCGGCGTCGGCGGCACGCCAGTTGTCGGTGTCGGTGTGATGCCGACCGTCGGCGCTGGCGAAACGGTAACTGACGGCGTCGGCGACACGCCAGTTGTCGGTGTCGGTGTGATGCTGACCGTCGGCGTTGGCAAAACGGGAGCTGACGGCATCGGCGTGACGGCTCCGGTCGGTGAAGGACTTACCGATGGGCTTGTTGCTGGTGTCGGGCTCGAACTGGGCGCTGGCGTGGCGCCGGGTACGTTGTCGTCGTTATTGGATCCGCATGCCGCGAGAGCAACGGCAATCAAGCTGATGGCCAGAGAACGTTCGGTCCGAGTCACTTTGTAGGTCTCCATATAGTTGACTGAAGTCTACAAAGAGTTTCCCCGGACCGAAGTCGCAATTTGTATGGACGAGTGCGCTGGTAACCGATTGGGGGCCGGGTTCAGCTCCTGAAGGATCTGCTCTTCGTTTGTTCAGTTCGCCAGTGCGGCGTGAAGGGCTCGTGCCGCCGGCAGGAATCATGGCTGGCATCGGGGCATCCATGATCACCCGTCGCATGGGCCGGAATCTGGAGCGGCGGGGGCTTCCTGAGCGTGACGCCGGCCGAGACAGCAGGCCTTTAGACATTGGTAGGGGTAACTTTCAAGTACTGCTTTGCCAAGTGCGGTGAGGTTCCGCTCGTCTCGAGAGCACGGCAAGGTTCAGCAGGATGTCATCGCAGTGCAGATCACGCTGAAAGTTCGTGTGCGGACAGATCGCCTGTCGCGCAAACGATCCCAGGTTCACCTGGTAAAGCGGTTCCAACCACAGTCATCTATGGATGGCAGGGCGTTTGTTCTTCCTGTACTTCGGTCTGGCCCGCTTCCTGCGCGCACGGCAATCGCTGTTTCATCGGACTGTCATCAACCTGCCACACACTGTGCCGTTGTCCATGTCCTTCGGCGCCGCTCGCACTGGCTGGGGCCGACTTCAGAGAACCGCACAATGCTGTCCACACTTGCCCTCCCGCGCCCGCTGACGGCGCTGAGCCTGTCCGCTGTCCTGCTGGTGGCCGCCTGCAATGGTGGTCGCGGGGAGATCTCCGCTCCGGCCGCCCCCGTCCGGGATCATCCGGTAGCCGATAACAGCGGCAGCGTGAACAGCCGCAAACCCACCACCGAAACCACCCCCCATGATCCGAATGTGCCGCTGAATTTCATCATTCTCGGCGATGTGGGCACGCAGGATGCCGTGCAGGCCGCTCTGGGCCAGACCGTGGCCGAAGTCTGCGCTGCCAAGGCCACACCAGCGGTGCCGGGCTGCCATTTCGCGCTGGCGGCCGGCGACAACATCTATTTTGTGGGCGCACTGCTGGGCACCAACGATCCGCAGTTCAACTCGGCCTTCGAGGACATCTACGGCGTGGTCGATATTCCCTTCTACCTGGTGCTGGGCAACCATGACAATGGCGCCACCGGCACCCTGGAATTCATCGGCGACAGCCAGGTGGAGTACCACTACCGCAGCGACCGACCCAGCGGCATGTGGAACATGCCTGCCCGTTACTACACCCACCGCTGGGGAGAGGTCTTGGAGTTGTTCGCCATCGACAGCGACACCATCGACAACGACTCGGACAGCCTCCCCGTCGCCGGCACCTACGACACGGCTTTCCAGCGGCAGTGGATCGCCGAGGCTGCGGACGTGTCGCCGGCCCGCTGGAAGATCTCGATGTCGCATTACAACTACATCTCCAACGGCAATTACGGCGATGGCAGCGCCAGCTTCAAGGCCGCCATGGAAGAGTCCCTCTGTGACCGGGTGCAGTTCCACATCCAGGGCCATGAGCATGATCTGCGCTGGCTCAAGCCGGTGGAAAGCTGCGGCCGCACGGAGTTTGTGGTCTCCGGCGCCGGTGGCCGCAAGGAGGACCGCCCGGCCACCAACCTGGGCTTCGAGGAGCGTCAGGGTGAAAACGGCATCTCGGACTACCGCGACTCCGCCGGCTTCATGTGGGCCACCATCCTGGGCGACACCATCACGGTGGAGTGGTACGGGGACAACGCCGAAGGCGCCGTGCCGCCGGCCCCGGTGGAACGCTTTGTGCTGACCCGCAGTGAACTGGGCTTCAGCGACTGAGGGCGCGTCCTCCGCAAGCGCCCCGGGATAGAAACGGCGTGTTGGCTCTCAAGCTGCGCTGCGGCGCTCTGATCGCTGCCGTCGTGATGGTGGCAACGAGCTGTTCCGGGCAGCGAGCGCCGTCGACCCAGCAGGTTCTGGAAGGCTACCGCCGCGTGGCGGAGGCCAGCTATCAGGCCACCTTGCAGGGTGTGATCGAGCTCCAGGCTGTGGTTGACGCATTGATCACGCAGCCCTCCCCGGCCACCCTGGATGCCGCGCGCCAAGCCTGGAGGGCGGCGCGTGTGCCCTACGCCCAAACCGAAGCCCTGCGCTTTGGGAATTGGTTCGTGGATGCATGGGAGGGGCGGGTCAATGCCTGGCCCATCGACGAAGGGTTTCTGGACTATGTGTCCGCCGATTACCTGGCCTCGCCCACCAACCCCAATGCGCGGGCCAATCTGATCGCTGCCGAGCAGATCCGGATCGGCGAACGCAGCCTGAACAGCCAGACGCTGGACGAAGGCCTGCTCGAGGCCCTGCAGACGCTCAGCGATCACGAATCCAATGTGGCTACCGGCTTTCATGCCATCGAATTCTTTCTGTGGGGGCAGGATCTGAACCGCCACGGCGGCGGCAGCGGGGACCGGCCCTGGACCGATTTCGCCCTGGGCGCCGAAGACTGCACCGATGGCCCCATTCCCGCTCCCGCCCGCCATTGCGAACGACGCCGAGCGGTTCTGCAAGCTTTATTGACCTTGCTGCGGCGGGAATTGGAGCAAATGACAGTGGTCTGGGGGGCGCAGGCCGGCAGTTACGGCGACCGCCTGGTACAGGGCCCGGCGGACGAAGGCCTGCGTCGCGTGCTCTTCGGCCTGAGCAGCATGGCCGGGGATGAGCTGGCTGGCGAGCGCCTCCAGGTGGCCTTGCTCAGCCAGGCTCCGGAGGAGGAGCAGGATTGCTTTTCCGATGACACCCACAACGCCATCTACTTCAATGCCTTGGGCATCGACAACTTCTATTTCGGACGTTTTGGCGCGCTGCAGGCTCCACAAACCTTGGCCGACCTGGCGCGGGCCACCGAGCCCGCTCTGGCCGCCCAGATCGAGCGGGCCCTGCAGGCCACGCAGGCCGCGGTCGCTGCCATCCGCCAGGCCGGAGCGCAAGGGGCGGTCTTCGACACCCTGATCCGCCCGGGCAATGCGCAGGGCGCCGCGATGATCCAGGCCGCCATCGACGCACTGCAGACCCAGGCCCAACTCTTCGAAGCCCTGGGCCAGGCGCTGGATCTGGGGCCGTTGAATCCCGCGGCCCCGCGGGCGGACTGAGGCCATGCGCTGGCTGTGGATCCTTGCCGCGCTGCTGGGGCTGGCAGCTTGCCAGGAAGCCCCGCCTCCCGCGCCCGCCCGCGTGGGCCACTACGCCCCCCCGGCGACCGTGGACCTGCCCCCCGAAGCCCTGCCCGGTGGGCTGACCACCCATCTGCCCCTGCAACCGGGGACCCGGCTGTCCGCCGAGGCCTTTTCCCGGCCCGCCAGCAACCTGGATGCCCGAGGGCGCGCGTTGTTCACCGTGGGCAACAGCTTCTTTACCAGCCCCTGGGTGTTGGCTCCGGCCTCGGTGGCCGCCCGCGACGGCCTGGGCCCCCTGTTCAACGCGGCCGCTTGTCAGGACTGCCACATCCGCGATGGTCGCGGCCACCCGCCGGCAGGGCCGGATGAGCCATTGATTTCCGCGCTGCTGCGCATCGGCATGCGCGATGGCTCCCCCCATCCCCTCTACGGCGCCCAGATTCAGACCCGGGCCGCACCCACCCTGATGCCCGAGCCACAGGTGCAGGTGCAGTGGGTGGAGCACACGCTGGTGTACCCGGACGGTCGCTCCGTGCACTTGCGGGCACCGCAGATCCGTCTGAGCGACCCGGCCCACGGGGTTCTGGACGACACCCTGCAACGCGGCTTGCGGGTGGCCCCGCCCATGATCGGACTGGGCCTGCTGGAACGCATTCCTGCCGCGCAGATTCGTGCCTATGCTGCAATGAGCGGGGGGCGGGCGAACAACGTCGCGGCCCTGCCCGGTGGGCAAAAAACGCTGGGCCGATTTGGCTGGAAGGCCGCCCAACCCACGGTGCGCCAGCAAAGCCTGGTGGCCTTCGCCGAAGACCTCGGCATCCGTTCGCGGCTGATCCCTCAGGCGGGGTGCGGCCCGCTACAAAAGGACTGCCAGGCCGCGGATACGGGCACGGAGCCGGAATTGGAGCCGCAGATCGAGGAGGCCGTGGTCTTTTATGCGGAGCATCTGGCCCCACCCGCCCGGCGCGATCACGACCGCCCCGAAGTGCGCGCGGGAGAAGCCTTGTTCGGGGAGCTGGGCTGTGCCCGCTGCCATCGCCCCCGCTGGGTCACGGAACAGGATCCCCAGCGCCCACAACTCAGTGGGCAGACCATTTTTCCCTATACCGATCTGCTGCTGCATGACATGGGACCAGAGTTGGCCGATGGCATCGTCGAAGCCGAAGCCGGCGGCAGTGATTGGCGCACCCCGCCGCTCTGGGGTTTGGGCCATACCCAGACCGTAGGCGGCAGCCGGGCCGGCTTTCTGCACGACGGTCGTGCACGGACGCCCGAGGAGGCCATCCTCTGGCATGGCGGTGAGGCCGCCGCCTCCCGGGATGCCTGGATGCGCCTGGATGCCACCCAGCGCCGCTATCTGTTGCGCTTCCTGGGGAGCTTGTGACCCCCTGCGCCACGCCCACGTACCGGGCCAGGTGCTGGGCAGACCGAACCAGACCGCGCCCATGCGCGCCCCTCCTGCCCGAACTCTGACCGCCAGCGGCATCGAACTGTGCTACGAGGACCTGCCCGGCCCCAGCACTGTTCGCCCGGTGCTGCTTCTGAGCATGGGGCTGGGCTGCCAGCTGCTGCCCTGGGCCTGCACGAAGGACCCCGCATCGGGATGTTTTTCGATCGGTTGCCGTGTTTCGCGGTACGCTCCAACAAAAAAGGGGTTACGTTTCCGTAACCCCTTCTTTTAATTGGCGTCCCACGGGAATGCAAATCAGAGTTGTAACTGACTGTTATAAAGCGACTTGCTTAATGCGATTTTCAGATAATGCCCCCATTTATGCCCCCAATCTCACCTCGTGGGCATACCAGAAAGACCGCGCATGACTTCCACCTGCCGCCCCTCAGGGACATTGCCATAGGCATAGAACGTGGTCAGTACACCTTCGTGACCCAGGTTCTGGCTCCACGCCTTGAACTGCTCGGGGGTCTGGCATAGGCGCTCGCCCAACTGTACTAGCGTGCTGCGCAGGCTGTGAGGATTGTAGTAAGGCAGCCCCGCGGCCTCAAAAGCATGTCGGAAGATGTTGCGGATCGGCGTCGCGTTGGCCCAGTGCTCCCGGGCCAATTGAACATGCTCAAACTGATTCGCCTTGCCGATGGTCAATGCCGTCTTGGGGAACAGCGGATCATCCATGCCCCAAAGCTTGACGCTCCGAAGGTATTCAACCCAGTCCACCACGATCTGGCGGATGTCATCCCCGACCGGGAAGAATACCGTCGTGAATGTCTTGCTGAACTTCGTCTTGACCTCACGCGCGTCCTGGTAGAAGCAGCCGCTCACCATGTCGAGATGCTTCAACCTAGCAGAGGCGACCGCGCTGTCTCGTGCGCCGGTCAAAAGCGTGAATGCAACAATCGCCCGGTTGCGCATTTCCACATCCGTCTTGACGGGCATCTGCGCGATAACATGGCGCACCTGCTCGATAGTCGGAACTGGGCGACTGCGCCGGGCGGTTGCGATTCGCGCGTCCTTTTCCGACACGTTGAAGTAGTCTGCGTCCGAGTAGGAGAAGCGCGACTTGTATCCTGATTGACCGGCAAGCCACTGGAAGAACCGCTTCAGATGCGAGAGTGTTCCGTGCAGCGTCGCCTTGCTCAGCGGCTTACCCGTCACCTCATTTTTCTGCTCTGCCAGCCACCGCTTGAATGCCACAGCCTGCTGGTGATGAAATGTCTTGAAGTCGCGCTTCTTGTTGTAAGTTTCGAAGCGAGCCAACGCCGCCGCAACGGCATCCACGGTGGCCTCGCTCTGCCTCTTGGCCTCCTTGAGATAAATGAAGTATCGGCGCTTGATTCTTTCGTTTGCCGCGTTGTGTTTCTGCATGTCTCAGGCTCCTTTGTCGAAGTCACTGTTCACGGAGGGGAAGAGCCCCTCGTCTATGTGGTCCTGAGCCTGCGTGACGGCAACTTCCAGATTTCCCCTCGCCACCGGCAATCCAGCGAGGCTCACGCGCCGATAGATAAGGCCTTCGCACCGCGGACACATACCGACGAGATTGCCGCTGGTGGCAGTTAGCGGTTGGTAGTCGGCCATACCCAGCGAAGGGAACTGGGGGGATCGGCAGCGCACGCAGTAAATCTCGCCAGGCTGACAGGGCTGCTTGTTCTTGCGGCGCTTGCGGGCAAGAAAATCTGCGAGATCGATCCCCAGAATCAGCAGTGGCCGCTTGTCGTCGCAGACCGGCAGCCCCTGCTTCAGCCATGCCCGCACTGTGTTGCGGTGGATTCCGTACAGCAGCGCCACCTCCTCCACCGTGTAACTTCGGTGAATCTTGGCTCGGCGCGGATTTGGCAGCCGTTGCGCCATCGCGTGACTACCTCGACGGGCGGCTGGCGTCGATCTGGCTTTGCAACCAGTTCTCGACCTCGCTTTCGATCCATCCCACGGCTGCGCCGTTGCCAAGCCGAATCGGCTTGGGGAATGATGCGTCATAACGCGGTGAAGCAGGATTGATCTTGTCGTAGATCGTGCTCCGGCTCAGCTTCACGCGCAGTTCAAGATCGCGGCGACGAAGGATGATGAGGGGTTGTTGCGGTACGGCTCGGGATTCGATGGTCATGGTCGGCTCGGTTGGGAATGGCCGACACGAATTGTTATGGCACGGCGCGTCGATTACACCGCAATTGCGGGAGCCTCCGCCGCAACTGCGGCCCCTACGTGGAAGTCAGGCTGCGCTTGGCCTCAGCAAATTTCTTCTCAAGCGTGCGTTTGGCTATTCCGGGCTTGCCCTCGTACGTGGCCAGCAGAGCATCTATGACGGCCTGCTGGTCCTTGAATACGGAGTGCGCTTTTCCACTTGGCGTCCTCCCCAGCAACAGGCCTAGCAAGGCGCCTGTGATATTGAGCAGCGTCGTCTCCTCGCGCTTCCCGAGAGGCTTTTCGACGGAGTCCTGCTCAAAAATTGCTTGCTCGAATTCCCGAAGAACTGCAGTGCGAACGACCAGAACGGCGTCTTCTGGGAGCCCACCCGCCGGATAGTAACGATCCTCACGGGGCCGATCCCTTCTGCCATCCAGGAACTTCTTTCTCTGTTCAGAGTAGTCCTTGCGAAGCTGGCTCGCGTCTTCCTTCGATAGCTCTTTCTCAAGGATTCGCATTTCAAGCGCCTGGCCGTACGCCTTAGACCCCGGTTGAAACTGGTTGTCCTCAAAGTCCTCCTGAAGCTGGCACACCACGCCATCGCGTTCAACGAAGGCGCCTTCGAGATTTTCCAACGTGATAGCCGGGCCACCGGTTTCCATCTGATAGCGGTGCTCAATGTCCAGTTGTTCCCCTGCGAGCACTGGGAGGTCCCAGATACCACTGATGCTCTTGACTTCCTTCTCCAGGACAAGCCATTGATCATCATCGGTATAGTGGATGGCGTCGGGCGTGATATAGATGTCGCCGGCTTCGACGGCTTCTTTGATTGTCGGGTAGATGGCGGTGAGTTCGTCTTGCGTGACCAGGCGCCTATCGGGCCGCCAACCCTTCAGGTCTTTCAAGTCCAGATTTGGAAGAATTCGCATCTGGCATTCTGACAAAGGAACCAGCTTTCCCTTGCGCGCATACGTGTGATTCACGAACCACACCGAAAGGGTCAAACGATGATCGAGCCCGAGCCGAAGTACGTCGGGAACCGTAACTTCCTCATCGAAAAGCAGTGACAGATGCCTCGCGGCGTCTTCCAGAGATAGCCATTCCTTGAGGCTGAACAGCTTCCCTGCCTTTGGCTTACGCGAAGGCATAGCCGCTCAATCCGTTTCCAGGGGCGCGCACCGCATCCTGTCGGCCATTAATCCGCGGCATAAACACTCTGCCCCGCCCCAAAATAGTGGTCGTACACATGGGCGTAAGCCCGCGCGAGTTTCTCGGCCCGAATGTCCTTAGTGAAGGGGTCAGGCAGACCGCGCATGCCCAGCTTGATGGCCTGCATCACGCCAGCGCGGGCCTGCTGCTTCTCCCGCCAGTCCAGCACCAGCTTTTCGCGCTTGAGCGCGCCGAGCAGCTCCCGGCAAACTTTCTTGGCCTGAGCCTCCTCGGCCTTGGTCAAAACGGGCTCAGGTTTGGTCAGGATGTCGAACAGTGCGAGTTCTTCCTCGGTCAGGCCCTCGGCCACGCCGCGACGCTCCTCCTCGGTCAGCTCGCGGGCGAATTTCACCAGTTCCTTGAACAAGTCTTCGATGTTCTGGCTGCCTGCGTTGTACTCGTCGATCAACTTCTGAAACTTTTCGGCGAGGTCCGCACGTGAGCTGTTGACCTTGAGCATCTGGCTCAATTTGCCTTCGATCAGCCGACGGAGCTTCTCGGCCTCGGTACGCTTGCGGCCTTGCGCAAACTTTTCTTGAAGCGCCTCGAAGTCAATTTCCGAGAGGTTCACCAGCGCTTCCGGCCGGCTAATAGGGCCGATGTGATAACCCTGCGTGGCGATTGAGTCGTTCAGCAGTTCCTCCACGTCGTCCATGACGGCGGAGATGTCGGGCGGATCGGTTTGCGCCCGAATGCGCTCGGCGATGTAGGCGACGAGCACCGATAGGGGTGCCAGTTCGTTAGCCTGCGGATCGGGCAGGATGGCCTTGAACAGCCGCGAAACCCGGGAAGCGATTTGCAGGTAGTGCTTCTTGTCGCTTTCGCTGACGAGAATGGCTTCCACGGCCTCGTCAATGCGTGCGATTCGCTCGAACCCCTGTGCTTTGGAGATGGCCTCCAGACTGAATCCATGCTCGGTAGCAAAAGCTCGCGCGGCTTCCTGAGATTCGCGCAGCGCCGTCACCAGCGCCAACTTGTCCAAGATCGGCTCGCCACCCCGCTCGCCCGGCCGGGCATAGATCGCCAGGGCGTTCTGCAACGCCCGGAAAATGCCTACGTAATCCACGACCAAGCCGGACTCCTTGCCCGGCGCCACGCGGTTGGCGCGTGCAATCGTCTGCATCAGGGTATGCGCCCGCATGGGCTTGTCCAGATAGATCGTGGAGCAGGTCGGCACATCGAAGCCGGTGATCCACATGGCGCAGACAAAAACCAGACGCAGCGGACCTTCCGGGTCTTTGAACTGCTCGTCCAGATCCTCCTTGAGCATCCGCTGCCGATGCGGAGTGATGTCCAGACCCTTCTTCTTCAGGTCTTCAATCTCGTTCTGTCCCTGGCTGACGATGACAGCCATGTCCATCTCTTCGAGCAATCGGACCCGTTGTTGCAGCCGCTCCCCCTCCTGCATCTCAGGCGATGCGGCCGGATCACCAACGATCACATGCCCGGGACGCTCGCCCCAGGCCTTGAGGTCGCGCTGGGCTTCCTCCAGAGCCTCCAGGCGGCACTTCTGCACCTTGTCGTACATCCGCACGGCAGTGGCCTTGTCGATGCAGACCATCATCCCCTTGCCGCGGTATCCGCGCCCGGTGAAATGAGCCACGACATCCTTGGCGATGGCCTCCAGCCGGTCTTCCCTGGTGATGACGTGATACTCGCGGCCGAACTCCCGCTCCAGCTTCTTCTCCTGTTCTTCGTCCAGTTCGGCGTTTTCCAGCAAGGCCTCCAGGTCGCGGTTCAAGTCCTGGTTGGTAAGCTGCATCTCCGGAATGCGATTCTCGTAGTACAGCGGCACCGTGGCGCCGTCTTCGATGGAGCGGGCGAAGTCGTATACGCTGACGTACTCCCCGAACACCTCGCGGGTGCGTTCCTCCTCGCCCTTGATCAGCGGCGTCCCGGTAAAGCCCAGGAAGCCGGCATTGGGCAGGGCGTTGCGCATGTTGAGGGCAAAGATGTCGTACTGGCTCCGGTGGGCCTCGTCAGTGATGACGATCACATCGGAGCGGTCGGAAAGCTGCGGGTACGGCTGCCCCGGTTCGCTGCGGAATTTCTGGATCAGCGTGAAGATGTAGCGCTCATTGCCGCGCAGGAGTTCCTTCAGATGCTCGCCGCTGGTTGCTCGAACATCTTCCCGGGTAGTGGCACCGGTAGCCTTGAAGGTCTTGCTGATCTGGTCATCCAGTTCCTCGCGATCTGTGACGATCACGAAGCTCCAGTTGCCCATGAGCTTGCGCAGCACCTTCTGCGTGAAGAACACCATCGACAGGCTCTTACCGGAACCCTGCGTGTGCCAGAACACCCCCAGGCGCTTGCGCTGCGTCTCGCCGGAATCGCGCAGCTCCGCAAGCCGGGCGATGGCCTTGTTGACGCCTAGAAACTGGTGATTCTTCGCGGTTTTCTTGACCAATCCGCCCTTTCCGGCCTCGAAAACGGTGAAGTTCTCCACATAGTCCAGCAGCCTCGTCGGCTCCAGCAGCCCATGCAAGGCGCGCTCCAGCGAGACCTTGCCAGCCTCGGCTTCGTCGTCCACCCGTTTCCAGTCGAAGAAATGCTCCCAGGCGCTGGTCAGCGTGCCCACCTTGGTGTCAGAACCGTTGGAGAGCAGGATCAGGGCATTAGGATGGAAGAGCTGAGGAATGGACTGGCCGCGGTAATCACGCAAGTTGTCGTCGAACGCGCTCTTCAGCGGCACGCTCGGCTTCTTCAGCTCGATGAACACCAGCGGCAGTCCGTTGACGAAGCCCAGCAGATCGCAGCGGCGTCGGTACATGTCGCCCGCCACCCACATCTGTGAAGTCAGGAAGAAATCATTGTTGGCGGGCGTGGTCCAGTCGATCACGCGCAGCGTCTCGGTGGCCTGACCACCGTGCTCGTCGGGCACCGTCACCTTCACGCCGTCCTTGATCAGCGCGTAGACCTCCTGGTTGGCATTGACGGCGAGTTGCTTGGTGCGATCCTGGCTGATCTGTTCGATGGCCTGTTCATAGGCATCGTCCGGCAATCCCGGGTTGAGCGATTTCAGCGCTGCGCGCAGCCGCGGCGTGAGCACGACCTGATGTTCGCTTTCGCGCCCCTCCGTACTCGTCACGCCGAAGGTCTCGGCGTAGAGATTGGCATGCGTCCAGCCCAGCGATTCCAGCAGTTCAATCGCTGGCTGCTCCACCAGCATCAGCTCGCCGTAGCTGGCGGACATATCCTTGACGCCGTAGCGGCTCACTGGCCACCTCCGGCGTCGGCGGACCTCTGTCCGGTCTCTAACCAGCCAGATTGGATGGAAAAACGATCGGACAAGGGTAGCCGGGACGCATCAGCTATCCATTGATTGATGATCATAATCAACAAGTTGCACGCGATCACCGCCCGGGAATTGGATAAAACCATAGGCTAATCCCCGCCTTCCGAGCCCAATTTATCCAATCCAGCCGGCAGGATGCGCCAGACTGCGCCCGGCCCGCGCTTGCCATCCGCCGTCACCAACTTCTCGCGGGACATTCCGGCCAGCAGGTTCTTCACCTTGTTGCGTTTCTGATCCGCACTGAGAATGGCGGGAAGCTGCTCCAGGAGGATGGGCTCCAGGTCCGCCCGCTTGCACGGCCCCATGCGCAGGCGCTTGAGCACCCACATGGTGTAGAAATCCTTCTGGAATCCCTTGTCCCGCAGGTACTTCGCTTCCTCGCCCAGCACGGCCGCGATCTTCTCCGAGACATGCACGTTGGGCTTGCGACCCTCTACCAGCTTGCGCTTCTTGAGCCCCCGCAATTCATCCGGCTGCAGCGACAGCCCCTTCTGAACCCGGTCCAGCAGAAACACATCCATCAGCGAAAGATCGGTCTGCTGCATCAGCGCGTGGGTATAGCGTGGATCGAGAATACGGCCGGTGATGCGCACCTCCACCCGCCGCTCCCGTGGGTCGATCAGATAGTCCGGCATCGGGAAGAAGCGCCGGCGCTGTTCCTGAAACATGCGGCGGATACCGCTGCCCACGGTGTCGATCATCTTGAGCGACACCATCGCCTGCGCAAGGCAGGGGTTGCGATACAGCTCCGGCGAGCGATCTGTAGCCAGCAGTGCGGTCACGTCGCCGGGCAGGAATGTGCCGACATTGCTGAACACCAGCTCATCCGGCTTCTCGATCACATTGATCCGGCCGCTCAGTCCGTAGTCCTGGTGGGCAATGGCGTTGTGCAGCGCCTCGCGGATCACCCAGGCGTCGTACTGCGGCACTTCGGTGGGGATCAGCGTCTCCGGCCGCAGATAGCGCACGGTCAGGTTGCGTACCCGGGCAAATAAGGCATCCGGCACCCGCAACAGCGGCAGACCGAAATGGTGATAGTCGCGCGTTGTGCCATCCGCGTCCTTCAGCATCCAGGACACCTGAACCGGCAACGGCAGGTGCTGCGCCGCCTCGTCCCGGCCGAAGAGCAGCAGCGCCGCCCGGGTCATATGCCCGCCGCGGCTCAGCTTGAGCTTGGACAGGAAGGTGGCCGTATCCCACTGCGCGATCTGATCCGCCAGTTGAGGATTCTTGTCGGCGTATTGCTGCCGCCCGAACCGCAGGGCCTCAGGGTCGAGGTCGGCTTCCGTGGCGCCCGGCGCCAGTTCCGCCGACCAGTCGGAGCGGGTGTTGAGTCGCGCCCAGAGCTGGGCCTCCTTGCCGGGATGCTTGGCCAGCTCCACCTTCGAGCTTTCCAGCCGGATGTATTCCTTCTCGTGAAAGCTCACCGGCTGGCCGACCGCCGCCGGCACGCACATCAGCGCGACCGACTCGCCGCGATACTCGAATTGCTCGAAGCGGAAATCCACCTTAGGCCGCAGGTACTGACTGAGCCATAGCGCCAGCGGCTGCTGCTTGTGCATCTTCTCTCGTGGCCGAAAGCGCGTGCCGACGACCCGGCGTGTGCCGTTCTCGATGCCCCAGACCATATAGCCGTAGGGCTGACCATCCAGCGCCGCCGCGTTAGCCAGCGCCGAGATGTACTCGCCGATCGTGTGCGGATCGTCGTTGTGCTTGTACTCGACCCACTCGTGCTCGGCTGTCGTCGACAACAGGCGATCCAGCAGCAGCGTCAGCTCGCCGGCACTCATGCCGCAGCGGCCTCCGGGCCGGGCATCGCCGACACGTCCAGTTCGCCGGAGATGAGCTTAGGGAGGAGAAGGTCGCGGGTGTTGCGGAGGTTGGCATTCTTTTTCGCCAAAGTCCGCGCGAGCCCGAGCAATGAATCGCACAGCTTCTCGAATTGAGCGAGAGTGCCAGTTTCAGGTAGCAGCAGGGGCAGCGCATACGCTTGATTTCGGTTCAAGCCCGGCACCGCTGCATCGTTGTTCAGGAAGTTCTGCCGCTGTAAGTTGAAGAACACGAAATGCAGCGGCAACTCGGTTTTCACATAGTAGACCGTGTCGATGGGATAGAACGCCGCGTCGGACCAATGAACACTGCCGACGTTTCCCTTTCGACCGACAATTATTCCGGGACCATTGACCAAGCTCACGTTGTGAGTCCCCACGATCCCGCTTGAACCGTAGACAGGCACGATACCCGGCTCGCGGTCGCCGGCCTTTAGCGCCTTGCCGTAGGCGAGTTCTATCACGTCGCCGAGCAGGCGAGGGCGCCACCCCTCCGGCACCAACCCCAACTCGGACTCGACCATCCGCACGTTCTCGTGGCCGGGAAAGCGGAAGCGGACGAACCACTCCTCGTAGATGCGCCGGGCCATCTCCTCCAGGATCGCGATGCGCCGCGTGTTGTTCTCTATCAGGTCGTCGTAGGCGGAGAGGATGGAGGCGATGCGATGTTGCTCGGCCAGCGGCGGCAAGCTAACTGGAAAATCTGGGAATCTGGTTAAAGGGATTCGTTCTACGGTGGCGCCCGAAAGGGTGTTTGACGCAATGGTCGCCCGCCAGTCCGATCCGAAAAAGTAGAAGTGAAGAAAACGCGTATCGACAGCGGCGGGGTCTGGACGAATCAGCGCGAGCCGACGCCCGAGGCATCCCCTGAATCCTTCGGGGATAATTGCGTAGCGGTTCAGCGTGGCTTCGTATGTGAAGACGATATCGCCAGGACGAGGCTCTACCCGCTTCGTCCACCGCGGGAAGTCTTCCTCAGCAATATGCCGGACAGCATTCAAATCAAGATGGCCGTCCTCGGTAATGTTGCCGATGCCCAGAAAAACGGGACCCTCGTCGCTGGGCTTTGGGGTGGCATGAGGCCCATCGAATAGGCCCAGGCAGACCTCACTGATAGCCACGCGGCGCCAACCGGACACGGGGCGCACTACACGCCCTCCAGAAGGCCCGCGACGCCTGCCGCAATCCGTGACTCCAGCTCGCGCGACTCACTATTCAGCACCTCGAGTTCTTCGTTCAACTCCTCCAGCCGCTCCGCAAAGTCGAATTCATCCGCCGCCCGCTCGCCAACGCCGACATAGCGCCCCGGATTCAGGCTCCAGCCCTGTGCTTCGATCTCGGCCAGCGTCGCGGCTTTGCACAGGCCCGCCACGTCCCGATACGCTGCGATCGGGAACTTTTCTTCCAGCATCGCCCGACTGTCCGCGGCCGTTTCCTCCTCAAACTCTGGCTCCTGTCCGCGATACAGCCGCACGATATTGGCCAGGAACTCCAGTTGCTCCGGGGTGAACTCGCGGATTGCCCGCGTGACCTGCCTGAAGTAGGGCCGTGCGTCGAGGAACAAGACCTTGTCCTTGCGCTCCCCGTGGCGCTTGCCCTTGTCAAAGAACCACAGCGTGCAGGGCAGCGTGACGGTGTAGAAGAAATTGGAGCCGATGCTGACGATCACATCCACGGCGCCGGACTGAATCAGTTTCTTGCGGATCTCCAGTTCGCTGCCGCGGGCATCGCCGGCCGAATTGGCCATGACGAAGCCGGCGCGGCCGGTGTCGCCGAGCGCTGTGTGGAAGAGCTGAATCCACAGGTAGTTGGCGTTGTCGGTGCTCGGCAGGCCGAGGGGAAAGCGCCGATCGTCCTTGAGTCGATCCTTGTCCACGCCCGAGACGTTGAATGGGGGGTTGGCCATCACGAAGTCGAAGCGCCCAAGCGCTTCGTGCGGGTCTTCGTAGTAGGTGTTGGACTCGCGAATGTCGCCGGAGAGGCCATGCACGGCGAGATTCATCTTGGCCAGCTTGACGGTCTTGGCGTCCTTCTCGGTGCCAAAGACCGTCAGTTCGTTGGTGGCGCTCCTGCGGTGGCGCTGCACGAAATCGGCGCATTGCACGAACATGCCGCCGGAACCGCAGGCGGGGTCGAAGATGCGGCCGTGGAAAGGTTGCAGGATTTCAACGATCAGCCGGACGATGCTGCCGGGCGTGTAGAACACCCCACCCTTGGAGCCTTCCGCCCGGGCGAAGCTGCCGAGGAAGTATTCGTAGACCTTGCCGAAGGCATCGCCCGCCAGATCCAGCGGCGCCAGCAGGCGCAGCAGTTCCACCAGCGTGGCGGTCGGCAGGCGGTTGTAGCTGCGCGGCAGCACGCCCTTGAGATCCGCGTTGCCGCCCTCGATCAGCAGCATGGCCTCGTTCAGGGCCTTGCCGACATTGTCGCCCTCGGTGAGCTGGAGCAGCTTGGAGAAGCGGGCCGATTCAGGCAGGTACACCACACCCTCAGCCTGGTAGTCGTGCGGGTCCAGCTCGTCCTCATCGAAGCCCTTGGCCAACAAGCTGGCGTGGGCCTCCTCGAAGCGCTTGTCGGCGTAACGCAGGAAAATCAATCCCAGCACGGGCTCGGAGAAATCCGACGGCCGCAGGCCGGTATTCGCCCATAGTTGGTCCGCGGCTGCCCATAACCTGGTTTCCGCTGCTGCCAAATCCGCTGCCATGACTCCCCTTATGTCTGAATCGGTACGCCTGGGCCTGATTTGGCCCACTGCAAACTATGCCGATTTCAAAGGGGATTTACACCCTGGCGGGCTAACTTCGAGCTTCTCAGGGAGACGGATAGGGCGCAGCGGCCCGGACCCGGCACAACGGTGGCCAGAATGTCTTCCCTCGCTCTCAAGCCGAAGTGAAGAGTGGGATCACGTCAGCACCTCGCCGGAGGGTGTCCAGATAATCGGCCCACGACTGCATCATGTTCCGGCGTTCGGATAGGAATTGCGCACGGTCGTAGGCAGCACCCAGCGGCCCGCTGGCCTTGTGGGCAAGCTGGCGCTCAATGGCGTCCGGCTGCCAGCCCAGTTCAGCCAGCAAGGTGCGGGCGGTAGCGCGGAAGCCGTGCGCCGTCATCTGATCTCCGGTGTAGCCAATCCGGCGCAGCGCCGCGTTGACCGTGTTGTTGCTCATCGGCCGAGTGCGCGAGCGCGCACCGGGGAACAGATAGCGCGGCGCATCGGGCTTGCCGGGCACTCCGTGGCCGGTCAGTGGATGCAGCTCGGTCAGTATGTCGATGGCCTGCTTACTCAGCGGGACTATGTGCGCTTGGCGCATCTTCATCTTCGCCGCTGGAATGCGCCACTCGCCGGCATCCAGGTCGAACTCCGGCCACTCGGCCGCGCGCAGCTCGCCGGGACGAACGAACAGCAGCGGTGACAGTTGCAGGGCACAGCGGGTAATGAATTGCCCCTGATAACCGTCTATGGCGCGCATTAGCGCACCGACATCCGCCGGCGTGGTGAGCGCAGCGTGGTGACGTTCGCCGCCGGGTGTCTTCAGGGCGCCGCGCAGGTCGGCTGAAGGATCGCGTTCGGCGCGCCCCGTAGCCACCGCATAACGGAAAATCTGCCCGGCAATCTGGCGCAGGCGTTTGGCGACAATTAGCGAGCCCCGGGCTTCAACTCGCCGCAGCACGGCTAGCAACTCCGGCGCCTTGATGTCGTTGATCTGGCGCGATCCCAGCCAGGGCAGCACGTCCGCATCCAGGCGCGCCTGAATCGTCCGGTTGGTGCTTTCGACGCGCTTGGCGGAGGTCTGTTCCAGCCACTCCTGGGCCAGGGCCCCGAAACTGTCGCCGCCGGTCTGTGCGATCCTCGCTGCGCGCTTGGCCGCACCCGGATCAACGCCTTCGCGCAGTTGGCGCCTCGCCTCGTCGCGCTTGGCGCGCGCTTCCTTGAGGCTCACCTCAGGGTAGACCCCCAGCGCGAGCCGTTTTTCCTTACCTCCGAATCGATACTTCAGCCGCCAGTACTTCGATCCGTTCGGCATGACCTCGAGATACAGACCACCGCCATCAGCCAGCCGCTTGGGCTTGGCCTCGGGCGTTGCCTTGCGGCAGGCGGGATCAGTTAACGGCATGGCGACACCTCCGAGTAACGATTCTGGGGGCATCAGCACTTCAGCTCAACGCTTGTGCCCCCAGATGTGCCCCCGTTTGGGGCCGGATTTCCTCGGAATCGCGCGGCACGGATTGCACGCCGCAGATACAAAAAACCCCTCAATTACGAGGGGTTTTCGGACTTCCTCGGAACTCAGAGGAAGTATATATGGCGTCCCCACGGGGATTCGAACCCCGGTTGCCGCCGTGAAAGGGCGGTGTCCTAGGCCTCTAGACGATGGGGACCTAAAACTTTTGTTCGCGTTGGTGGAGCTAGGCGGGATCGAACCGCCGACCTCCTGCATGCCATGCAGGCGCTCTCCCAGCTGAGCTATAGCCCCGGACGCGAAGAACCACGAAGTATATCGGAAATTTCTGGGCGCGCAAGCATTTTCGTTCGCGAGGTTGGGAAAGGCCTACCATTCCCTAATGACAGACAAGGATTCGCCATTGCGTCTGACCCGTCGCGGTCGGGCATTACTGGGTTTGGGCGCGCGTACGGTGCTGCGTCGGGTGGGGGCGCGGCTGGGTGGTGGCAGCGTGGAATCCTGGCAAACCGTGGGCGAGGATTGGTTTGCCACCTTGTCGGAATTGCGGGGCGCGGCGATGAAGCTGGGGCAGCTGGCCTCGCAGTACGCCGATCTGCTTCCGCCGGCGCTGGCCGAGGCGTTGAACCGCTTGCAGGCGCAGGCGCAGCCGGTGGATTCCAAGCAGGTGCGGGCATGGCTGATCGCGCGCTGGACGCCGGAGCAGTACGCGCAATTGCGTGAACTGGGCGATACGCCCATCGGTGTGGCCTCGATCGGGCAGGTGCATCACGCCACGCTGGTGGATGGACGGGAGGTCGCCATCAAGGTGCAGTACCCCGGTGTGGCGCAAGCCATCGATCGCGATGTGCGGAATCTGGGGCGGCTGCTGCGCATGGCACGTGTGCTGCCGGTCGAGAACGCCCGCCTGGATCAGCTGCTCGATGAAATTCGCCTGCGGCTGCATGAGGAGTGCGACTACATCGATGAGGCGGCGCGGATGCAGCGGTTCCGGGAGGGGTCGTTGACGGCCGGGGTGCGTATTCCGGCGCTGATCCGTGAACTGTGCACCGCCGACGTGCTGGTGACCGAATACTTGCCGGCGGCGTCGTTACAGGAAGCGCGAACATGGGCGCCATCGCTGCGCGATGCGCTGGGCGCAACGCTTTTGCAGTGGACCGTGCATCAATTGGTCGAATTGCGGGAGGTGCATGCGGATCCGCACCCGGGGAATTTCGGCTTTTTGCCGGACGGGCGGGTGGTGGTGTACGACTTCGGCTGCACCCGGGCCCTTTCCGCTGACCATCTGTTGCATCTGCAACGAATGACCGGTTTTGGACTGCGCCGGAATTACCCGGCCATGCACCGGGAGCTCGGGCGGGTCGGCAGTCTCAGCGACCCCGGCAAGCCGATGTCGCCCCGGCTGGAGGCGCTGTACCGGAACCTTACCGACATTTGCATGGCGGCGATCGAGCGGCCGCGTTTTGATTTTTCCGAGCCGCAGATCATCGACGACCTGCGCGACACGGCGCGCCAATCGCTGGCGCAGTGGCGCAAGTTTCAGCCGCTGCCGGATCTGGTTTTCGTGGCGCGGATGATCAGCGGGACTTACTGGCTGTTGCGGGGGCTGGGTTCGCGGGTGGAGCTACTGTCGCCGCTGGAGTCGTTTGCGGCCTCGGCCGAGGCCGGCGACCCCGCATCCTGATTGTGGGGCATGCGGGGGGCGCGCTCGAACAGCGAGTGCAGTTCGCGGCGAACGGCCTGTGAGGACTGGATCAAATGCTCGATATCCGAGCGATGTTCGCGCTGCTGCTCGAGCAGTTTTTCATCCGCCCGGCGAAAGACATCAATCGCGTATTGGGCCGATTCCGGGGTATCCCCCAGCTCCTGAAGAATTGCTTCGGACATCTTCAGGCTGGAGTGCCAGGTTTCCCGCATCACATAGTCCACGCCCAGCTCCATCAGGTGCAGGGCCTGGTGGCGGTCGCGGGCGCGGGCGTACAGCTTGAGGTGGGGGAAGTAGCGTTTCGACAGCTGCACGATGCGGCGGGCGGCGTCGAAGTTGTCCAGCGCGATGATCAGCAGTTTGGCGTCCTTGGCCCCGGCCGCACGCAGCGTTTCCAGGCTGGCCGGCTCGCCGAAGTACACCTTGTTGCCCCAGCGTCGTACCAGGTCGACGTGCGCCGCATCGCGCTCTAGCGCGGTGAAGGGCACATGGCGCATGTGTAAAACCCGGGCGATGATCTGACCCATGCGACCAAACCCGGCGATCAATACCGGGGACTCTCCGGTGTCGATGGCGTCATAAGGGCGCAGTTCTTCGGGTTCCAGCTTGCGGGCGACGCGATTGGCAAAAAAGAACAGGAACGGGGTCAGGGCCATCGAGGTGATGACGACGGCGGTGAGCAGATTGCTGAGGTCGGGCGGCAGAATCTGATACTCAGAAGCCGCATGGAACAGCACAAAGGCGAATTCACCCCCCTGACCCAGAATCAGCGCCATTGGGAGTGTGACGCGCCAGGGCAGGCCGACGATGAAACGGGCACCGAGAGCCAGGGTGGCGAACTTGATCGCGATCAGCCCGCATGCGGCCAGCAGGATCGTGAGCGGTTGTTCCGAGAACAAATTCAGATCCGCCGACATCCCCACCGAGATGAAAAACAGCCCCAGCAGCAACCCTTTGAAGGGGTTGATATTGGCCTCCAGTTCGTGGCGATACTCGGAGTCGGCCAGCAGCACGCCGGCGATAAACGCGCCCAGACCGGCCGAAAGGTCCGCTGCTTCCATCGCGACGGCAGCCCCGATCACGACCAGCAAGGCCGCGACGGTAAAAGTTTCATCGCTGCCCCAATGGGCGACGGCGCGCAGCACCGGGCGCAGGAGGTAGCGGCCGCCCAGGATCAGCAGGACGATGGCGCCGATGGCGCGGGCGAAGGCCCAGCCGGTTGCGGCATCGGTGGTGATCTCCAGGCCGCCGAGTACGGGCAGTATCGCCAGGATCGGGATGACCGCCAGATCCTGGAACAGCAGCACTCCGAAGGCGCTGCGGCCGTAGCTGGTGGCCAGATTTCCCTGTTCCGCCAGGGTTTGCAGGACGAAGGCCGTCGAGGACAACGCCAGAACCAGCCCGATGAACAACGCGCGTCCCAATGGGTGGTCGTACATCAGCAGACCAAAGAGGCTGATGGCGGTGGTGGCCAGTGCCATCTGCAGTGTGCCGGTGCCGAAAATGGCCTTGCGCAGCGTCCATAGGCGGTGGGGCTTGAGTTCCAGGCCGATCACGAACAGCAGCAGAACCACGCCGATTTCAGCGACCTGCATCACCACGGGCACATCGCTGATGCTGCCCAGCACCTGCGGGCCGATCACTACCCCTGCCGCGAGGTATCCCAGGATCGCGCCAAAACCCAGTCGCCGGAACAGCGGGACTGCGATCAGTGCCGCGATCAGAAAGATCGTGATGTCAGCGGTGAAGTGCATGCAGGGATTTCAGAGCAAGGGAATCAGCGTTTGCAGCTGGGGATTTTTCCGGCGCGGCGGGCCTGCTCGTAGATCGGTACGGTTTTGCTGAACTGCTTTTGCAGGTCTTTGATGCGGGTGCCGTGCGAGGGGTGGGTGGACATGAACTCGGGCGGGGCGCCGTTGCTGGCCTTGGCCATGTTTTGCCACAGCGTGACCGACTCGCGCGGGTCATAGCCGGCCTGGGCCATCAGGCGCTGGCCCAGAATGTCGGCTTCCGACTCCTGGGCGCGCGAGAAGGGCAGCAGCACGCCTACCTGTGCGCCCAGCCCCAACAGGCTCATGATCTGGCGCTGATTGGCCACGCCGTAGGCGCCAGAAATCGCATCCACCACCTGCAAGCCGGCCTGGGCGACATAACCCGTGGAGACACGTTCGTTGCCGTGCTCCGCCTGGACGTGGGCGATCTCGTGGCCCACGACCGCGGCCAGCTGGTCCGGCGTCTGCGCCACCTTCAGAAGGCCGGTGTTGACTCCGATCTTCCCGCCCGGGAGGGCAAAGGCGTTCGCGGTGTCGTCCTCAAAGAGTGTGACCTCCCATTCACCGCCCACAACATCGGTCAGCGCTCTGGATACACAGGCCACATAGGCCCGGTCTTTGGCATTGCTGGATGTCTTGTTCTTGTCCTTGGTTTCCTTGTAGGCCTGCACACCCATGGCGGCCATCTGGTCCTCCGGGAACAGCTTCAGCGTGCGCCGGCCGGTGGGTGAGGTGGAGCAGGCAACCAGCAGGGCGACGATAAGGGTCGCGCTGCAAAACATTCCAAGACGAGGGCTGACAAGACGCATATCGGGGTTTCCGCAGGATCCACTCCCGATTCTACGTCAGCGCCGTGGAGAAAAATGCGCGCCTACAGATGCAGGCCGCATTCGGTTTTCGGCTTGCCGGCCCAGCGCCCGGAGCGACCTTCGCCTTTCACCGTGCAATGGGTGCAGCCAATCGATTGATAGCCTTCGGCGACCAGCGGATGAAACGGCAGGTCGTGCTCACGAATGTATTGGTCCCGTTCGTCGCGGCTCACATCAATCATGGGGTTGAACTTGAGGATGCCGCGCCGGGTTTCGAAGATCTCCATCTCGGAGCGTTCGTCGGTCTGCCACCCCATCAGGCTGGAGACCCACACCTTGAACTGGGGCTTGATGGCTTCCAGCGGCTCAACCTTGTTGATGCTGCAGCAGAAATCCGGGTTCTTCTCCCAGGTGCGGTCATCCTCGGTGAACTGGTGTTTCCAGTCTTCGGCCTTGAGCGCGAACACTTCCAGGCCGTACAGCTTGCTCAGATAATCCTTGTATTCCAGGGTTTGCTGGAAGTGATACCCGGTATCGATGAAGGCGATCTTCTGGGTCGGCTCGATACGGTGGATGATGTGCAGGAAGTAGGCCGAGGTCGCCGCAAAGCTCGATGTGATCAGCACTTCCGACGGTGAAAACAGCGTGTACAGCTCCCGGATCCGCTCGGCAAAATGCAGCGGCTGAAAGCGTGCGTTGACCGCGCCCAGCTCAAACGGCAGGACCGGGGTGGATGAGGTGACGTCCTCGGCGTGTTCCGGGGATTCCAGAGTGACGGCAGACATGATGAGTCCAGCGGGGATTCGGGAGACTCATATTACTAATGGTTATGGAAAATAAAAGTAATCATTCACAAATGGAATAACTGGATGCCGTTAGCGTGCCACGTAAATCTGCCGTAAACGCTTCCCCTCCATAATGTCGAGGAACTTTACCTGCCCACGCCTCCTCGAAGGCAGCATTGCCAGGGCTTCGGGCCCACATACGGATATCGCTCGCACATGACACCGTTGTCTCCTCTGTCCCGCTGGGCGCGCTTTGTTGCGATTCTTGCGGTTTTAGTGGCCACCCCCGGGCAGGCGCAGTTCGCGACTCAGTTGGACCCGGTTCAGGCCGAATTGTTCCTGGAATACGACAGCGTTCCGGCTGGCGACACCGTCGATGTGGTGGTGCGCCTGACCCCGGAGCCGGGCTGGCACACATACTGGATCAACCCCGGTGATGCGGGTCGGCCGACCACGGCTGAGTTCAGTGGTATCGAGGGCATGTCCGTCAGCGAACCCCGCTGGCCCGTGCCGGAAATGCATCGCGAAGATGTGTTGGTGACCTACGGTTACGGCCACCAGCACAGCCTCCTCTTCCGTGCGCAATTGCCGCAGGACTTCAGCGGCACGCAGCGGATTCAGGCCAAGGTGAGCTGGCTGGTCTGCAAGGACATCTGTATTCCCGGGTCGGCTACCGTCGGAGAAACATTGACGGCCGGCCCCCGCAGCGCGGTTCGCAACGCCGACATTTTCGCGGCTGCCCGTGCCCAGCTGCCCCAGGCCGTTGCCGAACAACCCGGCCGCTACAGTCTGGTTGGCGGGGAAATGCGGCTGGCGCTGCCATCGGCTTATTCGAAGCCGGACGACGTATTTCCGGATACGCAATATCTGGTGAATCACGCGGCCGAGCAGCAATGGTCCGCGGACGGTACTCGTGTGGCCTGGCCGGTGGCGTTTGATGGCGTCGAGGCTCCGGACGCATTGCGGGTGCTGGTCGTCAAGGACAAGCAAGCCACGTGGGTGGAGATGCAGCCTGGTGAGGTGGCTCCGGTGGTCGCTGATGCGTCCGCTGCGGCGCCGACCGCCGTGGCAATGACCGCGCTGCGCGCCATCGTGCTGGCCTTTTTGGGCGGCATTTTGCTGAACCTGATGCCCTGCGTTTTCCCGGTGCTGGCGCTGAAGGCCATGGGCCTCTCGCGTGGCGAGAACCTGGCTGAAAAACGCCACGAAGCATGGATCTACACCGCGGGAGTTCTGGCCAGCTTCCTCGGTTTGGCCGCCGTCCTGCTCGGGTTGCGGGCCACCGGTGCGGCGTTGGGTTGGGGTTTCCAGTTGCAGAATCCGGCCGTGGTTGCGGCACTGGCCGTGATGCTGGGCTTTTTCGGTCTGGCCATGGCCGGCTGGACCCAGATCGGCATGGGGCTGATGGGCATGGGGCAAAATCTGACCCAAGGGAAAAGTCCTCGCGCTGCATTCTTCACCGGCGTCCTCGCGGTGGTGGTGGCCAGTCCGTGTACCGCTCCATTCATGGGTGCGGCGCTGGGCTTCGCCGTGACCCAGCCGGCGATCATTGCGCTGGCAATTTTTGGCAGTTTGGGGCTGGGTCTGGCCGCGCCCATTCTGCTGATCGCCCTGGTGCCGGCATTGGCAACGCGATTGCCGCGCCCCGGTCCGTGGATGGACAAATTCAAACATGTGATGGCGATTCCGTTGATCGGCACCGCGGCCTGGCTATTCTGGGTTGTTGCCAATCAGGCGGGGTATCTGGCGCTGGGGCTTTCCGTGCTGGCGCTGCTGGTCCTGGCGGTTGTCACGCGGCAGTCGCCCCAGGGGCGTTGGGTAGATTCGGCCGGTCTGCGCACCGGTGGCTGGGTGCTGGCGGCCGCGCTGGCGGTCACGCCGGCGATGCTGCCGCCTGCGGCGGCCCGGGTCGCGGGTGACTGGGAACCCTGGTCGGCGGAGCGCGTTGCCGAGCTGCGTGCGGCCGGGCAGCCCGTGTTTGTGGATTTCACCGCGGATTGGTGTATCTCCTGCCTGGTCAATGAGAAGACGGCGCTCAGCGATGCGTCCGTGCAAAAGCTGCTGGTCGAGAAGGAGCTGGTTCTGCTGAAGGCGGACTGGACCCGCCAGGACCCGGCAATCACGGCAGGCCTGGCCGAGTTCGATCGCAACGGCGTGCCGCTGTACCTGGTTTACAACCGCCAGGGCGAAGTGGAAGTCCTCCCGCAGTTGCTGACACCGGGAATTGTTCGCGCGGCTCTGGAAAAGTTGTAGCAGCGCGGGGTCGCATGGTTCAGGCCGGTATTCTTGCCCGCGTGTCCGCCGGTCTTCGCGGGTAGTGGATCGCGGGTAGTACGGCTTGAGATGCGGCAAGAACTCGTATAACTTTGGAATATTATTATTCCCCTAATATATGAGGGCCGCATGCTGTTCCGCCAACTCTTTGAGCCGATTTCTTCGACCTATACCTATTTTCTGGCCTCCGGCCCGGGGCGCGAGGCGGTCATCATTGACCCGGTCAAGGAGCAGACACCGGCGTATCTGCAGCTGATATCCGAGCTGGATCTGAAGCTGGTCCGCGCCATCGACACGCATACCCACGCGGACCATGTGACGGCCCTGGGGGATTTGCGCCGCGAAACCGGCTGTATCACCGTCATGGGCGAGTTCACCAAGGCGGAGTGCGTGTCCGCTCAGGTGCGTGACAATGAAGTCATGGACATTGATGGCATCCGCCTGCGTGCCGTTTACACGCCGGGGCATACCGACGAATCCTTCAGTTTTGTCCTCGGTGACAACAGGGCCGTATTCACCGGGGACGTGCTGCTGATTCGCGGCAGTGGCCGCACCGATTTCCAGGGCGGGGATGCCGGCAAATCCTACGATTCGATTACGCAACGTCTGTTTACGCTGCCTGAGAGCACCCTGGTGTATCCGGGGCACGACTACAAGGGCTGGACGGCGTCCTCGATTGCCGAGGAGAAGAACCACAACCCGCGTCTGGCCGGGAAGAGCCGTGAGGAATACATTGCCATCATGGAAAACCTGAATCTGCCGAACCCGAAAATGATGGATATCGCCGTGCCGGCCAACCTGGCTTGCGGAGCGGTCTGAGCGGATGCCGACACTTCCCCTGTTGGCATCGCTGAAGGCGGCGGATTCCGGGTCACGGCGTGAGGATCTGATCGCCGGGCTGATTACCGCAATTCTGCTGGTGCCCCAGGCCATGGCCTATGCCCAGCTCGCCGGCCTGCCCCCGCACGCGGGCCTGATCGCCAGCATCGTGCCCCCGATTATTTATGCGCTGTTCGGTTCAAGCCGGGCCTTGGCGGTGGGGCCGGTGGCGGTGGCGGCGCTGATGGTCGCGCATGCCTTGCAGGCCTTTGCCGGCGATGACCTGGCCCAATGGTCGACCGGGGCAATGATTCTGGCGGCGGAAAGTGGAATCCTGTTGCTGATCATGCGTGGTTTGCGTCTGGGTGCGCTGGTGCACTTCGTCAGCCATCCGGTGCTCTACGGGTTTACCAGCGGGGCCGCGATATTGATCATCATCAGTCAGGTCAAATATCTGACCGGCCTGGATTTGCCGCGGGGCGCGCCCTGGGAAACGCTGGGCCCCCTGTTTAGCTCCTGGCAGGACATCAGCCTGGTTACGTTGACCTTCTCGCTGATCGCGGTGGCCTTTTTGATTTTTGCGCGATCGCCGCTGGTGCGGTTGCTGCAATGGGCGGGCTTGAATGCGAGCACGGCCGGGATGATTTCTCGCGCGGCGCCGTTGGCGGTGGTGCTGGTTTCGATCATCGCCGTGAGCATGCTCGGTGAGGGCGCCCGCGCCGAGTTGCGCGTGGTGGGCACCATCGCCAGCGGCATTCCGGTACCGGACTTTCGCGGTCTCATCGGGCCGGGCTGGATCGAACTCGCACCGTCGGCGATTCTGATTGCCCTGGTGGGCTATGTGGAAAGCATCGCCGTGGCGCGGGTGCTGGCGGCGCGCCGGCGGCAGAAGATCGATGCCGATCAGGAGCTGACGGCGCTGGGGCTGGCCAATTTGGGTGCCGCATTTACCGGTGCGATGCCGGTGGCGGGGGGCTTTTCCCGTTCGGTGGTGAACTTTGATGCCGGTGCGCGCACGCAGCTGGCCGCGTGCGTCACCGCGCTCCTGGTGGGCGTCGTCACGCTGTTCTTTACCGGGGTTTTTGAGCCCCTGCCGCAAGCTGTTCTGGCGGCGATTATCGTGGTGGCGGTGGCCCAGTTGATCGACTGGAAAGCCACCCGCGAAGTGTTCTCCTATGACCGCGGCGACGGCATGTCGCTGGTGGTCACCATGCTTGGTGTGCTGATCCTGGGGATCGAGGCGGGCCTGGTTCTGGGGGTGGCCCTGGCGATTTCGCTGCATCTCAAACGCACCAGCGCCCCGCATGTGGCGGTGATGGGCCGGGTGCCGGGTACCGAGCACTTTCGCAATGTGAAGCGGCATGCCGTGGAATGCACCCCGGGTGTGCTGATCGCACGGATCGACGAAAGCCTGTACTTCGCCAATATTGCCGCGGTGGAACAGACGGTCGAGCACGCACTGGACGCGGCACAGGCCAAGGAGCCGGTGCACACGCTGCTGCTGGTCATGTCCGCGGTGAGTTCGATCGATGCCAGTGCCGAGGAGGCCCTGGTGCATTGGGACGAGTCTCTGGAGGCACGGGGAATTACCTTGCATCTGGCGGAGGTCAAGGGGCCGGTGATGGATCAGCTCAAGTCTTCCGGATTCGGGCGCTCCATCGCTGACCGGGTGCATTTGTCCACGCATCAGGCGCTGCAGGCGTTGGGGGCAGGGGCACCGGCATCCGCTGCGAAACCGGCAGTCTGAGCACAGATGCCGCGCGCACCGGGCGCGCGTCATCGCTCGCGGTGTGGGATATTGACGGCTTCTCCTGAGCCATCGCCGGCATGGACCTAACGCGTATCGACCCGTGGCTGTTTATCGCGGGTCTGGGTTTTTTTCTTTATGGCATGCAGCGACTGGTCGCCGGGCTGGAAGCTGTCAGCGGCAAAGTGCTGGAGCAGACGCTGCGCCGATTCACCCGGAACCCGCTGAGCTCCATTCTGGTGGGTACCGGTGCCACGGCGGTGTTGCAGAGCAGCTCGCTGGTTGGCGTCATGGTGCTGGCCTTCGTCGGCGCCGGCGTTCTGCAGATGCGCAATGCGGTGGGGGTGATTCTGGGGGCGAACCTGGGCACCACCGTGACCGGCTGGCTGGTCACGGCTATAGGCTTCAAGCTCAATCTCGACGAGGTGGCGATACCGCTACTGGCTCTGGGCACCCTCGGCGTGGTCTTCACCGAAGGACGGCGCAGCGAAGGTTACGCCACGCTGGCGCTGGGTCTGGGTTTGCTCCTGTTCGGGCTGGGTTTCATGAAGGAGAGCGTCGAGGCTTTCACGAACTCGATGGATATCTCCCGCTTTGCCGGGGCGCCCATCCTGGGATTCTTCCTGATCGGTTTCATCGTCGCGGCCATCATCCGTTCCAGTTCGGCGACCATGATGATGACGTTGTCCGCGCTGTCGGTGGGCAGCATTGACCTGACGGCGGCCGCAGCAATTGCTGTTGGTGCGGACCTGGGAACGACCAGTACGGTCATGCTCGCGAGCGTTCGCGGTTCGGCAGCGACTCGCCAGGTGGCGTTGGCGCATTTCCTGTTCAATGTCATGACCGCTGTGCTGGCAATGCTGGTGTTGCTGCCGTTTCTGGAGCGCGGGCTGGCGATGGCCGGGATCAGCGACCCGCTGTATGGACTGGTGGCTTTTCACAGCTTCTTCAACGTGGCCGGAATCGTGCTGTTCTTCCCCTTCATTCCGCCATTTGCCAATTTTCTCGAACGGCGTTTTCGCCGCGAGGCGCGAGGGGTGTCGCGCTATCTTGCGGCCACACCGCCAGGCGTTGCCTCCGCAGCGACCGAGGCATTGGAAAAAGAGGTGGCTTATCGCCTGAATAGCACGCTGGTATTGAACGCGCACGCCTTCGATCGTGAGGCGTTCAAAAACGGCCTGGATCGGCTGCGCTACCCGCCAGCCGAAAGCTACGCCCACATGAAGCAGGCCGAAGGCGAGGCCATTGATTACGCTCGCGCGGTCCTCGCGCTGGGGCCCGGCGAGGACGCGTCAGCGCGTGTGACACAGCTGCTGGACGCCTTGCGTGATGGTGTGTATGCGGCGAAGTGCATCAACGATATTCGCCCTGATCTGCACGAATTTCAGCGTATTGGCAGTTCCACCATCGATGGCTATCAGGCACGCCTGCGCGCCCACCAGCGGGCGTTCTACACGGGTCTGAACCGGGCGCTGAGAGGCGACCCCGATGAACTGGGTGTGCTGGAAAATGGCAACGCGGAGTTTCATCGCAGCATGGTGGAAGCGTTTTACCGGCACGAAGCCGAGGCTCGTCTGACCGACATCCAGACCTCGACCTTTTTGAATATTCTCCGCGAAACCGATGCGGCCAATCGTGCCCTGCTGCGGGCGGCGGCGGCCATGCTGGGTGACCCTGATTCCGACATGGCAGTGCTGGTAGCGGGCGATGAGGGCGGGAAGTCCTCCCCGAATGCGGATGCCGACACTGCTGCAAAATGACATAAGCATATTCATTATTGATAATATAAGACCTCGCTAATATTCCGCAGGTCCGCTATGAGCATGACCATCGCTTTTCTGCTGGCGATGACATTCCTGATCTCTGTCGGGGGGTTGGGACTACTGATCTGGGCCCTGGCGAACGATCAGTTCGGAATGGGCCAGAAGTCCGCCGAAACGATCTTCGCTCCGGGTGAAGTGGGAGAAATTGAAGATCCGGCCACGCCTGAGGCCGCGCGTCAGGCGATGCAGCGAGCCCGGGAAAAGGGCCACCACACCGAAGTCAGCGAGGAGCTGGAAGAACGCCTGGTCGCCGATGCGTCCTCGCGGACACCGGTGGTGATGTGGTTGTCCTCGTCGATGGTGTGGTTGCTGCTGGGTTCGGTATTTGGCGTGGTGGCATCGCTCAAGCTGCACCTGCCGGAGTGGCTGGTCCAGGACGCGGTGCTGACTTTCGGTCGTGTCCGTCCGGCGCACCTGAACGTGGTGGCTTACGGATGGGCCTCGATGGCCGGTGTGGGTGTCGGTTTGTGGCTGGTCCCGCGGCTGTTCAAAACCTCGCTGGTAGGCGGCAAATATGCGGTTGCCGGAGCGCTGGTGTGGAACCTCGGCGTGCTGTTCGGGACCATCGCCATTCTCGGCGGGCACAGCGATGGCCTGGAGTGGCTGGAATTCCCCTGGCAAATCGATATCGCGATGGTCATCGGTGGTGCGCTGGCCGCGGTGCCACTGATTCTGACCCTGATCCGCAAGCGCGTCGGCCATCTGTATGTCAGTGCCTGGTATCTGATCGCCGCGCTGGTGTGGTTCCCGATGCTGTTCATCACCGCCAACGTGCCCAACCTGCTCTACGGTGCCGACCAGGCCATGCTCAACTGGTGGTTCGCGCACAACGTGCTCGGGTTATGGATGACCCCGCTGGGTCTGGCGGCAGCGTATTACTTCATCCCGAAAATCATCGGCAAACCCATTCATTCGTACAGCCTGTCGCTGATCGGGTTCTGGGCATTGGCGCTGTTCTACTCGCAGGTGGGTCTGCATCATTTGATCGGTGGCCCGGTGCCAACCTGGGCGGTGACCATTTCCATCGTGCACAGCGTGATGATGGTCATCCCGGTGCTGGCCGTTGCGGTCAACCACCACATGACGATGCTGGGCAACTTTCGTCTGATCATTCATTCGCCCACGCTGCGATTCGTGGTGCTGGGCGCGATGATGTACACCTTCGCCTCGGTGCAGGGGTCGATGGAGGCCCTGCGCTCGGTCAACACGGTGACCCATTTCACCCATTACACGGTGGCGCATGCCCACATGGGCTTGTACGGGTTCCTGTCGTTCGTCCTGTTCGGTAGCGTGTACTTCATCATGCCGCGGCTGTTTAACTGGGAGTGGCCGCACAGCTGGGCCATCGGCCTGCACTTCTGGCTGGTGTTCATTGGCTGGGGGATCTACTTCTGGCCGCTGACCATTGGTGGCTGGCTGCAAGGTCTGGCCATGCTCGATGCCACGCGGCCGTTCATGGAATCGGTAGCAGTGACGCAGCCTTACCTGATCGCCCGCTCGGTCGGCGGAACGGCGATGACGCTGGGCCATCTGGTGTTCGTTTCGCACTTCATGCTGATGGTGTTGCGGCGCGGGCCACGCCGTGAGGGGGCGACGGCCATGCTTGCCGGCAAGTGGCTGGGCACGGGGGTGCAGTCATGACCCGCGCACTGGGCATCATTGCCGCATCGGCGATCATCCTGCTGTTCGCCACGATGATGATCGTCATCATGCCGACGATGCATACGCAGACTCGCAGCCATCCGTCGTCCGGGCTGAAGCCCTATTCCGAGCAGGCGCTGCGGGGTCGGGCGGTGTATGTGGATCTCGGCTGCATGTATTGCCACAGCCAGCAGCCGCGTGACTCGGCCCAGGCCCCGGATGGCACTCGTGGCTGGGGGCGTCCGTCGGTACCGGGGGACTATTCCTACGACAATCCCCACCTGCTCGGAACCATGCGTACCGGGCCGGACCTGCTCAATATCGGCGCGCGCCAGCCGTCGGTGGACTGGCATCTGAGCCACCTGTACAACCCGCGCGCGGTGGTGCCGGGCAGCACCATGCCGTCGTATCCCTTCCTGTTCGAAGAATCGCCAAAGCCATTAAGTGGCGAGGTCGAGGTCAAGCTGCCTGCGGAGTATTCCCCGGGTGTGCGGGTGGTTGCGAAGCCGGCCGCACTGGATCTGGTGCAGTACCTGCGGGAGCTGGATCGCACCTACCCGGCCGACGACATTCCCGTGGTGGAAGTCGACAGCGCGAGCAACTGAGGATTAGGCATGACGCACAACGACAAACAGGCTCGTGAACGCCAGGAACCCGAAGAGCTCAACAACCCGGTTCCGCTGCCGCTGCTGATCTTCTTCCTCGGCGTCATTGCCTGGGGCGCGGTGTATTACTTCCGTGACATCACTTCGGCGCAGGGGGCTCCGACTGCGACGGGTGACCGCCGGTCATCCATCGTGGTGGACCCCAACGCGGCGGTGGATGGTGCGGCGGTCTTCGCCGGCAACTGCGCGGCCTGCCACCAGGCCGGAGGGCAGGGTCTGCCCGGCGTGTTCCCGCCGCTGCTGGGGTCCGAGTGGGTGGTCGCGGCGAATGCCCAGATTCCGATTCAGATCCTGTTGCACGGAATCAGCGGGCCGTTGACCGTGGCCGGTGCGCAGTATGCGGGCGTGATGCCAGCCTTCGGGCAGCTCAGCGATGCCGAACTGGCAGCGGTGATTTCGCATTTGCGTAGCAGCTGGGGCAATGCGGCAGCCCCGGTTTCGGCGGCCGATATCGCCAAGGCTCGCAGCGACCTGGAGCGTAGCGGGCCCTGGTCGGAAGCCGAATTGCGTGAGCAGGTTGGGGCGCCGGATTAAAACACGGGCGGTGCGACTGCCGGCTTAGTCACGGCGCCGGTGGGGGCGGATTTCCGCGTGTTGGACGCGCGGGTTCCCGCCCCATGGGCGTACAGGTTTACGATACGGTTCTGGATCAAAGCCGTTTCCCTCAGGGCGATGCCCGTTTGATCTGTTGGATGGGGCGGCTTTGGTAAACCCTGAACTGCCCGTGGAGACAAGCAATGCGATGGATCACCGCGTTTACGCGCCGGTCTGGCCTGCATTGTTGAGGTGCGCCCCGTGGCCCACCAACCCGCGCAACTGCACATCTTCGATGACCGCATCCTGTGGGCTTCCATGGGGTTCGAGGGTGGGCAGACCCAGCGCCCCGCGCCGGCGTTGCTGCTGGGTACGCGGGCCCCGCTGACACTGACCCTGACGGATGGCGCCTGTTATCGCGGTCAGGCATTGCTGGTCGCGCCACAGGTGTCGCGTCGCCTGGATGCGGCAGATGCCGGTTTTTGCAGCATCAATATCGACCCCACACACCCGTGGGCGCCGCGGATGCGGGAAACCCTGGCCGGGCAATCGGTGTGCGCCCTGGATGTTGCGCGCATCCGGCACTTGCTCGCCGCAACGGACGAGCTGATCACCGGTGCCCGCGCGGGAGAAGCCGCCTATGCGCTGTCCGAGGAGCTCTGTCGTGCGGTCTGGGATCGCCCGGCGGAAGGGCGGGATCCCCGAATTCAGCTGGTCGCCCGGCAACTGCAGCAGGACATGCCGACGCGGTTGCCGCTAGAGCGTTTGGCCGAGCGTTGCCAGCTGTCTGCGAGCCGGCTGCGGCATCTGTTTCGCGAGCAAACCGGGGTGCCGCTGCGCTCCTATTTGCTGTGGCTGAAGATGCACAAGGCGGCGGCATTGTTCGCCCGGGACTGGTCCATGACCGATGTGGCCGCGGAAATCGGTTTCAGCGATGCCCCCCACCTGTGTCGGGTATTCCGGGAATATTTTTCCGTGAACCCTTCGTGGCTGGCCGATGTTCGCCAGGTCCGGGTGCGGGATTGCCGGGCGCGGCCCCAACCGGAATCGGCTTAGCCGGGCGCAGCTCACAGCGAAATCAGTCCCAGTCCAGCGGAGGGCGGGGCGGGTCTTCGGGCCATTGCTGGGGTTGCCGCCGGAACTCCGAAATGTCGTATCCCATGGCTGCAATCTGATCGCGGTAGGTATGGAACAGCGCGTCGGACATGTCGGGTTCACGCGACATCAGCCACACATAATCGCGTTTGCTGCGCGCGATGATGGTGTGTTGATAGTCCGCGTCGAGGCCAGAGATGACATATTCGGCGCGAAAGGGCCACAGGAATTGCATGCCCCAGCGTGCGTTGCCGGTGTTCGTTTCAACCTTGGCGTTCGGCTTGTGGGTTTTCAGCGGGCCATTAAAGGCACCGTCCCGGTAGCGGTAAATGGTGCTGATGCGTCCGTCCTCGCGCAGCCGATAGCTCTCGATGCCGTTATGGGCATCCTTCTCGCCGGCGATGGGGATGAACCCGATGACATACCAGTCGCCCATGAAGCGCTCCAGGTCTACGCTGTCTACCGCCGGGATGGGTTCCGGGGCCGGTCGGAACAAGGCACATCCGCTGAGCAAGGCGGCGAGACAAACAAGGATCAGATTCCGCAACACCGGGTGACTCCAGTAAACGTGATTTCAGCATAGCAGCCTGCGCCCGCCGGGCCGCAGCGTGGAGATCGGGAATCGCCGCAGAGCGGCGGTCGTAGCCGTTTTGTTCAAGCCAGGCGCGAACGCGCCACGTAAGCTGCCGGACATCACCTCCCAGGATGGGAGGGACAGCTGGAGACACCAACATGCTTGCGTACCCCCTTGTTCGGCGCCCGGTATTTTTCGCCGGCCTCATCCTGCTGCTCACCTCCTGCGGTGAAGGGGGGCGCAACCTCAGCCCCGTGGACGGGCGCACCGATATCCCGGTTGCCGCGCCGGATGAGAGCTACGTTTGCCCGGCTGCGGGCAATGAATTGCAGGTGGCCGACATCGACCCGCACCTGCTGATGGACACGGCCGATCTGGAGATGTGGCAGCGCCGCATGGTGGAACTGGGCCCGCGACTGACCGGTAGCCCCGCCCTGGACGCATGGCATGACCAATTGGCTCATGAACTGGAGGTCATGGGGCTGGAGGTGCAGCGGGAAAAGGTACCGGTGACCTGGTGGGATCATCAGGAGTGGTCACTGGACCTGCTGGACGGCGATACCGCCGAGCCGATCGAGCTGTCGTCGTACTACCCCTACTCCGGCTTCACCTCCGAGGAGGGAGTGACGGCGGAGATCGTCGACATCGGCAAGGGTCTGCCCCAGGACTTCATCCTCAATGATGTGGCCGGGAAGATCGTATTTCTGGAAGTGGATCTGCTGCCGCTGACCCTGGCGCTGTTCTACGGCACGGCCAGTTATGTGCACGACCCGGACCTCAACACCACGCCGCTGACCGACTACACACGGATGTCGCTATCCATTCTGACGCCACAGCTGTCGATCCTGCCGCCGGAACAGACCACCGCGCTTGCATTGGCGGAGATGCAGGGCTCGGTTGGCGCCGTGATTTCCCTGCAGGGTTCGCGCGACAATGTGGCAGGGCAGTATTCGCCCTTCCATGCCGGCCCCGGCGATCACCAGGTTCCCGCCGTGTACGTGGACCGCGAAACGGGCGACGCGCTCAAGGCCAGGCTGGCCGGCAAGCAGGCCAATCTGCGCCTGATCGTCGAGGAATCCACCAACGCGGACATGACCGACATCATCGCCACGCTGCCGGGTCAGAGTGACGAGGTCGTCATCGTCAACACGCACACGGACGGAACCTCGGCTTCGGAGGAAAACGGCACCATCGGCGTGCTGTCGATGGCGAAATACTTTTCGTCGCTGCCGCTCAAATGCCGGCAACGCACCTTCGTATTCGTGCTGACGCCCGGGCACTTCCAGGGCAGTATCGAAGACACCCCGCGTTTCATTCACAATCATCCGGAGATCATCGCCCGCACGGTGGGTTCGGTGACGCCGGAGCACCTCGGGCAAGCCGAGTGGATTGATGACGGCGAGCGTTTCTTCCCCAGCGGGCTGCCCGAGCCGGGGGTGTTTTACGGTTCCTACGCGCCCGCGATTCAATCGATGATGGCGCAGGCCGTCATGGCGGAAGACCTGCGCCGGGTCATCGTCTCGCGCCCGATCGGGCCGATCTATTTCGGTGTCGGCAGCCCCTTGAACCAGAACGGCGTACCCAATGCCGGTTATCTCACCGGCCCCCATACGCTGTATTCCTGGGCCAGCAATCAGCACCTGGACAAGATGGATTACGCACGCATGGCGGCGGAGATCCGCGCCGCCACGCGGGTCGCGGCCACCATGGATGGCGCTTCGCGTACGGCGATGTGTATCGGCATGACGCCACCGCTGGCGCTGGGGGTCCCCAGTGGGGAGCTGGGGCCGTGTTACGGCAGCGTTCTGGGGTTGGTTGGTGAGTAAACAAGTGCGAGACATGCCGGCCTGGCGAGCGGCTGTCGCGGGCCTGGTTTTGCTGTGCGGCGGCAGTGCGTACGCGGCGCAGGTGCAGCAGGGGTATGTCGGTCTGCCGGACGGTACACAGCTGCACTACACCCTGACCACCCCCGACGGGGCGGGGCCCTATCCCACCCTGATGATGTACGACCCCTACGACGCCGGGGTGGCCAGCGACACACGCTGGGTTGAGGATGGCTACGCCATGATCGGGGTGAATTTCCGCGGCACGGGGTGTTCATCCGGTGTCTTCGAGCCGCTCAACGCCGATGTCTGGGGGCGCGATGGTGCGGAGGTCGTGGCCTGGATCGCCGGGCAAAGCTGGTCCGATGGCAGCGTCGGGATGTATGGCTACTCCTTCACCGGGGTGTCGCAGCTGGCCACCGCTGCGTTCGCTGGCCCGGCGCTGAAAGCCATTTCGCCGTGGAACGTGTTCAGCGACTTTTACCGCGACATGACCTACCCGGGCGGTATCGCCAATACCTTCATTCCACTGTGGGTGTTGGCAGGGCGCGCCTATGTGGGCAGCGACGTGCTGCCGCAGATCCCCACCATCGAAGGCTGTGCGCCGCATGTCGCGGGCTATCTTCCGGGCAACTCGATGGAAACGGTGGACATCCTGGCGCACCCCTATGACGACGCGATCTGGGACCGGCAGCCGGCCGCATGGCTGGATCGCATCACCCAGCCCACGCTGGGTTGCGGCAACTGGCAGGACACCACGATTTACAGCCGGGCGATCAATCTGTTCCGCGATGCACTGCCCGCTGATACCACCTGGTTCGTTGGCGCCAATGGCACCCACTATGCCTGCCCCATTGACCACGCCGTGGAGCGCGAATTTTTCGACCGTTTCGTGCGTGGCGATAGCAGTGCCTGGCGCAATGTGCCGAAGGTGCAGCTGTATCACGAGATTGCCGATGATCTGCAGCCGCGTTGGGTCAGCACCTTTCGTAACTGGAACGAAGTTGCCGCACAGACACAGGTTCACGCGCTGTACCTGCACGCGGACGGCAGCCTGCGGACGGAGCCGCCAGCGCAAGATGCAACCGGCGGGCAATTCATATCGCCTGCGGTCACCGCAAATATCCCACGCGACTGGACCCTGACCATCAACGGCTGGAACCGCCCGGTCTCACCCGCTTCGGTCGCCCGCTTCACGACGCCAGCCCTGCGTGAAGATGTGGAGATCTTCGGCAACGCCAGTGCGGACATCTGGATTTCGACCACCGCCGCTGATGCGGACATCCAGGTGACCTTGAGCGAGGTCCGTCCGGACGGGCAGGAGATGTATATCCAGAACGGCTGGCTGCGCCTGTCGCACGCCACGCTGGACGCGCAGGCGTCTACCGAACTGCAGCCGGTTCACACGCACCAGCAGGCGGATTCCCAGCTTCTGATTCCTTCCGTCCCGGTGCGCGCGCGCATTGAAATCCTGCCCTTCAACCACGTGTTCCGGGCCGGTTCGCGTTTGCGGCTGGCGTTCGATACCCCGGGGGGATGGTTCGCGCCTCTGCTGGCTCCGGTCATCAACCGCATTCACGTCGGCCCGGCGACACCGTCGGTCCTGGTTTTCGGCCGCCTGCCGGTGGAAGTTGACCTCCCGCCGCACGCGCCTTGCGACAGCCTGGTCAATCAGCCCTGCCGGGCCGATGCCGGAGCCGTACCGGAGGGCACGCTTGCGCTGACCTCCGGGTCGACACCGCTACCGGCCCGGCATGCGCCTGCTGACATCACCGGTGGCGCCGCACCGGTGTGGTGGATGCTGATTGCCGGTGGGTGGGGGCTAAGGCGGCGCATGTTTCGAGCGTAGGCAAGGTTTGTGCTAGCGGAAGCTGGACAGAGCGAGCGGCTGTCGCCCGAGGTGACGCCGGCCGCACTTCTTTTTATGCTGTGCGGCCTGCGGCCGTCACGGTCGACAATGCTAGCTGGAACACATGAAAACCAAACTCATCTTGGGCATGGCCTGTGGCCTGAGCCTGTGCGCGCCATCGGTGATGGCGAAAAAGCCGCCGCAAGCGGATGTTGATTACATCCTGCCGTACATTCCGACCAGCCAATACAACGCCGAAGGGCGTTGGGCGGGTGTGCGCCCGTTGGCGCGTTATCGGCTATCGATTCCGGGAGTAGGTAACACCCCGGAAAGCATGGCACGACAGTTTTTGCAGCAGCAGATCAGCCTGCTTCAATTGCCGGCCGGGCTGGAGCTGCGCCACCTGCTGACCCGCTCCACCGGTGCCGGGTCGAACGTGCATTTCGAGCAGTATCTGGGCGACACGCCGGTATACAACGGCCGCATCGTGGTGCACATCAGCCCTAAAAATGTCATCACCAACCTGGTCGCGAACCCCGCACCAACGTTGCCATTGGCATTGACCCCGGCAGTTCTCACCGCGGAGGCGGCACAGCAGAAGGCCATTGCAGCGGTGAAGGCCAGCGGGCCCTTCCAGCTGCTTACAACGCGGGAGGTGATTTACCCGTTGGCGGACAGCAGTCGCCGCGTGTGGCAGGTCAACCTGATTGCCCGTGCGCCGATAGGTGACTGGGAAGTTCTGGTGGATGCGGTGGACGGAAACATTCACGCGCTGTGGGATCGTTCGGCTTACGCCACGGGCTCGGTGTTTGACCCGGATCCGTTGTCGTCATCGCAAACCGTCTATGGCCAGCCGATCATCGATGCGGACGATGCCGACAGCCCCGAAATCGCCGCGCAGGTCTTCATCAAAGACATGGGCGAACTGGGCAAGGTCGGCACGCTGACCGCGCTGAGCAGCCCGTGGGCGGAACTGGTGGATACGGAAGCGCCTTTCTTCGGCAATTTCGTGCAGAAAACTCCCGATTACCAGTTCAATCGCTCCGAGGATGGTTTCGAGGCCAGTAACGTGTTCTGGCACATCGACGAGTCGATGCGCTACATCAACGACACACTGGGCATTCCCTTGCGCCCCTATCAGTACGAGGGCGGCGTGCGGTTTGACCCTCATGGTCTGGATGGCGATGACAACTCGCATTACAACAGCGGCAGCGGTGAAGTCGCCTTCGGAGAAGGGTGCGTGGATGACGCCGAGGATGCCGATGTGGTCAAACACGAACTCGGCCACGGCATTCACGACTGGATCACCGCCGGCGGGCTGTCGAACATCATCGACGGTCTGAGCGAAGGTTTCGGCGACTACTGGGCGCATTCCTACAGCCGCTCCAAGGGCCATTGGCAGCCCGATACCGATGAGTACCATTGGGTATTCAACTGGGATGGCCACAATGAATGCTGGGGTGGGCGAGTGACCAACTACGCCCTGCCGTGGCCTATCGGAATCACGCCCTACCCGGCGATTCACGACGGCGGGCAGATCTTCTCCACCTGCATGATGCAGGTCTACGATCAGCTGGGGCGCGAAGCGACCGATACCATCGTGCTGGAAGGGCTGGCCATGACCACGATGATTTCCAGCCAGAATGATGCGGCCAACGCCATCTGGCAGGCGGCGGCCGATCTGGGCTACAGCGCGGAAGACCTGGATTATCTGGACACGCAGCTCTCGTCTTGCGGTTACATCATGGCCGCGCCGCTGGGTATCGACCTGCCGCCGCCGCTTTCACCCGACCCGGCGACGCCGGAAGAAAAGGAACCCCGGGCCGCGCCCGCTGCCGCGGGCGTAACCCAGGGCGGCGCCCTGGGGCCTTGGCTGTTGCTGTCTTTGCTGGGTTGGGGCTTGCGCCGATTTGCCCGTGCCGACGCTATGCGGACGCGTTAAGAGCAACAGGTTGTGAACCCAGGCGAGGGGAGCGATCCCCTCGCCTTTTTTATGCGCGCCTGCCTGCGGCCCTAGTCATCGTCTTCTTCCCTCAGCGTGCCGCCGAGACTGCGGAAGCGGCGTTTGGCATCGTGCTCGTTGGCGTTGCGGTGGCATTCGGCACAATTTTCGAAATCGGTAATCCCTTCCTCCAGGTGCTCCCGACGGATCTTGCGTTCACTGTGTTCGTGGCAGCCGTAGCAGGTGAAGGTTTCGAAGCCGGGCGGCTCATGGCAAGTGGTGCAGGCCGTGCGGTGGTCGCGGTCGAAAACGAAATAGGCGTCGTGATCGAAATCTGCTGGTGACCAGCGTTGCGTGTTGTGGCAGGTGCTGCAGGTGGATTCTTCCTGCCCGCGATGCAGCTCATCCGGTGGCGGCGTATGGCAGCTTTGGCAGCGGTCGCGCGTTTGCTCCTTGAGCATGTCATGGGCAAATACACGCAGCGTTCCGCGATTGTCCCGGCCCTGATGGTCGGTGTGGCAGGCCGCGCAATCCGCGATGGCCAACTCCTGGTGGAAGGCGGTTTTGTCGCTGGCTAATGGCGCGCCGGTGGTCGTGCGCCGGCCGATGTCTTCGGGTTTGTGGCAGGCACTGCACTTCGCCGCTGGCGTGCCGAAAAAAGGCCGATGACAGGCAAAGCAATCGGTGCTGAGGTCGGCGTGCCCCTGGCTGAGGTGTGCCGGGGTCAGCAGGGATTCCGGGTCACGAAAAATCGCGGTCGCGATGACGCCCAGACCGATGAGCACCAGCAGCATCAACAGCCGCGCCATCAGTGCCAGCCCCAGAACATCAGAATGCTCAGAATGTGCCCCAGCGCGAGCACCGCAAAGCCAATGGCGATGGGAATGTGAATGCTGCGCCAATGGCGCATGGCGTCAACGGTGATCTCGTCCCAGAACAGGCCGGCGCGAGATGGGCGCAGTTGTGCTTCGCTGGCCGCGACTTTGCGGGCTTCCAACTGTCGTCGCGCGCGGGCCAGCAGGAATTTTCCGGTCAGGCCGCTGGCCACGACGACCAACATGGCGCCCAGGGCGAACCATGGCAGCGCCGCATGCAGGTGAATGCCTCCGTGCACCATGATCAGTAGCGCTCCGATCCAGGTCAGCCACTCATGATTCCGCAGCCAGCGTCGCGGAGTGCCCCAGGTAATGACCTTGCGCTTGCGCAATGAGTAGCCCAGAGCCAGCAGTATCAGCAAGGTGCCGGGGATTCCTGCGTAACGCCCGATCCATGCGAGGCCGAGCAGGTGCAACAACCCATCCAGTGCAATTGCGGTTGCAATCAGGGCGACGAACAGGGCGGCAAACGGCAGCACATCGGAGCGCAACACACTGCGTGGAGGCGAATGCTGTGCGCTGTGCCCGGTTGTGCTCACGATGGCTCCCGCGGTGAAGAATTCCAGTGTAGCCGGACCACATTAACGCGCCTTTACCGGAATGGATGCGCTTACTGCGACTCGCGCTTCGCAAGAATTTGCGCTTTTCGCCGAGGGGGGCGGACCCTACACTGAGAGCCAGCTCGTACGCATCGAACGGGCTTGGAGACACCCTTTACGATCCGTAGCCGCAACCCAGGTTGGGGCGACGTATCCGAGCCGACCCTATGAAAAACGTATTGCACCGAAGCCTGGGATTGAGTCTGCTGCTGATCATCAGCGCGTGCGGTTCAGGGGGACGGCTCGATACGGCCGCGGTTTCGCGGGGCGACACCCCGGTGGGGGCCGCTACCGCCAAGGCCGGTGTCGCCGTGGTGGATGTGACCCCGGATGTGGGCTATTGCGCCGGCCAATACTGCGACTACACCAGTTTGCCGGCAGGACTGGCGGGTGGTGATATCGACCCGTTTGTGTCGGCCACGCTCAAGGCCGCCAGCTACGGTGTGCAATCACGGCAGACCGTGCGGGCCATCGTGGTGGAGGGCAGCAACGGCAAACGAATCGTGTTGCTGAAGTCCGATAATTACCTGGCGCAAAACGCGCTGATCCGACGTGTGGGGCAGATCCTGGCGGCTCGAGGCTCCGGCATCACGCCCGCTGACATTCTGTATCACGTGACCCACAACCACAGCTCCTCGTACTCCTCCACGCCAGCAGTGGGGGTGGCGCTGTTTGAGGATGCCTTTGATCCGCGGTTCTTTGAGCACCAGGCCCGGCAAATCGCGGCGGCAATTCTGGCGGCCGAGGCCGACATGCGACCGGTGCGCATGGGGGCGACCGAAATCCGGCACACGATTTACAAGGGGAATGTGGTGCGTCCGGCCGTGGCGGATGACGGGACGCCAGCCGGCTACCCGCGCGAGTTCGGCGACCACGGGTTGGTGGTCATGCGCTTTGACGACATCAGCAACCCGGCGGCTCCCGAGCCGCTGGCCGTCTGGGTGAACTGGGGCGAGCATCCGGAGAGCCTGGACGGATACAACCTGCACAGCGCCGATTTCCTCGCCGCGTTCGAGCGATTTGTGGATCGTGATCTCGGGGTGCCGGTGGTGTACTCACAGGGCGACGTGGGCAGTGCCGAGAACACCGGCAACAGCACTCAGATTCTTGCCGACGATGGCCGTGTCTGCGATAGCGACCAGAGCGGGGAGGGCTATGCCGGCATCCGAGCGCAGTGTCCGGATGGTCAGGGCGTGGTTCGCGACTGGAACCACAGGGGCTATGTGCAAACCGAACGCGCCGTGCGCTACCTTGCCGATGACGTGCTGCGCGGCTTCGCACAGATCGGGCGCAACGATGCCTCCGTCAGGGTGCCCTTCCGTTCGGACTTTGTCGTGGACGCCCGTCATTACTGGGCACCCGGACCGCTCTCCCATCCTTACCCGGCGGTTTCCAACTGCAACAGCCAGACCACGGTGGATGGCGATATCGGGGTGCCGGTGGCGGGGCTGCCGGATTGTGGGCGCTACGGCATACCCGGGGATAACCCGCTGACCAATCAGGCCGGGCTGTTATTCGCCACCGCGCAGGCCGAGGGGATTCCGCTGCCGGATCATTACGACGCCACGGCATTTGCGGTGGTCGAGGAGAATGCTCGGCTGTACCTGCAAACAATGCGTCTGGGCGAGGTGTTGCTGGCGTCCTGCGCCTGTGAGGCGCAGGTGGACCTGATCCTCAACCTCGAAAGTCGGACGGATGACCGTGAGGGCAACATCTATGACGGCTTCGACTGGGCCTGTCTGCTCCCGGAATATGCCGGGGACCCGGTGTATGCCGAGGCCTGTGCGCTGCAGGCACAGTACTTTGACCCCGAGGAGTTCCCTACGGAAATTCCCGGTGACAACTTTGCGCCCGACGCCATTGCCCACATGCGCGCCCAGGTTCATAACGACGCCGCGGGCTGGGATTCACCGGCCAATGCGCTTTTTGCCAACACCGAGCCGGATGATCTTGCCGCGATCTGGGGCAATTTCACCAAGGAAGAGCTACCGGCCGAGCAGGGCTATGCCTTGGCGGTGGGCATCGGCCACGCGGGCGATTACAACGGCTATACCGTGAGCTACCGCGAGTACATGAACCGCGATCATTACCGTAAGGCGCTGACGGCATACGGGGCGCACACGGCCGACTACATGGTCACACGCCTGGTGCGGATGGCGGGTGCGATGAAGGGTGGCCCTGAGCTGGAGCCGGAAATCCACGATGCGATTGCCCAGGCGGATGAGCTGCGCCAGGAAGCGGAAACACAAGCTCTGGGGCAACTGACAGCAGCCGCCTATGACGCCTGGCTGGCGGCGGTCCCCAACGACAGTGGCCCTGCGGAAATACGCATCGAGCCGGCGCCGGCTGTTCCCCGTTTCGCGGTGGGCAGCGTGCGCTGGCGCGGCGGCAACCCGCAAGTGGACAACCCCCGGGTTGAGGTGCAGAAGCGTTGCGACGGCGCGGATTTTCTGCCCAACGTTGCCTACCCACAGCTGGCCCGTAATTGTGCGCAGGCCGATGAACAGGGCTTTGCCGCGTTCGCGGAGCAATCCGGCGAGGTGCCGACCCGGGTGTTCTGGCCGCAAGGCCTGCCCGGTGTGGTCAGCACCTATGGCGGTCAGTTTGCCTGGGAATGGCAGGCGGATTTTGAAGCCTACGAAGCCTTCCCGAACCGCTTGGGCGACACCCCGCTGGGTGAATACCGCTTCGTGATTTCCGGTTGCATCAACGATGGCTTGGAAGCCCCGGAGGACAACGCAACCGGTCGCCTCGGGGCCGCCCTGCGCGTGCTGGCGCCGGATCAGGTCGATGCCCTGGTGGATGCCACATTCAGTGACGGTTGTCCGGGGGGATCACGGCCTTATCGTCTGGAGTCTTCGGCGTTTGTCGTGCAGCCCTTTGCGGGGGTTTCGGCTCCGGTGAGTTACGAATCCGTCTTCCCGTATGTGCAGGAGAGCGCGCCGGAGGAGCGGGTCCGCTACTGTGAGCAATGCAGCTTCCGTCCCTGGGTGGGCAGTTAGAGCGTCCTACCGGCGCGACCCCGCCGAGAGCCACGGTGAGCAGCGCAGGTTTTGCCGCGGAGCTTCGAGGGGGTATTCAATGAAAGTTGTCCGCATTCTGCTGGGTCTGTTGGCGGTGCTGTGCGTTGTGCTGGCGGTCGCTGTCTGGCGCTTGCCCGGTCCGACCGAGGTAACCTCAGCGGTATCCCCATTGAGCCTGGACGAAGACGCGCTGGCGCAACGTCTGGCGGGGGCCTTGCGGATTCCGACCATTTCGGAAGCATCGATGCACGATGCGGCGAACTTTGCCGAACTGCACGATTACCTGCGAAAGCATTATCCTGCCGTGTTTTCCAGCCTCAAGACCCGGACCTTTGGCGAGAGTCTGCTGCTGGAGTGGCCGGGACAGGATGCGAGCCTGATGCCGGCGTTGTTGGCGGCGCACCTGGATGTGGTGCCTGCGGCGCCGGAGACATTGGGGCGGTGGACCTGGCCGCCCTATTCGGGGGCTGTTGAAGATGGCTACATCTGGGGCCGTGGCGCGATGGATGACAAATCCAGCGTGCTGGGCTGGCTGGAGGCCGCACAAATCCTTCTGGAGCAAGGTTTTCAACCGCAGCAGACGCTGTACTTCGCCTTTGGTCATGACGAAGAGGTCGGCGGCGAAGAGGGCGCCGCTGTCATCGCCCGGGCACTACAGGATCAGGGGGTTCGGCTGGCTTTTGTGCTGGATGAAGGCGGGGTCATCGGCGAAAACCTGGTCGCCGGTGTGCAGCGACCCGTGGCGACACTGATGACGGCAGAGAAAGGCTACGTGACCTATCGGCTGAGCACACAGGCCGAGGGCGGGCACTCCTCCATGCCGCCGCCGTGGACGGCGGTGGGGCGGCTGGCCCGGGCCGTCACCCGTCTGCAAGAGCAGCCTATGCCGGCGCGTCTGGTGCCCCCGGTGGACGACATGCTTACCATGCTGGCGCCGCAAATGCCGCTGGGGCAAAGGGTGGCGATCGCCAACCGCTGGTTGTTCGAGCCGCTGTTGCTAGCGATCCTGGCAGGCAATCCCACAACCAACGCACTGATCCGCACCACGACCGCGCCCACCATGATCCAGGGTGGGGTCAAAGAGAACGTGCTGCCGGATACGGCAACCGCGATGGTCAATTTCCGCGTGCTGCCCGGCGACACCATTGAGGACGTGGAGGCACACATGCGCGCGGCGATTGATGACGCCAGCGTGCAGATCGAACGCGTCGGCGACTGGTCTGTGCAGTCAGCGGCGGTTTCTTCGGTCGAGAGCCCGGTCTATCGGGACCTGCAGCTCGCGGTGGCTGCGGTATTCCCGGATGCGCTCGCCGTCCCCGGGCTGGTTGTGGGAGCAACCGATGCGCGGCATTACGCGGCCATTGCCGATGCGCGTTTCAACTTTCTGCCGATCCGCGTGGGTGCGGATGACATGGCGCGGTTTCATGGCATCAATGAGCGGATTGCCGTGAGTAACTACGCGGATATGGTGCGTTTCAGCGTGGCGTTTCTGGTCGCGCGGTAACGGGTACTTTTGGTGCACGGTGGAGTGCGCACGGTACGCGTTGGTTGGGGTTCAGACTTCGTCATCAAGCTCGTCGTCATCCACGATGGAGGGCGAGAGCCCCAGCACAATCAGCCGGTCCTGCGCGGCGTCGAAGTTGTCGGCGTACTCTTCCGGCGGAACCGAATCGGGGAAGGTCACTTCGAATAGCGTGACCGTGGCGCCATCTTCGTCGTAGTCGGTCACTTCGAGCACGGTGTCTTCCGGTAGTACGCTTTCGAACTCCTCGGTGATTTCCTCGATTTTGTCGTCGGAAATTGGCTCCGAGGTCATGCACATGAACACGCGGCTGTTTTCGGTGGGGGATGTCACGGCGCTTTGCTCCGGCGTGAGGGGTGTGGAAGGGGTGAAACAGGTGAGACCGCTTACAGAGTACGCGGAACCGGGCACTGAGAGGGGCAGGCCGACATAAAAGGTCAACATCCCTGAGCACGGGGTGTGAGCAGCGCGTGGCCATCGCCAATTGTTCAAGCCCGTGTGCAAATCGAACGCGTCGGCAAAGACGATATGCGCCGCTTTCACGGCATCGACGAACGCATATCCGTGGTCAACTACGCAGATGTGGTGCGGTTCAGTGTGGCGTTTTTACAGACCAGATGAGCTTGCGCCGGCAGGTGCTGACACAGCATCGGCGATCTGCGTGTGGTATCGGGGCTGCCGTCCCGCTCTTTGGGCCACCGGCGAGCAAGGCAATGGCGGCTTTCGGGGGCTGAATGATCTGGAGAATGAGGGACGCCAGCCCGGGAGTGCAATCAGGAGGTCGCTACGGGCGACGAAGCCAGATCAGCCTGTTCGGCACGATAGTCTTGCGGTGCGCAGCCGACCCAGCGCTGAAAACTGCGGCTGAATACGCTTTGCTCGGCGTAGCCCAGGAGTTGGGCAATATCGGCCATCCGCAAGTTTGATTCCCGCAAATAGCTGCAGGCCAACTGTGAACGCAGCGTGTTCAACTCCTCGCGGAAGCTGCTGCCTTGTTCGGTCAGTTTTCGTTGCAGGCTGCGGCGGCTCAGGTGCATGCATTTGGCCACCGCATCACAGCTGGGGTCGGCATCATGCAGAAGGTGGCCGATATGGCGGCGGACCGTGGCGATGAAATCATTGTTCTGTGGCAGGCGTTCGAGCATTTTGTCGGCCTGTGCTTCCATCACCGCTTGCATGGCGGGGTCGGTGGTGCTGAGTGGGTGCACCATGTCGCTGAGCGAAACGCGGACCACCGTGGCCTTCTGGTCGAATAACACCGGGCATTTAAAATACTCCTCGAAGGCCGCAACGTCGGCCGCAGCGGGATTGATGAAGCTGATTAGCAGAGGCGCCGGCGCCGAATGGCTCAGCATTCGCGTAAAGGCGATCAAGGCGGTGATGGCGGTTTCATCTGCAAGGTTGCCCGGGCGCCCATGCTCACCATCCCATGTCAGTTCCATGTATTCACCGCGGCTATTGAGCTGCATGGGCGTGGGGTCGTAAATAAGTCGCTGATATTGATCCAGGCGCTGCAGCGCCTCGCCAAGCGTCGGCAAGGTCGAACACAAATATCCCACCACACCCAGGTGACGCGGCTTCACCGTTTGCCCCAGATGCAAACCCAGCAGCGGGTCGTCCAGCGCATGAGCCGCGCGGTTGAGCAACTCCACCCAGCGCGCAAGCGGGTAGCTGCCCATGCCGAGCGGCGGCAGTACGGGTGCGGGGCAGGCCAGAACATCCGTGGCGGACAGCCCCTGATCTTGCAGATACTCAAACAGCATCTGGACCATGCTCACAGGGATCGTGCGTTGATGTCGCGCCATATTGGCGCAAAAGATCAAACCATATGACGCAAGCTGTCAAGTCTTCGGGCGGCTGGTTCAGCACAATGATCGGCAAATAGCGCTTTGTGAGACCTGCATCTCCGTCTTGCGGGCTCCATGGCGTGCCGCGAATCCACGATGAGGATTAGACCATGACCCCTTTCACCACCATCAAGCATTTCGACGATTCCCGCAAAGCCCTGGGCCAACAGGCCCGGGTGGAAGATACCCGGGCGGCCGCCGAAAGTTTTCGCAAGGACATGCTGGCCGGCCCCAAGGCCCGTTACTTCGAATCCTTCGATCTCATCCGGGTGCCGTACCCGTCTCGCTATGGCCTGCGCAACGCTTTTTCGCGTGAGCGCTGGGTGGAATACGTCCACCTCCAGAACCGCCTGTTCGTCGTTCAGTTCGATACTGCCGAGGGCCTGAAAACGCTCCTGGTGAGCCCCTCGGATCATGCGCGCAATGTCGAAACGCCCTTTTTCCGTCGTCTGGCCAATCGTTCCCCCGATTTCTTGCAGAGCATCATCGTCAAGCACCAGGCCGAGGTGCCGGAAGTGCTGGCGCGCATCGGCCTGGCCCCCGAAGACATCGACTACATCACCTACGATCACCTGCACACGCAGGATGTCCGCCGCTGGCTGGGGAGTGAACAGGGCGACCCGCTGTTTCCCAACGCCAAGCTGCTGGTGCACTTTCGTGAATGGGAATCGGCACTGGACCTCAACCCCTATCAGGCCGACTGGTATTGCCCGCAGGGCATTGCCGGCATTGCCCCCGAGCGGGTTGTGCAGTTCGACGGTTCGATCATGCTGGGTGACGGCGTGGCACTGGTGCATACACCGGGGCATACCGAGGGCAATCACTCCATCGTGGTTCACACCGATGAAGGTTTGTGGGTTACCAGCGAGAACGGCATCTCGGTCGATGCCTATGCGCCGTTGCTCTCCAGCGCTGCTGGCGTTGCTCGCTACGCCAAAACGCTGGGCACCGAGGTGATCATCAACGGTAATACGCTGGAAAACTCGATTGATCAGTACATCTCGATGGTGCAGGAAAAGACGATTGCGGGTCCGTCTCAGCGCGACCCCCGTTTTCCCAATATTTTCCCCTCGTCCGAGATGACGCCGTTTGCTCTCTTTCCCGGCACCAAACCCGCCATGTATGTCGGCCACGCCAAACACGGGGAATTGGTTCGATGAGCAGGCATTGCATCATTAGCGGCGGTGGTAGCGGCCTCGGGCTGGGGCTGGCGTGCCGCTTGCTCCGGCGCGGCGATACCCTCAGCATCCTCGATTTGGCGATCACCGAAGAGCGCCGGCAACAATTGGACGCCGCGGCCCAGGCGGGTGGTGGTCGATGGCATTTTTATATCGCGGATCTCACCGATGCGCCGGGCGTCGTCGCCGCTGTCGCCGAAGCGATAAGTGCCGGCGGTGCCCCGCAACTGGCCATCAACTCCGCCGGCATTGCCATCAATCGCAAGCTGAGCGACACCCGCCCGGAAGACTTTGCCAAAGTCATTCAGGTGAACCTGGGCGGCAGTTTTCATTTCGCGCGTGCGGTCCTGCCGCACATGCAAGCCGGCGCACGTCTGGCACTGATTTCATCGATGGCCGGCGTCACCAGCAACTATGGCTACAGCGCCTACGGCAGCTCCAAATTCGGCGTGCTCGGGCTGGCCACAACACTGCGTTATGAATACGAACCGCTGGGCATTCACATCAGTTGCATTTGTCCGCCGGAAGTCAAAACGCCTTTGGTGGATGCGGAACGCGCCGATGGCGACCCGGTGTCGCTCGATCTGAAGCTGATCGCCGGGTCACTGGGGCTCGATGTGGCCTGTGATGAAATGCTCGCAGGCCTGGATCGAGGGCGTTGGCTGATCATTCCGGGCCGCAGTGCGCGTATGACCGCATTCATCGCGCGCTATTTCCCGCGTCTTACGCACGGGTCAACCATGCTGCTGGTGCGCAGGCTCATGCGCAAGCATCAGCCCGGCGTTCAGCTTCACTAGCCCGCCCCAGCAGGGTGCAAAGCAGCTGGGGTTGAATGAGGCGAGAACGAGGCCTCTGCCACTGCGGGGCGCCGTCTCTCGTCGGCCCGACGCGATTTTGTGCGGTTGGCAGGGGCAGCACCCGTGGGCGAAGTCGTCGCCTCAGTGCCTCTGAGGCGTTATGGCTTGCTGCGATAAGCCGTGGGTGATTGACCGGTCCAGCGTCGAAAGGCGCGGTTGAAGCTGGATGTGTCCGAAAAGCCCAGCAAGTAGGTTATTTCGGAAACCGAGTAGCGCTTGTCCTGCATGTACGACAGGGCAAGCTGGTGGCGTGTCTGATTCAGTATTTCTTTGTAGGTGGTGCCTTCAGCGCTGAGCTTGCGCTGCAGATTGCGCAGGCTCATGTGCAGGGATTCGGCAATCTTTTCCTGTGACGGCTCTCCCTGTGGCAGCTGCTTGACCAGGCTTCCGTGAACGCGATTGGCAATATTCTGTTTGTCGAACTCGCTCAGGTAGCGGGCCAGGATCTCGTCATTGTGGCGCGCCAGATCGGGGTTGGCGCTTGGCAATGCCTTGTGAATGACGTCCGCATCCATGTAGATCGCGGTTTCCCTGGCGGCAAACTCCAGAGGAGCCTGGAACACCTTCTCGAAGATGCGAGTGTCGTCCGGCGCGGCACGGCGAAATTTGACGCAAGTGGCCTGAAAGCTTTTTGCCGAGAGCAGCCGGCACAGGCGGATGACCACACTCATCAGGGCATCCAGGGCTTCGTCGGCCGGCTGTGTCGCCCCCTCAATCGGGTTCAGCACGAATTTGAAATGGTTTTTATCGCGGCAAAACTCCAGTTCGCCGGCATCGGTCACGATCCGGAAATAGCGCACCAGGCGCTCGAACACTTCCTTCAATGTGGGGCTGGCCAGCAGCGAATAACCCAGGGCATGAAAGGTGGTCTGGTTCACGTTGCGGCCCACGTTCAGACCCAGGTTCTGGTCGCCGGTGGCTGCGACGGCCAGGTGCCAGAGCTGCGTGGTGCCTTCAAGCGGGTAACGCCCATTGGGGTCCTGCAGTACCGCGATGTCGAGACCGGCCTGTGCAAACAGTTGGTTGCTGTCGATGTCGCGCTGATCCAGCGTGAGCTTGATCGCTTTCGCCCAGCTGCTCAGAGATGTGGCTGCATGTGCCATGCCGATTTCCCGATTGTCACGTTTGGCCAACAGGTTGGCGTGTTGGGGCCTGCTTCAGTTGGCGTGCATCACTAAAGTTAAGCCCATCAAAGTTTACCGGAGTAAGTGATGACGACCCAAACCATGAACAACGCGGCTGAACAACTCAGTGATGCGGAAAAAACCAGGAAAATCAAGCAGGTGGTGATCAAGGCCGGGGAAGATCTGCGCGAGCGTCACCCCTGGCTGAAGCATCAGGACTTCATCGGCGCGAGCATTATGCTGCTGTCGCTGGCCGGCATGATCGGTACGGGTTACGCCTACTATCTGGGCGCCATCGCCTGGTACGTGTGTGTGCCGCTGGTCGCATTGTTCGCCTCATTTATCCATGAGCTGGAACACGACCTGATCCACCTGATGTATTTCCGCAAAAACCCCACGATCAACAAGCTCATGTTGCTGGTCGGCTGGGCAGCACGGCCAAGCACGATCAATCCGCTGGTGCGGCGCAAGTTGCACCTGCATCACCACAAGCATTCCGGCACCGAGTCGGACCTGGAGGAACGCGGCATCACCAACGGTGAGCCGTGGGGCTTCAAGCGACTGCTGATGACCGGCGACAACATGCTGGCGGTGTATTTGCGGCCCAAGCTCACCTTCCAGATGGTGCGCAACTTCATCAAGTCGCAAAAGCCCAAGGACGAGAACGAGTACAAGGCCCTGGCCTGGGAGCAACGTTTGGGCTACGCCCCGCTGGGCACCCTCTATTACCTCGCCTGGCATGGCTGGCTGGCCTATCACGCCGTTGCCTTGTCAGCCGCCTTGCTGGGCTCACCCCTGGAACTGTCGGCCGGTGCCCAGTCCTTTGTGAGCGGCCTGAATTTCATGGCCGTGGTGCTTATGCTGCCCAGCTTCCTGCGCACCTTCTGCCTGCATTTCGTCAGCTCGAATATGCATTACTTTGGCGACGTTGAAGACCAGAACGTCATGCAGCAGACCCAGGTCCTGAATCCCTGGTGGCTGATGCCCTTCCAGCTGTTTTGCTTCAACTTCGGCAGCACCCATGCGATTCACCATTTCGTGGTGAAAGAACCCTTCTACATCCGTCAGTGGACCGCGCCGACCGCGCACAAAGTGATGCGCGAAATGGGCGTGCGCTTCAACGACTTCGGCACCTTCCGGCGGGGCAACCGCTTCACCAAGCCGGACACCCTGCAGGCGGCTTCTGAGGACTTCGCCACCGCGTAATCCGAGCAAGGAACCTGCACCGCAGACAGATGCCGGGCCATGCTCGATGGCCCGGCAGCACTTGAAGACAGCCTGTAAGGTGCATTCAGGCGAAGTTGCATCCGCAGCGTCGCCACAATGCAAGAACCGGAGACACACAATGCAATCGCAACAGCATGCCAATGGGGAGAGAGGCTGGTTATCCCGTCTCTCCACGTTCACCGACATGTTCGCCTACCCGCTCAAGACCTCGCATTACGTGGAGCTGGTCAACCCGCTGTGGACCACGCACAAGATGCAGGCGCAGGTGGTGGAAGTCTGGGATGAGACCAAGGATTCCCGCACCATCACGCTGAAGGCGGGAGCGAACTGGCGCATGCATCGGGCCGGGCAGCATGTGCGTGTCGGTATTCCGGTGGACGGGCAACACTACACCCGGACCTACACCATTTCCTCGGCGCCGGAACGCGACGACGGCTGCTTTACCATCACCGTCAAAGTGCTGGACGGCGGGCGCTTATCGCGTCATATCGTACGCAACCTGAAGGTCGGCGAGCACATTCCGGTGGGTCTGCCACAAGGCGATTTCTATCTGCCCGATGCCAGCCCCATCCAGCCACTGTTCATAACGGCGGGCAGTGGCATCACACCGGCCATGAGCATGCTGCGCAGCCTGGTGGCACAACAACGGATGCCGTCCACGGTGCACATTCACTATGCACCGCATGAGTACGATGTGATTTTCGGCAAGGAGCTGCGCAAGCTGAATGCGGAGCAGCCCTACTATTCCCTGCACGAAGTGCATACGCGGGCGCTGGGCGAGGAAAAGTCGGGCGAATCGCATTTCAGCCTGGAGCAGCTGGAACAGCTGTGCCCCGACTGGCGCGAGCGCGATTGCTACGCCTGCGGCCCGGCCACGCTGTTGAGCAGCCTGAAACAGGTCTTCGCAGACGCTGGACTGTCGAACAAGTTGCATACCGAGCGATTCCTGGCGGAATTTGCGGAGGTCCCGTCCGATGCCGTCGGCGGCAAAGTCAGGTTTGCGGCCAGTGCTATCGAAGTAGACGCGGACTGCCAGACCAACCTGCTCAGGGTGGCCGAAGACGCCGGCATGAATCCGCCACACGGCTGCCGCATGGGCATCTGCCATACCTGCAATACCACCCTGAAATCGGGCTGCGTGCGTGACTTGCGCAGCGGAAAGCTGCTCAACGAGGTCGGTGCCATCGTGCAGACCTGTGTCTGCGCCGCCGCAGGCGACTGCGAACTCGATCTTTAATCCCAACGGGAGAAGAAACCATGGCAACCGCCAAACGCTTACCGGTGAATCTCACCGATGAACAAATCGACGAATTCGGCCGCGAAATCGACGCCATCTACGACGAGGCGATGGCCTCGCGTGGCGAGAAGGACCGCCTGTATATCCTGCGGCTGATCCGCACCCAGCGCAGCATGGCATTGGGTGGCCGCATCCTCATCTACCTGAGCCTGTTCATGCTGCCGCCATGGCCGCACGCCCTGGCCGGCTGGGGCACCAGCTTGCTGGTCCTGGGCTTGGGTGCACTGGTCCTCGGCCTGGCGAAGATCCTGGAAAACATGGAAATCGCGCATAACATCTTGCATGCGCAGTGGGACTGGATGAAAGATCCGGAAATCCAGTCCAACACCTGGGAATGGGACACCAGCGGTCGCTCGGATCGCTGGATGCATTCGCACAACGTCGTCCATCACACCTGGACCAACGTGCTCGAAAAGGACCTGGATGTGGGCTACGGCATCATGCGCGTCACCCCCCTGCAGAAATGGCACCCGGCCTACCTGTTTCAGCCGATCACCTTCATCGTGCTGATGCTCAACTTTGGCCTGAGCATCGCCTTTCACGAACAGGCCGTCGATGACATCGCCAAAGGCAAGAAAAAGCCCTCCGAGTTCGGGCCGTTGTTCAAGAACATTGGCCAGAAAATCTGGGGCATGTTTCGCAAGGACTACATCATGTGGCCGGGGGCTGCGGCCCTGGTGGCCATTCCGATGTCTCTGCTGGTGCCCGTCTCGCCGTTGCTGGTTTTCGGCCTGGTCGCCGGGGCCAATGCGCTGGCCAATGTCATCCGCAATATCTGGGCCTTCGTGATCATTTTCTGCGGTCACTTCCCGGACGGCGTGTACACCTTCACGCCTGACCAGGTGGAAGGTGAATCGAAAGGGCAGTGGTACCTACGCCAGCTGCTCGGTTCCGCCAACATCGAAGGCGGGCCGCTGTTTCACGTGATGTCGGGCAATTTGAGCCATCAGATCGAACATCACCTGTTCCCGGACCTGTGCAGCAATCGTTACCCGGAGGTGGCGCCACGGGTGCAGGCGGTGGCCGCGCGTTTTGGCCTGCCTTACAACAAGGCGTCGATCTGGCGTCAGTTTGGTACCACCTGGCTGAACAATATTCGCCTGGCATTTCCCGGCGGGAAGCTGCCGCCGGCAGTCGCCGCTGCCTAACGTGGGTCCTCGATTCACTGCGGTCGAGCTGTCACGCTTCTCAGCCGCCGTCGAGGGCTTTTTCACGTCATCATTGAGCGCGTTTCGCTGGCGAATTACGCGGGCCGTGTGGGTTGAAGAAAGATTTTTCGGCTGCGATAAAGCGGCTACGTCGTCGTCTGGCGCAGAGCTGGGGAATCAAGCCCGGGCGGGGTTCGGCCCCCGCCTGGAGCGGGATCGGCAACCTGATAGCATGCGCAGTCCTTAGGGGGAGAACACAATATGAATCGGTATTTCCAGAGCGCTTTGCGTGCCAGGTCATTCTTGCTGCTGGCCGGTATTAGCCTGTTGGTGGCCTGCGAGGGGGGGCGGATCGACACCGCTGCTGATAGCCGAACCGAGGTCATCGGCAGGGATGGGGCCTTGATCGAGTCCTTGCTGCAAAACCCTGGGAAACACTTCTTCGTCAACCAGATTTGTGACGGTGCGCCGGACAGTCAGCCCATCGACTGGGATCAGGATCCCCGCCGGATGCTGCAAGCAGATGGGTTCCCCGGGGCGCTGGGATTGATCGATTCGGAGCAATACGCGGTTCATTTCAATGACCCGTATGAGATTTGCCACACCGAGACCCTGTTCGAGACGCAGGCGCGGCAGAATGAATTGCGGGAGGCTGCCGGAGAGCCACCGATCTATTCCGCCAAACCGGACCCGGCAACCTGTGGAGAGTGGCGAATGGCGGTTCAGCACGGCCACGACTGGGTGGCGATGACGCCGGCCTCGCAGCCGCATGAAGGAGGCCATGTCGCCGAGTTTTCTGCAGACGAATGGAACAACTTGTGGCGGCTTTGGGGGTTGAGCGAACGCCCCGAGAACTACGACGAAGAAATTTATGAGCGTTACGGGCATTCTCCGGCACCCGCGCACATCTACAACCCCTACCCAATCGTTGATGCGGCAAGCGGCATTGACGAGCGTGATTTTCTGACCGCGGAGTTTGGCGGCAGTGGCCGGCTCCCGCTGGGCTTTGCTCAGGGCCGCAATGCCGACGGCTCCTACTCCGGAACATTGGGGCTGACCTGCTTCTCCTGTCATGCCGGCCAGATTGGCCAGGGCGAAGTCACAGGCCGTGACGGGGTGGGTAATGCGGCCAGCTATGGCGGCAACGACCGCGGCACCTTCATGGGGCTGCCGAACACCAACACCGAACTGGGTGTGCTGTATACCGACCTGATTCACGCGGGGCTGTATACCAATGAACTTGGTCAGTACGCCCCTTTCAACCTGCCTGCCGTCGGTTACATCCCCCTGATCAACACCACGCGTGGAACCAACGCGGCGGATACCGAAATCGAATACATGGTGATTCGTCGTGACTTTGACAGCCTGGAAAACGACGCACGGTTGCTGACTTACCCGTTACATGGCAATACCGGCGATCAGGATCCACCGGCCTGGTGGTGGCTTTCCAACAAAACACGATATCTGTGGTTTGGTGGTCACTCGACCGATTCGGCTCGCGGAAATATGTATTTCGGCAGCGTGAACAGCCTGAGCGGTGATCAAGTCAAAGGGCTGGAGGGCACCTACGAAGATGTGCACCAGTGGTCCTTGACCATTGAGGCGCCGGACTATCCGGCAGGGTATTGTTCATCCAGTAACGGCACGCCCTCGGGGGGCGACCACCCCGGTTGCATCAACCAGTCGCTGGCCATTCAGGGCGCGATTCTGTTCCACGAAAAAGACCTGTGGGCAGATGGGCAAAACGCAGATATTCCGCGCCCCAAGGGAAATGGTTCCTGTGCGGGCTGTCATGGCGTCTACGCGCCCCGCTACGCAAACGACACGCGCTTTCTGCCCGACCCACGGTTGGCCGGGACGACGGGGTACACGGTGCCGATCGAAATCATCGATACCGACCCGGCTCAGGCTGAAGGCTGGGCCAGTGAAATCCGCGAGCATGTTTCCACCTTCTGGTGGTCGTACCCCGACGCGATGGAGGGCTACCTCACGCCGGAAGAAAAAGATGCCATGACGGAAACGATGGATGATTACCTGTTTGCCGGGTTGTCCGGTGAGGACTTCGCCGATCATCTGTCACGACTCCTCGGTCATAGCGGTTCACTGGAGTTACTGGCGGATGCAGTAAGCCCCGCGTTTGCTGCCTCCGTAGGCCAGATTCCCGAACTGGGTTTGGGCGAATCTGTCGGGCGGATCAAGGGCGCTTGCTCATTCGAGGAGAAAATCGTGGGTTACCACACGCCGCCATTGCATGGCGTCTGGGCGAGTGCGCCTTACTTCCACAATGGCTCGGTTCCGGATATCTGGGGCGTTCTTGACCCCGACTCACGGCCGAAAGTGTGGCGGCGACAGCGCACCACGACCCCCGTCCACTTCAACGCATTCGAGGTGCGAATCAACGGTGAAGCGGGTGGCTACAACTGGCAAAAACTGGGCTGGAACTATGACCTGATGAACTGCGGCGATGGTGGGCAGGGCATTCCCTACTACACCTGCCAGCCCGCCCAGGATGTTCCCGAGGAAATTCAGTGGGGTGCCGATCTGTTGCTCGGAGGCCTGCTCTGGCCAACATGGGTCGTGCCGCCGCCGGTGGGTGAGCAGGGCCTGGAAGACCGGATGATCTACAACACCAATATGTACTCGAAGAAGAATCGTGGCCACGAATGGACGCGGGCGCTGACCGACAAGGAACGCGAGGCGTTACTCGAATACATGAAGACCCTGTAGCGGCCTCACCCCGCTCAGGGCTGAAGCACGTTTGACCCTGCTCGGCTGGGCGCCGACCGCCGGTGCGGGGCAGAACGCCGGGCCCCAAGCCCTCACACCCTGGGTGCAGCGGTGTGAGGGCGGTGGTTTTCGCTAGGCCAGATCGAAGCGGTCCGCGTTCATGACTTTGCTCCAGGCGGCGACAAAGTCTTTGACGAATTTCTCCCGGTTGTCATCCTGGGCGTAGACCTCGGCGTAGGCCCGCAGGATGGCGTTCGAGCCGAAGACCAGATCGACGCGGGTGGCGGTCCACCTGACCTCGCCGCTCGCACGGTCACGAACCTCGTAGAGATTGCTGCCGGCGGGCTTCCAGCTGTACGCCATGTCGGTCAAGTTGACGAAGAAGTCGGTGCTGAGCACGCCCACCCGGTCGGTGAATACGCCATGCGAAGTTCCGCCGTGATTGGTGCCGAGCACCCGCATGCCGCCGACCAGGGCGGTCATCTCGGGCGCGGTCAGGCCCATGAGCTGCGTGCGGTCCAGCATCATTTCCTCGGCGCTGACCGCGTAGTCCTTCTTCAGCCAGTTGCGGTAGCCGTCATGAAGTGGCTCCAGCACGTCGAAGGATTCGGCGTCGGTCTGCTCGGTGGTGGCGTCGCCCCGGCCCGGCGTAAACGGTACGCGGATGTCGAAGCCGGCGGCTTTGGCTGCTTGCTCGACGCCGACATTGCCGGCCAGCACAATCACATCCGCCACGCTGGCACCGGTGGACGCCGCGATGCCTTCGAGTACGCCGAGCACCTTGCCCAGACGGGCCGGTTCGTTGCCTTCCCAGTCCTTTTGCGGGGCCAGGCGGATACGCGCACCGTTGGCACCGCCGCGCATGTCCGAACCGCGGAAGGTGCGCGCGCTGTCCCAGGCGGTGCTGACCATCTCACCGATGGAAAGCCCACTGGCAGCGATCTTCGCTTTGACCGCATCCACGTCGTAGCCACGGTTGCCGGCGGGCACTGGGTCCTGCCAGATCAAATCTTCGGCGGGAACTTCGGGGCCGATGTAACGGGCTTTGGGCCCCATGTCGCGGTGGGTCAGCTTGAACCAGGCGCGGGCGAAGGTTTCCGAGAAGTAGGCCGGGTCCGCGGCGAAGCGTTCGGCGATCTTGCGGTATTCCGGGTCCATCTTCATCGCCATGTCGGCGTCGGTCATGATCGGGTTCTGACGAATGGACGGGTCTTCCGCGTCGACCGGCTTGTCGTCCTCGGCAATGTTCACCGGCTCCCACTGCCAGGCGCCGGCCGGGCTCTTTTTCAGTTCCCAGTCGTATTTGAGCAACAGGTCGAAGTAGCCGTTGTCCCAGGTCGTCGGGTGTGTGGTCCAGGCCCCTTCGATGCCGCTGGTCACCGAGTCACGGCCGATACCGCGGGTCTTGTGGTTGTTCCAGCCCAGGCCCTGTTCTTCGATGGCGGCGGCTTCGGGCGCCGGCCCCAGATTGGCAGCATCGCCATTGCCGTGCGCCTTGCCCACGGTATGGCCGCCAGCGGTCAGGGCCACGGTTTCCTCGTCGTTCATCGCCATGCGGGCAAAGGTCACGCGCACGTCATGGGCGGTTTTCAGCGGGTCCGGTTTGCCGTCGACGCCTTCGGGGTTCACGTAGATCAAACCCATCATCACCGCGGCGAGCGGGTTTTCCAGATCACGTTCGCCGGAATAGCGGCTGCCTTCGCTGCCGGTTGGGGCGAGCCATTCTTTCTCGGAGCCCCAGTAGGTGTCTTGCTCGGGGTGCCAGATGTCTTCGCGACCAAACGCGAATCCGAAGGTCTTGAGACCCATCGATTCATAGGCCACGTTGCCGGCGAGGATGATCAGATCCGCCCAGCTGATCTTGTTGCCGTATTTCTTTTTGATCGGCCAGAGCAGACGGCGGGCCTTGTCCAGGTTGGCGTTGTCCGGCCAGGAATTCAACGGCGCGAAGCGCTGGTTACCGGTGCCGGCACCGCCACGGCCGTCGGCGGTGCGGTAGGAGCCGGCGGCGTGCCAGGCCATGCGGATCATCAGGCCGCCGTAGTGGCCCCAGTCGGCCGGCCACCAGGCCTGGCTGCTGGTCATGAGTTCGGTGAGGTCGTGCTTCAGTGCGGCGACGTCCAGCGTTTTGACCGCTTCGCGGTAATCAAAATCGCCAAGCGGGTTGGTCTTGCTGTCGTGTTGGTGGAGGATGTCCAGATTGAGGGCGTTCGGCCACCACTCCATGTTGGAGCGACCGACGGCGGTGTTGCCGCCGTGCATCACCGGGCATTTGCCGGCGTTGGTGGGGGTGTGGGTATCCATCGTATCTCCTGGTGGTTGGCTGGAGGCAGCCATGTCGGCTGCCGATAGGAACGCAGTATGGGAGTTTTGAGCATAGCCATGGGAATTAAAATCCCATCACATCAATAGCGCATGACTATTTTTCTGAGGAATCGAGATTCGGCCAGCCTCGCGGCACGCTGGCGCAGTGATAAGCGTAGAGTGGGGTGACTTGCATGCCCCGCGGATACTCGGCGGGGAACGTGTGCAGATGTCACTGGAGAATCTTCCCAGATGCTGCGCCTTCCAGGCTTTGATCTCGCTGCGGCCGAACCCGATCCCTCTGATCCCGGTCGGCAAGCGAGAGGTATGGCGCTGGTTTTCAGCTGCGAACATGGTGGGAACCTGATTCCTGTGGAGCACCGCTCGCTGTTTGCGGGCCAATCGCCCACGCTGGATTCGCATCGGGGCTTGGACTTCGGTGCATTGGTGATGGCCCAGGAGCTGGCTCGGGTGTTTGGTGCGCCCCTTGTGGCGTCCACGGTCAGCCGTTTGCTGGTTGACCTGAACCGCTCGGAACATCATCCAAAACTTCATGGGGCGTCGGTTCGCCAAGCTCCGGCTGAGCAACGTCAGCGTATTCTGCAGTTTCACTATTTCCCCTACCGGCAAGCGCTTGAGCAGGTCGTGCTGCAGGGTATCGCCGATTGTCAGCGCGTTGTGCATGTATCGGTGCACAGCTTTACTCCCGAGCTTTTCGGCAAGGTACGCAGTGCGGATGTTGGTCTGCTGTACGACCCGTCACGGCACGGGGAGCGTGCGTTTTGCCGCGCATGGAAGCAGGCTTTTCTGCTCCAGGAGCCCGCACTGCGCGTACGCCGCAACTACCCCTACGAGGGCCGCAACGATGGCCTCACCCGATATTTTCGTCGGCGGCTTTCGGCCGATCGTTACATCGGGGTGGAGCTGGAACTAAACCAGTCCCTAGTTTCTGGCTCTGCCGCGAGCTGGCAGCCCCTGCGCACGGTGGTGACCGAGAGCTTGCGGCGATGCCTGGGGGGCGAGCCTGGCCCGCCGGCAGCTGAACATCCAATTGCGCCCAAAGCGCTTCCCCCTGACAGGAGTCACACATGAAAATCCGTATCGGGTATGACCTGGTATACGAATGCCCACAACCCACCCCGATGATCTTGACCCTGAGCGTTCATTACGCCCGGGTTTCAGACCTGGTGAGGCCCGATCACATGATTGCTGACCCTCCGGTGCCAATCACGGCCTACCGCGATGGGTTCGGAAACTGGTGCTCGCGGATCGTTGCGCCACCGGGCCTGGTGCGGTTGTCTGCCGATACCGTAATCCGCGACACCGGCGAGCGCGATGTTTACCTGCCGCAGGCGCAGCAAACGCCGGTCGAGCGGCTGCCGGACGATGCGCTGCTGTTTCTGCTGGGAAGCCGGTACTGCGAAACGGACCGGCTCTCGGAAACCGCGTGGCAGCTGTTTGGCGGCACGCCGCTGGGCTGGCCGCGCTTGCAGGCGATCTGCGATTACGTGCACAACCACATTCAGTTCGGTTACGAATTTGCGCGGAATACGCGCACGGCGAACGAAGCCTTCCACGAGGGTGTTGGTGTCTGCCGGGACTACGCTCATCTGGCGGTCACGTTTTGTCGCTGCCTGAACATCCCGGCGCGTTACTGCACGGGCTATCTGGGTGACATGGGCGAAACCCCGCCATTCGGTCCGATGGATTTTGCCGCCTGGTTCGAGGCTTACCTCGATGGTCAGTGGTACACCTTCGACCCGCGGAACAATGTTCCCCGAATCGGGCGCGTACTGCTCGCCCGCGGTCGCGATGCCGCGGATGTATCCATCAGCAACACCTTCGGGCCCAATGTGTTGAAGTCGTTTCAAGTGCACGCCGACGAAATTTTCTAGCGGAAATTGGTCTGCCGGTCGGTGCGGATCTGGCCTCCCCGCGGAACAAATGATCGTGTGGTGCTGCGAGCGCTAGTCGTCTTCTTCTTCCGCGGCCCGGCGCCCCGCTTCGCGGATTTCGTGTTCCCAACGGGCTTCCTCGATTTGGTCCAGCACCGAGTCGAGGTCGGCGGCGTTCTGGTCCTCGACATAGGTGCCCGTCAGTTCGCTGCCGGGATGTAGTTCGCCCTTGAGGTACAGATCCCACATCTCCTTGGCGTATTGGGTGTGTGCGATTTCGGGGGCGAAGCGGCTGAACAGCGCGCGCATGTTGTTGACATCCCGCTCCAGCATTTCGAAGGCGTTGTTGTTGCCGGCCACCTGAACTGCCTGCGGTAGGTCGATGATGACCGGGCCTTCGCCATCCAGCAGCACGTTGTACTCGGACAAGTCACCGTGCACCGTGCCGGCGCAGAGCATGCGCACGATCTGCTCGATCATGAAGGCATGCCAGGTGCGCGCCTGTTCCGCAGTCATGTCGATTTCGTTCAGGCGCGGTGCCGGGTATCCGTCTTCATCGCAGACGAGTTCCATCAGCAGTACGCCATCAAACATGCCATAGGGCTTGGGGACGCGGACCTTGGCCGCCATCAATTGGAACAGGGCATCGGCTTCGGCGTTTTTCCACTCTTCTTCCTGCACCCGTCGGCCGTGCCGACTGCGGCGGTCGGCCGCACGAGCGTCGCGGCTGCCGCGAGTTTTGCGCCCCTCGCGGTATTTGACGGCGTTCTGAAAGCTGCGCTTTTCCGCATCCTTGTACACCTTGGCGCAGCGTCGTTCGCCGCCACAATCGACGACATAAACCGTAGCTTCCTTGCCGCTGCGGAGTTGGCTGAGCACGCCATCAATGATGCCGTCCTCGATGAGGGGGACCAAACCCCGCGGTGTTTTCATGATTTGCCTTGTTGCGTGAGTCAGGGGCCGCCGGGTTTCAACGCGGCGCCCTTGTTCTCATGGGTGATGTAAGCCACCAGAGCCGTCATTTCAGCCGAGTCTGCGGCAAGGGGTGGCTTGCCCAGCGCCTTGGTGACGCACCAGTTCACCATTTCCCAGAACTGAATAACCCGCTGTTGGCTCTTGCGGTACTTGGGGTAGGTGCCCGGATGTGTGTTCTGAGCCTTTGGGTGGCATTCGGCGCAGGATTTTCCGTTCTCGCTGAAGAAGGGGTCGGCGAACAGTTCCTCACCCTTTTTGATGACTTGCTCGTACTCCAGAGCCCACTGGCTGAAATCGCCGACGTGATCGTTCGCCAGGCTGGTTGTGCAGAAGGGGGCCAGCAGAATTCCCAGAAGGATGGTTCTGTATTTCATATTGGCAGTCTCCTCGAGTGGGCGACACAAGCAGGTGTGCTGCCAATTATGGGCGGACCTTTGCAGATGCGCAGCAGATGGGTATCATCGGAAATGTAAAATTTATGTGAAAGTGACAAAGGCTGAGTGGCCAAGGATCGTCACGCTAGGAAATGGAGAACCACACATGAATATCAAGCTTGCCCGCGATCTCGTTGACCAGGCTCTGGAAAACGGCCTGCAACTGCATGGTGTCAGCGCCAGCGGCCGACCGGCAATCAGTTTCGACTCTAGTCACCCAGGAGCCTCCGAGGTGCGACGTTTGTTGCTCTCCACGGAGGGGCTGATGAGAGAACTGCTCCGTGCAGCGATTATCGAACGCTGCGTACAAGAGCAGTTACCCCAGGATATTCAGTCTCCGGCAGCGCATGCGTTGCTGGCCGCTGAAGTATCGAGCGCCCGCGTACTCCACTAACTCGGAGTGGGGATCCCGGCGAGGGTTACGGCCCTCGCCTTCTCCCGAGTGTACGGAGCACCAATACCGTTCTCCTGGGCGCGTCCTGCCGTACGGAGCATCGCAGCGGGAGCGCAATGGCCAGCAGCGGGGCCGCCGGCTCTAAAGCAGCTGTTCGTGCTTGAGCCAGTCGTAGGAATCCCGCAAACATTCGTCCAGGCTGGTGGGCCGCAAGCCCAGGACCGCTTCGGCTTTGCTGCAGTCATAGAGATGTTTTCTGGCCATGAAGACGGCCATTTCCGGAGAGATGTCCGGCTCCTTGCCCGTTAGCTGGGCCACAAAGCCCATCACAAAGCCCATGAGCTGCAACACGAACGCGGGGGCGACCATCGTGGGCACCTTGCAATTCATCAGAGCCCCCATCTTGCGCAGCAGATCCGCGAGCTGCATGGCGTCACCGGCCAGGATGTACTGCTCCCCGGTCACGCCTTTGTCGACCGCGGCGATATGCGCTTTGACGATTTCCCGTACGTGATTGAAGGACACGCTCCCCGGCGGCAGGGCGGCGATTTTGCCGTCGCGCAGCATGTAAAAGGTTCGTGCCCAGGTGTGCTGGTCATAAGGGCCCAGGATGGCCGCCGGGTTTAACACCACTGCATCCAGGCCACGCTCGCGCACCGCGCGGAAAACGGCCTGTTCGCCCTGCCATTTACTTTTTTCGTAGTTCACCGCGGATGTGGCAGCGCGTGACGGCGTGCTCTCGTTGACGATCCCGTCATGCCGGCCAAACGCGGAGGTGGTTGAGGTGTGGATGAATCTCCCGGCCCGGCGCTGCAGCGCTGCGTCAATGACATTGCAGGTGCCTTCGACATTGATCCGGGTCTGCATCTGATCGTGGCCGGACCACAAACTGGTATCCCCGGCGACGTGAAAGACGGCATTCACACCCTCGGGGATTGCAGTTTCCAGGCTTTCGGGATCCAGGATGTCGCCCTCGACCAGGGTCAAATCCAGGTCCTTGAGATATTTCAAGTTGGAGGTGGGGCGATGCAGCGCGGTGACCTGCCATCCTTGGGCAATCAGCTCCCGGACCAGATTGAGCCCCAGAAAACCGGTGGCGCCGGTGACAAAAGCCGTCCGTGGTGGTGTGGCCATGGATCGAAAATCTCCTCAAAAGGTTGGGGTGCGCCTTTCCGGCGCGGGTGTCAGTCTGGCGGTTTTCGGCCGGGATTGCTGCGCAACGGCGATGTTTGCTCCTCAGTGCGTTTTTTCCCCGTCGCGCGGCTCGCTGCCGTCGTCCGGTGGGTAGGGGTAGTGCAGATGTCCAAACCGAACCACCAGCACGGCCAGCGACAAGATCAGCACCGCGATGGCGATCATGAGGATGCCCTTGTATTCCGAGTGATTGGCATCCACCACGATGTGCCGGGCGATGGCGACCATGGCGATGTACAGCGGCATGCGCACCGGCAATTTCCGCGAGGTGAAGTACATCCGCACCATCGTGATCAGTTCCAGGTAGATGAACAGCAGCAGCAGGTCGGATAACGCGATGGTTCCGTGCTGCAGCATCGCCCACAAGGCTTGACCGCCGGCGATCAGGGTTACCGTGAGAATCAGAAACAGGCCGAGATCTTCGATCCATGGAAGCAGTTGCTTCCCCCATTTGCGGACGATGACCTCATGCATGTTCATGTAATTTGCTCCCCAAGCTGCTGCGGTAAATACGGTCTGGTCGCGGGTCTGCGCAGACGATATATTAGTGAAGTCTTAACTAGCAAGGCGGTGCGGGGGTGAAAATGAGTCAGCCCGCGACAACGGTGCGCAACGGATTATTCATGGGGCTGGCCCTGTTGCTGACGGCGTGTAGCGTTATGCCGCCTCAACCGGATGAGCCGGATCTCTCCAAAATTGTCATCGTGGATGTCCCCGCAGCCAGCGAATTGATCAGCGCGCAGATTCCCGTGCTGGATGTTCGGACCCCCGAAGAATGGGATCAGGGTCACTTGACGGTGGCCAGGCTGGCGCCGCTGGACGAATTGCCGCAAGTGCTGGTGCCGTTGCACCTGAATTTGGATGAGCCGGTGCTGATTTACTGCCGGTCGGGGAATCGGGCGCTCAAGTCGGGTTTGCTGATGGCCGATGCCGGTTATACCCACGTGCATGTACTGCGCCCGGGCGGGTACGAGCAGTTGCGAACGGCAGGTGTCGACGTGATTGCCCCCGAGCATTAGTTCGATGCTTGAACACGAACCGCTGATTCGTCTGCTGGCGTTCGCGGGGGTGCTGCTGGTGATGGTCATCCTGGAACTGATGATTCCCCGGCGTCCCGTGACGATCCCCCGACTACAGCGCTGGCCGGGAAACCTGGGCATTCAGGTTCTCAACGCGCTGATGCTGCGTTTGGTCTTTCCCGGTGTCGCGGTCGGTTTCGCCCTGGCGTATCAGGCTCAGGGCAGCGGCTTGCTCAATGCATGGAGCGGGCCCGGGTGGGTGGCTTTTGCGCTGGCCTTGCTGCTGCTGGACTTGTCCATTTACGTGCAGCACGTGCTGGCGCATAAGGTCCCGTTGCTGTGGCGGCTGCATCGGATGCACCACTCGGATATGCATCTCGATGCCACCTCGGCGTTGCGCTTTCACCCGCTGGAGATACTTTTCTCGATGCTGTGGAAAGCGGTGGTGCTGTGGCTCCTGGGCGCGCCACCGGAGGCCGTGCTGGCTTTTGAAGTGCTGCTGAATGGCATGGCGATGTTCAACCACGCCAATATCGCGATTCCGGAAAAGGCTGACCGCGCGTTGCGTTGGTTGCTGGTGACACCCGACATGCACCGGATTCACCACTCCGTGCAGTGGGATGAAACCAACAGCAATTTCGGCTTCAACCTGTCGATCTGGGATCGGCTGGCAAAGACCTACCGGGCCGACCCGGTTGGTGGGCAGCTGGGCATGACACTGGGGTTGCCACAGTTTCGGCAGCCTGACGATTCGCGCCTGGATCGGCTACTACTCCAACCTCTGCGCGCCGCATAGTCGTTTGCGGCCGTGCAAGCCCGGAACGGATGGCGCCGTCCGTGAATTTGCTTTATAACTTTCCGTGCTAATCTTATATTCAGCGTGAAACCGTGTGTGCGGCGTTAGCATTACGCTTTTCCCGCACATACTTAGGAGGAGAGACATGACACGGACCGGGTCGATGAGGCTGGGCGTTGCGGCGTTGATTGGGGCTTTCCCCCTGATGGCGGCGGCGACCAATGGTTATTTCGCGCATGGATTCAGTACCGCGCAGAAAGCATTGGGCGGCGCGGGAACGGCACTCCCCGAAGATGCACTGGTCGTCACCATCAACCCCGCCGGGATGGTGTGGATGGGCGACTCCACGGAAGTCGCGCTATCGATGTTCGTCCCTATTCGTGATTACACGGCCAGCGAGCGGGGAGCTGACGCCCAGCAGGGCATCGTGTTCCTGTCGCCAATCGACGAACAGCGCAGTCATAACGAGTACTACCCGTTACCGGCGATCAGCTACAACCGCGCCTGGGGGGAGAACGCCAGCTGGGGCATTTCGATGTATGGCAACGGTGGCTTGAACACCGAGTATCTGGGCAGTTCCACCGTGTTCGCCCAAGGGATGTCGGAGCCCACCACGTTACTGTTCGATCTCGAAGAAGAGTGCAAAGGTGGCTTGGGTGGCGGCGAGCTCGTGCGGGGGCCCGGCAATTTCTGCGGTGACAGGAACAGCCGCGCCGGGGTGGATCTGGCGATCATCTTCGTGTCGCCATCGGTGGCCTACAAAATTGGTGATCGCAGCTCTATTGGCATCGCGCCGTTGTTCGCCATGAGCCGTTTTGCCGCGCAGGGGTTGGGGGCCTTCGCGCAATTCTCGAACACGCCGGACCGGGTGACCGATCGCGGCCACGACCTGGCCTACGGTGCGGGTTACCGCGTGGGTTTTCTCACCGGGCTGATTCCTTTCGTCAACATTGGTGGTTCCTACCAATCCCGCGTGTGGATGGACAAGTTCGATGAATACAAAGGCCTGTTCGCAGATGAGGGTGCCTTTGATGTGCCTTCAAGCTGGAACCTGGGGCTGGCTTTCCGTTTGACCGAGAACATGCGCCTGATCGCTGATTATCAGCGGATCAATTACAGCGAAATCACGTCGGTAAACAACCCGCTGGACCCCAATGAGTTCGTTAACAACTGTGCCATGCCGCGGTTGTTTTTTGCTTTGGGCTTTGGTGGCTCGGATGCGGATAGCCCGGCCTGCCTGGGCGCGAAAACCGGTCCTGGCTTCGGCTGGGAAGACATGGACATTTACAAGTTCGGTTTCCAGTACACCTTCGGTGGCTACAAGTTCCGTCTGGGCTACAGCACGACCAATCAGCCCATTCCGAATACCGAGGTCCTGTTCAATACGCTGGCGCCAGGTGTGATCGAAACGCACTACACCGCCGGTGTTTCAGTCCGCTGGTCCGAGAACATGTTCATCGAAACATCACTGATGTACGCGCCGCCAGTTTCGGTGCGGGGCAAGAACCCGTTATCCAACACCGAGGCCACATTCGTCGACCTGGCGGGTGAAGGTCTGCTGGGTGCCGGTGTGCCTTTGTTGGGGTCCGGTACGGATCTGAGCACGGCTTTCGGCCCGGATGAAAACGATCAGGATCTCACGCTCACGATGAAGCAGTTCGAGTTCACTGTGGGTGTGGCCTGGCGCTACTAGTTACCGTCATTCGACAACAGGGGAGACCAACCATGTCGATCGTTAAATTTGCCGCGACCATGCTGGTGGGGGCTGTCGTCAGCTTTGCCGCGCATGCGGAAGAACTGCTGCAACCGTTCATTCACGCATACACCGCATCCGGTGAGCTGGACGCGGAAGTCGCCAAGGTGCGCACGGCGCTCAAGGACAAGCAATTCACGATTCTAGGGGAGTACAGTCCTTTCGACGGCGCGCATGTCATCGCCGTGACCACCGCTGAAATGACCAAGGCCGGGGCTGGCTCCGAGCACGGAGGATTTGGTGCGGTCAACCATATTGCACTGACGCAGGCTGCGGATGGCGTGCAGGTGAGCTACATCAACCCGCCCTACATGGCCGCTGCGTATCGGATGAAAGAGATGCCCGCCACGGCGGCCAAGCACCTGGCCGAAGCGTTGGGTGCCAAGCAGGCCTACGGAACACAGGATGGGCGCTCAGTGGAGACGCTGGAAAGCTACCACTACATGATGGGCATGGAGTACTTCCCGGACGTGTATGAGTTGGCATCCTACAAGTCACATGAAGCTGCGGTGGCCGCCGTCGAAAAAGGGCTGGCGGAAAAAGCGGGCGGTGCGGAGAAGGTCTATCAGCTGGCCATTCCAGGCACGAATCAGGTGCTATTCGGCGTGTCGCGTGCCAATGTGACCGACAAGCGCGCCAACGACGGCCACATTCTGCGCGATGTGGTGGATGAGAATTCGGAGCTGAAAACCACGCCCTACCTGCCTTACCAGATGCTGGTGGTGGGCGAGGAAGTGGTGGCCCTGCACATGCGCTTCCGGGCGGCCGTATTCCATCCCGACCTGACGATGGGAACCTTCGGCAAGCTGATTTCCAGCCCCGGGGCCATTGAAGAATTGCTGCGCAAGGTGGCGGGTGGCAAGTCGAAGAAGAAGTTCGGGTTCTGAGCCACCGTAAATGAAGTCCTCAAGTCACTAAACCGGGCTGCTGTCAAAAGAAAAGCCGGACTACGATGCTCTCGTAATCCGGCTTTTTCATGTCCGCGGTTCCGGTGCCCGGGTTGTTAGAACACCTGGACCCTCGGTAAACACCGCGGCAAGTTCGGGGTCAGAAGCGTCCCGTCACGCCGAGTTCGATACTGTCGTTGTCGTCCTGCATGTTGTACTGCAGCTGAACGCTCAGGTTCGGGATGACGAACATACGCGCACGCAGCGCGATGGCTTCACTTGATCCGGACTGGTCCGTGTCTTCAAATCCGGCCCCGAAACTCAGGTTCTGGTTGATGAAGAAGTCACCCGACGCCATGTACGTGATGGTGTCATCAGCGTCATCCGACTGCGCGATGGAGGCCCCCACACTGAAAGCTTTATCGCCGGCAAGCGGCACAACGTATTTGCCGTTCAGCGAGATGGTGGTCAGATCCAGGATGTCCAAATCGGAGTCCTCATCATCGTAACCGACCGTGAGGCGCAGCCCATCCATGGGCAAAAAGCCGAATTCAAGGCTGATATCGTCGCGATCAATGGAGCCGAAGCTTGTCTGGCCGAGTGCGGCGGCGGCGTAGAAGTTTTGAAAGTAGATTTCCCCGCCAATGGCGATGGAATCGACGTCCGCTTCGTCAAAGGTGAAGTAGGCGAGGCCTACGCTACTCGCCCGGCCCAGAAAAGCGGCTTCTGCGCGAGGTACGCCAGAGTCATCCACATTGTTGAAGAAATACTGCCCTATGACACCTAAAGACGAATCGTCCAGGTCATCAAAGTCGGTGTAGGTGCCTGTGCCCTCAAACTGGTAGGCGGACGCACCGCTGCTCAGCAGCATTGCTGCGATACCGGTGCCCCATTTCATTGCATGTTTCATTGGCAAGTCTCCCCTGAGATAGATACTCGGATGGTCTAAACACAATGGCACCACCATGGTGCGCATCCGATGCTAATCTAAAGGTAAAAGAACCTGCTGTAAACACATGAATAATGAAAGATTTATTGCATGAGGTCTTTGGTGTGTTCCGCATTGGGGCACATTGTGCGGCGTGGGTGAGCCTGTAATGCGCCCATGTGGTGCGCTTACTCGCATTTGGCCTGGAGCCGGCGAGTTTCCAGGTAGCAAACGAGCCGGTATCCCACCAGCATCATCAGCACGAAGCCAAACATGCGACCTTCGCCGGTTGCCAGGGCTGCGAAGGCCGGGCCGGGGCAGAGCCCGCCGATGCCCCAACCGATTCCAAACAGCGCCGCGCCGAATACCAGCGGGCGGTCAATTTGAGTGGCGTCGGGGACGTAGAAACGCTTGTCAAGCAGAGGGTGCGGACGTTTGAGGATGAAGTGGAAGCCGGGCATCGTGATCGCGACGGCACCGCCCATGACCAGGATGAGTGATGGATCCCAGTTTCCGGCAATGTCGAGAAAGTTCAGAACCTTGGCCGGATCCATCATGTTGGATAGAGCCAGTCCCACCCCGAAGAGCAGCCCCGCAATCAATGCAATCAGCGGGATCATGCCCCGGCCCCCAGAACATGCCGGATGAGATAAACAGTCAAGCCCGCGACGGACATGAAAATAACCGTGGCCGTGAGCGACCGCGGTGAAACGCGTCCGATGCCGCAAACCCCGTGGCCCGAGGTGCAGCCTTTGCCCAGGCGCGTGCCCGCGCCGACGATGAATCCGGCAAGCAGCATGGTGGGCATGTCGGCATCCAGATGGATGGTGAGCGACTCCGGCGGTGCGAAGTGAATCCAGGCCGCGGCTCCGCCGATCAGGCCGATGGTGAACGCAAGCCGCCAAAGAAAGTCGGTTCCGCGCGAGACCACCAGGTTTCCCACAATGCCGCTGATGCCGGCGATGCGGCCATTGAAGCCCAGCATCAGCAGGGCGGAAATACCAATCAGGATGCCGCCGAGCAGGGCGGGGACGGGCGTGAATTCCGTCACGGGCGTCATGGTTTGTGTTCTCCCGAAGTCCCGGATCTAGCCGGGGACAGCACAAAAATGCGAGTGCAGCACAGCCAGGATGTCCGCTGCGGGCCCTGGCTTGACCGAATAATAGATGGTCTGTGATTCACGTCGGGTGCTGACCAGACCGTCCCGCCGCAGCACCGCCAGGTGCTGCGAGAGCGCCGATTGCGCCAGCGGTACCTTTTCGTTGATCTGACCAACCGACATTTCACCCGTTCCGAGCAGGCAGAGGATGACCAGTCGACTGGGGTTAGCCAGCGCGCGCATCAAGCGACTGGCGTCATCCGCATGCTCGACCATGTCATTGGGATCCATGGGGGGCATCTCGCGGGACAGCGGTGAGGGCTCCGCGGATTCGTCCAAGCCGAGCCTGCACTCGGCTGCAGGTGTCATAGCGAGCTAGAGGCCACTGTAGTACGTGGCGATCGTCTCAATGGCTTCGTCGCTGAGCGTTTTCGCCATCGGGCTCATCAGCGGATTGACTCGCCCGCCATCGCGAAAGGCCTTCATCTGGAGAACCAGATAGGCTTTGTTCTGGCCAGCGAGATTGGGCCACTCCGGGTTCGGTGCTTTGCCTTCGGGCCCGTGGCAAGCGGCGCAACTCGCGGCTTCTGGAGGCGGGGCGGCCTGGGCGCTCAGAGCGAAGGCCGCAAGGGCAGAAGCAAGAACAAGTTTGCGCATGGGAATCTTCAGTTTGGGGCGTCAGGCTAAATTAGCAAATGCCGATATTGTCTGCAAGAGGCGAATGACCATACTCAAATGACTGCGGTTGGAGAGCAGGCCCCGCGCCTGTGGCGCCTCGCGATGGTGCGTCGCAAAAAATTTTCATCGGAATGCCGGATTTGACCTACACAAATCACGCAAGCAGCCTGATATACCTAGCAGCAAGAGGCCAGTCCGAACCCCGACAGGGAGCCGGTTGAGCCGTCGCGGGACTGAACAACAGGGGCAGTAGGGTAATCATGCGTCACTTTGCATTTGGCATCGGAGCCTGGCTACTGGGCGGCTGGCTGTTGGCGGGCTGCTCGGGTGGCGTGCCGGTGCCGGTCGTGGGTGGGGTGGAGTATGTCGGCTCGGTGCAGGTCAACGGAATCAACCACAAGTATTTGCTGTTTGCGCCGAATGCTCAGGCGCTGGACAACAATGTCCCGCTGGTCGTCAGTCTGCACGGCGGCGGTGGTACCGCGGTCGGTTACGACGAATTCACCCAGATTCGGGTCAACGCCGTGCGGCACAACTACGCGGTGCTGACACCGGCGGGTTTCGAGCGAACCTGGAATGCCGGAAGCTGCTGTGCGCCGGCGACTACAGCAGGTATTGACCATGTCCGCGTTATCCGGGCCATGGTTGAAGACGCGGAGGAAACCATTGATGTGGATCGCTCCCGCGTGTACGCGGAAGGGCATTCCAATGGCGGCATGATGGCGTACCGTCTGGCCTGTGAGGCTGCGGACATGTTTGCTGCGATTGCACCGGTTTCGTCCTTCATGATGAACAGAGATCTGGACGCGACTCCCGAGCAGATGGTTTACGCCTGCTCGCCGAGTCGGGCGGTGCCGGTGCTGCATATTCATGGTTTGGCCGATACTTGTGCCCCGTTTGATGGTGGGCCGACGACTGGTCCCGCAGGCGGGACGCGACCGCCGGTGTCGGACAGCATTGATTTCTGGGTTGCCAATAACCGCTGCTTGCTGCCGCCATTGCTGCCGACATACACCAACGGCGGCGCGCGCTGCGTGGCGCATACGGGGTGTCTCGGCGGTGCCCAGGTGCAGTTATGCACGATCGAGGATGCGGGCCATGTATGGCCGGGAACGGGGAACAACCCGACGGGATCCATCTGTGGCGGAAAGGGCGTAACCAGCCTTAACGCCAACGAGCGGATCTGGGATTTCTTCGCCAGTCACTCCTTGTAGATACGGCATAGAGCTATCCGTGGTGAACAGTTGCGGGTTCTTTTTGATTTAACGATTCCATAAAAAGTCCACCAGGATGTCCAACACACATCGTTTTTCACACCCCTATCTCCGCTTTGCCGGGGCCAGTGCCGAGCCGCGCGAGGATTTGAACGGGCGCTATGTGCGGGTGATTTCCGTGCGCAGCAATCAGGTCTTGCGGCTGCTGCCGGAGGAGCACGAACTCGCAACATTGTTCGATGGCAAGCGCACGGCTGCCGAGCGGTTGCTGGCGGCGCAGAAGCTGCGCGCCGACATTCTTGCCAGCGACATGGACGCCTTCGCCGCGGAGCTGTCGGAAAACGAGTTGCTCATGGCCGGGTCCGAAGAGCCGCTGCCCGTACCGCCACAAACGGATGCCGAGCGTCGTCAGGCCCACATTACCGCGCATGACTCGCATGAAGAGGCTTTTCCGCCATTGACCGAGCCCGGTTCCATGAGCAGCCAGTCAAACCTGGGGCCACTGGCGGGGTCCGTATGGCGGGGCAGAGTACAGGGCGAGCCCATCGACTGGCTGCTGCATCCGGCACGTTTTGCCTGGCTTGGTGCCGCATTGGCCTGGCCGATCCGCTTTTCGTGGGGGCCGTGGCTATTGCTGGCTCTCACCTTGGGCCTGCTCACCGGGCTCTGGGGTGACCAGGACATGGCCAAGGCGGATTTTCAGCGCCTGCTGGCCTGGGACAACCTGTTGGCGGTAGGCCTGCCGATGGCCATCCTGACCAATCTGATCGCTGCTGCCGCCCGCGCCTGGAGCATCCACCGGGAAACCGGCGAGTGGCCACGTTTCGGCGTGGTGCTGGCGTTGCGCGTCATTCCGCGCTTTGTCTGTGACACCGAAGGCGCGGCCGAGAATGTGGACAAGGCCGCGCGCATGCGCATTATTGCCGCGCCGCTGATCTCTGGCTTCGGGTTGTTCGTTGTGGCTCTGCTGGGCTGGTTCATCATGCGCCTGGAAACCACCATGCTGCCCGCTGCCTTGATCACGGCCGCGATGATGGGCCTGGGCAATGCCCTGATCCGGCTGAATCCGCTGGCGCGGACCGATGGCTACTACCTGCTTGCGAGCTGGATGGGTGTGGCGGACCTTCGCGAGCAAAGCTTTCTGACGCTGATGGGCATCCGGTTACGCTGGGGCAACCGCACGCCGCCGCCGCGCGGGCCGTTGATCGTCTACGCCCTGTCCGCTTTGGCATTCATGATCGTGGTCAATGCGCTGATATTGCTGTATCCGGCGCGCTGGCTGGAGGGGGAATTCGGTGGCGTGGCCGTGGCCGTGCTGCTGCTGGCAACGGTCATCTATGTGTATTCGCTGGCCCGTCGATATCGCGACCAGCGGGCACACCTGACGCGGGCGCCCTGGCAGCCCAGTATCGATGGCGCGCGGGTCGCGGTGAAGCGTTACGGCGCGGGCTTCGCGGTGGCTGCGGTCGTGGCCCTCTGGCCTTATACCTATGAGCCCGGTGGTCGGGTCACGCTGCAACCGGTAGAGCGCGGGGATGTGGCGGCGGCCATCGCCGGGCGGGTGGTATCGGTGGCGGTGGCCGAAGGTGATTGGGTGGAAAAGGGCACCGTCATCGCCTTGCTGGATACCGCGGAAGTCGATGCCCAGATCGTCAGCGCCGAGGCGCAGATGGCCTCTCTGCAAGCGTCGCTGGACCGCGCACGCAACGGAGCGACGCCTGAGGACATTGCGCAGGCGGAACAACGGGTGGCCACCGCGCGCGCCCGATTGCGGTTTTCCGAGTCCGAGGCCCAACGGGCCGAAGCCGCGGTCAAGCGCCGCGCAATTACCACCCAGGAACGCGATGCCGCGATCAGCCAGGCGGATGTTGACCGCGAGGTGCTGGCACTGGAGCAGTCGAATCTGACCAAAGTGATCACGCCGACCCGGGAGGAAGATATTCGCGAAATCGAAGGCCGGCTCGCCAGCGCGGAGGCTGATTTGCTGCGCCAGCGCGAAACCCGCTCGCGGATGGAGCTACGCGCTCCCGTCGCAGGTTATGTCTCCGGTGCCGATCTGAAATATCTGCCCGGGCGCTATCTTGGCCCCGGTGACGTGGTGGCGGTGGTCCAGAACACGCGTGAGCTCAGCGCAGAACTGCGCCTGCCCGAGTTCGCGGCAGCCGAAGTGCAGCCGGGAATGGCGGCCACCGTCAAAGTCTGGTCGATGCCGGGGAACGGCGTGTCTGGCGTGGTGACGGAAGTGGCTCCGGTTGCCGAGATCGGTGAAAATGGCCGCGTGATCCGGTTGCAGATCCGTCTTTCTAACGCCAGCGGCGATCTGTACAGCGAGATGAGCGGTCAGGCCAAGGTGGAAGGACGCAAGATGCCGCTGGCCGTCGCCTACACCAAGGCGATCGCGCGTTTCGTGATGGTTGAAGTCTGGTCGTGGTTGCCGTAGCGGCTGGCCGGGATACCGGCCTGAAACGGAATGACTTTCAGCTGATCTGCGAAAGTGGCTTCGGCGATCCGCACAACAACTACGCACACAGCATGGCCTGGTTCAAGGGGCGGTTGTATGTCGGCACCACGCGTTCCACCTTTGCCTCGATGCGGATCAACCGGCCTCTCCCGGATTTCGCGCCGTGGCCGGTGGAATGCACCGACACGCCCTATGACATCGACCGCCGCGCCCAGATCTGGGCCTATGACCCGCAGACGCGGGAGTGGGAACTGGTCTACATCGCGCCCTGGGTCTGGGGCAAGAACGGTCGCTGGGTGCCGCGATACGTGAGTTTTCGCGGAATGGCGGTATTTCAGGGGCAGAGCGACAGCGAACCCTGCTTGTATGTTTCGACCTGGGCGCCCATCGTCACCGATTCGCCGGATATCCTGCGCAGCGTCGATGGCGTGGACTTTGGCGTCGCGCCACGCCCTCCCTGGGACGAATCGGTCCGCTCGTTTCGGACGTTGCAGGTGTTCAAGGGCCGCGTGCACACGACACCGACCGGGTCGAACCGCGGCGATGGCCAGGCACAGGAGTGTGTGGGATCCGAGTCCACCATCTACGCCACCTCGGACATCGCCAGCGGGAAGTGGGAGCCGGCGAGCCTGGACGGATTTGGCGACCCTTCGAATGTGACCGTGTTCGAGATGGGCACGTTTGGGGATCGCCTGTACGCCGGGACGGTCAACCCGGCCAAGGGTTTTGAACTCTGGCGTACCGATGGCGGCGACACCCTGCCGTACCGCTGGACACGGGTGTTGCAGCATGGTGCCTGGCGGGGGAACCACAACGAACTGGTCCTGTCGATGTGCGAGTTCAATGGCGCCTTGTATGTGGGGAGCGCCATTGTGAACGGCGGGTTTCACCGTCGGTTCGGCATCGGTCCGGCAGCGGCCGAAGTGCTCCGGGTCTGGCCGGATGACAGCTGGGATCTGATTGTCGGCCAGCCGCGGCATACGCCAGATGGCATGAAGGTGCCGTTGTCAGGGTTTCAGGCCGGATTCGACAACTTTTTTGCCGGGTACATCTGGCGCATGGTGGTGCATGAGGGCTGGCTGTACGTTGGCAGCTTCTCCTGGGCCAACCTCCTGCCCTATGTGCCCGTGCACGCCTGGCCTTCCGATGTGCTGACGCTGCTGCGACGCTGGGGCATCGAAGAGCTGAACCGGCGGTACGGGGGCTGCGCGCTGTGGCGCACCCGTGATGGTGAGCAGTTCGAGCTTGTCACCCGATCCGGTTTTGGTAACAAGTACAACTGGGGAATCCGCAACTTTGCTTCCACGCCAGCGGGCTTGTTTGTCGGCACCGCCAACGTGTTCGGTCCTCGTATCGGGGCCGAGCGGGACGGACACTGGGGTTATGTGAACAACCCACGGGGCGGCCTGGAAATCTACCTGGGCCAGCATGCGGCCTGAAACTCCCGCCATTGTCGTGGCCGCCCCGCCGATGGGTGGCGCTTCCCGGCTGGCGCTGGCGCTGTCCGCTGTCTCCGGCGCCCGGTTGATGCCGGAGATGAATCTGTTCCTTGCTGATGATTTGGACGGATGGCGGATGCAGGCGGCCCGCGCGCAGAGTGATCTGGGGCATGGGGCGCTACGGGCAATCGCGTTGGCCAACGAGGGCGAAGAGTCCGAGGCCGGGGTCGAGCGGGCGCAGCAATGGCTATGGCGGCGCGGTGAGCAGAGTCCGCTGGCGATCCTTGAACATGTGCAGGGCGCGCTGGGTGCGGTGATCTGGCCCGATCTCTTGCTCGGCTGGCGTCCGGATTATCTCTCCCGGTTACGGCGTGCCGATGTATCGGTGGTGCATGTGGTGCGTCGACCGGAGCCGCAGACAGCCGCTCTGGCGCGGCGTTATCAGCGGCAGAATTTTGTGCCGCCGGTGTTCCGCGACTTCGCGGCCAGTCCCAGCGGGGAACTGGATCCACAGCTGGGTTGGTATCAGTTTCATCGCAACCTGAGCCAGTTGGTCGCACAGCTCGGAGTGCGCTATCACCGGGTGCATTGGGAGGAATTTGCGGCGCGGCCCGAGCCCACTTTGCGGCGTTGTTTGCACGCCTGTGGGCTGCGCTGGCAGCCTACCGAAACACCACCGCTATCCTTGCGTGGCCCCGCGAGCGCAGCCGGAGGTTTTGACACGCCAGAATTCGATGACGCCTTGTTTGATGGCATACCGGATGTGCCGCCCTGGGTGCCCGAACGGGGTTTCACGCCGGAAACGTTGGCGCTGGCTACCCAACTGGAGTGTGCGGCAGCCTACCAGGCGCTGTAGCCGCCATCGACCGGCATCAGATGCCCGGTGACATAGCTGGCGGCGTCCGAGCATAGCCATACGACCGCTCCGGCCACTTCCTCTGCGGTACCGGCGCGCCCGATTGGATGCTTGTCGAGCATCGCCTGCACCTTGGTTTGCTCACGCGCGAGCACTTTTTTGCCCATGCCGGCATCGATCAAACCCGGGCACACCGCATTGATCCGGATGCCGCGCTGGGCGTACTGGATGGCCGCTGACTTGGTCAGCCCGGACACACCGTGTTTGGACGCGGTGTAGGCGGCATTGGCACCGCCATGAATCCCCAGTATGGAGCTGTTGTTGACGATGGCGCCGCCGCCGTCCCGCAGCATCAGCTGGATCTCTGCCCGCAGGCAGAAAAAGGTACCCGTCAGGTTGGTCTGCAGGATATCCAGCCAGTGTTCGTCATCCATCCGGTCCAGCGGTACTTCGCCACCGCCGCGGCCGGCATTATTGAATGCCGCGTCGAGGCCAGACCAGCGGTCCTCGATCTGGTGGAAAAGGTGCTGCACGGAGTCCTGCCGCCGAATGTCTGCGCTGACTTCCACGTCGACTCGCGCGCCTTCGTCACGCAGGGTGGTGGCGGCTTTCTCCAAGGCGTCGGCATCATGGTCGGTGAGCGCCAGCCGGGCGCCGGATGCCGCAAAACTGCGCGCCGTAGCCATCCCGATTTCACCTGCCGCGCCGGTGACCAGCACGCGCCTGTTCCCAAGGTCCATGTTTTCTCCAGAGGGCCGCTCGGTACGAAACCCATGTCGGGTTTCGTCCGAGCTTGTTATGTCTGTGCGGTTATGGTGACCGCTGTTCTCAGAAGTCGCCGGCGATACTGCCTGGTACACCCGCTATTGCGGCCTGGTGCAGGTTCACGTTCAACAAGACATCTGCCAGCGAAGCCGTGAATGTCAGGCGTATGGCGTCATACGGGCCGGTCGCGGCCGTGCCGAGATAGACCCTGGCATTGTTGATGTCCTGCACAACGCTACCCAGAGCAAGAGACTCGAAGAAGCCATAGCCATAACTGGCGACATCGCCGACGACCGCGTCGCCGTTCAGAACCGCGATCTCAATCGACGGCAGCACACTCAGCGATAGCAACGACGGGTCGGGGAAGGACACCACGAATCCAGCGTTGCTGGGTAGTGTGGTGCCACCGGATGCATTCGGCAGCGGCACGCTTGGATCGATCACTTGGGGCAGATTGACCTGCACGGTGAGATCACCAAACCCCCCGGCGGCCAGCAACCCGACTTGGAGAGATGCCGTCGCAAAATTGGCCCAGTCCGGATCCAGTACGGAGTCTTTGTTCGTAACGTCGCAGAGGATGCAGGTCTGCCCGGCCGTAACCACCACACTCGACCCTGCGGGAACCGACAGATCCACCCGCCCGGCAAGGCCCGGCGTAGGAGTCGGCGCGGGAGAGGCTGACGGTGACGGTGTCGCCGAGGGCGCCGGTGCGGTGGTTGGGGTCGCCACCGGCGTGCTGGAGACAGCGGGGGTCGGGCTGACACCCGGTGCTGCTGTCGGCGTGGGTGTGGCATTGACCCCGGTCGGAGCCGGTGTTGTGGACACCGCCGGTGTTGGGGTTCCGGTCGGATTGGAACCTACGGGCGTGTAGGTCTTGTCGTCATTGGAATCACAGGCGGCCAGGGTCAACGCGAGGGTGACGAGTGCCAGGGAAGTCGAGGTCTTTCTCATGGATGTTTGACTCGCAAGCCTCAGAAGTCGCCAGCGATGGATCCGGCGAACCCATGCAATGCCGTTTGGTGAATGTTCAGCGGGATGAACAGGTCCGCTACCGAGCCACTGAGAGTCAGGCGAATCTCGTCATAGGGTTCGTTCGCATCGACGCCCAGGTACACCCTGGCATTGTTGATGTCTTGCAGCGGGGTCGCGACAACGATGGCGTCGAAAAACCCAAAACCGTAGCTTTGCGGGCCGCCGACGACTTCACCTTCACGAAGTACTTCGATGTCCACGGTGGGGAACAGGCTCACCGTCAGCGAGCTGACATCCGGGAACGAAATGACGAAGCCCGGCTTGCTCGGCGGCAGCTCGGCAGAGAAGGGGTCGTTTGCGTCGAGCGGCAGCGGAACGCCTGGGTCGACAGCGTTGGCAAGCTTGGCACTCACCTGCAATTGCGCGCCCATGTCCACCTGCGAGCCCAGCGCATTCAACAATGCGACATCCAGGTTGGCAGTGGCGAAGTTGTCCGGGTCGGCGTCCAGGATGGCGTCGAGATTTTCCACCCCGCAGCTCACACAGCCGGTGCCGGCGGCAGAGCTGGCAGTTGCGGAGTTGGCGGTCAACAGGATGTTGACCTGGCCTTTTTCGACTTCCGCCGGAGGCGCCGTTGGAGCCGGAGCGACGGTGGGAGTCGGTGTCGGGTCATCCGCACGTGAGTTCTTGTTCGAATCTTCACTGCAGGCGCTGCTCAGGACGGCGGCGGAGGCGATCGCAAAGATCGTCAAAGTATGAATGGGGTTGCTCACGTGTCTCTCCATGACAAGAATTTTCCAAGTGTCAAAACTATTGAGACACAAATGCGGCCCCTTCGCAATCGCTTGTAAGAATGCGCTTACAGGCGTCCGAAAAGCCCTACGGGGGTGTTGTGATCCGCTGACAGAAAACCGCGGGGCGAGTTGAGATAGTTCCGCTTGTCAAAAAACTGTTTCCGGACACCCGGGGGGCGTTGAAATTGGGGCAGCCAAAAAACCTGGTTTTCATTGTTATGGACAGCTGTCGGTTTGATAGCTACCAGCGCGCGAAAACCCCAAACATGGACGCGATTGCCAGCGGCGAGCCGCGCTACAGCTATGCGTCGTGGACCTCACCATCGCATTACACCTATCTGATGGGCATGGTTCCGCACACCAGCCCGGCGGGTGTATTCGCCAGCGAGGTCTACAAGAACGAATTCAGCCTGTGGGTCGACCGGCTGGGTATTGATGGGCTGAGTTTCAAAAGTTTCGTACCCGATCTCTCGCTGCCCAAGGTGTTGCAGGATCAGGGCTTCGTAACGCACGCCAAGGTGTCGATGCCGGTATTGAACCCGGCTTCGCATCTGAATCGGCACTTCGACTCCTACAAGTTGATGTCCGACCACAACGATTTCGCCGGCATGGTGCGGGACATCGAGTTCGACGAAGACGAGCCCAGTTTCTATTTCCTCAATCTGGGCGAAACCCATTACCCCTACATGCTCGATGGCAGCACCTTGCCGCATATCTCCGGCGTCCACGGGGTGTTCAAACACATGGACGATGAACTGGGGCAGTCCACACAGGATCAGTTCTTCGACCAGGCACAGATGAATGACCTGCACGCACAACAGGTGCGTTGTGTGGAACAGGTGGACCAGATCCTCGCCGAACTGATCGACAAGGCGCCGGCGGATACCCATTTCATCATCACCGCCGACCACGGCGAATGCTTTGGTGAGGGGGGGTACTTCGGTCACGGCCCCATTGTTCACGAGAAGGTTCTGCAGATTCCCTTCCTGGAAGGAAGGCGCCCGCGCTGACCCCGCTGCACTTACGGCTCAACAGGACAGATGACCGGATGAAAAAGGATTTTCGAATCGCGGCATGGCTGCCCCCTCTCCCGGGGGCTGTCGCAACCTGGCTGAATCTGGCCGGGCGCGGGGAATGTGCGGTGCTGGATTGCCGTTACGCGGCGCCACAGGTCGAGCCGTTGCTTCAGCACTTGGCTGCAGCCGGTACCCCCAAGGGCGGGCTGGGATTGGCCGTGAATTCCGCGACCGATCCTCTGCTGGTCGCTGTGCGGCGCTGGGCATTGGAGCACGGCGTGGCGGTGTTCGCCGTGGTGCCTGCGGGTGAAACGGTGCAGGCGGTGGAGGGCGTGCGCTGGATGGCGCAGGTCACTTCGGCGGATGAACTGCCGGGGCCGCCTTTCGAAGGCTATGTGCTCACCGGTCACGAGGCCGGTGGCGAAGGCGCCGAAGCGACCAGCTTCATGCTGCTGCAAAAGATCCGCCCGCATGCCGCCATGCCGCTGTGGGTGCGTGGTGGTGTTGGCCCGGCGGCGGCGTCCGCCTGTGCTGCCGGGGGCGCGGACGGGGTGTTCTTCGATGACGCGCTGTTGCTGTTCCCGGAGTTGGGCGCCGAGCCCGGTCTGGTGAGCGCGCTGTCGCGTCTGAACGGCAGCGAAACGCGGCTGATCGGCGAAAGCCTGGATCAACCCTGGCGGGTCTACGCGCCGCTGAAAAGTGCTGCGGCAGCCCGCGTGGATGACGCGACGCTGGCCGTCGATCGCGGGGATCTCAGCGCCGAGCAATTACCCGAGCATCTGCGGGCGCAGCTGGGGTGGGCCGACGGCGACATCTGGCCGGTGGGCCAGGGCGTCGGCATGGCGCCTACGCTGGCTTCCACACATGGCCGGATCAGCCGCCTGCTCGCCAGCACGCGCGCTCGCGTAAAACGGGATTTGGTCAACGCCGCCCGGCAGCAGATGCTGGCTCCGGGTTCCGCCCTGGCGCAATCCATGGGGACGCGCTATCCCTTGGTGCAGGGGCCCATGACCCGGGTTTCCGATTCGCCCGCATTTGCCGCCGCCGTGGCCGAAGGCGGCGGATTGCCGTTTCTCGCGCTGGCTTTGCTCCGCGGCCCCCAGGTGGAGGCCATGCTGGAGGAAACCACGCGCCTGCTGGGTGACAAGCCCTGGGGTGTGGGCCTGCTGGGCTTCATCCCCGAGGTGTTGCGCAAGGAACAACTGGCCGTCGTTCGCAAGTTCAATCCGCAGTTCGCACTGATTGCCGGCGGTCGGCCGGATCAGGCCGCCGAATTCGAGGAACAGGGCGTCGCTGCCTGGTTGCACGTGCCCTCGCCGGCACTGCTGCGGATGTATCTGGAGCAGGGTGCACGCCGTTTCATTTTTGAGGGCCGCGAGTGCGGCGGCCATATCGGCCCGCTGTCGAGTTTTGCCTTGTGGGAGCAGATGGTTTCCATCCTGGCAACGGAAACCGACGCCAAGGTGGCTGCCGAGGTGGAGATTCTGTTTGCGGGAGGCATCTCGGATGCGCTTTCCGGTGCAATGATCTCGGCGCTGGCCGCACCGTTGGTGGAGCGCGGTGTCAAGGTCGGTGCCCTGATGGGCACGGCGTACCTGTTCACCCGTGAAATCGTTGAATCCGGCGCGATCCTGCCCGAGTTCCGTGAACAAGCCGTTGCCTGCCGACGCACCCGGAATCTGGTCACCGGGCCGGGGCACGCGACCCGTTGCGCGGATACCCCTTTTGCCGCCGAATTCCTGCGCGAACGGCAGCGGCTCTCGCGTGAAGGCCTTTCACCGGAGGCACTGCGCGACGCCCTGGAGGACCTGAATCTGGGCCGGCTGCGGCTGGCATCGAAAGGCCAGGATCGCAACGCTGAGGGCGAGCTGGTGACCCGCGATGCCGAGGCCCAGCGGATTGAAGGCATGTACATGATCGGCCAGGTTGCGACCTTGCGCGATGCGCCGACCACTGTCGCGGAGTTACATGACGAGGTGACGGCGGGCGCGGTGGCGCTGCTGGCCGATCAGGCACCGACCGAGCGCGCGGCCGATTCCCGCGAACAGCCGGTGGCGGATGTGGCCGTGGTGGGCATCAACGTGATTCTGCCGCAGGCCCAATCGCCGGATAATTTGTGGCGCAAGCTGGTCAACCTGGAAACGACCATCACCGAAGTGCCGCGCGAGCGCTGGGATACGGCGCTGTACTTCGACCCCGACAAGAACGCCCGCGACAAGATTTATTCCCGTTGGGGCGGTTTCCTCGACGACGTGATTTTCGATCCGGTTGCCTATGGCATCGCGCCGAACTCGATGCGCTCCATCGACCCGATGCAGCTGCTCTCGCTGGAAAGTACCGCGCGGGCATTGAAAGATGCCGGGTTTGGCGAAGACTTTGATCGCGAGCACACCTCGATCATTCTGGGCGCCGGCGGTGGTGTCGGTGAACTGGGTCTGCAATATGGCGTACGCGCCGAAATTCCCCGTTTCGTGGAAGACCCGGATGACGGTGTCTGGGATCGCCTGCCGGAATGGACCAATGAATCCTTTGCCGGCGTGCTGCTCAATGTCGCGGCGGGCAGAATTGCCAACAGGCTGAATTTTGGTGGCGTCAATTTCGTTGTCGACGCCGCCTGCGGTTCATCTCTGGCGGCCATCACGCTGGCGGTCAACGAACTCACTTCCGGGCGATCCAACGTCGCCATCGCGGGTGGGGTGGATAACGTGCAGGGGCCTTACGGTTTCCTCTGCTTCGCCAAAACCCAGGCCCTGTCACCCACCGGTCAGCCGCGCACTTTCGATACCAATGCCGATGGCATCGTGATCAGCGAAGGCGTGGCCACGGTGGTCATGAAGCGCCTGGCCGACGCCGAGCGCGACGGCGACCGAGTTTACGCCGTGATCAAAGGCGCTGCCGGTTCGTCCGATGGCAAGGCGCTGGGCATGACGGCCCCGCTGCCGGCCGGGCAGAAGCGGGCCTTGCGGCGGGTTTACCGGCAGGCCGGTTACGGCCCGGAAACCCTTGGTTATGTCGAAGCCCACGGCACCGGCACGGCGGTTGGTGATCGCGCAGAAGCGGAAACCATCGTCAGCTCGTTGCGGGAGCATGGGGCGGAGCCGGGGCGAACGGCGGTCGGTTCGGCCAAGACCCTGGTGGGGCACACCAAATGTGCCGCGGGTGTAGTCGGCCTGATCAAATCCACGCTGGCCTTGCATCACCAGGTGTTGCCGGGGCATTTCGGTGTCGAGATCCCGATTAAACCCTTCCAGGGCGCTGACGCACCGGCCTATCTGCTGCGCGAGTCCCGGCCCTGGTTGGCCCGTACGGATGTGCCGCGCCGGGCTGCGGTCTCTGCTTTTGGTTTTGGTGGCACCAACTTCCACGCCACGCTGGAGGAATATCCTGACCCGTGTGCGGTGCCGGGCGCCCGCGATTGGCCGCAGGAGTTGGTTGTTCTGAGTGCCGCCGATGGGCCGGGCCTGGCTCGCAAGGCGGCGGAACTCGCCGCCGCGCTGACCGCGGGCACTCCCGCGCGGTTGGCGGATATCGCCGCCAGCCTGGCGGCCATGGTGGCGCCGGCCGATCGTGCCGTGGCCAGCTTCGTAGCAGATTCCGTGGCGTCGCTGCAGTCGCAGCTGCAGGGTCTTTGCGATCACCTGCAGGATGGCTCCGGCTTGCCGGCCACGGTGGAACTGAACCTGGAGCGCCCGGGCGAAGCGCCCGCGGTAGCTTTCCTGTTCCCCGGTCAGGGCGCTCAGGCGATCAACCGCGGCTGCGAGGCCGCCCTGTATCTGCGGCCACTCCGGGCGGCCATGGAGCGCGCCGATGCGCTGCTGTCCGAACGCCTGGGTGGACGCTTGTCCGACGTGCTGTGGCCGGTCGGCGCATTTGATGAGGCCACCCGCAGCGCCCAGCAGCAACGCCTGACCGATACGCGCATGGCGCAACCGGCCCTCGGCACTCTGGCTCTGGGCTTCCATGACTGGCTGACGGCGTTGGGCATTCAGCCCGCCGCCTGTGCCGGCCATAGCTATGGCGAATTCGTGGCCCTGCACGCCGCTGGCGCCATGGATGCCGATTCCTTGCTGCGCTTGTCCGCGGAGCGGGGGCTGGCAATGGCCGCGGCGGCGACCACGGCACCGGGTGCCATGGCGGCGGTACTGGCGCCGCGCGATGTGGTCGAGGCGCTGATCGCGGACAGCCCCGATGTGTATCTGGCCAATCACAACAGCCCGGAGCAGGTTGTGGTGACCGGGACTGCCGACGGTGTGGCGGCAGTGCTGGCCAAGGCGGAGACGCAGAAACTCCGCGCGCAGCCCTTGCCGGTGGCCGGGGCGTTCCACAGCCCGCTGATGAAGCCGGCACAAAAGCCTTTGTCGGATGCGATCGCTCAGGTCAAGTGGCGCCAGCCGCGGGTGCCGGTCTACGCCAATCGCGACGGCAGGCCCTACCCGACAGACCCGCAAAAACTGGCGGCTCAGCTGGATGCGCATCTGCTGGGCCCGGTGGAGTTTGTGGCGCAGTTGCAGCAGATGCAGGCCGACGGGGTGTCGCTGTTTATCGAAGTGGGTTCCAAGAACCTGCTGGCAGGCATGCTTCGGCGCACCCTGGGTGACAACGCGGAATGCGTGTCGATCGATGGTGGCGCGGGTGGTTTGGCCAGCGCGCTGAAACTGTTGGCCACGCTGATCGCCCGCGGTATACGCCCGCAGTTGAGTTCGCTGTGGGCCGGCCGTGCACGCGCCACGACCGGGTGGAGCGCATTCCTGGCCAGCCTGGCCGAGATCGCCCCGCCGCGGACGGCCTGGTTGCTGTCCGGTGGGGCCGCCCGCCCGCTGCAAGATCCTCAATACAAAACGGGCAAGCGCCCGGCTCTTACTGCGGCCGACAAAGCCGCAGCGGTTTCCCGCAAGGAGGCGGTTATGACCTCAACCCCTGCGCCCGGCGCAGTTCCGCAACCTCCGGTTGCATCGGCAGCGTCCCCGGTGACCAGCCCGCCCGCGGCTGCTGTCGCCGCAGCTGCTGTGCCGGTACTCAACGCCCAGGCCTTTGCGGCCTATCAGGAAACCATGCGTGCCTTCCTCGCATTGCAGGAAAAAGCGCTATCGATGGCGCTGGGTGTGCCGCTCACCGGCGGCGCTCCGGCCACCCAACCGGCGCCGGTGTCATTGCCCGCGGTTGCAGCGCCCGCTGCCGTTGCTCCGGTCGCGGCGCCCGTGGCAGTCGCCGCGGCTCCGGCGACGCCCGCCCCGGCACCCGTCAGCGTGGCCCCGCCGCCTGTGGCGCCGGTCGTGGCCGCATCGGTGCCAGCGGATTCAGTTCCGGACACCGCGCAGCTGGTGCTGGGAATTACCGCCGACAAGACCGGTTACCCCGCCGACATGCTGGACATCGATGCGGATCTGGAGGCGGATCTGGGAATCGATTCCATCAAGCGCGTGGAAATCGTCGGGGCGATTCAGAAGGCCTTGCCGGAAGCCATCGCCAGCCAGATGCAGGCGGAATTGGAACGCTACACCCGGGCCAAGAGCTTGAATCTGCTGGTCGCCGCGATTGATGCGCTGCGTGCGCCGATGTCGGCACCGGTTTCCACTACTGCAGCCCCGGCTGCGTCTGCGGCAGAAACTCCCGCGGTGAATGTGGCCGAGCTGGTGGTTTCCACGACGGCAGACAAGACCGGTTACCCCGCCGACATGCTCGAACGTGACGCGGATCTGGAGGCGGATCTGGGAATCGACTCCATCAAGCGCGTGGAAATCGTCGGGGCCATTCAGAAGGCCTTGCCGGAAGCCATCGCCAGCCAGATGCAGGCGGAGCTGGAACGCTATACCCGGGCCAAAACCCTGAATGTGCTGATTGCGGCCATCGAAACCGTGGCCGTGGCGACGGAGTCGCCGGGAAAATCCACGCCTGACGCGAAAGTTGAGACATCAACAGCGGTAACCGGAACACCTGCTCCGGTAGCCGTTCCGCGTCAGGTGATTCGTATGCAGGAAAGCACGCAGAACGCAGCCCGCAAAATGCTGGCGGGCTCGGTCTGCGTCATTGGCGCGGATGAGCCTCTGCAGCAGGCCATCCGTGACGCCAGGTTAGGAAGAAAGCTGGTGTTTTTGCCGGCGAACGGTGATTACACGGCGCTGGCTACCGAGAAGTGGGCCGCGGTGCTGTACCTGCCGGCCTTGTTCTGCGAGGGTGAAGGCGCCGCGCGTGCGTTGCTCTCCGACTGGCTGTTGTTGGCGCAGGTCATCGGTGCTGACGGTGTCACTGAGCAACTGCTTGTGGCCACCCGCCTGGGGGGCGACTTTGCGCGCAGTGAAAACGGGGTCGGTCACCCGGTAACCGGTGGTCTGGTTGGCGGCATGTTGTGCCTGGCTCAGGAACTCCCCGCAGTGACCTGCCGGATCGTGGATTTCAATGGCCACTCCAGCGAACGCATGGCGGAATTGCTGAAGTCCGAATTGAACCTCGGCACGGCACCGGTCGAAGTCGGCTACCGCGGCACGCAGCGGCTGGAAGTGACCACGGTGGTCGAGCCGTTTTCCGCCGGCCCGGAACGCACCCCCGCTGCCGGGCAGGTGGTGCTGGCCATCGGTGGCGCCCGGGGTATCACCCTGGCGTGCTTGCAGGAGTTTGTGCAACGTCAGCCGCAAACAACGCTGGTGCTGGTGGGGCGCAGTGCGCCGGCTGATGCTGCCGCACCACAGCAAGACGCCGGCGCCTGGCGTCGGCAGTACATTGCCGAGGCCCAGGCCAGCGGTGAAAAAGTCACGCCACGAGAAATTGATGCGCGCGTGAGTCGGCAACTGGCGGCGCAGGAAGTCCGCGCGGGTATTTCCACACTTGAAGCCTGCGGTGCCCGCGTGGAGTACCACAGCCTGGATGCCCGGGATGGTGCCGCCGTCAGCGCACTGATGGCCGACCTGCGGTCGCGGTACGCGCGAATCGATGGCCTGATCCACGCCGCCGGGGTCATCGAGGACAAACTGATCGCCGACAAGACACCGGAGTCATTTGCCCGGGTCATCGGCACCAAGCTCGACACGCTGGGCTTGCTGGTGCCGTTGCTGGCCGACGCGCCACCGCGCTGGACGGCGTTGTTTACCTCGGTTGCGGGTCGCTATGGCAACCGGGGGCAATCGGATTACGCCTGCGCCAACGAAGCGATGAATCGGTGGGCCTGGGTGTTGTCACGCACCTGGTCGGCGGTTCGAGCTTTCAACTGGGGGCCGTGGGATGCGGGCATGGCATCCGCAGCCGTACGTGCCCAGTTCCGCGAACGCGGCATCGTGCCGATTCCCGTTCAGATCGGCGCCGGGGCCTTTGTGGACGAAATGGTCGCGGCGATGAATGTGCCGACACAAGGGGATCTCTCGGCTCCCGTGGAGCTGGTTTTCGGGGCCGGGCCGTGGACCGAGGCATCGGGAACCCGCCCGAACCCGGAATCCACACGTACGCTTCCGGCAGCGGGGGATTTACCCGGCGCCCTGGTGAGCGGGGAACTGGAAGTCGGCCCCGGCGGCGCGTTGCAGTACCGCCGCGAAATCAGTCTGCAGCAAGCCCGCTTTCTGAATGATCATCGTCTGGACGGCACTCCGGTGATGCCCGCTGCCGCCGCGAGCGAATGGATGGCCGAGGTCGCCGCTGCCGGCTGGCCGGACTGGCAGCTGCGCGAGCTGGTGGACGTGCAGGTGTTGTCGGGCATTTCCTTCCCGCAGGATGCGGCCCGCGAATTGACCGTGGTGGCCCGTTCATCCAGCCACTCGGGGGCGGGTGAGCAGTGGGTCAGCCTGGATATTCGCAGCGGCAACAGTCCGCGGGCCTTGTACCGGGCCCGCGCCCGGCTCAGTTTGTCGGCAGAGGATGTTCCCCCCGCTGCGCCTGCCGCACTGCAGGGTGTTGGTCTGAAGATGGCCGAGGCTTACGCCCGGCGGCTGTTCCACGGCCCGCTGTTCCAGTTGGTGGACGAAGTCACCGCGATCAGCCCCGAAGGCGTCGATGCCAAGCTGCATCCCAGCGATGTCAACGCCTGGGTGAAGGATGCCGCGGGGGGCTGGATGTTCGACCCCGGTGTTGTCGATTGCATTCCGCAGCTGGCCATCGTGTGGTCCCGGGAAATGCAGGACACCACGGTGCTGCCCAGTCGCTTTGGCCGGGTCGCCCGATTTGGTGAAGGTGCGCTACCGCAGCGGTTGAGCGTGCGTTTGCGTGTGCGTGCCGCGGAGGACAACCAGGTGCAATACGACGCCTGGGTGCTGGACGCCGACACCGGTGCCGTGCGCCTGCTGATGCAGGACTGCGCCGGTACCGCATCGGCCGAACTCAACCGCCTGGCCGGGCAGGCGTCATGAGCCGTCATCTCGAGCCCGGTTCCCCCATCGCCATTGTGGGCATGGCGGGCACCTATGCCGGTGCGGCGGATAGTCAGCAGTTCTGGCACAACATCCTGAACAAGGTGGATTCGGTTGCCGAGGCTCCCGAGGACTGGATCGGCCCGTACTTCGATGCCGACAGTACGGCCAATGACCGCATCTACACACGGTTGGGGGGCTTCCTGCGGGACAACGCCAGCTTCAACCCGATGCGCTACGGAATCATGCCCAAGGCCGTGGATGGTGGCGAGCCCGATCAGTATCTGGCGCTCAAGCTGGCCCGCGAAGCGCTCGACGATGCCGGCTATCTGAATGCCGATTACGACCGCAGCCGCGCCGGCGTGGTGTTGGGGCGCGGTACCTACATCAACCGCGGTTACACCAACCTGTTGCAGCACGGGATGATGATCGACCAGACACTGGCGCTGCTGGCACAGGCGCGCCCGGATCTGGATGCCGCGCAGCTGGCCAAATTGCGCCAGGGTCTCAAAGCGCAGCTGCCGCCTTTTCATACCGAAATGGCCGCCGGTCTGGTCCCCAACGTCACCAGCGGGTTGATCGCCAATCGCCTGGATCTGATGGGGCCGAACTACATCCTCGATGCGGCCTGCGCATCGACCCTGATCGCCATCGATCACGCGGTGCAGGAGCTGCAGTCGGGGCGTGCGGATCTGATGCTGACCGGTGGTATCCAGGCCTCCACGCCGCCGCAGATCGTGATGATCTTCTGCCAGCTCGGGGCGATTTCCCGCGGGCGGCTGCGGCCATTCTCGCGCGAGGCCGGCGGCACCTTGCTGGGCGAGGGGGCGGGCGTCTTCGTGCTCAAGCGGCTGGCCGACGCCCAGCGCGATGAAGATCGTATCTATGCCGTTATCCGCGGCATCGGTTCGTCCTCCGACGGCAAGGCCAAAGGTCTGCTGGCGCCCCGCCCCGAGGGCGAGGTGCTGGCGATTCGCCGCGGCTATGAAAACGCCGGCGTGGATCCGGCGACGGTGGAAATGGTGGAATGCCATGGCACCGGTATCCCCCTGGGCGACGCGACGGAAGTGGGTTCCCTGCGCCAGGTTTTCGGTGAGCGCGAAGGGCCGGCGCCGCGGGTTGCCATCGGCTCGGTCAAGTCGATGATCGCGCACTGCCTGCCGGCAGCCGGTAGCGCCGCCTTGATGAAAGCTACGCTGGCGCTGCATGAAAAGGTGTTGCCGCCGACGCTGTGTGACGAGGTCGATCCCGCACTGGAGCTGGAAAAAACCCCGTTCTACGTGAATACCGAAACCCGGCCCTGGGTGCACGACCCGAAGACGCCGCGGCGCGCCGGAATCAATGCTTTCGGTTTCGGTGGGGTCAATGCCCACCTGGTGGTCGAGGAATATCAACCGATTCGCGAGCGGGTACAGGTCGCGCTGCGGGTGGCGGAGCAAGACCGCGAGATTTTTGCCCTGGCGGCGGAAAGCCGCGATGCGCTGCAGGCCCAGGTTCGGCAGTTGGCGGCCCAGGCCGAAACCGGAGCCTTTGCCGAATTGCAACTTGCGCCGGCGGCCGCTGAACATCGCGCCATTCTGATCGCCAGCGATGCGGCCGACCTGGCCAAGCGCGCCAGTGCCCTGGCCGACAAGCTCGGCAAAACCGATCAGGCGTTCGCGACCCGCAATGGCAGCGCCTACGGCGTTGGCGCGGCAGCTGGCAAGCTGGCGTTCGTGTTCCCGGGCGAAGGCGCGCAATACCCTGGCATGCTCAGTGGTCTGGCCCGCCGGTTCCCGGTGGTGCGCCAATGGCTGGATTTTGTGGATGGCAACGCTGCCACAACCACGCCCCGGCCCCGCGATGTATTGGTGCCGGCACCGACAGCTCTGGATGCCGGGCAGCGCACCGCGCTGGAAGCCCGCCTGTTCGAAATGGACATGGCGTCGGAGTCGATCTTTGCCGCCAGTCAGGGGCTGCACGCGCTGCTGCGGCAATGCGGTGTCGAGCCGGACCTGGTGCTGGGGCACTCCACCGGCGAGCACGCCGCACTGGTGGCGGCGGGTGTTTATGGTGAACCCGGATTCGCGGAGCTGGCCGCGCTGACCGAGCGCTTGAACCAAACCTTCCTCGAGCTCCAGGCCGGCGGGCAGATCGCAACCGGCGCATTGCTGACGGTGGGGGCGTTGGACGCCGAGACGCGGGCGCAGGTACTGGCGGGTTTCGCGGATGTCGCCGTAATCGCCATCGACAACTGCCCCAATCAGGCGGTGGTCTTCGTGGATGCGGAGCACGCCGACACGGTGCGCCAGGCCTTGATCGGTGCGGGCGGTATCGTGGCGGAGCTGCCTTTTGACCGCGCCTATCACACCACCCGTTTCGCACCGGTGACGGCGGCCTTTCGAGCGGTGTTTGCGGATCTGGCGATTCAGGCGCCGACCACGACGGTGGTTTCCTGCGCCAGTACCCAGGCGTTTCCCGCCGACGCGGACGCCATTCGTGATCTGGCCTGTGCCCAGTGGTCGCAACCCGTGCGTTTCCGTGAAACGATTCTGCAGTTGCTGGACGACGGGGTGCGGGCGTTTGTGGAAGTCGGCCCCAGTGGCAATCTGACGGCCTTCATTCAGGATACGCTCAAGGCGGCTGGCAAAAGCTCCGAGGCCCTGGCCGTCAGCTGCAACAGCCGTCGGCAAAATGACCAGGCCAGTTTCCTGACCCTGCTTGGCCAGCTGTGGTGCGCGGGCTATGGCGTCGACTTCAGCGCCGTGATGCGCGAAGCCGCACCCGCCGTGGAGAAGCCGGTGGAACCGCCCCTGGCCACGGTGCTGCCGCAGCTGCATTGGCCTGAAGAACTCGCCGCAGAACTGAAGCCGCCAGCGGTGCAGAGAGCCGCCTCACCGGGGATGGATGCCGTGGCAACACGCGCTGCTGCTCCGCCGCCGGAAACGGTTGTGCCCCAGCAGGACTCGGCCCCCGCGGACCCGGCTACGGACATCTTGCAGCAACATTTCCAGCTGATGCAGGAGTTTCTGGCAGGGCAGCACCGCATGCTGAACAGCTTTGCGCCTGCCGTGCCCGGGGCGCCGGGCGTGGAGTCTTCGGCGCGCGTTACATCTGGTGCGGACGTCGCGGTGCCGCCATTGCTGGGGCGCAGCCCCCAGGTACAGGGGGCACGGGCCACGCTGGATCTGGTTCTGGACCCTTCCTGGCACGCCTACCTCCGTGATCACACGCTGGGGGCGCAGGCTTCGCGGGCCGAGCCCCAGCGGCTGCCGCTGGCGGTGGTGCCGTTCACCTTCAGTCTCGAGATGCTGGCGCAGATTGCCGCGGTGTTGGTGCCCTCGGGCTGGGTGCTGATCGAGGCCCGCGAGGTTCGCGGCAACCGCTGGCTGGCCTTGGATCATGGCAGCCTGAGTCTGCATCTGGACGCGGAGCGTGTTGCCGAGCAGAACGGGGAATGTGTGGTCCGTGCGCAGATTGATGATGGCGGTGTCGGCGCCGCCTTCCAGTGCGAACTGATCTATGCTGCGGGGTATCCTGCGGCGCCTGCCGCACGCACGGTGCCGGCGGCACAGGCTGTGCGCTACAACCCGCCAGAGCGGCTTTACAGCCAGGGCATGTTCCACGGCCAGCGCCTGCAGGGCGTGGTCGGGCTGCAGGGCTGGAGCGAGAGCACCATCGCCGGAACCCTGCAGGCATTGCCGCTGGGTGATCTGGTTGATGGCGCTTCTGCTGCGGGTTGGCATACCGACCCGGTGGTGCTGGACGCGGTGGGCCAGCTGGCCGGGTACTGGCTCAGTGAAAAATACAATGCCGGCTTCAATTGTTTCCCGTATCGCATCGAGCGTTTGCGCCTGTTTGCGCCGCCGCAGGCCACCGGCGCGACGCTGCCTGCAGACGGTGTGTTCCGCGAGCAGGGGGCAGATGCTTTCGCGGTGGACTGGCAGGTCCGTGACACGCAAGGCCGGCTGCTGCTGGATGTGCAGAACTGGTGTGACCGTCGTTTTACGGTGTCGCCGGAGTTCACCCGCTGGCGTAGCCACCCACAGCAGGAGTTGCTGACCGAGGCGGTGGCACTGCCCGGGGTGCCGGCCGTGGTGCGTCTGTTGCCGCAGCAGCCCGCGGGCTTTTGGGAGCAGGGCGGCGAAATCTGGTTGCGCGTGGCCGCCCATCTGGTTCTGGATGCCATCGAACGCGAAGCGTTTTACAAGTTGCCTGTGTCGCGCCGTCCCGATTGGCTGCGGGGCCGGATTGCGGCCAAGGAAGCGGTCAAAGTGCTGGCGGTGCAGTGGGGCGTGGACGTGTCCATCGCGGACATCGCCATCGAGTCCGATGACCTGGGCGCACCCCGCGTACGCTGTGCGGCATTGCCCCAGCCGCTGAGTCTGTCCCTGTCGCATCACGGCGGCTTGGCCGTTGCCATTGCGGCAGGCGCCGAACTGGCGGTGGGCATCGACCTGCATCGCGGGCGTGATCTGGATGCCGACAGTTTGAGCGGTACTGTGCTTTCTCTGGCGGAACGTACCCGCTTAATGACCGCCGCCGCAGGCGACAAGCCGGCGCTGATGGCGCGTGCCTGGACTGCACGTGAAGCTGCCGCCAAGGCCGCCGGCACCGGGTTGGAAGGGCGGCCGGATCACTGGTTACTGGAAGACAACACTGTGCGTGGGCCTCGCGGCGAGATCGCACAGGTTCAATGGATTGAATCAACGGACGGGAGTTGTATTGCCGTGGCAATGGCTCCCAAACATTTCATGGAGAAAAAACGCGCATGACCACCAAGACCCTGTTTATTGGGCTGGACGGCTGTACCTACACCGTGCTGGACAAACTCACCCAGGAGCAACCCGGCGAAGGGGTGGTGATGCCTTTCCTGGCCGGTCTGATGGAAAAGGGCGCCCGCGCCAAATTGTTTTCCACCCCGAATCCACTCACCCCACCCGCCTGGACGTCGATCATGACCGGGCGGACCCCGGGGCATCACGGCGTGTACGACTTCATCCGCGCCGAGGACAAGGGCGGGGAGGTTTTCTGGACCCTGTACGACGGTCGTGACATTGCCTGCGAAACGATCTGGTCGCTGGTCAGCCGTTCCGGGGGCAGAATTGCCGCCTTGAACTTCCCGCTGACGGCGCCGCCACCGGAAGGCGTCAACGGCACCATTCTGCCCGGCTTCATTCCGGCCAAGCACCTGCGCCGCAACACGCATCCGCGCGAAGCTTTTCAACGCCTCAAGGACAACATCGAGGGCTTCGATCCCAAGGAACTGGCCTGGGACTTCGAGTCCGAAAAGCAGGCGCTGGAAAAGCTCAGCGACAACGACATGGAAAGCTGGGTCCGCTATCACCTGCCACGCGAGGAGCAGTGGTTCAAGGTGGCCGAATACATCCTGGAAAACGATGCGCCGGAATTGATGGCGGTGATGTTCGACGGCACAGACAAGATTCAGCATCAGGCCTGGGCCTTCCTCGACCCCAACCTGTTCCCGACCGAGCCCACCGAATTCGATCAGCGCATGCGCAACGTGTGCCTGGAATATTTCCGCAACGTGGATCGGTACATCGAGCGCCTGGTCACGCTGGCCGGTCCCGAAGTGCAGGTGTTCTTTGCCTCCGATCACGGCTTCACGGCCACCACGGAAGTGCTGCGGATCAACCGTCTGCTGGCCGATCTGGGTTATCTGGAATGGGCTCAGAGCGATGGCTCTGATCAAGCGCTGCGCCGCGAGGCTGCCGATTTCGCGAACCTGGACTGGTCCAAAACCACCGCCTATTGCCGCACGCCGTCGTCAAACGGGATTCACATCCGTCTGGCGGAAAAGCCCGGCGACGCCGGCGTGCCCCTGGAGGAGTACCAGACCTTCCGCGAGGAGCTGGTCAACAAGCTGCTGAGCGTGAAAAACGAGTTCGGCGAGCCGGTCATCATTGATGTGCTGCGTCGGGAAGAGCACTTCCCGGGGCCGTTCATGCTGGAAGCCCCTGATCTGACGCTGGTCCTGCGTGACCACGGTTTTGTGTCGATCAAGAATCTCGAACCGGCGGTGATTCAGCGGGATCGCCCGGCCGGCACCCATCACCCCGACGGCATCTTCATGGCCGCAGGCCCCGGCGTGAAAGCCGGCTCGGTGGAGCGTCGGCGGATTGTGGATGTGACCGCGTCGCTGGTGTACAGCCTGGGCTTGCCGGTGCCCAAAGACTACGAAGGCGAAGTGCCGGCGGAATTCTTCACCGAGGAATGGTTGCAGGAGCATCCGGTCACCATCGGCGAGGTTTCCCAGGCGGCCGCCAAGCGCGCCCCGACCGAAGACATGGACGAGGGTGAGAAGAAGCAGCTGCTCGAACAATTGCAGATGCTGGGGTACATGGAATGACCACCGCAGTCGCCGCCATCGAACAGCAGCTGATCGACCTGCTGGCGGATTTCACCCAGGACTGGGATACCCAGCCCGATGGGGGAATCACCGCCGACAGCAAGCTGCTGGCGGATCTGGGCTTTGAATCCATCGACGTCATCCAGTTCATGGTGGCGATCGAGGAAGACATCGCCGGTCGGAAGTTGCCCTTCAATGATCTGGTCATGAAAGACGGCCGTTATGTGGACGATCTTTCGGTGAGCCAGATCGCAGAGTTTGTGACCAAGGAAGGTTAGTCATGGCATTTATTGACGCGAACGGGGCCCAACTGGCCTACCAGCAATGGGGCGAAGGCCCCGATGTGGTTCTGCTGCACGGATTGGCGACCAATCGCGCGTTCTGGTTCGCCAGTCACGCACCGGCGCTGGTTGAGGCGGGCTTTCGCGTCACGCTGTTTGACCTGCGCGGGCATGGTTACTCGACCATGAGTACCACCGGCTACAGCGCAACCGCGTTGGCCCGTGACCTGGGCGACCTGATGGATGGTCTGAAGATCAACCAGGCGCACCTGATCGGGCATAGCTATGGGGGTGGCGTGGCGCTGGAATTCGCGGTCGAACACCCGGATCGCGTGCACAGCCTGGTGATCCTCGACAGTCGGGTGAACCGTCTGCAGCCGCAGCAATGGCTGAACGAAGGGGCGCCGCTGACGGACTTTGAATGCGCGGTGCTGGACGCCACCCCGGCGGATTGGGAAAACGAAACCCAGATCGGCCTGCGCTATCTGGAGTCGCTGGCCCGGCATACGGTCTCGGGCACCACTTTTCCCAGCATGGGGAATTGGACGCCCTTTGGTGAGGGGCGGGGCGGAAAGCGCACGGCCACGCAGTTTGTGCGGCTGCTGGATTTCACCGATGCCTCCCGCGAGTTTCTGGTCATGGGCGCCCTGCCGGCACGGATTCGGACGCAGCTCACCGGTACACCCGTGATGCTGGCCTATGGCGGTATCTCGCGCTGTCTGCCCAGTCAGAAAGCCCTGCGTGAACTGCTGCCACATGCGCGCTGCGAGCAGGTCGCGGATGCCGGGCACTTCTTCCCGGCGACCCATCAGCAGCGCACGGCGGAGTTGCTGGGCGAATGGTTGCATACCAACCGCGCCGAGACGCGGCAAGTGGGATCATGAAGGTTCTCATCGCGCTGCTGGCTTTTTTGCTTCCCGCCGTGGGTGTGGCGGCAGACTGCGCGCCGCTGACGCCGGGCTTCAGCGAGCACGAAATGCGGCATGGGGTGCTGACCCGTAGCTACCGGGTTTATGTGCCGGAAAGCGTACCCCCCGACAACCGGGTGCTGGTCGTCGGTATGCATGGTGGCTGGGGCACCGGAAAGGTTTTTGCCGAGCAAGCTCACCTGAAGGCCGAGGCCGACCGTACAGGTTTCATTCTGGCGCTTCCGGACGGCTTTCGACGCAGCTGGAATGCTGGCAGTTGCTGTGGGCCAGCAGCTGAAAACAAAGTCGATGACGTCGGTTTCATTCAATCGATGGTGAAGATTGCTCGCGGCACCTATTGCGTAGATGCCGACAAGGTCTATGGCACCGGGTTCTCCAACGGCGCCATGCTGACCCACCGCATACGCTGTGAGGCGCCGGAGGTTTTTGCCGCCATTGCGCCCGTGTCTGGTGGTCCGATGATCGAAAATTGCGCTGCGGGCAAAGCGGTGCCCGCCCTGCTGATCCAGGGGCGTGAAGATCCCCGCATCTTCTGGGATGGGGGCACCTTCGATGGAAGCTTTCGTCCCTCCATGGCTTCGGTGGTCGACAAAATCGGTCGCGTCAACGGCTGTGACGCGGCGAGCACCAAAGCCCTGCAGTCGAACGCCGGCTGCTCGCGCCGGAGTTGCGGCAAGGCGCCACTGGAATGGTGTGGTGTGCCGAAAGTCGGCCACCAGTGGCCGGGTGGAAAAAGTTACTGGCCGGACAAGCTGGGCCCCAATCGCAGCGATGTCGACGCAACAGGCATGATATTCCGATTTTTCCAGGATCAGGCCAACGCTCCAGGGAGCTGAAAAAATGCGGAATCTTCGAGTCCAAGGGTGGCGGCTCAGGCGCTGGCCGCGGGTCCTGCTGGCCTGTGCTGGCCTCGGTGTGACCACGGCCAGTTCGGCCGGCCTCTTGCTGGCCATTTATGACCAGGCCCTGGAGCGCGCACCGCAATGGCTGGCGGCTGCACAGGCACATCACGCCGTGGTCGCAGCTGAACCCATTGCTCGTGCCGAACTCCTGCCACGGTTGTGGGTCGATGGTCGGTATGGTCGCAGCCGGGTGGATATCACGGATGCACGCTCTCCGTTCGTTGATGAAGACACCAACTACGGCAATCTGACGGGCGCGGGTGTGCAGCTGGAACAACCTCTGTTTGATCGCGCGGCCGCGGCTCGCTCGGCGCAGTACCAACAAACACGTGATTACGCCGAGCAACAACTGATTACCGCACGCCAACAGCTGGTTTATGACGTGGGTGAGCGCTATCTGCTGTGGTTGGAGGCCGAGTCCGCGCTGGCCTATGCGGATGCGCATGCAACCGCCATGAACCAGCATCTGGATCAGATGCAAAGCCGTGAAGAACTGGGGCTGGCCACACAATCCGACCGCTTGCTCATTCAGGCCGAGCGTGACCGCGCCGAATCACTGCGTATCGAAGCGGCTGCCGCCCTGCGCGCCGCCCGGGGCCGGATTCGGGAATTGCTCGGTCGGGTGCCCGATGTGCCCACCGAACTGCGCACACCCATCGAATTGCAGAACCCGGCGCCGGCGGATCCCGATGCCTGGGTTGCGCAGGCACTGCAGAGCAGCCCGAATCACCTGCGCGCTCAGGCCGCTCTGGAAAAAGCGCGGGAACAGGTGCGCGAGCAAAGCGGCAGGCGCTGGCCCCGCGTGGCCCTGAATCTGGAACATCGCTACAACGACAGCAATGATTTCCAACTGGGTAGCGAGGCCCAAACCTCGCGCGCCGAAGTGCAGTTGACCCTGCCGCTGTATGAAGGCGGTGCGGTACGCGCGGCGGTAGCGGTGGCGGAAGCCACCGCGGCACAGCGCGAAGCCGAGTTGTGGGAGGTGGATCGCGCCATTGATCGCGATACCCGCAATGCCTACGACGGTGTCGTGACCGGCGTGGTCCGGGTGCGCGCGGCGCGGCAGACCTTGAACTCTGCCAATGCGGCTCGGGACGCCATCAGCGGCCGCTATGACACGGGTCTGGCGACGCTGGCCGAGCTGCTTTCAGCCACGGGCAAGGTGCGCGAAGCCTTGCGGGACCTGGCCGTGGCACGGCATCGATATCTGATCAGCAGGCTGCGGCTGGATATGAGCGTGGGCGATCTGGATCGGGATGATCTGGTGCACATCGACGCCATGCTGCTGCCTCGTTGAGTCATTCCCACTCCACAGGAGGAACGAGATGAAGACTGTATTGGCATTGTTAGCGGCGTCGCTGTTTACCCTGAGTGCGCACGCCGCAGGAAATCGGGGTGAAGACGCCCGGGCCTGGTGTCAGGCCAACCCCGAAAAGTGTGCGGAGATGAAAGCGCAGCGGCAGGACAAGATGGCCGAGCGTCGGGAGTGGTGCCAGGCCAATCCCCAGCAGTGCCAGCAGCTTAAGGAGCAGCGGCAGGAAAAAATGGCCGACCGCAAGGAGTGGTGTCAGGCCAATCCGGAGCAATGCGCTGCCGCCAAGGAAAAAGGCAGGAAAGCCATGGCCTGGTGCAAGGCCAACCCGGAAAAGTGCCAGCAAATGCGTGAGCAGCGGCAGCAGAATCGCCAGCAGTTCGGTGCCTGGTGCCAGGACAATCCAGAGGATTGCGCGGCGGCTGTCGACAAAATGCGCCGCTAGACGCCGCGAGCACACGGCTACGGGGCCGGTGCACGGGTAAGTGCGCCGGTTGCCGTGGCAGCTCAGTGCATCTCAAGGCGCTGCATGTATTCGAGGCAATACTCGACAAAGGCCCGGATTTTCGGCGAGCCGTAACGGTTCGGCAGGTAAACCGCATACAGGCTGGTTTCAGCGATTCCGCGGTATTCCGGGAACAGGCACTCCAGCGTTCGATCCTGCAACTGCTCGGCGACTGCGTAATTGGGCAGCAGTGCCAGACCAAAGCCCTGCAACACCATGGCGCGAAGGGTATCCACGCTGTTGATGCTCACCGGCGAGTGAATGGGGATCTGTACGCGCTGCCCGTCGCGCCAGAAATCCCAGACGCCGGGCTTGGCGTTTGGAAAGGTCAGGCAACGATGCTGGCTGATTTCCGCAAGCTCTTGCGGGCGACCTTCCCGTTCCAGGTACTGCGGTGACGCGCACAGCTGGAAATGGATGGGCACCAGTTTTCGGGCGACAAGATTGTCGCCGGGCCGATTGGTGACGCGGAGCGCCAGATCGTAGCTACCCTCGATCAGGTCGACCACATGGTCGCTGGCGATCACTTCCAGCGTGATGCCGGGGTAGCGTTGATGAAACGCGGGAATCATATGGCTGAGCAGCGTCGTGCAGACCGAACTCATCGTCGTGATCCGTAAGTGCCCCTGTGGCGCGGCCTGGAGCTGGGCCAGGGCCTGCTCGGATTGTTGCAGTTCGTCCTGGATGCGCGCGCAGTACTGGTAGAACGTCGTACCCGCTTCCGTCAGTGAGATCCGGCGGGTGGTGCGGTGCAGGAGTTTCACCCCCAGTTCCGCTTCGAGTTTGGCAACGTGCTTGCTGATCACCGACGCCGCCAGCTGCCGCTTTTTCGCCGCGCCAACAAAGCTGCCGGCCTGGACGACGCTGGCAAACGTCAGCATGTAAGGGAGTCGGTCCGTATTCACATTAATTCCAGTATGGAAATATTTATGTTCTATAGAGGTTATTTATGTCTGCTGTAGTTATCAATAAGGTGAGGACATCGCGCTGTGGACTGCAGCGCTACCAAGACCCCATGCGGGGTAAGGAGTTGATCAGATGGACAAGCCTCATAGCGATGCCGGACAGCGTCCCCGGAACATCGCGGCGACCGCAGCAACACCGCGCAATCGCACGGAGAAACCGCCTTCGCTCCCTTATCAATGCACCGAGGTGCTGATAACCGATGACGAAGTGCAGGCCGATCTCTTCTATGGCCGGGATTCGGCAGCAAGCCTTTTCACCTGGCATTGAGGAGTTGGATTTGCGCGCACAATTTTCACGAACGTTCCGCCAATCGGCGGCTCGTACACTGTCGGTTGTCTCCCCGCGTGCGGCGGCCGATTGGCTGGAACGGGCGTTTATGACGCCACAACCCTACCGAACGCCCTTGCACGAACGCGAGTGGATGATGGCTGCCGAGACGGAACGTGTGTCCTTTAATGCACAAACCATGATCCCGGTGTATCACTGGGGCCGTAGAAGTGCCCATCAACCTCGCGTACTGCTGGTGCACGGGTTATCCGGCCGCGGCAGTCAGTTGGGGCATTTCATTGCGCCGCTGCTGCAGGCCGGGGTTCACGTGGTGTCCTTTGATGCGCCGGCCCACGGCGATGCCGATGGCAAACAAGCGGCACTGCCGGAAGTCGCGCAGGCGGTCGAACGTGTGGCGGCTCACGTGGGTCCGCTGGCGGGATGTATTGCGCATTCGGTTGGCGCCGCCAGTACCACGCTGGCGCTGGCGCGAGGCCTGGAATGCGCTCGCGTCGTATTGATCGCACCACCGCAGGAGCCCTCGCTGTACCTCTCTCGGCTGGGCGGGTGGCTCGGGTTTTCGTCAAGGGTGATCGAACGCGCGCAACGCAATCTGGAGCAGCGTTTCCGGCAGCGGTTTGACGAGGTGGCCACGCCGGTGCTGGCGACCCGGCTTTCACAGCCCGTGCTGATCTTGCATGACCGGCAGGATCGGGTGGTGCCGGTAACGGCGGGCCGGGCACTCCTGGCAGCATGGCCCGAAGCCCGGATGATCGAGACCGACGGGCTCGGTCACAGCCGCATATTGCGTGATGCGCACGTGGTGGCGACGGCCGCGGAGTTTCTGACCGGGGTAGGGGCCGCTGTGCAGCATGAGGGTGTTTGGCAGGGAGACCGCGCGGCCTAGCCCAAAGACGGGCATGGTTTCGAGGCTGTCAAATCCAATCCTCTACCAACTGGGAGGCGCCTCATGGGTATCCCGCCGGACTTCATCATGATTCTCAACGCGTGCAAGCGTTAGCCGGGGTGAGAGCCAACGCATTTCAGTCGGGCTCGGTACTATCGATGCTCCGCTTCCCGAAGGCCGCATTCCGTACGGTCGCATTCCCGCCAAGACTTGCCCAGAGTCGCTCGCCATTTGTCGATGCCGCGTTTTTTTCTAAGCACTGCGATGCTCATTGCCGCTTCGTTGCTGACAGCACCCTTGTGGGTAATTGTCGCCGCTTCGCTGTTCGCACCAGGAAGTGTGCCCGACGCGGGACGCTGGTGGCCCGAAGACCCGAGTTTCGATGCCCATTCGCGCGCCTGGGAGCTGGCGAAACTGGGCTCAGCCTTGGGCTGGTCTCTGCTCATTGCGGTCCCCGGCATGCTGTTGTCGGTTCTGGTGGCCTCCCTCGCGGCGCTGGCGATTCATCTGGCTGGTGCCCGCAGCCGGCGGATGATCATCACGGTGCTGGTCCTGGCCGCTTCGGTGCCCGCGACCGCTCTGTGGATGCCCCAATTCCTGTTGTTCCGGGAGATGGGGCTGCACAACACCGTGGTGCCGCTGCTTGCGCCGGCCTTGCTCGGAGGTTCGCCCCTTTTCGTTTTGCTCTATTTGTTTTCGCTGCGCCGTATTCCCATCGCACAGTTCGAAGCGGCCCAAGTCGAAGGTCTGGGTTTTTGGGCGGCCTGGTGGCAGGTTGCTCTGCCGCAGATGCGCGGTGCGACGCTGGCCGTGGCTTTTCTCAGCTTCGCGGTGTTCTGGGGCAATGTTCTGGACCCGTTGCTGTACTTGCGTAGCGGGCAGATCACGACAGCGCCGCTTGCCCTTCACGGTCTGGAAGTTCTTGGCCGCGGTGAATTGTCCGTCTGGATGGCGGGAGCCGTCTGGTTGCTGATTCCGGTTGCCATGCTGCTCGCCGCCTTATCACCCTGGCTCAAATCCGAGGAAAACTGATGCTTCGTCCCATCTCCACGGCATGTCTCGGGCTGCTGATGCTATCGGGTTGCGGGCCATCCGGCATGACCGACACGAACGTTAAGCGCGTGCGGATACAGGCCGTGGCGGACCCGGTTGAGGCCGAAGCCTATCGGGCGCTTATTGCGTCTTTCGAGCAGGCCAACCCCGATGTGCGTGTTGAACTCATCACCGTGGGCCGCCAGCGCGAACATGTCACCAAACTGGCAACGTCATTTGCGGGGGGGAATCCGCCCGATCTGTTTCTGATCAACTATCGCCGCTATGGCCAGTTTCTGGGTAAGGGACTGCTGGATCCGCTGGGTCCGAGGTTGGCCGAGAAGGGGGCTTTTGCGGCCGAAGACTTCTTTGCGCCGGCGTTGGAAGCCTTTCAGTACCAGGGGCAGCAACTGTGTTTGCCGCAAAACATTTCCACTCAAGTGGTGTATTACAACCGCGGTTTGTTCTCGCGCTTTGATGTGCCGGAGCCCGCGGATGACTGGAGCTGGAAAGAATTCCACGATGCCAGCCGCGATCTGACACGTGACACCGATGGTGATCGTGCTGCCGATATTTTCGGCTTCGATTTTGATCCCGACCTGGTGCACATGGCGCCGTTTGTCTGGCAGGCGGGTGGGCAGATCGTCGATGACACCGCATCGCCAAGGCGCCTGATGTTGAAAGACCACAAAGCGGTGATGGGACTGATGTTCCCGAAGCGTCTGCGCACCGAGGTGGGAGTCATGCCCCCGCTCGCTCAGCGGCGGGCGTTGGGGCCAGAGCAGCGGTTTATTCGCGGCGAGCTGGCCATGACCATTCAGAGCCGCCGCTTTGCGACCACTTTGCGCGAGGTGAAGGACCTGGACTGGGATGTAGCCCCGCTGCCTCGCCACAAGGTGGCCGCGACATTGCTGCACGCCGATGCCTATTGCCTCACCACCGCCAGCCAGCAACCGGATGCCGCGGCGCGCTTTGTCGCATTTGCGTTGTCCGAGGAGGGCCAGGGGCGGTTGACACAAAGCGGCCGGATCGTGCCGTCCCGCAAAAGCGTGGCGCGGAGTGGGGTCTTTCTGGACCCCTCACAACCGCCGGCTCGCGCCCAGGTGTTTCTCAACAACATCGATATTGTTCGACGCCTGCCGGTCACGCCCTACTGGTACGAACTGGAAACACGGGTGAAACCGGTGATCGAGGAATGGGTTTTTGAAAGCCCGCCGCAGGGAAAAACGGAGTTGACCACGGGTTTGCACGATGGCTATCGGTTGATCCGCCTGATCGAAACGGCCGTGGGCAATCTGATGGAGAAGCCATGAAGCATTCCAGTCTGTCGTTGCGCGGCGTTCGCGTGCGGCTCGGCGGTCGGGTTGTTCTCGACAACTTTGACCTGGATGTCAAAGGCGGTGAACGGGTGGTGCTCGCCGGCCCGTCCGGCAGCGGAAAGTCGACTCTGCTGCGTGCCATCGCCGGCCTGGTGCCAATCGAGGCCGGCGAGATCCGGGTTGACGGTGAACCGGTACATGATCTGGACCCGGGGCGGCGCGGTATTGGGATGGTTTTTCAGCAACCCACACTGCTGCCCCACAAAAATGTCAGAGACAACCTGACCTTCGGGCTCCGGGCTCGTCGCGTGCCAGCGGCCGAAGCCCGGCGCCGTGCGGAAGAGGCGGCGGACTGGCTGGAGCTTTCCCGATACCTGGATTGCTTTCCGCGCGAACTGTCGGGCGGGGAACAGCAGAGGGTGGCGTTGGGCCGGGCATTGCTTCGCGAAAGCGGCGTGGTTTTACTCGATGAGCCCTTGTCCCAACTCGATGCTCCCCTGCGGGCTCGACTGCGTGAGGAACTGCTGCGGCTGCATGAGTTGACCCACACGACCATCCTGCACGTCACGCACGACCAACAGGAGGCGATGGCTTTGGGTCACCGCATTGGTATTTTGCAGGAGGGGCGGCTGTTGCAGATCGACAGTCCGCAGTCGATCTATCAGCAGCCAGTTTCCACGGCGGTTGCCCGTTTTGTTGGCAGCCCCGGGATCAATCTGTTGGACTTGCAGCGCGAGGGGCAGAGCTGGCATTGGTTGCAGCACCCGGTCACACAAATGTTTGCCGACAGGGAGGCCTTGCAGATGGGCCTCCGTCCCGAACATCTGCATCCCGCCAGATCGGCCGACGAGGGTTGGCCGATGGATATTGCACGACGGGAAATACTGGGTGAGCGCGAACTTTGGCACTTGCGAACGGCACACGGACAAGCACTGGTCGCGTCACGCCCTGCGACGACCACCGAACCGCCACGTCATGTGCATATCAAGGCCGACCTGGACAAGGCGTTGTTCTTTGACCCGCAGAGCGGGCAGCGTGTGGTTGCGTGATGCCCGTGGGTGCCCTGCCACTGCTGCTGGGGTTGGTGCTGCTGATCGCATTGCCACTGCTGGGCACGGTGGGGTTGAGCTTCTTTGCCTTTGATGGATTGAGCGCGCCTCGCTGGCATGGATTGGAGGCGTACCGACAGATGCTTGCCGACCCCATGTTTCTTCAGGCACTGCGCAACTCGCTCTGGATAGCGGCACTCAGCATTCCGCTGCGTTTGCTACTCGCGTTGCTGTTTTCCCTGCTGCTGCGCCGACCGGGTCGGGCCAGCCGCATCGCCTTGCTGCTGAGTTTGCTGCCAGTCGTCGTGCCGGCACTGGTGTGGGCCACGGCATGGCTATGGCTGCTCAACCCGCATTTCGGACCGGTGGCGATGGTTCTGGATGGCCTGCAGCGCAATGGCTCTGAGTGGCTGCTCACGGTTTCGGGCGCCCGCAGCTCGCTGGTGCTGATCCTGGGTTTTCTGGCCGGAGAAATGCTGCTGATACTCATGGTCGCCCGGCGACAAATCCCGCCCAGCTGGTACGAGCTGGCGGCGGTGGAGGGTGTTGGTCGCCTGGGTCAGTTTCGGCTGATCAGCCTCCCGGTCATGGCCCCCATCATCGTCCTGCTCGTGGCACGCGATTTTGCGCTGACCTTTCAGACCAGTTTCATTCCCGCACAGGTCGTCACCAAAGGTGGCCCGCAGTTCATGAGCTACATGTTGCCGCAGTATGTCTATGAGAACAGCTTCGAGTACCTGCGCTTCGGATACGCCTCGGCCTTGTCTGTCGCGATGCTGGTTATCACCTTGCTGGTACTGTTGCCGCAGGCACTCGTCACCTGGCGATGGCTCGGCAACGCCGAGAGAACGTCAAACTGAGCCGGGCTGTTAATGCCATATTGAGCGTGCTGTTTTCCCCGGACGTCGTGGCTGTCCTACGCGCTACTTTTCGCTGAGGAGGTACACCGCCAGCGCTTCGCGGTCCGCCTCATCCAGTGGAAAGCGCGGCATCGGCGGGGTCGGGCTGAGGAAAAAAGTCTTGAGGCTCGCAACGTCATAGCGTGCCGGCAACCGTGTCAGTGGGCGCATTCCCTGGGCTTCATGGCACTGGCCGCACGCAAACTCTGAATAGAGGTTCTGGCCCTTCTGAACAAGCTGCTTGCGGCGGGTGTCGCTATAGCCGTTGAATAGGGGGCTGCTGCTGGCTGGGGCGAGCTCGGTGATAGTGTGAGGGCTCGCTACTCCACGATGGACGCGATAAATGCGGCCGCTGTAGTCATCCGAAATGAAAATCTCGCCCGTCGCGGACTCCGCTATATCGACGGGCCGCCCCAGCAGTTGATCGGGCTGCAGGAAGCCGTCCAGAAAGTCACGTTGGACGATTTCGCCGCCTGCATTCCAATGCAAGGACACGACCTTGTAGCCATCGGGCTCGCTGCGGTTCCAGGAGCCATGCAATGCGACCAGGGCGGACTGTTGGTACTCCACATCCTGATGCTTGAGAAAGCGAATACCCAGGGGGGCATTATGCGCCGGGAAGTTGTGCACAGGAGGGCGGTTTTCCGGCAAGCCCTGCGGTGCTCGGGAGCCGAAATCGGGGTCCGGGTCCCCGGCGTTGAAATACGGCCAGCCGTAGAAGCCGCCCGCCACAATGTGGTTCAACTCGCAGGGCGGGTAGTTGTCGCCCAGCAGATCGCGCCCGTTGTCCGTGGCATACAGGCGTTGATCCCAGGGTGCCCAGTCGAACCCCACGCTGTTGCGCAGGCCCCGGGCATAAATGCCGAATTCGCTTCCGTCTGCACGCATGCGCATCATCGATGCACGTTGCGGATTGCTTTCTTCACACACGTTGCAGCTTGAGCCCGAGGTCAGATACAGCCAGCCATCCGGGCCAAAGCCAATCGTCTTCGTCCAATGATTGCCGTGGTCAGCAAGCCCGGTCACCAACCGTTGGTAGTCACCTAGCAGATTGCCCGATTGATCAATCTCCACGCGACCAATCGCATCGGATTCAGCGACATAGAGCCATTGATCATGCAGAGCCAGGCCGTGTGGACGATTGAGGCCATCGAGAGCGACCTTCTGTGCATCTGGCAACCCATCACCATTGCGGTCGGCCTCCAGCAGCAATACCTCGCCCTGACGCGGCCGGCTGGCGAAAAGATGGCCTTGCGCCGTCATCGCAAGAAAACGGACGTTGCCGAGGCCGCTGGCGTACACATCGACGCGATAGCCGGGCGCTGCTTTCAGCCCGGTTGCCCCGTTATTGGTGGGCGCGTCGCTGTAACCCGCAACGGCATGTAGCAGGGCGCGCGACGCCATGGCCAAGCCGGGAGACCCAAATTGGATCAGCAGGAAAGGGCTGGCGATCGTGAGAACCAGGCACAGCACCAGAGTGCTGAAGCCAATGAGCATCGCTCGTTTCATGGGTGGAAGGCTCACCGGTGTTTCAGCGAATCGGTCTCTACGCTACCGCTTTCGCAGGGAGATATCAGCCTTGCCGAGTAGCACCAGACCACCTCGGCTGCACACAACTAGGTTTTCGTCGCGCCGGCTGCACAACGCTGATAAATCCGTTTGGCAGGAACGGCCAGTTGCACCCGCAGGTAGGACTTCAGTTCCTCCGGATAAGGCTGCTCCTCGAGAGCCTCAGCCATGCATTGGAGCCACTGATCTCGCTCGGCAACGGTAATGGGCAAATGCGCATGCACCTGCGGAATGTTGATCGGCCCGTACTTTTCCGAATAGCGCCGAGGGCCGCCCATCCACCCACATAAAAAGCGGGCAAGTTTGTCACGCGCCAACGGCACATCGGGGTGCCACTGGTAAATACGTGCGTAGGCCGGGCTGTCACCCATGATTTGGTAGAACGCATCCACCAGACGGCGGATACCGGCTTCTCCGCCGGCAGCTTGAAAAGTCGCGTCCCCGTCTCCGAACTGTGGAACAGGCTCTTGATTATCTCGGGATGAAATGACAGCGCCCTTCGGTGTCGATTGACCCTGTTCATTATGCAGGCAGCTTTCCGCCTCGAGCAATTTGTCGTGACCAACCCGTGGTACGGGCCGAGCTGAATTGTGCGGTTCTGGCCCCCCAACCTCGGCGATTGACCGGGATACTCGGCGCCGGAGACGCGCTTTGGCTGATCGCTAACCCGGCCGGACCCAACGAACCAAAGAAAAAGGCCCCGCCACTATCTGACGGGGCCTTTGTGTTCGGCCCACTCACGAAGCGTGTTTACACAGCCTCGCCGGGCCGGGCTTTGTGTGCGGAGGTTGCGTTACGACGCGGGCTCTTCCGCGGGTGGTTCCTTGAGCATCTTGGCGTACTCGAGCATCAGACCCACACCCGGGTAGCTGGAGATCTCAAAAGTACGGCCTTTCGCCCGCGCTTCGATCTGCGCAGCCAGGGTGGTCGCGGCCTGGGTATCGCGCGGCTCCTGGCCTTCTTCGACCGGGGCCGGTTCGCCGACGCGGGCGGCGAGCTGCAGCCAGTACTGCGTATCGTCCTGGCGGACCTTGGCGGTCACCTCAAGGCCATCAAAACGCTGGAAGACCACTTCATGCCAGTTTGCAGACGCGTCCGCCTCGTTTGCGCTGCGCACGTCCAGTAACCGCAGGTTGGACAGAGCGGAAAGCAGCCGGTTGCTGTTCGCTCCATTGCGTTCACGGTCGGCCGGTGCTGCGGGTTTGAGCACGAAGTCGGTGGTGTCGTCGCCGAGCCTTTGCAGCGACCAGCCGTCGCCTTCCAGCGGGTTGACCTGGGTGCTGCGCAGATCGGCACGTTTGATGTCGACCAGCGACTTGTCCAGCCAATCCGCCGGCGTGGCGCCCGGGCTGAGGGCCTGATCAATCAACCAGGTCTGATTCTCACCCACGCGGCGGACATACTGGCCACCCTGCCCGGTGCGCCCGAGCAGCACCGCGATCACCGGTTCGTCACCGGCGTAGGCGGTGATTTCCACCGTGGTGTCGGTGGCATCGCTGATATCGGTGAGCTTGAGCTTTTCGTGCCAGTCCGGGTTCGCGGTTTTGACCTCGACGACCTTGGCCGTGGCCAGCGTGCGCAGCGTCTTCCGCAGCTTGCTCAGGTCCACCGCATAGCTGGCCTTGGCGGGCACGACCCAGTGGTCGGGGCCGGCTTCCTCCAGCGTGAAAGGGTCATTCCCTGCCGTGTGCAGCTCGACCTTGGTCAGTTCGGGCAGACGCGACTCCAGAGCGGGCGCAAACAGGCCCAATTCCGGCGCATCAAACCCGCTGCGGTCGCGCTGCGCAGCAAACCAGGCCAGCCCGGAGAGGGCAATGGCCAGGATGACCAGATTGCGAAGTGTGTTGGACTTCATGGGTTCACCACCTCCTCACGTTGACGATTGCGGCTGACCAGCAGTGCGCCGAGGATCAACAGCAGCGGCACGCCGGCGATGTTCAGGAATTTGAGTCCGCTTTCCAGCGTTTCGACATCCTTGTTCAGGTTGTAACGCACGGCTCGCAGTTCCTTGCGGACTTCGAGTTTGGTTTCCAGGAACTTGTCGAGCTCGGCTTCCTGCTCCGGCGACAGCGTCAGCACGTTGCCTTCCTGTTTCTGCGTTTGTAGCTCGGCGAGCTTGCGCTCGGTTTCCCGCAGCTGGTCTTGCAGCTGCTCTTCGGTGGCCCGGAATTCGCGGTCCGCATCGCGCTTCATCTGTTCGACCAGCGTGAACGGTCGGGTAAACCCGGCGCGGCTCTTGATCGAAATGACGTCTGCGCTGCCCAGCAAGTTGTCCACGGCATTCACCAGCAGGTCACCATTTCCGGCGAACGGGGACGCGATCATCTGGCCTAGGAAATTGTTCACCTGCACCCAGAACTGATCGGCGAGCATGTCCGTATCGGCCACCACTACCACCTGGATATCCCCTTCGGTGCGGTGTTCCTCGCCATTCGCGGCCGACGCCGGAGGGGTATCGCCATACGCGCTTTTCGCCGGACCGGAAATCCGGGCGGCCACCGTGTAGGTTTCACCCGTGGGCTGGAAACCGGAAGCCAGCGAGGCCGGGTTCATGCCGGGTTGGATGCGGAAGGCGGGAATAGCCGCAGCGCTGTCGGTGGACGTGATTAGCGGTGTGACAGTAGTGCTGGCACCTTCAACCGGCGTGAGATAGCCGGCCAGTCCGAGATTGACCGATTCCACATCCTGCGTGATGACGTCGTCGGCATTCATGCTCTCTGCCGAGTAGCCGAGCATGCCCAGGTGATAGGCCGGGCGGCCTTGCGGGCCCTGAACCTGCAGCGCCGCCCCGGCATCGCCGAGGATGTCGGCGGACAGGGTCACGCCCCAGTTGGTCAGCAGCGGCTCGAGGTTCGAGTTCGGGCCCACGCTCTCCTGCGAGGGGTCCATGGACATCGGGCCGGCTACTTGGGACATCGGGTCGACAAACACCAGCAGACGCCCGCCACCCAGAACAAACTGGTCCAGCGCGTACAGCGTCGTTTCCGGCAGCTGTACCGGGTGCACCAGCACGACCAGGTCCACATCCTCCGGGACGCTGCTGATGTCGATTTCCAAGTCGTCGACCTGGAAGAACTCCTGCAGCTGGGCCACGGCCATCCACGGCTGTGCAGGGGCACGGGTCTGCGGGTTGAAACCGCCGTTGATCGGCAGCGTGCTCATCAGGCCGATGTGCTGCTTCTCCGGGGTCGACAGGCCGTAGATCAGCTTGGCGATGTCGTATTCGAGCTGGTTTTGCCGGTTCAGCTGGAAGAAGGGGATGTTGTCCACGTCTTCCACACTGTTGGTGCCGGCCAGGCCGAAATACAGCGTGTCGCCGCTGTCACCCAGCGGTACCGGTTGGATGCCCAGCGTGGCGGCCCGGTCTTCTTCCTCGGAAAACGGTTCCGGGTCGATGATCGACAGCTTGACCTTGCCGTTGGACACCAGCGTCACCTCTTCCAGGAACTCCTGTACCTGGGTTGCCCAGGTTTGCAGCGGCGGCAGGCCGCTGGCGGCATCGCGTGAGTAGAAGAAGTACAACTGAATCGGCTCGTCAATCTTGCTGAGCAGATTTCGGGTGCCGTCCGACAGCGAGTAGATCTTGTTCTCGGTCAGGTCCAGGCGGACGCCCTTGAACAGGACCTGGCTGACCGTAATCACGGCCACCAGGCTGATGAACACCAGCAGCAGGCTGGAACGATTGAATAGCTTTTGCATGTTCGTTCTCCTCAGTCGGCTTTGCGGGCGTCGACAATCAGTGCGCAGGCATACAGCCAGGCGCCGATGAAGGCGATGAAGAAGATCACGTCGCGCAAGTCGATCACGCCCTTCTGCAAAGACTGGAAGTGCGTCAGGAACGACATCGAGGCCAAGGCGTCGACCACCCCGCCGGGTAGCCACGACGAGAACGCGTCGAGGACCAACGGAAAACCGGCCAGCGTGAAGATGAAGCAGAGCAGCAGGCTGATGATGAAGGCGATGACCTGGCTCTTGGTCGCGGCGGAAACACCGACGCCTACCGCCAGGTAGGCCCCCGCCATCAGCAGGCTGCCGAGGTAGGCGGCGATGATGATGCCGTTGTCCGGGTCGCCCAGAACATTGACGGTGATCCAGATCGGAAAGGTTCCGGCCAGCGCGATGGCCACGAAAGCCCAGGCGGCGAGAAACTTGCCGATGACCGCCTGACCCATCGTGATGGGCAGCGTCAACAGCAGCTCAATCGTGCCGCTTTTGCGCTCTTCGGCCCAGATGCGCATCGCGATGGCGGGCACCAGAAACAGGTACAGCCAGGGGTGGAAGGCGAAAAAGCTTTGCAGGTCGGCCTGGCCGCGCTCGAAGAAGTTTCCCAGATAGAAGGTGAACACCCCGGTCAGCATCAGGTAGATCACGATGAAGACCACCGCCAGCGGGGTCGAGAAGTACGCCGCCAGTTCCCGGCGAAAAATGATGTTGATCGGGTTCAAGACAGACCTCCGGCAGTGATGTCGCGGAAGAAATCATCCAGCCGGCCCGATTCGGCGCGGGCGGCCAGGTTGGCCGGTGTGTCATCGGCCAGCAGCTTGCCCTGCGCGATGATCATCGCGCGGGAGCAAATTGCATCCACCTCTTCCAGAATGTGGGTGGAAATGATGATGATCTTGTCCTCGGCCATGCTGTTGATCAGCCGGCGGACTTCATGTTTCTGGTTGGGGTCGAGGCCGTCGGTGGGCTCGTCCAGAATCAGCACTTTCGGGTCATGCAGAATGGCCTGGGCCAATCCCACGCGACGACGAAAACCCTTGGAGAGGGTGTCGATCTTCTGGCCAAGCACACCCTCGAGGTGCACATCGGCGACGACCTGCTGCAGCCGTTGCTGGCGGTAATCGCCTTGCAACTGACGCAGGTCGGCGGCGAACTCCAGAAAATCCATCACCCGCATGTCGGCGTAACCCGGCGCGCCTTCTGGCAGATAGCCGAATTCACGTTTGGCAGCCACCGGGGCTGTCTGGATGTCATGTCCGTTGATCCGCGCGGTGCCGGAGGTCGGCGTCAGAAAGCCCGTGATCATTTTCATGGTGGTGGATTTGCCGGCGCCGTTAGGCCCCAGAAATCCCAGAACTTCGCCGGGTTTTACGGTGAACGACAGCTTGTCCACGGCCCGACGCAAACCGAAGTCTTTGGTCAGGGATTCCACTTCAATCATGAGTGGTCCTCCAATCGTTGCGACATGTGTGTTGTCCTCAAAACAAAAGCTCCCCCGGCCGGTGCGGTTGGCGCCGGCCACATAAACGCGTTGCGCCGCTTAGCGCAACATCAAGAAAAACGCCTGTCTTCCGCGGCGAACATTCAGCAGCAGCTGTCCTCGCGCCTGCTGAGCGGCGGATTCGAACTCTTCCAGCGAGTTCACAGGTTGGCGGTTCACCGAACTGATGATATCCCCCGGACGCAGCCCGGCACGGGCCGCCGGCGTATTCGACTGCACCCGGTTGACCTGGACGCCATGCACCTGACCATACAGGGGATGCGAGGCGTCGAGTTCACCGAGGGTGGCGCCGCCGAGTAACTCGGAGAGATGCGCGGCCTCCAGTGCCGTGCTCTCCGGGATCTTGGCGGTGAGGCTGAGTTTTCTGCCCTCGCGGAACAGGTCCATGCGCAGCGACTCGCCGACCCGGATCAGGCCGATGGCATTGCGCAGGTCGGCGGCCGAATTTATGGCGCGGCCGTCCGCTGCGGTGACCACATCGCCGGGTTTGATGCCGGCCTTGTCCGCAGCCGAACCTTTTTCCACCTGGGCGATCACGGCGCCGTTCAGGGTGTTGGCCTTCAACGCCTTGGCGATGGCCGGGGTCAGGTCCTGTGCGCTGATGCCAAGGCGACCGCGGCGCACGCTGCCGTACTGAATGATCTGCTCCATCAGGGCTTTGGCCATGCGCGCGGGTATGGCGAAGCCGATGCCCACATTGCCGCCCGAAGGTCCCACGATGGCGGTGTTGATGCCGATCAGACGTCCGTCCACGTCCACCAGGGCGCCACCGGAGTTGCCGGGGTTGATCGAGGCGTCGGTCTGGATGAAATCTTCGTAGCCTTCAATGCCCAGGCCGGTTCGACCGAGGGCGGAAACGATGCCGGTGGTAGCGGTTTGGCCCAGGCCAAAGGGGTTGCCGATGGCAATGACGAAGTCGCCAACTCGGGCCGCATCGGAATCGCCGAAGCTGACGGCGGTGAGGTTATCGGCGGCGATGCGCAGAACCGCGATATCGGTTTCCGCGTCCGAACCCACCAGTTCGGCCTCCAGCACGCGCCCGTCGTTCAGGGTCACGCTGATCTCCGAGGCCTTGTCGATGACGTGATGATTGGTCAGCAACAGCCCTTTTTCGGCGTCAACAATGACCCCGGACCCCAGCGATTGGCTTTCGCGTGCTTGTGGCTGCGGCAGGTCAAAAAAGAAACGGAAGAAGGGGTCGCGCAGCATCGGGTTGTCCTGCTGCGGCAACCGGGTGCGGGTGGCGATATTGACCACGCCGGGCATGACCCGCTCCAGCATCGGGGCGATGGTGCGTTGACCGTTGGCCGCCTGTGGCCAGTGAGCGTACACAGCGCCCGCAAACGCCGTGCACAGCACGCAGGTAATAATGACCGTCTTGTTCCAGCGCATCAGTAGGGGTTTATCGCGATGTATCAGTGTCAAAAAGGACGGAGCTTGAAGGCAACTCCCCGACCCGCGACCCTCCGCTGTATGGCCGAAATCCGGCAATTCAAGGGCTGGCCCGGAAACGCGCAGTCCGACAACACGATCACCGGGAAAGTTTCACGCGGGGTTTTCGCAGCGTTGTTGCTGATGGGCTCGGGGCTGGTGCAGGCTGGCCTCGCCCCGCAATTTCATTTCTGGAAGGCGGCGCCCTCCGGTACCGTAACCGAGAGCGGCGTGAAATATGACATCGAGGACGACCTGCACATGAAGGCAGAGTCGATCATCGGCGGTGCTATCGAGTGGGGCAACCTGTTCGGGCGTTTCCAGAACCTCAAATTCACCGGGACCGGCGATATCACCGTGGATACCACACTGTTGGGTATTCCGGTTTTCTCGCAGACCGCCAGCGTGACCAGCCGGGTCGACTTCGACGACTGGACTGCGGGCTGGACACCGTTGAACTGGAAGATTCTGCGGCTCGGCGTGGCCGTCAAACGTCTCAACGGCATACTCGATGCCCAGGAGCAGGATACGATCGGCTCTTACAAGGTGGACGAGACCTTCCCGCTGGTTGTGCTGGGCGCAACCCTTCCGTTCGGGGACACGGGAATACAGATCGCCGCCGATGGCATGTGGATTTCGCAGGGAGACAACACGGTGTACGAATACCAATTGGGCCTGGAACGCGTGGGTGCAGGTTTGCAGGCCGCACTGGGGTATCGGCGGCAGCGCTACGACATTCGTGACGGCGACGAGGCGCTGGATGCCAAGGTTGACGGGCCGTTTGCATCCGTGGGCTGGGGCTTCTGATGAGCACAGTGAAAAGCAAAGATGTGGTGACCATTCCGCAGCTGGTGCGCGGTGCGCTGCGCGGCGTGCCGGATGCGCTAACTGTCAATCGTGGGCTACTGGGGTTGGCGCTGGCCAAGCCGGAGCGGCATCAGTCAGTCGGTGCGGTGCTGGAAAAATGGGCGCGTAAACGGCCGCATGCGGTGGCCATCACGTTCGAGAACGAGCGCTACACCTGGCTGGAATTCAATACCTGGGCCAACCGCGTGGCCAGCGTGCTCAAGGCGCAGGGGGTCAGCAGTGGAGATACGATCGGAATTTTGATGGACAACCGGCCCGCGACACTGGCGGTGGTTGCTGGCGCGCTCAAATTGGGGGCCATCGCCGGCATGCTCAATCACAAGCAATCGGGGGCCGTGCTGCAGCATTCTGTGGGCCTGGTCGCGCCGAAGGTGATGTTCGTGGGCGAGGAATGTGCAGACGCGCTGCAAGGCTCGAAGACGGCGATCTCCAAAGCGCATCAACCGATTTGGGTGTGGGTACGGGATCAATCGGAAAAGAAGGCGCCACGCGGCTATCTGGATCTCGCCGAACAGTTGCCGGAGGCCACCGCTGCCAACCCGGTGGAAACCCGGGATGTACAGCTGAAGCAGCCCTGTTTCTACATTTTCACCAGTGGCACCACCGGCCTGCCCAAGGCCTCGATCATGAGTCACGGCCGCTGGTTCAAAGCCGGAACGGGTATGGGGCTGGCCAGTTTGCGGTTGAAGCCGGAGGACGTCTTCTACTGCCCGCTGCCGCTGTATCACAACAATGCGCTGACGGTGAGTTGGGGCAGTGTGATGGCGGCGGGCTGCACCCTGGCGATCGGGCGCAAGTTTTCCGCCAGCCGGTTCTGGGACGAAATCCGTCATCACAAAGCGACCGCCTTCTGTTACATCGGCGAGGTGTTGCGCTACTTGCTCAATCAGCCGCCATCGCCGAATGACCGCAATCACGCGGTACGAATCATCTGCGGCAACGGCCTGCGTCCGGAAATCTGGGACGACTTCAAGCAACGCTTCGGCATCGATGTCATCAACGAGTTCTACGGCGCCAGCGAGAGCAACATTGGTTTTATCAACGGCTTCAATGTGGATCGTACGGCCGGGTTCTGCCCGATGAGTTTTGCGGTGGTCGAGTTTGATCGTGACGCCGACAGCCCGATCCGCAACCGCAAAGGCTTTCTGACCAAGGTGGGCAAAGGCGGCACCGGTTTGTTGATCAGCGAAATCACCGACAGTGCGCCCTTTGACGGCTATACCGACTCGGCAGCCAGCGAGAAAAAGCTCCTGCGCAATGTGTTCAAGAAAGGGGATTGCTGGTTCAACACCGGGGACCTGGTTCGCGATCAAGGTTTTCGGCACATCGCCTTCGTCGATCGCACCGGGGATACCTTCCGCTGGAAGGGCGAGAACGTTGCGACCACCGAGGTGGAGGGGGCGTTCGCCAACCTGCCGGGTATCGACCACGCGGTGGTCTATGGCGTGCAGATTCCGGGCGCGGACGGCCGGGCCGGTATGGCGGCGATCAGCCTGGCCCCCGGGGCGGAGTTCGACCCCAAGATTGCCCACGTGCTGAAGGAAAAGCTGCCGGAGTACGCCGTGCCGGTTCTGATCCGGATTCGTCCCGAGCAGGAAACCACCGGCACCTTCAAGTACCGCAAGGTCGAGCTCAAGGATACGGCCTGGAAAGTCGATGACGAACCGGTATATGTGCTGGACCGCGCGCACTACACGCCACTGACGGCGGAGCTGCGCGCCAAACTGGAAGCAGGCGAACTGCGTCTGTAGCGGCTTCGATGAACCTGAATCAGGTCACGTTGCCCTGCCGGGATTACATCGCCTCCGCTGCCTTTTATCGGCAGCTGGGTTTCCGGCAGATCGTGGACAGCCCGCCACGCTACGCGCGTTTCGAGTGTGCCAACGGCGCCACCTTCTCGCTGCACACCGATGTTGAGGCGACACCGGACAGCTCGGGGGTCGTTGTGTACTTCGAGATTGACGCGCTGGACGCCAAGGTGGCCGAGTTGCAGGCTCAAGGTGTGGTGTTCGAGAGCGAGCCCGTGGATCAGCCCTGGCTGTGGCGCGAGGCCCGGCTGCTTGATCCTGCGGGCAACCGCCTGTGTCTGTTTGCTGCCGGCGCCAATCGCCGCAACCCGCCCTGGCGAATGGCCGGTGATGCATGAACGGGCTGTCTCAGCGCCGTAGTGGAAAATGTGGCCAAATGACAGGCCCCTTTCAGCGGCAATTTCCGCAATGAAAACCAAGACCATTATCGGCGGCGAAGAATGGTGCGCTTTTCCCGATCTCGGTATTCCGGCAATCAAGGCCCGGGTGGACTCAGGGGCCAAGACCTCGTCCATACACGCCTTTAACCTGCACAAGTTTTCCCGCAATGGGGAGCCCTGGATCAGCTTCGAGGTGCACCCCATGCAGGGCAGTCGGCAGGCGGTTTTGCGCTGCGAGTCGCGGATCGTGGATCGTCGTGCGGTGAAGAGTTCATCGGGTTACTCGGAAACCCGCTATGTGATTCGCAGTACGTTGACGTTTAGCGGCAAATCCTGGCCCATTGAGCTGACGCTGGCCAATCGCGACACCATGGGTTATCGCATGCTGCTGGGGCGCGAGGCGATGAATGGCCGGATTCTTGTGGATCCGTCAGAAAGCTTTTTGCAGGGGACGGTTTCCGAAGATGAGCTGGATGCGTATTACCGGGAAAGCGACAGTGAGAAGAGCGGCCTGACGATTGGTGTGCTGGCCAGCAACCCCGACCTGTATAGCAATCAGCGGATCATGGAGGCCGGCCAGGAGCGCGGGCACGAGATGCTGTTCCTGGATATCAAACAGTGCTACATGAAGCTGGACGCGGTCTCTCCGGAGGCGCATTACCGCGGCGGCACGATTCTGAACAAGATCGACGCGGTGATTCCGCGAATTCGCCCGAGCATGACCTTTTACGGGTGCGCGTTGACCCGTCAGTTCGAGAGCATGGGGGTGGAGGCGCTGAACACCTCCAGCGCGATCTCGCAGTCGCGGGACAAACTGTTCTCGTTGCAACTGCTGCTCAAGCGCGGCATCAGCATCCCCACAACGGGGTTTGCCAACTCGCCGATGGATACCGGTGACCTGATCGAAATGGTTGGTGGTGCGCCGTTGATCGTGAAGCTGCTCGAAGGCGCACAGGGGCGAGGTGTCGTGCTGGCGGAAACCCGCAAGGCGGCGGAGAGCGTGATCAACGCCTTCAAGGCGGTGGGCGCCAACCTGCTGGTGCAACAGTTCATCAAGGAAGCCGACGGCAAGGACATCCGCTGTTTTGTCATCAACGGCAAGGTGGTGGCGTCGATACAGCGCGAGGCCGCACCCGGTGAGTTTCGCGCCAACATTCACATGGGGGGTACGGCGACCTTGATCAGGCCGACTCCGGAAGAGCGCGCGCTGGCGGTCAAGGCGGCGAAAGTGCTGGGTCTGAAAGTCGCCGGCGTCGACATCATTCGCTCCAAGAACGGACCGCTGCTGCTGGAAGTGAACTCCTCGCCGGGTCTGGAGGGGATCGAGGCCGCCACGGGTAAGGATATTGCCGGGATGATGATTTCGGCGATTGAAAAGAACCTGGGCTGGAAGCGCCCGGTGCGGTCGCTGCGTGAGTCGGACGTGCTCTGATGAATCTCGGGGTGCATCTGGCCGCCGTATTGCTGCTGGGGCTGATCCGGTTGCTGAAAGCCAGTTGCCGCTATCAGATTCACGGTGAGGAAAATCTGCCGCCCCCGCCGGATGCGCGGAACGGCGGGTTTGTGATGGCGTTCTGGCACCAGAACCTGGTGGGGGCGATTCTGGGCGAGTCAGGGCGGCGTAACTTCACCACGATGATCTCGCGCTCACGCGATGGGGACCTGATCTCTTATGTGGTGGAAAAGCTCGGTCATCGTCCGGCGCGGGGGAGTTCGGCCAAGGGCGCGCGCGACAAAGGCGGTAAAAAGGCCCATGACGAGCTGGTGGAGTTGCTCATTGAGGGCTATCCCGGAGGAGTGACGGTCGATGGGCCGACAGGGCCGTTGTACAAGGTCAAATCGGGCGTGGTGACCATGGCGCAGAGCGCACAAGTCCCCGTGATCCCGTATTACGCAGTTGCGACCCGGTACTGGTCGCTTCCCAGCTGGGACCGGATTCGTCTGCCCAAGCCCTTTTCAACCGTACACATTTATTACGGGGAGCCGATTCCCGTGCCATCCGAACTGAGCGCAGAGGATCTGGTTCGGTTCCGGGAGCGGATCAAACAGGTCCTGGATCAATTTGAGCAACGGCATAACCCGCAAAATCCCCCGCAGTAACCCCGCCGGACGGGGCGCCGGTGCTAAACTTGTCGGGTTTTGGGGCCTCTCGCCAATCGGGAAAAGGGATTTTTTGCGCCATGTCGAATAAAGCAGCCACCGTGGATGAAAACGTCAAAGTCGATCATGCCCACGACAACGTTTTCTTTACGGTCTTCAGTCTGGTACTGGGTTTTCTGATCACGCTGACCCTGGTCATCGTTGCTATCGCCAATACCATCGACCCCGAGAAAGCTGAGGACCCCATGCGGGCTCAGCAGATTGCCGAACGTATCGCTCCAGTGGGTCAGGTCTATACCGACGCGTCCCAGATGCAGGCCGCAGCGGCGCCTGCCGCTGAAGTTGCGGAAAAGAGCGGCGCCGAGATCGTCACCGCATCGTGTTCCGGCTGTCATCTTGCGGGGGTGATGAACGCGCCGAAGATGGATGCCAAGGCGGACTGGGAAGCACGACTGGCTGCCAACGGCGGATTGGACGGGCTGGTGAGTTCCGCCATCAAGGGCAAGAACGGAATGCCGCCGCGCGGGGGTACCGCGCTCAGCGACGAAGAAATTCGTCGCTCCGTTGTGGCGATCCTTGAAGGTGCAGGCATCAGCGCCGAATAAGCCATACTGATCAAAAAAGCCGCCCTTGAGGCGGCTTTTTTGTGCGTGCTGCTTTTTGGTGCGTGCTGATATGCACCACTATGGTGCGGTCGAGGTGTCGGTTTCCAGCGCGGCCAGGCGAGCTTCCAATTCGTCGAGGCGTTTGCGTGACTTGATCAGCAGCGCCCGCTGCACCTCGAACTGTTCGCGAGTGACCAGATCCAGTTCGGCAAGTCGCGCCTGCAGGATGGCGCGAAAATTTTCCTGTAACTCATCGCGCACGCGGCCCAGACCGGGAGGGAGGGCGGCGGCGAGCCGGTCGGAAATGTCCTGCAGTGTTTTGAGTTCAATCATGGTGCGAAGCATCCGTCATCCGCGGCGTTCCCGCAACTTGGCACAGTGCGTGCTATGAGCCTATTCGCAGTCAATGTGGGCGGGGGGACCGCTCGCTTTCCAACTCGAAACAGGAGCAAACGATGAAACTGATAGCAGCAGTCATCAAGCCCTTCAAGCTCGACGAAGTGCGTGAAGCACTCTCCGAAGTTGGCGTGAAAGGTTTGACCGTGACCGAAGTCAAAGGCTTTGGCCGGCAAAAAGGGCACACCGAGCTGTACCGCGGTGCTGAGTACGTTGTCGACTTTCTGCCCAAGGTGAAAGTCGAAATCGGTGTTGATGACGACCAGGTCGAAGCGGTCATCGAAGCCATCAGCAAAGCTGCGCATACGGGAAAGATCGGCGACGGAAAGATTTTCGTCATGCCGCTCGACGAAGCGGTGCGCATCCGGACCAACGAATCTGGCAAGGACGCGCTGTAAGCCGCGCTGATATAGGGAGTTAAATCAATGGAAATCCTTCAAGTTACTTACGCACTCGACACCTTTTATTTCTTGGTGACGGGTGCGCTCGTGATGTGGATGGCAGCCGGCTTTGCGATGCTGGAAGCCGGCCTCGTTCGCGCCAAGAACACCACCGAGATTCTGACCAAGAACGTCGGCCTGTTCGCGATTGCGTGCATCATGTACATGCTTTGTGGCTACGGCATCATGTATGCCGGCGACGCGGCATGGAGCCCTTACTTCCCCGGTTTCGGCAGCCTGCTTGGTGCTGACGACAACTCTGTGGAAGCGGTTATTGCAGGTGGCGATGACGCCCCGTACTACTCCAACCTTTCGGACTTCTTCTTCCAGGTTGTATTCGTGGCTACGGCGATGTCCATCGTGTCCGGCGCAGTTGCCGAGCGGATGAAGCTGTGGAGCTTCTTCCTCTTCGCGATCGTGCTGACCGCGTTCATCTACCCCGTCCAGGGCTACTGGAAATGGGGCGGTGGCTTCCTGGATGCTGCGGGCTTCTCCGACTTCGCGGGTTCCGGCATCGTGCACCTTTGTGGTGCAACCGCCGCGCTGATGGGGGTCCTGCTGCTGGGGGCTCGTAAAGGCAAATACGGCGCCGATGGCAAGATCAACCCGATCCCGGGTGCCAATCTGCCGCTCGCGACGCTGGGTACTTTCATCCTGTGGCTGGGCTGGTTCGGTTTCAACGGTGGTTCGGAGCTCAAAGTCTCCAACGTTGAGGAAGCCAATGCCGTTGCACGCGTGTTCGTCAACACCAACATGGCCGCTTGCGGTGGTGTGGTGCTGGCATTGATCACGGCTCGCTTCCTGTTCGGTAAGGCCGATTTGACGATGGCCCTGAACGGCGCTCTGGCCGGTCTGGTGGCGATCACCGCTGAACCGCTGACCCCGACTCCGCTGACCGCAACCCTGATCGGTGCCGTGGGTGGCGTGATCGTGGTGTTCTCGATTATCGGGCTGGACAAGCTGAAGATCGACGATCCGGTTGGTGCGATCTCGGTGCACGGTTCGGTAGGTATCTGGGGTCTGCTGGCCGTGCCGCTGACCAACGCTGATACCAATATCGGCTCTCAGCTGCTGGGTGCCGCAAGCATCTTCGGTTGGGTGGCCGTGACCAGTCTGATCGTCTGGGGCATCATCAAGGTCGTCATTGGCCTGCGGGTGTCGGAAGAGGAAGAGTACGAAGGTACGGACCTTTCCGAATGTGGCCTCGAGGCTTACCCCGAGTTCACCAACAACTGATCTGTTTTGCCGATGGCCTGTCTGCACCGGTGCGGGCAGGCTGTTCGGATACGCTTCAGAACCACCTCCGGTGGGAAGAAATGGAACGGAGAGCCTCGGCTCTCCGTTTTTTTTGGACCGAAAAAACACCTCAAGTTTGATGGGCTTTTTCGGAATGCCGTAGAATTCGTGGGCTCGCGAACTTGCGCGAAATTCCTACACAAAGCAAATCTATGCAGATCACCATCAAGAAAGGTCTGGATCTCCCGATGACGGGTGCGCCGGAACAACGGATTGAGGACGGTCCTGACATTGCCCGCGTCGCAGTTCTCGGCAACGACTACGTCGGCATGAAACCCACCATGATGGTGGCGGAAGGGGACCGCGTGAAGCGCGGCGACCCTCTGTTCGAGGACAAGAAAAACCCCGGGGTGATGTACACCGCTCCCGCGGGTGGAGAGGTCGAGTCCGTGAATCGCGGGGCCAAGCGGGTCCTGCAGTCCGTGGTGATCCGGGTTGATGGCGACGAAGCACGCAGCTTCACCGCATACGATGATGCCGCGGTTGATGCGGGACTGGAGGCAGACGCTGTTCGCGAGCAGCTGATTCAGTCGGGGCTTTGGGTCGCATTTCGCACCCGGCCCTATTCGAAAGTTCCTGCGGTGACCAGCAAGCCCGCAGCCCTGTTCGTAACCGCCATCGATACCAACTCGGGCGCAGCCGACCCGGCGGTGGTCATCGCCGAGGATGCGCCAAGTTTTGAACGCGGGTTGAAGATCCTCGGCGCACTGGTTGATTGCAAGATCTGGCTGTGCAAGAAAACCGGGGCGAACATCCCCGCTCCCGCCGTCTCCAGGTTGGAGGTCGCCGAGTTTGATGGCCCGCACCCCGCAGGTCTGGTCGGCACGCATATTCACTTCCTGGAACCTGTTGGTGCCAACCGCACGGTCTGGCACATCGGTTACCAGGACGTTATGGCCATCGGTCGCCTGTTCGCTACCGGTGAGCTGGACCCACGCCGGGTCATCGCCCTGTCCGGGCCGCAGGTGACCGCGCCGCGTTTGCTGCGGACCCGCCTGGGTGCCTGCACCGACGAAATCATCGCCAACAATATTGATGATTCAGTGGAGTGTCGGGTGTTGACGGGGCCGGTACTGTCCGGGCGCCGCGCATCGGGTTGGGGGCGTTATCTGTCGCGTTACCACAATCAAGTCACGGTGTTGCGTGAAGGCCGCGAACGCCAGTTCCTGGGCTGGATCGTGCCGGGCGCACAGAAGTATTCCACCAATAACGTTTTCATTTCGGCGCTGAACCGGGCGCGTCAGGTGTTCCAGATGACCACCACGCAGAACGGCAGTCCGCGCGCGATGGTGCCGATTGGCAGCTACGAGAAAGTGGTGCCGATGGACATGCTGCCGACGCAGTTGCTGCGCGCGCTGCTGGTTCGCGATACCGATACCGCCCAGCAGCTGGGGTGTCTGGAGCTGGACGAGGAGGACCTCGCGCTCTGCACCTTCGTCTGCGTCGGAAAATACGAGTATGGCCCTTACCTGCGCGCCAGCCTCGAACAGATTGAGAAGGAAGGCTGATGTCCAGAACACGTGATTTTCTCGATCGGATCCATCCGCTTTTTGCCAAGGGTGGAAAGTTCGAAAACTTCTACGCGCTGTATGAGGCGGTAGATACCTTTTTGTATTCCCCGCCGGATGTGACCCGCGGCGCTCCCCATGTTCGTGATGGCATCGACCTGAAACGGGTCATGATCTTCGTCTGGCTGGCGGTTATGCCGGCAATGGTGGTGGGTTGCTGGAATGTGGGCTTCCAGGCCAACACAGCCATGGCCGAACTCGGGCTGACCAGCGCTGAAGGCTGGCGCGGGCACCTGATGTTGCTGTTTGGCAACGGCTATAACCCGAACAACATCCTGGATAATTTCTTCCACGGCTTTGCCTACTTCCTGCCCGTGTATTTCGTCACCTTCGTGGTCGGGGGTTTCTGGGAAGTGCTGTTTGCCGCGATCCGCAACCATGAAGTCAACGAAGGTTTCTTCGTCACCTCCATTCTGTTTTCGCTGACCCTGCCGCCGACAATTCCGCTGTGGATGGTCGCGCTCGGAATCAGCTTCGGCGTGGTCATCGGCAAGGAAGTGTTCGGCGGTACCGGCAAGAACTTTCTCAACCCGGCTTTGACGGGGCGGGCGTTCCTGTACTTCGCCTACCCCGCGGCTATGTCCGGGGATGCCGTGTGGACCGCAGTGGACGGGTTTACCGGAGCCACCCCGCTGGGGCTGGCTGCTGCGGGCGGCGTGCAGGCCATCACCGACAGCGGTGTGACCTGGATGCAAACCTTCATGGGGCAACTGCCGGGCTCGATGGGTGAGGCTTCCACGCTGGCGATCATCGCCGGTGGCGCCTTCCTGATGATTACCGGTGTGGCCAACTGGCGCATTGTCGCCGGCGTGTTCCTCGGCATGGTCGGGACCGCGTTCTTGTTCAACGCCATTGGCTCCAACACCAACCCGATGATGGCGATGCCCTGGTATTGGCACCTGACCATCGGTGGCTTTGCCTTCGGCATGATGTTCATGGCCACCGACCCGGTTTCGGCATCCATGACCAACAGTGGTCGCTGGATATTCGGTGCGCTGATCGGTTTCATGACGGTGATGATTCGGGTGGTCAACCCGGCGTTCCCGGAAGGAATCATGCTGGCGATTCTGTTCTCCAACATTTTCGCGCCGTTGATCGACTACGGTGTCGTCACTGCCAATATCAAGCGCCGGCAGGCCCGACTCGCCGCGACCCAGGCTTCGGCCTGATAACGCCAAGGATTGTTCATGGCTTTCAAGGACCTCCCCAACGACAGCATCCTCAAGACGGTCATCGTCGCGACGACGCTGTGTCTCGTCTGCTCCATCGCGGTGTCGGCGGCCGCCGTGTTTCTGCGTCCGCTGCAGGCCGCGAACAAGGCGGCTGACCTGCAGAAAAATATCGTCGGTGTGTCCGGCGTCGACATCGGCGAGGAAAGTATCGCCGAAGCATTTGCCGAATTTGAGCCGAAACTGGTCAACCTGGAGACCGGCAAGTTCACCGATGCCGTGGATATCGATACCTACGACCAACGTAAGGCGGCCAAGGACCCCGCTTTGGCTGATCCGATCCCGCGGGCCGAGGATCTGGCTCAGATCAAGCTCAAAGAGCGCATCACGACCGTTTATCTGGTCCGGGACGATGCGGGCAACATCGAGCGCATCATTCTGCCAGTGCGGGGTTACGGCCTCTGGTCAACGCTGTGGGGTTACCTGGCACTGGAAGGCGACGCCAATACGGTCATCGGTTTGTCCTTCTACGAGCACGCCGAGACCCCCGGGCTGGGTGGTGAAGTAGACAACCCGGCGTGGAAGGCCCAGTGGGAAGGCAAAAAAACCTACGACGCGAATGGAAATGTGCTGCTCGAGCTCGTCAAAGGCGGTTTTGATCCGTCGGTGCCGGCTAACGCTGGCAAAGTGGATGCGCTTTCCGGTGCCACGCTGACCAGCCGCGGTGTCACCAACCTGCTTCAATACTGGATGGGCGAACATGGATTCAAGCCCTTCCTCGAGAACCTCCGGGAGGGCAATGCCTGATGTCCGAAGATTTCAATAACAAGAAGATCCTCACCGAGCCGGTCTTCGACAACAACCCCATCGTTCTGCAGGTGCTGGGCATCTGTTCGGCACTGGCGGTCACATCCAAGCTCGAAACCGCGTTGATCATGGCGCTGGCTTTGACCTCGGTGACGGCGTTTTCCAACCTCTTCATCTCGATGATCCGGAAGATGATTCCGTCGAACATCCGCATCATCGTGCAGATGACGATCATCGCGTCGCTGGTGATTGTGGTGGACCAGCTGCTCAAGGCCTATGCCTTTGACGTCGCCAAGCAGCTGTCCGTTTTCGTGGGACTGATCATCACCAACTGCATCGTGATGGGACGCGCAGAAGCCTACGCGATGAAGAATCCGCCCTGGCCCAGCTTCATGGACGGCATCGGGAACGGCCTGGGTTATTCCATGATTCTGATCGTGGTGGCTGTGATTCGCGAGCTGTTCGGTTCGGGGTCGCTGCTTGGCGTGCAGATTCTGCCGCTGGTTACCGAAGGTGGTTGGTACACCCCGATGGGTCTGCTGCTGCTGCCACCGTCGGCCTTTTTCATCATCGGTCTGTTCATTTGGGTGCTGCGCACGGTGAAACCGGCGCAGGTTGAAAAGCCTGATTATCAGATTCACGCGGTACACCGGACGGAAGCAGTCTGATGGCTGAATTGATCAACCTCTTTATCAAGTCCGTGTTCGTTGAGAACATGGCACTGGCGTTCTTCCTGGGGATGTGTACCTTCCTTGCGGTGTCGAAAAAGATTTCGACCGCGCTGGGCTTGGGTATCGCCGTGGTGGTGGTGCAAACCATTACCGTTCCCGCCAACAACCTGATGTATCAGTTCCTGCTGAAGGATGGAGCGTTGGCCTGGGCGGGTTTCCCCGATGCGGACCTGTCGTTCCTGGGATTGATTTCCTATATCGGCATGATCGCGGCGATCGTGCAGGTTCTGGAAATGTTCCTGGACAAGTATGTGCCTGCCCTTTACAGCGCCCTGGGCATTTTCCTGCCGCTGATCACGGTGAACTGCGCCATCCTCGGTGGCACGCTGTTCATGGTGGAGCGCGACTACAACTTCGCCGAATCCGTCGTCTATGGCGTCGGTAGTGGTACCGGTTGGGCGCTGGCGATCGTGGCGATGGCAGGCGTGCGCGAGAAACTGAAGTACTCCGACGTACCGGATGGGCTTCAGGGATTGGGCATCACCTTTATTTCCGCTGGTTTGATGGCCCTGGGTTTCATGGCCTTCTCCGGCGTGCAGCTGTAAGGAGCGGGAAATGCAAGAGATTATTCTTGGTGTAGCCCTCTTTACGGGCATCGTGCTGGCGCTGGTGACGATGATTCTGGTCGCGCGTTCGCGGCTGGTGCCGTCGGGTAACGTCAAAATTGTCGTCAACGGCGAGAAAACCATTGAGGCCCCGACCGGAGGCAAGCTGCTGGGAACCCTGGCGGACGCGGGCCTCTTCGTGCCATCTGCCTGCGGTGGCGGTGGTACCTGCGCGCAGTGCCGGGTGCAGATTCACGAAGGCGGTGGTTCGATTCTTCCCACCGAGGAATCGCACATCACCAAGCGCGAAGCCAAGCAAGGCGATCGTTTGTCGTGCCAGGTCACCGTGAAGCAGGACATGAAAATCGATGTCCCTGAAGAAGTCTTTGGCGTGAAGAAGTGGGAGTGCACGGTGCGCTCCAACGACAACGTGGCTACCTTCATCAAGGAACTGGTGCTCGAGTTGCCGGCTGGCGAAAGCGTGAACTTCCGCGCTGGTGGATACATTCAGATTGAATGTCCGGCCAAACGGGTGGAATACAAGAACTTCGAAATCGCTGATGAATATCGCGGTGACTGGGACAAGTTCAAACTGTTCGATCTGGTGTCGGCACCGAAAGAGCCGGCGCTGCGTGCATATTCCATGGCGAATTACCCGGAAGAAGAGGGCATCATCATGCTCAACGTCCGGATCGCGTCGCCGCCGCCGTCCCGCATGGACCTGCCGCCGGGTGTGATGTCGTCGTACATCTTCGACCTGAAACCCGGCGACAAGGTGACGATTTCCGGCCCGTTCGGTGAGTTCTTCGCCAAGGAAACCGATGCAGAAATGGTCTTCATCGGTGGTGGTGCCGGTATGGCACCGATGCGTAGCCACATCTTTGACCAGCTCCGCCGGATCAAAACCAATCGCAAGATGACCTTCTGGTACGGGGCACGCTCGCTGCGCGAAATGTTCTATGTCGAAGATTTCGACATGCTGGACAAGGAAAACGACAACTTCACCTGGCACGTTGCACTGTCCGACCCGCAACCGGAAGATAATTGGGACGGCTACACCGGTTTCATTCACGAAGTGCTGTACGAAAACTATCTGAAGGATCACCCGGCACCGGAAGACTGCGAGTTCTACATGTGTGGACCGCCGATGATGAACGCTGCCGTGATCAAGATGTTGACCGACCTCGGTGTGGAACCCGAGAACATCATGCTGGATGATTTCGGCGGCTAATTGATGGCTACCCCCGGCCGTTGGCATTGGTGCCGGCGGCCGTACAATGCGAAGCTGACGCTTCAAGGCAGGAAACGATGCTCGGACTCTTTGCAATTACCTTCGCCGTGATGTTGCTCGCCGTTACCGGTATGGCCATCGGTGCGTTGGTGGCCAACAAACCCATCAAAGGTTCCTGTGGTGGCATCGCTGCCAAAGATGGCTTCAACTGTGCGTGCGCTGCTGCCGGGCGCAAGGTCTGTGAGGATGAAGACACCCCGGGCGAATCCACGGGGAGTAGACTCGGAACCAACGCGTTGTCCTGATCCGGGGGCATGCGGGGGAGCCTCTATAAATCAACTGGAGACAAGGCGTGCTAACAGATATCACGGCCAAGGAATATATGGCCGCAAACCTGGTGACCTTCAAAAAGGACCAGGACATGATGAGTGCGATCCACAAGCTGCTGGAAAATCAGATTTCCGGAGCGCCAGTCATAGATAACACCGGCAACATCATCGGTTTGCTGTCGGAAAAAGACTGCCTGAAGGTCGCGCTGTCGTGGGGATATCACACCGACCAGTCCGGTCACGTAGGTGATTACATGACGACCAGTGTCGTCACGGTCGAAAGCGATACCTCCATTCTGGAAATCGCGAAGATGTTCATCGATACGCCCTATAAGCGCTTTCCGGTGGTGGAAGACAATCGTCTGATCGGTCAGATCAGCCGCCATGACGTGCTGCGCGCCATCCGCGCCATCAGCAAGAGCTGATTGCCGATGCGGATCTACGGGGATTCGCGCTCAGGGAATTGCTACAAGCTGCAACTGGTGCTCAGCCACCTGGGCAGGACCGCGGAGTGGACAGAGGTTGACGTGCTGTCCGGGTACACGCGGACGCCGGAATTCCTGCAGCTGAACCCCACCGGACAAATACCGCTGCTGGTCGCCGATGACGGCCGCACCTTGTCCCAGTCCAATGCCATTCTCTATTACCTGGCGCAGGGTAGCGCACTGATCCCGGTCGATCCCTGGGCGCACGCCAAAATGCTGGAGTGGCAGTATTTTGAGCAGTACACACACGAGCCAACCATCGCGGTGGCGCGATTCATCCAGTCATTTCTGGGGATGCCTGAAGAGCGTCGCGCGGAATACGAAGTGAAGCGCAAAGGCGGTGAACGCGCTTTGGGTGTGATGGAACAGCATCTGGCACAAGCACCCTATTTTGGCGGTTCGCAGATGACGCTTGCCGATATTTCCCTGTATGCCTACACCCATGTGGCGGACGAGGGCGGCTTTGATCTGAGTCGCTATTCCGCCGTGTGTCGCTGGCTGGAACGCGTCGCCGCCGAACCGGGGCATCTGCCGATGCAAAGCCCCGGGGCCTATTTGCCCTGAGAATGCGCCATGGGCTAAGCGCACAACAGGACGACACGCCCGGAGAGTGGAGGGCGGTCAGCCGGCTGTGGCCGCATGTCTGGCGTGATCGATCCCGGGTCGTTCTGGCACTGCTGCTGCTCGCCGCGGCCAAAGCGACCGCACTGACCACGCCGTGGTTGCTCAAGCTGCTGATCGACAATCTTTCCGCAGAGCCGGCAAAGCTGGTATGGCCGCTGGGTCTGATTGTGGCTTACGCCATGTTCCGGTTGGCGGGCAGCTGGTTGGGCGAGTGGCGCGATCTGGTATTTGGCCGGGTGACCGAGCGCACGATGCGTCGCGTGGGCGTCCAGGTCTTCCAGCATTTACAAACGCTGGATCTGGATTTTCATCAGTCGCGACAAACCGGTTCGCTGTCCCGGGATATCGAGCGGGGAATCACCGGGATTCGGTTCCTGCTCCGGTTCCTGTTGTTCAATATTCTGCCAACGCTGCTGGAAATCGCTGCGGTTGCGGCGATTTTGATCGCCGGGTTTGGTTGGCTTTACGGCGCCGTGATGCTGCTGTCGGTAACCGCGTACATCCTGTGGTCGGTGCGCATCACCGAATGGCGAACCCACCACGTGCGAGATTCGCACCGCCTGGACTCCCAGGCTCATGGCCGCGCGGTGGATGCCCTGATGAACTTCGAAACCGTCAAGTACTTTGGCGCCGAGGAGCGCGAGTCTCGCAGCTACGACGCCGAGCTGGCGGGCTGGGAGCGTGCCATGCGCTCCTCGCGGAAGTCTCTGGCGCTGCTCAACGGTGGTCAGGCCCTCATCATTGGACTCTCGCTGCTGGCGATGCTGTTGCTCGCAGGCAAGGGTGTTGCGGCCGGGGAGCACACGGTCGGGGACTTCGTGATGATCAACGCCTACCTGGTCGCCCTGTTCACCCCGTTGAACTTCCTGGGATTCGTGTATCGGGAGATCAAGGCGAGCCTGGTCGCTGTTCAGCGCCTGTTTTCCTTGCTGGATGAAGAACCGAGTATCCATTCCCCGCCTGATGCGCCGCCTTTGCTGCTTGAAGGGCCGCCGGAAATCAGCGTGCATGATCTGCATTTCCGCTATCAGGCGGATCGCCCCATTTTGCAGGGACTGAGTTTTGTGGTGAAGGCCGGTACGACCACTGCGATTGTTGGGCCGAGTGGCAGTGGCAAATCCACATTGGCCCGCCTCCTGTTCCGTTTTCATGATCCCGAGGCGGGGGAAATTCGCGTCAACGGAAACGACATCTCGCAACTTGACCTGGCCTCGCTGCGGTCGCAGATTGGTGTAGTGCCCCAGGATGCGGTGCTGTTTAACGACACCATCGCCGCCAACATTGCTTACGGTAGGCCGGATGCCACAGAGGGTGAGATCATGGCGGCGGTGAGGGCGGCCGCGTTGCAGCCGCTGATCGATGCGGCACCCCAAGGTCTGCAGACCCGCGTCGGGGAACGCGGAATGAAAGTCTCCGGTGGCGAGCGTCAGCGCATCGCGCTGGCTCGCGTGCTGCTCAAAAATCCCCGTATCCTGATCCTGGACGAAGCGACTTCCAGCCTGGATACGCAGGCCGAGTCGGCCATCCTGGAAGCGTTAAACCCAGTCATGAGCGAGCGCACCTGTGTGGCCATCGCCCACCGCTTGTCCACCATTCGTCATGCCGAACAGATTCTGGTGTTACGTGACGGAAAAATCGTCGAGCGGGGGCAGCATGCGGAACTTATCGCTCAGCGGGGCCTGTATGCCGAGCTCTGGCAGCAGCAAGCCCGGGAGAAGCAGCTGCCCATAATGGCTGAGGCCACGGACTAAAAAAGATTCATCGCGGATCGGCGTGAACATTGGAAGCCCGAAGCACGGGCGCCGTCGCGGGATCCGCTATCCGGGGTGCCAACCGGGCCTGTAGCCCCGCCGCTGCGCGGCGCCCGGCGGGTCTACTGATGGCTCCGGTCAGCACCCCGGACAGCGGACCTGCCAACGGCAGCGTTGTGCCTTTTTGCACGCCGCTCGAAGCGATGAATTCAGGGGAAACCCCAGGGTCGGGGCGTCCTGCGGCCGGGCAGTCAGGGCTTGCGCCTGACGGGCATGCAGCGACTGGGGTCGATTCGCCAGGACGGCGAATCGAGGCTCTATCAAGACAGGAGGTCTTGTAGAGCCGACCCCACCAAGCGGCATGACCGGCAGGGAACCGCGCAGCGGCGCAAGACCGCCCGGCTACAGGATGCCCCGACCCGGTCGGTGG
>JBFIER010000005.1:0-231727 GCA_041603255.1 Oceanococcaceae bacterium | reverse complement strand
GTTCCGGTGTTACGGGTTTCCGTCAGGGATTCGAAATTTTGGATTCGCGCCTTGATCAGCTCGCTGATCTCTGCGGGGTTCAACGGTTGCATCGATGCAATCCTCAAATATTTGTCTGTTTAAGCAATCAAGAAAGCTGGTTCGCGAGGAGCGCGAGCTCACCACTTACAGAGCCGTCTATGACCATGTCGCCGGATTTAATGACCACGCCACCGATAAGGCTCGGGTCGTCTTCAAAACTGAGCGTCACCTTGCGGTTCAGCTTCTTTTCCAGCGCGGCCTGCAGCTTGGCACCCTGCGCGTCATCAACCGGCATCGCCGCGATGACGGTTGCATCCAGTCGCTGCTCAGATGCTGCGCGGAGGTCAGCAAACTGAGCGGCAATCTGGGGTAACAGGGGCAAGCGACGGTACTCTGCCAGCAGACTCAGGAAGTTCCGCACGTTTGCGCTTTCTGTTCCGGCGATTCCAGCGAAAAGCTCCACGAGCTGATCACTGTGAACCTGCGGTGTCGAAATCACGGCACGCACACTGTCGTCATCCAAAGCCTGGGCCAAACGACCCAGGGCTTCGGACCACTGCTCAACCGATTCTGACTGAGCATGAGCAAATGCGGCTCGTGCGTACGGACGCGCCAATGTCTGAAGGTCAGCCATCCCTAAACCTTGGCCGCCAGTTCGTCGAGCAGCGCGGCATGAGCGCTGGCATCCACTTCGCGACGCAGGATCTTTTCAGCGCCGGCGATTGCCAGCCCCGCAACTTCCTGACGCAGTGCGGCACGTGCATGAGCGACTTGCTGCTCAACCTCACCTTCAGCCGCATCGCGAATGCGCTGGGCTTCCACCTTGGCTTGTTCACGTGCCTCTTCCACCAGACCGACAGCTTGACGGTTGGCGCTGGCCACGATTTCTCGCGCCTCTTCACGTGCCTTCTGCATTTCTGCCTCAGCCTGTGAGGATGCGTCTTGTAGCGCACGCGCACCTTTTTCCGCGGCAGCCAGGCCATCGGCAATTTTTTGCTGGCGTTCAGCCATTGCCGTGGAAATCGGCGGCCAAACGTACTTCATCGTGAACCAGACGAAAATCGCAAACGCGACCATCTGCCCGATGAGGGTGACGTTAATGGTCATCTAATCGCTCCTACTATCGGTTGCGGAACTGGGACTAAAGCGAGTGCCTTGGTCTTATTGAGCAACAGATTGCAAAGCTGCAACGAAGGGGTTGGCGAAGGTAAAGAACATGCCGATACCGATGCCGATGAAGGTCACGGCGTCGAGCAGACCGGCGACCAGGAACATACGGCCCGTCAGCATGCCGGCCATTTCAGGTTGGCGAGCAACGCCTTCCAGCAGCTTGCCACCCAGCAGACCGAAGCCGATCGCGGTGCCGATCGCGCCAAAGGCCAGAATCAGGCCAACGGCCAGAACGGTGTAACCCTGAATGTTGGAGATTGCCTCAATCATTGTTTTGCTCCGTAGGAGTTTGGTTTGAACAAAAAAGAAAAAACGAAAATGAAACCGCCGGGCGGTCGATCAGTGATGTTCGGCCGCCAGGCCGAGATAAACAATGGTCAGCACCATGAAGACAAACGCCTGCAGAGTGACAACCAAAATATGGAATACCGCCCACAACCAGTGCAGAGCCAGGCCGGCGGTGAAGAAGACGGCGCCCTGAGCGAACAGCAGCGCAATCAAGATGAAGATCAGCTCGCCGGCAAACAGGTTGCCGAACAAACGCAGGGACAGTGAAATCGGCTTTGCCAGTTCTTCAACGATGCGCAGCAGCAGGTTGAACGGCGCCAGCTTCGCACCAAAGGGCTGCGTTAACGCTTCCTTCCCGAAGCCCACGAAGCCTTTGACGTGGATGTTCATGTAGAAAATGATCAGCAACACCGAGATCGACAGACCGAAGGTGATGTTCACATCAGTACTGGGCACGACCTTGAGGTACTCGACCCCGCCAGCGTGGGCGATCCAGGGCAGCAGATCCACCGGCACCAAGTCCATCGTGTTCATCAGGAACACCCAGACAAAGATCGTCAGCGACAGCGGCGCAACCAGGGGATGATGCCCCGGGAAAGTTTCTTTCACGTTGGTATCGACGAAGTCGAACACCATCTCGACGAAGTTTTGCAAGCCGCCGGGAACGCCGGTGGTCACACTCACGGCCACCTTGCGGAAAACCCACAGGAAAAGACCACCCAAAACGATGGAAAAGAGCATGCTGTCCAGGTGCAACACCCAAAACCCGGTCGCGTGGGCATCCAACGTCATCGTCGTCAGATCCAGCTTCAGGTTCGTCAGGTGGTGAACAACATAATCCGTCGGGGATGCTGCTGCGCCTTTTTCACTCGCCATGTTTTCGATCAATCCCTGTCAAGCTTCGTAATTTGCTCGCCATACCACTACCCAGTAGGCCGCGAGACCCGCAACAAAGCCGGTCATAATTGCTAAAAAATGTTCAGCCCATTGCGACATGACCACCCCAAAAAGCAGCGTCGTCAGGCCGAATTTCGCAGCTTGCGCACGCCCCAGCATCTGCACGAACCGCTGCGGGTCACGCGCCCCGACCCCAACCAATGCCTGGCGGGCTCGCAGGTACGTCAACGCGGTCGGCACAAATGCAATTGCGGATCCTGCCAAACACGCCAGCGCTTCCGCTCGCCCGATGGGCAGCCAAAGCACTGTGGCGCAGCACGCAAGTGCGATTTGCCAGGTGAGTACAGCGCGTGCGGTGCTTAACAGGCCTTGCACTGGCGCGTCACTCCTGACCAAATCCAGTCAAATATATCTGGTTTTTTCGCAGTGCGTCAATTCGACTTAAGCCTAAGCACCGTAAAACCCCACGCTAGCAACGGATCAAATCCGTAAAACTTGATAGCCTGTACGCCCTATGCGCAGCGTAATCCTGATTGGCCCCATGGGTTCCGGCAAAACTACAGTCGGACGCGCCCTTGCGCGCGAACTGGGCTACACCTTCATTGACGCGGATCACGAACTGGAAGCCCGCTGCGGGGTCGATGTTCCCTACATTTTCGAGAAGGAAGGCGAAGCCGGCTTTCGCTCGCGGGAAACCGAGCTATTGCGGGAATTGGTCACCATGGAAGACGCCGTCATCGCGACGGGCGGCGGTGTTGTCACCGAGGAAGAAAATCGCAGGCTTTTGCGCCAGGGACCCTACGTTATTTATTTACTGGCCAGCGTGGACCAGCAATTCAAGCGCACGCGCAACAGCTCTCACCGCCCCTTGCTGCAAACCCAGAATCCGCGCGGTCGATTGAACGAGCTGCTCAGCAAGCGCGACCCCTGGTACCGCGCCTGCTCGGACCTGATCGTGGCCAGCGCGACCCGCAGCACCAAAGAACTGGTGCACAGCCTCTCCGGGCATCTCAAACGCCGCCTTGCAGAGTCCTCACCACCCGCTATCAAAAGCGCCTAACCTCAACGCGATGAAACCCATTCGGCTCGATGTCAAAACCCCCAGCCGGGCCTACCCGATTCATATCGGCACAGACCTGCTCACCGAGCGATCGCTCTACCCCGCGGGGCTTACCCCAGAAAATACCCTGGTGGTGACAAATGATGTCGTGGCCGAGCTCTACCTCGATTCGCTACTGAGCACCCTGGGAGACGGCACCCCCAGCTTCGTCATGCCGGACGGCGAAAGCCACAAGACGCTGGAAACCTGCACCGCGCTGCTGGACGACCTGCTGGCCCGCCATGCCGGCCGGGATTGCACGCTGATAGCGCTGGGCGGCGGGGTCGTCGGCGACCTGACCGGTTTCGCCGCGGCCATCTATCAGCGTGGGATCAACTTTGTGCAGGTTCCGACCACGCTGCTGGCGCAGGTTGATTCCTCGGTAGGCGGCAAAACCGCCGTCAACCGACCGCTGGGCAAAAACATGGTCGGCGCGTTTCATCAGCCCGTCGCCGTCATTTCCGACCTGAACACGCTGAAAACCCTGCCGCAGCGGGAGTTCCTCGCCGGCCTGGCCGAGGTCATCAAATATGGCCTCCTCGGGGACGCCGGGTTTTTTGACTGGCTGGAAAGCAATATCGACGGCCTGCTGGAACGCGACCCCAAGCTGATGACCGAGGCCATCTACAACAGCTGCGCCCATAAGGCCCGCATCGTCAGCGCAGACGAACGCGAAGGCGGTGTACGCGCCCTGCTGAATCTGGGCCACACCTTCGGTCACGCCATCGAGGCGCATCTGCAATATACGGACTGGCTGCATGGCGAGGCCGTCGCCGCCGGCATGCTCATGGCGGCCGACATGTCGGTCCGTGAGCGCTGGATGGATACCCATGCCCGCGATCGAATTGAGCGACTGCTGCAGCGCGCCGGATTACCCACCACGCTCCCCGCGGGACTTACCGCCGAACGCATGCGCGGCTTCATGCGCGGCGACAAGAAAAACCTGGGCGGACACATTCGTCTGGTTTTGATGGACGGCATTGGCCGCGCCCGCCTTCGGGCCGACTACAGCACCGAAGCGCTCGACGCGACACTGCGCCACTTCTGCGACGACTGACAACCCGCTACGCCACCGGAATCCTCCTGCATGAATTCACCCAATGCTTTGTGGCGCGTGTATCTGAGCGCCGTTCTGGAGCACCGCGTTATCGGCCTGTTGCTAGTGGCCGCCGTCCTCGCCTTCGCGGGCTCACAGGCACCAAAGTTCCGCCTGGACGCCTCCGCCGACTCGCTGATACTCGAAAACGACGACGACCTGCGTTATTACCGGGAAATGACGGAGCGCTATCAGGAAGCGGACTCCGTGGTGGTCACCTATACCCCGGAAGCCGATCTGTTCTCGGACACCACTCTGGCCAAACTGCAGGCGCTGCAAAAGGACCTGGAAAAGGTCGACGGAATCACCGGCGTCACCAGCATTCTGGATGTGCCCCTGGTGGCCAGCCCGCCGATGTCGTTGTCGCAGATTCAGCAGGAAACCCGCACGCTGCTCTCACCCAGCACCGATCGCGAAATGGCGCGGGTGGAGTTCCGCGACAGCCCGCTCTACCGCAACCTGCTCACAGACCCCGCCGGTGAAACCACGGCCCTGCTGGCCACGCTGAAGTCCAACACCGAGGCAGAAACCCTGCTCGCACGGCGGGAGGCACTGCGCTTCAAGGCCCTTGAGACCCCCCTGAGCCCGAAGGAGAAAACCGAGCTTGCCGAGGTTGAGCAACGCTACGCCGCGATCAGCGCAGAAAATCAAAGCGACCAGCGCGGCCTGATCAAGCGCATCCGCAAGGTGCTGGCACAACACCGCGATGGTGCCCAGATTTTCCTCGGCGGCATCCCGATGATTGCCGCGGACATGATCACCTTCGTGCAGCAGGATATCCGCCTGTTTGGCGGCCTGGTGCTGGTGCTGCTGATCATTCTTCTCGGCATCGTGTTCCGGCAGCTCCGCTGGATAGTGGTGCCCATTGCCGTCTGTTCCGGCACGCTGCTGACCGTGGTCGGACTGATTGCCTGGCAGGACTGGCCGGTCACCGTGGTTTCGAGCAATTTCAGCTCCTTGACACTGATCATCACCCTCTCGCTGGTCGTGCACCTCATCGTCAGCTACCACGAACAGGAAGTCACCCAGCGCGGCGCCACGCAGTCCGAGCTGATCACCGGCACCCTGCGCGACAAATTGGCCCCATCGCTGTTCACCACCCTGACCACGATGGTCAGCTTCGGCTCGTTGGTGATCGCCGACATTCGGCCGGTGATCGACTTCGGCATGATGATGGTGGCCTCCGTCTCCACCGCCTTCGTCCTGACCTTCCTGCTGTTTCCCGTTCTGACGCGAAACCTGAAGCCGCGTCCGGACCTGCCCGAACATAGCGAAGTGACCGACGGGGTCACGCACCTAATGGCCATCGCCGTCGAACATAAACCCTGGCTGGTTGCGGCTGCATATGCCGCACTCGCGATCGGCGCCGGTTTGGGGGTCCAGCGCCTCGGTGTGGAAAACCGCTTTATCGATTACTTCAAGGAAGACACCGAAATCCACCAGGGATTGGTGCTAATCGACAAAAAACTGGGCGGGACCACCCCGCTGGATATCGTGATCGATGCACCACAAAGCTACCTGGAGGAACAAGCGGCATTCGCCGAGGAGTTCGGCGATTTTGGCGATGACCTCGATGGCGGCAGCGGCATTTCCGGCTCCAGCTACTGGTTCAACCGTTTCGCCCTGGATACCGTCAATGACATCCACGCCTACCTCGAGTCGCTGCCGGAAACCGGCAAGGTGCTCTCCATGTCCTCGTCAATGGGGCTACTGGAGCAGCTCAACAACAACGAGCCCATCGACAATTTCACCCTGTCGATCATGTACAACCGGCTCCCGCCGGACATCAAGAAAACCCTCTTTGATCCGTACCTCAGCCCCGACGGCAACGAAGTCCGCTTTGCTCTACGCGTCATCGACTCGGACGAAAACCTGAACCGCAACGACCTGCTCAACAAGATTCACGACGATCTGTTGGGTAAATTTGACCTGCAACCCGATCAGTTGCATCTGGCTGGCGCGCTGGTGCTCTACAACAACGTGCTGCAGAGCCTGTTTTCGTCCCAGATCCTGACACTGGGCGCCGTATTCGCTGCCATTGTCCTGATGCTCTGGGGCCTGTTCCGCTCGCTGCGCATCGCCCTCGTCGGCATCGTGCCAACCATGTTCGCCGCCTCCGCCATCTTGGGGCTGATGGGCTGGTTCGGCATCCCGCTGGACATCATGACCATCACCATCGCCGCCATCACCATCGGCATCGGCGTCGATGACACCATCCATTACACGCACCGCTATGTCGCCGAACTCAAAGGCGGCAAACCCGCCATGGACGCGATGCGCGCCAGTCACGCCAGCGTGGGGCGCGCGATCTACCTGACCTCGGTGATCATTACGGTCGGCTTCTCCATCCTGGCCCTGTCGAATTTCATCCCCATTGTGCTGTTCGGCCTGCTGACCGGCCTTGCGATGGTGATCGCACTGATCGCCAACCTCACCCTGCTGCCACTGCTGCTGACCCGGGTTTATAAAAACGCATAAGCCCTGATTGGCAGAAACACAATGGCCCATCGTGGATTGGCGTGAACATCGGGAGCAACGACGTGCGGGGTCCACTGTCCGCGGTGCCAACCGGGCCTGTCAACCCGCCGCTGCGCGGTGCCCGGTCCCCGCTGGTGCTCGGTGGGGTCGGGTCTACACGACGTCCTGTCGTGGAGACCCTCAAACGGACTCCTGTCCGTTTGCCCCCATTCGCACCAGCGGCGCCCGGCGGGTCGCCTGATGGCTCCGGTCAGCACCCCGGACAGCGGACCTTCCAGCGCCAGCCTGGTGCGTTCTTTTGCACGCCGCTCGAAGCGATGAATTCAGCGGCAACCCCCAGGGTCGGGGCGTCCTGTGGCCGGGCCGTCGGGGCTTGCGCCTGACGGGCATGTCGCGACTGGAGGCGGTTCGCCAGGACGGCACATCGAGGCTCTAGCTAGACAGGAGGTCTTGTAGAGCCGACCCCACCAAGCGGCATGACCGGCACGGAACCGCGCAGCGGCGCAAGACCGCCCGGCTACGGGATGCCCCGACCCAGTCCCTGGCGCGTCCTGCTCGCTCAGCCCACCCGTGATGAGTCACAACCGCGTGATGAGTCACAACAAGGTGCCGCATTTCCCGTGAAAGCACGCTGCACCATAAAAAAACCCCGGTCATTGCCGGGGTCTTTTGTGTCGATTAGACGGGATTAATCAACCCGTTCTTCGGGATTGCCGCTGAGGTAATCCGGCAGCGGAATAATGCTTTCCACGCCTGTCAGCGCCAAGCTGGAGGACGGAGCAAAATTACCGCCACCGATGATCTCCACGTCATCGAAACGCAGGATGGCACCGTTACCTTTCTCGGCGACGTACAAATTGAAGCCATCAAACGCCACATCGACCGGATTACCCAGGCCGGTGGCAGGCCCCGCAATCTTCACGTCGATATCCACATCCTGAGTAAAGATCTCGGAGGCGGCGAAGCCCAGGCGCCGGCCGATGATGAACAGCTGGCCATCGGCGTTGTCCGAAGCACTGCCCTGGCTTACCAGAGCGATCTGATCAAGCTTCGTCAGGTACTCGATGTCCTGATAATCGCTGGCCGCTTTCGCACGCCCGCCTACGGCATCCGGGTCCATTGGTGTCACGACCAGCAAAGGCGTGGGCGTGTTCGGTGTGTCCGGGTTGGCGATCAGGGATTCCAGGTACCGGTCAAAACCGCGGAAAATGCCGATGGTGCCGTCGCTGAAGCTCAGATACAGGTCACCACGACTGCCGTCGTAATCCATGCCGGTCGGAGTTTTCGCATTGGGCGGGTTTGCGTTGTCCGCCGTGAGGATTCGTGCCCCCAGCTGCGTACCGGACCCGCAAGTCGAGTAGATCGCGATACCCGGTTTGAGCGTACTCGAACTGGTTTCGCTGTTCGCGGTCTCCCCCCCACGATCCGCAACCACCACTACGCCGAACTCGTCGATGACCTGCACCGCCGAGGCATCAACCGACCCGGAGGCGATCACAGTGCGATCACGCAGCGACGACTCGCTGGCGCCGCTCACCGACAGACGGTTCAGGGCACCGCTGTTGATGACATGCACCGCCGTCTTCCCGCCGGTGTAGGGGTTCAAGAAAGGAAAACCGAGCCCCGAGAACGGAATGCTCGTGTGGGCGTACAGATCGCCATTCAGCGAAACGCCCAGTGCCCCGACGCGGTTGTCACCCAGGCCGAACTGCATCCGCGGCAACATCCCGACATTGCTGGCCAGGTCCGGCAGCATGCGAATCAACTCCGCCGTCGGCGAGCCGCCGACGTCGACAGTCCGCAGGGCCATCAATCCCGCCAGCGTGGCGCCGGTATCCGGGCCCAGGTCATTGACATGCGGACGGGCCGGTACATCCAGCGGTTGCACCGCCACATAGTGCGCCCCTGTCACCGTCAACGGACCATCAGCAGGCGCCGGTGTCCGTGCACCAAAGCCACTCAAGACATTGGCGTACACATACACTCGGCCATTGGCCTGGTCCGCAACAATCAGGTCTCGACCGTTCAGTGCGATATCCGTGGGGTCGCCCAACTGCGCCGTGCCAGCGGAACCCGAAATCACCGCATCCGCATCAACGACCGCACCAAAACCGCTACGTGCGGCTGCTGTCGCGTTGCTGAGAATGATGATCTTGCCGTCGCTCACACCCTCAGGATGCTCCGGAGAAGCCAGATAACCCACGTCCGAAATGATCAATCGATCACTCGCGCGGTGGTAGGCCAACCCACGGAAATCGTGGTCTGCCGAGTTTTGAAAACCGGTCACGGCAATCAGCGTATCGAACGAAATATTGCCACCGGCCGGTACTGACTCGTCCGCTACTGACGCGCGTGCGGTTTCCACGTTACTGATGAAGTTGTTGAACACCGCCACACGGCCGTTGTCGAGGCTCACGAACAGCCGATCAGCCACATCGTCGTAAAGCAAGTCGCGGCCGTTCACGCCTAAAGGAATGTCGGCAACCAGACGACGCGAGCCCGAGACCGCGGAGCCGTACACGTGAATCGCCCGCGCATCACCCGAGCCGCCAGAGAACGTGTCAATGGCGATGACGTAACCACGTTTGTGATCCAGGGCAACACCGGCGTAGTTTTCGATGTAAGCGTCCGTATCGTCGGTGTTGTCATCCGGGAACTTGTCGACGTAGTAGCGATACATGCGATCGCGGTTGCTGGCGTACTGGCCGTTCCCGACCCGGCGCCCGAACGCACAGACTTCCTGGATCGAGTTGGCGTCTTCATCGTCCGTCTGAACCAGACGGCCATCGACGCTCAGCGCAAACGGCCCGTTGAGGGTCCGTGCTGCCGCGCCCGGGTCGAAACGACCAAAGGGGTCACCATCGGTGCTGAATTCCGTTGGAGTCACTTCGGATGAATTGAAGCGGGCGATCAATGCGCCGCCATCCGAGACGTACAGCTGCGCCGCCTTGGCGGGCTTGGGCAGCGGATACACCAGCACGCTGGTGGTCGCGGTGTCGGTGTTTGCCGGGTCCGCGTTGTCCTTCACTTCCAGGCTGAAGAACAGACGGGTGGGCACGTCGACCAGCGGCGCGTCAAAGGTCGCGACCGGGTCGGCATCGTTGTTGTTCTTGAACAGGATCGACAACGCGGGCGAGACCACGGGGTCAGAGCCGGTAAAGGTCCAGTTGTAGGCGGTGATCTCGCCGTCCTGGTCGGTCGCGTTGGCCGTCAGGGTGACCGTTTCTTCCTCATTTACCCGCTGCGCCGCAATCGGCTCTTCGATCACGGGGGCGGCGCCACTGACCGGTGCGGTCAGCGTAATGATGACGAAGCTCTCTCCGGTGGCGTTACCGTTGTCGGTCGCCACCAGACGAAATGTCAGAATCTGGTTGCCCTGGTTGACGGCCGGAGCCTGGAAGCTGGGGGTCAGGGTATTGGCGTTTTGCAACACCACCGTGGGCCCGCCGGTTTGCGACCATTGGACGTTCACAATCGACCCGTCCGGGTCGGTTGCGGAACCCGAAAGCTGGACGAGCGCGTCGCTGTTCACGGTCCGGTCAGCACCCGCGGAAACGACGGGCGGAATGTTGTCCGGATCCGGTGGCTGGGTGTCGTTACCGCCTCCACCACTACAGGCAGCGATGGATGCGACAAGGCCGAGAAGCGCCAAGTGGCGCAGGCTAATATTCATTTTCGGGGTTCTCCTCACTGGATCGGGCATCATTCCCCTCCTGGAAATCACGCAGAAAAAGACTGTTGATAGGGAGGGCAAAACATGAGACGTCCAGCGAAAATTCTCATATATTTCGTGGTTTTAGCACGCATTCCTAAAGCAAGTCAAAAGCAGCGGGCGGCAAAAATCACTCCACCGTGACCGACTTGGCCAAATTTCGGGGTTGATCGACATCCGTGCCCTTAAGCACCGCCACATGATACGCGAGTAACTGCAAGGGAATCGTGTACAGAATGGGCGCCACGGAGAGCGGCGCGGCGGGCATCGGAATCACTTTCACACCCGCTTCGTCCTGGATCTGGGCCTCACGATCGGCGAATACGTAGAGCTGCCCGCCGCGAGCCCGCACTACCTGCAAATTCGACTTGAGCTTGTCGGCCAGGTCGTTTCCGGGAGCAACCGCCACTACCGGCATTTCCTCATCAATCAAGGCCAGGGGACCATGCTTGAGCTCGCCGGCCGCATAGGCTTCGGCATGTATGTAGCTGATTTCCTTCAGCTTCAACGCCCCCTCCAGAGCGATTGGGTACTGATCACCACGCCCCAGAAAAAGGCAGTGATGTTTGTCGACAAAATCTTCCGCCAGCGCCGACAGTTCGGCATCCCTCTGCAGCACCGTCTCGACCAGCCCTGGAACGGTGTGGATGTCGTGGCACAACTGTGTTTCGGCAGCGGTGGTCAGGCTGTGCTGCACTTTGGCCAGATAACCCGCCACCAAAATCATTGAGAGCAGTTGCGTGGTGAATGCCTTGGTGCTGGCGACGCCGATTTCGGTCCCTGCGCGAGTCAGCATGACCAGGTCACTTTCGTGCACCATCGACGATTGTGCGCTGTTGCAGATGGTCAGCGTAGCCAGATAGCCCACCGTCTTCGCGTAACGCAACGCGGCCAAGGTATCCGCGGTTTCGCCGGACTGCGACAGCGTAATGAACAGGGTATTGGGGGGGACAACGGGCTCGCGGTAGCGAAACTCGCTGGCCAGTTCGACGTTGACCGGCCTGCGCGCCAGCTTTTCCAGCCAGTAACGCCCGACCAGCCCGGCGTGATAGCTGGTTCCGCAGGCAACGATGTGGACGTTTTCGACCCGGGCCAAGAGCTGCAGAGCCGCGGGCCCCAGACTTTCCGGCAGCAATGCCTCGTGCGTCAGGCGACCATGCATGGTGTCGATCAGCGCCTGCGGCTGCTCGTAGATTTCCTTGAGCATGTAGTGCCGGAAATCCCCCTTGTCGGTGGCATCCGCACCGCGTGCAAGCTCCTTTTCCGCGCGCACCACCTCGCTCCCGTTGACATCGACGATGCGATAGCCGTCCGGGTGAAGCTCCGCGATGTCACCCTCGTGCAGGTAGACGAAACGCTGCGTTACCGGCAGCAAGGCCTGAGCGTCCGATGCGGCAAAGGTCTCGCCAATACCGATACCGATAACCAGCGGGCTGCCCATGCGCGCACACACGATCCGTCCCGGTTCATCCCGCGCGATGACGGCAATCGCATAGGCTCCTTTCAACCGGGTCACGGCTTGCTTGACGGCGGTCATCAGGTCCACGCCGCCGGTGTGCTGCTTGGCGATCAGGTGCGCGATGACTTCGGTATCGGTATCCGAAGCGAAGCTAGCTCCCTCCGCCGCCAGCTCAGCCCGCAGACTTTCGAAATTCTCGATGATCCCGTTGTGAACGACCGCGACCAGATCACGGGCCACCTGCGGGTGCGCGTTCTGCTCCGATACCTCGCCGTGCGTCGCCCAGCGGGTGTGTGCGATCCCGCAGTGCCCTTCGCGCGCGCTCTGCTGCGCCACCTTGTCGAGCTCGGAAACCTTGCCCACCGCCCGTACCGGAGCAATACCGGCGGAATCCTGCAGCGCAAAGCCTGCTGAGTCGTAGCCACGGTATTCCAGGCGACGCAGGCCCTCCAGCAGGATCGGCACCACATTGCGCTGCCCCAGCGCCGCAACAATTCCACACATTTGGAAAAACCTTTTGCTCAATCAACGACGGAGGAACCGGCACCCCCGCAAGCGCGCCATCTTATCGGGAGGGCGACGGATTCGCCTCATCCGTGGAAGAAGGGTCGGTCCGATAAGACCGCTCGGCGCCACCGAGAGCGAACACATCCCCCGGACGCGCGACCCGCAATCCCGCAGCTTCCACCGCCCGGCAGGATTCCTCCGAATCCAGGTGATAGGCAACCATCCGCTGCAACTGCTCGGCTGAATACTCGCGAAGCAGGTCTTCCAAACCGGTGTGGGAGGGATTGGCCACCAGCGTTACATCATGGAAGATCGACTCCCCCTGGGAAGCCAGAGCGTTGACCCACTCCGGAATGGGCCGCGTATCGCCCGAGTAAAAAAAGCGCCCCGGCAATGCCAACCCAAAGGATTGCCCGGGCTCGTGGTGACGATTCGGGAAGACCCGGAAGCGCATACCGGCATGCCAGAAACTATCCGCCACCGGAATCAACTGGAACACGTCCCAGAAATTCATCCCGCCCTCCGCGAGCATCGACGGCAGGGCTGCGAGCCGCTGCTGCAGCAACCCCACCAGCGTCGGCGCACAGTACAAACGCACCGGCGCGGGCCGTGGCTGCACCCCCACGGCCAGCTCGTAAAACAAGGCCTCCAGACCACCTACGTGATCCAGATGGGCATGCGTCAGAAACAAAGCCGGCGGCAGCGCGGCAAAGGTTTTCTTCCAGGCCTGATGCGCGGAGAACCCGTAATCAATGCCCAGCACCGGCTCCCCACCGCGCAGCAGGGCCGCACAGGCATTCCCCAATGCCTGACTGCCGCCGGCGCCCGCGCCAACGAACATCAATTCCAGTGTGCCTAATGCCAAACCCAACCTCGTTGTCGATGTGTCAGAGAAACCTGCGTGTGCCGCTGCATTGCCCGACTACCCACGGCAGCGCCGCGTTCTTTCGCAACCGGCCACTTTGGAGGATCATTTGCGACCAAAGTCGTTCCGATTTTCGAGCATGAACCGTCGCACACACCTTGACGCACTCTCCGCTGACCTTCAGCGGTTCAAATACGCGGCGGATGCCGAGGTTCTGCGTGAGTTAATCAGCGAGCTAAGACAGAACGATTACGACCCGGAAATAGTGACCGCCGGGGCAACCGCCATTGTATCGGCCTCTCGGGAGCAAAAATCGCGCCAGGGCACGCTGGATGCCTTTTTGAACGAATTTGGTCTTTCCAACCAGGAAGGCGTCACCTTGATGTGTCTGGCCGAAGCGCTCCTGCGGGTGCCGGACGCGGATACCCAGGACGCGCTGATCGCCGAGAAGATTCTCGCCGGAGACTGGAAGCGACACAAAGGCCAATCCGACAAGCTGTTCGTGAACGCCGGTGTATGGGGCCTGATGCTGACGGGCCGCATGCTGGAGATCGACGGTGCCGCTCGCCGGGACCCGGGCAACTGGCTGGAACGACTGGTCGCCCGCTCCAGCGAAAGCGCGATCCGCGGTGCGGTCAAACAGGCCATGGCGATCATGGGCGGGCAGTTCGTCTACGGCCGCAGCATTGAAGAAGCCCTGCGCAAACGCCGCACCCAGGTTCCCGGCGAGCGCCTGTACTCCTTTGACATGCTGGGCGAAGGTGCGCGTACCGAGTCCGCCGCCCGGCGCTATTTTGACCTGTACAGCCACGCGATCAGCCGACTGGGCGAATCCGTGGCCTACGACGCCCCCACGTTGCAGACCCGGAGCTCGATCTCCATCAAGCTCTCGGCGCTACACCCCCGCTACGAATTTGCCCAGGCTGAGCGCGTCGCCAGCGAACTGGTTCCACGGGTGCTGGCGCTGGCCGAACAGGCCCGGGCCGCAGGGCTGCCGCTGACCATCGACGCCGAAGAAGCCGATCGCCTGGAAATCTCCCTGCACATTTTGAAGACACTTGCCCACCACCCGGCGCTGGCGGACTGGAACGGCCTGGGTCTGGCAGTACAGGCCTATCAGAAGCGGGGCCGCAAGGTGATCGACTGGCTACGCGAGCTGGCGCGCTCCAGCGGGCGACAGATCCCCGTACGGCTGGTCAAGGGGGCGTACTGGGACACCGAAATCAAGCACAGCCAGGTTGAAGGGCACCCGGACTACCCCGTTTTCACCACCAAAGCCGCAACCGACCTTTCCTACCTGGCCTGCGCCCAGGCCCTGTTCGCAGGGGGAGATGCGTTCTATCCGCAGTTCGCCACCCATAACGCCCATACGATTTCCGCGGTGTTGCACATGGCGCGCGGACGGCCTTTTGAGTATCAGCGCCTGCACGGCATGGGCGAATTGCTCTACCGCGCCGCCCGCGAAACGCTGATCGGCAGCGCACCACTGCGCGTGTATGCACCGGTCGGTGCGCATCAGGACCTGCTGCCCTATCTAGTGCGCCGCTTGCTGGAGAACGGCGCCAACTCCAGCTTCGTGCACCGCTTCCTCAACGACACGCTGCCAATCGCCGAGGTGGTTGCCGACCCCCTGCTGGAAACCACACAAGCGCTGGCAAAAAAAACCGCCAGACCTGCGCTCCCGTTGCCCGTGGATCTGTACCGCAGCGCCAGCGGAACCGGCCGCCGCAATTCCTTCGGCGTCGATCTCACCGACCAGCATGGCACGGCCGATTTGTTGAAAGAACTCAGCTTTCACCGCGACCAGCCACGGCTGGGTGGAGCCATCGTCGGCGGTGAACTGTGCGGCACCGCGCCCACCCGCCTTTGGTGCCCGGCCGAAACGCAGCGTGTGACCGGAGAAGTCCGCCTGAGCCGCGCCGAGGATCGCGAACAGGCGCTCGCCCGCGCCTGCGCCGCCCAGGCGGACTGGAACAGCCGGGGCGGCGTCGCCCGCGGGCGCATTCTCGAACAGATGGCCGACGCCCTGGAAAGCCATCGCGATGAGTTGTTGGCATTGATCGGGCTGGAAGCGGGGCGCACCCTCCTCGATGCCGTGTCCGAATGGCGCGAAGCCATCGACTTCTGCCGCTATTACGCCCAGCAAGCGTGCCGGCAGTTCGAGCACCCGCAGACGCTGCCGGGCCCCACCGGGGAATCAAACGTGCTGCGTCTGGAAGGTCGTGGCGTCTTCTTGTGCATTTCGCCGTGGAATTTCCCGCTGGCGATTTTTACCGGGCAAATCGCTGCCGCGCTGGCCGCAGGCAATACGGTGATCGCCAAGCCTGCCGACCAGACGCCTTTGATTGCGTGCCGGGCGGTCCAGCTCTTCCATGCCGCAGGCTTGCCGGTGGATACGTTGCATCTGTTGCCGGGCAGCGGCATCGACGTTGCCGAGCCGCTGGTGGCCGATGAACGCATCGCTGGGGTCGCTTTCACCGGCTCCACCGCCACCGCCAAACGCATTCAACGCACACTGGCCGCCCGCGAAGGGGCCATTGTTCCTCTAATCGCGGAAACCGGAGGCCAGAATGCCTTGCTGGTGGACTCCACCGCCCTGCTCGAGCAGGCCTGCGACGACATCCTGAGTTCCGCGTTCGGTTCCGCCGGGCAACGCTGTTCCGCAACGCGGATATTGCTGGCGCAGGACACCATCGCCGACGAACTGCTGCCCATGCTCGCAGAAGCGCTGAAGGAAAAACGCATCGGCCTACCCTGGGAACTGGCGACCGATATCGGCCCGGTCATCGACCAGACAGCCGCGGAAAAGCTGAGCCGCCACGCCGAACGCATGGACCGCGAAGCCCGTCTGCTCGCCCGTGCAGAGAACATCCCCAGCGGCGGTCACTACTTCGCGCCGCGGATCTACGAAATCGACGCCATCGCACAACTTGAGGGCGAAGTATTCGGCCCCATCCTGCACGTGGTGCGCTGGAGCAACACCAACCTGGACGCCATTCTCGCGGACCTGCGCCAGACCGGTTTTGGCCTGACCTTCGGCGTCCATTCGCGGCTGGATACCCGCCAGCAACGCTTGATTGAACAAACGCTGGCCGGCAACGTTTACATCAACCGCAGCACCATCGGCGCGGTGGTGGGGGTGCAGCCTTTTGGCGGCAGTGGATTGTCAGGCACCGGCCCCAAAGCCGGAGGCCCGCATTATCTGCCGCGTTTTGCCAATGAACGCACCATCTGCGTGAACACCGCGGCCATCGGCGGGAATACCGAACTGTTCCGGTGAGCGGCCAGCTCAATCTGCGCATCAGCGCCCGCGCCAGTCGTGATGCCGTGATGGGCTGGTACGGCGGGGCCCTGAAGATCAGCATCACCACGGCTCCCGAAAAGGGCAAGGCCAACAAGGCCATCATCAAGCTGCTGGCCAAAACGCTGGATATCGCCCCCTCACGCATCCATATCCTGCGCGGCCACACCAGCCCCGACAAAACCGTGGAGATCATCGATTTGAGCGACAGCGACATCCGCGCCTTGCTCGAACCAGCCTTCGGATCGCCCAACCCGCCCTAAGAAAGCACGGATTAAATCATCGCTTCCCTAGCGCCTGCCTTTGACGTTTTTCTCACACACCGTCAGGTCAACTCGTTACCAGCTTCAACTTTGCCGTCTGCCGCGATGGCGAGGAGGAGGAGATGTGCGAGTTTTTCCGAACCGCGGCCCTACTGTTGACCTGCTGCTGTTGCCTTCCGGCGATGGCGGGAGAGTTCCCGTCCCAACTGCGGAACGGGCTGGGTATCGATGTACCCATCGGCGACCGGGGCAATTTCCACCTCACCATCCATGAGCGTGCCAACCCCGAGAAAGTCGGGCTGCGCCTGCAGCTGCGCGAGCGTCATTTCGAGACCCGTGTCGCCACCTGGTCGTTCGGCCCGGTAGTCAAGATGATTCGCGCGGATCATGGCCATCGCTACATCAGCATGTTCCCGCAACTACGGGCCACCGTACCCTTTGCTCACCGCCAGATTCATGCTTCCGTGAACTACGGGTTCTGGACCACGGATGGTCGCCGAACGCCGGTTCCCGAGCGTACGATCCAGGCGCATCTCACCCTGAAGTTTTAGCCGCAGCAGATTTTGCTGGCCTTCGGTCGCCAGCTGAAATATGGTGGCGGGCTCAAAAACCTTGGGGAGACTTCCATGACAATGCCCACCCTCTATGGCCATCCGGTTTCGCCCTACGTGCGCAAGGCGCGTCTGACCCTGATGTTTTATGGCGTCGAATTTCAGCACGAAATGACGCTACCGCACTCCGACCTCGAAGGCTTCTGCAAAGCCAGTCCGCTGGGGCGCATTCCGGCTTTAAGCGATGATCGGGTTGCCACCTCCGACTCCAGCGTCATCGTCCATTACATCAGCAAGTTCTACGGCGAGAATCGCCTCTTTCCGCAGGATGCTGAGGGCTTCACCCGCACGCTGTGGTTTGAGGAATACGCCGACACGGTGATGAGCCCGGCGATCGCCGGCCATCTGTTCGCCGAGGTCGTCCTGGCCGGCCGCCTGTTTCCCCGCGCGCCGATACAGTCGGATATCGACAAGGCGCTGAACCAAGAGCTGCCGAAGATCTACAGCTTCCTGGATGCGCAATTGGCAGGCCGGGAATGGCTGGTGGGCGACAGCTTGTCGCTGGCAGATATCGCGGTGGGCAGCCTGCTGATCCACCTCTACCACTGCGCGCAGGTCGTGCCGGACTCGGCTCCCAACCTGGCCGCCTATGTGCAGCGCTTTTTCGCCCTGCCGCTGGTCCGGCAAATCATCACCGAAGAAGTCGGGATCCTCAAAGCGATGAATTACAGTTCACCGCTGTAGCGCACAGGGGGCAGATGTTGTCCCCTCAGGATTTGCCATGCTGTACACCGGCAGTTGCCATTGCGGCGCCGTCCGTTTCGAAGTCGAAGCCCCTGACGAGATCGAGGTCGAGGACTGCAATTGCTCGATCTGCGCCAAGGCCGGCTTCCTGCACCTGATCGTTCCCCTTGCCCGCTTTCGCCTGCTCAGCGGCGAGGACCAGCTGCGCACCTACACCTTCAACACCGGCGTGGCAAAGCACACCTATTGCGGGACCTGTGGCATCAAGCCGTTCTATACCCCGCGCTCAAACCCGGATGGCGTCGATATCAACGTGCGCTGCCTGGATACGCAGCCACGCGCGATGCGAATCATGCGCTTTGACGGCCGCAATTGGGAGCAGAATGCGGCTGCTCTCGCGCACAAGAGCCAGTCCCCCGGTTAGAGCTGTCAATCGTCCGGGGCCTGCTCCAGCGGGCGGGTGAGGTCTTCACCCTCCACGCGGCTGTTATTCACCCGCGGCGACACCGCGTAGAAGCCCATGCCATCGTCGTTGGCGGCGTCGGCAATGCGCGCTCCTGCCGCGGTGTCGCCCGCCAGCCAGGACTGCGCATCCTCTGGCGCAAGCATCACCGGCATCCGCGAATGCAACTCGGCCAGTGAGCCCGTCGGCGGCTTGGTCAGGATGCTGCAGGAAAGCACCGATTCGCCGGTTTGCGGGTCGCTCCAATGCTCCCACAAGCCTCCGAACACCACCGGCCCATCGTCTTTGCGATGCACGAAATAGGGCTGCTTGCGCCCGCCCACGGTTTTCCACTCGTAGTAACCACCCGCGGGAATCAAACAGCGGCGCGACTGCTTCCAGGCGGCGCGAAAGGCCGGCTTGTTCGCCACATCCTCCAGCCGCGCATTGAAAGTCGCGTACTTGGTCGTCGGCTCGCTGGACCACGCGGGCACCAATCCCCAGCGCATGGACTGCAGCCCTTGCGTGCTGATGACCCCCACCGTTTGCGTGGGCGCGATATTGCGTCGTTCACGCTCGTAGCGCGCCCATTCACTGAGCAGATCCGCCCAGCCACGCATTTTTTTGACGTGCTCGGAGTAGCGACCACACATCGGCACAGGCTCGGGAAAAGCGGCCGGAAAGTATAAATCCCCGAGATTTTTCCCCACGACGCGGCCAAGCATGGGAAAATCGCGCAAACAGACTGCCCACCCCCGGCAACGTTCTGTGCACCCCCATTCGTCACTGGGTTGAATTTCGTAATCAACCCGCGTTCGCCTGGCAGACCTTCCCGCCTTTCGGCGCTGGAAGACCGCCATATCCGGCGAGCGAGATCCTTGCATGGCAGCTCACCCGAGCCGCCCTGTGCACGTGATCCGCACAAACCCTAGGAATACCTGACCGTGCTAGCCGCCAACAACATCACCCAGCAATTCGGCGCCAAACCGCTGTTCGAAAACATCTCGCAGAAATTCGGCGACGGCAATCGCTATGGCCTGATCGGCGCCAACGGTTGCGGAAAATCCACCTTGATGAAAATTCTGGGTGGCGATCTGCAGCAAACCTCGGGCAACGTCAGCCTCGACTCCGGCGCCCGCATGGGCAAGCTGCGCCAGGACCAGTTCGGCTTCGAGAAATACACCGTGGTCGACACGGTGATCATGGGGCACACCGAGCTGTGGGCGATCAAGGAAGAGCGCGACAAGATCTACGCCCAGCCGGAAATGAGCGAAGCCGACGGCATGCGCGCCGGCGAGTTGGAATCGGAATATGCGGAACTGGACGGTTACAGCGCCGAGGCCCGGGCCGGCGAGCTGCTGATCGGGGTGGGCATCCCGGTCGAGCAACACTACGGGCTGATGAGCGAAATCGCCCCGGGCTGGAAGCTGCGCGTGCTGCTCGCGCAAGCCCTGTTCTCCGACCCGGACGTGCTGCTGCTCGACGAACCCACCAACAACCTGGACATCCATACCATCCAGTGGCTGGAAGAAACGCTGAACCAGCGCGACTCCACCATGATCATCATTTCGCACGACCGCCACTTTCTGAACAGCGTGTGCACGCACATGGCCGACCTCGACTACGGCGAACTGCGCGTCTATCCCGGCAACTACGACCAGTACATGCTGGCCTCCAGCCAGGCGCGTCAGCAGCTGTTGTCGGACAACGCGAAGAAAAAGGCCCAGATCAACGAACTGCAAGCCTTCGTCGCGCGCTTTTCCGCCAACGCTTCCAAAGCCAAACAGGCCACCTCACGCGCCCGCCAAATCGAGAAAATCGAGCTGGCCGAGGTCAAGGTCTCCAGCCGTACCAACCCGTATATCCGCTTCGAGCAGAACAAGAAGTTGTTCCGCAATGCGCTGGTGATGGAGCAGGTGTCCAAGAGCTTTGATGACGAAACCATCATCAACAACATGTCGTTGACGGTCGAAGTGGGCGAGCGCATCGCCATCATCGGCGAAAACGGGATCGGCAAATCCACCCTGCTGCGCCTGCTGATGAACGATGTGGGCTACGAGCCGACGTCGGGCGAGTTCCGCTGGTCGGAAAATGCCACCATCGGTTACTACGCGCAGGATCACGCCTACGAGTTCGAGCACGGCGACATGACCCTGTTCGAATGGATGAGCCAATGGCGCCAGCCCGGGGATGATGAGCAACTGGTGCGCGGCTGCCTGGGGCGGATGCTGTTCTCCTCGGACGATGTCTTCAAGCCCGTCCGCGTTCTTTCCGGGGGCGAGCAGGGCCGCATGATCTTCGGCAAGATGATGATGCTGCGCCCCAACATCCTGGTGCTCGACGAACCGACCAATCACCTGGACATGGAATCCATCGAGTCGCTGAACATGGCGCTGGAGCAATACGAGGGAACGCTGCTCTTCGTCAGCCACGACCGGGAGTTCGTCTCCAGCCTCGCCACCCGCATCATCGAGCTGAAGTCCGATGGTTACGTGGAGTTCAAAGGCACCTACGAGGAATACCTCGCCTCCCAAGGGTAACGCTCCCGCTCCCCGGCGGCGCTGTCTATACTCGAGAGCGATCACGCTGACGCCGGGGAGAGTCATGCGCACCGAAAAAACCTACTGCCGAATTTGTGAGGCCCATTGCGGCCTGGATGTCACCATTGATGGCGACACCGTGGTTGCCGTCAAGCCGGACAAGACGCACCCGGTTTCGCAGGGGTATGCCTGCATCAAGGGCTCGGCTCTGGGTGAACTGCACCATGACCCCGACCGCGTGAATTATCCGCTGAAAAAAGTCGATGGCGAGTGGCAACGCATCAGCTGGCCGCAGGCCATCGCCGAAATCGGCGGCAAGCTGAAAGCCCTGCAGAAAGCCCATGGCAAGCGCAGCATCGCGCACTACTACGGCAACCCCAGCGCCTTCTCCATGCAGAATTTTCTGTATGCGGCGGGATTCATGCAGGCACTGGGCTCGCCCAACGTGTTCTCGTCGAGCTCCATCGATCTCAACAACAAGTTCCACGTCGCCAACGCCATGTACGGCATGCTCGACGTGCACCCGGTGCCCGACTTCGCCCACTGCGATTTCTTCCTCTGCATGGGCAGCAACCCCATGGTGAGCCAGATGAGCGTGGTGTCGGTCGCCAACGTGATGAGCAAGCTCAAAGCCATCGAGGACCGCGGCGGACGGGTGGTCGTGATCGACCCACGCCGCACCGAAACCGCGCAGAAGCTGAACGAGCACCATTTCATCATCCCGGGGACCGATGCCTGGCTGCTGTTGGGGATGGCTTACGTTCTCACCCAGGAACGCCCCTTGAACTCCGCCGCGGTCGCGCCGCATGCGCACGGGCTGGACACCTTGGTGGCGGCGGTCGAACCATGGACGCCAGAACGTGTGGCGCCGATCACCGGCATTCCCGCCGCGACCATTCGCGAGCTGGCCAACGCCTATGCGGAAGCCAAGGGCGGTGTGCTGTACATGTCCACTGGCGTGAACATGGGCCCGTTTGGTTCCATCGCCTACTGGCTTGTCCAGGCCCTGAGCCTGATCACCGGCCACCTGGATACCCGCGGCAGCCTGGTGTTCTCGCGCGGCGCCTTCGACATGACCCGCATCATCAAGCTGATGGAAGGCCAGCAACGTCAGCCTCCGCACACCCTGAAGGATGGCTGGGGACAAGAGGCGGGCGCCTTCCCGGCGGGAGCGCTAGCCGATGAAATCACGGTCGACCATCCGCAGCGGATTCGTGGGCTCGTTGTCAGTGCTGGCAATCCGGTGCATTCCATTCCTGGAAACCAACTCAAATCAGCATTCCGCCAATTGGAATTGCTGGTGTGTGTGGACATCTATCTCAGCGAAACCGCACAAATGGCCGACTACGTACTGCCGGCCACCGACATGCTGGAGCGCTCGGACTTCCCGCTGTCCCATCTGAATTTCCAGGCCGAGCCGCACGCGCAATACACCAAGGCCCTGCTGGCGCCCAAATTCGAGCGCAAGCCGGAGTGGTGGATCTTTACCCAACTCGCCCAGGCGGCGGGCGCGTCGCTGTTCGGGCCCACGCCAATGAACGGCTTGGCGCGCCTGAGCAAACTGCTCGATCGCCTGCCCTGGGCCCGCGGCCTGGAGCCAGATGACCTGCTCGCCGTCATGTTGAAGCTGGGCGGCAAAACCACCTTGGCGGAACTCAAACGCCACCCGCAAGGCATCGCGCTGCCCCCACTCGAACCCGGTAACTTTCTGGGCAAGCGTGTGCCCAGTTCCGACGGCAAGGTCAACCTGGCTCCGGACACGGTCATCGCCGATCTGGAACGGCTGCAAGCCGCGACGCCACTCTTGATCGCGAACACGGCAGGTTTGCGCATCATCGGCCGCCGCGAACGGCGCTCGCACAACTCATGGATGCACAACAACCGCCGAATCAAGCATGACGGCGGCATTCACGCCCTGATGCACCCGCAGGACGCCAAACCGCGCAAGATTGCCGATGGCGACCTGATCGAAATCGGTGAGCAGCCGACGCTGACGGTGCCGGTCAAACTCAGTGTCGACATCATGCCCGGCGTGCTTTGCGTGCCGCACGGCTGGGGCCATGGGGATTCCGGCCTGGGCAAGGCGCGCGACCTGGCGGGCGGCAATATCAATGAGGTATTGCCGGATGTCGCCAAGCACCTGGAGCCCGTCAGTGGCCAGGCCATCATGCTCGGCCACCGGGTGGAAGTTCGGCGTGCCGCGGGACAGCAGCAAGTGGCCTGAGGACCGCGATCACGTCCGACTGTCGGCAATTACCGACATCTTCACGCCGCGGCCCCGATCTTGTCGTCGCCTTCCATGCGGATTGCGACACCGGCCTTCTCTGCATTCAATAACTTAAGTCGTCATCTGAAAGGCTGGCACACGCCTTGCGCTGTGCCTCACAACGCGCCATTGCGCCACTAGCCTGAGGACTATGCATTGATGACGACCGCCAACTGGTTTCTGGGACTGGGTGCCCTGCTGCTCACCATCGGTTTTTCCGCCACCCGCATCCGCACCTTGCCGGTGACCACCGCCATGATCTACCTGGGCATCGGATTAATCATCGGCCCTACGGTCCTGAACGCCTTCCACTTCAACCCACTCAAGCAGTCCCACCTGCTGGAAATCGTCACCGAGGTTGCGGTGCTGCTATCGCTGTTTGCCGCCGGTATGAAGATGCCCGTTCCCGTCAGCTTTCTGCGCTGGCGACGACCGGTGTTGCTGGCTTTCCTCTCGATGTCGATCACTGTCGGCCTGATGGCGCTGTTCGGCTACTACGCTTTGGGAATGTCCGTGGGAGCGGCCGTACTGCTCGGCGCCATCCTGGCCCCCACGGACCCGGTTCTGGCCTCCGACATCGCCGTCCGCCATCCCGGCGATCAAGACCGGCTGCGTTTCTCCTTGACCTGCGAAGCCGGCATGAACGACGGCACGGCTTTCCCCTTCGTCATGCTCGGCCTGGGTCTTCTGGGCTTGCATGAACTGGGTGAATTTGGCGTGCAATGGTTGCTGCAAGACCTGATATGGGCAACCGTCGCCGCCATCGTGGTCGGCATTGCTGCCGGCAAGGCCGTGGCCTACGGCGCCTGGATGTTGCGCCACAAGCATCGGCAGCACGACCTGCTGGATGACTTCATCGGCCTTGGTTTAATCGGCACCGTGTACGGCATCAGCCTTTACCTCAACGCCTGGGGCTTCCTTGCGGTGTTCTGCGCCGCGGTGGCCTTGCGCCAAACGGAATACCAGCTCAGTGGACGAGCTGCTGATCCGGGCCAATTGCAACTGCCGACGCAGCCCCTAGCCAAACAGATCAGCGAATCTTCACTTGCCTTCAAGGAGCAACTCGAGCGCCTGGCTGAGGTGGTGCTAGTGCTGCTGGTAGGGTGCACGCTGTTTGTGGATTCATGGAGCGGACGGGCCGTTGGCACCGCGTTGTTCCTGATGCTGCTGGCGCGACCGTTGGCCGTGTTGACCACACTCACTCTTTCCCGCACCCCGATGCGCATTCGATTGCTCAGCGGCTGGTTTGGCGTGCGGGGTATCGGCTCGCTGTACTACCTGATGTTCGCAATCGAGCATGGAATCGACCCGGAGCTGGCGCTGGAGCTGGTGCATCTCACGCTGATCGTGATCACGCTCTCAATCATCCTGCATGGGATGAGCGTACGCCCGTTGCTGCAACGCTACGCCCGCCTTTAGTCCCTACCGGCAACCGCCCCTGTCGGCAAATGGCGACAGGGGCTTTTTTGTTTTGGATACAGGAACTTATCCGAGGAAACCAAGACATCTTCAGGCGCCAGGAGCCTGGATTGTCGGCGAACAGCGACAGGATTGCTGCCCAACCCACGCCAGCGCTGTAGACCAGACCAGGCATGAATTCGTAACCATCTGTTCTATAAGAATTTTTACCTAGTTGGCACGGATACTGAGCCTACAAGAGCACACACTTGGAAAAGGAGCTTCAGATGGTTCCCGGAAAACACGCTCTGTATATCACTGCCGTTGCCTGCGTGATGATGCTCGGCGGTTGCAAGGTGCCCCCAGCAGAGGTGACTTGCGACCAATGCGGTGAAATTCAACGCATCGACAAGTTCGTTGTGAACGGCGACGCCTCCCCCGTCGGCATGCTCGCAGGGGCTGTTATTGGCGGCGTTATCGGCAATCAAATCGGAGGTGGTCGCGGTAAAGACGCCGCCACCGCCGCCGGCGCCCTCGGCGGCGCCGCCGCCGGCGCTGAAATTGAACGCCGTCAGAACCGCGCCATTCAGTACGAAGTACAGGTGGAGCTGGATAACGGCGCGCAGCACACGCTGACGCTACTCGACGTCAGCGGCTTCGGTGTCGGCGACCGCGTTCAGCTGGTCAACGGCGAACTGCGTCACACCTCCTCCTAATTCCCCCTTCCAACAAGGACATCCATCAGATGAACATCCTGCGTTACACCACCATCGCTGCCTCTCTGGCCGTGCCCATGGCCGTCGGTGCTCACGACTACTCCTACGTCGAAGGTGGCTATGTCAGCGTCGATCGTGGGCGCGATGAAGACGGAGGCCTGCGTATTGCCGGCTCGGTCCCCTTCACAGCAGCCGCCAACGGCTTTGCGGAATTCTCCGATACCGGGGATTTCCAGCAACTCAGCATTGGCGGCCAGTGGCACACACAGATCGCCACACACCTCGACTTCACCGCGGGCGCCTCACTGGAATACGTGGACAGCGGGCCGGCAGACGACACCGGTTTGGGCTTGCGTGCCGGTTTGCGCTGGCTGAGCCCCAACGGCCGTTTCGAAGTTAATCCGGAAATCCGCAGCGTGGAGGTCTTTGATGATCGCGCCACCTCGTTGCATGTCGCGGGTCTCGCCGCTTTGAGCCCGACCATCAGCGCCATTGCTGCCGTGCAAGGCGGCGACGACGGTCGCGTCGAGCTGGGCTTGCGTGCCTACTTCTAAGCCCTGAACAACGCCGTGTCGCGTTGGTGACCGAAATGCCGCGCGGCACAGCCCCTTTCTTCCCCCTCCTCACAGCAACCCGAGGATATTCCCATGTTGAAAATGCCATTTGCTTATCTGCTTCTTCCGACGGCCCTGATCATCAGCGGCTGCTCAACCAACCCCAAGGCAGTGGATCTTGCCGCCACCGATACGCCGACCAACGAGCCAGCGCCGGCCCAGGAAGGCTTCGCGCAACAAGAGCGTGAACGCCTTGCCGCCGAACAGCTGGCGCAGGAAAAATCGCTGGAAAACGAGCGGCTGTTCTACTTCGCCTTTGACAGCGACGCCCTGCCGACCGAAGAACAGCAGCGTATCGCGGAGCATGCCTCCTACCTGATCAAACACCCTGACACGCGACTTCGCCTGGAAGGACACGCGGACGAGCGCGGCTCGCGGGAATACAACATTGCCCTGGGTGAACGCCGCGCGCGCAGCATTGAACGTGCGCTCTATCTGCGCGGCGTCGCCCGCGCCCAGGTGTCCATTGTCAGCTACGGTGAGGAACGCCCGGCGGTTTACGGCGCCCAGCGCGAAGACTCCTTCGCCAAGAATCGTCGGGTGGAATTCAACTACCTGACGGGCACGCTGGCCTCGGCTCCGCTGTCCTATGAAAACCCGATTCCGGCGGACGAAGCGATGTCGACGCAACGCACACCACGGGTTACCGCGTCGGGTTCTTGAAATCCTGAGGATCCAGGTCGTGCCGACTGAGCAATTTGTAGAAATCGGTACGGTTTCGGTCAGCCAGGCGCGCCGCCTGGCTGACGTTCCCCTCCGCCAGCTCCATTAGCTGGCGGAGGTAGTTCCGGGTAAATTCAGCACGCGCTTCCTCGAAACTGGGCAAACCCGTGGCGTCCTCCCCCAGGGCCTTGCGCACCAGCGCCGCGCTAATGACTTTGCCGGGCGCCAAAGCCACATTCTGCTCGATCACGTTGAACAGTTGACGGATATTCCCGGGCCAGTTTGCCGCGGCAAGCAGCTCCATCGCCTCCGGTGCGTAAACCCGACGCGGCGTCCCCTTCCGTGCGAGCTGACTCAGCTGATGTGCCGCCAACAGCGGGATGTCTTCCCGGCGCTCATTCAGGGGCGGCAGGGTCAGCGTCACCACCTGCAACCGGTAGAGCAAATCTTCACGAAACTCGCCACTCTGCACCAGGGCGCTCAAATCCCGGTGGGTGGCTGACAGCACCCGCACATCCACCGGAATGGCTTGCTGCTCCCCGACCGGGCGCACTTCCCGCTCCTGCAATACGCGCAGCAGCTTGACCTGCAAAGCCGCCGGCATGTCGCCGATTTCGTCCAGCAGAATCGTGCCCCCATCGGCGGAACGAAACAGACCGACATTGTCGGTTTGGGCACCGGTAAACGCGCCCTTGCGGTGGCCAAACAGTTCCGACTCCAGCAGGTCGGCCGGCATCGCCCCGCAGTTCAGAGCAACAAACGGTTTCTTGCTACGGGAACTGGCCCGGTGCAACGCACGGGCCAGAACTTCCTTGCCGCTGCCACTTGGCCCGTGCAGCAATACGCTCGCATCGGAAGCGGCTACCCGGCGTGCATCAGCCAGCAGATTTTGCATCAAAGCGCTGCGGGCCACGATGTCACCGGCCCACGCATCATCCTGCGCCGGGGCCTCCGCCAGGATGTGACGCGCCACGCAATTCAGCAGGTCTTCGGTCTCGATAGGCTTGGTCAGAAACTCGACGGCACCGGCACGGGTTGCTGCCACGGCATCGGGGATATCCCCGTGCGCGGTCAATAGAATGACCGGTAGCGCCGGGCGGGTGATCTGCAACCTTTCCAGCAGCTGAATGCCGTCCATTTCCGGCATGCGCAGATCGGTCAGCACCAACTGCGGCTGCAGACTTTCCAGCCGACTCAGAGCATCGGGCGCGCTGTGTGATTCCACCACTTGATAACCGGCCGACTGCAGCCGCAGGCTTAGAACCCGGCGCAGACGATCATCATCATCAACCAACAGAACCGTGGACATCAGCGGGCGTCCCCCTCCAGATCACGCTCGATATCGGCCACCGCATCCAATTGCTTCTGCAGGCCCAGCACCTGTGTATGGCAGCTCTGCAATACCCGCATCTCGGCCAGGCGCGTCCGCGCCAGCACGCCGTAGTTGCGCGGATAGTTATCCGCCAGCAGGGCGAGGCCGGCGCGTGCCGCATCCGGGTCGTAGGCCGGGTGCCCGGGCACGCTTTGCAGCAGCGCCTTCTTCATCTGTACATCGGGCTTGCGTGGTTGCTCCGGCAGTGCCTTCCACATCTGCAGCCGCTGCAGCGGAGTCGCTTCAAGTGCGGTCTGCAGGTACTGAATGTCGTCCAGCATCGAGTGCCTCAGGGGCAGACTCGCACAACCGCTCAGCACGATCAGGAACAGGCCAGCGGAGAATGAACCGGGCACCAGGCTGCGCATCTTCTACCTCCACGGTTCCACCGTGTTCCATCAGGGTTTCACGTACGATGGACAGGCCAATACCCGTACCCCGCACGCCACTTTCAGCGGCCACATCGCCGCGCACAAAAGGCTCGAATATTCGCGCCCCCAGTTGTTCCGGCACGCCACGCCCCATGTCACGGACCTGCACTTGGCAGTGCCCGTCGGCGCAGGACGCACGCACTTCGATCACGCTGCCACGCGGAGCATGCTTGATCGCGTTGCCAATCAGGTTATCCATGACCTCAACCAGACGCGGGCGCTGTCCCCAGACCTCGTCGGCCTGCAAATCCAAGCGGATTTTCAGCTCACGCGAATCGAGCAACAGTTTACGACCCGAGCCAATCTCGCGCAGTGCCGCATCCAGCGAAAACCATTCCGGTTTGGCGTGTTTTTTCTCGCGTCTCCATTCCGCGTAGCTGAGCAGTTTGGTGACCATCGCCTCCAGCTCGCGTGCGGATGCGTCGAGGATTTCCACCACCTCCTGTTGGGAGGAGTTCAACGCACCCAGACTGTGGTCCTCCAGCAACGACACCCCTTCCCGCAAACTGGAAAGCGGCGTTTTCAGTTCATGCGTCACATGACTCAGAAACCGATCCTTGTCCGACTCCAGTTGCGCTAGCCGGCGGCGCAGCCAGTCCAGTTGCTCGCCCAGAAGGCGCATTTCCTCCGGTGAAGAAATTGCGATGACCTGGTCATAACGGCCATGCCCCAGGTGATCGATACCACGTTCCGCATCACGCAAAGGTCGCAGCACCAGGCTGGCTAGAGCCGACGCCAGCAACAAGGTGAGTGGCAACAGCGCCCCCAGGGCAATCCACACAATCCACCGTGCGCGAACCCCGGCGTCTTGCAACGACTGATTTTCCCGGTCGATCGCCGCGTCACTCATCACAATCATGGCCTGCGCCTGATCCACCAACGCATCCAGACTCTGAATCAGGCCCGCAACCAACGCCTGCTTTTCCGCTGTGGCCTTCCATTCGCTTCGGTGCCCCTGCAGCGCCTGTTGCTGCTTCAGAATGGCGGCTTCCAGTTCGCCCTCCAGACCGGCCTGCGACAACTCCCCCAGGGTATCCGTAGCACGCTGCAGCCGTTGCGCAACCACCTCCCCAAGTTCCGGCTTGGCCAGCACCTGAAACTGACGGGCATTGCGCTCCACATCAATCAACTCATCGCGCAGACGCACACTCAAACGCGTGGCCACCACTCCGTCACGCAACAGCGATTCGCTGTGATCCGTCAGCCGCTCGATAGCGAGCGAGGCCAACACAACCGCAACGACCATAGGCAGCGCAGCAAGCAGGTAGCCCGCCAGAACCAGCCGGCTCATCGAACGGGGAAGCAAGTGTGTCAACGCCATGCCGGCAGTATCGGCCCATCCAGGGTGTGAAGGCCAGAAGCCCCTGCCATACCTATGCTGTTACGCGGTAATGCCGGCAAGCTCCGTTAGGGAGGTTAAACGCGCTCTGAAAAAAGATGCCTTTGCTTTCGTTTTTACCGGGCATTTCAGAGCCGCGGACAGAGAGCACTAATAAAAGTCAGGGAGAACAACAAACACTCTGACTTTAAATCGCCCGCATTTCCTATATTGATTCTTTCGCAGATGAGACGCGAAGCCCTTCAATCCCCATAATAATTTCGAGCCCCCATCATGCTTTAAAACTTTTCGTGAGAGTCTAGCGCCCAAGAAAACTGTCATTAAGGCTTATATGAGATGTTTTAGATCCAGCCGCATGCCTGATTTACCCTCACGCTCTAGTGAAACGAATGATCGCAACGCCTACACTTCGACCAAAATGAAATCGGGTCTGGGTATAACAAGCCTAATTTGTCGTTGACCCCCCAAAAAACTGGCTCTCCGCACTTTGGGCACATCATGACAAACTGGACGAAAGCCAGGATCACGCTTGAGACCGCCAAACAGAGAACACTCATCCAATCTGGCTGATGGTAAATTCGAAGGGCTTTGTGGACAACTACCCAAAAGAAAAAAAGCTGCCCATACAAAATTACGCCAAGCATTCTAATTGTCATACCAAGGACGCCCCGTTTTATATCAATCTCGCCGAAAACTCCCCCAACCGACCCTGGCTACCACTAGCGAAACCTCGATGAGCAACCATGGTAAACCGCGAGGAATCCGGTGCTGCCGCCGCAATCAAGCAGCAATATAACTCTGCGGGGTGCGGTGAGTACGCAGGTGCGACACGTAGCAACACCCTACACGATCACGTGGCAGCCTCGAAACTCGCGGCGCGACGTTCGGAGTTTGCTCCCGCTTTTCCTCGGCATCTGACGAAGCAAAGGCGAAAGGCGGCTTCAATACGGCAGCGAATGCCCCGTGACCTAGCGCCTTCCGCAGTGAGACTTTGCCGTAAGCAACAGAGGGTTTTCGTACTTATTGCCAGGACTGTTGCGGACATAAAAAAACCCGGACGGACCGGGTATTGGTGGCTACGGGTGGACTCGAACCACCGACCTCGCGATTATGAGTCGCACGCTCTAACCAGCTGAGCTACGTAGCCATTCGCCGCATTCAGCGAGCCGCGCATTTTAGCGCAGGCTCGCTGTTTTCGTAAAGTCTGTTTACGGAATTCGCTTAAACGTTGAAGCGAAAATGCATGACATCGCCTTCGTTGACGATGTATTCCTTGCCTTCCAGGCGCCATTTTCCGGCTTCTTTGGCCTTGGCTTCACCGCCACAGGCGATGAAATCCTCGTAGGCGACCACTTCCGCACGGATGAAGCCTTTTTCGAAGTCGGTATGGATGACCGCCGCGGCCTGCGGTGCGGTTGCTCCCTTCTTGACCGGCCAGGCGCGCACTTCCTTGACCCCGGCGGTGAAATAGGTCTGCAATCCGAGGAGCGTATAGGCCGCGCGAATCAGTCGATTGAGGCCGGGTTCTTCCAGGCCCAGGTCGGCCAGAAACTCCTGCTGTTCCTCTTCTTCGAGCACCGCCAGCTCCGATTCGATCGCACCGCAAACAGCGACCACCTCGGCCCCCTCCCGCTGCGCCAGCTCGGTCACGGCATCCAGCATGGGGTTGTTTTCAAACCCATCTTCGGCCACGTTGGCCACATACAGAATGGGCTTCAGCGTGAGCAGGTTGAGGTCGCGGATCGAGCGCCGCTCTTCCTCACTCATTTCCACCGCGCGAGCCGGGATGCCCTGATCCATCTGCTCCAGCATGCGTTCCAAGAGCTCCACACGCGCCTTGGACGTCTTGTCGCCGCTCTTGGCCACTTTGAGTGCCCGATCCCGCGTCCGGGTCACAACTTCCAGGTCAGCCAGGACCAGCTCGGTGTTGATGACTTCGGCGTCGCGCACCGGCCCGATGCTGCCGGAAACGTGGATCACGTCGTCATTCTCGAAGCAGCGCACCACATGAGCGATCGCGTGCGTTTCACGGATATGGCCCAGAAACTGGTTCCCCAGGCCTTCGCCCTTGGACGCGCCCTCGACCAGACCGGCGATATCCACGAACTCACACGTGGCCGGCAGAACACGCTGCGGTTTCACGATCTCGGCCAGGGCCTGCAACCGTGGGTCGGGCACGGGCACGATGCCGACGTTGGGATCGATGGTGCAAAACGGATAATTTTCCGCTGCGATACCCGCCTTGGTCAGCGCGTTAAACAGGGTGGATTTGCCCACATTGGGCAGGCCTACGATTCCGCAACGAATTGCCATGTTTGTTGTTCCGTTCGATTAGTTATCAGACGCGCTGTGCAACCCTTGCACGGCAGGCTCCCAGCCTTTTTCCAGCCATGTCACCACCGCCTTCACCCCCAGATCCACCGCGCGATCCAGGTCGATCTGCTCGTCGGCGCCGGCGGCGGACAAGACATGCCCCAGCACGGCCTCGCGCCGCCCGGGGTGACCGACACCGATCCGCAGCCGCAGAAATTCCGGGCCACAGTGGCGAATGATGTCTTTCAAGCCGTTGTGCCCGCCTGGCCCTCCGGCTTTCTTCATCCGCACCCGCCCCGAGGGCAGATCCAGTTCATCGTGAGCCACCAGTACCTGGCCAAGTGCCAGCTTGTAGAAATCCACCAATGCACGCACGGATTGACCGCTGGCGTTCATGAACGTCTGGGGTTTGGCCAGGATGCAGCGCTGCCCGTTGGGCAACGTGATTTCCGCGGTTTCCGCATGCATGCGCGACTGCGGCCGAAAGTCGCCGCCGTACTGGCGAGCCAGTTCATCCACCAGCCAGAAGCCGGCGTTATGGCGGGTTCTTTCGTACTTGGCCCCGGGGTTCCCCAGGCCCACGATCAAAATGCGTTGGCTGGCCATGTTGGGTCCGCTTCAAACAAAGAAGGCCGAAGGATTCGCACCCTTCGGCCCCACTTTTATCGCACCGGCGGCAGTTACTCTGCGTCGCCTTCGGCTTCTTCAGACTCACCTTCGGTGTCTTCGGTCATCACGCGCGTCTTGTGCGCTACGCAGACGGCCTGATCGTCGTCGTGCTGCAGCGAGGTCAACGTCACACCCTTCGGCAGGTTCAACTGCGACAGGTGGATGGAAGCGTCGATTTCCAGCGCGGCGCAATCCACCTCGATGAACTCGGGCAGATCTTTCGGCAGGCAGGTCACTTCGACTTCGTTCGCCAAGTGCTCGATAACGCCACCGGCCTTCTTCGCCGGGCTGCCGCCTTCGTTGGTGAAGTGCAGCGGAACGTGCATCTTCAGCTCTTCGCCGGCGACTACGCGTTGAAAATCGACGTGCAGAATCACGGGCTTGGCCGGGTGACGCTGCACGTCTTTCAGCACGGCCTGCTCGGCGCCGGTAGGCAATTTGATCGTCAGCACGTGCGAGTAGAACGACTCGTGATCCAGGTGCTTGTCCAGTTCAAAACGCTCAATCTGAATGTTCAGCGGCTCGGCGTGACCGCCGTACAGAATGGCGGGCACCTGGTTGGCACGACGCAGGCGGCGGCTCGCACCCTTACCCTGCATGTCGCGCGGCAGCGCGTTCACAATAAAATCTTCGGACATCGGAATACTCCGGCAACCCGTCGGGTTGCACCATTAATCAGTAGGAAATTCGTAGCAGGGGCCGCGACCAGACCCTGTACCTGCCACGGCAAGCCGTGGTCAGCCGGCCATTATAGCGGGTCAGTCGACGTAGAGCGAACTTACAGACTCTTCAGCGGAGACACGACGAATGGTCTCGGCCAGCATGTTGGCAATCGAGAGCGTGCGCACCTTGCCGGTTGCAATGATGGGCTCGGAGAGCGGGATGGTATCGGTCACCACCAGCGAATCCAGCTCCGAGTTCATCAGGTTCTGCGGCGCGCGCCCGGACAACACGGCGTGTGTCACGTAGGCATGAACGGCCAGCGCACCATGTTCCTTCAGGGCTTTTGCCGCCTGCGCCAGCGTTCCCGCAGTATCGACCAGGTCATCGACGATGATGCAGGTCTTGCCGCTGACATCACCGATGATGTGCATGACTTCAGCCACGTTCGCTTTCGGCCGACGTTTGTCGATGATGGCGAGATCGGCTTCCAGACGTTTGGCCACGGCGCGCGCACGAACCACACCACCGACGTCCGGCGACACCACCACCAGATTCGGGTATTTCTGCTTCCAGATATCCGACAGCAGCAACGGCGATGCATAGACGTTGTCGACCGGCACCGAGAAGAACCCCTGGATCTGCTCGGCGTGCAAATCCACCGTCAGCACACGGTTGGCACCGGCGATGGAGATCATGTCCGCCACCAGCTTGGCCGTGATCGGCACCCGGGCACTGCGTACGCGACGGTCCTGCCGGGCGTAACCAAAATAAGGGATGACGGCCGTGACTCGCCCCGCCGACGCGCGACGCAGGGCGTCGATCATCGTCAGCAGTTCCATCAGATTGTTGTTGGTGGGAGCGCAGGTGGGCTGGATGACAAAGACATCGCGACCGCGCACATTTTCTTCAATTTCAACGGCGATCTCGCCGTCGGAGAAGCAGCTGACCGTGGCTTTACCGAGTCGCGTTTGCATCGCTTCGGCGATGTCTCTGGACAGCGGCATATTGGCGTTGCCGCTGAACAGCATCAAAGACATTTCCTGCACGGGGGCTCCCACGGAGGTGACGCTGAAAAATGTTTATGAGATGGCTGGGGCGGCAGGATTCGAACCTGCGCATGGCGGGATCAAAACCCGCTGCCTTACCGCTTGGCTACGCCCCAACTAGATTCTCAATCGAACTCACACTGTCGGCGCTGGCGCAAAGCCTGTTGCCGACGAAGCCGCACACATTTTCATATGCAGCGGTGACAGATTAGTCACCGAAGATGTGACAACCCGGCCCGGAACAGCTCCGACGAGACCCGCAATTCTACGCAAATTTTTTCGGCTGGGTGCAAGAGCAAAAAAGGCCGAACCTGTTCCGCTCATCCGGAAGTCTGCATGCAGGCGCAGCTGAGCCGCAATCTGCCGCAGTTCCGGGCTTTCCGCCAACGCCGCATTTTCGCAGTCGTTACGGGCACTTCGCACCGCCTCAGGCCAACTCTCGTGCGCAATTGGCGCGCTGTCGCGAACCATCTCCGGGCGGGAAAAAACGGCTGCTGTGCTGCTGTGAACAACCGGCAGGAAGACGCATACCGGCCCCTCATCGGGTTCGACGTCGCGCATTTTTTCCCCGCGACCCTCCGCAAAACAGGCGCGCCCATGGATGAACACCGGCACATCCGCCCCCAGTCCCAACCCCAGTTCGCACAGCCGGGCCTCGGAATAATTCAGCGCCCACAACCGATTCAGCGCCACCAGCACGGTCGCCGCATCCGAACTCCCACCCCCGAGCCCGCTGCCCGCGGGAATTTGTTTGTGGATGGTGATGTCGGCCCCCGCCGCACGCGCGCTGGTTTCCTGCAAGGCATGGGCGGCACGCCAGACCAGATTCTGTTCCGCCGGCAGCCCGCTGAGGTCACCCGCCAGACAAATCCGGCGATCGTCGCGCGGCCGGATATCCAGGGCGTCACCCCATTCCAGAAACTGAAAGACCGTTTGCAACATGTGGTAGCCGGCCGCGTCGCGGCCCGTCACATGTAAAAACCGGTTGATCTTTGCCGGCGCGGGATAGCGTTCCGTTCCGGGCTGTAGCGCCAACATGCCTCAGCCTTCCGGAGTTTCCGGAAGCACCCAGCGCATCCGGCGCAGCTCGAGCTGCTGATCTTTTCCGACCAGCAGGATCTGTGCGGGCAACAAATACTCCCCTACCGGCTCACGCTCGGCGATGGAGACCTGCCAGTCGCCCCAGGTCCAGCGCGAAGCCGAGCTGGAACGCCCACCGTCGCCGGCCAGCCCCCGCACCCACAGTGACAGCTGCGGTAGCGGAACCGGCGCCCCTACGGCCCGCGCCAGATCCGACGCGGGATCGGCACTGAAATACCGCTGATCCCCGCGCGTCACCGTGACGCCACTCAGTGTGCCCTGCAGCCGCGTGGAGCCCACGCCAAAGGGACCGGAAACCGTGATCGTGAATTGCTCATCCCGTTGCTGCCAACGCAGGCTGGCGCGCCCGCTTTGGGCCCCACTGGCCACAATCGCGGCGCGCAGATCCCATTGGGTGATTTCGGTCGCACTCCGCGACGGTGTCGGCTCTTTGAGCGGCAACCAACTGCATGCGGCGAGCATCAGGCACAGCGCCAGCGGCAGCGTCTGACGCATCAAACTCACGGCTGGTTAATGCGCTGCCAGATTTGCAGCAATTTGCCGTTGGTAGGGGCCTCCAGCAGCGCTTTTCTCACCAACTCGCGCGCCGCATCCTTTTCGCCCAGAACCCACAGCACCTCACCGAGATGAGCCGCGATCTCTGCATCCGGAAACTGGGCATAGGCTGCAGAAAGCTCCACTCGCGCCCGCTCGGGCTCACCCACGCGGTACAAAACCCAGCCCAGGCTGTCGCGTATCGCCGGATCATCAGGGCGCAGCTCCAGCGCACGCTCGATCAGACCACGGGCCTTCTCCAGTTCCAGGCCATGGTCTGCCAGCAGATAACCCAGCGCATTCAGGGCCTGCGCATTGTCGGGATTGCCCTCAATAATGTGATTGAGATCACGCCGCGCCGCGTCGAGGTCGCCGCGGGTTTCGTTGATCAGCGCACGCAGGTAGTAAAGGTCGATCGACTGCGTATCCGCAATGCCGGATTCCAGCACCCGCAGCGCGTCGTCGAATTGCTGATTCTTTTGCAGCAGTTCCGCTTCCGCGCGCCACACCCGCACGGCGTGTTCCGGGTGTTCAGCACGCAAACCGGTCAGCAGCGAGCGCGCTTCCAAAATACGCCCCTGCTCGGCCATGACCTGGGCCGTCGCCAATCGGGACTCCAGCAGACGCGTGCCTTCGGTGACGCGCCCAAACCAAAGCTCTGCGCCGGCCCAGTCTTTCTGCAGCCCCGCAAGACGACCCAGCTGCCAGGCCGCTTCATCCTTGCGCACCCCCAGTTCCCACAGGGCTTCGAAGTTTTGCTGCGCCGCTTTGAGATTTCCCTGCTGCGCCTCCAGCAAGCCCAGAGCCATGCGAGCTGCCGGGTCCTTGGGCCACATGCGCGCCACGAACGCGAACTGATCTCGCGCCATGTCCCAGACCTGCGAGTCGAGCAGATATTGCCCCACGGCCAAGGCCCCCTGACGATCCTCGCGCATCTCGGCACGCAAACGCTTGGCCACCGCCCGGGCGGCCTCGGTTTTTTGCTGGGCCAGGTACGCGCGCAGACGCAGCTCGTCACATGCGCGAGCATCCCAGCCTCGCTCTTCGGCGCGCGACAGCGCCTCCAGCGCAGCGTCCACTTCCTGATAGCGCAGCGCCAGGACGCCGTGGGCGTAGGCCAGCGCGGCTGTCGGCCGACGCGCTTCCAGCTGCCTCAGCAGGGCCAATGCCTGATCCGCATCCGGGCTGGCCAGCCCCAGCATGCCGGCGAGCTGCTGCTCGGCCAGATCCACGTCTTCCGCTCCGACCAGCCATTGCTCCAGGTCATCGACCGTGGCCTTGCCTTCGGCAACGCGGGCGCGCAACGCCAGACTCAGCGCTTCGTGATCCGCGGGCGCCAACTGCAACCACAGATTCGAAGCCTCACGCGCCAGGGCTTCGTCCTGCGCCGAAAACGCCAGCTGGGTAGCGCGCTGGGCCAGACCGACATCCCCGGTAATTTGCGCGGCTTTCAAGGTATAGCGTGCGGCCAGGCCCGTATCGCCCCGCCGTCCCGCCAGCTCTGCTGCGAGGATGGCGGCAGTCGCTTCACTCGCCGGCGTGGGCTCCACCGGCGCTTGCATCCGCACCGTATCCGCACGCTCCTCCGGAGGGACCGGTTGCGGCGCCACGGTGGCGCAACCCACCATCAGCGTCGTGGAAAGTACAGGCAGCAGATAACGATTACGGATTCTCATTTGCTCAATGTTAGTCGATGGAATTAACCACGGTCGGGCCAGGGTCTACGGCAATTCAACGGCCACTCGCTTGAGCCAACCGCCAAAGAACAGGAAAATAGAAAGGTTTAGGCCGCAATAATTCCCGTGCCGCTGATTGCCACTGGGCTCAACCACCGATCTGCCGATGTCGAACTGCGTGAACGCGTGTCGTTTTCGCCCGACGCGCTGCCCGAAGCCTTATCGGAATTGGTGACCTTGCCACGGGTGGAAGAAGGCCTGATCGTCTCTACCTGCAATCGCACCGATATCTACACGGTGGGCGGCCAACCAGAGGAAATCCGCGAATGGGTCGCGCGCACCCGGCGCGTTGCCGCGCGGGACTTTGCGGCGCACAGCTATGTCAAGGAAGGCGACGCCGCGGCACACCATGCGCTGCGGGTTGCCTGCGGGCTGGATTCCATGGTGCTGGGCGAGACCCAGATCCTGGGCCAGATGAAAGATGCCTGGCAGCTGGCGCGCAAGGGCGGTGTCCTGGGCCCCGTTCTCGAGCGCCTGTTTCAGCATGCCTTTGGCACCGCCAAGGTCGTGCGTCATTCCACCGCGCTGGGAGCGGGTCAGGTTTCGGTCGCGTCCAGCGCGGCGCGCATCGCCGGAGAAATCTTCGGCAGCCTGAAAAACCTCAATGTGCTGGTCCTGGGCGCCGGTGACACCGCCGAGTTGATGGTTCGCTACCTGCTGGGCCTTGGCCAGCCGCGGATCACCATCGCCAACCGCAGCCTGGACCGTGCACAGCAACTGGCGCGTCAATACGACGCCGCGGCGTGCAGCCTGGATGCCGTGCACCAGTTTGTGGGCGCCGCGGATGTCATCGTGGGCTGCATCACGATTGACCGTCCCTTCCTCTCGCGCCGCGAGCTGAAAGCGGCGACGGGGTCCCGCAAGCGCAAGCCGGTACTGATGCTGGACCTCGGCGTTCCGCGCAATTTCGCCACCGATGTCGCCGAAGACCCGGATGTCTTTCTCTACGGCGTGGACGACCTGCAATCCCGCGTGGATGCCGGCACGGCTGGGCGCGAAGCAGCCGCCACCGAAGCGGAGCGCATCGTGGACGCGCGGACACGCGAGTTCGCGCAATGGCTGTCCAGCCGGCAGCTGGATCTGGGTCTCAGCAGCCTGGAACTGAGCTGGCGCGAACACCTGAATGATCTGAATCAGCGCGCCCTGGCCCGGCTGCAGGCCGGCGACGACCCTGCCGATGTGCTCCAGCGGCTGCAGAACAACACCTTGCAGCGCCTGCTGCATGAGCCGCGCCGACACATCCGGGAGATGCCCGCCGAGCAGCGGGGCCGCGCCGTGCAATCCATCCAGCGCGTGTTCCGGCTCGACGACAACGACGACACCCCACCCCACTCCTGAACAAGTACGCATTCCATGCTCAGCCCGTCTATCAAGGCACGCCTCGATGATCTGCTTTCCCGCCACGAAGACCTGGGCGCGGAACTCAGCTCGCCCGAGGTCATTGGCGACCAGAATAAATTTCGCCGCTTCTCGCAGGAGTACGCGCAGCTCGAACCGGTAGTCGAAAACTGGCAGAAGATGCGCAAGCTGGAAGCCGACCTTGCGGAATTGCTGACCTGGCGCGACAGCGGCGACGTCGAGCTGGCGCAAATGGCAAAGGCCGATCTGCCCACCCTCGAAGCCCAGCGCGATGAACTGGCGGCCGAGCTCAAGGTTCAGTTACTGCCCAAGGACCCGCGTGACGACGCCAATCTGTATCTGGAAATCCGTGCAGGAACCGGTGGCGACGAGGCCGCCATCTTTGCCGGCAACCTGTTCACGATGTACGAGCGTTACGCCACCGAGCGGGGCTGGAAAATCGAGGTTCTCTCGAGCAACGAAGGGGAGCACGGCGGGTTCCGTGAAATCATCAGCCGCGTGCTCGGCTACGGGGCCTATTCCCGCCTGAAATACGAAGCCGGGACCCACCGCGTACAGCGCGTACCGGAAACCGAGTCGCAAGGCCGCATTCACACCTCCGCCTGCACGGTGGCCGTACTACCGGAGATGGATGAAATCGAAGACATCACCATCGACCCCAGCGATTTGCGCGTGGACACCTACCGCGCCTCCGGCGCCGGTGGCCAGCACGTCAACAAGACCGACTCCGCCGTGCGCCTGACCCACCTGCCCACCGGCACGGTGGTGGAGTGCCAGGACGAGCGCTCCCAGCACAAGAACCGCTCCCGCGCGATGTCGCTGCTCAAGGCCAAGCTGCTGGACGCACAGGTCAGCGCGCAGGCCGCCGAGCAGGCCGCCGACCGCAAGGCCATGGTGGGGACCGGCGACCGCTCGGAGCGGATTCGCACCTACAACTATCCGCAGGGCCGGGTCACCGACCATCGCATCAACCTGACCATCTACCGCCTGGATGCGGTGCTCGCTGGCGACCTGGATCTGATCATCGACCCGTTGATTCAAGAAACCCAGGCACTGGCATTGGCGGCGCTGGGTTGAGGCGCCACCGGCTACCGCCCCACGCATGCCCGCCTCGCACCCAATGACAGAGCCCCGCGCCGCGACCCAGCCGCTGGGACGGACTCCGCGAGAGGTACGCGCTGCGATCACCGCGCGCCTGCAACACCTGAGCGCGCACCCGGAATCCGAAGCCGAGCGCTGGATCTGCCGCGCCACCGGCTGGAATCGCGCGCGCCTGTACAGCCACCTGGATGACAGCGTGCCCATCGACCTCGATGCCGGCGAATGGCAGCGCCGCTGTGACGGCGTACCGCTGGCATACGTGTGGGGCGCAGAGGAATTCTTCGGCTTGACGCTGCAGGTGACCCCGGATGTGCTCATCCCCCGGCCGGACACCGAGCTGCTGGTCGAGCGCGTGCTGGATCGGCTCACGCAACTGGACGCCACGCCTGCGCCGCGCGTCGTCGACCTGGGCACCGGGTCCGGCGCCATTGCGCTGGCCGTGAAGCACGGCATGCCAGCAGCACAGGTCACCGCCACCGACCGCTCCCCGGCCGCACTAGCCGTCGCCAGCCAGAATGCCGAGCGCTTGCAGCTCGACATCCACACCCGGCTGGCGGACTGGTTCCAGGGCCTGCCACAAGATTCAGGCTGGGATCTGGTGCTGTCCAATCCACCGTATATCGACCCGCGAGACCCGCATCTGGCCGACTTGCGCCACGAGCCCGACTCGGCTCTGACCGCGGATGCACACGGCCTTGCCGACCTGCAGCACATTATTCGCGGGGCTCCGGCCCGGCTGCGCCCCGGCGGCGCCCTGATCGTCGAACATGGTTATGACCAGGGTGCAGCCGTGCGCGCGCTGTTTCTCGAGGCCGGTTTCACCGATGTCATCACCACCCGGGATTACGGCGGCAACGAACGCGTGACCGAAGGCACCCGCGCATGAGCCTCGAACGCTACGCCCGCCAGCTGGTACTGCCGCAACTGGGAGAAGCCGGGCAATCCGCGCTTGCCGATGCGTCGGTCACGCTGATCGGCTGCGGTGGGCTGGGCACGGTCGCGGCGGCTTACCTGGCCGGAGCAGGTTGCGGCCGGCTGCGGCTGGTGGATGCCGATCGGGTGGACATCTCCAATCTGCACCGGCAAATCCTGTATCGCGAAGACGACCTCGGGCAGCCCAAGGCCCGGGCCTTGGCCGGCGCCCTCAGCCGGCTCAACAGCGAGGGGGAATATCGCGCCGAAGTCACCCAGGCCACCGCGGAAAACCTGCCCCAACTGCTCGCCGATGCTGATCTGGTGATGGATTGTTGTGACAACTTTCCCACCCGCTATCTGATCAATGCCGCCTGCGCCAAACGCCGGGTCGGGCTGGTCAGCGCGGCAGCCATCCGCCTCGAAGGCCTGCTCCTGACCCTGCTGCCCGGACGCGTCGATCACGCCTGCTATCAGTGCGTCTTTCCGGACCACATCCACGCACCGGCCGCGGAGACCTGCCAGGACGCGGGCGTGCTCGGCCCCAGCGTGGGCGTCATGGCCAGCCTGCAAGCCACGCAGGCGATTACAATCCTCACCGGTCGCGGCGATTTCAATCGCCTGTGGCGCTGGGATGCCCGCCAAGGGGAAGTCCGGCGCCTTTCGCTCACACCGGACCCGGCATGCCCGGTGTGCGGTGTACAAGCTTCCTCCTAGGTTTTTCAGCACAGCAGTTGCCGCATGAGTTTTGTTTTTTCCCGTTTTCTGGTCCAGCACATCCTTGCCGGCGCCCAGGAATACCCTGATCGCTCGCGCCATGGCGTGATTTGCGGCGCCGATTTTCAAACCGGAACCGTGCACTGGGCCGATGCAACGGACCTGCAAGGCTTGCTGCAGCAATTCCCGGATGCGCTGGCCACACTGATCACCCACCCGGACACCCCCCCGGTGCCCACCGCGGAAGAGGCCAGCGCCCCGCGCCCGCCCAGCCAGCTGTTGCTGGTCGCTTCCCTGCAAACCAAAGGCGTGCTGGAAATGCGCGCCTTTGACACCCACGCCGACGACAGCAACGGCGTTCCCATCACCCTCTTCTAGAGACTGCCCGTGCGCCTGACCCGTTTCCCCCTGATCACCAGCAAGGACGTTCCTGCTGACGCCGAAATTCCCAGCCACCAGTTGATGCTGCGCACCGGCATGATTCGCCGCGTCGCTGCCGGCATCTACACCTGGAGCCCGCTGGGCCTGCGCGTGCTACGCAAGGTGGAAGCCATCGTGCGCGAGGAAATGAACGCCGCCGGTGCGCTGGAAGTGCTGATGCCTGCGGTCCAACCGGCGGAGCTATGGCAGGAGTCTGGCCGCTGGGAGCAGATGGGCCCCGAGATGCTGCGCATTCGTGATCGCCATGACCGCGAATACTGCTTCGGCCCCACGCACGAAGAGGTCATCACCCACTTCATGCGTAGCGAGCTGAAAAGTTACCGCCAGCTGCCGCTGAACCTGTATCAGATCCAGACCAAATTCCGTGATGAAACCCGCCCACGCTTTGGCGTGATGCGCTCACGCGAGTTCCTGATGAAGGATGCATACAGCTTCAACCGCGATGCCGAATGCCTGGAGCAGTCCTACCAGGCCATGCGCGCGGCCTACACCCGGATTTTCGAACGCATCGGCGTGGACTTCCGCATCGTGCGCGCCGACTCCGGGAACATTGGCGGCAGCGCCAGCGAGGAATTCCACGTGCTCGCCAACAGCGGTGAAGACCTGCTGGCCATCTCCAGCACGGGCGACTACGCGGCCAATGTGGAAGCGGCCGAGTGCACCGCGGAACTTCCAACCCGCCCGGCGCCGGCACAGGCGATGAGCACCGTGCTCACACCGCAAGTCGCCAGCATCGACGAGGTTGCTGCGCAACTGAAAGTCAGCGCCGCCCAGTGCGCCAAGACACTGATTGTCAAAGCCGGTGGTCAACTGGTCGCCCTGGTGCTGCGCGGCGATCACGTCTTGAACGAAATCAAGGCTGCCGCCGTGCTGGGCGCGGACATCGAACTGGCCAGCGAGGCCGACGTACTGGCTGCCTGCGGCGCCAAACCCGGCTCGGTGGGTCCGGTGGGCCTGACCATTCCGGTCTATGCCGATCGCGACGCCAGTGTGCTCGCGGATTTTGTCTGCGGCGCCAATCGCGATGGCGAACACCTGACCGGCGTGAACTGGGATCGCGATCTGCCACTGCCGACCGTAGCGGACCTGCGCAATATCGAAGCCGGTGAACGCGCGCCGGACGGCGGCACCATCGAGCTCAAACGCGGAATCGAAGCCGGCCATATCTTCCAGCTCGGGCTGAAATACTCGCAGGCCATGAATCTGGGCGTACCGGACGACACCGGCAACACGCTGACACCGCTGATGGGCTGCTACGGCATCGGGGTAACCCGTATCGTCGGCGCCGTCATCGAACAACGCCACGATGAAAACGGCATCATCTGGCCCGCCTCGATTTCACCCTTCGACGTGGAAATCGTTGCGCTGAATCCGAAGAACGACCCCGAGGTCGAGGCCGCCATCGAACAGTTGTACAACGAGCTGACTACTGCTGGCGTTGAGGTGTTGCTGGATGATCGCGACCTGCGGCCCGGCCATCGCTTCGCCGATGCCGACCTGATCGGCATCCCCCACCGGGTAGTCGCCGGCGCCCGCGGCTTTGGCAGCAACACGCTGGAATACAAGCGTCGGGGCACGGATGAGGCGACGGATATCCCGTGGTCAGCAGAGGCGGTGATGGGCTGTCTCGCCAGCTCCTAACCCCGCAGAAACACATGCGGGCCTGGGCTTTCACGATCCTGCTGAGCCTCCCCTGGTGGTGCCAGGCGGGGGTGCAGGTTCTGGACAACCAGACTCTGGCCGCACTGGAATCGGCACTGGTCGAACCCGACAGCTTCAGCGACGCCGCCGAAGCCCAGGTCTGGCTCACCGACATGAGCACGCGGCTGCAAAACCGGGTGCCTGATCCCGTACGCCGGGTGGACATGTTGCGCGCCATCCACCGCGAAGCCACGCGCGCCGGTGTACCCCCGGAAATGGTGCTGGCCGTGATCGAGATCGAGTCCAATTTCGATCACGCCGCCATTTCTTCGGTGGGCGCTCGCGGGCTGATGCAGGTGATGCCGTTTTGGAAAAATGAACTCGGCCGTGAAGAGGACAACCTGCTCACCGTCCACACCAACCTGCGCTACGGAACCACGATCCTGGCTCAGTACTATGCCCAGGAAAAGGGTAACTGGACCCGCGCCCTCAACCGGTACAACGGACGGCTACACAATAACCCCTACGCGGGCAAGGTCTTGGAAGCCCTACGCCAACGCTGGTTTCGGCAATGAATGACTACATCCTGATTCTGTATTACTCCCACCGGGGTTCCACGGCAGCGCTGGCGCAACAGATCGCACGCGGCGTCCGCGAAGGCGGCCTCGAAGCCCGGTTGCGCACGGTGCCCAAGGTGCGCAGTGCCGCGGAGCCCGCCAGCATCGAAGAGGTGCCGGATGCCGGCGCCCCCTATCTGGAAGATGGCGATCTGCGCCACTGCTCCGGTCTGGCACTGGGCAGCCCGACGCGGTTTGGCAATATGGCCGCACCGCTGAAGTACGCCCTGGACGGCACTGCGGACCTCTGGGTGTCCGGGGCGCTGGCCGGCAAGCCGGCCGCTGTCTTCACCTCCAGCAGCAGCATGCATGGAGGCCAGGAGTCCACCCTGTTGTCCATGCTGCTGCCCTTGCTGCACCACGGTTGCCTGCTGTTGGGCATCCCCTATACGGAGAAAGTCTTGGACACCACCATCAGCGGCGGTACGCCCTACGGGGCCTCCCATGTGGGCGGCGGCAGCGCCGCAGCCGAGCTCACGGCCGACGAAAAAACCCTGGCCCGCGCGCTGGGAAAGCGCCTTGCGAACACCGCCATCAAACTGGGAGCCCAACCATGACGCTGGTCGGCAAACTTTCCGCCGGCGGGGCCACGCTCAGCCTGGCAGGCATCTGGGTCTGGCTGGGCTGGCTGGATTACTCCCGCCTGGGTCTGATTGGCGCCATCGTGATCAGCATTCCCTTGCTGCTGATGCTGCCCGGCCTGTGGCGGGGGCGCCTGCGCAGCCACCAGCTGGCCAGCCTGATCAGCATCCTGTACGTCGCGTTGGGCGCGATGGAAGTCTTCGCCAGCCGGGGCCAGAGCAATGCTGCGGCGCTGCTACTGCCCGCGGGTCTCTGGTTCGGCGCCAGCCTGCTGTACAGCCGCGGCGAACTGCGCCGACTGCAGCAGACGCGTCAGTAAGGGCACAGAAATCTGCCGGCCTTCGGCAATCGCACGCGCATAAGCCACCTCCAGGATTCGCAGCATCACCCGCGGATCGCGTGGCACCCGGCGCAGCAGATATTCGGTATTGCGCTCGGGCCACAGGATGCCAAGTTCCTGCGCGCGCAACGCCAACAGCCGTGTCACCCCGGCTTCGTCCAGCGGCCGCAAGGTAAAACTCGCCCCCCATTGCAGGCGCGAACGTAAATCCTCAAACGGTAGCTGCAGCTCCGCAACCGGCAGCCGGGTGGCCAGCAGCACCCGCCAGCGCCCCTCACGGGCGGCATCGATGGCCCGCATAACCCCCAACGCTTGCTCGGCCTGCAGGCAATGCAGATCATCAATGGCCAGCAGCCCCCCGGGAAGCTCCTCCGGCGCCGGCAACAGCGCGCCCGCCGCCAGGGGGACCATGCGCCACGGTCGGCCGGTCCCCTGCCACCAGGCCAGCGCGGCCTGCAGCAGGTGGGTCTTGCCTGCGCCGGCAATTCCGTCGATCACACACTGATCCGAATCCGGGGATTCCAGCCAATCTTGCAGCGCCGCCACCATGGCGCGGTTCGGTCCCGAGACAAAATTGGAAAAGCGCAGCTTGCGCCCCCCGTCAAGGGCCAGTTGACTTTGCGCGGTGGTCACGGACTATTGCTCGCGATAAGTCGCAGAAGCCAGCCAGAAGGCACTGGCTCGGCGCACCGCCACCGCGAGTACGGCGGCAGCCGGCAGGGCCATCAGAATGCCGATAAACCCGAATAGCTGCCCCCCGGCCATCACCGCAAAGATGACGGCCACTGGGTGCAGACCGATCTTGTCGCCCACCAGCAGCGGCGTGAACACCGCGCCTTCCAGCACCTGTCCAACCGCAAACACCGCGCCTACGCCCAGCAGCGGCACCAGACCGGGGTTCTGCAGCAGCATGGCAACAACCCCCATGACCACGCCGAGGAAGGTACCCAGATAGGGCACGAAGCTGAGCAACCCGGCCAGCAATCCCACCAGCAGCGCGAGCTTCAGACCCACGGCCCACAAACCCAGCGTGTACACGGTGGCGAGCGCGGCCATGACCAGCAACTGCCCGCGGATGAACGCACCCAGCACGTTGTCCGCGTCCTGGAAAAAGCGCTCGATGGCCGGCTGATGCCGGCGCGGCAGATGCTCGTCGATCAGCGCCACTAGCCGATCCCAATCCCGCAGCAGGTAGAAGGTCACCACCGGGATCATGACCAGGTTCAAACCAAAGGCCAGCGCACTTGCGCCCGAACGGGAGATCTTGGTCATGACATTCTGGAGCTGGCCGCCAAAACGGTCCCAGTTTTCGGTCAGCAGGGCACGCAGACCCTCGGCATCAAGGCGGGCGCCATCGGGAAGGCTGACTCCCAAAGCCGGCAGGGCCACGTTGTGCAGCCAGTCCAACGCAACCGGCAAGCGCTTCAGGGCCTCACCAATCTGACCGATCAACAACGGCAGCAGTATCAGCAAAAGCAACAGCCCCACCAGCGTGAACAACGCGAAAACCGCCACCACACCGCCGGTACGGGAAAACCGCCGCGCTTCCAGGCGATCAACGATGGGGTCGCCCAGATACGCCATCGCCGCCCCGAGTACGAACGGCATCAGTATCGGGCTGAGCAGACTCAGCATCCAGAGCAGCGCCGCCGCGCCCAGCAGCCACCAAACCCCTGTTGGTACGCGAAACTCGCTCATGGCGCCGGCAGGCTGAACCGGTAGCGGCTGATTTCCGGCGGCTGTGCCGGATAACTCTGCAGCGCTCCCGGATACATTGGCGGTGCGGTCGGCGTCGGCTCCAGCGCGATCTCAGACCACCCCCATTGCAAGGCCCGGCGGCGCAGATCGGTGGTGGTGCCCTTCCACTCCACCGCCAGTTGCACCATTTCCGGGGCCAGGCTGGTGACCCGGAGCGGTACTTCCGCATCGCGCAACTGCGCCAGCGCCTGCAGGTACTGCCGGCTATCGGTCAGACCCACCAGTTCCAGCGTCCAGCCCTGGGTAGGCGCGGTGTTCCGACGAAAGGCTTCGGCCTCAAGAATCAGCCCGTTCAGCCGTTGCCAGGCCGCATCTGTTGCCTGGTCCAGCGGCTGCGGCGGCAGTTCGAACTGCGCGAGGATCTGGCGGTCGTCAGCGAGCGTCCATTGGGTCGTCCAGTAGGCCACCGGCTCTGCGGTTGGCGCGGGCTCGCCAACGGTTGCCTCCCCAGCAATAGACGCGGCTTGTGGAGCCTCGGCGCGCTCCAGGGTTACGGCCAGCGCCCAGGGCATGCCATACGCCGCATTGGCGCCCATCCAGCGCGCCACGCTGCCTGCTCCGATATCGGTGGCGTAAACCTGCTGGCGCTCGCCCATATCGAGCTGTGGAAAGCGCAGCGTGAAGCCCCAGGCCTGGGACCGATCCATCAGTGCCGGTACCTCACGGGCGGCCTGCACGGCGTCCATCCAGCCCGAACCGGCATGCACCCAGAGCAATACCGGAGGACGGCGCGCATCCCAAACACTGAAACCGGCATCGCGCAGCGCCTGCCGCAATGCCGCCACATCAAACTTGACCTGCAACTTGAGCGTATCCGCATTGCCATCAAATGCGCGGCGATACTGATAGCTGGTGAGAACCGCATTCGGCTGGGTCCAGAAATCGCTCAATGCGCGCTCGCCGGCCAGTCGCACAACGGCGGCATCCAGCGCCGTCCGCAGCGCTGCATCGCGCGCAGCGACCGTTCGATCCGCAACCGGAACGATCACCTCGGCGTCGGAAACCACCACGGGGGCTGCATTCTCCTGGGCCCAGACCGCGGTTCCGAAGCTGATCGTCAACGCCGCCAACAGCGCCGAGCGGGCACGCGAACTTGTCGCCCAATTCATGATCACGATGGGATAAGCGTCGAAAACCGGGGCACAGATTACAATAGCTGCCCGCAATGAACTGCACGAGCGCATGGCCGCACCCTTGAACCTCAGCTACCGCGATGCGGGAGTAGATATCGACGAAGGCAATCGCCTGGTTGATGACATCAAACCCCTGATCAAACAGACCATGCGCCCCGAGGTCCTCGGTGGGCTGGGTGGGTTTGGCGGCCTGTTCGCCGTACCCAAGGGTTATGAAGAACCGATTCTGGTCTCCGGCACCGATGGTATCGGCACCAAGCTGCGCCTGGGCATCGATACAGACCGCATCGACGGCCTCGGCATCGACCTGGTGGCCATGTGCGTCAACGACGTGCTGGTCTGCGGCGCCGAACCGCTGTTCTTTCTGGATTATTTTGCGACCGGTCGGCTGGATCGCGCGGTCGCGACCCGCGTCATCGCCGGCGTTGCCGAGGGCTGCAAGCAGGCCGGTTGCGCGCTGATCGGCGGGGAAACCGCAGAGATGCCCGGCGTTTACGCCCCCGGTGACTTCGACGCCGCCGGCTTCTGCGTGGGTATCGCGGAGAAATCGCGGCTGATCACCGGCGACCGCGTGCAGGCTGGCGACGTGATTCTGGGGCTGGCCTCCAGCGGCCCGCACTCCAATGGTTACTCACTGATTCGCCGGGTGCTGGAAGCCACGGAAACCTCACCGGACAGCGCATTTGGCGACGAGGGGCTGACCCTGACCGACGCACTGCTCGCGCCGACACGGATTTATGTGCGCAATGTGCTGGATTTGATTCGCAGCCAGCCCGTGCACGCCATCTGCCACATCACCGGCGGCGGCCTGCCGGAAAACCTGCCACGCGTGCTGCCGGAAAACTGCTGTGCCGACATCGACAGTGGCAGCTGGGCCCGGCCGGACATTTTCGGCTGGCTGCAACAGGCCGGCGGGATTGCTGCCGAGGAAATGTGGCGCACCTTCAACTGTGGCATTGGCATGGTCATCGTGGTGCCCAAGCACTCCGCTGCCGCCGCGCGCGCGCAGCTGGAAGCCGCCGGCGAAACCGTCTTCGAGATCGGCTCGATTCGCGCCGGAGAGCGCGCCGTCCACATCCAGTGAAGCGGCGCAAGTTGGCGGTGCTGGTTTCCGGCACCGGGCGCAATCTCGCCGCCCTGCTGCAGGCGCTGGAAACGGGAGCGATCAAAGCCACCATCACCTGCGTGATCAGCAATCGCCCCGGCGTGCGCGCACTGGAAATCGCCCAGAAAGCGGGCATTCTCACCACGGTGATCGATCACACGGATTATCCGGAACGCGCCGAATTCGACGCCGCGTTGGCGCGCGCCATTGATGACTCCGGCGCCGACGCCGTCATCCTGGCGGGATTCATGCGCATCCTGACCGCAGAGTTTGTGCAGCGTTACACCGGGCGCATGCTCAACATCCACCCCTCCCTGCTGCCGCTGTATCGCGGTCTGCGCACGCATCAACGCGCGCTCGACGATGGCCAGAAATTCCACGGCGTGAGCGTGCACTTCGTGACCCCGGAACTGGATGGCGGCCCGGTCATCAAGCAAGGCCGCATCGCCATCCTTGCCGGCGACACCGCGGAGACCCTGGCCGAGCGCATCTTCAACGAGGTTGAATGCCGGCTTTATCCGGAAGTGATCGGATGGCTCGCCAGCGGCCGTCTGGAGCTACGCAATGGCCGCCCCTGTCTGGACGGCGCCGTTCTGGAGAGCCCGCTGCAGGCCGACTATCCCTGACCGACGAATCGCTTCACCGGCCAGGGAAAAACTCGCATAGCATCCTGTCGGACTATCCCGATCGTCGCGAGACTCCGGAAATAGCGTCCACAGAGCGGAAATCGCAGCAGATTCAGGCAAGTCCGACAGACTGCTAGATAAAGCTCACGCTCCAGGTGTAGGTTTCCGCAACCTGTCCATTCAGGATGATCTCCACCTGCCAGACACCGACCTGGTTGATGGTGACGTTGTGGTACCAGAACTGTGGAGAAAACGGTTGCCCGGGACCCTGTGCGCTGCTATTGGCGTTGGCCGCAAGGTCCGTGGTCAGCACCACATCCTGCGCCGGCCCGGCGGGTGGCGAAATGCGGTAAGCCAGGGTTTCTCCGGGCAGCCCGCCGCCTATCCAGGTGGCAATCCCCATGACCCCGCCAAAATCCGCCTGCGGGTCATTTACGGCTGGCGCATCCTGCGCATCATCACGCGACTCGGTCGCCTGATCGTCGTCGTCAATGCCGTCGGCTTCGAGCACCACATCCATGATGGTTGCGGGCGTATCGTAAGGCGGCGCTGGCCGACTCTGGCTACCGGCAAACAAGCTGAGAGCAAACGGATCGATGTAGTCCGCGCAATCGCTGCTGAACGGAACGTTTGGATCGTAGGGTTTGGGCAACTGCGTGATTCCGGCGACCAGGGCAGGGTCACCTTTGTTTTCCCCTTCGCACCTGTTTGAACCCATCTGAGCAATCACTGTATCGGTGGTAACACGGTCACCCAAGACAACTTTGGCAGAACCGGCCCTGATAGAGCGATAAGAGGTAACGTAACCGCCCGCATGGCGAATCAATATGCTGTTGTTGAAGGGGGCGCCTGGAGCGCAGTCCGCCGGTTCAGGGGCTTCGGGTATTTCGTCATAGACACCAATAACTTCACCCGCCGCCAAGGGATAGATGTCAATGCCGGCGTCGCGCTGGCGATAAGTTGCCGCACGCGCGTCAATCCCGTATCGGCATAGCCCATCAAAAGCCCGCCCACCCCCGGTGTAATCGGTGGCGACATCCGGTGTGTCATTCAGATCGATGTAAGAAGTCACGGTGTAATCCCGCGCGTTTACACCCGCGACCGGCCAGATGAACGGTTGACTGGGTACAGGATCGGAAACCTCGATACGCACCGTCGCCGGCGCGGATTTTCCGCCATTGCTGTCGGTTACGACCAAGGTGAACACGAGGTCTTCGAACACATCGACGTTGGGTGCCACGAAGGAGGGTTTTGCCGTGTTCGCGCCCTGCAAAGTGACCGGCCCCGTCCACTGGAAGCTCAGGCTGAATCCGTCTTCGGCATCGCTGGATGCACTGCCATCGAGTATGACGGTGTCACCCTCGAAGACGCGGCGGGGTTCGCCCACAACCGCAACCGGTCTGACGTTGTTGCCCTCGCAGGCGTCACCGACGCCATTCTGGTCCGTGTCCAACTGGTCGGCATTGGCCACGTTCGGGCAGTTGTCCTGCGAGTCCGGAACCCCATCGACGTCCGTATCCACCACGGGTGCCGCCGACGGCGTGGCGACAGGCGTGGGCGAAGCCATCGCGGTCGGCGAGGGTGAAACCGTCGGCGTGGGCGCCGCAGTCGGAGTCGGCGTTACCGTGGTGTCATCGGCAGCGCGCACACTGAAGCAGGTACGCGCCAAGGGGGAAACCCGATCATTCGCGCGCGCCGCCACATCCAGACAGAAACCGCCAGGCACCGCATCCGCAGGAACGGTGAACGACAGCGAGGTGGCCACGATCGACTTCTGGCGAGTAGTACTGGCTTCCACCTGGAAGTAGGTGTCGCTGCCCACGACCTTGGCAAACAAGGCTTGCAAAACGGATTGGTCCGACTTGAGATCAACATCAAAAGGCTCGTTGACCGGTTGCCCGGCGCGAATGACCTGACTCGATTGCAGGTTTTGCACTTCAGGCCGCAATGCGTCGTCAGCAGAGGCTGCCGGCACGTCACCGTCCACGACGCTGGCGACCTGACCGTTCAGCCGGATCTTGCCGGCCAGCGCATCGGCCAACTCGTTGGGGTTGTTGACTTTCAGCCGGGAACCGCCGTCGTTCCCCGTACAGGCGCTCAGCACCACGGCCAAGCAAAAAAGGATGGTTATCCGCATGTTGTTCCCCAAATGAGCCCCGCTCCGTTCATCGACGATAGCCATCGCCTGACAATCTTGTCAATTGTGCCCGGAGGCGCCCAAATTCGTAGCCGTACCCTAAAACACGAAAGCCCGTGACGAGACGTCACGGGCTTTGTTTTTTTGGTCGGAAACCCGACCGATCAACTGCAGCTTAGTAGCGAGGGCCACCGCCGCCGGCACGGCGACCGCCACCGAAGCCACCGTCACGAGGACGTTCTTCGCGTGGGCGTGCCTCGTTGACGCGCAGATTGCGGCCATCGAGGTCCTTACCGTTGGTGCCTTCAATCGCAGCCTGAGCAGCTTGGGCATCATCCATTTCAACGAAGCCAAAGCCACGTGAACGGCCGGTTTCGCGGTCCATCACTACCTTGGCAGAAGAAACGGCACCGAAGGCCTCAAAAGCAGCCCGCAAGCCATCGTCGTCCGTGCGAAAGGACAGGTTTCCTACATAAATATTGGTCATCGAACTCGTCTGTGCCATGTCAAACAAAAAAGTACTGCATCAGATCCAATCCATGGCAACAAGACCGAGAGCTGACGTCCTCGCTTCAGCGAGGCAACGCCAGCATAGCAGGCTGTTGAGCAGATCGGTGCGAAATTTTTGTTACGACGCCGAGAAAGCCCTGCAACTTCAAGCGCGTGGCAGTGTTACGCCACGCTGGCCCTGATATTTCCCGGCCCGATCGGCATACGAGGTTTCACACACTTCATCCGATTGCAGGAACAGCATCTGGGCCACGCCTTCGTTGGCATACACCTTGGCCGGCAGCGGTGTGGTGTTCGAGAACTCGAGGGTGACGTGGCCTTCCCACTCCGGCTCCAGCGGCGTCACGTTCACGATGATGCCGCAACGCGCGTAGGTGCTCTTGCCCAGGCAGATCGTGAGCACATCACGGGGGATGCGGAAGTATTCCACCGTGCGGGCCAGGGCGAAGGAATTCGGCGGGATGATGCACACATCCCCCTCGAAGTTCACAAAGCTGTCGTCGGAAAAGTTCTTCGGATCGACAACCGCCGAGTTGATATTGGTGAAGATCTTGAATTCGTTGGCGCAACGGACGTCATAGCCATAGCTGGATACGCCATAACTCACCAGGCGGTCGCCATCGCTACCCGTGCGTACCTGCCCCTCCGAAAAAGGCTCGATCATGCCTTTGCGCGACTGCTCAATGATCCAGCGATCCGACTTAATGCTCATAGTTATTGGGGGCTCTTACTCGACGACAATCTCGGGGAATTCTGCCGCACCGGCGGCTACCAGGGCAGCCGCGGCGCGGCGCGCAATCTTCAAATAACGTCCGGCCGCTTCCGACTCGGGGGATGACACCACGGTGGGCGCGCCGCCGTCGGCCTGGGCCCGGATCGCGCCATCCAGAGGCAGACTGCCGAGGACGGGCACGTGGTACTCCGCAGCGAGGCGATCGGCCCCACCGGCATCAAAGATGGCGTCCACATGGCCGCAACGGCTGCAGGTATGCCCGGCCATGTTCTCCACCACGCCCAGCACCGACACACCGACCTTTTCGAACATGCGCAATCCCTTGCGCGCGTCGAGCAGGGCGATTTCCTGCGGCGTGGTGACGATGACCGCGCCGCTGACCGGGATGCGCTGTGCCAGCGACAGCTGCGTGTCTCCGGTCCCCGGCGGCAGGTCGATGATCAGGTAATCCAATGCTGGCCAGGCCGTTTCGGTGAGCATCTGCTGCAACGCCTGCGTCACCATCGGACCACGCCAGATGGTCGGGTCCGCCGGATCGACAAGCAGACCGATCGACATCATGACGATCCCGTGCGCAGCCACCGGCTTCATCGCTTTCTGCTCGATGATTTCGGGCTTACGCCCCTGCACGCCCAGCATCTGCGGCTGGCTGGGGCCATAGATATCGGCGTCCAGCATGCCCACCGCCGCGCCTTCGGCTGCCAACGCCAGAGCCAGGTTCACAGATACGGTGGACTTGCCCACCCCGCCCTTGCCAGAGGCCACCGCGATGATGTTCTTGATACCGGGGTACGGTTTGAGCGCCCCCTGAACCGGTTGTGCCGTCACCTCCCAGCTCAGCTCGACCCGCGGGCGGCGGCCCAGATGCGGCTCGAGGAACCCCGCAATCTGGCCCGAGAGCACAGGTGCCCAGCGTCCACAGGGAATCGGCAGCGTGATCGCTACAGCGTCTGCGGAAACCTCTTGCAGCCCCTCCGCCAACAGCGGCGCCAACCAGCTTTCCGGGTACTCATTTAACGTCGCGCGGACGGTTTCGATCTCCACAACAGCTCAAGATCTGAAATCAGGCCCACCATGGTATGGCAAAATTGTCTGTTCGATTGCGCCCGCCGCCAAAGGCTTACCGATGCGCCGCATCCTGCTGACCAGTGCCCTGCCCTACGCCAATGCCCCACTGCACCTGGGGCACATCCTCGAAGTTGTGCAAGCGGACGTCTACGCCCGCTCGCTGCGCATGGAAGGCAACGAAGTACGCTACATCTGCGCGAGCGATGCCCACGGCACGCCCATCATGCTGCACGCCGAGAAGCAGAACCTGACACCCGAGGAGCTGGTCACCCGGATCAGCGCTGAACACCAGCGCGATTTTGCGGACTTCTTGATCCGCTTCGACAACTTCCACTCGACCCACAGCGCCGAGAACAAGGCCGCACTCGACCGCATCTTCAGCGCACTCACGGAAGCTGGGCACATTGAAAGCCGCGAGATCCAGCAGGCCTGGGATCCGGTCAAGGGCATGTTCCTGCCCGATCGCTACATCCGCGGCACCTGCCCCCGTTGCGGAACCGAAGATCAATACGGCGACGCTTGCGAGAAATGCGGCGCTACCTACGATCCGCTGGATCTGATCAACCCGCGCTCGGCGCTGACCGGTGCCGAACCCGAGCAGAAGCCCAGCACGCACTACTTCTTCAAACTCGGTGACTTCGAGACCTTCCTGCGGGACTGGCTGCAAACTGCCGATCTGCAGCCGGCCGTGCGCTCGAAGCTGGCCGAATGGTTTGAAGCCGGCCTCAAGGACTGGGACATCTCCCGCGACGCGCCCTATTTCGGTTTCGAGATCCCCGGGGCGCCGGGCAAGTACTTCTATGTCTGGGTCGATGCCCCGATGGGGTACATCGCCAGCTGGATGAACCTGTTGCAGAAGGAGGGCCAGGACGACCCCTGGGCGGCATGGACGGCCGCCAACGACATGGAAATCGTGCACATCATCGGCAAGGACATCACCTACTTCCACGCGCTGTTCTGGCCGGCAATGCTGCAGGGCGCGGGACTCAAGCCGCCTTCGGCCATCCACGCCCACGGCTTTCTGACCATCAATGGCGAGAAGATGTCCAAGTCGCGCGGCACCTTCATTACCGCCCGTAGCTACCTGGATCATCTGCCGGCTGAATTCCTGCGCTACTACTTTGCCGCCAAGCTCAGCGCCGGGGTCGATGACATGGATCTGAACCTGGACGACTTCAAGGCGCGGATCAATTCCGACCTCATCGGCAAGTACGTCAACATCGCCGCACGTTGCGCCGGCTTCATCAAAAAGCTGGGCGACGGGACCATGAGCGACACCCTGGATCAGCCCGCGTTGGTCGACGAATTCGCCGCCGCTGGCGAGGCCATCATGGAGGCCTATCGCAAGCGCGAAAACGGCCAGGCCATCCGCCTGATCATGGCGCTGGCCGACAAGGCCAATACCTACGTCGCCGACCGCGCCCCCTGGTCGCTGGCCAAGGATCCCGAGCGGGAAAACGAAGTGTTGCCGGTGTGCACCACGGCGCTGAACCTGTTCCGCCTGCTGAGCCTGTACCTGTCGCCAGTCCTGCCGGAAACCACGGGCAAGGTCGCCGCCTGGCTGCATGGCTTACCGGATTGGAACGCGCGCGGCGTGGCGCTGACCGGCGTCCGCATTGACCCCTACGCGAACCTGCTGCAACGTGTGGATGAGCAGGCCCTTGCACAGCTTTCATAACTTTTAGTTATTTAAATAACGAATGTTCATTCGTTTAGTGAATAACGACTCTCGATTCAGCGACAATAGGGCGCTATGACCGAAGCCTGGATCATTCTGATCAGCACCGTGCTGGTCAACAATTTCGTACTGGTCCAGTTCCTGGGCCTGTGCCCCTTCATGGGCGTGTCCCGCAAGCTGGACACCTCCACAGGCATGGCTTTGGCCACGACTTTTGTATTGACGCTCTCGGCGGCCAGTTCCTGGCTGGTCGAGCACTGGTTGCTGCAGCCCCTGGGGCTGGAATATCTGCGCACACTGAGCTACATCGTCGTCATCGCGGCGATGGTGCAGCTCACCGAAATGTGGGTGCGCAAGTCCAGCCCGTTACTGCATGAAGTGCTGGGCATCTACCTGCCACTGATCACCACCAACTGCGCGGTACTGGGCGTGGCCTTGTTGAACGTCCGCAAGGAGCTCAGTTTCTCCGAAGCGGTGCTGTACGGCTTTGGCGCCTCCATGGGCTTCTCCCTGGTCCTGATCCTGTTTGCCGGCATTCGTGAACGCATCGCCGCCGCGGATGTGCCCAAAGCATTCCAGGGCGCCCCCATCAGCCTGATCACCGCAGGCCTGATGTCGCTGGCGTTCATGGGCTTCTCGGGGCTGGCCTGATGTTGCTCTCCCTGCTCGCTTTTGGCGGTCTGGCCGCGGTCATCGGTATCGCGCTGGGAGTCGCTGCCGTTCGTTTCCGGGTGGAAGGCAACCCGCTGGTCGATCAGATCGATGCGATCCTGCCACAGACCCAGTGCGGACAGTGCAGCTATCCCGGCTGCCGCCCCTATGCCGAAGCGATTGCCAGCGGCGACGCCGACATCAACCAGTGCCCGCCCGGGGGCGAAGACGGCGTGATCGCGCTGGCCGAGCTGCTCGGCCGCGACGCCAAACCGATCAATCCGGAAAACGGGGTCGCCCAGGAAAAACCCGTTGTCGCCTTTATTGATGAGTCCTGGTGCATCGGTTGCACCTTGTGCATTCAGGCCTGCCCGGTCGACGCCATCGTGGGCGCCAACAAGTTGATGCACACGGTCATCGCCGCCGAGTGCACCGGCTGCAAGTTGTGCCTGCCGCCATGCCCGGTAGATTGCATCGAATTGCATGAGATCCCGCAGACCACCAAAACCTGGACCTGGCCGGAACCCACCGTCACTCCGGTGAAGGCCGCCTGATGTTCGGACGCAAGAAAGCCGGCTTCCCCGGCGGGGTGGTGCTGGAAGGGCACAAGCTCTACGGCCAAGCCGGGCGCACCCGCGCTGCGCCGATCCCTAAGGAGTTGGTATACCCGCTGGAGCAGCATATCGGCCAGGCCGCACGCCCGGTGGTGGCCGTAGGCGACCTCGTGCAACGGGGCGATGTGCTCGCGCGCGCCGACGGTTTTGTTTCCGCCCCCATCCACGCCAGCACGTCCGGCACCATTACCGCCATCGAAGCGCGCCCGGTGCCACATACCTCGCACTTGGCAGCGACCTGCATCGTGCTGACTGCGGACGGCAAGGACACCACGCGCGGCGAGCCGCTGTGGCCGATTCCCAGTCACCCCGAGAAGCTCACGCATGAGCAACTCATCGGCATCGTGCGGGAAGCGGGCATCGTCGGCCTGGGCGGAGCTGCGTTCCCCTCCGCGGTCAAGCTGAACCCCAAAGACACCGCGCGGGTCGACACGCTGATACTCAACGGCGCGGAATGCGAGCCCTACATCTCCTGCGACGGCGCGGCGATGATCGAGGACGCCGAAGCCATCGTGCGCGGCGCCGGGCTGCTGAAAACGCTGATCAAGGCCCGCCAGGTGTTGATAGGCATCGAAGACCAGAACACCCAGGCGCTGGCGCAAATGCAGGCCGCGTGCAAAGCCGTAGGCGACCGCTGCGTGTTCGTCAAGACCGTGGCCACCCGCTACCCGCAAGGCGGCGAAAAGCAGCTGATCCAGACCCTGACCGGGCTGGAAGTCCCCAGTGAGGGCTTGCCGATCGACATTGGCATCGTGGTTCACAACGTGGGCACCGCCGCCGCGATCTGGAATGCCGTCACCGAGGGCCAGCCGCTCACCGAGCGCATCGTCACCGTGACCGGTTCCGGCGTACAGCACCCGGCCAATCTGCGCGTGCGGATCGGCACGCCAATCCGCGCGCTGATCGACGCCTGCGGCGGCTATCGCACCCAGGACGGCCTGCGCCTGCTGATGGGGGGGCCGATGATGGGTGTGGACCTGGCCGACGACAACCTGCCGGTCGTCAAAGCCACCAACTGCATCCTCGCCGGCACCCGCGATGATCTCGCCCCCCCGCCCGACCCCATGCCCTGCATCCGTTGCGGCGATTGCGTGGAGGTGTGCCCCGCCAGTCTGTTGCCGCAGCAGCTGTACTGGCATGCGCGCGCCCATGAATTCGACAAGGCACAAACCCTGAATCTGTCGGACTGCATCGAGTGCGGCTGCTGCGCGGAAGTGTGCCCCTCGAACATCCCGCTGGTGCAGTTCTACCGTTTCGCAAAAACGGAAATCCGCGTTGCCGACCAGGAGCGGCGCAAGGCCGACCAGGCACGCGCGCGCCACGAGTTCCGTGCCGAAAGACTGGAACGCGAAAAACAAGCCAAGGAAGAGGCTCGCCGTCGCAAGCGTGAAGAGCTGGCCGCGCGCCAGGCTGCGCAGAAAGCCGCGGATGCGGCAGCCCCTGATGCACCCGCAGACAGCGCAGATAAAGCACCCTCACCCGCGGTGCAGGCCGCCCTGGAAAAAGCCCGTCAGCGTCTGCAAGCGGAAACCGCGCAAAACGCCCCGAGCGGCGAAGGAGATGACGCGTGATCATTTCCAGTCCGTGGCTGCACAAAAAACGCGGTGTCGATGCCGTGATGCGCGACGTGCTGCTGGCGCTGATCCCCGGCGCGGCCGTCTCCAGCGTGCTGCACGGCCCCGGCATCCTGTGGAACTTGCTGCTCTGCGTCGGCACGGCCCTGGCCAGCGAAGCCATTCTGCTGCACATGCGTGGCCGCCCGGTGCGCCGTCACCTGCGGGATCTCTCCGGCACGCTGACCGCCGCGCTGCTGGCGCTGGCGCTCCCCCCGTGGCTACCGTGGTGGCAACCGGTGCTGGGCACCGTATTCGCCATCGTGATGGGCAAGCAGTTGTTTGGTGGCCTGGGCTACAACCCCTTCAACCCGGCCATGCTGGGCTATGTGGTGCTGCTGATCAGCTTGCCCGTCAACATGTCGGTATGGCCCGGCCACGAAGCGCATGGCTTCATGCCCTGGCCCTATGTGTTTGGGCAATCCGGTGTCGAAAGCCTGGATGGATTTTCCGGTGCCACGCCACTCGACACCATTCGCACCGGCCTCTCGCAGCAGCTGACGCTGACCGAGCTCGCGCCCTCGCTGGAATCGCATCACCACCTGCTGCTGGCACTGGGCTGGCTCGCCGGCGGCGCGTATCTGCTGTGGCGCCGGGTGATCAGCTGGCGGATTCCGGTTGCCATGCTCGTCGGCATGGCCATCCCGGCCATGATCTTCTCGATCATCGACCCGGACCGCTACGCCGGCGTCGGCTTTCACTGGCTGTACGGCGCGAGCATCTTCGGCGCGCTGTTCATCGCCACCGACCCGGTCTCCGGCAGCACCACGCCACGCGGCCGGCTGATCTACGGCCTGGGCATCGGTTTTCTGACCTGGCTGATCCGCACCTTCGGCGGCTACCCCGACGGGGTGGCTTTCGCGGTGTTGCTGATGAATATCTGCGTACCGCTCATCGACCAGTACACGCCAACACGCGTGTACGGCACCCGCCCGCGGAAAACCTCATGAGCGAAACTCCGAACGACAAGATCGAGGCGGAGAACATCCTGCCACGGCAGGGCGCCTGGCTTGCCAGCAGTGCGCTGCTGGTGTTCTCGCTGATCGCCGTGGGCCTGCTTTCCCTGATCTACCAGCTCGCGGCTCCGCGCATTGCCCAGGCGGAAGCGGCACAGCAGCTCAAGGTATTGCAGCAGATCCTGCCCGCTGCCAGCCACGACAACAACCTGCTCGAAGACACCCTTTCGGTGGAATTGCCGGCGGAAATTTCCCCGCCGGGCGCGGATACTGTCTGGGTCGCCCGGATGCAGGGCGAACCGGTCGCCGTGATTCTTCCGGTACTGAGTCGGGAAGGCTATTCCGGCGACATCCAGTTGCTGGTCGGCATTCGGCGCGATGGGCGCCTGGCCGGTGTCCGCGTGACCAATCATCGGGAAACCCCGGGCCTGGGCGATGCCATCGACGTGCAAAAATCCAGCTGGATTCGCCAATTTGATGACAAATCCCTCACCGCCCCGGCCTCTGAAGCCTGGAAAGTGCGCAAGGACGGCGGCGCCTTCGACCAGCTGACCGGCGCCACCATCACACCCCGCGCCGTGGTCAAAGCAGTGCGCGGCGCCCTGGAATACCACGCGACACATCAGGACCAACTGTACGCGGCCACCCCACCCTCGCTGGAGAGCCAACCATGAGCACCACTGCAGACATCTGGCGAAAAGGCCTGTGGGATAACAACCCGGGGCTGGTTCAACTGCTGGGCCTATGCCCCTTGCTGGCGGTATCCAATACCGTCATCAACGGTCTGGGACTGGGCCTCGCCACCACCCTGACACTGCTGGCATCCAACGCCACGGTCTCGGTCATCCGCAATCACACACGCCCGGAGATCCGGATTCCGGTGTATGTGCTGGTCATCGCCGCCATCGTGACCTCCATCGAACTGATGATGAATGCCTGGATGCACGGCCTCTACGTGGTGCTGGGCATTTTCATTCCGCTGATCGTTACCAACTGCTCCATCATCGGCCGGGCCGAAGCCTTCGCCGCGCGGAACAACGTGAAGGACGCCGCCATCGACGGGTTGGCGATGGGCCTGGGATTCACCGGTGTACTGCTGGCGCTGGGCGCGATCCGGGAAGTGCTCGGTCGCGGCACGCTGCTGGCCAATGCCGACCTCATGTTCGGCCCGCTTGCGGCCCACTGGACCATTCACATTGCCGACAGCGGCTGGCTGCTGATGGCCCTGCCACCGGGGGCTTTCCTGGTACTGGGCTTTCTGATCGCCGGCAAGAATGCATTCGAGGCGCGCACACCCAAGCCGCAGGCGGTTCCCGCAGGGCTGCCCGAAGCCGGCTAGCGCAAGCACCGGTTTCCACGCGATTCCTTGCGGGACTTCGTTTTTCCAAGTCCCCGCCAAAGTGCAAGCCGGGATATGCTCGGCGCACATTGTGAATTTTCCGGCTTTCATGAGCGAGACCTTTCCCACGCAAAAAGTCGCCGCCAACGGCATCGAGATTTGTTACGAAGACCGGCCGGGGCCCGCGCCGGATAGCCCGGTCGCCCTGCTCATTCATGGGCTGGGCTGTCAGCTTCTGCATTGGCCGGAAGACCTGGTCGCCGGGCTGAACAAACACTTCCGGGTCATTCGCTACGACAACCGCGATACCGGTCACTCCACCTGGTTCAGCGGTATCAAAGCCCCGCCGATGAGCGGCTGGGGACGGGTCAAGTGGTTCCTCGGCGCCCGTCCACCCGCCCCTTACACGCTGGAGGACATGGCCGCTGATGCGGTGGGACTGCTGGATGCGCTGAACATCCCCAGGGCGCACATCATCGGGGCGTCGATGGGCGGCATGATCACCCAGCTGTTCGGCATTCATTACCCCGAGCGCGCGGCGTCCCTGACCATGATCATGACGACCAGCGGCCGGCGCTCCAAAGGCTTGCCGCGCCCTGACGTGCTGAAAACCATCACCCAGCGACCGAGCAGCATGGATTTCGACGTCGTGCTGGCGGCCAGCACCCGCTCGTGGAAGATTCTGAGCGGCTCCATCCACAAGGTGCCGCACGATGAAATCGAGGAGCGCCTGCGGGCCATCCTCACACGCGCGCAAAACCCGGCCGGCTTCCTGCGGCACTACGCCGCCATCATGAACCAGCCGGATCGCACACCTCAGCTGCGCGGCCTGCGCGTGCCGACGCTGGTTCTGCACGGCGAGGACGATGGCCTGGTCAATGTCTCCGGCGGGCGTCACCTTGCCAAGGTCATTCCGGGCGCCAAGCTGATCACCATCCCAGGCTGGGGACACGACTTCCCCCCCTCATTGACCGACACGCTGGTTCAATACATTTGCGAACACGCCACTCGCTCTGAACCCCTGCAACAAGTTGCGGCCTGAGGCCGCACCTGACTGCTCGTTTCGCCAGGCATCCCAACCATGACCACATCCATCATCCTGCATCACTACGACGCCTCCCCTTACGCGGAGAAGATTCGTTTGATGTTTGGCCTTACCGGTACGCACTGGCAGTCGTTGCTCTCACCGGTGCAGCCGCCGCGGCCCAATCTGGACCCGCTCACCGGCGGCTACCGCCGTATCCCGGTCGCGCAGATCGGCGCCGATATCTTCTGCGACACGGCCCTGATCGCGCAGGAAGTGGCCGAGGCGACCGGCAGCCCGCAACTCAACCCCGCGAGCGTGAGCGATCCCGCGGTTCGGGCATTGATGGACAAGGCCGAAAAGGAAGCGTTCTTCGCCGCCATCGGCGCGGTTCCACCGCTGCGATTGCTGGGCACCCTGATGCGCATGTTCGGGCCTGTCGGAACCTACCGCTTCGCCAAGGACCGTACCGGCATGCTCAAAGGCGGCACGGTTCGCCCGCCGCAAGGCGCGCAGGCCAAGGCGGTGCTCGAATCCCTGCTGACGGCGCTGGAAAGCCGCCTCGCTGAAGCCCCCTGGGTGGGAGGCGAGTCCGCATCGATTGCGGATTTCGCCATCTACCATCCGCTCTGGCTGCACGTCAGCTGCAATCGCCGCCCGCTCAAAGCCGGCCCCAAGGTCGCGGATTGGTATCAGCGTGTGAGTCAGATCGGTCATGGAGAACGCGAAGAAATTACCCAGGCCCAGGCCTTTGCCGCAGCGCGGCAGGCCGAGCCCCGCCCGCTGCCCGCAAGCGTGGCCACGCCCCCGATCAGCCTGGGAACACCGGTTGCCGTCGCGCCTGCGGACTATGGCATTTCCCCGGTCGTTGGCACCCTGGCCGCCATCACCGAGGACCGCATCGTGATCGCCCGTAACGATGCCGGCTTCGGTCCTTTGCATGTGCATTTTCCACGCGCCGGCTACACCTTGAGCGCGCGCTGAGTCCGCGTGAACTTGGGGGCATGCGGACAATCCTTGGCATGCCCGCATGATGTTGTGAGAAGTTGACCCCATGGAAATTGATTTCTGGTTGCAGCGGTGGGAGAAAAAGGAAATCGGCTTCCATCTCAGCGAAGCCAACCCCCTGCTCATCGCCCACTTCAGCGCGCTGTCGCTGCCGCCGGGCAGCCGTATCTTTCTGCCACTGTGCGGCAAGACCCGCGATATCGCGTGGCTGCTGGCCAATGGATACCGCGTCGCGGGTGTGGAACTCAGCGAAAAAGCGATTGCCGAGCTGTTTCAGGAGCTGCGGATCACCCCGACCGTAACGAATGCCGGCCCGCTGACCCGCTACAGCAGCGACGGGATCGACATCTTTGTCGGCGACTTCTTCGCCCTGACAGCAGAGCTGCTGGGAGCGGTCGATGCAATCTATGACCGAGCCGCCCTGGTCGCGTTACCCGACTCGATGCGTGCGGCATACACTCGCCACCTGGTTGCCGTCACCAACAACGCCCCGCAGCTTCTGATCTGTTTCGAGTACGACCAGAACCAGATGCCCGGTCCGCCTTTCTCGGTGACCGGCGCCGAAGTCCATCGGCATTACGACTCGGATTATCAGCTGCGCTGCCTCGCGAGCCCCGATGTCGCCGGCGGCCTCAAAGGCGTCTGCCCGGCAACCGAAACGGTCTGGCTGCTGTCGCGCAGGGCGGCATGAGGCCGCGCGTCTCCCGGGTCACGCAGCACGCGGAGTTCTACACCCCGGAGCGCTGCCACATTCTGGAGGTTGGCAATCTCGCGGAGGACACCGAAGCCTCGGTGGCCCGCGCCCGCGTCGAACCGGGCGTCACCACCCGCTGGCACCGGCTGCGGGCCACGACGGAGCGTTACTACATCCTCAGCGGGCAAGGCGAAGTCGCAGTGGGCGACCTGCCCCCGCAGCCTGTGGGGCCGGGTGACTACGTACTGATTCCTGCTGACACCCGGCAGCGCATTCGCAATGTCGCCGAAACGGATCTCATTTTCCTGGCCATTTGCAGCCCCCGCTTCAACGCCGATGCCTACGAGGATGTGGATGCCGATGGCGACCTTGATCTGCCTTAGTTGGCCCAGCGTTTGCGTACCAATCCCTTTCTGACTTGCGAAACCCGCTCATGAGGCTGACCCCAGCGCTGTGTACGATTCCCGCCTTGCTGGTTGCGGGCTGCTCGTTGATGGGCCCGACGCTTCCGGCCCCCAACCTGAGCTGGTCGGCACGATCAACTCCGCCTCCGGGTGAGGTGCATACCGCCGGTGTGGGCGACCGCATGCTGCTCTCGGCCAATGTGAGCCAGGGACCCGGATTGCGCTCCACCGCCAACAACGTGCTCTGCGCAGACCTTTCCAAGCGGGTACTGATGCCAGCAGGGAGGGAGTACGTGCAAAGCACCGACACCAAGGGCGCGACGCTGTACTGCGGCAAGCTCATCTGGGAGAACACCTTCGCCGGCCAGGAAAAGACCGAGATCGACGAATGCCTGTCACGCGGCGCCGAGGGCCGCTGGTCGCTGTATTTCAACCGCGAATCCTGCCCGGAACCCCTGTCCGTGGAATCCATCACCTATGTGGCACCCAGCGACTCGAACCGGCAACAAGAAATCATCTACTCCGGCAGTTCAGGCTCGCAGGTGTTTCTCAGCTACCGTGAATTCGCCAATGACGCGCAAGCCGCGACCCGCAATCCGGATGTCCGTTTCGACCTGGCCGACAACGCAATCGTTGGGCTCAAGGGCGCGCGATTAGAGATCCTCCGCGCGGACAACCTGGAAATCGAATACCGCGTGCTCGAAACCTTCACCACGCAAACCACAACTCCGCCGGCACCCTCGCCAGACGCCACCACACCGCGCGAATGAACAGCATGCGCGTGACAGGGCCTCCCAAGGAACCCTGCATAACGCTCCGACGGCAAAAACCGCCGTGCTACGGCCGGGAGAATTTCACCGCGTCGCACGCGCACCTACCTAGCATACAGCGAGCTTTACGTACCCGCGAACAGGCACGCACCGGTGTGGCCGGTTATTTCAGCCCGCCCAACACCCCGGCTACCGCACCCACGATGAGCGCGAACAGCGTCAGCCCGCTGAATACCAACAGCGAAATGATCAACACGGGGGCGACCCAACCCAGCCACACCGCCATGGGTGCCTCCGGGTTTTGCCAGGCCGCAGCAAAATACGACGCGGCCGGTAACAGCACCAGCAGCAGATTTGCACCCGACTGGGCTTTTTCATGCACCACATGGGAGATCATGGACTTCGTTGGGCGCTCCGTACCTGCGAGGGGAAGGACCAGACCGGACATGCGGGACCGCTGGCGCGCAGCACCGGCTTAGGCCGCATCCCGTCCGGCAGTGCTTGCGCCCATCGTAGCATCCGCCCCTGGTACGCGGGCGCGGGAAACACGGATCAGCGCGTCTGAGCGTTTCTTGCGAGCCCTCCTGGTCGAAGCGAATATCGCTGAACGACTCGATAAAGGCCGCCGACCCGGTGACCGACCCTGACCTCAACATTGCGAGTTTCATCCAGCGCGACCCACCACCGTGATTTCCAGGCTCATATGCGCACTGTTCCTCGGCCCGCCGGCCATCCTGATCCTCACCGGGCAACCGCGGTGGAGCGAGGCCAGCGCGGGCGTACTGCTATGGATGCTGTTCTTCGCGCGGGTAGTCGTCGTTGCAGCCGGGCTGGGCATCGCGAAGCTCGCGGATAAGCTGCTCGCGTAAGTCACCGGCTTATCTCCGCGGGTGCGACGAACATTGCGGTTGTCACCCGACAGGTGCGTGCCATCCCTCTGCAAGCTTCGACCCGCTGGTCGCGTTTTTTCGACGCGCATCGGCCTAAGCCGCGACCGGCTTAGCGGTTTGCACTACCGGAGGTTTCTGAAGCGATTTTTGGCGCATGTTCTGCCTGACCTGCAACAGCAAGCCGGAGCCGACGTGACGCTTCAATTTTCCGCCGCGTCTCGCTCCGCCTTGCAGAAGCGCGGTACTGGTCACCGCCAGGGCCGGAATTTGTCGCAGAACGCGTGAGCCACTCGCGGAGTTCTGCGCCTGCTACCCGGGCACCACTCAACCGCACAAGCGCATGCTCACGCCACATTGTTGACGGGTGCGCTGTGCAATTGCGGCCCTGCTGGCCATTGGCGACCCGGCGCGGCATCAGCCCGGCCATCCATCCAAACCACGCCAGCACGGCCTCGCGCAGATTCTTGGGGTACGGCCCCTTGCGTGGAGACTTAGGTGCCTGTGATGTTGCCTTCAGCGGCTTTGAGCGGTGGCGCGGCGCTGGCTCCGGATCGGTCGATGGAGACGGCCGCTCCGGCGTCTGGAAGATTCGTTCTTCCGTCGGCGGGTACGTTGGTGCGGTTGGTCTCATAGCCATCCGAGAATAGGTCAAGCTGCCCGCCTTTACCAGCCTGTTCAGCCAGCTAGCTTGCTTGGAATAACCGTTTATCCCGCCGATTGACCGCCCACCCACGAGGTCGCCTACACTGCTCGTTGCAGACGGAGTAACGGATGTGCCATTCCCCTGACCACCTGGGGCGTAGCCATTCTCATTGGCTCCTGACGCCTCTACGGCGTGACCGGCCAGGTGGTAGATATTTCTGCCGGTTGCATCCGAGGTTTTTGCAGGTCTGTACCTGAATCGACCGCCACCGCGTTCGCAGCGCCAGCAAAGTGCCGGTGCGCGGGTTGATTGATGCCACGCGTTGCGCGGTGGTCCGCGGGCTGCTTGAAGAATAAATCACGGGTGGGAGGCCGGCCGTCCCTCCATCCAAGATCCCTTGCGGGGCACTCGCGACAGCGCGCCGAAAATTTCTGTCGTCACCCGTGATGAACATTCAGTATAGCCACGCTCGAAATCGAGATCGGCGCATGGCGTCAGCTTTGAGCAGGCTCGCGGCTTCGATATCAACACCGCGCTGGTGGCCACGGATGACCGCCGGGACTATGACGAAACCCGTTACGTCGCCATCGGCTATGTCGGTGCCCTGTTGAACGTTCTGATATTCACCCCCGCGCAATGGACGCATCCGCGTCATTAGCCTGCGCAAAGCCAATAAACGAGAGGTAACACGCTATGAGCACGCATGAAAAACGGAACACGGCAGCAGATCCAGACAATCCAGAACTGACCGAAGAGTGGTTTGAGCGCGCGCGACCGGCTGCGGAAGTTTTACCGGCGGAAGTTATGCAGGCTGCAAGACGGAAGCGTGGCAGGCCCCGTGTAGATCACCCAAAACAGCAAGTGACGCTGCGGCTATCTTCCGAAGTGATTGCACACTTCAAGGCTGGCGGGAAGGGCTGGCAAACCCGCATTGATGAGGCGCTGCAAAAGGCCATTTCCTGATCAGGTACGCCTTCATGCGCATGGTCGGCATCACCCGCCGCGTACAGATTGATTCCGGGGGTTCATCCCCGCGGGCGCGGGGAACACGTTAATGGCGGCGATCTGCGCGTCGGTGTTCGACGGTTCATCCCCGCGGGCGCGGGGAACACCACGCACGCGCTGTTGCGTCTGCAGCATTCGACGGTTCATCCCCGCGGGCGCGGGGAACACCTGTAGGGTTGCCGGCGTGACGGCTTCGGTCGCGGTTCATCCCCGCGGGCGCGGGGAACACGCATTTAGCGATCGCTCAGTCGATTTAAGCGCCGGTTCATCCCCGCGGGCGCGGGGAACACCGGGTTCTTCAAACCCGACTCGTATTGCATCTCGGTTCATCCCCGCGGGCGCGGGGAACACTGCTTGGTGTACGTCGCGAATGCGGTTGTCAGCGGTTCATCCCCGCGGGCGCGGGGAACACTATCACCATGCGCCTCGTCTGCGTCTTACGGCCGGTTCATCCCCGCGGGCGCGGGGAACACGTGGTAGAGCGCGTGTATGGCAATCTCGGTGCGCGGTTCATCCCCGCGGGCGCGGGGAACACGTGCGCAACCTTCGCGCCGAAGACAAAGCAGGCGGTTCATCCCCGCGGGCGCGGGGAACACCGGGTACGGCTCGCCGCTGGTGGTCTCAATACCGGTTCATCCCCGCGGGCGCGGGGAACACTTCAGGGCGCGGTTGAAGGCTGCCTCTGCATCCGGTTCATCCCCGCGGGCGCGGGGAACACTGACAGCGCCCCAATCATGGGGTCAATGCTGCCGGTTCATCCCCGCGGGCGCGGGGAACACTACCACGTTGCGCAGCGCGACGACTTCGGGGTCGGTTCATCCCCGCGGGCGCGGGGAACACGTTCCAGTAGTAGTGGGTGACGGGTGTACCGTCGGTTCATCCCCGCGGGCGCGGGGAACACGGCGTTCGGCGTCATGCTGCCAGCGGCCACTGCGGTTCATCCCCGCGGGCGCGGGGAACACTATACGGACACAGGAACCGCTTTCCTGTGTGGCGGTTCATCCCCGCGGGCGCGGGGAACACGCCGGGCCGACGGGCAAACCATCAAGCGAAGCCGGTTCATCCCCGCGGGTGCGGGGAACACACCATCCGCAGCAACAACAACCTCACGGCCAACGGTTCATCCCCGCGGGTGCGGGGAACACCAGCGACATAGCTTCCCGAGGTCTTTCGTAACCGGTTCATCCCCGCGGGTGCGGGGAACACGAACCCGTTGCCGAGTTTTTCCCGCAAGGTTTCGGTTCATCCCCGCGGGTGCGGGGAACACACGGCGTTTCAAGAACCCCGTGATGCTGACGACGGTTCATCCCCGCGGGTGCGGGGAACACTCCCGAATTTCACCCGGGTCACCGGGGTGTTTCGGTTCATCCCCGCGGGTGCGGGGAACACCCGGCCAGCAGCATGGAGATTATTGCCAAGCGCGGTTCATCCCCGCGGGTGCGGGGAACACGCCGCCGATGGCCAGCTCAACGCCACGCAGGGCGGTTCATCCCCGCGGGTGCGGGGAACACTCAGCACCGTCTGCACCGTGCGTTCGGCCAGGCGGTTCATCCCCGCGGGTGCGGGGAACACCCAGTGCGCATGCGATCCAGAATGGCCTGGTTCGGTTCATCCCCGCGGGTGCGGGGAACACGGCCTTCACATCGCGGAAAATCGGCTCCACGTCGGTTCATCCCCGCGGGTGCGGGGAACACACCTAGAGCCAGGCCGCGCCGTAGCGATGCGGCGGTTCATCCCCGCGGGTGCGGGGAACACTCATATCGTATGATGCGGCCATCGGGGTACCGCGGTTCATCCCCGCGGGTGCGGGGAACACGCTCGGCTATGAGTAAACACGCTATTACGCGGCGGTTCATCCCCGCGGGTGCGGGGAACACCTTGTACCGCTTCGCTACCTCAGCGGAGATCGCGGTTCATCCCCGCGGGTGCGGGGAACACGACGTTCCATTGCGTTTGGCAATCGTGGAAGACGGTTCATCCCCGCGGGTGCGGGGAACACCGATTCCGGCGAAGAAATGGCACTGTGTAAATCCGGTTCATCCCCGCGGGTGCGGGGAACACACTTCTTCTACTTCGTTGATTTACTGAAAGAAATCAATCGCGTTGAATTCTACCGAATTCAACAAGAGCATTGGAAAACCGATTTCTAGCTTGTTAAAGAACATTTGAATCTTCCTGGGGAAGGAAGCTGACAAGTTTTGCGCCATCCAACTCCACCGGCACGCGGCGGTTTTTCCCCAGCGTCAAAAAATCGAAACCAGCTTCGTTGCTGGCTCGCCATGCCATCACAGCATTCCCGTCCTCCAATCCCGCCTCAACCTGCTGCCAGATGACATCGCGAACCTTGGCGGAGTAGTTACCGATATACACGCCCGCACGAACTTCCAACAGCCAAATAGCGAGCCGCCCTCGCAGCCGGGGAGGCACGTTCTCAACTACGATGACCAGCATCACCGACATTCTCAGAATTGGGGATGGCAGGGCCAATCTGCCCCTCAAAGCGGCTCGGAGGAATGATCTCACCGGCGGCTAGCATCTCTTCGATGCCGGGGATAATTTTCTCCAACAGGCGCGACTGGCGAAATACATCCCGACACGCCAGACGCACCTGTTGTTCAGGATTTGCGGGCTGCCGTGCAGCGATGCGAAAGGCCACCGGCACCACCGTGTCAAACTTGTAAACGTCGGCCACGTCATAAACGAACGACAAGGGCTTCCCGGTATGAATGAAGCCAATTGCTGGAGCGTAGCCAGCGGCCAGGACGGCTGCTTCAGTGACGCCATACAAGCACGCCGTTGCCGCTGACAAACACCGGTTGGACAGGTCGCCTTTGCCCCACTCGCTGGTATCGTAGTTGCGTGATTTCCAGGTGACGTTGTACTGGGCTGCAATGCGTTTGTAGGTCTCTCGCACACGCGCGCCTTCAATGCCACGTAGTTGTTCGACAGACCGACGCTGCGGTGGCTCTTCACCGAAACGCAGCGCATACATTTTGCGCACCACCTTAAGACGGAGAGTATCGTCCAGCGCAAGCCGCGCCTGGTAGAGCAACTTGTCGGAACGCGCCCCGCCCGGCTGACCTGCGGAGTAGAGCCGAACGCCGGCTTCGCCAATCCATACCAGCAACGTTCCCACGCGTGCCGCCAGTGCGCAGGCTGCGTGCGATACGCGCGTGCCCGGTTCCAGCATCAAGCAGGCCACCCCACCCACCGGGATGTGGGTGCGCACGCCATTCTTGTCCACCACAACAAATGCGCCATCGAGTACGTCCAGGCGCCCGCGGTCAACATACAGGATCGACAACCGCTCTTTAATGGGGATGGGCTTGAGTGGCGGAAGCAGGTCGGCCATCAGTGATAGTCGTCTTCACGCTGGTGACGCACGGCCAGCACTGTCACGGTGTCTGCATCGTCGATCTCAAACAGTGCTACATACCCTGCCTGGCCGAAAGAAATCACCATCTCGCGCAAGAATGGATGCTCAGGTGTGGCCTTGCGACAGGCAAACGGAAAGGCCTGCAAAAATTCGAACGCCTTGGCGATGGCGGCGCGTGCCCGCTGCGCTGTAGCCAGGTCGTGCTCGACCAGAAAATCGAATAGCCGCTGCAGATCGTCCGCCGCGCGCGGGGTGAGGCGCAGTCGGTAGTTCACGGCTCTGGTTTAGCGCGCCCGCGTCGCGGCGCAGACAGAGACGCATCCAGCCGCGCCAGCATCGCCTCCGCATTCACATACTCGCCCGTCGCACGCGCTTCATCGCGCGCCAACAGACCGCGCGCGATGAACTCCCGCTGCACCTCGCGTCGCTCGATATTGAGCCGCACCGCTTCGAGCACAAAGCCCGACAAGGTCTCACCTTCGCGCAATAAGGATTCGGCGGCGGCACGGGTTGCACTGTCAACGCGCAGAGGGGGGAGCGTGGCGTTTTTCATGGCAGGATCATTTGCATTGCATTTACGATGCACTGTAGGCCGAGTCAAGGCAACGACGCAAGCGTACAAACGCCGAACCAAGTGCAGGCTGCAGCCGAAGGCTTTGGCAGGTCATCTCGATATTGGCACAACCGACAACAACCCCAAGCCCATCACCTTGCCGTGACCGATCCCGTACTCGAGCGCCGCTTTGAATGTGTCGGAATCGTGCACTGTCAACCGTCCATCGAAGAGCGCGGCGTAAACGCGAATCGTCGTGCCGTCGTGCTTGCGCCCGGTCAGCATTTGATTCTGCGAAACCCGCACATCGGGATAAGGCCGCCCTTTGGGGCTTTCGACGAAGTCAAAGTAATCCGGCGTATCCGACGCGGGCAGCGTAAAGCCGTGCTGTTCCCCCTTGCGCGCGAGCCAGTCGCGTTGTGCGTCGGGGTGAACCAGCCCGCTTCGTTTGCCCTGCGTGGTTTTACACGGGTTAGCGCGAAGGCGGAAGCGGAACGCTTGCCCCGCGGCGAGCAATTCGAGCCCTAGTTTTTGCACGATGTCGATGCCGGGTTCGGCCTGAGCGAGCCAGCCAGATTCGAGCAGGCGTGACCAATCCGGCGCTGCCTGCGACTGAATCAACACGCGTGGATAACCCTGCGCATCGGTTTCCGGTTCCAGCCGCCACAGCAGCGCGCGTGGCGGGCATGGCGTGTTTTGCGGATAGAACGCGCGGCACAGCGATGCGTGCATCTGGTACGGGTCGGCGAGGTCACGCCGCGCGTCTTTATTGCGTGGGTTCAGGGTGATTCTATGCAGCAGCATCGTTCGGCTCTCCCTTCAGTTCAACCCATTCCGAACGCACATACCTCGCGCCGAAGCGCCGTTCGGCGAACGACGACAGCAGCTGATCCATCCGCAGCGCACCGCTCCCGTCGGTCGATTCCAGTGACACCAGCAAGCGCTCTGGCAGTGGCTCGCCGTGTCGCGGCGGAGTGAGCCAGGGCCGCTTGGCGAGCGCAGGCAGCAACGGCGCGTCCACGACGCCATCCGCCAGCCAGATCGATTCGGCAGGCACGTAGGATTTGCGCCCCAGCGCCAATGGCCACTCCGGATTCTGCAGGGCGGCGTGTGCACGTTCGAGAAAACTGCGATCCCGGCCTTCCAGCCCCACCAGAAACGTGGCGTCGGCGAGGTAGTCACGCGTGGTCACGGCAGTTTCATGCACCTTCGAGCGGTCGGCGGAAATGATGTGTTGCGCAGTCTGGTAATCCCGCTTCAACACACCGGGCCGGTCGTGGCGCACACCCATCGTCAGCGCGGCCAGCGCTTGCAGGTCCTTGTTCCACTCCTCGCGATCGATACCGAGCGCGGCAGCGAGTATTCCGATCACACCGGATTTGCTCGGCTCCTTGCTGGTGTCGCGTTGGTCGAAGCGGCTGGTCGTGCCCCAGGACTGCATCGGCCCGGCAAGCCTCAAAAGCAGAGTCGGCATGACTCAGCCCTTTACCGCCGCGAGCACGGCTTCGACCATGGCATCGAGTGAAGCCTTGTCTTCCCCCAAGCTGCCGACTTCGGCCTTCGCGACGTTGAGCATGAAAGTCTTGCCCTTGCGCGGATACGCCGTGTCGAGCACGCCCGCTTTCGCAACCAGCGCCTCCGCCGACTTACGGGTCAGCGATTCACCCGATTTGGCGCGAATCGCCGTTTCGAAAGCATTGGCGAGGTTGCGCGGGGCCGCGTCGTGGCACACCGACACGGCGACGAATTCCGGCGGGTTATGCGCGGCGAAACTGTTCTGCTTTCCGGTGGGCTCTGCAAGCACGAAGGCTTGCAGGAAGACCTGCAACCCCCGAGCCGCAAGCTCGGTGTCGTGCTGGAGGTTTGCGACGAGCTTTTCCCAATCGACGACGGCATATCGGTAGTAGCAAGCCGAGTTGAATTCGACCGTGCCCATCATGTCCGCACCTGCCGTATCTTCGGGTTTCAGATCGTCCACAGCGGTGTAGAAGTCGAATTCTCGCTCGACCGCGTGGGTCGAAATTGCGTGCGCAACCTGGCAGGCGGCGTGTTGGTTTTTCTCGGGCATGTCGGCGAGCATCCGGCCAAACAACGCCACATCTACGGCCTTGCCGCCGTTGAAGATCGCTTCGATCTGGTCTTTGACCTCTTTGGGTGCGCTGCTTGCGGCGTCTTTTTTCGTTTTGGCTTTCTTCTTCGCGCCGTCCTCGGCGGGCGCTTCCTCACCTTGAACGATCACATCCCAGTGCTGATTGATGGCATCAGCCAGCGCTGCAATCTCACGCTTGCCGAGAAACAGCAGATATTGCGTCTTGTCGGCATCTTTGGCCTTGCTGATCTTGACGTAGGACAGTGCGGTTTCCGCCTTCGCATGTGCCTCTGCGGCATCGCGCCGATCCGCGAGTGCGTCGGCAACGGCCTGGTAGACGCGCTTGGTGCGCACGGCGAGTTCGTCCGCGTTGAACACGCCTTCGCGCACCTTGTCGGCGAAAAACTGCCGCACCGCGCGTTTGTCGCACTGGCTGGAAATCCGCCCCCGGCGTGTACCACCGAAGAATGCGTCCTTGGGCGCGCCGGTGTCATCACGGTTGAGGTTTGATGGGGCGTAATTTTGCAGGACGTGAATCTCTATCAGCGTTTTCATGCGACGGTCTCCGTTTCGGCATCAGGGGTTTGGTTGGGGTTTTGGGTGCGATAGAACGTGCGTGCCCAAGCGTTCTGCACGCGCTTGTCGGCGCTGCTCCAGAACAGCAGGTCATTGAGCAATGCTTGGAAGTCGATGGGCTGCTCGTTCAGCAGCGCGACCATCTGGCGCAGGCGGTGTGGGAGCTGCTCGCGGTCGGCGTCCAAGAGCTGGATGAAACGTCGCTCGGTGCTCGTCGAGCCGCTGGTAAGCTGGTGTTGTGCGCAGGCTCCGGCCAGTGGTATCAAAGCCCCCGAGCGGCCTTCACGCCAGTGCGCGGCCCACAGCCCGGCGACGAGATAGTGCATTTGCCTGCGCCAGCCTTCTGCCTCGCCCTTCAAGAAAGGCTCGACATAGGGAAAGGCCGGGATATGCGAACCGGGGTCGAACGCGAGGCTACGCCGCAGCACGGCACGCACCTTGTTATCGCGCGCGTTCATGTCTTCCAGCCATGCGATGTATTCGCTCATGCGGTTTCCTCCTGCGATGGGTTCTGAGTTTGATGGTAGGTTTCGTACTGTTTGATTTCCTTGTTTAGCGCGCCAATCTGCTTGTTGATGTGCGCTTCGGCGCGCACCAACGCGCGGATTGCCCAGGCGTCACTGGTCGAGACCGAGGCCGCGTGCCGCCGCCAAGCGTCACCCAGGGTCACGCGCACGGCTTTCAGCCAACCGAGCCGGATCGCGTTGGGGTCGGAATCAACGGCGTAGTGGCCGAGCACATCGTGGAATTCCGCTTCGAGCGCGGACCAATACGCGGCGCTCGCTGGCATCTGCTCGACGAAACGACTGATGTCCTTGCCGTCCGGGTCGCGCTCGCCCCGGCTCAGCAGGTCGCGCGCGAAACTTTTACAGGCGCGCCACAAGGCTTGCTGATTGGCTTCGGAGTCGGCGAGCAGTTGATGGATTTCGGTGCGAATTGCGCGTTCGCCCAGCAAGGCTTCCGGCAACGCGAAGCGCTCCAACCGCCAGAATTCAATCTTGGCCTTGTTGTTGGATTGCCCCAGCACCCTGACCGAGCGCGGAAAGCGCTTGGGGTCGATGCGTGTCAATGCCGTTGCGTGCTCGATCACGTCGGGCGCTAGCTTGGTGTCGTCCGGCAGGAGGGAATCGAAGTCACGCCACAGCCCGCGCTCGCGAAACTGAATTGGCAGCTTGCCGTTCTTGTCGTCGATGCGGTATCCGAGCATGGGATCGGTGTGGTCTTTGCTCGCGTTTTCCACGCCAGACGCGAAAGCGAGCCTACTGACGTTGCCATCTGCATCTCTACGCAGCCGTATCGACCGGGTCCGCCAGGTGTAACGGTCGGCGTAGCCCGCAATGCCGCGCTTCGCTCTGGCCTTGAGGCTCTCAACGGATTCCGGCGCGCGTTCCCACACGGGCAGATCATTCGCAAGTACCGCGCGGTTCTGCGGCACGAGGTTCAGCAGCAGGGTGTCTTCCAGTTGACGACCCAACGGCAGGACCATTACCGCCGTTGCTGACGGCGCGGTGCCGGTGTGCGACAGCTCGCTTTTGCCCGCGCTCACGGAATAGGTCTGCGTCGCGAGGAGCCAGCGAGCGACTGCGCCAGGAGTTACGGCGTCGGGAAGCGTCACATCAACGTGATCGAACAGCACCTTGGCGTTGTCGGCGTTGTGCTCGGCGGCGAGCACTGTCCACGCCCGCCACACTTTGGGTTCGAAGTCGGGAATCTGAAAGAAGGGATATTTTTCGTCGAACAGCCAAAACCGATCCCGCCAGCGTTCGAGATAGGCGTCGATTTTGTCCACGGGCCATCCGGCCTTGAACCACGCCTTGGCCTGATCAATATCCGTCGGCCCTTCGAGCGCACGGTAGAGCACGGCGAGCAGGAAACGATGCAGGCTGGCGGTGACCAGCGGCGAGGGGTCTTCAATCACCGCGATGTCCCTCGCTTGCAGCAAGGTGTCGCGGATGCCGAGTTCGACGCGCTCGCCGTCAAGCTTGCAAACAGGTATCCAGGCTGCGTCGATCAGGTTGAACTTGCTCGATGAGGGGCTCATTCGTTCTCCTTGCTTTCATAAACCAGTCCCAGCTCGTCCGAGAATCGGACGTGTGGGTCTTCGATCCAGCGCGCCTCCGCATCGAGATGTAGCGGGTAGGCGTTGCGCAGCAGGGCGCTTTGTTTCCAGCCTTCGGGCGCGCCCTGCGCTTGTAGTCGCTTGACAATGCTTTTGCGCGTGAGGCTCATGGCGCGCAGGAACCAGGCTTTGGCCTGCGCGAAATCAGGGACGGCGGAGGGATCGAAGGCGTCCGCATCGAAGAGCGGCACGACGACGACGGAATCTTCGCCAAGCCGCGTTCTGACCTTAAGGCTGGCGTGGACGCCGGGTTCGTCGTCGTCGAACAACGTGAAGCGGGCCCCTGTTTTCCACGAGGCATCGTCGGGCAACCCGATGATGGCCTGATGCGCTTCACCCACGTGGGCGTATTCCTCGCCCAAGGCGTCCTGCATAGCGCGGTCGAGGCGGGCTTCAAGAGAGGCATCGACTACGACCGCTTCTTCGTAAACATCCGCCACCAGCGTGTCGATCTCGTCAGGTAACTGCAGCGTCGGCTTGTTGCTCAGCAGGCTTCGGGTCCGCAGCAGCACGTCTTCGCGGTAAACGGCATTCCACCATAGTGGCTTGCCGAAGGATGGCGGCGGGTCTTCGGCGAGCCCGGCTACGATGAGGATAGGTTCACTAATAGGCCGCAACCCGCGCGCGTGCCTCCACAGCCGCCCGGCGCGTTGCAACAGCAGGTCGATGGGTGCCAAGTCGCTGGCGATGAGGTCGAAGTCGAGGTCCAGGCTTTGCTCGGCGACCTGGGTGGCGATAAGGATTTTCCGTCCCATGCGCGCGACTGGCGTATCTGGAATCGGCGGTCCGAACATCTCCAGTACGGCATCTTCGCGGCGCTGCCGTGCGTCGGCGGGAAAGCGCGCGTGGAAGAGGTAAATTTCGGTGCCGTCAGGCAGGCGTTTGCCAATGATCTCGCCGTCGACCGCTAGCGGCGCGCCCTCACCGTAACCCCGATACAGGTCCTGCGCGCGCTGCACTGTGTTAGTCAGCGCCAGTGCATAACCACCGCCCGAAAGACGCACGTCGAGCGCGGCCTTGATCGCGACGAGGTCGCAAGCGACGGGTTCCACGCGCACGGTCAGGCGACGCATGGGGTCCGCCTCGAACGGGATTTGCCGTACCGCTGCCTCGGACTGATAGACCGAGAGGCGTGGGTAGATGGCTTCGTGTTCGGGCGGCTTCTGGCCGACCAGCTCGGCGAGCTGGCGGCGGATCTGTGGCGGTAGCGTTGCGGAGAGAAGCACAACGGATGCGCCCAAGGCCAACAGCCAACGCACGAGGTGCAGTAGCAGTGTGCCGGTGTAAGCGTCGTATGCATGAATTTCATCGAATACGATGACGCGGTTCGCCAGCCCCCACAGGCGCACGAACTGATGGCGCACCGGCAGGATGGTTAGCAGCGCCTGGTCGATGGTGCCGACGCCGTACTCGGAGAGCAACGCGCGTTTTTTGTGGGTAAACCATTCGCTGGCGCGCACTTCACCACCCTTGGCCACGTCGTGGATGCCGCCAGGCTTAAGTTGCTGAAATTCGTCGTTGAGCAGCGCGCCGCCGTGCAGCAGTTGCATATCCAGTTGGCGGTCGCCGCGCTGACTTTGCAGGAACTTCAAAACGCGACGGAACATCGCGTTTCCGGTCGCCTTGGTCGGCAGCGCCACATAGAGCCCGCGATGACCGAGTCGCCGTTGCAATTCCAGATGCGCATATAACGCGGCCTCGGTCTTGCCCTCACCCATCGGCGCTTCGACCAGCAGGATTGCTGGTCGGTCGATGGCTGCCAGCGCCTCGACCATCGCCTGTTGCAGGGGGCGCGGTGCAAAACCGAATACGGCGTCGAACGCGCGCGGCGCGTCAGCGAGCGGTTTGCGCGGTAGCCAACCGGTCTGATTCAGAGCGTTTTCGGCGTTAACTTCGCGCCGAGCCTTGAACCACGCCGCCGGGTCATCGCAATCGCCCGGCGAACCGAACGGGAAGAAATCTTCATTGGAACCGATCCAGTCGGCGAAGCTGGTCAGGCCCGCAAGCAGCATAAAATCGGGGCCTGAGAGATCAGGCTTGGTCGGTGGTGTGACGGGCTTGAACACGGAGAGCAGGCATTCGAAAATTAGTCGCCGCGCTTGACGCCATTCGGGTTTGCCAAGTGCCCGACGATTTCCTTCTAGCTGGCATAGCGTCGTCGAGCTCGCGCGCTCGCCGTGGTGGCAGCCCACCGCATCAGCGACAAGGTCAGCAGTGCCCTCCGGCCAGTCAAGTTCGAGCAACAGTTCCCGAAGTTCGATCTGACTGACAAACGCGTGATTGATGGTGGTGTCCGGCGCAGGACCAACGTCGAGCCCGGAAAGGTTTTTCCACTTGCACTGGAAGCCAGGGCAGCCCTTACCCAGATCGTGGCAAGCAATGAGTAGCAGCAACCACGGACGAGCATCCTCCCAAGACAATCCCAAAACGGATGCGAGCCGATTACGCGTCACTTCGGGTTCGCGGGCCAGAATCGCGTCGGCAGAAGCCGCGACATCCATCAGATGCAGAGCTAAGGGATGCCAAAAGCCATCGAAATTGCTCTTTGCCCACAGGTAGGCCCCGCTGTTCTCCGCTGTTCTAGTTCTTGTCTCATTGGGTGTCATCCCCCTCCCCCCGCCTATTGTTCTTTCTAGATTTCACGAGGCTATAAAGCCACAGGCTCAAAACCTGAGCCTGTGGAGCTGCCTGCAGATATTTTCCCCGTCCGCACTGTGGGTGACTCCGATACCCCCGCAGCAGCCGTCAAATGCAGCCCTGTGTCTTGGTGCTGGAAAATCAGACACCTTTTTCTGAGCTTTCTATCACAGCCCGCTGATGAGGCACTATTCCTCCCACACGCTCGCAGCGCCAGCAAAACCTGCACAGCGCTCACAAACACGGTTAAAACAACATCCGTGTCAGCGCCATGCTCAGACCAGGCGAAAAGGAAGTATTTCGAGCTGCGCGACCGGGTCAGTCAATGGCATTGCCGGTTTGATCGGCACCCCGCATACGGAGCAGAAGCGTTACGACACGCCCCAAACGGGTACTCTGTTTGCCGGCAACGCTCAGAGGGGTTTCTGCTGTGACGTAGGGTCCAAGATGCGGGACCGACGGCTGCGCAATTTGGGCTTTTCGGCCAGCGCGTCCAATGGCGAAGGCGCTGCCGGCGCTTCCGCCACGGTCGGCTTCTTGGCCGCTCTGGATGTCTCTTTGCTCGCCGGCTGCCCCGTGCCGTCATCGCCATGCAGCATCCGCCCCAGTTCCCAGAACCCCCAGAACAGCGCGGCATACACAATCAAAGTCTTGGTGATCAGCGCCACACCACTCCATTCCGGATGATGCTGATTCATGTACACCGCAACATCGGCGTACTGCCAGGCGGTGACCGTGGCGAAGCAGATCAGGAACACCATCCGGATGACGCGCAGGCGATACCGGCGGAGCAGTGTCAGCAACGCTGTGAGACGAACGAAGCGATACAGCGACATGGGCTAGAACAGGTTCAGCCCGAGCAACGCCAATGCCCCCAGCAAACCCGTCTGCTTGATGTCGGCAATGACATCCTTCTCGGCATCGGCCAGCAGGTATTCCAGATCCTCGGCGGACATGTCCTCCTCGCGCTTGCCGTGCAGGATCAAATCCTTGCGCACGCGGCGTACCGCGGCCCTGCGGATGCGCCGCTTGATGACGCGCTGCGGCATATAGCGCGAGAGGGTTTCGAGTTCCATGGCGTCATTTAATCATGAGAGCAGCCGCAACCCGGACTTTTTGTTGCCCCACACTTGCTAGGATTTCGGCCTTTCCTTTCCGCACCGAACCCATGCAGACACTCAGCCAGCTCCTCGCCACCTGTCAGACCCGCGATGACGGGCTCGAAGCGCAGATTGACGAATGCTGGATGCAGGGCCGCAGCGCCTACGGCGGTGTCCAGGCCGCGCTGGCGGTTACGGCCATGCAGCCGCACAGCGACGGCTTCCGGATTCGTACGCTCCAGGCCACCTTGTGCGCGCCCATCCCTGCGGGCGCGGTGCAGGTACAGAGCCGACTGTTGCGCAAGGGCGGCAATACCCGCCAGGTTGAAGCGCGCATTCTGCAAGGCGAGGAAACGCTGGCCTTGTTCGTCGGCATTTTTGGTCGGGAGCGTGAATCGGTGGTCGCCCGGGACTTTTGCCACCCCGAACTCGGCAACCGCACCGGCGTTGACATGCCCTACATCGAGGGCGTGCTGCCCCGATTCCTGAAGCAGTTTGATTCGACGCTGCTGGAAGGCCATTTTCCCGGCGCCGGCAAACCTGACACACGCCACATCTATCGGCTCGCGCTCAAAGACGATGTCACCACCGCCAGCCTGCAGCACGTGCTGGCGTTCGCCGACTACCCGCCGCCAATCGGATTGAGCTGGATCAGCACCTTCACCCGCGCCAGCACCATGACCTGGATGCTCAACTTCACCAGTCATCCTTTCGACAACCAGAACCTGACGAACTGGCTTGTCGATGTGCAGCTGGATGCCGCGCATGACGGCTACACGCAGCAGACGGTGACGCTGTTTTCCCCGGACGGCTACGCCATTGCCCGCGGCACCCAGTGCATGGTGGTATTCGGTTAAATCCGCGCTGCGAACGACCCACCCCGCCCCCCTTCACTGGAGGGCGCCAGGTTGCGCCGGTTTTTTAGCCCTCCGACTCCGGTTCTACGGAAGCACCGACCTGCTCCGCGGCACGCACCCGCCGGCGCCGATCCAGTAGCGCACCGGCCAGGGTTCCCGCCACCACGCCGGCGAGCCCCAGGCTGCCCCCGGCAGCGCCTGCACTGCGAGAGTTCGAATCACCGGGTGTGCTGGCGGTCACCGCGGGCGCCGGCTCCTTGCTCGCCGCCGGCCCGGCCGCCGCGACCAGGCGATTGGTGCGGTCTTTGACTTCCCACGACTCGCCGGCGGTTTGTTCGTCATTTGGCGCATCCACGGTGACAAAGAACCAGTCGGCCTGGCAGTGCTCCGGCGTGATGTCCAGAACCATGTAGCCGTTGCTGGTGGACTCCACGTATTTCATCTGCGGATTCAGCAGCTGCAAGCCGGTTTCGAACACCACCGAGGGTAACGGCAACCCACCCACCAGACTGTTCAGCGTTCCGCCCAAAGACGATGAGGTCACGCCAGGGCAGACAAACTCCACCGCAACCGAGCCCGCACCGGTGATCGGGTTGTATACCAGCGGGTTCATCGGATCGACCGTCAGATCGAAAGCCCACGACGAGTGCACATCCCCGGTGAGCACCACCACATTGTCGATGGCGCGTTGCGAGATATAGCCCAGCAGGCGGTCGCGATCGGCCTGATAGCCATCCCAAGCGTCGGCATTGATGGCGTTTCCGCCATCGCGAAGAATCAGCGGAAAATCCGCGCCCTGCGCGAATTCGGGAATCCGCGGCAGCGCGCCAACATTCCACTGCGACATGATCACCTGCTGGGCCAGCAGCTTCCACTGAGCTTTTGAAGCGCCCAGCGTCCGGGTCACGAAATCCATCTGCTGCTCGGAAATCAACCGACGTTCCGGGTTGGATGTTTCGGCTGCCAGAATCAGGGCGCCGAGGTTTTCGGTATCGGTACCCGGGTAGGTCACCTGCTTGTCGCGGCCCTCGATACGGGTGTCCATGACCACCAGATCCACCAGATCGCCCCACTCCAGCGCCCGGTAAATGATTCCGTGATCCCCGGTGGAACGCAGCGGCATCCATTCGTCATACGCCTGCTGACTGTTGGCTTTGCGCGCCTCCCAATCACCTTCGCCTTCGTTGTGGTTTTCCGCCCCGTCTTTCCACGAATTGTTGGCCGACTCATGGTCATCCCAGGTCACCACAAAGGGGAATAGCTGATGCAGGCGACGCAGATCCGGGTCCTGCTTGTACTGCGCATGTCGCACGCGGTAGTGCTCCAGTTCCACCATTTCCACGGCCGGTTCGTGACCGCGACCAATCTCGGAACCGGGGCCATAGCCCCCATCTTCATATTCGTACAGGTAATCGCCGGTATGAATGATGGCGTCGACATCGTCGCGCTCGGCAAGCCGGGCGTAGGCGTTGAACCAGCCCTGCTGATAGTTCGCGCAGGACACCACGCCGAGGCGCAGATGGTCCACGCCCTGGCCTTTGGCCGGTGCGGTCTTGGTGCGCCCCACCAGGCTGCGCCCGCCTAGCGCCTCGAACTGGTAGAAGTAATAGGTGAATGGCGCCAAACCCTGCGCATCCACCTTCACGGTGAAATCACGCTCCGCCGTGGCCAGCACCTCGCTGCTCATGACCACCTGGCGCATGTCCGGATCCAGGGCCACGGTCCAGCGCACGCTGACCGATCCGCTGTGACCGGCCGGCGGGGTAACCCGCGTCCACAGAATCACCCGGTCCGCAAGCGGGTCGCCGGAAGCCACCCCATGAAAAAAGGGGGCCAATGATTCGTCCTGCGCGGCGGCAGGGCGGGGAAGACCGGCAGCCACGGCGGCAACGGCGGTTCCGCCCAGGCCGGCCCGGCGCAAAAATTCACGACGATCAATGGGGAAAGACACGCGGTTCACTCCTGATTTTCGGAGCGTCCTGCCCCGTGCATGGGGCGCCGATTGTGCCGATGAATTATGTGGGTTTTATGAAATGCTCAGCAGCGTTCAATAACCGGCCAGGCGATCGACCCGGGACTTCGACTGCGGCTTCGGCTCCGCGGCAGGACTTGCCGTCTCGACCTCGGTTTCCGGCAACGCCGGGGGCGCGGTGACCGTCGTTTTGCTGCTCACCACACGCACCGGCTCGCGTACCTTTTCCGGCTTGGTTTCCAGGCTGCTGGCCACGGCTTTGCCGGCTTTGTAGGTACCTTTTACGGCCGCCGAACCCACGTCGGCGGCCACGCCCACGGCGGTCGACGCCACGCTCACCACCGCCCCGGTAACGGCACAGCCACTCAAAAACAACGCCATGGCTGCAAACAGCATGCGCATCCTCGTCACTCCCCAGTTCCTCGAAATGGGTTTATAACACCCGGCAGGAGCTTGCGTTGATTGGGGAGACACGATGACACACGAAAAACTGGTTCGGGCCACGCTGCTGCTGAGCGTTCCCTTCAATTTCCTTGCTGCCTGGGGGATCGGCATACCGGATTCTTTCGCCGGAAAAATGATGCAGATGCCCGCCGATGTACCGGCCGCCTACGCAGCGCTGCTGGGGTACCTGGTGTTTCTCTTTGGTCTCGCCTACGGCTGGTTGGCAATTTCCACAGACATCAACCGCCCCCTACTGACAATGGGCGTGATCGGCAAAGGCGGGGTGTTTTTCATCCTGCTGACCCTGTGGCTGGCGCAGCTCAGCCCGGGGATCATGGTCGTCGTGGCCAGCGGTGATCTCACCTTCGCGGCCATCTGGGGGAGCTGGATGCTGCGCACATCCTCGCCGTCGCACACCCCCGGCGAGCACACCAGGCCTGCGGCGGCGACGGACTAACGCCCGATCAGCTTCAGCAACAGGTCTTTGCGCATGGAGATCAGCACCGCGCAGGCCAGCCAGACACCACAGGCCATGAAGAACAGCGTGCCGCCATCGCTGGTGCCATCGGTATTGACCACGGCGATCCCCAGCGGCGTAAACAGGTGGAAGAAAATCGCACCGCTGATAATGCCCAGACCCAGCAGCGCGCCGAGCCCCTGCACCACGCGGAGCCGCTCTGCTGTCAAACCGGCCAGCAGCATCAGCGAGGCCAGCAGTTCGAAGCTACCCACCACGGCGGCGGAGAAGATGCCGCCGGGCGCGAACAACCCCGGGAAACCCAGGCCCGCAGCCCACGGCTCCAGCTTGCCTTCAAAGATGTACACCGTTTCCGGTGAACCGGTGAACTTGAAGAACAGGCTCTGAATAAAAACAAACATCACATACAGCGACAGCATGATGTGCAGGTTGCGCGCCAGCGGGTTTTGCTCGTGATTGCTCATTGCCATTTCCTTACTTCCCCAAATGCCCAGTGGGACGCACTGCCGGGCGTTTCCCGGCAGGCCGTCCTATATCGCTAGTCGCTGGCCGCCTCGCGACCGAGCGTTAACGACGAGACAACTTCAACCGCAATGCGTTCAGCTTGATAAAGCCGTCCGCATCTTTCTGATCATAACGACCCCGGTCATCTTCGAAGGTGGAGATCGCCGCATCGAACATGGAATGAGACTCGGAGCGCCGCCCCAGCACGCTGACATTGCCCTTGTACAGCTGCAGACGGACCTCGCCATTCACGGTCTTTTGCGTGTTGTCGATCAAGGCCTGCAACGCTTCCCGCTCGGGCGCGAACCAGTAACCGTTGTAGACCATCTCAGCGTACTTGGGCATCAGCGAATCCTTCAGGTGGGCGGACTCGCGATCCAGCGTGATGGATTCAATCGCCCGATGGGCACGCAGCAGAATGGTACCGCCAGGGGTTTCATAAGCGCCGCGGGACTTGATCCCCACATAGCGGTTTTCGACGATGTCGATCCGGCCCACACCGTGCTTCGCGCCCAGCGCATTCAGCCTGTCGAGAATGCCGAAAGGCGTCATGGCTTCCCCGTTGATGCTCACCGCATCACCGTTCTCGAAACCGATGACAAACTCTTCGGGCTGGTCCGGCGCATCCTGCGGGCTGGTGGTCCAGCGCCACATTTCGTCGCGCGGAGCCTCCCACGGGTCTTCCAGTTCCAGGCCTTCGTAGGAAATGTGCAGGCAGTTCGCGTCCATTGAATAGGGCGAGCTGCCGTCCTTTTTCTTGGTGATCGGGATGCCGTGCTCGGCCGCGTAGGCCAGCAGGGTTTCACGGGAGTTCAGATTCCATTCACGCCACGGCGCGATGACTTTGACTTCCGGCATCAGGCCATAAGCGCCCAGTTCGAAGCGCACCTGATCATTGCCTTTGCCGGTGGCGCCATGCGCGATGGCATCCGCGCCGGTGGCGCGCACGACATCGATCATGTTCTTGGCGATGCAAGGCCGCGCAATCGAGGTACCCAGCAGGTATTCCCCCTCGTACACCGCGTTGGCACGGAACATCGGCCACACGTAATCGCGCACGAACTCTTCGCGCAGATCCTGGATGAAGATTTCTTTGACACCCAGGGCCTCGGCTTTGGGGCGCACCTCTTCCACTTCTTCGCCCTGACCGAGGTCGGCGGTAAACGTCACCACCTCGCACTGGTATTCGTCCTGCAGCCATTTGAGGATGACGGAGGTATCCAACCCACCGGAGTAGGCGAGCACAACTTTGCGAATCTGGGACATAAAAGAATGACCTGGGTAATACGTGCAGCCGCGCATTATATGTCGCCTGCCCTGCATTCCTCTGCGACAGGCCGCGCCATCCGCTAATCTGAGCGGTCATCTCCCCCTCCCAAGCCTCGCGTGGATAGCTACCTCCCCCAGGAAAACGACGACACTGCGGCCGAGCCCGGTGCAGAAAAAAGCCTGATGGCGAGTCGCTTTCGGGGTTTCCTGCCGGTGATCGTCGATGTCGAAACCGGTGGGTTCAACGCACGCAAGGACGCCCTGCTGGAAATCGCGGCGTGCACGCTGGACTTTGACGCCGACGGAGTTCTGCATATCGCCGAACGCGTGCACTTCCACGTCGAACCCTTCCCCGGCGCCAACATCGAAGAGGCGGCGCTGGCGATTACCGGTATCAAGCCCTTCAACCCGTTGCGCGCCGCGGTCAAGGAATGCGACGCGCTGGGCCGCACCTTCAAGGTGGTGCGCACGGCCATCAAGGCCACCGGTTGTACCCGCGCCGTACTGGTCGGTCACAACGCGCACTTTGACCAGGGATTCCTGAACGCGGCCATAGAACGCTGCGGCATCAAACGCAATCCCTTCCACCCGTTCTCGGTCTTCGACACAGCAACATTGGGCGGCGCCATCGTCGGCCAGACCGTTCTGCGCCGTGCGGTAGAGGCTGTGGGTCTGCCCTGGGACGAGGCCGAGGCGCATTCCGCACGCTACGACGCGGAAATGACCGCGGAGTTGTTCTGCCACCTGATCAACGCCGTCCGCCCGGTCTACGAAGAACAGACACTCGGCAAAAGCCAGTCGCGCTGAACGCTTCATGAAACTCCTGCTGCGGCTGCTGCTGATCCTGACCTGCCTAATCGCCGCGCTGGCTGCAGGTTTGAAGATTCGCTACGGCGGTGGCGCCGACTTTCCCGATCGATCCAGCGCGCCCCAGCTCCCCGCCACTGCGGTGGAAGTGGTTGCCGAGCTGCCCTTCCCGCCCGGGAACCTGAGCGTGGATACCCCCAAGCGCATTTTCTTCACCTTCCACCCGGAAGGCCGCCCGCCAGTGAACCTGGCCCTCTGGGAAGCCGGGGCATGGCGCCCGTTTCCCAGCAGCGAATGGCAACCCGGCGGCAGCCACGCTGACGCGCTGCATGAAGTGCTGTCCGTCCGGCTGGACCGTGAGCGACGTCGGGTCTGGGCGCTGGACAACGGCGTCCACGGCCTGCACACACCGCGGCTGCTGGCATTTGACGCTGACGACGGTCACCTGCTGCACAGCTACACCTTCCCGCGAGACATCGCCGGCATCGGCTCGCACTACAACGATTTCCAGATCAGCAGCGACGGCAACACCTTGTACATCGCCGATGCGAGCTTTTTTGGAAAAACCCCGGCGCTGGTCATTTATGACGCGGTTCATGATCGCGCCCGCCGGGTGCTCGAAGGCCACCCCGGCGTCATCGCCGAGCGCTATGTCCCGGTGGTGGGCGGTCGGCGCATGGAAGCGCTGGGTCTGGTCGCGATCCGCCCGGGGGTGGATTCGATTGCGTTGAGTCGCGATGATCGCTGGCTGTACTTCGCCCCGGTCACCAACAATTACCTTTGGCGCATCGCCACGCGGCACCTGAACAACGCCGACCTCACTGCCGAAAACATGGCCCGCAAGGCCGAACGCTTCGCGCTCAAAACCATGAGTGACGGCATTATCGCCGCGGCCAACGGCGACATTTACCTGACCGATCCGGAACATTTTGCGATTGAGCGACTCAATAGCGCCGGTGAATTGCAGACCGTGGTGCGCAATGACACGCTCCTGCGCTGGCCCGATGGTCTCTCCATCGGCCCGGACGGCGCGCTTTACGCCACCGCGTCCGGTTTGCATCAGATCATTGCCCGCCCTCCCGGCGCTGTCGAACAAGGCGCGCCCTGGCATCTGCTGAAAATTGGTGTCGCGCCGTAGTGCGCATGTAACAATTACGTCATTTATCGGTCACAGTGCTGACACGCACACCCCCTAGCTTGTCCTTCAACTTCACAGACCAGGAGGCCATCCCCATGGCCACCACTGCAGCAGAAACCCTTCCTCGCTTTCGCGTCGGCCTGGCGCAAAATGCACAGGAAGTCATCGAAGCCCAGCAGTTGCGCTATCGGATCTTTGCCGAAGAAATGGGCGCGCAGATTGACGGCGGCGAGCTGGGCATCGATGCCGACGAGCTGGATCAGTTTTGCGACCACCTGATCGTGCGCGACAGCACCGGTCGTATGGCGGCCTGCACCCGGCTGCTCACCGGCGAGCAAGCCCGTCAGGCGGGCGGCTTCTATTCGGAGCACGAGTTCCAGATCGATGCGATCAAGAGCCTGGTGGGCAACCAGCTGGAAGTCGGGCGCACCTGCGTGGACGCGGAATTCCGCAACGGCGCCACCATCGCCACCCTGTGGTCGGGGCTCGCGGATTACGTGGCGGAAAACCGCATTGATTACCTCTTCGGCTGCGCCAGCATTGGTCTGGACGACGAAGACGAAGCGCTGCGCATCATGCAAACCATTGATGAGCGCTATCTGTCGGCGCCGGACTTGCGGGTAAAATCCCTGAAATCTTTCCCACGTCGCGAGATCGACCGGGAGGGTAAGTGCCGCATGCCTCCGCTGGTCAAGGCTTACGTCAGCCTTGGCGCCCGTGCCTGTGGCGAAGCCTACTGGGACGAGGACTTCCATTGCGTCGACGTGTTCATGCTGCTGAACATCAAGGAACTGCACCCGCGGTATCGCCGGCGCTTCCTCGGTCCGCGTCTGGCGGGCTGACCCGCCGCGGCCTGCGCCGCACCCTGCGTCTCCCCGCCATATTCATCGGCATTCTCTACGGGGTGCTGGTCAGTCTGGTCGCGTTGACCCGCAAACACCCGGAAACCCTGGCCGCTCACTGGTTTCGGGTCATGATTCGCCTGATCGGCCTGCGTGTGCATGTCAGCGGCCAAGCCGCCGACGCTCCGGTATTGCTGGTCGGCAATCACATTTCCTGGCTCGACATTCTGGTGGTCGGCAGCCAGGCACACACGCTGTTTGTGTCCAAGGCCGACGTCAAAGGCTGGCCGGTGGTCAATCTGATGACCCGTGCGGGACGCACGCTCTATATCGAACGCGGCGCCCACGGCACGGCCGATCTGCGGCAGCAGATGCAAGGCCGCTTTGACCAGGGCTACCGCGTGCTCATATTCCCTGAGGGCACCACGACCAACGGCGAAACCACCCGCCGTTTCCAGCCCCGCCTGTTCGCGGTCGCCATTGATCATCAGATTCCGGTGCAAGTCTTCGCGCTGCATTACCGCCAGGCCAGCGCGGCCTACATCGATGATCTGTCATTGCTGGATGTACTGTGGAACTGCACGGCGGAAAAAGCCGTTGATGTGCACCTGCGGTTTGGCCCGGTGCTGCAGCAGTGCGAGCGGCGCGACCAGTACGCACAAGCCGCCCAGGAATGGGCGACGGCCGAACTGGAAGCTTTTCACCGCTCCCACCCCCGTTACGCCAGTTAATGCACGGCAGCTGCCTGTTGCGCTTCGATCATCAGCCCGGATAACAGCGCGTAGGCTTCACCCCAGGCCTGCTTGAGTTCGGGAGTGAATTCGTCCCCCAAACCCTGCTCCAGTGTCCACAACAGACATTCGCCGACCACCGGATAGTGCTCCGGCAGCGCTCCGTAGCGGTTATGCCGCTCGCCCATGGCCCGTACCGCCGGAATGATGGCATCCGGGTTTTCCAGCCCCCGCACGACCAAACCAATCGCACTCATCAGCATGCGACCCTGGGTCTTCATGTCGCCGTGGAACAGGGGTTTGACCGCTGGAGCGACTTCAAAAAGCCGTCCGTAAAACAGGCCGGCTGCCGTATCGGCAATCGTTTCGACCTTATCGTAAGAAGCCTTGAGCATCTGAATCTGCTGGGGTGTCATGAAGCACTCGATATCTTGAAAGAGAAGTGGAGCGGGCTCTGAAGCCCGCAAACTCCACTTGCAATTTTCAAACCATCAAGCGCCGCACCGCAGCGGCCACCCCGGCTTACCTGCGTTTATAGGGCGAGAAGGGCGTCTCGGCTTTGGCCGCCACAGGCATCTCTTCCTCAGCCTTGCTCTGTGCTTTTTTGACCCGCATTTTCAGCCCGGCAATGTCGTGACCATTCAGCGTTTTCACCGCGGCCTTGGCGTCTCCGGGGCGCGGCATTTCGACAAAGCCAAAACCCTTGGACATGCCGGTCTTGGGGTCCATCACCAGATTGCAGGACTGCACCGCCCCATGCGCTTCAAACAATTTGCGCAACGCCTCCTCGCTCAGTGTGCGCGGCAGGTTGCGGACAAGTAGTTTCATGCGTAGAACGATCCTGGAATATGCGTGCACTATACCGGCCCGACGTGCCGGACAGGCGCCGCTCATCCACGCCGTTCACGCCCCCGGATGTGCCGACCACCAGCACGGCGCCGTCGCAGCCCCAGCAACCCGCCCAGGGTGATGACGAGCCCCCAACCCGTCGCACCTCCGCGGGTCACACCGAGCCCACGTGCGGTCGCCCCATCGTCATCACAACCGGCGCGAATATCCGCGCAGACCTGCATCTGACCCTTGCGGGTCGGGAAGCTCCGCGCCGACCGGCGGTAGAAGCTGTAGCGCTCCTGCCAATCGGCGTCAGCAAGCAATCGCTCATCGGCCGTGGCGTATCCCCTCTCGCCTGGTTTCTTCAACCAGCGGTCCAGCCAGGCCAGTGTGTAGTGTTCCGCCATCGGCAACCCCCACCCGCCCTCGCAGGCGCCGCTGCTGGTATCCGCACACCAGGAACTGGCCGGGAATGTGGGCAACAGTGACCATTCGAAATGCGTACTGCCCTGAATCGTGAACTGGTACACCGGCAACCCGGCATCCACCCAGCCCTGGTAAGCCGCCTTGTGCCCCTCCGGGTCCGGCGGAGACTGCGCCGGCAATGGGGTGAAGAAATATTCGCTGGACTGCCCCATCGCCGGAACTCGCGGCACCACGGCTGACAGGCTACCGCCCTCGGCACTGGGCGTACTCAAGCTATCCCAGGCCACAATGGTATCGACAGGGTTCTCGCGATCCAGCAGCCCTGGCCACGGCGCCGCACCCTCGGCCCCGTAACCCTGAACAACGGAAACCCCGGTTGCCCCCAGCGAATGTCCGACCAACCCCAGCCGCTCGCTGTCAATCCGCGCATGGTGCGGGTTGAAGTCCGTCACCGAGGTCGGGTGGGTACCCGCGCAGGTCTGGTTGTGGGGGTACGGTGTTTGCGGGCTGGAACGAAAGAAGTCGATGACGTTCACCAACCCTTCCCAGAACACCGCCGAGTTCGCGTTGCTGCCCTGATCCCCCTGCGGGGTCTGCTGGTCCGAGCGGCCCTGGCCACGGGGGTCGAAGGTCATCACCACATACCCATTGCGCACCAGCAGCTGTGCCGCCCACCAGTAGAGGGGCTCCGGGGCCTGAATAGAACCGTTCTCAATGACCACACCGGGCAAGCCATTGCCGCCTTGGCGCGGAGCCCACACACGACCGGAAATTCGCGCGCAATCCTGGTCATACAACACCACCGGGACGACCTCGGCCTCTTGCTCGTAAAACACCGCGCCATCCGGACCGGTGGCTGCGGGATAACGGTAGGGATCGCCCGCGCATTGCAGCCCCCAGGTCGTACATAACGGGGTTACCGGCGTGTTCAGGTTCATGCCCAACAGCCAGCTCGGGTCATCCAGGTTGCGCTGCGTCCACTCCACAAAGTTCGCGGTGGACTGCAGCTGCCAGGCGCTGACGAAGGCGGGGTTGCTGAGCTGCTCAGCCGGCCCGTCCCCGGTGCGGGCCACATTGGCCAGATCGCGTGCAAACCACTCCGGCGAAGGGTACTCGGGCCCCTCGGGGATGGCTTGGGCGAGGGTGCAGACAAAAAGCAGGCTGCCGAACAAAGGCGCAGTTTTCATGGGGTGTCTCCTGAGGCGCGCGCAGGCGCAACGCGGGCCCATCTTAGCCTGACCGGCAAGCTTGGTTTCGCGCTTGGCACCCGAGCGGCTACTGCCGGATGTGAGACGTTCGCTCAGCCCGAACGCGTCGGCGATATCCCGAAGGTGTTTGACCCTGCCATTTGCCAAAAGCCTGGGTAAAGCTGCGGCGATCCGAGAACCCCAGCTTGATGCCGATGGACTCGATATCCAGCGTGCTTTCGCGCAACATCGCACAGGCTTTTTCGTGGCGAACCTTGGAGAGCAGTGCCGAATACGATTGCTGCTCAACCCGGAGCTGGCGCTGCAGAGCCCGTGGATGCATCTTCAGCGCCTGGGCCACCCCGGAAACCCCCGCCATGAGTAATTCGCTGCGCTCTTGCAGCAGGCGCTCCACCAAAGCCGCCGTGGTCGGCGTCGTACCATCACCGAGCAGGTGCAGACGAATACTTTCCACTGCCTGGGCATAGGCGTGCGGCATCCGCCCAGGCAACGGGGAATCCAACAGGTGACTGGCAATTACCATCTGGTTGGCGCCCGCCCCAAAACCCACAGGGCAGCCGTAGTAATCCTGATAGGCGGATACCGTGCGCCGCGCGGCATGCGCAAACTCGACATGCGCAAAAGCGGCGATTTCGGGCGCGACCAGGCGGGCCAGGCGCGCGGTCACCGCGATGATGAGCTCCACCAACACCGGCGCGTTGACGAACTCCCCCTGTGCATCTTCCACCCCCACCCGGAGCCTGGCCCAGTTGCCGTCATCGGTATAGCCGATGTTGATGGCCGGATGAATCAGCCGTGGAATCCAGTCCAGCAGCGGGTGAATATCGCGCAAGCTGCCCGCGCTGGAGAGAAACGCGGCCACCGCGGATTGCCCTTCAAAGCGGAATACCTCCGCGAAAGCGAAAGGAAAGTGCTGCCGCCGCGCCCCCGCCTCCAGCGCCTCGAGAAAGGGGACAAGGGTGCGCAGCGGCCATTGCCGAAAAGGCACGCCCGCGCTCGTCACCTGGATCCCCCGCGCTTCCAGCGTGGCATTCAGATCGCTCCCGCTGTTCGCAGCAGCGGCAGCAAAAACACTGAGACCTTGCAGATCAAGAGAAAAACGCATGTCGCAATTTATTCCCTTTTTGTCGCACGCGCACCTAGTGCCCTGGTCGCGCTGGCACTAGGATGATCCGCAGACTCACGAGAATCGAGGCCACCAGCATGGCTCAACGCAAATACAAGGAAAAAATGGAAGTTCGCAAGTCTCTCGACTTCGGGCTTAAGACCGATGAACTGCCCCGATACTGGATGAACAACGACCCCTACAAAACCCGGGTTTTCGACGCTGTTCAAGCCACATTCCCGGATGGCGAGCGATATTTCATCGCCGCGGTGCGCGCATTCCGCGAAGGCATCCAGGACCCGCAACTCCAGGCCGCGGTCAAGGACTTCATGCTCCAGGAAGGCCAGCACGGACAGGTGCATACCGACTACAACCGCTGGCTGCAAAGCCAGGGCATCGACATCGAGGCATTCACCCGGCATACGCAACGCGTGACCAACCGGCGCCTGAAAGCGATGTCGCCGGAATACAACATCGCGATGACCGCCGCGCTGGAACACTTCACCGCCATGATGGCCGAGCTCTTTTTCGCTGAAAAATCGGTGATGGAAGGCGCTGACAAGCGGCTGCGTGCCCTGTTCGCCTGGCATGCCGTGGAGGAAATGGAGCACCGGTCGGTCGCCTTTGACGTGATGCAGAAAGTGGCAGGCGTCGGTTACGCCCGCCGGACACTGGCCATGACCCACGCAACCGTCGCATTCACGGCCTATTCATTGATCGCTCCCTACTTCATGCTGAAAATGGATGGGTTCAGCCTGCGTGAGCGCCTGGCGATGGGCCTCAAGGGCACGGCCTGGATGCTGTCTCCGCGCAAGGGCCTATTCGTCCGCCTGTTGCCGATGATCGCCAGCTACTACAAACCCGGGTTCCATCCCGACCAGCAGCAAGCCGTGCACAACTACCAGGCCTGGATCGAGGCCTTCGCCGAAAGTGGCGACCCGATTCGGGCCGGCGACGCCATGTACGCGGCAGCACATTAACCCCGCTGACCACCCCCGAGAGACGGGCATGCCCACACCTTTTCCCGAGTTTCACATTGAAACCCCGCGCCTGAGAATTCGCGCCTGGGAGCCGCAGGACCGCGCTGCTTTTGCCGCGATGGCCACTGATGCCGAGCTGATGCGCTATATCACCGATGGCGTACCCATGAGCCCCGAGCAGATCGACGCAGCTCTGGCACGCCAAGCCGCGCATATGCGCAACGTGGGTTTCTGCATGGGTGCGGCAGAGCTGCGAACCAGCGGCGAAATCATCGGCGTGATCGGCTTGCAGCCGGTGGATAAAGACGATGCCATTGATATTGGCTGGTGGGTGCGTCGCGAATATCAACGCCAGGGTTTTGCCCGCGAAGCGGCCACCGCGCTGGTCGCCTTCATGCAGCGCCACTATCCGGAAGCCCCGATCACGGCCAGCATTCATCCCGACAACCTGGCATCGCAGGGCGTCGCGCGAAGCATCGGGTTGCATGCGCCCAACCGCACCGTGCCCGCGTCCAGCATCGCCTCCTGGCGCCCGGATATTCCCGTCCTGGTCTTCCGCTCCGACCGCGCTTAGCTTGCGGAAGCCCCGGAGGATGGCTCGTTCTCGACGTCAGTGGACGCGACGCTCAGATCCTGCGGAGGATCCAGCAGGCCGTCCGCGAAGATGCAGGTCACCAGATCGCCGGTCACGTTGACCGCCGTGCGGCACATATCGAGCAAACGATCCACGCCCATCACCAGGGCCACCCCGGCCGGCGGCACGCCAATGCTGGCGACGATACTGGCGAGAATGACAATCCCCACGCCCGGCGTGGCGGGCGAACCAATCGACGCACCAACCGCCATCGCCACAATCAGCACCAACCCACCGGTACTGATATCGATGCCAAAAACCTGTGCCAGGAATACCGCAGCAACCGCCTGATACAGCGCCGTGCCATTCATGTTGATCGTGGCCCCCAACGGGATCACGAACTGTGCCACGCTGCTGCGCACGTGAAACTTGTCCACCACGGTCTTCATCGACAGTGGCATGACCGCCGCCGAGCTTGAGGTGCTGAAGGCCAGCAACAGCAGCTCACGGGTCGCCCCGAGAAAGTGCAAGGGCCGGATCCGGGCGACCAGCAGCACGAACAGCAGATACAGCGCCAGCAACAGCAGCAGACCCAGCAGCACCGTCGCCGCGTAGACCCCCAACCCGATCAGGGTTTGCATGCCGGTCCGACTGGTCAGCTGCGCCATCAGGCCGAACACCGCAAACGGCGCCAGGCGCATGGCTCCTCGCACCACCGCCATGCACACTTCCTGCAGGGCGCTAAGCAGGTCCAGCAGCGGTTTTGCGGTTGCCGGCGGCAAAGACAGCGAGGCCACCGCGATCACCACGGCGAACAACACAATCTGCAGCATCTGCCCTTCCACCATCGCATTGAGCGGGTTCCCCGGGAGAATGCCCAGCAACATCTCGGGCAAGTCACGCAACGCCGGCGGTGCGACCGGCGTAACCTCCGGTAGTGTGCCCACCGATGCGGGCATGTAGCGCGCCATATCCAGGTATGCACCCGGCTCAATTGCCAGGGCCAGTTGAATGCCAATGGCAGCGGATATGGCGGTGCTGAGAATAAAAAAGCCCACCACCCACAAAGCCAGACGCTTGAGATCCGCATTCACGCCACCGGCTGCCAGCCCCCGCACGATGGAGGCGAAGACCAGCGGCACAACGATCATCTGAATAGTCAGCAGAAACAGTCGCCCCGGGAAAGCCAGCCAATTACCGATCACCAAACCGGTCTCCGCCTCCACCAGCCCGGCGGCAGGACCCAACGCAATTCCCACCGCCAGGCCCAGCACCATGCCGATCAGCACCTGCAGCCAGAGCTTGCCTTCGACGAGACGCGACAGCTGACCGCTCAGTGCGATCAGCGGCTTGGGGCGAAAGATGGGCTTGCGTGGCATCACGGAAGCCGCTTCAGCTCATCAGCTGGTAGGGCCCACCGCGTTCCAAAGCGCGTTGATACGCGGGTCGCTCCTGCATCTTTTTCAGCATCGCGACCAGGTGCGTGTGTTGCTCGAACTGCTTGCCCCGGGTCGCAGCCGCCTCCAGCCCGAAGCTCATCATGATGTCCGCAGCGGTGAAGTGATTACCGGCAAACCAGCGATGCTCGGCCAGATGGTTGTCCAGGTAGGCCAGGTTGGCTTCCAGGTTCGGCCCCAGATAGGAAGATTTGACCTTGCCCGCAATGCCTTTGGCAACGGGGCGGATGAAGAACGGCATCGGCGCCGTCTCGATGCGGTTGAATATGAGGGTCATCACCAGCAGCGGGGCCAGCGTGCCCTCCGCATAGTGCAACCAATAGCGGTACAGACGACGTTCGGGGGTGCCCGGCGGGGGCAGCAACGACCCCGGGTCGTACATCTCGACCAGGTACTCGATGATGTTGCCGGACTCGGCGATGGTCAGGTTGCCATCGGTGATCACCGGCGACTTGCCCAGCGGATGAATCGCCTTGAGTTCCGGAGGCGCCAGACTGGTTTTCGGGTCACGCTGATAGCGTTTGATCTGATACTCACATCCCAATTCCTCCAGCAGCCAAAGCACGCGCTGAGAGCGTGAATTCTCGAGGTGGTGAACGATGATCAAGGGCGGTCTCCTGGACGCGTAGTTGAGGTGGGCCGCACGACCACGGCGGTGCCACCACCGCGTGGGTCAGCCGCAGCGCTGACTTCATTTTTGGACTGGTCCCACTGCACCAATTGCATGTTGCCGTAGTCCCAACCCATTTCCTGCAAAGTGTGACCGCGCTTTTTCAGCGCTTTCTGCTCCGCATCGGTGAGTGCGTCTGGCCCGAACTGCACCACATCCGGCAGGTATTGATGATGGAACCGTGGCAGCGAGACGGCTGACTCGGCGGTCCCTCCATCCATCAGATCCAGCAGCGCCAGCAGCACCATCGAAATGATCCGGCTGCCACCGGGAGTGCCCAGCGCCGCAACGCGATCCGCCCCCTCCAGGAAGGTCGGTGTCATTGACGACAGCATGCGCTTGCCCGGCTCCAGCAGGTTGGCCTCCCCGCCGATGAGCCCGTATGCATTGGGCACACCGGGAACGACCACGAAGTCGTCCATCTCGTTGTTCAGAAGCACGCCGGTGCCGCCGGCGACAAAGCCTGAGCCCAGCAAATAGTTCAGCGACAAGGTGGCAGCGACCCGGTTGCCCTCGGTATCGATAATCGAATAATGCGTGGTGTTCATGCCCATGCCGACAGATGCAATAGGCTCGGGCGCCAGACTCTTGCTGGGCGTGGCTCGTTTCGGGTGGTAATCCTGCAACCACGCCTGCGCATGTTCCTTGCCCAGCAGCTGGCGGCTGGGAACCGGAACGTAGTCGGGGTCGCCCATATAGCGCGCACGGTCGTAGTACGCCCGACGCATGGCCTCGATGAGCATGTGCTTGCGATCCACACCTCTTGCCTGGTCGTAGCCCATCAGGCCGAGCATGTTGAAGATTTCGCCCAGCACCAGACCGCCTGACGACGGCGGCGGCGCACTGACGATCTGCCAGTCGCCGTAGGCGAGTATCAACGGCTGACGTTCCACCACGCGGTATTCGTCGAGGTCGCGCTGCGTCCATACGCCACCGGCGGCGCGCACGCTGCGAATCAGCTCATCCCCGATCGGACCCGCATAGAACCCTGCGCGCCCGAAAGCGGCGAGTTTTTCCAGGGCATTGGCCAGATCCGCTTGCACCAGCGTATCGCCCTGCTGCAAGGGTTTGCCATCGCGGTACCAGATGGCGCGAGTGGACGCGTAGCGGCTCAGATGCGCCTCGCGGCGTTTGATGATCTCGGCCAGGCGCGGGTCGATCACAAAACCCGAGCGCGCCGCCCGAATAGCCGGCTGCAGAATCTGCGACAGCGGTAATTTGGCGTAATTCTTCGCCAGATAGACCAGCCCCGCAGGCACACCGGGAATTCCCGCGGCCAACGGGCCCGAACTCAGCAACTGGCGATCCGGCTTGCCCTCCGCGTCGAGAAACATCTGACCGCGAATTTGCAGCGGGGCTTTTTCGCGGGCATCAATGAACCGCTTGCGCCCGGTCTGCCCCTCGTTCAAGAGGAAGAAACCTCCGCCGCCGAGGCCAGAGCCGCCGGGTTCCACGACGCCCAGCGTGGCCGCTACCGCGATCGCGGCATCGAAAGCATTGCCACCGGCCTCCAGAATTTCCTGCCCGGCAGCGGTAGCCAGCGGATGCGCGCTGGCCACAGCGGCCTGCGGCGGCTGGGGCATCGCCGCGGCCCACGACGGGAACCACAGTGCCAAAAACAGCACTGCACACCGGCGATTCAACCGCCACAGCGAAACACCCACGTTCAACTCCCGGGTTTGTGGCCTTGCATTTCTTTGACGGCCCGCAGAACCGGGTCGGGCACCAGGCCGGACACGTCCCCGTTCAGGCTGGCGATTTCCCGCACCAGGGTCGACGAGATATGCGCAAACTGCGCCGTTGGCGGCAGGATGACCGTATCCAGCTCCGGGTCCAGATGCTTGATCATGCGGGCCATTTGCGATTCGTAGTCGAAGTCGGTCACGTTGCGCACACCGCGCACCAGCACCTTGATGTTGCGGGTACGCGCGAAATCGACCATCAGCCCCTGAAACCCGGCCACCTCGATGTTGGGCAGGTCGGCCAGACTTTCCTCGGCCATCGCCACCCGCTGCTGCAATGTGAACAGAGGGCGCTTGGCGCTGGATACGGCGACGGCGACCACGACGCGCTCGAACATGCGGCTGGCGCGACGAATCATGTCGGCATGCCCGAGGGTAATCGGGTCGAAGGTGCCGGTATACGCGGCAATCATGTTGTTTCTCCTGGGGTTTCCACAGTGGTGTCCTCAACCGGCCGAAAGCTGAGCAGCGCGCCGATCGCGTCACCCACCCGGCTCTCCCGCAAGCATTCCCATCCTTGCGGCCACGAGGCACTGTAGCTGGCCGGACGCTCCAGGTACACCCGCGCCCCCGGATTCAGGTGCGCCGGCAACGCCCGCAAAACCGCATCCCACAGCTCGGCGGAAAACGGCGGGTCGACGAACACGAGATCGAATCGGGCCGAGCTCGTGGCCAGCCAGTCCAGCGCCGGCTGCGCGACGACCTGGGTGGATGCCGTGGCGTCCAGCCGTTGGATATTCGCTTCCAGAGTCTGCCGCGCCTGGCGCTGGGTTTCGACCAGCACGCAGCGGGCTGCACCGCGTGACAAGGCCTCCAGACCCAGCGCACCGGTGCCGGCAAACAGGTCCAGCGCCGCCAAGCCTTCGATATCGAACTGCAACCAGTTGAACAGGGTTTCGCGCAAACGGTTCGCCGTCGGCCGTAGCCCTTCGACATCCGGCACCGGCAACTTCCGGCCCCGCCATTTCCCCCCGATGATGCGTATCTCCGCGGGAGGGGCGCCCGCGGCACGCTTGCCGCGGCGCCGTTTCACAATGAGACTTCGATCCTGCCCAGTCGCTGGGTGAGCTTACGATTTTCGCCGTAGTCTACCGGCACGCTGATCAGCGCTGGGCCCTCCTGTGCAAAGGCCTCTTCCAGCAATGCTGGCAGATCCTCGGCCCGACGCAACTCGCGGCCCCACATGCCGAATGCATCGGCCAGTTTCTCGAAATCCGGGTTTCCGAAATCCAGCTTCGAGTGCCGGCCCTCAAAGGTATTTTGCTGCTTCCATTTGATCAGCCCGTACTCACCATCCACCCACACCATGAACACGACGTTGAGCTTCAAGCGAACGGCGGTCTCCAGATCCTGCACGTTCATCAGGAAACCGGCATCACCGCAAATCGCCAGAATCTTCTGATCGGGTTTCGCAAATTTGGCCCCGATGGCGCCCGGCAAGGCAAAACCCATGGAACAAAACCCGTTGGAAATCAGGCAGGTATTCGGTGTGTCGCACTGGTAGTAACGGGAAATCCACATCTTGTGGGCCCCCACGTCGCTGAGCAGGATATCTTCCGGGCCCAGAAATGCCCGCACATCCCAGAGGATTTTTTGCGGCTTCATCGGCATCTGCATGCAGTCCTTCTCCATCGCGAAATCGTCGAGGATGGTTTGCCGCAGCGCCTGAAAGTCCGCCACATCCTGCAGGGGCAACTGACCGGCGTAGTTCTTTTCCAGCTCGATGTTCAGCTGCCACAGGGCATCGGCCACATCACCGGCCACATCCACCGCCACGGTGTAGTGGGTATCCACTTCCGCGGGCTGAAAATCGATATGCACGATGGCCTTGTCCTGGTCGCAGTTCCAGAAATGCGGGCTGTATTCGACCAGGTCATAGCCGATGCAGACGACCACATCCGCCTTGGCCATCAGCGTGTTCACGTGGTCCCGCCCCTGCAAACCCATGGTGAACAGGCTGTGCGGGTCGGAACGCGGTATCGCCCCTTTGCCCATGAAGGTGTTGACCACGGGGATGCCGGTCTTGTGGGCCAGCCGCCGCAGCTGGGTGGCCGCGCGCTTGCGCAACGCTCCGTTCCCGGCAAGGATCACCGGCATCTTGGCCTGCGCCAGCACACTCGCCGCGGCAGCGACCGCCTTGTGATCCGCTGCGGGTCGGCGGGTTTTATAGACGTGCATCGGGCGGCCGAGTACATGCTCTTCGGCCAGGTCTTCCGGCAGCTCGATCACCGTGACCCCGGGCTTTTCGGCCTCGGCGATTTTGAACCCTTTGCGCACGATCTCCGGAATGGTTTCCGGGTCCATGACGCTCTGCGCCCATTTACTGATCGGCCGCACCATGGAGATCGCGTCCATGTTCTGGTGGCTTTCCTTGTGCAGGCGCTTGGTCGATGCCTGCCCGATGATGGCCACCGTCGGCGAGCGATCCATGTTGGCGTCAGCCAGCCCGGTGACCAGATTGGTCACCCCCGGGCCCAGTGTGGACAAACACACGCCGGCCTTGCCGGTCAGCCGGCCATAGGCGTCACAGATGAATGCCGCCGCCTGTTCGTGTCGGCACAGCACAAATTCGATGGGCGAATCGATCAACGAAATCATCAGATCCGCGTTTTCCTCGCCGGGCACACCAAAAATATGGGTGACGCCTTCGGCTTCCAGGCACCGGACAAACAAATCCGAGGCCTTCATTTTTTCGCGTTTCTGCTGATCGGCGGTGGGTTGCAGTTCACTCATGCTTGCAGTCCTTCGATTGGGCGCGGTTGTTCAGTTTCCTATCCGCAGATTTACGCAGATTTCCATCACAGCCCCGGCGACTGAATGACGACCATCTTGTGCACCTGCATCTCGTGCATGGAATACGGAATGCCGCCCATGCCATAGCCGGACTGCTTCTGGCCGCCAAACGGCATCCAATCCACGCGAAACGCCGTGTGGTCGTTGATCATCACGGCCTGGGCGTCAAGGTCACCGGACAACGCCAGGGCCCGATCAATATCCTGGGTCCAGACCGCGGCCTGAAAACTCACATCCAGCTGATTGGCCCGGCTGACGGCATCCTCCACATCATCCACGGGGTAGATGCAGATTACCGGCCCGAAGACCTCCTGCCGGGAAACCGCCACCTCATCCGGTGGATCAAAAATGACCGTGGGGGCGTAGCAGGTCGGGCTGATCATTTCACCGCCACAGAGGACCTTGGCGCCGGTATCACGGGCCTCTTCCACCCAGGCGGCGACACGCTGGCATTCTTCCGGTTCGATCAGCGGCCCGACATCGGTCTGCACCTCGACCGGGTCGCCCACCATCAGAGCCTGCGCTGCGGCCACCATGCGATCCGCAAACTCGTCCGCAATCGCGCGCTCGACATAGATCCGCTGCACCGACACACACACCTGGCCGGCGTGATAGAAACCACCTTTGGTCAATGCCGGAACGGCGCGTTCGAGGTCGGCATCCCGGCACACCACCACCGGGGCCACCCCGCCATGTTCCAGCGCACTGCGTGCCCCTGGCGCCAGACGGCGCTGCAGGGCAAACCCCACCTTGGCGCTGCCGATAAAACTGAAGAACCCGACACGGGGATCGGCGACCATCTCTGCGGCCAGGGCATTGTCCTTGGGAATCAGCGGGGTCACCCAGCCGGTCGGTAACCCGGCCTCCTCCAGCAGGGCACACAGCCGCAGGCACGACAGGGCTGTCGCCTTGGCTGGCTTGACGATAACCGGCGCCCCCACGGCCACCGCGGGCAGCACCTGATGCGCGATCAGATTGAGGGGGTGGTTGAACGCCGAAACCGCCACCACCACCCCGATGGGCTCGGGACGGGTGAAAGCCACCCGATGCGCACTGGACGCCGTCGCCCCCATCGGAATCATCTCGCCGGGCCGGGTGCGCAGTTCCTCAATACAGATCTGCGCGCAATCCATCGCCCGGCTGACTTCGACCTGCGAATCGACCAGCGGCTTGCCCCCCTCGCGCGCGGACTCACGGGCCAGTAGCTCGCGGTTCGCCCCCATCAACGCATGCAGCTTTTCCAGAATCGCGATCCGTGCGGGCACGGACAGGCGGTTGTCGCGGTCGCGGTACATCCAGTGGGCGCGACTCAGCGCCGTTTCGACCGCCTCCGCGCCGGCCGTTTCCACCCGTGCGATCAGGGTTCGATCATAAGGCGCCACCACGGAGATTTCGCCATCGCCCCTTCCCAGCCCGGCTGTCAACGACCAATATTCGGGTTCCAACTCCACCACCACTGACTCCTCTTCAGCCCCGGTGAATTCCCACACTAGACCCGACCCGGATGCGTTACAAGCATTGCGGGTGATCATTCCCACGCGCAATGAGCAGTTCGCGCTGCCCCGGGTCCTGGACGACTTGCAGGCGCAGACCGGCGTCCGGCTGCGGATCAGCGTGGTGGATGGGGAGTCCACCGATCAGACGGTTCGCCTCGCCCAAAGCCGGGGCCACGAGGTGATCGTCGCGCCCCCGGGGCGCGGTCGGCAGCTCAACTGCGGCTGGCGATCCTGCACCGAAGATGTGCTGTTGTTCCTGCATGCCGACAGCCATCTCGCCTCCCCGAACCTGCTGTCCGAGGCCCTGGCCGCCTGGCTTCCGCACGCGTCCGACACAGCCGGTCACTTTCGCCTGGAATTTGTGGACACCCCGCAGCCCAAGCCCTTTTTCTACCGTCACCTGGAAGCGAAAACCGCGCTCAACAAGCCGCAAAGTTTCAACGGCGACCAGGGGCTATTGATCCATCGCACGCTGCTGCAACGGATCGGAGGCTTCGATGAAAGCCTGCCGTTCCTGGAAGACCAGACTCTGGGCACGGCGGTACGCGATTTGGGGGGTTCCTTCATGACCCTGCCCGGGGTGCTGCAAACCTCAGCGCGGCGCTTTGAAACCGAAGGCCGGCTGGCCCGGTATTTCGCCATGCTGCTGATCATGTGCGCGCGCGAAGCCGGTTGCACGGACTTTCTGCGGGACGCACCCGGCTTGTATCGGGAACAATCCGCGACCGGCCCGCTGCGGATCGCCCCGCTGTTGCAACGCCTGCTGCATGAGGCGGAACAACGCCCGCAGACCTGGCCCATCGTTACCCGCTATCTACGTGAGAACGCCTGGCAACTGCCCGCACTGGCGGACAGCGCCACCCACGGGCGCTGGCGCCTGCGGGCACGATTTGAAGAAAACCTGGAGCCCTGGGTGCGCAGCTTCGACACCCTCGACCCGGCCATTGCGCGCCTGCTGCGCTGGAGCTTCGGGCGGGTGGCCCCGGTGCTTCTGCGCCGGCGTTAAGCCGTCTCGCGCAGCGCCTCGAATCGCGCGCGGGTCAGGGGGTAGCGCGACAGAAACCACACCGCCAGCGCAAACAAAGCCGAGATCCCCAGCGCCACCGCCAGGCCCAGCTTCTGCATCGCCAATTCCGACGGCGCGGCCGGTGACAGTACACCGTCCATTGCGGCCTGCGGATCGAAACCGATCACATCCAGGATGATGCCTGCACCCAGGGCTCCGAGCCCCGAGGTCGCCTTGATCACGAATGCCATCACGGCGGCAAAGATACCCTCGTGCCGAGCGCCCAGCGCCCGCTCGCTCCAGTCCGCCAGATCGGCAATCATCGACGCGGTCACGATGCCGATGGCGATCAGCGCGGCGAACAGGATCATCGTGTGCATGAACAGGGCGGCGAACAGATCGCGCGTGCCGTTTTCCGGGAACCAGCCCAGCAAGCGCAGGAGTAGCGGCAACGGGCCGAAGACCAGGCCGAAAATGCTGAGCCTAACGGCTACCGTTTTCTTGTCGCTGACCGCCGCCAGCCCCGGCGCCACACCGGCAGCGACGAAGACCGACACAAAAATTCCCAGCGTCAGGCCGCCAATCTCCTTGGAGGACAGCCCCCAGTACCAGGTGTTGACATACAAACTGGTGGCATTGATGTATCCCCAGGCCGCGGCACTGCACAGGGCAGAGTACAGCAAGGGTCGGAACGGAGCGGCGCGCAGCACAGCCACGACGTCGCGGACCATTTCGCGCCCGTGCAATCCCCCCGGAGAGGCCGGCAATGCAGAGCGCATCCGGCGTTGTGTCCCCAGCGCGCAAATCAGCACCCCGGCAACTGCTACAGCTGCACAGAAAACACCAAATGCGGGCCAGGCCTCGGCCACCAGGCGACCATCCGAGCCATCCGGACGCGGCGCAAAAAACACCGTATAGCCCAGCACGGCTACGCTGAGCCCGGCCAGCCAGCCGAACAGGAACCGAATACCGACGATCTCGGTACGCTCGTCATAGTCGGGGGTCAGCTCCGGCAACATGGCGTTGCTGGGAACGGCGTACAAGGTCATGCCCTGCCGCGCCAGTACCGCAAAGCCGAGCAGCCAGGCAAACAGCTGCCCCTCACTGAGGCCCGCCGGCGGCAGGACCAGCGCGACAAACGCGCCACCCAGCGGCAGCACGCTGAGGTACATCCACGGGTGGCGACGCCCCCAGCGGCTGCGGGTACGATCAGAAATGGCACCCAGCAGCGGATCCGACACCGCATCCAGGCACAAGGCCAGAAATATGGCCAGCCCCGCCAGCGCACCGGACAGGCCGAGCACCGAGTGGTAGTAGAACAGCAGGAAAATATTGAACAGGGTGTCTTTGGTGCCTTCGGCCAACGATCCCAGGCCATAGGCCACCCGCAACCCGGTGGGTACCGGACGACTCATGCCAGCGGAATCCCGGCGGCGACCGCCTGTTCCTGCCCCCAGCGCCACAATTCGCGAAGCACGGCACGCTGCGGCTCTTCGACCTCGCGTGCGCGCACCTGAATCTGCTGCATGTAGGTCTCCAGTGTGAGGCCGCCATTGGGCGCAAATTCAAGCTGCTTGCGGCACTCACGCTGCCACTCTTCGCGCTCGGCCTCGCTGAGGGTTTGCGGCGCGTGACGTCCGCGGAAACGGAACAGCAACTCCTCCAGTCGCGGATCATTGAAACTGCCGGCGAATTCGGCGAGGTCTTCCAGCGGCGAGGCCAGCACCCCGTTGCAACGGCGGCGGTCGCCCTCCGCAACGAACCCGTCATACAACCGCGCCTCCACATCGCGGTCGCCAAATTCCGGGCGCATGTCGGTGATCGCGAGCAGCTTTTCCTTCAGCTGCGGGAGATTCGCCGCCAGAATCGCCCCATGCTCCTGCGCAGTTTGCAGGTCCAGGCTGGCGCGCTCGGCAACCTGCGCCGTAATGGTGCGCAGGTCGGCCAGAAACGGGGAACGATTGACCGCCAGATTTTTCATCCGCGGGCGCTCGATGTCGTCGGGCAGATCAGTTTGTGGGGTGAAGATGCGCTCGGCCAGCTCCTCCGGGTCCAGCTCCATCCACGGGGCCAGCGGCCCGCGCAAGTCCACGCCCAACCACTCGTTGCGATTGTTCGGGTTGGGACAAACCGGCAACCACAGGGTCAGACAGCGAAACCGCGCGGCAACCTTGCCGCTGACATGCGCCAGCGGTTCGCCGGCGCGAATCAGATCCTGCACCGTGTTCTTGTTGCGCATACCCAGCACGTAATCGAACAACCGGCGTTGCTTGTCGCGCAGCAGCTGCGCCAGCGCGATGGTGGCGGTGACATCGCCCAGCGCGTCGTGCGCCTTGGGTTGCGGCAGATGGTTCACGCGCACCAGGTCTTCCAGCTTCAGGCTGGGCTCACCGTCGGGTTTCAGCGGCCAGTTGATGCCTTCCGGCCGCAATGCAAACGCCGCCCGCGCCAGCCCCAGAATATCCCAGCGGCTGTTGCCGTCCTGCCAGTGCCAGGCATAGGGATCCTGGAAATTGCGCCAGCACAGATGCTGCACGAAGGTGTCGTCAAAGTGGCTGGAGTTGTAGCCGACGATGCAGTTATCCGGGCCGGACAGCTCCCGCAGCAGGCTCTCGCAGAAGCGCCATTCCGGAACACCCCGGTCCATCGCAATCTGCGGCGTGATACCGGTGACCAGACAGGCTTCAGGCTCGGGCAACGGCCAGCCGGAGGGCTGGCAATACTCGACGAAGGGTTCGCCCAGTGGCTCCAGATCCAGCGTGGTTTTTTGTACGGCGACCTGCGCGATGCGGTCACGGCCCGGGGCGGTGCCGAAAGTCTCGAGGTCGTAAAAACTGAAATGCGCCATCTGCACAGATTACCTGCTGTCATGGCAGACTGACGGCCTCACCGTGGGGAACACGATTTTCGCGAATGGACATCGCCGCAATACTGCAGAGCAATGCCCTTTTCAAGCGTCTGCACCCCGACCCGCTGGCCGCCATTGCCAGCGTCGGCAAGCTGCGCGAGCTGCCGGGTGGGACCTGCCTGATGGAAGAGGGCGATGCGTCTGACTCCCTGTACATCGTGGTCTCCGGCCGGGTTCGTACAACCAGTTCCGTGAGCCCGGACCCGATCGATATAGGTCGCAACGAATTCATCGGTGAAGTGGGCGTGGCCGCAAACATGCCGCGCATGCGTACGGCGCATGCGGTGCGTGACTCCATGGTGATCGAGCTTCCCGCCCTGGACATGCTGGCCGCGCTGCAACCCTACCCCGGCGCGCTGTTTTTCATCATGCAAGCGGTCCTCCGGCGCATGCACCGCTACCTGCATGGGCGTCACGGGCCCGAAAACAGCCCGCTGACCACGCTCAGCGTTCTGGAACTGTTTCCCGGCACCGGAGAAAAGGAATTCACCCGGCGGCTGGTGGACGCGCTGTCGGAACGCCACGAGGTCTGCGTCATCGGTCCGGAAGAAGTGGACCGTGCCCTGGGGCCCGGCGCCTCGGAGACCAAGTTTTCGGATGCCGAGCCCAACCGGAGGCTGGTGCGTTGGGTCGCCGAACAGGAGCAGAAAAGCGACATCGTGGTATTTCAGGCCGGCCGCACACCGAATGAGTGGTGGAACCGCTGCCTGCGTCAGGCGGATGCGGTGCTGCTGCTGGGCGAGGCCAGCAACCCGCGGGTCAGCAACGACATGCGGCAGCGCCTGGACGAAGCGCCCCGGCTGCCGACTCGTGAGCTGGTCTTGCGACGCCGCCCGCAGGATCGGGTCGGCGACGTACTCGGTTTGAAAACCACGGTGGGCACCGCCACGCATCACTACTGGGCATCCGGCACCGACACCGAGGTCGCCGCGCTGGTCCGCCGGCTGACCGGCCACGGCATCGGCGTGGTGCTGGGAGGTGGCGGGGCCCGTGGCTTTGCGCATATCGGCCTGGCGCGGGCACTGGCCGAGCTGAACATCCCGATTGATCTGCTCGGTGGTTCCAGCATGGGCGCCTTCATCGCCGCATTATGGGCGCGGGGCCTGACACCCCGCGAGATGGTCAGCGTCTGTCGAGACCTGTTCGTGGACCACAACCCGCTCAGCGACTTCACCCTGCCGCGGGTCTCGCTGATCCGCGGCAAACGCTTCTTCGCCGCCATGCGCGAGCTGTTTGGCGACCAGCGGATCGAAGACCTGTGGCGACCGTACTACTGCGTCAGCACCAACCTCACCGAAGGCAATCAGCACGTCCACACCGACGGCGACCTCGCAACCTGGCTGGCCGCCAGCATGTGTATCCCCGGTGTGGCGCCACCGGTGGGCTGGCGCGGAAACCTGCACGCCGACGGTGGCATCGTCAACAACCTGCCGACGGATGTCATGCACAGTCGCGGTCGAGGCCCGGTACTGGCGTGCAGCGTGAATACTGCGGGAACCGTGCATTGCCAGGGCTTCGAGGGCCCCGACACGGCCGTGCTCTACAACTGGCCATTGGACACACCCCGTCCGACGCTGTTCGAAATCCTGACCCGCACCTCCACGCTCACCAGCGAATCGGGCATGGCCCGACGTGAGTCGCTGGCCGATGTGCATATCCGCATGCCGGTTCCGAAGGTACGGATGTTCGAGTGGCAGCACATCGACGAGCTGGTGCGCGTCGGGTACGAGCACGCGATGGGGGTGCTGCTGGAACAGCGGGCGATCCTGCTCTCGCCCGCCGTCTCGCTGCTGGAAAAGAAGCCCGCCGCTCAGTAACCGCTCGGGCGACGGTCAAACCAGGGCTGGGCCTGTTCCAGTTGCGCAGCCAGTTGCAGCAAGGTGACGTCGTCGCCAAAGCGCCCCGTCAGCATCATCCCCACCGGCATGCCATCCGCCGACCAGTGCAAAGGCAAGGACAATGACGGTTCGCCGGTCGCATTGGCGACAGGGGTGGTGGGAATCCAGTCAAAGATTTGCGCGTAGTTCTCGATCAGCACACCACGCTGTTTGGCGATCCCGCCCAGCGGCAGATGATTGACCAGGGTGACCAGCAGCTTCTCCAGACCGCGGGCATTCAGCGCTCCGCATTCGACCGGCGGCATCCCCAGCGTGGTGGTCAGCAGCACATCGTAGTTCTGCATGAACGCCGCCGTCTGCTGGCCGACCTTGCGCATATGCATGATGGCCGACTGCAGCTCGGTGGCGCTGAAGGCCTGACCCAGTTTGTACAAGGCCCAGTTGTGCGGCTCGAAATCCGCCCGGCGCAAGGGTTTGCCGGTCATCTGCTCGCCCTGCCGCAGCACGGTGGAGATGTCGGCGGCGACCATCGTGCCGAAGGCGTAAATGAAATCTTCGCGATGAATGCCAGGATCAGCCTCCACCACGTCATGGCCGAGGCCTTCGAGTAGCTTCGCGGTGGCCTCCACACCCCGGACGCATTCCGGGTCCAGCTTGCGCCCCAGCCACGGCTGGGTGGTGTACGCAATTTTCAGCTTGCGCGGTGCGCCGTCCAAAGCCGCCAGAAAACCACCGGCCGGTGCGGGTGGCGCGGCGTAGGGCCCGCCCATTTCCGGCCCACCGCACACATCCAGCATGGCGGCACAATCCCGCACCGAGCGTGTCAGCACATGTTCGGTCGCCATGCCGAACCAGCCCTCGCCCACTTCCGGGCCGGTGGGTGTGCGACCGCGGGTAGGCTTCAGGCCGACCAATCCGCAGCAGGACGACGGAATACGAATCGACCCGCCGCCATCCCCGCCATTGGCCATCGGCACGATGCCCGCCGCCACGGCCGCACCGGCGCCACCGCTGGAGCCTCCGGGCGTGCGCTGAGGATTCCACGGGTTCCGCGCGCTGCCAAACAGGACCGGGTCGGTAATCGGCATGGTGCCGAACTCCGGCGTATTGGTCTTGCCGAAAATATTGAGCCCGGCGGCCTTGTAGCGGCGCACCAGCTCGCTGTCGAAGTCGGGCACATAATCCTTGAAGTAACGGCTACCCGAGGTGCGTACCACACCCGCCAGCGCGTTGGACAGGTCTTTGAGCAGGAACGGCACCCCATGAAAGGGCCCCGCCGGCAATCCCTTGTTCAGCGCGCTGGATGCCATCTCATCCAACCGCAGCACGATGGCGTTCAGCGGACCGTTGAGTTCATCGGCGCGGGCCTGCGCTTCGGCCAGTAGCTCTGTCGCGGTGATTTCGCCGCGCGCGACCAGGTCCGCCAGCCCCATCGCGTCGTACCGCGCGTATTCGGTAAATCGTCCGTTGCTCATCCTGCATCCCCTGAAAGCGTGATCGCGGTAGTCTGATACAAGTTGCGCTTTCGGTGGCGTCAACCCCGCGTTACGCGGCGCATCAGAGCCGGCATAGGTATTTATGCGGACGGTTTCAGGGGTAAACCCGACTTCCCTGGCCCCGCACTTCAGGGCACCTTGAACCGGATCAAGGAAGATGAAGATGAAGATGCCGGAGACCACCATGCCCCCCTTTTTACGCCAGCTCTATGCCGACCACGATCGGATTCGTCGGCTGCTCACCGATCTTTCGCGTCAACTGCAATCCATGGCACGGGGCGCACAACCTCCCGATGCCGCGCTGGATCTGGGCATGGCCGGGTGGATGGATTATCTGGACGAGGTTCACCACAGCCGCGAGGAACATCTGTATTCCCGTCTGCGCATGCGGGCACCGGAAGAGGCGGCCCGGGTGGAATCGCTGGGCTGGCAACACAGCGAACTCGAACGGCATCTGACCAATCTGGCCCAGGTCTTTGGCGATGCGACCCGCTGCACCGGTAGCGCACGCGCCAACCTGGTCGAAAGCTGCCAATTGATGATCAACGACTACCTCAAGCACCTCAAGTGGGAGGAGGAATACTTCTTTCCGCTGGCACGGCAGCAACTGCGTGAACACGATTGGGACGAAGTCGCGCAGGAATGGGATGAGGAAAATACCCGCCCGTTTCACGACCTGGCCCGTGACGCGGCGATGCGCGCGGTCTCCGACCGACTGGCCAACACCAACAGCGGCAACGGACTTTAGGGAAGCGCTGATTTAATCCGCGAGCGAAGTGAGGTGCGCCGCCGCCGAAGCACAGAAACCGCAGCATATGGGGCATATGTGAGGATTTCGAGCACCGCCGGTGGTGCAGATCACGAGCACAGCGACTAAATCAGCGCTTCCTTAGCTAGGGCGCGGTTCGAAAGCTCCAGACCCAGGGCTCTCGCACCGCCTTGCCGCGGGCATCTAGAGCCCGCGTGGTCAAAACCGCGGTGTACTCCTCTGCGGGGCGCAGCTCACCGAGGATTTGCACCCCGATTCCATGTGTGCCGCCCCCCTGATACAGCGGACCCACATCCGTGAGCGACACCGGAACAATGCGCCCCTGGGCGTCGAATAACACCAGAGCGCCCGGACGGCTGACCACGGAATCGCGGTCCACCTCACCCGAGAGGTAGACGCGCAGATAGCGATCCGGCGACGCGCCGATTGGGACACCCCGCTCCCCCGCTTCCGGGTGCACACCGACCACCCACGGCCCCCGTGGCGCGGCCACGCCGTCCTGCAGCTTCTCCCACAGGTGCATCCAGTAACCGGCAATCATTTTTCCGGTGGCGACGACGCCGCCCGAGCCGGTGAAGTAGTGGCGCGCAGCAAAGGGCATCTGCTGGCGTACGCGGTCATATTCCAGCGCCGCACCCGCGCGCTCCGCAGCGACCAAGGTGCGTGTGGCCAATGCCACCCGCTGCACGGCGAAGACGTCCACCGTCATGCCGTTGGCGCTGTAGGCGGCCGCCAGGTCTTCCCAGGGCGGGAACACCAGATACGGCACATCTAGCCAGATATCGTGCTGGCGGATGGCCATCACATCCATGGCGTACTCGATGGAGTTCAGCGATACCGGGTCGAAAGCCTGGCTCAGGGCGGTAAACCCCTCGTCGCCGACCACGCCACGCAAGACCTCGCCCACACTGGGCTCGGCTCCCGGTGGGAAGGTATCCAGCGTGTAAGCGGGTGAACTCGCCGCTTCCTCGCCCCGCTCGCGCACCTGTGGCTCGAACAGGGAGTCCCATACCTCGTCACCCAGACCATGTGCGGCCACACCCATGGCGAAAGCAATGCGGGCGCCGCAGCTGTCGTCCTGGCGCAAATCCGCCAGTGGCAGCAGGTTTCCCTGCTGGTTTGCCGCATCCACCAGCGTTCCGCCGACAACCGGCATCGTGTCGAGCACCCCGGACGCGGCCAGACAACCGGTGTCGTGCAGCTGCTGGATCAACGGGGCGACGAAATATTCCCAGTGCGCGGTCTCGGCCACATCCCGGTCGCTGGCGAATGCCGCGCCGGTGGCATAGCCGCCATCGGGGTACATGGCGCCGGCCAGCAGCGCCGGTCGGTGGGTTTCGACAATGGCGCGCAACGGATGCCCATCCGGGAGGTAATCGCGCCCGTACTCGGCCATCAGGGCGTGGGTCGCCATTCCCGCGGCTTGCACCCCGCCCGAGATTGCGCACAAACCACCGAGCAGCGCCGCGTGGAAGGACTTCATGAACCCTGCTCCGCCAGTCGCAGCTTGTCTTGGCGCGCCTCGAACAAGGCTCGCGCCTCGGCGTAGGGATCCGCTTCCACATCGCGCATACCAGCAGATTCGGGGGCCTCGCGCCCGCCTGTACAGGCTGTGAGCAACGCAGCCAGCAGCAATATTTCCCGTGTTTTCATGGCTTCCACCCTATCAACCACAGATGACAAACCGGGGACGTAAGCGCCCGGAATCCTGATTTACAAAAAATAGGTGATCTCGATTCGCAAGGCATCAATGTCGTCGAGAAAATCCGTCACTGCCTCGTCCTTGCCGGGCTCATAGGCCCGAAACTCCAGGGCGCCGCGAAGGTTTGCGCCAAACCGCCGACTGGCCTCCAGCGACCAGAACTGATCGCTGTTGTCGATATCAATAACGACGCCACCCAGCAGTTGACTCCCGGCCGCATCGTTGCCGAGCAGGCGCATGCCGATAAAGACATCTTCTTCGAATAGTGAGAGGTACTGGGTGATATCGCGGTCGTCGTACAGAAACTCGACCAGAACACCGGCGTCGATCAGGTCATTGAAGTAAGCACCCAGGCTGTATTCCACACCCGCTACCGCCGCCAGTTGCCAGGCGCCCTGCTGCTCGCGCAGTCGGGCCTCCATTTTCCAGGCCGCAGCCCCGGCGATCCATTGCGCATCCAATCCGAGCTGGCGAATCTGGTCGTAGAAAGGAACCAGCACCACATCGGCCATCGCCTCCTCGATGTACTGCTGCGCGAGCTCTTCGCGGGAGGGGCCGAGGTCGAACAGCGCGGCCACATCGACGACCAGCCCCGCCAAGGCCGACTCCTGTGGTGGCGCGAACGCTTCATCCAGATTGCAGTTCGCCTGTGTTTCGGTCCCCGGGCGACCGCTGCCTTTACCCGCGCAGGGCACCAACCGGGGCTCGCGCGCGTTGCCGGTGAAGGCCGTGAGCCCGATATCCAGATCGCCAAAACGCTGGCTTAAACGGAACGCGAAGTCCACATGCTGCGTCGCGCGCTGCGACTCGAAACGCGCCTCTTTCTCCACGATCGGGTACGGCGCCAGTTCGGAATACGTCGGGCCAAAACGGCGCTCCCGAAAATGCGGCAGGACCATGGCCGTGAAGCGCCCGTTGAACACGGCGCGACTGGCGGAGAGCAGCGGCTGACCGAGCTTGTCTTCGCCGTCCAGGTCTTCGAGCAGATCCGACTGATTCACGATGTCCACCAGGTGCGCGGACTCGGTGACGCCCCAGAACACCCGCCCCACGCCGAAACGGACTTCGTAGGCATCCCAGGCGCGGATATAGCTCAGCTCGCGAACGTCCGCATGCTGACGCGCGGCATCGGCGCCTTCGGCGTAACGCCCGAACAGCACCAGGTCGAGATTGTGGGTGCTGCCATCGGTTTCGCGGGCGTAGGGGTGCCAAGCCACGGTCAGCGCTGCGGAGGCCCTGTACTCCGGGTCCCGCTGCCAGTAGGCGTTGCCTTGACCGGACAGCTCCAACTCCTGGGCGCGTACTTCTGGCGCTCCCCATCCGGAGGCCAGCACGGCCGCGCAAACCATCGGTTTCAAGATATGCTGCATTGCAACATTATACGGCAGTGCAACAATGCAGCCATAGCAAGTTTTCAGTAGCATCCGCACCCATGTTCTTCAGGAAACGCAAAATGCCCACCGCCTCAGCACGCCACATCCTTGTTCCCACCGAGGAGCAATGCCTCGCCCTGAAAGCGGAAATCGAAAACGGGGCGGATTTCGCCGACGTGGCCAAGGCCAATTCGACCTGCCCCTCCGGCAAGTCGGGCGGCGACCTGGGCCGCTTCAGCAAAGGCATGATGGTTCCGGAATTCGATGCGGTCGTGTTTCGTGACGCCCTGAATGTGGTGCACGGTCCGGTCAAAACCCAGTTTGGCTACCACCTGCTGGAAATCACCGAGCGCAGTGACGCCTGAGTGAGCGTCGACGAGCGCCTGGCCGAGCTGGAAAGTCGGCTGGCTTTCCAGGACGACGCCGTCCATAGCCTGAACGCGATTGTGGCCGCCCAGCAGCTCGATATTGACCGGCTGAAGTTGCAGGTCAAGCAGCTGGCATCGGCGCTGCGCACGATGCGCGATGATTTCGGCGGTGCGGGCGGCGGCTCAATCGAAGACGAACGCCCCCCGCACTACTGATTGCTCAGGCCGCTCAGGCCAGCAGATCTTCCAGCGTCTTCACGCGCTCTTCCAGGGCGGCGATCCGCGCCTCGAGCTCCATTGCGCGATCATTGCGTACCGTCGCCGCAGCCGGAGCCGCCACCGTCAGCTGGGCGGGGTCTGGCTCACCGCTGCACAGGTGCACCCAGCGGGCTTCCTTTTGCCCCGGCGCTCGCGGCAGCTGCTGCACCAGCGGTTGGGCCCGGTCTTCCAGGTCTTCCAGCGCTGCGGCCAATGCTTCCGCCGTCGTGGGCCCCCGCAGGTTCTGCGCATTGCGCAGCAACTCTGCCGTGGTCTGAGCCCCGCGCAGCATCAGCGTGACCAGCACGGCCTGCGTGGTGGATTTGAGCAGCAGCTGACTCCGCATCTGCTGGCTCCACTTGGTCGAGCGGCTGCTGCTGTCATCTCGCTCGACGAAATCAAGTTCCATCAGGTCGGTCAGAGCACGCTGCACATCGACCTCGCTGAGCTGCATGACCGGCACCCGCGAATTTTTCTGGTTGCTGGCTGTGGTCACCGCGTTGACCGTCATCGGGTAGTAATTAGGCGTGGTGATCGACTTCTCGACCAGCACCCCCAGCACGCGCACCTGTTCCGGGGTCAGCATCAATTCACTCATGAGGTCACAGGCTCGGGTAAGGAAGTCGCCATTCTAGAGAGACGCGACCGAAGTTGGGCTTGCCGCAGCGGCCTGGCTTGCCCCACACTGCATCCAGACTTTGTGAATCACCGCACCGATGGAGACACTCACCTGGTGGAGCCAGAACATCCTGCTTCTGGCCATTCCGGTTTTCTTCACCACACTCGTGCTGGAATGGCTGGTTTTACGTCGCGCCAGCATGCAGGGCAAGGTGGGCTACGCCTGGCAAGACACCGGCACCAGCCTGCTGCTGGGCGTGATCAAACTGGTTGTCATGGGCATCACCGCTGGTTACGTCGCTGCGGCATTCGCAGCGGTCTACGGGAACCGACTGTTCACCTTCGACCCGCTGGCGCTCTGGACCTGGCCCTTGCTGCTGGTCATGCAGGACCTCTGCTACTACATCTACCATCGCTCGGCGCACCGGGTCCGTCTGCTCTGGTGCGAACATGTCAATCACCACTCCAGCGAACACTACAACCTGTCCACCGCGCTGCGGCAGTCCACTCTGGGGCCGGTTTACGGATTTGTGTTTTACCTGCCGCTGGCCTGGGTGGGTTTTCATCCGGTCGCTCTCGCGCTGGGCTTCGGGATCAACCTGCTGTATCAGTACTGGATCCATACCGAAGCCATTGACCGCATGCCTGCGTGGTTCGAGGCCGTGTTCAATACGCCCTCACACCACCGCGTTCACCATGGCAGCAACGCCCGCTATATCGACAGAAATTACGCCGGAATTCTCATCATCTGGGACAAGCTGTTCGGCACCTTCGAACCCGAATCAGCTGAAGAGCCGGTGGTGTACGGACTGACCAAGAACATCCACAGTTACAACCCGCTGGTGGTGATCTTTCACGCCTTGCGCGATCTGGCGGTTGCGGTCTGGAAGACACCGGGTATCGGCAACAAGCTGTTGCGCCTGATCATGCCCCCGGATTGGGAGCCATCCGCCGTGCGCGAAACCAAAAACGCGCGTCAGGCCGCCTGAGCCAGATCGCGCGGCGCCAACCCGAGACAACGGCGCACTTCCTGTTCGCTCCGCCAGGCCAGCAACTCAACCGGGCAATGCGGTAGCTGGGGATCGCCGTATCTCAGCTCGACCGCGAACCCGGGGCTGCCGAGCACCCGAAAAATATGCGCCAGCAAGGTGTCGTCGCCGATAAATGGCGCGATATCCCGCCCCGTGCGATCCCGCCCATAACGTAAAGCCAACGGCTGCACGGGCACACCGGCCTGCACCGCGGCCGTAAACAGCCGGGCATGCATGGGCAATACGTCGCGTCCATCGGTTGTCGTTCCTTCGGGAAACACGACGAAGCTTTCGTTTTCACGTTTCAGCCACGGCACCAGCTCGTTCAGCAGCGGGCGAGAACCGCCGCGGCCGCGACGGATATAAAAGGTTTCCACGGTGGTTGCGATCCAGCCCACCAGCGGCCACCGGGCGATTTCGCTCTTGGCCACAAAGTGCGGTTCTTCGGCCGCAGCGATGACCAGAATATCCAGCCAGCTGACGTGGTTGCTGATGACCATGCTTCGGCCGGGCTGCCCCTGCCCCTGCTGAATCAGCTCGATACCCAAAATGCCCAGCGCCCGCCGTGACCACCACCCCGCGGCGGCGGCGGGTCGAATGCGCTCGCGCCCGGCCACACGAATGGCGGCGCAAATGCCGATGGCCACGAACACCATCCCCAGGAAACTGGTGGTACGTACAGCCACCCGCGCGCCCGCGATGCTTTTTGTGAGCATTCCCGCTCAATCCCCATGTTTACTGGCGACGATGCTAGGACCGCCTCATGACGATTTGGCGACAATCTCCTCGATCATCCACAGGCGGTCCTGCCCCCAGGTGGCGAAGTCACCCATACCGAAACTGGGCACGCCCCACATGCCTGCCGCAAACAAGGCATCCCGATTAACCTGGGCATAGTCGATGTCCAGCGGTGGGTTCAGCATGGCCCGGGCGCGCGACCAGCTCATACCGGCGCGCTCGACCACAAACTGCATCCCCTCGTCCTTGGCGATATCGATCCCCTCACCCCAGACCGCCTGCCCGGCACTGCACAGAAAGTCCAGCTGCTGTTCCACGCCATCCGCCAGCGGGAACACCGCCAGGCAACGTCGTGCGCCGTCACCGATAGGATCAGCAATATGGCCGAAGGGGATTGCCATCTTTTCGGCCAGGCGGAAGGCATCACGCACGATGTAGAAACGTTTGGCCTTGGGCACGGGCAAGCCGCGCATGGCCATGGGCAGTACCGGCAGCACTTGCAAGCGGGAAAACAGCTCCGGGCGTTTGCGCACCATCATCGCCGCGAGATAGGAATAGGGGCTACGGAAACTGAACCAGAAGCGCACCGGCTCCGACGCCGGCAAGTCGGGGATCAGCGCCGCTTCGGCGGAAAATTCCGCCAGGGGCGCGGCCCCGTTGATTAACCCCCGCGCCCGCAAGCGGCTTTCCAGGAAATCCAGTCGATCCAGTGCCCAGAACCACTCGCCGTCGAACTGCCACATTGCCGGGAGGTAGTGCCCCAGCCTGGTCCGGCGCGTCCCGTTTTCAACGATTTGCCGGCCGGTTGAGCGGTCATCCTGCGCCGCGTATTTGCGCACAGCGACCCGAATATCGGATTTGGTGAACAGCGCGTCGGCGCAGGCCTGCTCCCGCTTGGCGAAATCAGCCAGACCACGAGCAGCGACCAGTGTCCGCGCCGCCCGCTTGCAGTCCTCGGCATCGGGCAGGCATTTGCCCACGAAGTCGAGCCCCCAGGCCGGCGCAATCTGGATTGCGTCCTGCAGCGCGAAGGCCCGTTGTCGCCCCGGTTCCGGGTAAGCCTCCTCCGCAGGAGGCGGCACAACGCGGACCACCACGGGAATATTCAGCCGGCGTTCAAATTCGGGGAGCAGCTGCGCGCACAGATGCGAATGCGGATCCCCGGCCTCGTAATAAAGCTCCAGCACATCGGCTTTGCCGGCACGTTGGCGCTCCCGCCCGGAGGGTCCACGGGCAATGAATGGCGTGATGCGCGAGGCAAAAGTCGGGCGTGGGCGTTTAGCCATGGGGGGCGTGTCCTGCATAGGCCCAAGCATGACGGTCACGCGGGCCGCTTGGCAACCAATTTCCGCCAAAGCCGCACCACCCTGGCACCACCCCGGCAGCACGCTGGCACCACCCTGGGCCGGCCCATTCGCCTACGCGCGCCCCAGGCCATCCAGAAGGGAGCGGGCCATCACCATCAGGTTTTCGACGATGACCTGTTCCGGCTTGGCGAAATCCGACAGGATCCAGTTCATCGCCACGAAAATGACCGCCCCGACCAAGGCCGAGCCTTGCAGATCGAAGTCCAGCCCGTTCAAGCGCTCGGGTTCGACCAACGGACGGGCATATCCGACCACCAGATCGATCATGCGCTGGCTTCCACCCCGGTACGTGGCATCCACCGCGGGGGATATGCCGTACACCTCGAGGAACAGCGTTCGCGCCGCCTGTGGGTGCTCGCGCAAATGGCGGAACACCGAGCCCACCGCCGCGCGCGCGAATGACGGCGGATCCTTGGGTGCGGACTCCACGGCGGCGGTGATGGCGGCAGCCAGCCGCTGCAGCTCGCGCTCGTACAGCGCGATGAACATGTCTTCCGCGTTTTCGAAGGACTCGTAGTAATAACGCTGGGTCAGCTCGGCGCGGCCACAAACTGCGCGCACGGTAGCGGCCTTGAAACCCTCGGTGCCGATGATTTCCAATGCGGCGTCCAGCAGGCGCTCGAAACGCTCCTCGCGGCGCTGCGCGGCACTTTCGCCGCGATATACGCGGCCGTCCGCGGCAGATTCCCGAATATTTTTCATGCGCCAATGTTGACATCACTCGTATTCAGATGCAATCTGACAACATTCGTATTCACTTATGGAGCCAACATGCCCGCAACAGATCACCAAGTCGTCGTCATCGGAACCGGGTTTGCCGGGCTGTGCACCGGCATCAAATTGAAGGAAGCCGGGATCGAGGACTTCGTCATCGTCGAGCGCGCGGATGGCGTGGGCGGTACCTGGCGCGATAACAGCTACCCCGGCGCCGCATGCGATGTTCCCGCGCGTCTGTACTCGTTTTCGTTTGCCCAGAAATCGGACTGGTCGCGGACCTACCCCACGCAACCCGAACTGAAGGCCTATCTGGAAGGCGTTGCGCGAGACCACCAGCTGCTGCCGCACATCCGCTTCAATCACAACGTGGAAGATCTGCGCTGGGACGACGCCGCACAACACTGGGTCATCAAAACCAGTGCAGCCACACTGACAGCACGGGTGGTGGTGTCCGGCAACGGTGGTCTGGCCGAACCGAAAACGCCGGATATTCCCGGGATCGAAACCTTCCGCGGCCACAGTTTTCACTCGGCCACCTGGGATCATGACTACGACCTGCGCGGCAAGCGCATCGCCGTTATCGGCACTGGGGCATCGGCGATTCAGTTCGTACCGGAAATTGCCAAACAGGCCGGCCGACTGGATGTCTACCAGCGCACCCCCAACTGGATCATTCCGCGCCCGGACAAAGAGATCCCGCAGTGGCAGCAATGGCTGATGGAAAAGGTGCCGATGTATCGCAACGCGCTGCGCAGCCTGGTTTACTGCGGGCACGAAGCTCGCGTGGTCGGCATCGTGCTGAACCCGGCGCTGATGAAGTTCTTCCAGAAAATCGCTGCCAATCATCTGAAATCGCAGGTGGCCGATCGCACGCTGCGCCAGAAGCTCACACCGAACTACCTGATCGGCTGCAAGCGCATCCTGATCTCCAACGACTGGTACCCGACCATGACCCGGGACAATGTGGAGCTGATCACCAGCGGCATCGCCGAAGTGCGTGACCACAGCGTTGTCGACCAGGAGGGCAACGTACGGGAAGTGGACGCGATCATTTACGGCACGGGTTTCTACGCAACGGAAAACCCGATTGCCGCCAAGGTTTTCGGTCGCAATGGTCAATCGTTGGCCAGCAGCTGGGCCGATGGCGAGCATGCCTATCTGGGCACTGCAGTGCCCGGCTTCCCCAACCTGTTTTTCCTGACCGGCCCGAACACCGGGCTCGGCCACAGCTCGATGGTGCTGATGATCGAGGCGCAGGTGCGCTACGTCATGCAGGCGCTAGCCAGCGCATTGAACGAACACCAGCCGCTGGAGGTGCGTCCGGAAGTTGAAACCGCCTACAACGACAAGTTGCAGAAGAAACTGGGCTCGTCCGTGTGGTCCACGGAGTGCGACAGCTGGTACAAACACCGCAACGGCAAGATCACCACGCTGTGGCCGGGATTCACCTTCGGCTTCATGCGCACCACCCGCCGATTCAAGCGCGCAGATTACTTGGCCCGCGTCGGCTAATCGTCACTCTTGACGCGCCAGCATCCCGGTTTTTCGCATCGGGGCTGCTGGCGCATCTTGACGCCGGTCTGAAACAGGCGTTTGATGTTCACCAGCGGATTTCTCTCGACATTTTCTTGACACGCTGACGGTAAATCTAAAACCGCAGTCGCAAGACAACAGAGGTAAAACCGATGGACAACATGATCGCTGACCTTGAAAACCTGCTGCTCACCCAGTCGTTGACCGAAGACGAACACGACAGCGTGGAACACGCCCTGGACGAGGGCTACATGTCTTTGAGCGACGACGAAAAGTCGATGATTCGTCGACTGCTCAATCGCAAGGCTGCAGGCCGTAACGTCTCCCCGCTGCAACGCTATCGGGCCCACCGCCAGCAAATTGCCAAGGCGACGGTGCACCAGATGCGCGCCCGTTCGGGACGGCAGGCTGCCTCAGTTCAGTAAGTACCCGCCTCGGAGACACGCCCCGGCCACACGCGTGACGCGCGGCTGACCTAAGCCGACGCTTTAGACCCTGCCGGTGGGGAATCATCCGGCAACATCCAGCGATCAAGCCGGACCAGCAAAGGGGGGAGGAACAGCAAGTCGTAAACCAGGGCGATGGTGATCGTAATCGCGGTGAGCAGCCCGGTCAGCGAGTTCACCTTGAAATCGCTCAACGCCAGAATCCCGAATCCCGCCGCCAGCGCCAGCGTAGTCACCAGCAGCGCGGCGCCTACCGTATTGAAGGCGTAGCGCACGGCCGCGGTGGCATCCAGCGATTCCTCGCGTCGGGCGCGCAGATATTTCGACAGAAAGTGCACGGTATCGTCCACGACGATCCCCAGCGTAATCGAGAAAATCGCCGCAACGGCCAGATTCACCTCGGCCACGAACACGCCCCACAGGCCCAGGGCCATCAGCGCCGGCAAGGCATTGGGTATCAGAGACACCATCCCCACCCGCCACGAGCGCAGGGCGATCATCATCGTCAGGCTGATGCCCAGCAGCGCCACCAGACTGCCAACCATCATCGATTTGATGTTGTTTTGCCCGATGTGCGCAAACATCGCAGACACGCCGGTCCCCGGCCCACGAATCGCCGGTGCGTTCTGCTGCAGCCACACATCGGCGGTGTGCTGAATTTCCATGATGTCCTTGGCCTTGACCTCCCGCAGGCTAACGACGAACTTGGTCGCACTCTTGTCAAAGTTCACCTGGGTGTTGAGATCCAGACCGAACGGCAACGAGAACTCGTACAGCAGCAGGTACTGCGCCGCCAGTTCCGCGTTGTCCGGCACCCGGAACCAGGCCGGGTCTTCGCCGTGCATGTTGCGATTGAGCTTCTTGAAGGTATCGGTAATCGCCGACACATGAACCACATGCGGCTGTTCCCGGAACCACTGCGCAAATGCCTCCACCTGGCGTAGGTACTCAGGGTCGGACATACCCCCGGGGCCAGCAGCGGGCAACGAGTAGTTCATCGTGTCGAACCCCGTGAGCCGATGCTCGACGAACTCGGACGCATCCCGAATCGGCACGCCTTTGGCGAAATATTGGTAGGTGCTGTCGGTGAACACGTTGCGCGGCGCCATGCTGATGATCAGCGCCGCCAGTGCCAACAGCCCCCACAGCAGCACCTTTCGCTGCCGCATGACCCAAACGCCGAGCGCGTTGAGCCCGAGCTCACGGACCGGCTTGCTGGCTGCGGGCAGCTTGCTCATCAGCCAGGGCAGCAGAAGCAAGCTGAACAGCCAGGCGAGGATGACGCCCACGGCGGTGATGTTGCCGAGCACGCGAAACGGCGGTGCATCCGAGAAATTCAGGCTCAGGAATCCCACCGCGGTGGTCAGCGAAGTCAGGAATACCGGCTGCATGTTAATGCGCAGAGCGTGCTCCGCAGCCCGCAGTTGCTCGGTGCCATGCGCACGTGATTTGAGGTAGCTGACCAGTACGTGCACGGCGTCGCAAACGCACAACGTCAGGATGATCACCGGGGAGGCCCCGCTCACCTCGTTCAGCGGCAAGCCCAGCCAGCCCGCCAAGCCCATGCTCGCCGGCACCGTCACCCCGATGACCGCAACTACAGCCAGCGTCGCGCTCACCGAACGCATCAAGACCCAGCACAGCAAACAGATCACCGCAAACATCAGCGGTACCAGTTCCACCATATCGCGGTCCATCGATTCCTTGAAGCCGTAGTCCACCTGCGGCAGACCGAGCACGTGCCATTCCAGCTCCGGGTACTCGGCCTTCATTTCGTCGCGGATCGCCCGCATCCGCATGACCACATCCGCGGTAGCATCCCCGGCGGCGTCGACGTCATCGGTGGGCATGTTCAAACGGGTGCGAATCGCCGTCGCCGAGCCGTCCTCGGAAATCAGCGCGTCTTTGAGCATCGGCTCGAGACGCACGATGTCAGCGCGCCGCTGCAATTCCTCCGCAGTAAGATCGGCAACATCCTCCAGCAGGGCTTCCACCCGCAAGTCATCACCATCCCCTTCGGAATGCTGGTAGTTGGTGATGGAATCCACCCGCAGCGCCAGCGGGAATTGCCACATGCGCGCGGTGAGGTCCTGGATTACCGCCAGATAACGGGGCGTGAGCAGCGAAGAGCCGTCACGGGTGCCGATCAGGATGCTGGTGGAGTCCGAGCGCGTATACGCCTCCTCCATGGCCTCGTGGGAAACCAGCAAGGGGTCATCGGCATCGAAGAACTGCTTGTAGTTGTTCTCGTTACGAATATGCGGCGCGCCGGCCACGCACAGCGCGAAAATCACCATTGCCAGCAATGCCAGGCGTCCGCGGTAAGCCATCATCCATCCGGCCAAGCCCTGTGCCATCCCTGTCTGTTCCCTGTCGATAAGCGCCCATCTTGCCGCATTGCAGCATCAGATTTGTGCCACGGCAAACAATTTACGACGCGTGGAACGATGCCCCCGGCGGGCATAGTCAATAATGGTGCTCCGAATTACTTTGGGGACATCCATGAGCAACGCACAACCTGCCGCCACCGAGTTGGATTTGGTGGTCTTCGGGGCTACCAGCTTTGTCGGCCAGATCCTTGCCCACTACCTGATGCACCGCCACGGCGGGAAGGGCAAGTCCTTGCGCTGGGCCATGGCCGGCCGCAGCGTGACCAAACTGGCCGAGGTGCAGCGCTCTTTGGGCGATGACGGCGCGGATATCCCCTTGATCGTCGCCGATGCTCACGACGCCGAAGCGTTGCGCGCACTCTGCGAACGCACCCGGGGTGTGGTCTCCACGGTGGGGCCGTATGCGCTCTACGGCGAGACCCTGCTCGCTGCCTGCGCCGCTTCCGGCACGCACTATTGCGACCTCACCGGGGAAACCCAGTGGATCGCCAGCATGTTGAGCAAATACGAAACGCAGGCCCAAGCATCCGGCGCGCACATCGTGCATTGCTGCGGATTCGACTCCATTCCCTCGGACCTGGGCGTCGCCTACACCCAAGCGCAATTCATCCAGCGCCATGGCCATCCAGCCAGCGAAGTGAAGATGCGGGTCCGCGCCATGAAGGGCACCTTTTCCGGCGGTACGGTGGCGTCCATGGTGAACGCTGCCAAGGAAGTGATGGCCAAGCCGGAAGTGCGCGCGATTCTCAAGAACCCCTACGCGCTGTGCCCTCCCGGCAAACAACTGAAAACCCGGCAACCTAATGTCAGCCACGCCGTCTTCGATGTGGATGCGCAGGCCTGGGTCGCGCCCTTCGTCATGGCCGCCATCAATACCCGCGTCGTGATGCGCTCGCAGGCACTGACCGACCACGACTGGGGCGAAAACTTCGTTTACGACGAGGCGATGTTGATGGGATCGGGACTCTCCGGGCGCATGGCCGCGATGGGCCTGACCGCCGGTCTGGCGGGATTTTTCGCGGGGGCGGCGTTGCCACCCACCCGCTGGCTGATGGAAAAAACCGTGCTCCCCGCGCCGGGTGAAGGACCCAGCCCGGAGGCGCAGGCCGCCGGTTACTGGGACTACCGCTTCTACGCCCGTGATGCTGAAGGCAATACGCTCAAAACCCGGCTCACCGGTGATCGCGACCCGGGCTATGGCTCCACCGCGAAAATGCTTGGCGAAGCCGCGGCATGCCTCGTCCAGGATATTGGCGACGACCTGCCCGGTGGTTTCTGGACTCCGGCCACAGCGCTGGGTGAAAAGCTGCAATCACGTCTGATCGAGCATGCCGGCGTCACCTTCGAGGTACTGGAATGACCAACCCCCTGCTGCACTGGGACGCCACCCCGCCCTGGTCGGAGATTCGCCCCGAGCACCTGGAAAAAGCGATGGACGCGGTACTGGCGGAAGCCCGCACCGAGGTGGCCCGGCTCCTGGAAGTGGGCGATTTCACCTGGAAGGGCTTTGGCGAACCGCTGGAACGGCTGGAAAACCGCATCCACAAAGCCTTCTCCCCTGGCTCCCACCTGCATTCGGTACAGAACACACCGGAGTGGCGCGCCGCGTACGAGGCCTGCCTGCCCAAACTCACCGAATACGCGACCGAGATGGGGCAGAACACCGCCCTTTGCGCGGCCTGGAAAGCCCTGGCGGCACAACCCGATCTCAGCGCAGACGCCCGCAAACTTGCCGACAACGCGCTGCGCGATTTCCACTTGTCCGGTGTGGATCTGCCGGCTGATAAAAAGCAGCGCTACGCGGAAATCCAGCAACGCCTGGCGGAGCTGAGCAACCGCTTTGAATCCCATCTCATCGATTCTACGGACGCCTGGCAGCTGCACCTTGCCGACACCAGCCGTCTCTCCGGACTGCCTGAATCTGCCCTCGCCCAGGGACGCGCCAAAGCCCAGGCCCGGGAACTGGACGGTTACGTTTACGGGCTGGACTACCCCAGCTTCGACGCGATCATCACCCACGCCGATGACCGCGCGCTACGGGAAGAGATGTACACGGCTTATGTCACCCGCGCCTCGGACCAGGGGCCACAAGCCGGCGAGCGCGACAACGGCCCGCTGATGGATGAAATCCTGGCGCTGCGGCATGAAGAAGCCGGCCTGCTGGGGTATGCCAACTTCGCCGAAGTTTCGCTGGTCCCGAAGATGGCCGAGTCCCCGGATCAGGTGGAAGCCTTCCTGCTGGACCTGGCGCACAAGGCACGCCCGGCCGCGCAGGCGCAGCTGGATGCCTTGACCGCCTACGCCGTGAAACACGGCGCCGAAGCCCCGCTTCGCCCATGGGATACCGCGTACTGGGCGGAGAAACACAAAGAAGCCACGCTGGGGCTGTCCGACGAACTGCTGCGCCCCTACTTCGCCCTGCCACGTGTGCTGGATGGTCTGTTTGGCGTTGCCGAGAAACTGTTTGGCGTGCGTGTAGAAGCGCGTGATGTCCCGACCTGGCACCCGGATGCGCAAGCGTTCGCCGTGATTCAGGATGGGCAGCAGATCGCCTGGTTCTACACCGACCTCTACGCTCGCGAGAAGAAGCGCGGCGGCGCCTGGATGGGGGATTGCGCCGGCCTGTTCGTCGACAACGGTCAGCAGCAGCTCCCGGTGGCCACACTCACCTGCAATTTCCGCGCGCCGACCGACACCGGGCCTGCGCTGCTGACCCACGATGAAGTGCTGACCCTGTTCCACGAATTTGGTCATGGTCTGCACCACATGCTGACGCGGGTGCAGGTACCCGGGGTCGCCGGCATCAACGGCGTGGCCTGGGACGCCGTCGAACTCCCCAGCCAGTTCCTGGAAAACTGGTGCTGGGAGCGCGAAGCGCTGGACCTCTTCGCCTGCCACGTGGAAACCGATCAGCCGCTGCCGGCGGACATGCTGCACAAGCTGCGTGAAAGTCGCAGCTATAACGCTGGGTTGGCCACCCTGCGGCAAGTCGAACTGGCGTTGTTCGACCTGCGCCTGCATCGGGACTACGACCCGGCCACCGGGGCTCGGGTGGAGGCCATCCTGCAAGGCGTGCGCGATGAAGTCGCCCTGGTCACCCCGCCGGCCTGGAACCGGTTTGCGAACAGCTTTTCGCATATTTTCGCCGGGGGATACGCGGCCGGTTACTACAGCTACAAGTGGGCCGAAGTGCTCTCCGCCGACGCCTTTGCGGCCTTCCGCGAGGAAGGGCTGTTCAATGCCCAGACCGGCGCCCGGTTCCGCGATGCCATTCTGTCGCGCGGCGGTAGCCGTGATGCCGCCGAGCTGTACCGCGAGTTCCGCGGTCGTGACCCGCAAATCGAAGCCCTACTCGAGCAGGACGGCCTGCTTTCCTCCGCCGCATGATCCATCCCCGGGCCACCCCATGACCGAAGCACTCCGCCTGAACCTCAAACCGCGCATGGAAAAACGTCTGCGCGGTGGCCACGTGTGGGTGTATTCGAATGAAATCGACACCCAGACCACGCCGCTGAAAGGGCTGGAGCCCGGAGCCATTGTCGATGTGTACGGCAGTCGCGGGCACTTCCAGGGGCGTGGCACGGTCAACCCGGCCACGCTCATCGCTGTGCGGTTGCTGACGCGGGAGCCCGTCGCCATTGACGGCGCCTTTTTTGCGCACCGTTTCCGCCAGGCGCTGACTCTGCGTGAGTACCTCTACGACCAGCCCTACTACCGGCTGGTGCACAGCGAAGGCGATGCATTGCCCGGCCTGGTCATCGACCGCTTTGGCGATCTGCTGGTGGTGGAGGTGAATACCGCCGGCATGGAAGCGCTGCAACCGGTTTGGGAGCCGGTACTGCGCGAGGTCACCGGTGCGCGGGAGCTCATCTTCAAACGCAACTCCTCGGGTCGTCAGCTGGAAGGACTTGCCACCGATGACAACGATACCGAGCCCTGCATCCTGGAGGTGCCAGAAAACGGCCTGGGGCTAAAGTGCGACATCCGCGGCGGACAGAAAACCGGCTGGTTCTACGACCAGCGCCCGCACCGCGAGCTGTTTGCCCGCCTGGCGCGGGATCAGGATGTGCTGGACGTGTTCAGTTATGTCGGCGGCTGGGGCCTGGGTGCCGCCGCACACGGCGCCCGCAGCGTCACCTGCGTGGACGCCTCCGCGAGCGCGTTGCAGCAACTTGAAGCTACGGCCCGCGATGCGGGACTCAGCGTCGAAACCCACTGCGCCGATGCCCTGGAAACACTGCGCGGTCTGCGCGACGAGCAACGTCAATTCGGTCTGATCGTGGTGGATCCACCCGCGTTGATCAAGCGCAAAAAAGACTTCGATGCCGGCCGCGAACACTACGCACGGCTGAACCATGTCGCCCTGCAAACCCTGGCTCCGGGCGGCATTCTTTTCGCCTCCAGCTGCTCCCACCACATGCCGGCGGAAACGCTGCTGGGTCTGGTCCAGCGTGAAGCGGCCCGCCTCGGACGCACATTGCAGATGTTCCATAGCGGCGGCGCCGGCCCGGATCACCCGGTGCACCCGGCCATGCCGGAAACGGCCTATTTGAAAACCTTCGCCTTTCGCGCGCTTTAGGGAAGTGCTGATTTAATCCGCGAGCGAAGTGAGGTCGGAGCACAGAAACCGCAGCATATGGGGCATATGTGAGGCCCGTGTTCATTTTTGCGGGGAGCACCGCCGGTGGTGCAGATCACGAGCGCAGCGAATAAATCAGTGCTTCCTTAGACCGGGGTCGCCAGGCGCTGCCGCACTTCGTCGGCGGCGCGAATACCGGACTGCAGTGCGCCATCCAGATACCCCATCCAGCGCGTTGCGGTTTCGGTGCCGGCCCAGTGGATCCGGCCGCAGGGCTCCCGCAATGTCTGCCCGTAGGTTGTCATCACGCCCGGCCCCATGTGCCCGACATAGCAGCCCCGGCTCCACTCTTCGGTGGTCCAGTCCTGCTCGGCGTAGGCCAGGGGTTCCGCGGCATCAGGCCCGAAGTAGTGCACGAGATCGGCAACCACCTGCGCCCGCCGCTGGTCCTCGCTCCACGGGCTCATCGCCACGGCGTGATCCCCGTCGATAAAACCCACCAGCATGCCGATGCTGCCGTCCTCCGGGGTTTGGTCGAAGACCACATTGAACGCGCGGTCATTAGCCGCAATCGACCCGTTCAAGCCGCGCGCCCGCCAGAACGGCGTGGGATAGGCCACGTGGACTTTGATCACCGAACCCATTGGCATTCGCTGCAGCAGCCCGTCTCGCCGTGCCGGCAGCGGCTGCTCGAAATGGATGCGACCCGCCAGAGCGGGCGGCACCGCCATGATCAGATAGCGCCCCCGAAATTCCCCCTGCGCGGAGCGAACGGTGACACCGTGTGCATCCTGCATCACATGAGACACCGGGGCGTTCAGAATGACGCTGTTCCCCAGGCGCTCGGCCAGCCGCGACGGAATCTGCCAGGCGCCTCCCCGGAACTTGTCCTGCTGGGCGCCACCGCGCGTCCCGATCAGTACCTCCAGGCCGTCTCCCTGTCGCAGGTACTCCAGAAAGTACAGATAGGAAAGCTGCCGCGCCTCGGCGCAAAATACGGCCCGCGCCACGATGCGGGCGAAGTCGCGGGCTGCGCGGGTGTGCAGGTTTTTCTGGATCCAGCTTTCGAGCGTTTGCGAATCCCATTCGTCGGCACGCCCTGCCAACCACGGCGTATCGGCCGGTAACGAACGTACATGCCGGCGCCAGCGCCATTCCGTCACTCCCAGCTCCAGCAAGGACAGCACCGGCAGCCGGGGAATATCCGAGGCATACGATTTCACGCGACCGTCCAGGCTGACCAGGCTCGAACCCTGGTCGTACTGGGCGTAGGTTTCCACGCCCAATTCCCGCGCCTCGGCCAGTAGCAAGGTCTGCTGCGGGCCGACCCACTGCCCGCCGAAGTCCACTGTCTGGCCGGCAATTTCTCCGGGTTTGGAGCGCCCTCCCACCCGGTCGCGAGCCTCCAGGAGAACGACCTGATGACCCGCAGCACGGAGCTCGTTGGCAGCCTTCAGGCCGGCCAAACCGGCGCCGACCACAATGACATCCGCGGTTTTGTTTTCCACCCCAGCCCCTGACGATAAGCGTTACCCAATCGTCATCCTAGAGCAGTCACCCAAACTTTGGCGACCGCGGTGGGGAAGCCCGGCGGCGAAGATCTCTGACAACCGGCGACGGACTCCGCCCCGGTCAGCCGGGACCGGGGCAGCCGCTTCAGGCTTGCTTGGTTTTACAGGTGCTGATTCCGAGCAGGGAGTACGGGGGGCACCAGCCGGAAGCCGCGGTAAACAGCGGAATGACGCCCAGGGCGCCCCACCAGTTTTGCGCCCACAGGCCCCAGGCCACCAGAGCCAATCCAACGGCACCGCGAAGAACGCGTTCTGCGTTCCCAATATTCTTGGTCATCTGCGTTTACTCCTACGCAATCGGAGCCCCGATTGTGCGCTCAAGCTGGGCAGACTTCCAGCGCGGGTGTCGCGACCCGCCGCCGGCCCGCTGTGCGGGCGACTTGTGCAAGAAGCCCACCCTTTCAGGAGGGCGGCTGATCGTCTGCCGTGGACTCGTCAGCGCTCGGCGGAGCTTCCGGGCTGGCAGCCTCACGCACCACGCTGCCCTCGGAGGTTTCCACCCCGACACGGAACGCCGCAAATCCCGGCATCACGAACTGATTCAGCGCCTTGCCCAATACCCGCCCAGTGAAGGGTGAACGAATTTCCACATACACATTACTCAGTGGGTCGGTCACCGTTCCCAGAACTTCCCCGGCCGCAACCGACTGCCCCAACTTGACGGTACTGAACAGGATTCCCCCGCGGTCCACCCGGACCCAGCGTGATTTGTAGAACACCGGTTGCTGGCGATCGCTACGGGATGAACTCCCGCTCATTTCCATCCCGGCCAGCAAGGCTTGCACACCGGTAACCGCGCGGGCGACATCTTGTGCCTGCAAGCGATTGGGCTCACCGACCTCAAAGGTGACGGTGGGGATGCCGGCCGCCGTCGCCGCCGCACGCAAGGTGCCTTGTGAAGGCGGGCTATGCAGCACCGTGACCGCGCCAAAATGGCGGGTCATTTCGACCACGGCATGGTTGCGCAGATCGGCCCGCAATTGCGGCAGATTTGTGCGCTGGAACGAGCCGGTATGCAAATCCACCAGACTGTCGCACTGGAGCACGATGCGATGGAAGAAGCTGTGCGCCACCCGGGAAGCCAGGGAGCCTTGCGGGTCGCCCGGGAAGTGCCGGTTCAGGTCTCGACGATCAGGCATGTAACGGCTGCGGCGCTGAAAACCATGCACATTCACGATCGGCACCCCGATCACCGTTCCCCGGAGTTCCACCGGGTCGATGCTTGCGAGCACCCGTCGCACGATTTCGATTCCGTTGAGCTCATCCCCGTGCACCGCCGAGGTCAGACACAGCGTGGGTCCGGGTTTGGCGCCATGCGCAACGATCACGGGAACCGGCTCGTCGACCAAGCCGTAACCGAATCCCGTTCGCCAGGCCAGCCGTCGCACTTCGCCCGGTGCGACCACGCCTTCAAGAATCCGCAGCGGTTCGACATCGACCGGCGGCGTCGGCGCGGGGCCAGGCGCCAATGTCGATGTCGGTGTCGATGGCGGTGTAGGCATCGACGTCGGCACGAGCGATGACTCCCTGCTGGGCGCAGGAGTCGGCTGCGCCATGACCATGGGCGCCGGACTGGGGGGAATGTCTTCGGCATCCACCTCCGTCGCCAAACCCAGCCCGGGCCAACACCCCAGCAGGGCGAGAATGGCCAGCAGCCGGATGCTTCCTTCGCGTATCGCGGTTTGCCGGTTAAACATGGGGCGATTATAGGAGGCGCGCCCGGTCGCGCGGGCCGGTGCGCGAAAATTGGCAGCAGGGCACGGCGGCGAATGCTTTACCATTTGAGACTCGCCCTAGTGCCCACTCGCACGGTTTGGCACGGCGACAGACAAAGGATGATATGGCCACGACAAGCGTCAACTGGCGACACCCCGCACTGCTGCTGATCCTGATGCTGCTGCCCAGTACCGTTCCGGCAGCAACGCAGCGACCGGTTGTGGGCTGGGTCGAAAAGATACTGCTCGAACCCGACGGCATCCCGCTGAAAGCCAAACTGGATACCGGCGCACGCACCTCATCCCTGCAGGCCGATCGGATCGAGCTGTTTACCCGCGACAATAAAAAATGGGTGCGCTTCCACATGCAGCTGGAAGACGCCAATGGGAAAAAGCATGAGCTGACTGTGGAGCGCCCGCGGGTGCGGCGCGTGCGCATCAAGGAACACGAGGGTGAGTACGATCGCCGCCCGGTGGTCGAGATGTCCTTCTGCATCGGCAATGAGCGCCATTCCACCGAATTCACGCTGGTGGACCGCAGCCGGTTCATCTACCCGGTCCTGCTGGGGCGCCGGTTCCTGGAAGGCTTTGCCGCCGTTGATGCCAGCCAGACCTTTACCCGCAAACCCTATTGCCCCACCTCCACGCCGCTGTCGGTTCCGTCGACTAATCAGGATCAACCGTGAAAATTAATCGGGTTGCCGTGTTGGCTTTCATGCTCTGTGCCGCCGCGCTCAGCGTGATGTACTTCAAGGTCACCCGCCTGGGACTCCCGCTGGAGCCAGACGCGCGCTCGTCGGTATGGACGGTGGAAGCGCGCGCCAGCTTCCGCGGCGAAGGGCGCATCAAGGTGCGGCTGGCACTGCCGGAAAAACCACCGGGCTTCGACATCCTGGATGAAGACTTTGTCATCCGCGACTACGGCATCGCCGAAGAATATGTTGACGGGCAACGTACCGCCCTGCTCTCCACGCGATCGGCGCGGGGCCCTCAAGCGCTGTACTACCGCCTGACAGTGAACCCTCGCGAAATCCCGCGCGGGAGCCCGGAACCCTTCCCGGGCTACCCCCCGGTGCCGGATTACCCGGAGCTGTACGCACCGGCAATCCAGACACTACTAAAGGAGGTCCGCACGCATTCGGCGGACATCGCCACTTTTGCCCGCCAGTTGATTCTGGAGCTACGCCAGAACAGCAATGACCCGGCCGTCAAACTGCTGCGGGAAGAGGCCCGCACTCCATTGGCGCGTGCCCAGCAGGTCGCCGACATTCTGGCCGGCGCCCGGATTCCTGCCCGCGTCGTGCACGGGTTGGAGCTGCGTCACGGATTGCTCAACGCGCGCCTCGAGCCGTGGCTGGAGGTGAACAACGAACAACAATGGCTGCCGTTCAACCCGGAAACGGGTGAGCAGGGCCGTCCGGAAAACTTCCTGACCTGGCAGACCGCGCCCGGTCGCACACTGGTTGTTGATGGTGGTCGGGACGTCGATCTGCAGTTTTCCGTACGTCGCAGCGAGCCACGCACCGTGGAGCTGGCGCGCGAACTGGACCAGCCCTTGGCGCAGGTCTCGCTGCTTGGCCTGCCCTTGCACGTGCAGAACACCTACACCATCCTGCTGATGGTCCCGTTTGGCGCCCTGCTGGTGGTCCTGCTGCGCAACGTGGTCGGCATCCGCACCTTTGGCACCTTCATGCCGGTCCTGATTTCACTGGCCTTTCGAGAAACGGAGTTGCTCTGGGGTTGCATCCTGTTCTCCTCGGTAGTGGCCATCGGTCTGGCGCTGCGTTTCGGGCTGGAGTACCTGAAGCTGCTGCTGGTTCCGCGTCTTGCGGCCGTGCTGATCATGGTCATCATCCTGATGCTGCTGCTCAGCATCGCGAGCCACCGGCTCGGCTTCGAACGCGGTCTGTCGATCGCGCTGTTCCCGATGGTGATCATGGCCATGACCATCGAGCGGATGTCCATCGTCTGGGAAGAACACGGCCCTCACGACGCCATCATTCAGGGCCTGGGCAGCCTGGCGGTCGCCGCGCTGGCCTTCATTGTCATGAGCAATGCCTGGCTGCAGCACCTGGTCAGCCTGTTCCCGGAAACGCTGCTGATCCTGTTGGCGATGACCCTGCTCATGGGGCGCTACACGGGATACCGCCTGAGCGAATACTGGCGTTTTCGCAGCGTCTGGCTGTCCGATAAATCATGAGCTGGCTCGACGCACTGCCGTCACGCAAACTGCGTAAGGCCGGCATCGTTGGAATGAACGGGCGCAACGGCAATTACATCGCCAAGTTCAATGCCCGCCGTCTGTACCCGCTGGTGGATAACAAACTGCGGACCAAAGACCTCGCGCTGGAGGCCGGGATCGCTGTCCCGGAACTCTACGGTGTGGCCCGAATCCAGCACGATCTGAACGATCTGGACGCCATCCTGGCCCCCTATCAAAACTTTGTGGTCAAACCCGCCCATGGCGCCGGTGGCGAAGGCATCGTCGTGGTTCGGGGTCGCCAGGGGGCCGACTACCTGCGGGCCAGCGGCGAGCCGCTGAGCCGTGAGGCCTTGCAGCATCACATGTCGAACATTCTTTCCGGGATGTTCAGTCTGGGAGGACTGCCCGATGAGGCCATGATCGAGTATTGCGTGGACTTCGACCCGGTGTTCGCGCCCATTACCCACCACGGCGTTCCCGATATCCGCACGCTGGTGTTTCGCGGCGTTCCGGTTTGCGCCATGGTGCGCCTGCCGACGCGGGAATCCGACGGCAAGGCCAATCTGCACCAGGGAGCGGTAGGCGCGGGGATCGATCTGCGCACCGGACAGACGATTTCGGGTGTGCATCACAACGCCCCGGTGCAGCATCACCCGGACACCGGGACAGCGCTGGCCCAGTTTCAAATCCCCCACTGGCCCCGACTGCTGGAGCTGGCCACCCGTTGCTACGAGCTGGCCCCGCTGGGTTATCTGGGCGTGGATGTGGTTCTGGACCGAAACCTGGGCCCACTGGTACTCGAGCTGAATGCACGCCCGGGGTTATCCATTCAGCTGGCGAATGGCCGCGGCATCGGCCCGGACCTGGAGCGCCTGAGCCAGCTCACGGAGGTGCCGACAGACCCGCTGGATCGCATCCGCCTCACCGTCCCGGATTTCGAGCCGGAATCGGACGAAGATGTCGCCCAAACGCCCCACCCCATGGCCGGGGAATTCTTCTTCTGAGCGTCCATCCGGCGCCGGCATTTCCGCGAAAGCCTTAAAATCCCGCTGCTCGCAGCCTGGTACCCCGCATGTCATCACTTTCAGAAAAAGACCGGCAGTCTTTCGACCGCGACGGATATCTGATTTTTGACCCGGGCCTCGACAACCAGTTGCTGGACGAGATTCGGGCGTTCCACGATGACATCTGGTCCGAGTCCCCCCGCCTAAAACCGGCGGTCATCGATCACGGTCGCACCCAGGACGCCTGGCAGGACTGCGACGCCATTCGCCAGGTGGCGACCCACCCGCACATCCTTGATGCGCTCAAAACCCTGTATGGCCGTCGCGCATTGCCGTTTCAAACCCTGAACTTTCCCAAAGGGACGCAGCAACCGACCCACTCGGATTCGATCCATTTCAACTGCGAGCCGTTCGGGCTGATGTGCGGCGTATGGCTGGCCCTGGAAGATATCGGCCCCGACCAGGGACCGCTGATCTACTACCCCGGCAGTCACCAGGATGCGTTCATTGATTTTGACCAGGTCGGCGTGCCGGCCGACCCCAAAAACTACCGGCATTACGAACAACATATCCGTGATGTCGTCGAGCAACGCGGCTACGTTGCAGAGCTGGGCCTGATTCCTCGCGGCCACGCCATTATCTGGAGCGCCAACCTGCTCCACGGTGGTTCCGCCCAGACCGACCGGAGTCGCAGCCGCCACTCGCAAGTGACGCACTACTACCTGGAGGGTGCGAAACCCTGGCGCCCCATGTTCAGCGCAGAGGAGCGCCATTATTTCGCCCCCCGTTGGATTCCCGCCACCCGCCCCGGCGCACCGCAGAGCTTGCTGCAGCGCCTGGAGCATCTGAGCCGCGCGGTTCCGCATCGTGTGCGGCGCCTGCTGCGCTAGCGCGATATGAGCATTCTGTTCTGCCACATTCCGAAAACTGCCGGCACCTCGTTTCGCAAGGAGCTGGAGCGCGTGCTGCCCGAAGGCACACTGCTGTGCGACTACGGTGCCGGCAACCCGACCACCAGCGAATCGCTGCAACAGCGTGCAGCGCAGCCCACCGACAAGCGCGACTGGCAGGTGCTTTGCGGGCATTTTTCGCTGGACCGCTACGGCGCCCGCTTCGCCCCGTGGCAACTGACCACTTTCGTCCGCCACCCGTTGGAGCAGGTCATTTCGCACTGGGAGCACCGCAAACGCGTGCAGGGCTACGAAGGGACTCTGGAGGAATTTGCCCTGTCGGCTTCCGGCGCCGGTCAGCAATCCCGCATGCTCAATGGCCTGCCGATTCAGTTGCTGGGTTTTGTGGGGGTGACCAACCAGTACGAAAACAGCCTCGCTCTGTTTCGCGATCTGTATCAGATTGATGCCCAACCGCAGCAGTTGAACGTGAACCCCGAGCGCGCCGAATCCTCTTACGACCGGAAAAAGTATCGCCTGCCCGCAGCCTGTCGTAATCGCGAGAGGGCGGACTATGACCTGTTCATCCAGGCCAATCGTCTGCTCAAGGCACGACTGGACTTCCGTCAGCAGAAGGCCGCGCAAAGCTGGGTCCATGGCGCTATCACCCGGCTGGATGCGCAGCATGTGGAAGGCATCGCGTTTACCCGAGACTCGACACCGCACCTGCCCTTGCAGGTGTTGGTCAATGGCCGACACGCCGGTTTCTGCTGCACCGGAGAAACACCCGCGAGCCTGCCTGCCTTGACGCTACCGGAACGCTGCGGCTTTCGTTTACCGTTTTCGCAGCGCCTGAGCGCGCGGGATCGGGTGGAAATTCGCGCCCTGCCCCACGGTCAATGGCTGGATACGCTGGACTGGCATCCTGGCAGCAAGGAACACCCGACCACGCCGCCGCCGCCCGGGGCGTTGGACGTCAGTTTGCGCGGCGGCGCCATCGGAGATCGATGACGCGCTCAGGTGCTCTCATACCAGCCGATGTCACGCACCATGCGTCGTGTTTCCGCTTCTTCATGGCCGCACAGATTCTTCAGCAGTTCGCGGCTTTCGGATAACTCCGCGTAGCTGGCCAACTCCGCGTACATCTCTTGCAACGCTTTGTGGATGTCCACCGCCTGCCCCATCACGCTGTCGACGGACTGCGTATCCATGCTGCTGCGCAGTTGTTGCAGCTTGCGCAAATTATCGTGTGAAACCTCACCCCGCACCCAGCCCCCGAGGATGGCCGGCGCGGCCTCGTGCAGATGCTCGCGCAGCCCGCGCTCGATTTCCTGCTCGTGACTGGCCAGATAACGCAGCACTTCCTGGATGCGCTTATCCGCGGCAGCTTCTGCCAGCGTGGTGTACTCACCGCCCAATTCGGCGTGAAATTCTGCGGACCATTTCACCACGTCACTGATCAGTTGAAAGTTCATGAAGTCTCCTCACGCGTTGTCTTTGAATAAGCCGGCCAGGCGATCATAAACCGAGTAAAACCCGGATGGATGCACCGGGCATTGATACAGATCAAAAATCAGCACGCACAAAAAAGGGAGCCCGAGGGCTCCCTTCTGACCACAGGTCGCGGGCTTAGAAGGCGGAACCAAAGCTCCGGCTCCAACCCACGGTGAACTGCGGGCGCGAGCTTTCCATCGCCGGACTGATGGCATTGAAACCATGGGTGGCGTCTATGCTGGTCGCCGTGATGGCCAGGGCGATCTGGCCAGCCAGACCGTAGTCCTTGATGAAGCTGATGCCGTAATCGTAGTAGTCGTCGTCGGCAAACAGGTCGTAGTAGTCGCCCAGACCGAGGAAGTAACCGCCATGCACACGCAGGTTGGCATCGGCCAGCACTTCGATTTCGTAGTTGGCTTCGAAGTAGCCGTACTCATCTTCTTTCGCGGCGGTCGAACCAAAGCCGTAGTACAGGTAGGTGTTCAGACGCCCCCAGTTCAAGCCCATGTAGGCTTCGCCGATGTTGTTGGGCACGGAGCTTTCCGGCGCGCTGGGATCAAAGTAGCCGATACCACCGAAATCCAGCGACAACGTCTCGCTCAGGTTGAGTGCGTATCCGCCATAGACATCCACTTCTTCGTTACCCGAAAGACCGGAGTTGGATACCCACATGCCCAGGTACGTCCCCCAGGAGTCCATCGAGAAATCAAAAGACCCCCAAACCTGGGCGCCGTTGCTCTGCGGGATACCGCGGAAGACGTACTCGGACGAAACGCCGAGGTTGATCTCGCTGCTGGCGATTGCCGAGCCGGCCACCGTTGCCAGTGTCAAACCCAAAAGTGCTTTTTTCATCGTTCAGTGTCCCTCAAATGGATGGTGCGAATTCTCGCAGTACTCAGGCAAATTTGCAGGCGACCAGCCCATCACCCTGCTTGGACGGCACCAGCTCCGGCAGGCCGGTTGCGCAACTGGCTTCTGCGCGCGGGCATCGGGTACGGAATACGCATCCGGACGGTGGCGCCAGCGGCGATGGCAGATCGCCATGCAGCAGGGTGATTTCTTTTTCCCGCTCCTTTTTGGGGTCGGGAATCGGCACGGCATCGATCAGGGCCTTGGTGTAGGGGTGCTGGGGCGCGGCATAGAGCTCGTCGCGATCCGCCAGCTCCATCGCACGCCCGAGGTACATCACCAGCACGCGATCAGAGATATGCCGTACCACGGCCAAATCGTGAGCGATGAACAGCAGCGACAGGCCCATCTCCTTTTGCAGATCCATCAACAGGTTGACGATCTGTGCCTGAATCGACACGTCCAGCGCAGACACCGGCTCATCGCACAGCAGCAGCTTGGGTTCGACGGCCAGGGCCCGGGCGATACCGATGCGTTGGCACTGACCACCGGAAAACTCGTGCGGGTAGCGATTGATCTGGTTGGGCAGCAATCCCACCAGCTCCATCGACTCGCGCACCTTGCGGCGACGATCAGCGGCCGTCATCGACGGTTTGAACACCCGTAGCGGTTCGGCGATGGCCTCGCCCACCGTCATCCGCGGATTGAGGCTGGCCAGCGGGTCCTGGAACACCACCTGCATCGTTTCCCGATAGGGGCGCATCTGCCGTGGCGTTTTGCCGGTGAGTTCCTCGCCGTTGAGCCAGATCCGGCCGGAGGTGGGCGGGTGAATCCCCAGGATGGCGCGGGCCAGCGTGGACTTGCCACAACCGGACTCGCCGACCACACCCAGGGTCGAACCGGCTTCCAGCTCGAAGCTGACGCCATCTACGGCTTTCAGGGTCTTGGTGTCGAACATGCCGTTGGGGATCTTGAAATGAACCCGAACGTCTTCCAGTTTCAGCAAAGGCGCGCTCATGACAGTTCCTCGATCGGACGCCAGCAGGCGCGGCCGCTGTCGTCATCCTGATAGCGCAGCAAGGGACGCTCGCTGCGACACTGATCGACGACATCCGCGCAGCGCGGACTGAAGGGGCACCCGGTCGGCAAGTGCATCAGATCCGGCGGGTTCCCCGGGATGGTGAGCAGGCGGCCGTGCTCATGCTCATCCAGGCGCGGCACGCTCTTCAGCAGGCCACGGGTGTAGGGGTGCCGGGGATTATTGAAAATCTCGTCCAGGCTGGCGGTTTCCATCACCTGACCGCCGTACATCACCATCACGTTGTCGCAGAGCCCGGCAACAACCCCGAGGTCGTGCGTGATCAGAATGATCGCCACACCGAAATCGCGCTTGAGCTCGTCCAGCAAGCGCAGGATCTGGGCCTGCACGGTCACGTCGAGCGCCGTCGTGGGCTCATCGGCAATGATCAGCTCGGGTTTGCACATCAGCGCCATCGCGATCATGACGCGCTGCCGCATCCCGCCGGAGAACTCATGCGGGTAGTAATGCACCCGGTTCCTGGCATCCGGGATATGCACCGCATCCAGCACCTGGATGGCACGCGCCAGTGCTTCCTTCTTGCTCATGCCCCGATGAATCATCAGGCTTTCCGTGAGCTGTGTCGAAATCCGCAAATACGGGTTCAGCGAGGTCATCGGGTCCTGAAAAATCATCCCGATGTTCGACCCGCGCACGGAATTCAGTTCGCGGGTGTTCATGGTCAGCAGATCGCGCCCATTCAGCACCACCTTGCCGGTCGCCTTTCCGTTACCGGCCAGCAGCCCCATGATGGACAGCACGGTCTGGCTCTTGCCCGAGCCCGACTCACCGACGATGCCGAGCGTGTCGCCCGCGGCCAGGGAGAAGTTCACCCCGTTGACGGCCTCCACTTCACCATCCTGTGTGGCGAAGCGCACCTTGAGGTTGTGTACCTCAAGCAGATTGTTATTACTCATGAATGTGCCCTCACCGGTCCTTGGGATCGAGTGCGTCACGCAAGCCGTCACCGATGAAGTTGAAGCAGAAAAGGGTGACTGCGAGGAATACGGCCGGGAAGACCAGCATCCACAGTGCGGATTCCATCTCCTGGGCGCCTTCGTTCACCAGCGCGCCCCAGCTTGTGAACGGCTCCTGAACCCCCAGGCCCAGGAACGAGAGGAAGGACTCAACCAGGATCACCTGAGGAATGGTCAGCGTGACATAGACGATGACCACACCCAACAGGTTGGGCACGATGTGGCGGAAGATGATGCGTCGTGAAGACACACCACAAGCCACCGCCGCCTCGACAAATTCCCGCTGTTTGAGCGAGATGGTCTGACCACGAACGATACGCGCCATATCCAGCCAGTTTATGGCCCCGATCGCCACAAAGATCAGCAAGATGTTGCGGCCGAAAAACACCATCAGCAGGATCACGAAGAACATGAAGGGCATCGCGTACAGAATGTCCACGATCCGCATCATGATGTTGTCGATGCGCCCTCCCAGATAGCCGGCCGTTGCTCCCCAGGAAATTCCGATGACCAGGGACACCACCGTTGCGATCACCCCGATCAGCAAGCTGATACGCCCCCCTTCCAGGGTGCGCACAAACAAGTCACGACCAACCGCGTCGGTACCGAAATAGTGTCCGGTGGCAAAGCTGGGCCCTTCGGAAACGTGATCCCAGTCGGTGTAGTCAAAATCGTAAGCGGACAACCACGGCCCCACCAGCACCAGCAGCGTGACGAAGGACAATACGGCCACGGCGGTAAGTGCGGCACGGTTGGCTTTGAGGCGGCACCAGGCGTCGTACCAGAGACTGCGCCCGGCAATATCCTGGCTGGTGGCGTCGGCCACTTCCTGCAAAGTGTTCGCCAGCTGTTGATTAGTCATAGCGCACCTTCGGATCCAGCGCGCCGTAGAGTAGGTCGACGAGGAAGTTGAACACGATAATCAGGATGCCGTAGAAGACCACCACCCCCATGACCAGGGTGTAGTCGCGGTTGAGCGCCCCCTGGACGAAGTAGCGTCCCAGACCGGGGATGCCAAAAATCTTTTCGATCACCACCGAGCCGGTGATGATGGCCGCCGCGGCGGGGCCCAGAAACGACAGCACGGGCATGAAGGCAGGCTTCAAGGCGTGCCGCAGAATGATCACATGCTCGGCCACGCCTTTGGCCCGCGCGGTGCGGATGTAATTCGAGCGCAGCGTCTCGATCATGGATGAGCGCATCAGGCGCGAGATATACGCAATGTACGGCAGCGACAACGACACCACCGGCAGGATCAGCTTTGAAATGCCATCGCCGTCCCAGCCCCCCGCCGGCAGCCAGCCCAGCGTCACCGCAAACAGCAGAATCAGCAGTGGCGCGATGACGAAGTTGGGAATCGAGATTCCCGTCATCGCGATCGTCATCACCGTGTAATCCGTCGCCTGGTTCTGGCGCAGCGCGGCGATGATTCCCAGCGTGGAACCCACCAGCAGCGCCAGCAGCAGCGCCGAGCCACCGATGGTCAGCGAGACCGAAAAGCCCGACCCGATCAGCTCGTTGACCGAAAAGTCTTTGTACTGAAAGCTGGGGCCAAAATCGCCCTGCAGGATGCTGAGCATGTAACGGCCGTATTGCTGGATGAGCGGCTCATCCAGGTGATAGGCCGCATTGAGGTTGGCCTCAATCTCGGGCGGAAGCGACTTTTCAGTATCAAAGGGACCACCCGGGGCCACTCGGATCATGAAAAACGCCAATGTAATCAGCACCAGCAGGGTGGGTATGGCTCCCAACAGGCGCTTGAAGGCATAACGCAACATGAGCTTTTCGGTTCTCCCCGTAGAGCCGGCTACTCAGCCAGCAGTCGGAAGTTCTTGGAATAGTGGTGGTCCATGATATTCGGCTCAAAGCCGTCAATCCGGTGGCTCACCATTTTTTTCGACACGTAAAAGTAGATCGGCATGATGGGCTGATCTTCCAGCAGCAAACGCTCGGCTTCCTCCAGGATTTCACGACGCCGGTCGAAGTCCCCCTCGACAGCTGCAGCATCCAGCAGCGCATCGTATTGGGGGTTGTTGTACCCGGGGTCATTGATTCCGTGAGTCGAATACATCAATTCGGAAAAGGTATTGGCGTCGTTGTAATCGCCAATCCAACCCGCACGGAATAATTGGGTAATGCGTTTCTGTTTGCGGGTCTCCAGGAAGACCTTCCATTCCTCGTTGATCAGGTTTACCCGCACACCCAGGTTCTGCTTGAGCATCGCGGCGATGGCGACCGCGATCTTCTTGTGGTTTTCGCTGGTGTTGTACCGCAGTTCGATGCGCAGCGGGTTGTCTTCACCATAGCCGGCCAGCTTGTACAGCCGCCGAGCCTCTTCCAGGCGCTTTTCCCAGGGCCAGCTTGCCCACTCAGGAACCTGCGTCTGGTAGTTGTATACGCCGGAAGGCACCCAGGAGTACGCCGGCTGTTCGCCCAGACGGGTGACCTTGTCGACGATGATTTCCCGCTGAATGGCCATCGTCAGCGCCCGGCGCAGGTTCAGGTTGTCCTTGAACGGCGGCTGCGTCAGGTTGAAACCGTAGTAGTACACGCCGAGGTAGGTCGAGACTTGGAACTCGTCCGGCATGTTCTCGCGAATCCACTTGACCTGCGCCAGAGGGACTTCATTGGTCCAGTGCAACTCCCCGGCGCGAAAACGCTTGAGCTCGGAGGATTGGTCCTCGGTCGCGTGGTAATAGACCTCGGTCAGGACCGCGTTGTCGGCATCCCAGTAGTAGGGGTTCTTGACCAGGTGGATATGCGACTGCACCACCCAGTCCTTGAGCATGTAGGCGCCATTGCCCACCAGATTGCCGGGGCGGGAAAACTTCTCTCCGAATTGCTCCACCGACTTGCGATGCAGCGGATAGGTGCTGGAGTGATTCAGCAACCCCAGAAAATACGGTGTCGGCGCCTTCAGCGTGATCTCGACGGTGTACTTGTCCAGCGCCTTGACACCCAGTTCTTCAGGCGGAAGCTTGCCGGCAACGACCGCTTCCGCATTCTGGATTGACGACAGAATCTGCGAGTATTTGGACAGGGTGGCCGGGTCTGCACTGCGGCGCAGTCCGAAAACATAGTCTTCCGCGACGACCGGGTCGCCATTGGACCAGCGCGCAGTTTCACGCAGGTGAAAGGTATACACACGCCCGTCACTGCTGATTTCCCAACGACTTGCGCCGCCGGGGATGATGTCGCCGTTCGGCGCCTCGGAGGTCAGCCCCTCATACAGGTCTCGCAGAATATTCGATGACGGCACCCCTTCTGCTTTGTGCGGGTCCAGGGTTTGCGGCTCCGCGCCATTCCCCTTGTGCAGGATCTGCTCAGCTGCCAGTTCGATCGCGGATGCGGCGCCGGCTGCGCAGACCAGCAGTGCTGCAGCGAACAGACGCGCCTTACTCATCTTTTTCATGCATCCACCTCGGCAATCTCCTGCTGCGCGATCCATTCATCGACCAGTTCCTCCAATACCGACAACGGCAGGGATCCGGAACCGAGCACGACCTCATGGAAGGCTCGCACATCAAATTGTTCACCCAGGGCCTCTTCGGCCCGGGTGCGCAGCTCACGAATTTTCAGCTCGCCGATTTTGTAAGCCAGGGCCTGTCCAGGCATCACCAGATAGCGATCGACTTCGGCCTCGATACGGTCGCGCGACCGACCGGTGTTTTCAAAGAAGTACTCGATAGCCTGTTCCCGCGACCACCCCATGCTGTGCATCCCGGTGTCAACAACCAGTCGTATTGCACGCCAGATTTCAAAGCTTAACGCTCCGAAACGGGAATACGGATCCGTATACAGCCCCAGCTCCGGGCCCAGGCTTTCCGCGTACAGCCCCCAGCCCTCGATGTAAGCCGTGAAAAAGCTGTTTTTTCGGAAATCGGGCACATCCTGAATTTCCTGAGCCAGTGCAATCTGAAAATGATGCCCAGGCACGGCTTCGTGCAACAGCAACGCTTCCATTTCATAGCGTGGTGAGTCCGCCATGCGCACGGTGTTCACGTAGAACACACCCGGCCGGCCGAACTCCGCGCTGCCGGGAAGGTAATACGCGGCAGCCGAACCCTGGGCCCGATACTCGGGAACTTCCTCTACGCCGTAGGGAAGCGCCGCAAATTTGCGAAACACGCGTGGCAGGCGGGAATCCACTTGCTTACCCAGAGCGCGGTAATCCCGCAGGAACGCCTCTTTATCGGTGTAGTACCAGCGCGGGTCTTTTTTAGTCTTGGCGACGAATGCCGGAATCGTCCCTTTGAAGCCCACCTCCGTCATCAAGGACTCGATTTCGCCGCGAATGCGCTTGACCTCGTCCAGGCCGACCTGATGAATTTCATCCGGCGTCATGTCGGTGGTGGTGAAGCCTCGCGCCTTGTATGCATACCAGGCTTTGCCGTTGGCCAGATTCGACAACCCGGTCGCGCGCACCGATTTCGGCAGGTACTCGTCCCGCACGTACAGGTAAGCAGCCAGCACCGCGGGACGGATCTCGGCGGTGTACAACTGCAGAGCCTTTTCTTCGAACGCTGCCTTTTCCTCGGCACTGATATTCGTAGGCAGACGTGCGAAAGATTGCAGCAACGGAGATTGGCGACCATCTTCCGGTGCCAGATCCAGAAACTGCTGCGGAACTTTGGCAAGCGTGATTCGCGGGGGCGTGACGCCCTCTTCCAAACCCTTGGCCAGCAGCGATTTCATCTGCGCCAGCAACACCGGCAGGCCCTGCAAGCGGGCCAGAAAATCGGCCCGGTCTTTGGCGGTGAACAACGGTTGAGCACCCAGCGTCGATGCCACCCACATCTGCAGACCAAACATCTGGTTGACGGGCATCAGTTCATCCGGGAATGCGTGACCCGCCACGGTATGCTCGCTGTCACGTAACAGCAGTTGCAGGTTTAAACGCTGTTCGGTGCTGAGTTCCTCGGCATTGATGGTCTGCAGCGTCGCAAGAAATGCCGTTTGGAGGGCCTGGGTCCGTTCCAGGTTGTCGAAGGAAAGGTCGGACCATCGATCGTTTTGACCGGCGTAACCAATGAAGGTGGCGTTCTCCGGTGACGTCTGCTGCGTCCAGTCCCAGTGGGCATCGATCAGACGGTTCAGCTTCTCCGCATCGGCAAGTTCCCGCATCTCGCTGCCAGTCCAGCCAATCAGGCGCCCGAGGCGTGGGGAGAAAGTCCGCTGAGTACCGTTGACATCGGACAGCACCTGCTCGAACTGCACGTGTGCGGCATCGGTCACGGCATCCGCATGTGCCCATATCGGGAAGGCTGCCAACGCAACCACAATCAGCTTCTTCATTTAGGTCCCTTGCGCTGAAAAAACAGCCAAAATTCCAGTAATAACGAACTGTACTGCCAGCGCCGCAAGCAACACCCCCAGTACTCGACTAATCACGTTGGCGCCAATCTCACCCAGCACCTTGGTCAACTGACCGGCGAGCAGCAAAGCCACAGCGGTCATCCCCATCACCAGCAAAAAGACCGCCAATCCGATTGCCAGTTCGGCGGGCGAATCTTGTGCCTCGCTCACCATCAACAAGATGGCAGTAATCGCCCCAGGACCGGCGATGTGAGGAATCGCCAGAGGGAACACGCTGATGTCATCGCGATGCGCCGCCTCTTCGGATTCACTTTTGGTGGTCGAACTCAGGCCGGTACGGCGTGCGAACAGCATGTCGACTGCCAGCAGGAACAAAAGCAGCCCCCCCGCGATACGTAGAGCCGCCAGGGACACCCCCAGGCCATCCAGAATAGGACGCCCCAGGAAAGCGAATCCCAGCAGGATGATCGTTGCGATGGTGACGCCACGTAAGGCAATGCGCCGTTGCTCACGCCGAGGCATTGTCCCGGCCAAGCCAATAAAAATCGGCGCCAGGCCTACGGGATCAACGATGACCAAAAATGTGACGAAAGTGTCAACCGCGTAAGCAAGCATGTGGAGTTGTGTTGAAGAAAGCGCTGATCAAAGGATCAGCGCTTTCGTTCACTCAGCCCTCGTCCTGTTGCAACTCAGCCTGCAAGCTGCGCGCGTGATTCAGCCAACCCAAGGCTTCTTCCTTGGTTTCCTCAAACTTTGCCGCGGCTTTGAAGGCGGCCAGCGCTTCGTCGAAACGCCCCAGCTCCGCAGCAGCAATCCCTTGCAGCATCGCGGCTTCGCCCTGCTTTTTGACGCCGAGTTTGCGGGCTTGCTCCAGGGTGGGGATCACCTTGTTCCAGTCCTCGCGGTCGACATACAGATAAGCCAGACGCAGCACCAGCTCACCGTCATCCGTCATCTTGGCCGCTTTGGAAAGGGCATCAATCGCCTTGTCGGTTTCGCGGGCGCCGATCCACGCGTTGGCCAGCAGCTCGTAGTTGTCGACATCGGACTTGATGACACCGTCACGCAACCCATCAGAAACGATCTTGGCCGCCTTGTAGGGAATATCCAGATACAAGTACATGTTGCCGAGGTTCTTGACCTCTTTTTCATCGTCAAGGAAACCTTCGCGATCCGCCAGACCCAGGATCGCCAGTGCTTCCTCGTCTTTCTTGATCTCCATGAACATCCCGGAGAGCTGCTTCCAGTACTCCTCCTTGAGCGGGAACCGCGAAATCATCTCCAGCAACGTTGTCGCGCACGCGGTGTAGTCGTTGGTTTCGTAGTGCAGCGCCAGCTTGAGCTGGAACCACATTTCTTTCGGGTCCGAATGTTCACGAATGGCTTGTGTCAACGGCGGCAACGCCTTGCGGTATTGCTTCAGCTGGGCATAGGCCGTGGCCAGCAGCACCCGCGCGTCCGGCGGAATCGGATTCTTCGCCGTGGCGAAATAATCCTCGAGCGTCTTGATACCCTCGCGGTAGTCTTCGACCGCGACCTGGAACTGGCCCAGGTTGTACTTCATGCTCTCGACTTGCTGCTCAGGCAACGCCCCCAGATCAATGGCCTTGCGGAAGTAATCCGCAGCCTTCCGGTAATCCCCTTTCTGCGCCCAGACAAACCCGTAGGTCTGCAGAACCATGGCGGTTTCGTAAGGGCTGTACTTGGTGGACGGCAGCAGCTTGTCAAGCTTGTCCAGCGCGTCGGTGTAATCCTCTTCGCCGATCAGCTCGTGAATTTTCGTCAGGCGACGATAGGTGGTCTCAGACAGCGTCTGCGCTGAGGCGAAGCCGCCCCAGGCCACCAGCAATACCGCCAGCAGTCTTGCTATAGAGGTGATACGCATCATTCACCCGCCAACTTGAATTCGATCGTTTGCGTTGCCTGGTGAGCCACCGGCTTGCCGTCAACGATACGAGGTTTGAACTTCCACTTCAGGATCGCACGACGCGCAGCCGAATCAAAGACGCGACGCGGTTGAGCATCGACGACTTTGGGATCCGAAACGGTTCCGTCCTGATTGATCGTGAACTCCAACTTCACCCAGCCCTCAATTCGATCACGGGCGGCGTTACGCGGATACTGGGGGGCAATCCGCACCAGCGGAATCAGCTCACCGTCACCGGTAAAGTCGGACCCTTTCTGGTAGCTGCCCAGGAACGGGCCACCGCCAGCGCCGACCGGAAGCTTCACATTCGGAATGTTGAACTTCTGCGGTTGCGGATTGGGTTTGTTGGTCTCGGCCACTTTCATCTTTGGTGGCGGAGGCGGCTTTTTCGGCGGAGGTGGCTTCTTGGGTAACTGCCGTTGCCGGGTTTCGGTGTTTTCGTCGCGTTTCAGACGCACGAAATCCACACCACCCAGCCCCGGTGCTTTGTCAACCTGCTTGGCCTGACCCAGCACCAGGTATTGCATGACCCAGAACAGGAACAGGGCTACGAGCGTGGCCCCGCCCAGTGCTGCAAGGAATCTCATCACGGATCAGCCCGCCTATTCCGCGTTGTTGTTTGCAGCAATCGAAACGTTGTAAACGCCTGCTGAACGGACCTGATCCATCACCTCGACCAGGACGCCTGTTTGCGATTCCTTGTCGGCAATGATCACAACTGAGCCTTCGGGGTTTTCTGCGTGCATCCGCTCGGTGTTGGCACGAACGGCACGCAATTCGACCTTGCGCTTGTCCATCCAAACGTCACCGTTCGGTTTGATGGCAATCAGAATATTTCCACGCTCTTTCTTTTCGGCCGTATTGGCACTCGGGCGGGAAACGTCGATCCCCGTTTCTTTGACGAAGCTGGTGGTAACGATGAAGAAAATCAACATGATGAACACGATGTCCAACATGGGGGTCATGTCGATTTCGGCTTCTTCCGCTGCGCCGTGGTGTTTGCGTCGCATGGCTTATTTCTCTTGTTCGTGAACGCCGAGTTCATCGTTGAGAATTTCGGTCTCTCGGCGGACAACTTGTTCAAAATGGGAGCTGAAATACAGCCCTGAGAGGGCAACAACCATCCCCGCCATAGTCGGCAGAGTCGCCTTGGATACGCCAGCCGCCATGGCTCGGGCGTTACCGGTACCCATAACGGCCATCACGTCGAAAACCTGGACCATGCCGGTCACGGTTCCCAAAAGCCCCAGCAGCGGGCACAGCGCGATGATCGTTTTGATCAGGCTAATGGACTGTTTCAGCGTGCGATTCACCTCACTGACCAAGGCAACCCGCTGGCGCTTTGCTTGCCAGCTGGAAAATTCGGAGCGCTGTCTCCAGCGTGTGATCACGCCTTCAGCAATGCCCGGGAATTCGCGACGGTAAAACATCAGCCGCTCGATGATGAGCGCCCAAAGCAATACCGCCACGGCCAAAATCAGCCAGAGAACCGCCCCCCCGGTTTCGAGGAAATCCCGGATTGCGGTAAATACTTCCACGTCGATCAGGCCTTTGCGGAGCCCGTGCGTTCAGCAACTAGCCCAGCAGACTCCTCTTCCAGGATCTGGACCATGGCTTTGGAACGCCCATTCAGCCACTGGTGCAACATCACCATCGGAATGGAAACCACCAGACCCAGAACGGTCGTGATCAACGCTTGGGAAATACCACCAGCCATCAGCTTGGGATCGCCAGTACCGAACAGGGTGATGGCCTGGAAGGTCTGGATCATCCCGGTCACGGTACCCAGCAGACCCAGCAGCGGGGCTACCGCGGCGAAGATCTTCAGCGCCGGCAGACGTTTCTCGAGGTCGGGTACTTCCTTGATGATTGCCTCGTCCAGACGCGACTCGATGGTTTCGAGGTCGGCATTCGGATCTTTTTCGTAGGCCAGCAACACACGCCCCAGCGGGTTGTCGTCGCGCGCCGGCTCGCTACGTTGCTTCTGCATCTTGGTTCCAACGGAGGTCAGCGTGACCAGACGCTCCAGCGCCATCAGCAGACCCAGGGCGCCAATCGCCAGAATCACGTAACCGACCAGGCCACCTTGCTGTACACGTTCGCCGATGCTCGGTGCGCGCACCAGTACCGACAGCAATGCACCGCGAGTCGGGTCCAGAGCAATCGCGGAAACGCCGGAGGTGGTTTCTTCCAGATCGCTGGCCATCGAGCCGAATCGCCCCGGAGGCTGACGCTCCAGCTCGGCCAGACGCTGCGTGTCGGTCTGCCAAACCAGGAATTTGCCATCGGAAACAGCGGTGAAAGCACCGACGCGAACGACGTCACGCTTTTCTTCGGTGCCATCAGGACCAATAACATTGGTCTGGTAGGCGGCCACGCGACCGGTTTCTGTCATTTCACGCTGCAGTTCGAACCACAGGCCTTCGAGTTTCTCGATCGACGGCAGTTCCTTCGAACGCCCCAGCTCATCGAGGAAGGCATCACGGTCAACATCCGGCTGCGAAGAAACGTAAGAACCTTGTGAAATCCCGCGCAGATCCCCAGCAACCTGGCGGACCACACCGAACATTTCGCCGAGCTGGCCGATTTTCAGAGTCAGTGACTCTTCCATCTCCGCCAGTTTCTTGTCATTCACCTCAAAGTCTGCCAGCAGCTCTTCGCTGCGGCGTTCCTGGGTGGCCAGTTCGGCCTTGGCTTCTTTCAGCAGGCTGGCCTGCTGATCACGGCGTTCGCGAAACTTGGTTTCCCGAGCCTGGTTAGCCGCTTTTTCTGCGGCGCGTGCGTTCTTGGTTTGTTGCAACAGTTCCAGCAAGGGATCTGTCTGTTGAGCGATGGCGGTTGCGGGAAGCACCAGCGCCATGGCGATCAGGGCGTTTTTCAACATGGTGGACTCCGATCCGTCTTATTTGGCTGGTGCCGAAACCGGCACGATCAGCAGGTCTGGGGCTGTTTGCTTGCGCGCGACACGCAGGCCGTTGCGAACGGCGACCTTGTAGTCGTTATCGGCAACATAGCTCTTACTAGACGGGTCGAAGTAGCCCGTGGTCTTGGCGTCCAGAGTCTGGAACATCAAAGCGACACGACCCACACGGAGGAAATTGACGACCTTGTTCACGCCACCCAACTCCAGCTCGCCTTCATAGGCTTCGATCGTCCGGCCGTATTCCATTTCAGTCTGGTAGGCCTCGACGATGCGCCGGTATTTTTCGGATGTCGTGACATCGGCGCGGTCCATCGTTTCACGCACCGCCTCGATGCGCTTGGTGCGCTCTTCGCTCAGGAAAGGCATGTCCAGCGAAACGAACTGCTCCAGTGTATCGATCATGCGCAGCATCATCGGCACGACTTCACGAGAAACGTCGTTGATTTGCTCAAGCTGCCGTTCAATCGACTGCATTTCCGCCAACTGGGAAGCGATCTGCTTTTCCAACTGGCGGTTGTAACGTTTGAGGCTGTCAGATTCACGGGTGGTGACCCGGTATTCCGTCAACAGCTTGTCGGCTTCATCGTCCAATTGATTGATCGCAACCTGTGACCTACGGGCGTCTGCGTCAATTCTCTTTTGAACGTTGATTGAGGTGTCCAGCGTGTCCGCTACAGCCGGCAGTGTGGTCACTGCACTGGCTGCCACGAGCAGGCCGACGATCAGCTTGTTCGGCATGGTGGCGTGTTTTGTCGTGTTGTTCATCGAATAAAAAGACCCGCATCCCAAAAGGATGCGGGCCAATAAGGTTCTACGAGGCGCGCATGTTAATCATGCCGCTGCGCACTGTCCATGTGCACCGCAACATCATGCGAAACCCATAAAGGGCGTTCTCCAGCCTAGCGGGCGTTATTTTTTACGCCCTCCTTTAATTATCAGAGGTCGTCAAAGCTCCAGCCATAACCAACGGTAAAGGTCGGCTCATTGGCTACCTGACCGGTCGTCACGAAGGTGTCGTAATCGATGGCGGTTGCCGAGATGAACAGATCACCAAAGGAGAAGGTGATGCCGTAATCCACCAGGGTGTCGTCATCTTTGACAGCGTCGCCCAGACCTTCGGTCGCACCAACGTGCAGTGCCACTTCAATCTTGTCAGTCAGCGGCAGGGCCAGGTCGGCAGACACATAGATGTAGTCGTCATCGGGGATGCCGTTGAAACCACCTGGTGCGTAATAGGCGTAGAGCGAGAAGGCGCTGAGGTTCAGACCGCCGTAGATTTCACCGGCATCTGCGGTACCGATGTCATCCGGGAAGTGGTAATAGAGGTAACCGACATCAATGACATCGTTGGCCCAACCACCGTAGAAGTCGACTTCCTGCTCGCCACCGGCGCTGGAGATCCAGGTACCAGCGTAGATGCCACCCGGACCCGCGTAATCGACGCCACCGCTGACTTGCGGATCGCCAAACACGACGCCACGGAATACGTATTGGGAGGCAACACCGATGTTGCCAGAAAGCTCAGCCATTGCCGGAGCAGCAACCCCCATGCTGGCAACTGCCAAAATTCCCGCTGCCAGTACTTGCTTCTTGCTCATGTCTTCTGTCCTTATGAAATCAAGGTATTGAATTGAAGCTGGCGGCCTTCGCTCATCACTCCCCCGGAGTTTCTGAACGGAAACGCCGCCTCGGTAAGCCCCAAGCAATAGCCTTGCCAACTTTGTTTTTGTCGGCGCCCAGCTTGATGCCACAAGGGTTCTTGTCAGCGTCATCTACACCGCGTAGCCTGAGCACGAACTTGTCCAGCCCCGCTACCGATGCGCCACCTCCTGATTGCTCCGCTCGCCCTCACCACTCTGCTGCTGTTTGCCGGCTGCAGTTCTACCGAAGACGATGGCCCCTCCACTGCCGATGCCCGTGCCCCGGCCAAGCTCGACAGCGCCGACGATGTGCTGGCGGCAAGCAGCTATCTGGACTACATCAACCGCCTGGACGACGCGGCGGCAGCGTTCGGCAGCCTGCGCTCGCCGCTGGCGCAAAAACGCATGCAAGTGGTGAAAAAAGTCCTGGTCGAAGACCTGAGCTGCCCTCAAGGTGGCGAACTGGACTTCGATGACCAGGGACGTGAGGACTACATCCGCCTGAGCTTCCGCAACTGCGCCGACGACGGCAGCACTCTGAACGGTCTGCTGCTCTTGGAATGCCTGTCCGGCGACTTTTCCGACGATGACACCTGTTTCAATACCAGGGCCACATTTGGCAGCGGTTCGAAAGCGCTCAAATTCGCCGACACCGATGGTCAGAACGTCGACCTGCTGGGCAGTTACCAGATTCAGACCGCAGGCAACACCACCCTCACCAATCAGACCCTCAACATTCGGGTCAAACCGGCCTTTGAAGATTTCGAGGTCATCGGCATCAGCACCGGGCTGCAGCGCGGCCTGGAACCCAGCAACGACGGAAGCGGCAGCCTGCAAGCCGACCTTAGCGGCTCGATTGGATTGGCATTCGCCGGTGATGTCATCAACTGCACCACGGGCACCGTCACGTTTTCGACCATTGACGCACTTCGGGTTACCACCGAAGGCGTCATTACCGATGGCCAGCTGCGCCTGACCAACGCTGACAACCAGATTGCCACGGTCAGCTTTGGCGCCTCCGGCGCCGTCACCGTTTCACTGAACGGGTCTGCCGAAACCTTCACCCGCAGCCAGTTCGAAAACGCCTGCTCCACAACTCGCTAGGCCGGGGGCGCACACTTTTGGTGCGCACTGAGTTAGCGGTCCATATTGGTGCAATCGGCGGAGGCCAGGTCTTCCGCCGTTACCCCGCGAAAATTCGCAGCTTGTTTGCGATACCGCCCCCCAGCCCCCAGCGGGCCAGCAAGGCGCTCACCGCGTCCGTGTCCGCAGCGGAGACCGCCGCCGGCAACTCGGGAACCCGGGGGCAGCTGTCCGGTATCCGGGTCAGTTCCAGGGATAATCGCGCCATGGATTCTTCATTGGTCAACTTGTCGACCAATGAACGGGCCCCGCGGATGGGCAGCTGTGCAACCTGATCCAGGTTGCTATAGACACCGTCCAGAGACGCAAATGCCTCGAGCAGAGCCGTGGCAGCCTTGGGGCCAACCCCCTTGACGCCCGGGATGTTGTCGACAGCATCCCCCGTCAAGGCCAGCCAGTCCGCCACCTGCTCCGGCCAGACTCCCATCTTTTCCCGGACTCCTGCGGGATTGAGGTTCCGGTCACTGGCAAAGTCCCACCAGCTGTCGCCTTCGCGAATCAGCTGCGTCAGGTCCTTGTCCCGACTCACCACCGTGACCCGCTCCCCGCGGGCCCGCGCCGCGTTGGCCCAATGCCCGATGATGTCGTCAGCCTCGTACTCCTCGTCACTGTGCACCAGCAATCCCAGCGCCTCGCTGAGCTGACGACAGATCTCGAATTGCCACTTCAGCCCTTCCGGGGCGGGCGGCCGGTTGGCCTTGTATTCCGGATACAGCCGATTCCGAAAACTGGTGCTCAGGCTCTCATCAAACGCCACCGCCATGACCGGCCCTGCTCCCACCCGCTGCTTGAGGTCGGCAAGAAAGCTGGCGAAGCCGTGAATTGCATTTATCGGCGCACCTTCGGCATTGACCATAGTTTCAGGCAATGAAAAGAAGGCCCTGAAGACATAAACCGAGGCATCAATCAGGTAGACTCTGCTCGCCTTCACGGGTACCACTGTGGCGCTCGGGGCATTCATAAGGGATGGTCAGACGGGTATACAGGCGAGGCTAGCACGCGCGAGCCGCCCGATCTGGACAGGGAGTAAATCCATGACAGTGAAAATTGTTGTACCGGCGGAAACCGGTGCGCACGAGAAACGTGTGGCCATGGTGCCTACCGTTGTGCCCAAACTGGTCAACCTTGGTGTTGCCCTCACGGTGCAGGAAGGCGCAGGCTTGCCCAGCCGCATTCCTGATGAACTCTACAAGGATGTTACGTTTGCCGGCGACGCCGCCAAAACACTCGACGGCGCGCAAATCGTGCTGCGTGTGGCCATCACCAACGTCGAGGAAGTCAACGCCCTGCCGGAAGGCTGTGTGCTGTTCTCCTTTATTTATGCCAACCGCAACCCGGACATCGTCAAGGCGTTGGTGGATCGCAAGATCACCTGTTTCGCCATGGAGCTGGTGCCGCGTACGACCCGCGCGCAGGCCATGGACGCGCTGTCCAGCCAAGCCGCGCTGGCCGGCTACTACGGCGCCCTGCTCGGTGCGACCAAGATTTCCCGTCTGCTACCGATGACCACCTTCGCCGTGGGCTCCATCCGCCCGGCCAAAGTCCTGGTGATGGGCGCCGGTGTTGCCGGTTTGCAGGCCATTGCCACGGCGCGCCGGATTGGCGCCATTGTGGAAGGCTATGACGTACGCTCTGCAGTGAAGGAGCAGGTCGAGTCCCTCGGGGCAAAATTCGTCGACACCGGGGTCAAGGCCGAAGGTGAAGGCGGCTACGCACGCGAGCTCACCGACGAAGAAAAAGCGCAGGCGCAGGAGGTGCTGACCAAGCACATCCAGTCCGCCGACATCGTGATCACCACGGCAGCGATTCCCGGACGGCCCTCGCCCAAGATCGTGAGCGAAGAGCAGATCAAAGGCATGAAAGCTGGCGCGGTCATCATTGACCTGGCCGGTGATGGCGGCGGTAACACGCCGCTGTCGAAACCTGGCGAAACCGTCGACACCGGCAACGTGCTGATCGACACGCCGATCAACGTGCCCAGCCGACTGGCTGAGCATGCCAGCGAGTTGTACGCCAAGAACCTGCTCAACTTCCTGGGCCTGATCGTCAGCGAAGGTGAACTGAATCTGAATTTTGACGACGACATCGTCGCCGGTGCCTGCATGACGCATGCTGGTGAAATTCGCCACGAGCCGACCAAACAGGCTCTGCAGCAGTAAGGAGTAGACCCATGCTGACCGGATTTGTAGCTCTCTACATTTTTATGCTCGCCGCCTTCACCGGCTACGAGATCATCGGACGCGTTCCGTCGATTTTGCACACCCCGCTGATGTCGGGTTCCAACTTCGTCCACGGCATCGTTGTCGTTGGCGCCACCTGGGCGCTGATCAATGCCGCCAGCCCGCTGGAGCAGGCCATCGGCTTCTTCGGCGTTCTGCTCGGCGCGGGCAATGCCGCAGGTGGCTATGTCGTCACCGAACGCATGCTGGAAATGTTCAAGCCCAGCGAAAAGAAATAAGGCGGTTACGACATGAATGCAGATTTCATCATTCAGGCGGCCTATTTTGCGGCAGCCTTCCTGTTCATCTACGGCCTCAAGCGGATGTCCAGCCCGGTTACGGCCCGTTCCGGCATCGTGGTCGCCGGCTGGGGCATGGTTGTCGCGGTGCTGGCCAGCTTCCTGTATGTGCTCGACGTGGCCGAGGCGGCCAAACCCCACCTGACGACCAACATCGTTCTGGTGCTCATCGCACTGGCGCTGGGCCTGGGCTGGGCCTGGCGTAGCGGCAAAAAGGTCGAAATGACCGCCATGCCGCAAATGGTGGCGCTCTACAACGGCATGGGTGGCGGCGCGGCCGCAGCCATCGCCGCGATCGAGTTGTTCGGCTACAAGGCCCACGGAAGCATCGTGCTGACGATGGCTGTGCTGGGCGGCCTGATTGGCGCCATGGCACTGTCGGGTTCGCTGATCGCCTGGGCCAAACTGGACGGCCGCATCAACGGCACCTGGCGCTTTGGCGGCCTGCAGGCCGTCAACAGCTCTCTGTTGGTGGTACTGCTGGCCATGGGCGGCTACACCGTGGTCCAGGGGGGCGATGTCAGCCTGGCCTTCATCGCGGTGTTCTTCGTACTGGCGCTGTTCTACGGCGTGATGATGACGATGCCGATCGGCGGCGCCGACATGCCCGTCGTGATCTCGCTGTACAACGCCTTTACCGGCCTGGCGGTGGGCTTCGAAGGTTACGTGTTGCAAAACCCGGCCCTGATGATCGCCGGCATGGTGGTGGGCTCTGCCGGCACACTGCTGACACTGCTGATGGCCAAGGCCATGAACCGGAGTGTCAGCAACGTGCTCTTCTCCAACTTTGGCGCAACCGCCGAAGACGATTCGGAAATCGAGGGCTCGATGACCTCGACCGAAGCGAGCGACGCTGGCATCCAGATGCGCTATGCCTCCAGTGTCATTATCGCCCCCGGTTACGGTCTGGCCGTCGCTCAGGCACAGCACAAGCTGTACGAGTTTGTGAAGCTGCTGCAGGCCAACGATGTCGACGTGAAATTCGCGATTCACCCGGTCGCCGGCCGGATGCCGGGACACATGAACGTGTTGCTCGCGGAAGCCGGTGTGCCCTACGACATCATTTACGACATGGAAGACATCAACGACGAATTCGCACAGGCCGATGTCGCCATTGTGGTCGGTGCGAACGACACCGTGAACCCGGCCGCACGCACGAACAAGTCAAGCCCGATCTACGGCATGCCGATTCTGAACGTCGACAAAGCCCGTCAGGTGTACGTCGTCAAACGTGGCCAGGGCAAAGGCTATTCCGGGGTAGAGAACCACCTGTTCTACGCCGACAATTGCGACATGGTTTATGGCGATGCACAGAAGGTCATGGTCGACATGATCGCTGCCGTCAAACAGCTGGAGGGTGGCGGCCACTAGTTGGCACTCCCCTTCGCTACAAGGCGCGAGTAACCTGTGGTTCTCGCGCTTTTTTTATGCCTGTGATCAGTCACCGCACCTCCGCCATAAATTCGGATATCTCCATGCGCATTCGCCACCGCCAGCCACTGATACTGCGACTTGTCGCCCTGGCGCTGCTGATCGTCGGCCTGAGCCAGTGCAGCGGAACAACCGACTCCCGCAGCGGCCCTCCAAACATCATCGTGTTCTTCACCGATGACCACGGGTTTGCGGACCTGGGGATTGCGGGCCTGGAAAGCGACGTACTCACACCCAATACCGATGAACTCGCCCGCGAGGGCACCTTGTTCACTCACGGTTTTGTGACGGCGCCGCAATGCAGCCCGTCGCGAGCCGGCCTGCTGACCGGCATCTATCAAGGACGCTTTGGCCACGAAACCAACCTCGATGGCCCAATGTCCCCGGAGCTGACCACCATCGCGGAGCGCCTTCGGACAGTGGGATATCGCACCGGCATGGCCGGGAAATGGCACCTGGGTATCGACCAGAATAATGCGGACAAATTTCCCGGCGACGTCGACAAAACGCCCTACAGCGCCCAGGGGCAGGGGTTTGACGAATTCTTCGAAGGCGAGCGCAACGTATTTCGCGCCTCGCACCAGGCAGACGGCAGCAAGGTGCCCGCCGGCAGCTCGGTGCGAGACGACCGATTCCGCGTGGATGCCGCAACCCAGTGGGGGCGCGAATTCATTCGTCGCAATGCCTCCCGCCCGTTCTTTTTGTATCTGCCGTACTTTGCCCCGCACGTTCCTCTGGAAGCCCCGGCTGCCGATAGCGCACTCTTCGGCGAGGTCAGCAACGAAACCCGGCGTACCGCGCTGGCCATGCTGCATGCCATCGACCGCGGTGTTGGCACCATTCGGGCCGAGCTGGCGGCCCAAGGTCTGACCCAGGACACGCTGATTATCTACGCCGGCGATAACGGCGCGCCAATTTCACCGCGGGCATGGAATGGTTCGTTGAATACCCCGTTGACGGGTGAGAAAGGCATGCTCACCGACGGCGGTATCCGGGTTCCGTTTATCGCCGCGTGGCCAGGAACGCTGCCAGCCGGCCAGATCTACGACGGCCTGACATCCACGCTGGATATTGCGCCGACCGCGCTGGCTGTTGCGGGCCAGGAGATTCCCGACGGACTGGACGGTCGCAACCTGCTGCCAATTCTGGCCGATCCCGATTTGGCCGCGCCCCGTAACGCTCTGCATTGGCGCTTTAAAACCCAGGCCGCAATCCGAACGGAAGATTGGAAACTGATCACTCTGGGTGACGGCCAGCGGCTGCTCTACAACCTGCGCGAAGGTGCCACCGAGGGCGAAAACCAGGCGGAGGCCTACCCCGAGATCGCCAACCAACTGGAGACGCAGCTCGCGGACTGGGCAGCCGGCCTGCAACCACCGGGCATTCCGGCCAACGGCTTGTCCAACGCCGACCAGACCTTCTTCCGCTATCACGGATTAATCCCCTAGGGAAGCACCGCTTTATTTGCTGCGCTCACGGATTAAATCAGCGCTTCCCTGGCGCCGCGGCCGGGAGGAGCCAGTCACGAATGCGGGCCGCCACCTCCTCGGGACCATTGCAGATCAGCAGCGAACAGCCGAGTTCCCGGGCGTGGCGGATCTGCTCGTCGCGATCCACCGTATACGCGAACAGCGGTAGTCCTTCGCGATGCACACGCGCGACGTCCGCCGGCGAGAAGGCATCGACATTGACGCACACCGCGGCATAACGGCTCAGGTGCCCGCGAGTCGCGCGGCGCAGCTCACCCGGGTGCGCCACATTGCGGACCAGAGCTGGACGCGGCAATGCATGCTCGGCAAATAACGTGTCCACGGCTTGCAACACGGCATCCGAAAAACTCAGAAATCGGACGTTCTTGCGAACGCTCTCAGCGGCATTCGCGACCATCGCGGCGCTGGCACGGGCACATTCGATATCCCGGCTACCCCGGCGGTTGCGGCCGTGGGCCTTGATTTCCAGCAGCAATTGGGTGCGCTCACCCCAGCGTTCGAGCACATCACCCAGCCGTAACAGGGGGGTTTCCGCAAATTCGGACGCAAACCAGACCCCGGCATCGCGGGTTGCCAGACGCTCCCAGTCGTAGTCACGAATATGCTGGCTGCGCAGGCCCAGTTTGGCCAGCTTGTGATCGTGATAGATCACGATCTGACCGTCCTTGCTGATCTGCAGGTCCATCTCCAGACCTGCGGCCCCTGCCGTCAGCGCCGCCTCAAAGGCCGGCGCGGTGTTCTCCGGTGCGTGAGCGCTGGCACCACGGTGCCCGATGATGGTAGGTGCCCATGTGCGATCATCCTGCTTATGCATTCCGACCCGATCCTCCTGCAATTGTTGTTGGCCAGCGGCCTGCTGCTGATTGTGGGGAGCATCATGCGCTTTTTTGGTCAACCGCATGTGGTGGCCTACCTCATCTGTGGCATCGCTCTGGGCCCCCACGGCCTGGACCTGATCGGCGACCCCGAACTGTTTTCGCAACTCGGCGATATCGGCGTGATGCTGCTGCTGTTTTTCGTCGGCATGAAGGTGCATCCCCGCAAGCTGCTCGCCCAGTGGAATCGCACCATTTTCATCACGGTGGCGCAAATTCTTCTGTCGGTCGCTTTGGTGGGCGTGATCGGCGCGGTGCTCGACTGGCCGATCGCGCGCGTGCTGTTGCTCGGTTTCGTCATCAGCTTGTCGAGTACGGCGGTCGTGCTGTCGCATCTGGAAGACCGTGGAGAAACGGACTCCAAACTGGGGCGCGATGTCATTGGCATCCTGCTGGCGCAGGATCTTGCGATCGTTCCCATGCTGATCAGCATCAGCCTGCTCGGCGGAGAATCCCCCGAGAGCAGCGAATTTCTGCGCCAGATGTCGGGTTTGGTCGCCATCATTCTGTTCATGGCCTGGCTCACCGGCGCCAATCGCATTCGGTTGCCATTGGGCGCCCGCCTGCACCAGGATCACGAGGTACAGGTCTTCGCCGCGCTGCTGTTCTTCCTGGGGTTTGCCAATATCGCGATGTTTTTCCACCTGTCCGCCGCGTTGGGAGCGTTCATGGCCGGCATGCTGATCGGTGTGGCCCGCGAGACCCGCTGGGTGGGGGATCGGCTGGATTCCTTCCGGACCCTGTTCGTGGCTCTGTTCTTCGTCTCGGTCGGCAGCCTTGTCGACCTGGCATTCGTGGCAGAAAATCGCCTGCTGGTGCTCAGCCTGCTCCTGGGGGTGCTGGTCACCAACGGCGCAATCAATGCGCTTGCCTTTCGTCTGCTGGGTGAGCCGTGGGGGCACAGCATCGTTGGCGGCGCCATGCTGGCGCAGATCGGCGAATTCTCGTTTCTACTGGTTGCCGCGGGGATGGCGTCCGGCGCCATCGGCCCTTTCACCTACAAACTCACGATCCTGTTGATTGCCCTCTCGCTACTGCTGTCGCCCGCCATGATCGCCCTGGCCCGTGTATTGACCGACCGCCGTGTTGGCGTGACACCCTAGACCATGCTGATCTGGAAGATCGCCCTGCCGGTGGCGGGGCCGGATGTCTACGACTATCTGGCCCCGGCTTCCTGCGCCGACGGGGCTGATGCCATCGGCTGCGGCGTGAACGTCCCCTTTGGCCGGCGCCGACTGAAGGGGGTGGTGGTCGAGGTCGTCGCGGAATCCGAGGTGCCTCATAACCGTTTGCGTCAGGTCGAACGCCTGCACGACCGGGTCCTCGACGCGTACAGCCTGGACCTGCTGCGATTTGCCTCCCGTCATTACCGACACCCGCTCGGGCTGACCATCGCCACCGCGCTACCCGCAGACGTAATCGGGCATGCCGGTACGCCCCATCGCCACTACACCCTGACCGCAGACGGCCGCAGCGCCCTGCAGGAAAACCGGGTGCGCGGGGAACGCCAGCAACAGACGCTGTGCGCTCTGGCCGATGCCGACGCGCTCTGTCCACGGGAAGCGCTCCCGGCCAGCGACGCCGTCTTGCGGGCGCTTTGCGAAAAGGACTGGGTTTTGCGGGTCGACAAAACCGACAATGGCATCCTCGAAACGCAAGCCGGCGCGCCGGTCACACTGCGCCCTGATCAGCAGGCCTGCGCGGATGCGATCACGCTGCATACAGGCTATTCCACCACCTTGCTGCGAGGCTCGACCGGAAGCGGCAAAACCGAGATTTATCTCGAACGCGCCACCCTGGCCATTCGCTCTGGCCGACAGGTGCTCATGCTGGTGCCGGAAATCGCGCTCACGCCGCACATGATTGAACGGGTGCGCTCCCGGGTGAGCGGGCGCATTGCGGTGCTGCATTCGCAACGAACAGATGGCGAACGTCGTGCTGTGTGGCGCGCGGCGCTCGCCGGTGAACTGGACTTCGTGCTGGCGACCCGTTCGGGAATATTCCTGCCCCTGCCGCGGCTGGGACTGCTGATTGTGGATGAGGAACATGAGGCGTCGTACAAGCAGCAGGACGGCTTGCGCTACTCGGCCCGTGACCTGGCGGTATACCGGGGGCAGCTGCAGGAATGCCCGACGATTCTGGGCAGTGCCACGCCCGCACTGGAAAGCTTGCGCAACGCCGACGCTGGCCGCTATGCGCTGCACCGTCTTTCGACCCCGCTCAAGGGTCGCCAGGATTTGCAACTGGTTGATCTGCGGCCATTCCCGGCGGCCGACCCGATTTCGCCGCCGTTGCAGCAGCTGATTCGGCAACACCTGGACAACCAGGGCCAGGTCTTCCTGTTCCTGAACCGCCGTGGCTTCGCGCCGGTGCTGTACTGCGCCGAGTGCCAGTGGATTCCGCAATGCCCGCAGTGCGACAGCGCCCTGGTTTGGCACCGCACGGATAACGAGCTGCGCTGTCATCACTGCGATAGCCGCCAGCAGGTCCCCGGCCATTGCGCTGCCTGCGAAAGCACCGAACTGGTGCCTGTAGGTTGGGGCACCCAGCGGGTCATGGACGCCCTCGACAAGCTGTTTCCGGGCGTTCCCACCTTGCGCTTCGACCGCGACAGCCTGCGCGGCAAGGGCCGCCTGGAAAGCGCCCTGGATGCCATCGATCGGAATGATGTGCGGATCGTGGTAGGGACGCAGATGTTGGCCAAAGGGCATGATTTTCCGCAGCTTTCGCTGGTCGCGGTACTGGATGCGGACGGCGGCCTGTTCAGTTCGGATTTTCGCGCCTCGGAGCGCTTGGGCCAACTGCTGACTCAGGTGCGAGGTCGGGCCGGCCGGCGTGCCCAGGATGCCTGCTGCGTCATCCAGACGCGCAGCCCCGAGCACCCACATTTGCAGGCCTGGCTCAGCCGCGGATATGGCGGGCTGGCCAGCGTATTGCTGGAGGAGCGCCAGGAAACCGGCTGGCCACCCTACTCGCAGCTCGCCTTACTGCGAGTCGAGAGCACGGACGAAACCGCCTTGTCCGCGTTTTGGGACCAGCTGGAGCGGACCATACGCTGGCCGGATGAGGCCACCGAGCGCCTGGGGCCGGTCTCCCGTCCACGCCGCGCTGGCCGCTATCGGCACCAATTGCTGCTGCGGGCCGGAAATCGCAACGATCTGAACCGCAGCCTGCACGTACTCAAATTCACGCTCGACACCGCGAAGTGGGCGCGCAGGGTACGCTGGTCACTGGATATTGACCCCTGGTCCCTGGACTGACATGCGTATTGTGCTTCTACTGATCGGATTGGCGGCCTGCACACCCGCTGCGGCCACCGCAGAAATCGCGTGGTTGCGCGTTCCGCTGGGAGCGGACGACCGAGTCACGTTGCAAAACCTTGACCAGCACCTGCAGATCGTCGATGCCAACGGCACGGATGTCACCTACGCCATCTGCCCGGCGCTTGCGCCCATCACCGTGCGCGAAGCATCCGTGAAGGTGACGCCCCTGATCCGTGGTTCGGAGCTTGCGCTGCGGTCCGACGGCACCGTGGAGGTGCGCACCGCTCCCGGCGTCAGCCTCAAACCACCGTGGGAGCGCTGGGTTGTGGATTTGCGGGAACCGGAACAGCGGATCATCGGGTTGACCCTGCCTGCCAGCATCAATCCGCAATACATCGCACTGCGCGCCAGCCCCGACTTGCAGCAGTGGAGCCGGCCGCTGGATTTCAGCATTGCCGATGATGGGCGATTGCAGCTAAGCAATCACCTCAGCGCGGACTGGCTGTCGATCAGCTTCGACCGCGAACCCAATTTCGCGCCAACCGATTTGCGCGTTTCGCTCGCTACCGGGCCGGCTCAGCGTGATCGCCAGTGGTTTTCCGTACAGCCGGATGCTCAGGGCGTGGTCAATGCGCCCTTGAGCGAAGTCGTACGCGGCATTCGCATCAACGGCGACACTAAAGGCCTGCACTCCATCGATATCGCCTCGCGAATCAATTCCCGCGATGCCTGGAAAGCACGCGGCCGCTGGCGCCCGGGCGAGGGCGCCACGACCATTTTGTTCAACGGCATTGGCGACCACCAATGGCAACTGAAAGCCAAGCCGGATGACGCCGCGCTGCAATGGGAGTTGGCGCACGATCGCATGGAAATCCGCATCCCCGGCCTCCCTGCGCAACCATTGAGCGCGGTCGCCGGCGATGCCCCACGGCACACCCTCGCCTGTGACGAATCGCTCTGGAGCCGCGCCTCGCAAACCGTCCAGCTACCGCTCCAGAGCCTGGTCACTTCTGCCGGTAACGATCCCGCAGGGCGAAATATTCTGCCCTGGTTCCTGGGCCTGCTCGCGCTGGTTCTGACCGGGTTTTACATCCAAAGTCGTAGATAAAAACAGGGTTTTCGGACCGCGCGCACCCCCCAAAGATTGTTGCGGCGCACTATACTCCGCGCACTGATCCCGGGGGGATCTCCCATTTAGCGAAGTTGCCGTGTCCAAATTCCTGCTATTGCTGACCACCCTTTTTGGCCTTTTCTGCCCGGGGGCGGTCGCCGCTTCGGTTGCTGAAGCCGCGGTAGCAACCTCGGGCGTGTCGGCTGCAGGCTGGGTTGGCCCTGCGTGCCTGCTGTTGTTTGCTGGCGCGTATGTCCTGGTGATTCTGGAAGACCATATCCACCTGCGTAAATCCATACCGGTCTTGATGGCCGCCGGCCTGATCTGGACGATGATCGGCTTTGCTCAGGAACACGTCGGCGGCCAGGAAGTGGTGGAAGCCGCCCTGCACCACAGCTTCCTCGAGTTCTCCGAGTTGTTTTTCTTTCTGCTGGTGGCGATGACCTATATCAACACCCTCGAAGAGCGGAATGTTTTCAGCGCGTTGCAATCCCGCCTCATCTCCCGTGGCTTCTCGCTCCGCTCCGTGTTCTGGCTCACCGGACTGCTGTCCTTCCTGATTTCACCGATCGCCGACAACATGACCACGGCGCTGGTCATGGCCTCGGTAGCAATGGCGGTAGGAAACGGGCGTCCCCAGTTCATCCTGCTCGCCTGCATCAACATTGTCATCGCGGCCAATGCAGGCGGAGCCTTCTCCCCCTTTGGCGATATCACCACCCTGATGGTGTGGCAGAAAGGCGTAGTGCACGCCCAGGATTTCTTCCACCTGCTGATCCCTTCCCTGGTCAACTGGCTGGTACCCGCCGCCATCATGTCGTACGCAATCGGCAACGAGCAGCCACAAGCCGAAGCGGAGGCGGCGGAAATTCTGCCCGGCGGCATCATGGTGATCTTCATGTTCATCGCCACGATCTGTGTCACTGTCGCCCTGCACGTACTGCTGCACTTCCCACCGGTCCTCGGCATGATGGGCGGCCTGGGGCTGCTTAAGCTGTATAGCGCAGATCTGAATCGGCGCCGGCGGCGTCTGGCCTCCCAGCTGATAAATGAAGGTGGGCTTGAACCGGACACCAACCCGGAGATAGACAACCGCTCGGCCATCAATACCTTCCACCAAGTCGCCCGTGCCGAATGGGATACCTTGCTGTTCTTCTACGGCATTATTCTGTGTGTCGGCGGTCTGGGTGTGCTGGGCTATCTCGCCGTCACCTCGGAATTGATGTACACAGGGCTGGGAAGCTCCACAGCGAATATCCTGGTCGGCGTGTTCTCCGCCATCGTTGATAACATCCCGGTGATGTACGCGGTTTTGACAATGAACCCGGACATGAGCCTGGGCCAATGGCTGCTGGTGACTCTCACGGCTGGCGTGGGCGGTTCACTGTTGTCGATAGGCTCGGCCGCAGGAGTTGCGGTTATGGGCCAGGCCCGTGGCATCTACACTTTTATGGGCCACCTGCGCTGGTCCTGGGCGGTTGCGCTGGGTTATGCCGCCAGCATCGGGGTGCATTTCCTGTTGAACGGCAGCATGTTCTGAAGCCCGTATACCCCCTGGGCACTCGCGCGTATCAGCGTGGCCCGGGGATGACGTAGAGCAGAACCGCAAGGAACTGCAAGACGCTCCCGCCCACGACAAAAACATGCCAGATGGTGTGGTTGTAACGCAGGCTGCGCCACAGATAGAAGATGGCGCCCACGGAATAGGACAGGCCGCCTGCCGCAAGCAGAATCACGCCCCCGGTCGGTAGCGCCTCTAGCACCTGCTTGCCGAACAAAACAACCAGCCAGCCCATGGCCAGATACAGCACCACTGACATCTTGTCGAAGCGGCCGGTGAAGAACAGCTTGAACACCACACCGGCGGCCGCCAGTGCCCAGATAATGCCGAACAGCCACCAGCCGGTGCGCCCCTCCAACGAGATCAGGGCAAACGGCGTGTAACTGCCCGCTATCAGTACATAGATCGCCGCATGATCCAGCGTATGCAAGACCTTGCGCGCGCTCTCGATGGGGATGCTGTGATACAGCGTCGATGAGGTGTACAGCAGTACCAGACTGGCCCCGTAGATGCTCACCGCCGCCACATGCAAAGCCGTGCCGTGTAGTGCTGCCAGCGCCACCATGACCACCAGTGCGACGATACTGGCAACCGCTGCGATGCCGTGGGTAACGGCATGTGCCACTTCCTCGGCCACGCTGTAATCGCGGTATTCGGTGAGGGAAGAGTCGCTTGCCATAATCCGGGGGTCGGGGTCACTGACGAAGCCGGGCAATCTAGCAGACTTTTCTTGCAGCTGGGTGACGAAACAAGCGCTCACCTACGCACCGAGAAAACCGCGTTTCAAGGCGCGCAGCCAAAAAAAAGCCGCGCTCGGAGCGCGGCTTTTCCAGGATCGAAATCCTGCCTGTGTTTTGAACTTACTCGAAGTTCATCTTCGCTTGCAGATAGACGAAGGTGCCCACGGTGTCGTAGGTCCGCACGTCAGTCGTGCCGTTGAATCCGGAGTAGATCAACGGAGCCAGTTCGTCGGTCACGTTGTCCACACCCAGGCTCAGCTTGGTCTTGTACTCGTCCAGTGCCAAAGAGACCTGCACGTCGTGGATCAGCTGGGCATCGATGTTCCGGCTGGTCACGAAGTTCGGGTCGGCAGGGTCACCGAAGTCGCTAGGATCTTCTTTCACAGCACCGATATAACGCGCGGTCCAGGAAGCCGACCAGGCGTCTTGCGACCAGTTCAGGGCCGAAAGCGCACGCCAGCGGGCGTAGTGGCCATCGCCACCCGCGGAAGACTCGGAGAAACGACCAACGTTGTCGACCAGCGTCGAGGGGTCACCTTCAATGCGCTCGTTCTCATGCTGGTACAACCAGGTGCTGTCGATGTTCCAGCGGAAACGACCGTACTGCGTTGCACCGAAGTCGTAACGAACACCGATGTCCACACCTTGTGTTTGCAGACGGCCAACGTTGTCGGTGACATCCAGCAGGAAGTTCACCTGCCCGCCACTGTCGCGGGTAAAGGAATCACAGAACAGACCGTTGTCGAAGCACTGCTGCAGACGGATGTTGGTTCCGACCGTACCGATCGTGTCGGAGATGTCGAACTGGAACGCATCGACTTCTACCGTCAGCGGCTCGTGACCAAAGGGAGCACTCCAGACCACACCCAGCGTCAGCGCATCGCCTTCTTCCGGTTGCAGATTGGGGTTGCCACCAACCTTGGCCGGCAACTGCGTATCGCTTTGCGAGAAGCTGCCATCGCGAGCAACGTTCTGACATGCAGCGTCGACGTTGGCGTTCTGACCAACCGGCGTCGTTAGACCGTTACACGGGTCGCTGTAGGTTTCCGCGCTGTCGTTCTGGCCGCCGAATAGATCGTTGATCGTCGGGGCACGGAACACATCCGCGTAGGTCGAACGCACCAGCACGTTCTGAACTGGGCGCCACTGCAGACCAATTTTGCCGTTGGTGGTATCACCAAAGGTGGAGTAGTCGGAGTAACGCACGCCCAGGCTCATCTCGAGCGAGGTGATCAGCGGCAGGTCATTCAGCAGGGGAATCGCGGCTTCGGCGTAGAACTCGTCAACACTGACCGCACCGAATACCGGGGAGGACTTGTTGCCGGAGATCAGGCCGTTGACACGAACCGAATCAGGAACCGTTTCCGAGGTTTCGGAGCGATGCTCGTAGCCCGCAGCCACGCCCAGCGCGCCGCCCGGCAAGTACATCAGATCACCCGTCACGTTGAACGAGAACGACTTCAGCGTCGTTTCGTAACGGTCGTGAACCAGCGGAGCCAGGCGGGCAAACGCAGCAGCCTGATTATCGACGGTCGGGTCGAAGTCACGGAAGAAGTCAGCCGGAATACAACCGGCGATTTCGCTACCGGGCGTGCCGCAACGAGCCACGCCGTTTTCGTCACGGAAGCTCGGGCCGACGGCGTCTTGAGTAAACGGAGTGAACAGCTCGCCAAAGGCTTCGGAGTTCATCCGGTCACGGCCGTCGATGTAGTTCAGGTCAAAGAACCACTCGTCGAACAAAGTGCCTTTGAAGCCGGTCGCCACATAGAACTTGTTGGTAGTGAAGGACTCGACCCGGTTGCCGACACGCAGCATGCGCAGGCGCAGGTCGCTGATATCTTCACCGAAGGGGTTGAACACACCGTCTGCCGAGGCAACAACGTTCGCGAACGGAGGACGCGAGTCGAAAGGTTCCGGTGCGATCTGGAAGTTCGCCTGCGTGCTGTTGATCAGCACGTCGGAGAAGAAGTTCAGGTCGGAAACCGGACCCAGCTGATTGAACAACGTCCAGTTACCGGAAAGGAAAGCGCCAAAACGCTCTTGCGGCGTCACGTTGACGTTTTCCGTCTGGTAGTTATACGTGTCGTTGTCCGGACCACCACCACGGAAGCAACGGAAGTCCGCAGCGGAGTTACCGGACGCGCCATCAATACGCGTTACCGCAACCGAATCACCCGTGCCGCAGTTCGGATCGTTCAGGTCCACACCGCCGCTTTCGGCAGCCGAGCGCGAAATCAGGTAGTAACCGTTCGGCGCACGCGACGAGCCCAGCGAGATGCGCTGGCCGTTGTATAGCGCGAAGGGCTCTTTGGAGAACGGACGATCAGCCGAGGAAACTGCTTCCTGGTTGTCGTAGTTCAGACCCATCAGCACCATGCCATTGTTGGCCGGCATGCCCATGGTCATCCAGATGTTTTGCGATTCGCCATCACCGCGGGCACTGGTCCCGGCGTTGAACAGCACTTCGGTACCGGCCTGATCTTTACGGGTGATGAAGTTGACCACACCGCCGATCGCATCGGAACCGTAAATCGCGGAGGCGCCGTCTTTCAGCACTTCAACGCGTTCGATCATGTTGATCGGAATGGCGTTGACGTCGACCGTGCTGATGCCCGGGCTGCTGTTGATGCGGCGCCCGTTGAGCAGCACCAGCGTGCGCTCGCTACCCAGACCACGCAGGGAAACTGTCGAAGCCCCCGTACCACCACCGTTGTTCACCTGCGGGTTGGTTGCGGCGCCGGCGATCGACGGCATTTCTTGCAGCAACTCACCCAGCGTGGCAACACCGGAGGATTCGATGGACGAGCGATCGATCGTGAAGACCGGGCTCGAAGTTTCTACGTCAACGCGACGGATGCGCGAACCGGTGACCTCGACCTTGTCGAGGCTGACGGCTTCTTCCGCGGCATCTTGCGCCAGTGCGGGCATGCTAATGGCAACTAGACCACTAACAGCCACGGCAACCTGACGACGCAATGCGCCGCGCTGTGACAGCGTGAGCTTCATTGTTTTGGTTACTCCCCAAGGACCCTCGTCGAGCCCTGAATAATCAGTTTTCCAGGAAATGGCGAATGTGCCCGGCTATGCAGCCAGGTTCACAGAACGGTGCACGCTATTGACTTCCGACGCAAAAGTCAACGATTCCCCAGCATGGTGCAGCGCACCATATCAGGCCAGACCGGCAACCTTTTCCAGTTCACGCAGCGTATCTTCGAGGTAGTCAATCAGACGCTGCGCGCTGGGCACGGAACGCCGGCAGGCGATCAAACCGAAGTCCAGGCTGTCGACATAACTGGTGCAGGTGATGTTCAACGCCACACCATTTACGGGAATGGATACCGGGTACATGCCATCCAACCGAGCACCGTTCCAATACAGACGCTCACGCGGACCGGGCACATTGGAGATGACCACATTAAAAGGAGGCATGCGGTGGCCCATCCCGAGGATCAACGGCAGCGCGGCTGGCACCGACCCGAGCATGGTGAGCATATTGATCTCGGAGCGGCTCATGGATTGCAGCAATGCCTTGCCCTGATTCATCGAGTGCTGAATCGCGTGCAAGCGCTCAATCGGATCGGCGATGTGGGTGGCCAGCGAACACAAAATGGCGGTCACCGCGTTGCCGTAATCGTCGGCATCCTTGGGTTTCAACCCCACCGGGGCCATGCACGAAAGCGGCTGCTCCGGAAGCTCCGCGTGATTGATCAGCCAGGTTCGTAGGGCTCCGGAAGACATGGCCAGCACGATGTCGTTGAGCGTGGCGTCCAGCGCCTTGCCAACGGCCTTGATTCGCCCGATTTTCCAGGACTGAGCCACGAACCGGCGGGCCGCACCAATCCGCGTATTGAGCGCTGTCTTGGGCACACTAAAAGGCGTGACCAAGCCATTTTCGTCGTGCCGACGCATGGCATCGGCGTATTTCAGCAACCCGCGCAGGGCTCCGGGCACCGCCCCGACGGTTTCCTGCAGTTGATCGGCCAGGGCCGAGAGTGCACCACGAGGGGGCAGATCATCCTCACGCGGCTTGCGCTGCCCGCGCCCGATACTCCAGGGCGGCAGCATGTTGCGCTGGTTCGGGTCGGTGGATAACGACTTCTGCAGCAGCCGCATGCCTCCCATGCCATCAATCATGGCGTGGTGCATCTTGGTGTACATCGCAAACTGACGGGACTCGACACCCTCAATGACGTGGGCCTCCCATAACGGGCGGTCACGATGCAGCAGGGTGCCATGCAACCGCGACACCAGCGCAAACATCTCCCGGTACCGACCCGGCGCCGGAAGCGCCGAGTGCCTCAGGTGATACTCCGCATCGATATCTTCGTCGGTGACCCAGCTGGGCTGCCCCAGTTTGCGCAGCGGCCAGACCAGTTTCTGATTGAACGGGGGTGCAAAGGGGCACTCGCGCCATTCTTGCAGCAGGTCCGCAACAAAGGTCTCTTCGGCCCCTTTCGGCAGGCTGTACAGATGCAGCCCCCCGACATGCATGGGTTGATGACTGCGTTCCAGATAGAGAAAGCCTGCGTCCAAAGGCGAAAGGGTTTTCATCGGCTTTTAGTCTCCTGCTCCTGCCATTCCCCACCGATATGCAGGGTGCTGTCGCTACAATAGCGTCTTTCCCCCCGTTCGGTAGAAATGAAGGACGAGCTCAACGCGCTCATCGGGCAGGCTTTTGCCGCCCTGGAGTTGCCGCCCCCCGCGAAGGCGCGAATCGAAAACACCCGCGACAAATCCCACGGCGACCTGGCTGCCAACCACGCCATGGTCAGCGCCAAAGCTGTCGGCATGGCGCCGCGCGCATTGGCGGAGAAAATCGTCGCCGCGCTGCCTGCCTCCGATCTGGTGGAGAAGGTTGAGATCGCCGGCCCCGGTTTCCTGAACTTTTTCCTGCGTCAGCAGGCCCGCCAGGGCGTGTTGCATCACGTGCATGCCCAAGGCTCAGCCTTCGGCACGTCGGCGCCGACGGGCAAGAGAATTCTGGTGGAGTTCGTTTCCGCCAACCCGACCGGTCCTTTGCATGTCGGCCATGGACGTGGCGCGGCTTACGGTGACTGCCTGGTGCGCTTGCTGCGTGCCGCCGGCAACACGGTGGACGCCGAGTATTACGTGAATGACGCCGGTCGGCAGATGGACATCCTGGCGACGTCGGTGTGGCTGCGATACCTGCAGCAGCAAGGCCAGGAACTCGCCTTCCCGAGCAAGGCCTACCAGGGCGACTATATCGGTGAGTCGGCACAGCGCCTGACAGAAAAACACCACCTCGACCTGGTTCGCGACCTGGCCGCGCATCTGCAGGCCCGCGCATTGCCGGCCGATGACGGCGAAACGGGTGACGCCCACCTCGACGGCCTGATCGCGGCCGCCAAGGAATTACTGGGGCGCGACAATTACCAAATCGTTCTGCAGCACATCCTGGCGGAGCAACTGGGCGACATCGAAACCGACCTGGCGGATTTCCGGGTTCATTTCGATGCCTGGGCATCGGAAGCCAGCGTGGTCAATGACGGCAGCGTGGAAGCGGCCCTTGCCGACCTCGACAAGGGCGGGCACACCTACCGCAAGGATGGGGCGCTCTGGTTCGCCAGCTCCCAGTTTGGCGACGACAAGGATCGGGTTCTGCTGCGCGCAAACGGCGCCGCCACCTATTTCGCCAACGACATCGCCTACCACCGCGAGAAAATCGTGCGCGGCTATGATCGGCTCGTCGACGTTTGGGGCGCCGATCACCACGGCTACGTACCCCGCATGAAAGCGGCGATCCAGGCGCTGACCGGACAGAGCGACAAGCTGGATGTGCAGCTGGTGCAGTTCGTGAGCCTGTTGCGTGATGGCGAGAAAGTCAGCATGTCGACGCGCGCGGGCACCTATGTAACGCTGGCCGATCTGCGGACCGAAGTCGGCAATGATGCCGCGCGCTTCTTCTATGTCATGCGCTCGAACGACCAGGCTCTGGAGTTCGACCTGGCGCTGGCGACCCGCGAGAGCGCGGACAACCCGGTTTACTACCTGCAGTACGCGCATGCGCGGATTTGCAGCGTCCTGCGCCAGGCCCAGGAGCGGTTTGGCGAAGCCGCCGCGGATAGCACCCAAGGTCTTGCCCACCTCGACCAGCTGACCCACGACGCGGAAATTGCCCTGCTCAATCTGCTCGGCCGGTTTGGGGAAACCGTCAACAATGCGGCCCAACAATTGGCCCCGCAGATCGTGGTGCATTACCTGCGTGAAGTCGCCGAAGGGTTTCACCACTGGTACAACGCGGTGCCGTTTCTGGTGGATGAGGCTGCGCTGCGCGATGCCCGTCTGTGTCTGGCCGCCGGCATCGCCATCGTGCTGCGGAACGGCCTGGATCTGCTGGGCGTCACCGCACCGGAGCGCATGTAACCGTGACCCGCGATTACGCCAAAGGCCACGGGAAAAAGCCGTTTCCGCTGGTCCCGGTTCTGACCGGGGTCGCGATAGGCTGCGGCATCGCGTTGCTCGGCACGGTGCTGCTGACCCCGCTCCCGGAGAATGAGCAGCGCCTGATCCAGAACGGCGACGTGGATCTGGTGGCCCAGGAAGCCGCCCAGGAAAAGAGTGTGGCCAAGGCAAAACCATCGTTGCCCCCGGAGGAGCCTGCCCGCTTCAAGTTCTACGAACTGCTGCCGAATCTCGAAATCATTCCTTTCGTCGACCCGACGCCGGGCCCCGGTCCGCAGAACGCGACGCGCCCGCGCAGTGAACCCAGCCCCCGGCCGGCACCGACGGGTGCATCACGGCCAACCTCCGAAACACCCACCAGCACGGCAACCGCGAACGAGCGTTACTGGATTCAGGCCGGCAGTTTCCGCAACGCCGAAGACGCCGAATCGCAGCGCGTGCATCTGATCCTGCTCGGGTTTGCGCCCAAGGTGGAAGTGGCCAACATTCCCGGCAAGGGCACGTTTCACCGGGTCAAAATCGGCCCGCTGAGTACCAGCGCCAAGGCCCGCGACGCCATGCAGCGGCTCGCGGAAGACGGGGTCGACAGTTACGTGCAGCGCGAAAAGCTGAATCCGTAAAGACCAGAACCGCGTCTAGCGGCGCTGGGCTTCCAGCAACCGCGCCTGCGCCGCGCGCACCTTGCGTCGACCGGGCTTGGGCTCGATACGCAGGTAATGTCCGTCCGGCTGCAGCAGCCAGCCCTGGGATTCATCGGCCAGATACAACTTCAGCTCGCGAACCACGCGATCCCGGCTCCGCGGTTCTTCAATCGGAAACATGATTTCCACCCGGCGGAAGAAGTTGCGCTCCATGAAATCCGCACTGGAGCAATACACCTCGGGCTGCCCGCCGTTTTCGAAATAAAACACCCGCGTGTGTTCAAGAAAGCGACCGATCACCGAGACCACCCGCAGGTTCTCCGAAACACCGGGTATGCCCAGCCGGATCGAGGTCATCCCGCGCACGATCAGGTCCACTTTGACCCCCGCCGTGGATGCCCGGTACAACGCGGCCACCGCCTGCGGTTCGACGCATTGATTCATCTTCAGGATGACCCGTGCCGGCTTGCCCGCCTGCACGTTTTCGATCTCGCGCTCGATTTTGGCCAGCACACCCTTGTGCAGGGTGAAGGGAGAGCTGAGCAACTTGTGCAGCTTGGTCAGCTTGCCCAGGCTGGTCAGCTGCAGAAACACCTTCGCCACGTCTTCGCCGATTTCCGGGTCCGCCGAGAACAGGCCGTAGTCGGTGTACAGGCGCGCGGTCCGGGGGTGGTAGTTCCCGGTGCCCAGGTGCACATACTGGCGCAGTTCCTGCCCCTCGCGTCGCACAATCAGAATCATTTTGGCGTGGGTCTTGTGCCCCACCACCCCGTAGACCACATGGGCGCCGGCATCCTGCAACCGCTCGGCCAGGTCAATGTTTTCGGCCTCGTCAAACCGCGCTCGCAGTTCGATGACCACCGTCACCTCCTTGCCAGCGCGCGCGGCACCCACCAGCGCTTCCACAACCGACGAATCGGAACCGGTGCGGTACAGGGTCTGCTTGATGACCAGCACCTGGGGATCCTTGGCCGCCTGACGTAAAAAATCGACCACCGGTGCGAAGCTGTCGTAGGGGTGATGCAGCAACACGCTTTTTTGCCGAATCGAGGCAAACATATCCGTGCCGCGGGTCAGCGCCTGCGGCACATGGGAGCTGAAATTGCGGAATTTCAGCTCAGGCCGATCCACCATATCGGCCAGCTTCATCAGCCGCGACAGGTTGACCGGCCCGTTGACCTGGAACAGCGCCGAGCTATCCAGCTTGTGCATTTCCAGCAGGAAGTTGACCATGTGCGGCGGGCAGTTGTGCGCCACCTCGAGGCGGACGGCATCCCCGAAATCGCGGTACGCCAGCTCCCCTTCAAGGGCATCCATGAGGTCGTCGATTTCCTCCTCATCCACGAACAGATCGGAGTTACGGGTTACCCGAAACTGGTAGCAACCCGTAGCGTTCATGCCCGGAAACAACTCATCCACATAAGCGTGGATCACCGAAGACAGGAACGCGAAATCATGCGGATGACCGCAGACTTCGGGTGGGATGTGAATCAGCCGCGGGAGCGCCCGCGGTGCTTGCACCACGGCCATGTCGGCGTTGCGCCCAAAGGCATCCTTGCCCTCGAGCGAGACGATGAAATTCAGCGACTTGTTGAGGACGCGCGGAAACGGGTGCGCCAGATCCAAACCGATCGGCGACAGAATCGGCAGAACCTCGCGACGGAAATATTCCTTCAGCCAGGCATTCACCTTTGACAGGCTGGTGAACTTGCCCCGCCGCACGAACCGGATGTCGTGTTCGGCCAGACGCGGAATCAGCACCTCGTTCAGCGTGCGGTACTGCTCGGCAACCAGTTCATGCGCGCGCCGGCCCACGGCGTCCATGACTTCCTGCGGCGAACGCGCTTCATAACCGGTCGTGCCGGCACCCGCGCGCAAGCGCTGCTGCAGCCCGGCAACGCGCACCTCAAAAAACTCGTCCATGTTCGAGCAAGAGATGCACAAAAACTTCAGCCGTTCCAGCAGCGGCACACGACTGTCCCGCGCTTGCGCGAGCACCCGGTAATTGAATTCCAGCAGCGAAAGTTCGCGGTTGTGGAAATTCTGTGGCTGCAGAAAATGTTCGAGCGGCGGCAGCGTATCGGTGGTCATGACGCCATTATGCGCAGCTCAGGTGACCAAACGGTGACTTCGACACCAGGGCATGCTTCGTGTGATTCGGACTCACACGCGAAACAATCGCACCGAACGCAAGAGCCCACCCGCGAGTACCAGCAGAAACAACAGCATGCTGCCGCCGGCCGAGCCCGAACCCGAGCTGCTGCTCGGTTTGGGGGTGGGGGTTGCCGGAGCCGGCGTCGGGGTGACCACCGGCGACGAGTCCACATTCTGGTAGGTGCCGTCAAAATTCAGGCCGCCCCAGGCCCCCGGGTTCTTGCGCTCCGGATCCAGCCACACGGCCAATTGCTTCTGCACCGCCGCATTGTTGCTCCAGGATACGGCGAACCGGCCGTAGAAATCCGGATTGCTGGGGGTCGCACACGAGGCGCCACCACCGTAGAGTTGCCCGCGAAGCAGGCCATCGGTGCCAAAAATCCCCGAGCCTGAGGAACCCTGTTCAGTAGTACCGGCCGACCATACGACACGCCAGGTGTCCACCGTCTGCCCCCCCTCCTGCAATTGCTCGCGCTGGAGCTGCGTGCTGAACACGGCGATGGATTTTTCGTCTGCCGAGGGATGATGAATGCTCGCGCCGTTGGACGGCCCGTCTTCGCTACGCGTCCAGCCGGACCAGTACGGCTGCCAGGCAGGATCAATCGAGGCCGGGTTGTTCACCGAACCCAGTTCCAGCAGGGTGAAATCCGAATCGGGATTGCCGGCAATGAACTCCGCACCCGAGATACTTTGCTGGGGATCCAGGTCCACCTGTTCGCGGCTGGATTGCTCGCCACGCTCGCAGCGGCTGCGCTGAAAGTTGAAATACGTCACTACCGACTGGTCATTCCCGCTATCGATCTGACAATGATCGGCCGTGAGGATGTATGGCAAGAAGTTGTTCGCCGTATTATTGATCAGGGTGCCGCTGCAGGCAGCGTTCCCGCCGATCACCAGCAGTACCGTGGCGCGCACCGGGTCGGCGAAGGGGTCTGCTTCCGGACAGGCCACATCAATGTTGCAGGTTCCTGACTTCAAGGGCACACCCGTCGCCGGGTTGGTCGCGCGGAAACCATGCATGGCCTCGGCGATCGCCACCCGCGGCATGGGGGCGCTAACGGGTGCACGCAACTCGATTTCCACCGCATCGCTCAGTACCATCGCCGTCCACAACTCGCCCTGCGCGTTGTAGCGATCACCGTAAGGCCCTTGCGCCTGGTCGGAATAGGCGTCATGCACCCAAAGCTGGGCGTCGGCCGGCAATTGCCAACGGTTGAAATGCAGGGACAGCGACGAGGCTCCCGGGCTCTGCACCGCCAAGCGCCACACCCGTGTATCCCCTTCCTCGGACCACACGCCATCAGTGGCGCTATCGAGTTGAGCTTGCACACCCACAGCAAACCGCCAGGGGCGCGTCTGCTCGGCAGCGGTTACCAGATCCTGTGCGCTGGGCCCCGGCAATACCACCAACGGCGCCGGGGGTGCCGCCGCGACGTACAGCGGCAACAGGGACAGAACCACAACGAGTGCTTTGGATTGGAGCTTTGTCATTTCCGCAGTCTAACCAAATGTGGCTTGCTGGCCCATTAGCGGCAGATTGCACCACCCCCGTCGGCTCTGCAATGCTCCGACTTGAATTTGTCTGATCAGCGCCGCACATGACTCCGTACCCCCCGACCCAGACCCCTGGACTGCGAGGCTGCAGCCTCGACCGTTGCAGCGAAAAACGAACGGACAACCTCTGGCTGGCGGGCCTGTACCCGGACGCCGACTGGCTGCCCATCTGGCGATATCGTTCGGTTATTGAGCAGGGAGAAGCACGCCGGTTTCGGCTGTCGGAGCTGGCCGCCATCCCGGAGCGCCCGATTTTCCTGGGCCTGACCCCGGAAGGACGCGGCACCTTCTGCTTTGACGCCAGCCACGACGACGACCTGGGTGAGCGCCACAAGTTTGCCGACCTGCGCGGCGCCATGCCCCTGCTTGAAAGCACCGATGGCGCGTTGCTGGCCTATGCCCGGGCCATGGTGTACTGGCACCGCCAGCACCAGCACTGCGGCCGTTGCGGCCATTCCACCGAAAGCCGCAGTGGAGGCCATGTGCTCTGGTGCACCGGGTGCGAAACCGAGCATTACCCGCGCAGCGATCCGTCCATGCTGTGCCTGGTGACGAACGATGACGACCAGGCGCTGCTCGGCCGCAAACCCGAGTGGCCCGGCAGCCTGTTCTCGGTGCTTGCCGGTTTCGCCGAGCCGGGGGAAACGCTGGAAGACTGCGTGGCCCGGGAAATCTGGGAAGAAGCCCGGGTCCGCGTGACCGGGACCCGCTATATCACCTCTCAGCCCTGGCCCTTCCCGGCTTCGGTGCTGTTCGGCTACCTGGCGACGAGCACGGGTGAAACGCCGCAGACCGCGCAGGATGAACTAGCCGAGGCCCGCTGGTTCAGTCGCGAGGAAGTCGCAGCGGGATTGCAGTCGCGCACCCTGCATATTCCACCGCCTTTCACGCTGTCGCATTTTTTGATCGCCACCTGGTTTGATGGCGGCGGGGCCGATATCCCGCGTCTGTCCGAGGTTTACACCGAGCCTCAGCGATAGAACAAAGCTAACTTGGAATCGATAATCCATAATATGGGCCTATCGTTCACATCCAACGGCATCCTCCATCATGTCCGCATTGCCCGCCTGCCCCAGTTGTTCGTCTCCCTACACCTACGAAGATGGCTTGATGTACGTGTGCCCCGAATGCGGTCATGAATGGGCGCAGGACGGCTCCGACGCCGCCCCGGAAGGCCTGGTGATCAAGGACGCGGTGGGCAACCTGCTCGCCGACGGCGACACGGTCACCGTGATCAAAGACCTCAAGGTCAAGGGCAGTTCATCCGTGGTCAAGGTCGGAACCAAGGTGAAGGGCATTCGCCTGGTTGAGGGCGACCACGACATCGATTGCAAAATCCCCGGCATTGGCGCCATGGGTTTGAAATCGGAATTCGTCAAAAAGGTCTAGTCGCGCAGCGGCCGGTAGCGGAACTGACGGGCCTCCCGCACATCCATGCAGGGGCCCACCGCAGGGCCGGAGACATAGTCCACCCCCAATTCCCGTAGCGTGGTCAGGTCGCTATGGTTGGCGATGCCCGCAGCATAGAGCCGTTGGTCGCGTACGCGAGCCGCGCCACGACACCCGCGAATCAGCGCCTGACGCGCCATGTCACCCGCAAGTCCCGGCATCACCATGGCCCGATCCAGGCGCAGCACTTCCGGTTGCAAGCGGGACGAAAACCCGCTCCCGCCCGCCACCGGCGCCACCAGGCGCAGGTTCGCGGGGTCGGCACGCATTCCCTGCGCATGCATCACCTCCGGGCTGAGGCGGTCCACCTCGAGCATCACGGAACGGGTCATCGCACCGAGACCCTTGCGCGCCGCGGTGACATCTTCCAGCGGCAGGTTGATCCAGATCAGGTGCGGCCACTGCGGGGGCTGCGCCTTGACCAGCCCGTACAGCGTGCGCTGCATGTGCAAACCGCTCACCGCCAGCATCAGTTCGTCGCCCACCCAGCACACATCGGTTTCCGGCGTCCAGCGGGGTTGCAGACGCCAGCCGGCGATCTGCTGGGTGGTCAGATTCAGCACCGGCTCGCCCCACCAGGTGATGCCGTCATTGAGCAGCGATTTTTCCAGCGCCAGGATCAGCTTGTTGCGATGCTCGGCCGCGGGGCGCGTGGTCATGCATTCCCCGCGCGACTGCTGCAGCGCCGCTCGCGCATCGAGCAACCAGTCGTCCACGTTCCGGTACAGGCGCAGGTCCGGCACCAGCGCCACGCGCATCCGCAACTCCCAGCGCTTTTCCGCCAGCTGGAAGGGCTCGGAGAGCAGCTCCTGGGCCCGCGCCACCAGTTTGTCCACTTCCTCAATGCCCGTGAGGTCAGACATCACCAGTATGAATTGCCCCTCGGCAAGCCGGTAGCAATCGACATTCCAGTCGCAGATCTGGGTCAAGCGCTCGACCACCGAATCAATCAGGCCATCAACAACATTGTCACCGTACAGCTGCTGCACTCGGGCCCAGTCGTAATCCACATGCACGCTGGCGGCCAGAAACTGTCGACCCATCCCATAACGTCGCAACACCGCTTCCAGGCCCGGGCGTACTTCCACCCCTTGAATCCAGCGGCGCGCGAGCTTCAGCTGCCGCGGTTCGTGCACATCCCAGGATGGCCGCACATTGCCTCCTTGCAGGTGCAGGATGCGTGCGATGGCGGCGTTCTGGCGCGAGTGCATATCGGCAGCGCGCAACCACAGACCACCGTCGTGGCGCCGATTATCGGACAACCAGAGGGGGTGCTCCCACACATCCCCGGCCTCCGGAGCCCCCGGCAACAAACGCTGCAGACGCACACCGACAAGCTGGCGTTCGCTGCGGCCCAGAAGGTCGCACGCTGCGGGCGTGGCCATCTGCACCCGCTGCGCCCCGTCGACCAGCAGCACCGCATCCCGCGTTTGCGTGAACGCTGCGCGCGGCAACTCGCCCTGCAATGGGAAGGGCCCGGTACGCTGAACCGTCAACAACACCGCCAGATAGGCCGCCAGGACCACGGCTGCGGAACCCGCGGGTGGCGGCGTCAGTCCGGCCATGCCGGCGCCTGCCAACCCATCCAGAGCGACACCGGCAGCCAACAACAACCAGAACGTCAACCAGGGCGCCACCGTGGCCCGATCCTGCGAGAAGGAGATGGCCAAAACCAACTCGAGCAGCATCAGCGCCAGAACCAGCAGCACCAGCGCAAAGACCACCTGCGACACGATCTCAGGGAGCCAGACCAGACCGGATTGCAGGCCGACGAGCGGCGCATCCTGCAGCATCACGCCGCCGACGGCGCCAGCAATGGCCACCCGCCCCAGCCACAACACGGCTCGCCGCCGCAATTCGACCTGGCACACGGCCACGATCAATCGCCACCCCATCCAGACCTGGATCAATCCCAGCGCCAGGTACCCCCCAGCCAGCATCGGCACCTGCTGCCAGAACAACGCCGACAGCGCCGACCACAGGCTGGCGACGAATGCGAACTGCATCAGCAGCGTCCGCTGACGCGACGGTGACACCATCCAGGGCAAAGCCACCGCAGCGATCAGCAGCATCACCGCTGCGGTCGCTGGCAGCATGGGAATCAGGTTCAAGTTGGTGCTCGTTCGGAAACGGGTTCCGTTTAGTTATTCGTGGTCAACACGCGCTTTACCGCGACTTGCCAACCCGCGTAACGCTGGTTCATTTTCTCTTCTTCTCGTCCGGGCTCGAAGCGTGCGCTGCAACGCCAGTGCTGTGAAATATCCTCCAGCGACTGATACACGCCCGCACTGAGCCCGGCGAAGTATGCCGCACCCAGAGCCGTGGTTTCGAGAACGGCCGGCCGTTCGATGGGGATACGCAAGGTATCGGAGAGGTACTGCACCAGCCAGTCGTTGGACACCATACCGCCATCCACACGCAGCGTTTGCGCCGGCCCGGCATCCGCCGCCATGGCGCCGACCAGATCCCGGGTCTGGTAACACACGGCCTCCAGCGCCGCCCGGGCGATCTCGGCAAATCCGCTGGCGCGGGTCAGGCCGACCAGGGCGCCACGGGCATCCGGGTCCCAATACGGCGCCCCCAGCCCGGTGAAGGCCGGCACCAGGTACACCCCATCGGTGGATTCCACGCTTTTCGCCAGGGCTTCGGTGTCGGCGGCGTGACCAATCAGCTTGAGACTGTCACGTAGCCACTGCACGGCGGCGCCGGCGATGAAAATACTGCCTTCGAGTGCGTATGTTGTGACCCCATTCAGTCGATAGGCAACGGTGGTCAGCAGCTGATTCCGAGAGCGTACGAACTCGCCCCCGGTATTCAGCACCACGAAGCATCCCGTGCCATAGGTGCTCTTGATCATTCCCGGCTCGAAGCAGGCCTGCCCTACCGTCGCCGCCTGCTGATCTCCCAGAACGGCGCCAATCGGAATCGACGCTCCCAGCAAATCGGTCTCGATTCTGCCGTAATCCGCCGCAGAGTCACGCACTTCGGGCAGCAACCCGGCTGGCACTCGAAACAGCTCCAGCAGTTCCGGGTCCCATTGCTGGGTACGGATATTGAACAGCAGCGTCCGTGATGCGTTGGTCGCATCGGTCGCGTGGACCTGCCCACCCGTCAGCTTGTAGATCAGCCAACTGTCGATGGTGCCGAACGCCAGCTCCCCCGCATTCGCGCGGTCGCGCACACCGGGAACCTGATCCAGAATCCAGGCAATCTTGGTCGCAGAGAAATACGGGTCCAGCAACAAGCCGGTGCGTTCGGCCAGCCACTCCACGTCCACCGTCTTCTGCAGCTGCTGACAGACGCTGGCCGTGCGGCGGTCCTGCCAGACGATGGCATTGGCGACCGGCTCACCCGTCTGCCGATCCCAGATGACCACGGTTTCCCGCTGGTTGGTGATCCCACAGGTCAAGATATCCGCAGCACTCAGGCCCGCGGCGGCGATGGCTTCGCGACACACCTCCAGGGTATCGGTCCAGATTCCGCTGGCATCGTGCTCGACCCAGCCCGGCTCCGGATAGATCTGCGGAAACTCCTTCTGCCCCACGCCTACGCGCTGTCCGTTTTCGTCGAACACGATGGCGCGTGTGCTCGTCGTTCCCTGATCAATGGCCAGAATATATGACGCCATGATGTTGTCCCCGTTGCGTTGACTGTGTTGCGATCGCAAAGCGGCATGATGCCAAAGCTGCTCCGATATCGCTGTTACCCACCTCCCGGATCTACGCATGAACCTGCGTAATTACCGAACTCCCCCTTCCCGTATCCCGCGGTCTTCATCAATAATAAAAAGATGACACGGCGTTCCCTGTTCCCCATCTGGCTGCTGACGTTGGCAATTTTTGCCCGCGGGTTGGTGCCGTGGGTTCACAGTCCGGTTGTCAGCACCGCAGCGAACGGCGGCATTCTGCTGACCTTCTGCGGTTCCGTATCGCCGGCCCTGCTCGCCAAAGCCGCGGCCATCTCGCCGTGGAAGCAAGATCAAAGCAACCCCGGCGGCACACCCGCGGGCAGCGCTGCCAAGATCTGCCCGATCTGCGTGGTTGCCGCCACCGCCGTTCTGCTATCGGCGCTTGTCATCCTGCATCTGCTGAGGGGCAGTGCCCTACTCAGCGCAAGACCTGCCGCAGCGAAACTGCACTCCCGACTCATTCGCCGCTATCACGCACGCGGCCCACCCGCACGGATTCTGCTGTCGATCTGAACGGCCTCTGACCGAGGCTCGGGACGCTGATTGCGTCGAATACTCGATACCCGTGCGATGTCTCCAACCTTTGCGCCCTCTGCGGCGGCGGTGCTGTGCGCCGCAACCCTGTTCGTCAGCCCGCTTTCGCGGGCCTGCTCTACCTGCAAATGCGCCGACCCCACCATCACCTTGCTGGGCAGTGAGAAGGCCTTCTCCGGGCGAACCCGGCTGGGCTTCGACCTGCTTTGGCGCGGCGATGAAATGGGTGTGGGTGACAGCCGCCAGGAAACCCGGGAAACCCGCAGCACCGTGGGTCTGGCCTTCAGCCCAAGCGAGCGGTTGACGCTGGCCTTGCAGGTTCCTTTCGTCGACAAGACCCTCACCCTGCCCTCGCTGGAACAGCAGAGCGCACGGGGCTGGGGCGACGTGGATGTCTCGCTACGGTATCGCCTGTGGCGCTCCGGCCCGCTGAGTGGGCGCCACCTGCTGGGGATACGGGGCGGGTTTCGCCTCCCCACATCGGAATCGATCAGAGACGGGCAGAACAACAAGCTCAGCATCGACGTTCAACCGGACGCCGGCGCCTTCGCCGCCCAGGCCGGCCTGTGGTACGCCTACCATGCGCACCCGTGGTTTCTGGGGTTGTCGTCGATTTACTCGGCCTACACCGAAGGCAACCAGCAATTCGACCCCGGCAACGTACTGAACCTCAGCGCCACCGGGCAATACGCAATCCATCCCAACTGGGCGCTCCTGGCGGGCATCGACACCCGGCATGCCCAGGGCAACCACTACGCCGGGGCCCGCGACCTGAACTCGGGCGGCGACCTGGCGATGGGGCATGTCGGCACGGCACTGCGCCTCGGCCAGGAGCTGGTGCTGAGCCTGTCCTGGCAAACCACCCTCTACGAAAACCTCAACGGCGAACAAACCGAGCAGGACTACGTCCGTCTGTCGTTCGCCTTCGACCTCTAATCAAAAAGACACCATGAAAAAGATCATCAAAAACACGCCTGCCTACCTGTGCGGACTCTCGTTGCTGGCGCTGGCCGCCTGCTCCGACAACAACGCCACAAACACCGAAGTGACTTTGAAATTTCTCCCGCAAATTGCCGGTGAGGATTTCACCTGCCAAGGGGACTACAACGGCATGGGCAATGGGCCGCTACGCACCTACCGCGCTGCCGATTTTCGCTGGTTCATCAGCGACGTGAGCCTGCGCAATGCGATCGGCGAATCGGTGCCGGTAAGGCTGGACACCGACGACTCGGGTCTGGTGTACCAGAACGCCGAGCACAATGTGGCACTGCTCGGCCAAATCGATGGCTGCAGCGGCGCGGATGAAGCGCCGCGTCTGGAAGTCAGTGGCGTCGCCAAGGGCAAGAACTTCACCCAGGCCTGCTTTGCGCTGGGGGTTCCCTTCGCTCTGAACCACCTGGATGCCTCATCCAACGACACCCCCAGCCCTCTCAACATCCCGGCCATGAACTGGTTCTGGCGCGGCGGACACAAGTTTCTGAAGATCGATGGTTTCGGCGAAGTCCAGGCCAACCAGGCCGGAACCGCGTTCAACTTTCACCTGGGCAGCACCGGCTGCAGCAATGCCGGCGGCACCGATGGCATGGGGGAAGGCAAAGATCAGCCACCGGCTCAGGAATGCACCTTCCCCAACACCCCCACCTACTGCTTTGACCTGGCCGCCCTGGAAGCCGGTACGGCGATTACCATCGACCCGGCGCGGGTCGCCGAGGCCACCGACCTGGGGTTCAACACCGAAGGCACCGCACCGGGCTGCATGAGTTTCATGAACGACCCCGAATGCGCGGATATCGTGCCCAAATACGGTCTGGACTACATGCTCAACGGCGAAATGCTCCCGGCTCAGACCGGCGTGCTGTTCGCGCTTGAGAGTGACTCATGAACCGCCTTGCACTCATTGCGGCACTGCTTGCCCCCTTCGTGGGGGCAGGCTTGGCGGGTTGTGGCGGATCCGGCGGTGGTGGCACCGCCAAAGGCACGCCCTATGTGTTCGACCTGCCGGCCGGCTTTCCGTCGCCGCGGATCAGCCCCGACAACCCCATCACGGTGGAGAAAGTCGCGCTCGGGCGCCACCTGTTCTATGACAAGCGCATGTCGATCAACCAGGAGGGTTCCTGCGCCAGTTGCCATGAACAGCGCAAAGCCTTCACCGATGGCCGCAAGACCAGCCTGGGCCCCACCGGCGACACCCACCCGCGCAATGCCATGAGCCTGACCAACGTGGTCTACAACACCCGGCAAAACTGGGCCAATCCCACCTTGCGCAACCTGGAATCACAGGCGCTGGCAGTCATGTTCAACGTCGACCCTGTCGAGCTGGGATGGACCGATCACGAAGACGAGATCCTGGCCCGCTTCGCCGCTGATCCGGTGTACCAGGGCTTGTTCGCTGCGGCCTACCCGGATGCAGACAACCCCTATCAATTGCTGAATGTTGTCGATGCCATCGCCAGCTTTGGCGCCACGCTGATTTCCGGCCGGGCGCCGCTGGATCGGGATGCGGTCAATGCGTCCGTGCGCCGTGGTGAGGATCTGTTCAACTCGGAACGCCTCGAATGCTTCCACTGCCACGGTGCATTCAACTTTGCCCAATCCGTGCAGGGTGAACACAGCGTGGTCGACACCACCGAATACAAGAACAATGGTCTTTACAACATCGCGGGCCCCGGCCCCGGGCTGCCCCTGGAGGCCGGAAACTTCCCCACGGCGAACCAGGGCCTCTACGAATTCACCGGAGTTGCGAGCGACATGGGTCGCTTCCGGGCCCCCACGCTGCGCAACATCGCGTTGACCGCGCCGTACATGCACGACGGCTCCATCGCCACGCTGCGGGAAGTCGTGGTCGATCACTACTCCCGCGCCGGTCGCGTCATTACCGATGGCCCGTACGCCGGAGACGGTGCGCAGAGCCCCTACAAGGACCCGCTGGTACAGGGCTTCGTGCTCGACGACCAGGAGCTGGCCGATCTGCTCGCATTTTTTGATGCCCTGACGGATTGGGACTTCATCTGCAACCCGGCCTTCTCCGACCCCTTTGGCAACATCCCCATGCATGAGAACTGCCCATGAGCCACCGCCAGATCTCGTTCCCGCTCCGACCCGTCGACCTGCTGCTGGCATCGACACTGCTGCTGGGCGCCTGCTCGGAGGGCAGCCGGTCGACGGGCGTGCAGGTCTACTTCACGCTGACCCCAGAGCCGGAAAACCATGCCCCGCAGCCGGCCGGCCCGAAACAGTTCACCAATACCGAAGGCACGGCCATCCGTCTGGACAAGGCCTACCTGGCGATGTGGTCGGTTGCGTTGCACACCGACTGCGATGATTCCGGCTTCGTCTGGAACCGGTCGTGGACGCCGCGCCTCGATTGGCTGATCAGTTCCGCCCATGCGCATACCGATGCCAGCCCCACACTCCTTGGCACACCCACCGTGGTCAACTTGCTCGCCAGCGACGGCGAGCCCCAGGACTGGGGAGCGTTGGCCCCGTCCGCCAATGCCTATTGTGGGGCAACCTGGCAGGTCCTGGCCGCGGATGAGGACGCCGAAAACCTGCCCATAGACACCAACATGGTGGGGCTCAGCCTGGTCTTGGGGGGTCACTATGGTGCCGACAACCAACCGTTTGCGTTATCCACCAGCCGGGCATTTTCTCCGGCCAAACGGCGTTTCGCGATTCCGCTGACGCTGGGCGCCGAGCAGAAACAGGCCACAGCGCAGCTGAACATCGCCTACGACCGCTGGTTCGACAGTCTGGATATGGATGCGCTGGCCCGCGGCGATGACACCGCTACCACCCAACTCCTGCAAAACATCAGCCAGACCTTCCGCGTCGATGTGCAGGCGTTAGCAGAGGGACTGACGGACTAGCAGCCTGCCGGATTTTGAGGGAAGCCCGACAGGCTGCTAGCAACACCCGCCGCCGGAGCCGCCCGGGGTGCAGCCCTCACCCGAATGCCGGCCGCCCTTGGTTTCCGCCGCCGGCCGGCGCGTGCCGATGGGGGCGCAATACGCTCGGGGCTCGGCCAGCGTTTCCGGTGCAATCCCGATGAAGCTGGAAGCCAGCGGACCGGTCGTGAGATAGTCGAAGGTGCGCTCGCATACCGCCATCCGGGCGCCGCGGGGGAACTCGTGGCCCTCGTCATCCCAGACCGACGAGAACGGCCCCTTGTAGATCACCGCGTGCCCCCGGTCGATGCACTCGGAGCCGGTGGGTTTGGTAGCCGTCAGCGTGACCGAGCGAAACTCAATACCTTCGACTACCTGCCACGGCGCGGCATCCCATTTGTCATAAGACACCGCCGCAAAGCCCGCTTCGGCGAACACCTCAAGGAATTCCTCTTCCTGGAATGCGCCGGAGATACAGCCACTCCACAGAGTCGGGTCCTGCTGCAGAGACGCTGGCACGTATTCATCCGACACGATGTCGGAAATCGCCACCCGCCCCCCGGGTTTGAGCACCCGGAAAATCTCGCTGATCAGCTGGTCGCGCTGGCCTTTGCCCACCAGGTTCAGCACGCAATTGGAGACGATCAGATCCACCGAGTTATCGGGAATCATCGGCCGCTCCGCACGCTCGGTTCGCGCCCAGGCCTCGAATCGCAACAGATCGGCACTGTCCTTGATCGGTTGCGCAGCGAGGTATTCCTCGGCCCGCTCCAGCGACAACGCCAGGTCCTCGATCTTGCCCTTGTGGAAGACCACCCGTTCACCGCCGATCTTGGCCGCCATTTCCGGCGCGTGGCGACGCGCCAGATCCAGCATGTCGTCGTTCATGTCGACGCCGATCACCCGGCCTCGCGGCCCGGCCAGCTGGGCCGCCATGTAGCAGATCTTGCCGCCACCCGAACCCAGATCCAGCACCACATCGCCTTCACGGACGTAGCGTGAAGGGTCTCCGCAACCGTAATCACGGTCGACGATTTCCTGCGGCAGAATTTTCAGCAAAGCCGTGTCGTAGCTCACCGGGCAGCACAGCGCCGGCTCCACCGCTTTGGAGGCCTCCGAATACCGGTCGAGAACGCTATCAATACTCATAATTTGTTTCAGGGGTTTTTGGGGTGAATGGCGGGCAGCCATACCGGCTGGCCGATGGGCAATGTCAGAACTGACACTGCGGGTCGCAAGGTGCGCATGCCCTCAAAAAACGCCGGCAAATCCACAACAACCGGCATGGGGCGCACATCGGGCGTCAGAGGACGGGTGAAATCGTCCCAGTGCACCGGGATCACCCGCGAAGCGCCCACCGCATCAACCGTCTGCTGCAGATAGGCGTTGAGGTCGTCGATGAGCGCCGCCCCCAGGATCACCGTATCGGCCTGGAAACGGGACAAGGCGCCCTCCAGCCAGCCCGCGCTGCCGTGATGCAAGATCCGCCCCTGTGGGTGTTCAATCAGAATCGACCAGGCGCCACCCAGCTTGTAATCCAGGTAACGGGCCGGGGGGCGCAAGGGCTCGGTGATGTCACCGATGGGCTGACCACCGGTTGCCCCCGCGTGGCGGCTGGGAATAAAGGTGACGCGGAAGTCACCAAAATTCTGTGCGACCCCAGGCTCGGCCAGCACCAATGCTGCAGGGGCCATGCCGGCGCCCCGACCGATGTTCAGGGTGGACTCGCTGCCCACCAGTGTCGCCCCGGTCAGGTTGGCGACGATCCCGGCATCCATGGCGTGGTCGTAATGCGAGTGCGAAACGAGCACGGCCGCCAGATGATCCACGTCAGCCGCTTCTAGCCCGCGCTGAATCTTGCCGGGACCCGGTGGAATCGAGGCATTGGTTGCCATCGCTAGCAGCCCCTCGGGCCGCGAGAAGAACGGGTCGATAAACAGCGCCGTAGTGCCATCCGAGATGAGTACCGCGGAAACGCCCCAGTGGGAAAGGCGCAGCCCGTTCTGCGGCAACGGTGGTTGCGTCATCACGGGCAGCTGATGCGCCGCAAAATCGCCGCGATCCCGCGGCCATTGCCAGAAAATCGACAGCCCCACCAGACCGATCACGGGGATCGTCAGGCCCAGATAGGCCACCCACTTCAGAAATCGCACGATGAGCCTCTCGCAAGCACCGTCAGTTCAGCGCGCCACCGCAGCTCGAACCCTGCCCGGCGGTACACCCATAGCAGTGATCAGCCACGGTAATCGGTTGATTTTCCAGCGTCTGCCGCAGCAGGTCACGAATATGCACACGGGTATCGCCGCCAGCAGCACCGAGCTGCAGCCCCAGCATCTGGTTGAAATCACAGTCGTAGACGTGCCCCAGCCAATCGATACTGACCAGATCGCGGCACATGACGTTTTGCAGATTATCCGGCTGGTAGGCGTCCTTGAGCAGCTGCATGTACTCGTCAAACAAGCCCTTTGAGAGCAGCGTGGAACCGAAACGCTGGATGGGCATGTTGGCCAGCGAATACAGCTGGGTGAACTCCACCCCGAATTCATCCCGCAAATGCTGTTTGTAGTCGGCCTGCAAACCTTCTTGCGGCGGAGGCAGGCTCGGACCCTGCGGGTTGTAGACCAGCGACAACTGCAAACCTGAACCCTCCACACCGTAGCCGCGCGCATTGAGCTTTTTCAACGCGGCGATGGAGGCGCGAAAAACCCCGCTGCCGCGCTGCGCATCCACGTTTTCCTCGAGGTAGCAGGGTAGTGAGGCAACAACCTCGATCTGCTGGTCGGCCAGAAAATCCGGCACCCAGTCATATCCCGGCTGCTCGATGATGGTCAGGTTGCAGCGATCCATGCAATGCACACCACGTTCACGTGCGGCCGACATCAGATAGCGGAAATCCGGGTTCATTTCGGGAGCACCGCCGGTCACATCCAGGGTTTGTACCGCGTGAGCGTCAATCAGCGCCAGCATGTCATCCATCGTGGCGCGGCTCATCAACTCGGTGCGCGTCGGGCCGGCATTCACATGGCAGTGCAGACAGGCCTGATTGCACAGGTAGCCCAGATTGGCCTGCAGTGTGGTCAGCTTGCGCCGCCGCACGGCCGGGAATTGGCTGGGCAGCAGGTGGGGAAGTGTCTCTCTCATGGCGTCAGTATCTCTGTTTTTGTTGACCGCGTGCGGGATGGCGCAGGCTTCGGACCGCAATTGGCCTGCGCTGTTCACATTCATCAGGCGCAGCACTTGAGTTACGCGGGCAGCGCCCGCATTAGATGCACTCGGCCCTTGGAAGTATTCCCGATGAAAAAGCTCCTGTGGCCTCTGGCCACGATCGTTTTGCTGAGTGCGTGCACCCAGGAAACCCAGAACAAATTCGGACGTGCGGTCCAGAACTGGACAGGCACCAACGGAATTCTCGAAGTCTACGCCGGCGAAAAAGTCGTGCGTCGTTTCCTGAAGATCGACAAGCTCACCTCCAGCGAGGGCACCAACGGCACCGGCCTGCGCTCCTATCGCTACGGCTATGGTGTTTTCGATGCCAACCTGAACGCCATCGCGGACCCGGACGAAAAGAAGGTCTATTTCGAGATCAGCGATTTCTCCACGCCGTACATCTTTTACGAATCGCCCAATTGAGCATCCGCCACACCGTTCGCCGGTCGCTCAGCGCGGGTGGGCACCGGCCCGATAAAATGACGCTTTGCTACCCACCTGGCTGCAGTTCATGACTGACGCGCCCTATCCCCATACCCGTATGCGCCGCTGGCGCGCGTCAGCGCCCCGCCGAGCCATGATTCGCGAACATCATCTGCAGGCCAGCGATCTGATCTGGCCGGTCTTCATTCAAAGCGAGGAAGGCCGCACCCCGGTTGCCACCTTGCCCGGGGTCAGTCGATTGGGCCCCGCCGCGCTGCTGGAAGTGGCCGCCGAAGCGGTGGCGCTGGGCATTCCCGCCCTGGTGCTGTTTCCGGTCATCCCGGCCATGCACAAGAGTGAGGACGCAGGCGAAGCCCTGAACGCGGATGGGCTGGTCCCGCGCAGTATCCGCGCGCTGAAACAGACCCAACCCGACCTGCTGGTCATCACCGACGTGGCACTGGACCCCTACACCAGCCACGGTCAGGACGGACTGCTCGACGAAAATGGCTATGTCGTGAACGATGCCACGGTGAACCTGCTCTCCCGGCAGGCGTTGGTGCACGCCCGTGCGGGTGCCGATATCGTGGCCCCCTCCGACATGATGGATGGCCGTATCGGCAAGATCCGTGAGGTGCTCGAAAGGGACCGCCAGCACAACACGCTGATCATGTCCTACGCTGCCAAGTACGCCTCCGGTTACTACGGCCCGTTCCGCGATGCGGTCGGCAGCGCGGCGAATCTCGCCGGCGGCGACAAGTACAGCTATCAGATGGACCCGGCCAACGGCGACGAAGCACTGCGCGAGGTCGCGCTTGACCTTGCCGAAGGTGCCGACGCGGTGATGGTCAAACCGGGCCTGCCGTACCTGGATATCGTGTACCGGGTGAAGGAGCGTTTTGGGGTGCCAACTTTCGTGTATCAGGTCAGCGGCGAGTACGGCATGCTCAAAGCAGCCGCGGCGGCCGGCATGCTGGATGAAAAGGCGGCGGTGATGGAAAGCCTGGTCGCGATGAAGCGCGCCGGCGCGGACGGCATCCTCACTTACTTTGCGCCACAAGTGGCCCGCTGGCTGGCGGAAGGCTGAACCCATGATGATTCGTTGCGGGGTCATCGGCGACCCCATCGCGCACTCGCGTTCGCCGGAAATACACCAGCAGTTCGCGGCCCAGTTCGCGCTGGATTTCGCCTATGAGCGCATCCATGCGACGGCCGAGGCCCTGAAGGCCACCGTCGAGGATTTTTTTGCCCAAGGTGGCACCGGCCTGAACGTCACCCTTCCCCACAAGCAGACGGTGATGGCGCAGTGTCAGGAGTTGTCCGACCTCGCCAAACGGGCTGGCTCGGTCAACACCCTGCAGCAGACGGACACCGGCCTCTACGGCACCTCCACCGACGGCCCCGGGCTGGTCGCTGACCTGCGCCGGCTGAACGCCCCGCTTGAAGGTGCGCGTATCGCCCTGATCGGCGCCGGCGGCGCCGCACGCGCCGTGGTGGAACCTTTGTTGATGGCCAAGCCGCGGGAACTGGTCTGGAGCCATCGCAATCCGGTGAAACTGGAAGAGCCGATTCTGCAATTCGCCGGCCTGGGCCCGCTACGCCCCTGCGCCAACATGGCGCTCAAAGGCGACGAATTCGATCTGATCATTCACGCAACCGCAGCCGGGCATCAAGGAGAAGCCCCGATGCTGCCGACCAAGCTGTTTGCCGCTGGCGCCTGGGCCTACGACCTCAGCTACGGCGCTGCGGCCGAACCGTTTTTGCAGTGGGCGAAAACTCAGGGTGCGGCGCAAACCCACGGCGGCTACGGCATGCTGATCGAGCAGGCAGCCCTGTCCTTCGCACTCTGGACCGGTCACACGCCAGACACCAGCGCCCTGCATCAGAATTCCTGAACTGCGGAAATCCGCCCGGGCCTGGAGAGCCCGGCGTTCGTCTCAGGATTTTCCGGAAGACTGCTGCGCGCGCTGCGCGTCGACTTCCTTGGAACCCGGAACCATGATGCGCGCGGCCACGATGCCGACTTCATAGAGCAGATAGACCGGCAAAGCCAACAGGGTTTGCGACAGCACATCCGGCGGTGTCAGCAGCATCCCCACCGCAAACGCACCGACCAGCACGTAGGGGCGCTTTTCCTTCAGCGCGCCGGGTGTGGTCAGACCGGTCCGCACCAGCAACACGATGGCAACCGGCACTTCGAAGGCCGCGCCAAACGCGAGGAACAGCATGATCACGAAATCGAGGTAGCGCCCGATGTCGGTCATCACGGCCACGCCATCGGGGGCGACCGAAACGAAAAACCCGAACACAATCGGGAACACCACGAAATAGGCAAAGGCCATTCCAAGGTAAAACAGCAAGGTACTGGAGGCCAGCAGTGGCCAGGCGAAGCGGCGCTCGTGGGCATACAGCCCCGGCGCGACGAAGCCCCAAATCTGCCACAGCGTCCAGGGCATTGAAATGACCAGGCTGAGCAGCAGTGTCAATTTGAACGGGGTCAGAAATGGCGAGGCCACCTCCGTCGCAATCAGGCTGGTACCCGCGGGCATGACCGACAGGATCGGCTCGGCCAGCACGGCGAAAATCTGCTGCGCGAAGGGCAGCAGGGGCAGCAGACACACCAGCACGCCCAGGACCACACGCAGCAAGCGCTGCCGCAGTTCCAGCAGGTGCTCGATCAGCGGCTGTTCGGTACTTTGTTCAGCCATGTGATTTCGGCGAGCTTGGGTCCGCAGCGGGTTCGGGCGGTTCCTGCTGAGCCGACTCCGTTGAGGGCGAAGGTCCCGCGCTCTGAGCGGGAGAGGCCTTCTCTTCCGGCTCGGCAGCGGCCGCAGACTTCGGCGCTGACGCGAAGAAGTCATGCATCACGTCTTCTCCCACCTTTGGCCCGGTTCCTTTGGCTTCCATTTCCGCACGCTCCCATGCGGACAACGTCGCCTTGTCATCCATTTCGTCTTCAGCATCCGCCGCAGCAGGAGCCGCGCCGGCAGCGGCCTGCTTCCAGGCTTCCTGGGTCGTCTTTTCCCGCGGTGTCGCGGAATTGGCTGCCCCCAGATCCACCTTGGCATTCAAGGTTTGCCGGGTCTTTTCAATGGTTTCGCGAATTTCTGCTTGCTGCACCTCGCGTTCCAGCTCGGTGGTCATCTGGCGCATGTAGGCCCGCGCCCGGCCACCCCAGTAGCCCACCGTGCGGGCGGCCTTTGGTAAACGCTCAGGCCCCAGCACCAGCAACGCGACCAGCGCGACCAGCATCAATTCGGCGAAGCCGATATCAAACATGAGTGCCGATCAACTCTTGGTGTCGTTGCTCTGCTTGGATTCGGCGGAGTCCGCAGCGCTCTGGCGTGCCTCTTCCGTCAGCGATTCCTGCGAGTCCGGCTCCAGTGTTTCTTCGGGCTTGCCGGCTTCACCATCCTGCATGGCACCCTTGAAGCTCTTGACTGCCGAACCCAGGTCACTCCCCAGGTTGCGCAGCTTCTTGGTGCCAAACAGCAGCACCACAATCGCCAGAATGATCAGCAGCTGCCAAATACTAATTCCGCCCAAACCCATAACTTATTTCTCCTTGCGTGCGGCTTTCTCAGCCAGACCGGAAAGCCCAGAACGACGCGCAAGCTCAGCTTGCACGTCGGCAAACGACACATTTTGCTCTTCCAATGCGACGAGCAGGTGAAACATCAAATCTGCGGTTTCACTGATCATGCGCTTCGGATCACCGGCGCTCGCCGCCAGTAAGGTCTCGATCGACTCTTCGCCGACTTTCTGCAAAATCTTTTCGCGCCCCTTGGCGAACAACGACGCCACATAGCTGGCTTGCGCATCAGCATTTTTGCGCTCACGAATGGTGCTTTGCAGCCTCCCCAGCTCGGTGGGCTGCAGAGGCTCCACCGATTGCCAGGCATCCGCTTCGGCGCGACGGTAGAAGCAGTCGCGTGCGCCGGTGTGACACGCCGGACCGGCCGGGTCCGCCAGAATCAGGATGCAATCGCCGTCGCAGTCCAGACGCAGCTCGCGCACGGCCAAGGTATTGGAAGAGGTTTCACCCTTGGTCCATAACGCCTGCCGGGAGCGCGACCAGAAGGTGGCCATGCCGGTATCGCGCGTAATCCGCAGGGATTCGGCGTTCATCCAGGCTTGCATCAGCACGGCGCCGGTAACGGCATCCTGTACCACGGCGCAGACCAGACCCTGGTCGTTCCAGCGAACCTCGGATTCCAGCATCGTCACAGACGGACCGGAATCCCGCGGCTCGCGAGATACTCCTTGGCCTGCCCCACGGTGTATTCCTGGAAGTGGAAGATGGATGCCGCCAGCACCGCATCCGCCTTGCCGACGGCCAGGCCATCTTCCAGATCCTCAAGGCGTCCGACACCGCCGCTGGCGATGATCGGCACGCTGACCGCATCGCTGACCGCGCGGGTCAGCTCCAGATCGAAGCCGGAACGCGTACCGTCCCGGTCCATGCTGGTCAGCAAAATTTCACCGGCGCCCTCGTTCACCATGCGCTCGGCCCACTCGACCACATCCAGACCGGAATCCTTGCGCCCACCATGCGTAAACACCCGCCAGCGTGGCGGCTCCTTGCGCCGACTGACACGTTTGGCATCGATGGCCACCACGATGCACTGCTTGCCGTACAGGTCCGACGCCTCGCGCACGAGTTCGGGCGTTTCCACCGCGGCGGTATTGATTGCGACCTTGTCCGCGCCGCTGCGTAGCAAGCGGCGCACGTCATTGGGGCTGCGCACACCGCCCCCCACGGTCAGCGGAATGCTGATTTCGCTAGCGACCTGTTCAACGACCGGATACAACGTTTCGCGGCGCTCGGAACTGGCGGTGATGTCCAGGAATACCAGTTCATCGGCACCCTCGGCGTCGTAACGACGCGCGACCTCAACCGGATCACCGGCGTCGCGGATATCAACGAATTTGACGCCTTTGACCACCCGTCCACGGTTGATGTCGAGGCAGGGAATGATGCGTCGCGCCAGACTCACTCGGCGGCTCCGTTTATACGCGCGTGGCATTCGGCCAGATCCAGCGCACCTTCGTAGAGTGCGCGGCCGATGATGGCGCCGGTCACACCGGAGGGCTCGAGTTCGAGCAGCGCATCGATATCGTCCATGCCGCTGACACCGCCGGAAAGAATCACCGGAATGGCCACATTTTCCGCCAGTTCCCGTGTTGCCTCGGCGTTGACGCCCTGCATCATGCCGTCCTTGGCGATATCGGTGAACACAATCGCCACGACGCCGTCGGCCTCGAAGTGCTGCGCCAGATCAATGACGTCATGGTGGCTCAGCTTGGACCAACCCTCGGTTGCCACCTTGCCGTCTTTGGCATCCAGACCCACGATGATGTGCCCCGGAAACTCCACGCACAGATCACCGATGAAATGCGGCGCAGTCACCGCGCGCGTGCCGATGATGCAATAGGTCACACCGGCATCCAGCAGCATCTCAACATGATCTTCGTCGCGGATACCGCCACCCACCTGTACCGGGATTTCGCCGGCAACCTCACAAATCTGTCGGATGGCCTCGATGTTGACCGGCTCACCGGCAGCCGCTCCGTCCAGGTCGACCACATGCAGCCGCTGCGCCCCGGCGTCGAGCCATTTGCGCGCCATTTCCACCGGGCTGGCAGAAAATACGGTCACATCGTTCATGTCCCCCTGGCGCAGGCGGACACACTCGCCGTTCTTGATATCAATTGCGGGTATCAAAAGCATCAGGCTTCACCGTCCCAATTTACGAAATTTGCCAACATCTGCAGACCGTTGCGGCCGCTTTTTTCCGGATGAAACTGGGTCGCGAACACGCGATCGCGCAACAACACGCTGCAGAAGCGGTCGCCGTATTCGGTCATCCCGAAGACGTGCTCCTCGTTCAGCGGCTGCGCGTAATAACTGTGAACAAAATAGAACCAGCTGTCCTGGTCTATGTTGCGGATCAGCGGGTGGTCGCGCAGGAATTCGACGCGGTTCCAACCCATGTGCGGAACCTTGCGCCGGTATTCCTGGCCCGGCGCCAGCGGCGGGGGTTCGGGAAAACGACGCACCCGCCCCGGAAATACACCCAGCGCGTCGACACCGTTGTTTTCCTCGCTGTACTCCAGCAGCACCTGCATGCCCAGACAAATCCCCATCAACGGGGTTTCTCCAAGCTGCTCGCGGACAAATTCGGTCAGTTCCAGGCGCTCCAGTTCGGCCATGCAGTGACGCACGCCACCCACACCGGGCAACACCAGCCGGTCGGCCTTGACCAATCGGTCAGGGTCATAGCTGAGCTCCACACGTCGGTCCGGCGCCACGCGTTGCAACGCGCGCGTGAGCGAGTGCAGGTTTCCCATGCCGTAGTCGATGACACCAATCGTCGCCATGCTGTCTGTCCGTAAGGTAAAGCGCTGATTGCCGGCTTAGAGCGAGCCCTTGGTCGAGGGGATAACGTTCGTCTGGCGCGGATCAGGTGTAACCGCCTGACGCAGCGCACGGCCGAAGGCCTTGAAGATGGTTTCCGCCACGTGATGGGCGTTGATTCCTTTGAGATTGTCGATGTGCAGGGTAACCCCGGCGTGATTGACAAACCCCTGGAAAAATTCGCGCAGCAGATCCACATCGAATGTACCGATGCGTGCCCGTGGCCATTCCACCTCGTAGAACAACCCCGGACGGCCGCTCAAATCCACAACGACGCGACTCAAAGCCTCGTCGAGGGGAATGGTGGCGGCACCATAACGCGTCAATCCCCGCTTCTCACCCCAGGCTGCGGCCATGGCCTGGCCCAAGGTAATGCCCACGTCTTCCACGGTGTGATGGTCGTCAATCTGCAGGTCACCGTCCGCGGTGATGTGCAAATCCACCAATCCATGACGAGCGACCTGATCAAGCATGTGATCCAGGAAGGGAACACCGGTGTTGATTTCTCGGGTGCCGTCGCCATCGAGATTCACAGTGATCTCGATACGGGTTTCGCTCGTGTTGCGAGCCACAGTTGCCTGTCGGGCCGACATGGGGCGGGGGTCATTTCGTGATGAGGATTTGCAAGGATACCCCCGGCGACACCGCGACGTCACATTTCAAACGCCGACCCCCGCAAATTACGTAGAACTACTCCTCAATAATGAGGGTGACCGGGCCGTCATTACACAAACTCACCTGCATGTCTGCGCCAAAAACTCCGCACTGCACCGGCACGGGCCCGGACTGCAGCAGCGTTGCAAACTCTTTGAACAACGGCGCTGCCTGCGCCGGAGGCGCCGCCCGGCTGAAACTCGGCCGGCGTCCACTCCGGGTATCCGCATACAAGGTGAAATTGGGCACCACCAGGATCTGCCCCTGGATATCGCAGACACTGCGGTTCATTTTCCCGGCCTCATCTTCGAAGACCCGATAGCCCAGCAACCGCTCAGCCATCCGCGCCAGTACGGCGGATTCGTCCGTCGGCGCGAATCCGGCCAGCACCACCAGCCCGGGCCCGATGGCCGCGTGCTCGACCCCGGAGATCCGCAACGAGGCCTCGCGCACCCTTTGTAGAACGACTTTCATGGCGATTCCGTCTCAAGACATAGGAAATGTCCTACATGCTTTGTCCACGTAAGCAGACACAGCGAGGCCCGGCGGGACGAGAAAATACTCCCCGTCGATCTCGGAGAGATTCGGCAGCAGCCGCAAGGCTGTTCGTTGCGAAACGGTTCTCCACGCTTTTCCGTCCTCATGGAAGAGCAACCCCAAGGTTCTCCAGCCTAGCATGGCAAAAACCCGGCTATCTGCCGGGTTTTTTTTGCCCATTTTCAGCCTTCCTACAGCTTTGTAGGAAAAGTCCTACGTATATTGTCGGAATGTCGGCAAGCAACCAGCCACGGACGGTGGCATCATTCCTGCATCGAATCACGGATGATTCTTTGCGGGTTCGCCCGCCGCGCCTAACGGCGCACCCCGTTGGGTCGCGATGAGGACATCGCCCCCAACACCCAAGGTTCTCCAGCCTAGCATGGCATTAACCCGGCGTTTCTCGCCGGGTTTTTTTTGCCTGGGATATGCTCAGGCGCTCGTTGACCAGGGGACACGAATCATGAACCGTCGCGAACTTATCGCACTGGGCGCCGCAGCCGGCGCACTCTCCCTTTCCGGGTGCCGGAATGACGCCGCTGATTGCGCCCCCGGCGCCAGCGCCGACGCGAAAGCCGCATCCAAGCCCATCGAATGGAAGATGTACACGACCTGGCCGCGTAACTTCCCCGGCCTGGGAACCGGTGCCGCTTATTTGGCAGAGCTGATCGGCACCCTCAGCGGTGGCCGCCTGACGGTCACCTTGTATGGAGCCGGCGAACGCGTTCCGGCCCTGGAAGTCTTCGACGCCGTCGCCCGGGGCAGCGCGCAAATGGGCCATGGCGCCGCCTACTACTGGAAGGGCAAAGCCAACGCCGCCCCGTTCTTCACCTGCGTTCCCTTCGGCTTCGTCGCCGCGGAGCAGAATGCCTGGCTGGAGTTTGGCGGGGGCAATGAGCTGTGGCGCGAGCTCTATGCTCAGTTCAATCTGGTGCCATTTGCCGCCGGCAATACCGGCACCCAGATGGGCGGCTGGTTTCGCAAACCCATCAACACGCTGGCGGATCTCAACGGGCTGAAGGTGCGCATGCCGGGGCTCGGCGGCGAAGTGCTGGCCCGGCACGGTGTCGCCACGGTGAACATCCCCGGCGGGGAGATTTTCACGGCGCTGTCCACCGGCACCATCGATGCCACCGAATGGGTTGGGCCCTACAACGACCTCGCCTTCGGACTGTACAAGGCCGCGAAGCACTATTACTACTCCGGCTGGCACGAACCCGGCCCCACCCTGGAAGCCATCGTCAACAAGGACGCCTACGACGCGCTGCCGGCTGATCTGCAGGCCATCGTCAGCGCGGCGGCCGCGGCGACGAACGTGCGCATGCAAAGCGAGTATGTCGCCCGCAACCAGCAAGCACTGGAAACGCTGGTGAATGAACATGGCGTGCAACTGCATGCCTGGCCCGACGACATCATCGCCGCACTGCGTGAAACGTCGAAAGCGGTGCTGGAAGAATTTGCCGCCGCCGACCCCTTCACCGCCCGCGTGTATGCGTCGTACAAAGCCTTCCGCAAGCAGGCCGCGGCATCCACCCGGATCGCCGAAGAGCACTATTTCGCGATTCGCGGCTGACCATGCAGTTCTGGCGTCATCCCGGGTTTGGCAGTCTGCTGCTGTTCCTGAGCTGCTGGCTGTTTTTCGGGGCACTGATCAATGCCAAGAACATGCAGGACTTCAATCTGCAGCACATCGGCATTGAAGCGATCGTCGAGCGCCACCATTTCTGGCTCGAAGGCTCACCGACTCCTCAACTCCAAACCCGCGGCGATGTCTTCCGCTTCAATGACCACACCTACGCCGCCAAGCAGCCCGGGCAGTTCCTGCTCGGCGCGGCCGCCTATCAGTTGGTGTCCGCATTCGGTCTGGCCTACCGCAATGACTATGTCCGCACGGCAGCCTGGGTGACCTTTGGTTCCGCGTCCCTGTTGCTGGCGCTGGGCGTGCTGGCGATTCAGCGGCTGTCGCTGCGCTGGCTGGGCGACTACGGCGGCGAACCATTCAGTTATCTCACCGCCATTGCCGCAGCCGTGGGCACAACGCTGTTTGCGTACTCCGGCCTTCCGCACCACGACCTGATCGCCGGCGCGTTGATGATCTGCGGCTTTGCCAGCGCCTTTGCCGCCAGCGAAGAACGCCGGCGCGTACATGCGCTGGCCAAGGCCGCCCTGGCGGGCGCCTGTTTCGGGCTCACCATCACCACGTCGATGTTGCCCTTTTTTGCCGTCGTTGTTCTCGGTGTGCATGCACTCTGGATCATGACCATGGGTGAGCGGGCAGCCCTGCTGATCGGCGGACTGCTCGGCTTGGCGCCGCTGCTGCTCTACAACTACCTGAGCTTTGGCAACCCGTTGCTGATGGCCAACGTTGCCGGCAACTTCAACGACACCTTCTGGAAGTTCGATCTGCCCAACTTTCGCGAAAAAGCCGAGTTCTATCTCCGGCTTTCCGTACAGCACATGCCGCTGCTCGGCCTCGGCCTGGTGGGAACGCTGTTGCTGCCACGTCACCTGTTTCGCGAGAAACTCGCCATCCTGCTGGCCTCTGCGGCTCTGCTGGCGTACCTGGTGGGCATCGAAACCGTGGGCCACTGCCAGTTTGGCCCCCGCTACCTGCTGCCATTGATACCGCTGCTGGTGCTGGGCCTCAACGGCTGGTGGCTGGGTCGCCTGCGCGGCACCGGTTACGCCCTGGTCTTGCTGGGCCTGGGCTATGGCGCCCTGATCAATCTGGCCGGCGCCCTGAGCGGTGGTATGTATTGCTCCTGGTGGCAGTTTGGCGCCGCCCGTCAGTGGGAAATACTGCTGCATGGCCATGCGCCTGCATTACCGCTGTTGCAGGTACTGCTGTGGCCCGCAGTCGCCATCAGCGCGCTGCTGGCGCTATGGGTGCTGCGCTATTCCGGCGGGCGACAATCCTGACCCTGATCCCGCATCGCGAAATAGCGCTTCGGCAACCAGTACCCCGCCCCCCAGAACACCGGATCCACGCGCCCGCGGAACCAGTCGGTCGAGCGGGTTGCGTAATCTCCGAAATAGGCATAACCGAAGCGCCCACCGGCCAGCACCGAGACCAGCATCAAAACAATGACCACGCCGCGCAGCGACACCGCCGCGCGAGATTGCAGCAGAGCCGCCAGCGCCAGCCCTGACCACAACAGCAGCGGGCCGACCGCCCCCAGACTGCGCAACGCGTGCGGCAGGCTTTCCCAGGTCAGCGCCGCGGCCAGCAGCCCGGCCAGAAACAACCCACCGAGCAGCAAGGATTCCCGCGAACGGACAAACCCCGGCACCAGTGCCGTGGTCAAAACGAACAGCGTGATACCCACCGGGCCGATCAACCCGCCAAAGCCGATGCTATGCCGCAGGTTGGTGTCGCCGCGTAAAAACAGATACGCCGGATCCAGGTGCGCCGCCAGGTTCTGTAGCGCCACGACCGGCAAGTCCCACAATTGATACTGGTTGCGCTCCATCCAGCCGTCGTTCCAGATCGCCAGCATGTTGCCCCGCCCCGCGAAGCCGCCCGGTTCCAGGTACAGCTGCGCCAACGGCCACAGCGCGAGCAGGGTTACCGCCACCGGCGCCAACACCCACCAGCCCAGGCGTCGCCAGGGCCAGTCCACAGCCAGTATCAGCAACCCGGAGATCACCAATTGCACCCGAATCGGCGGGTAGGCGTAGGCCGCAGCCGCGGCGGCCAGACCGGCCAGCGCCCAGAGCGCACCGGCCTGCACACGCCCTCCCCGGGGGTGCCGACCCCACCAATACAAGGTCAGCGCGACGGCCCACCAGCTAGCACCAACCACCGGGTCCCAAAATACCCGGGTCGCGGTGAACCACCAGGGCTGAGAAAGCCCGACCAGCATGGCCAACAGCGTAACCAGGCCCGAGCCGGATACCCAGCCGGCAAACAGCGCAACCAGCGCGATCGCCACCACGCCGTGGACGACCGAGAAGCTGCGCAACGCCCCGATGGAATCACCAAACAACTGATTCCACCCCGCTGCGGGATACAGCAACACCGGAGATGCCTGGCCACCGCCGAGAACATCGGCATACAGCGGATGGGGATGACCCTGGGCATCGGTGCCATCCCGCGCCATGCACAGAACCTGCGCGGCGATGGCGGCCTCATCGATGTAAAACCCGTCCGGCACGGCATCCAGGCGCCAGAACCGCGGCAGTAGCAGCGCCATCACCAGGCCGGCAAGCAGGACCCACCAAGCCCAACCCCAACGGTTGCTCGCCATCTCAGGCGGCGCGGGCGATGCCGACGCGCTTTCCGGCACTGGTGACTGCGGCTCCATCAACGGTGATCAACCAAAAATGGCTTTGCGAATCATGCCGCGATACACACCGAACGGCAGCATGCGACGCACGGCCAGCAAACCTTTGGCATCGGTGCCGACCACATAGCGCAGGCGCTCGCCGCTATCGGTGGCCGCGCGCACGATGGCGTCGGCCACTTTGGCCGGCGGCGCGCCTTTGTTGCCGGCCGCGTTCATGGTCTTGAAAGCCCGATCTACGAGGTCGTTGTAGGCCGAGAATTTCCGGTCGTGCACGAATTCGTTGCTGCGCCCGTAGAAATCCGTCTTGATCGCACCGGGTTCGATGATGCGCACACGGATCCCCTGCGGCGCCAGTTCGTAAGCAAGCGACTCGGAGAATCCATCCACCGCCCATTTGGTGGCGTGGTAGACCGAGTAGAACGGAAAGGTGGTGCGGCCACCCATCGACGCCACATTGATCAGCGCGCCACGGGTCTCGCGCAACAGGGGGATCACATGACGGCTGACTGCCATCAGCCCGAAAACGTTGGTATCGAACTGCCGTCGGACCTGTGCGTCGCTCATGGACTCGAAGGTGCCCGTCAGCCCGTACCCGGCGTTGTTGACCACGGCATCCAGCGCCCCGAACCGCCCCTTGGCGGTAATCAGCGCGGCCTCGATCGACTTTTCATCGGTGACATCCAGCGGCGTCACCATCAGACGCTCATGCGCGCTCAGCGTCGAGGCGGTGGGCGTGCGCATCGTGGCAACCACGTTCCACCCCATGGCCAGAAATTTTTCCGCGGCAGCTTTGCCGATACCGGTGGATGCACCGGTGATCAGTACGGTCTTCGTCATGTGAGTTCCCTGTTCCCCGCGACCCGTACGGCCGCATGCCGGTGTGGCGATACAAAATTCCCACCCATTCTAGGCGCGCCGGCAATTTCCGTCGGCACGGCAGCGCGATTGCTACCATGCCCGCTTAATTGCTGCTGCCGATGCCTGTGACCGGTCTTTCCACCGACGACCTTTCCCCGATTCTGGATGGTCTGAATGATGCGCAAAATCAAGCGGTCACAGCGCCACCGGAACACCGGCTGGTGCTGGCCGGCGCCGGCAGCGGAAAAACCCGCGTGCTCACCCACCGCATCGCCTGGTTGCTGCAGGTCGAACGGGTTTCACCCTGGGGCATCCTGGCCGTCACCTTCACCAACAAGGCCGCCGCCGAAATGCGCTCACGGCTTGCCGCCTTGATCGGCGGCCCCGCCGATCAGATGTGGGTCGGCACCTTTCACGGCATCGCCCACCGCCTGCTGCGCCGACACTGGCAGGAGGCCGAGTTGCCGCAGTCGTTCCAGATCCTCGATTCCGACGATCAGTTGCGCTTCATCAAGCGCCTGCTCAAAGCCAGCAACCGGGATGAAGGTGCGTACCCTCCGCGTGCGGTTGCCGGCTTCATCAACCGCAACAAGGAAGAGGGCCTGCGCCCGGAAAACGTCGACCCGCAAGGCGATTTCGCTGCCGGCGAGTTACGTGAGATCTACGCCGAATACGAGGAAGCACGCCTGCGTGCCGGCGTGGTGGATTTCGCCGAGTTGTTGCTGCGCGCGCACGAGCTGTGCCGCGATGTCCCCGAAATTCAGGCCCAGTATCGCCGTCGTTTCGGGCACATCCTGGTCGATGAATTCCAGGACACCAACGCCCTGCAGTACGGCTGGCTGCGGGTTTTGGCCGGCCCTCACGGCAAGCTGTTCGCGGTGGGTGATGATGACCAGTCCATCTACAGTTTCCGTGGCGCACAGGTCGGCAACATGCTCACCTTCGAGCGCGACTTCCCTGGCGCGGCGCTGATCCGGCTGGAGCAGAATTACCGCTCCACCGGCAACATTCTCGGCGCCGCCAATGGCCTGATCTCGGGCAACGCCTCACGCCTGGGCAAGGAACTGTGGACCGACGCCGGCGAAGGCGTGCCGGTACAGCTGTTTGCCGCCTACAACGATCACGAAGAAGTGGACTACGTGATCAGCCGGATTCGGCAGCATGTGGACCAGGGCGGGAATCGCGTCGACTGCGCCATTCTGTATCGCTCCAACGCCCAGTCACGGCTGTTTGAAGAGCGCTTCGTGCGCGAACGGATGCCCTATCGTGTCTACGGTGGTTTGCGCTTCTTCGAGCGCGCCGAAATCAAGGACGCGCTGGCCTATTTGCGCCTGACCGACCTGCGCGACGACGACACCGCCTTCGAACGGGTGGTCAACCTGCCCACCCGGGGCATCGGCGCGACCACGCTGGACAAGATTCGCCAGTACGCACGCAGCCACAAGCTCAGCATGTGGAACGCGGCGCGCTACATGGCCAGCAACGGCCTGCCCGCCAAAGCCGGTCGCTCGGTACTGGGTTTTCTGGAGTTGATCGATGCACTCGACAAGGCCACCGATGACCTGCCATTGCACGAAGCCGTGGACTACGTGGTCGCCGCCAGTGGTCTGCTGGAGTTTCACAGCAAAGCCGGCACCGACCGCGGCGAGGCCAAGAAGGAAAACCTGGAAGAACTGGCCAATGCCGCGCGCGGCTTCGAGATGGCGGACCGCAACGACGAGGAAGAAGCGCTGCCGCCGCTGACGGCCTTTCTGACCCATGCGGCGCTGGAAGCCGGGGAAGCGCAGGGCGAAGCCTGGGAAGACTGCGTGCAGCTGATGACGCTGCACTCGGCCAAAGGGCTGGAGTTTCCGTTGGTGTTCCTGGTCGGGCTGGAGGACGGCCTGTTCCCTCACCAGCGCAGCCAGGAAACCCCTGATGGCCTGGAGGAAGAACGCCGGCTGGCTTATGTGGGCATGACGCGAGCCCGCCGCGAACTGCACCTGACGCATGCCGAATCCCGCCTGCTGCACGGTTCGGTCATGCGCTCGCACCCGTCGCGTTTCTTGTCGGAAATTCCGCGGGAATTCATCAGCGAAGTGCGCCCCAGCCAGCCACGGGGCCTCAGCGAACGCCAATACAGTCATTCGGGCGCTGCGGGCACGGTGCTTTCCGGCCGCCCCAGCCTGAGCGAGACCCGTGGCTCCATCCGCATCGGCAGCAGCGTGCGGCACGCCCGTTTCGGTGAAGGCGTGGTGCTGGAACTGGATGGCGACGGCGCCCGCGCCCGGGTGCACGTGCAATTTCGGGATGTCGGCGCAAAATGGCTGCTCTTGGCGATGGCCAACCTGGAAACCCTGGACTGAGCATGCACCCGCAACGGCGAACCGACCTCTTCGTTTTGCTGTTTCTCGGCCTCTGGGTCGCCGCCATGCTCGTGCTGGGCCAGACGGTGGGCACCGCGACCCCATGGCACCAGAACTGGTATCGCTGGGATGCCGACTCCTACCAGGCGATCTGGGACCTGGGCTATGCCGCCAAAACCCACCTGATCGCCTTTCCCCCGATATTTCCCCTGCTCGCCGGCAGCATCAGCGCGCTCAGCACCTGGCCATTCGGTGTGGGCGCCATGCTGGTGAACGTGGCGGCCTTGCTGGGCGCCGGGTGGGTACTGAGCCGCATCCTGCGCGATAGTTTCGAACTCCCGGGTGCCTGGGCTCCCCTGCTGATCGCCTGCAGCCCGGCCCTGTATTTCGCCCTGGCTCCCTACTCCGATGTGCTGTTCCTGTATGTCTTCCTGCATGCGTCCTGGTTACTCAGTCAGCCCGCGCATCGACTCAGCCGCGGCGACCATGCCCTGCTCCTGATCCTGTTGTTCTGCGCCCCTCTGGTACGCATTACCGGCGTGATCTTTGCGCCCCTGGTGCTGGCCGGCCGCTGGCATGCGCTGGCGACCGGCGCCGGCGGCATGGTGTGGATGGCCATCAACTACAGCGTGACCGGCTCCGCCACCGCATTCATGGATGTTCAGGCCGCCTTCGGCATGCCCGAAGGCACGCTGATCGACGGCCTGCGCGGGTGCTGGAACGGGCTCTGGTTCATCCCGGGAAACATCAATGGCTTCACCAGCTGGACACAGCTGCACCTGATACCCATGAGCATTCTGCTGTGCTTTGTCGCGACGGCGGTCTGGCTGGCGGTACGCCGTCAATGGCTATGGCTCTATCTGCTCACCGCGGTGCTGCTGGTTTCCCACAATCAGGCCTTCTGGCGCAGCGTGGTGCGCTACGACCTGTTGATCTGGCCTTTCCTGTTTCTGCCCTGGCTGCACATCTGGAAGCGACTCAACACATCACCCGCGCCGAGCATCGGCACCGCGCTGCCCGTATTGCTGCTGAGCCTGATCATGCTCTTCGGGTGGATCACCCAGTTCGCCAACGTGCATTTGTTCCTGCGCGGTGGCTGGACCTTCTGAGAGGCCGCCGGCTTACTTGGATTTCAACGCATTCAGGGCATTGAGCGGCATCACGTTGTCGTCCGGGCGGCGGCTCATGCCATACCCCTGCAACCGCTCCAGATAGCGCGCCCACCAGGCGTCGTGGTTCTGGTCCAGCTCGACCAGCCCGTCCCAGGAATAGAGGCCGGAGCCGTGACCATCGGAGTACACCAGACGCACGGCGTAGCGGCCCACCGGTTCGACTTTCTGGATGGTGACATCCTGTTTGCCACCGACAATCTGCCACTCGCCACCGTGCCCGCGGATTTCCGCCGACGGGCTGCAGACGCGCAGGTATTCGGCGGAAAACACCCGCTCGTGATCCGCCCACACCACGGTGAGTGATTTCTTGTCGGGTGACACCCGGAGTTGACGCGGCGCCTGGCTCATACGGTGGCCCTCACAGAATGTACTGCGACAGATCCTGATCGCCCACCAACGCCTTGAGCCTGTCATCCACCATCGTAGCATCGACCACCACGGATTCCCCGTCGCGATCCGGGGCCGCAAACGACACCTCTTCGAGCAATCGCTCCAGCAGCGTGTGCAACCGGCGGGCGCCGATGTTCTCGGTTTCCGCATTGACCTCGGTGGCCAGCTCGGCAAGGCGACGGACGCCATCGGGGGCGAACTCGAGGCGCAGGCCCTCGGTGTTCATCAACGCGCTGTATTGCGAGGTCAGCGAGAAGTCCGGCTCGGTCAGAATGCGCTCGAAGTCCTCCGCCGAAAGCGCCGCGAGCTCCACGCGAATGGGCAACCGGCCCTGCAGCTCCGGGATCAGGTCGGAGGGTTTGGACAGATGGAACGCACCGGAGGCGATGAACAGGATGTGGTCGGTTTTGACCATGCCGTATTTGGTGGTGACGGTACTGCCTTCCACCAGCGGCAGCAGATCCCGCTGCACACCCTCGCGGGATACATCCGCACCGATGGTGTTTTCCCGCTTGCAGACCTTGTCGATCTCGTCGATGAAAACGATGCCGTTCTGCTCCACTTCACGAACCGCGGTCGCGCGAATCTTTTCCTCGTCCAGATGCTTGGCGGCCTCTTCGTCCACCATCAGCTTGAGCGCGTCGGCCACCCGCATCTTGCGCACACCGCCGCGCTGCGGATTCATGTTCTTGAACAGATTCTGCAGCTGATTGGTCATTTCCTCCATCCCGGGAGGCCCCATGATCTCGACGCCCGGCGCACGCCCGGCCACTTCCACGGAGACCTCGCGGTCATCCAGCTGACCTTCGCGCAGCTTTTTGCGGAAGGTCTGTCGGGTGGCGTCGGGCTGCGCGGGGTCAGGCTCCGGCCCGCCCGCGGCACGCGGAAGCAGCGCATCCAGAATGCGTTCTTCGGCATCCAGTTCGGCCTTGGGCCGGGCGCGTTCCATTTCCCGCTCCCGCACCTGTTTCACGGCCACATCGGCGAGATCCTTGATGATGGAATCCACCTCACGGCCGACATAGCCCACCTCGGTGAATTTGGTGGCTTCCACTTTGATGAACGGCGCCTGCGCCAGGCGCGCGAGACGCCGGGCGATTTCGGTCTTGCCTACGCCGGTGGGCCCGATCATGAGAATGTTTTTCGGGGTGACTTCATTGGCCATGGCCCGATCCAGCTGCTGCCGCCGCCAGCGGTTGCGCAGGGCAATCGCCACCGCCCGCTTGGCCTCGGCCTGTCCAATGATGTGCTTGTCCAGCTCCTGCACGATTTCGCGCGGCGTCATCATGGACCGGTTGATGGACTCGTCGGGAAGGGCGCTGCGCGCATCAGCGTCGTTCATGCTTGATCCTTCGTGGGAAGCGTTTCAATGGTGAGATTGCTGTTGGTGTAGATGCACACATCGGCCGCTATCAACAGCGACTCGCGGACGATGTCTTCTGCAGACAGTTCGGAATGCTGCACCAGCGCCCGCGCCGCCGACAGCGCGAACGAGCCGCCACTGCCGATGGCCATGACCTCGGTTTCCGGCTCCATGACATCACCGTTGCCGGAGATCATCAGCGTGGCGATTTCATCGGCCACGATCAGCATGGCTTCCAGGCGTCGCAACGCCCGATCGGTACGCCAGTCCTTGGCCATTTCCACCGCGGCCCGGGTCAGGTTGCCGCCGTGCTTTTCCAGCTGGCCTTCGAAGCGCTCGAACAGGGTGAACGCATCGGCGGTTCCGCCGGCAAACCCGGCCAGCACCTTGCCCCCGTGGAGACGCCGCACCTTGCGGGCATTGCCCTTGATGCAGGTATTGCCGAGAGAGACTTGCCCGTCCCCACCCAAGGCGACGGTGCCACCCTTACGCACGCAACAAATCGTCGTGCCACGAAACTGTTCCATCGAAGCGTCCAAGCCGAAAGACTGTGTTCAATCAGGGCAAGCTGCAGAAATTCAAGGCATCAGCCCCACGGCACCGGCGGCATTGAACATCAAGGCGATCAAAATCAATGACGAGAAGAAAAACACACCGAAGCGCACCTCGATTTTGTTGCCGAGCGCCTGGACCAGGCTGTGCACCACGCGCAACCCCACATAAACCCAGGCCAGCGTGAGGTTGAATCCACCTCCGGCACCGGCCAGCGCCAGGACCAGCGCCACCGCGTAAAACAGCGTGGGTTGCTCCATCAGATGGTTGTAGTTGTCCGCTTTCCAGCGTACTTCCGGTGGCAGGGACGCCATCTGCTCGCCGCGAACGGCATCAGAATCCAGTTTCATCCCGGCTTTCTGCACCGCCGGAATGCGGGTCAGATACATCCACCCCCACATGACCATGGACCAGATCGCCAATGCGATGATCGGTTGCAAAATCGGGCTTGTTTCCACTCTCTGTCTCCCTGTGTCGAATACTAGGCGTGTAAGTTCCCGGCGAGCGCCAGCAATGCGGCGGCCAGTTGCTCGTTGTCGTAATACGGAGCGCTCGCCGCGGACACCAGTGGCGCCTCGACCATCCGCATGCCCCACTCCTGCAATTGTGCCGCGCTGGGCAAGCCCACATAACGTTCGTGCTGCTGATCAATGAGCAGCGTATCGACCGCAGCTCGGGCAGCTCCGTTCTCCGGCTCCAGCGCCGCACGCAAGCGTTGGATGCAGTCAGCAACGCCGCAGTCCAGCTGTTCGGGGTCGATGCCCAGGTTCGGTACGTAGACTTTGGGCGCGGGATTGGAGGTCACAGCACGCCCCACCCCGGCCGGCAAAAGATTGGCCAACACGCTGCTGAAGAAGCTCCCCGGGGGGAAACAGATCAGCTCGGCCTGTGCGATCAGGTTCTGGACCTCGGGCCCGATCAACGGCACCACGGGCATTGACTGGGCCGAACTCGCGCTCAGAAAAAGCGTGTCAATCGGCGAGGTGAGCGGGCGCACCTGTTTACCGGTAATCCGGTGCTGGCCGATGATCTCCCGCCCATTCCGCAGCCGCACCCCCAGGTGCAGGGAGGCATCCACCACCGGCAGTACGGTACCGCGCACCGCGATCAGCTCGGAAAACAGGGCGATCACCGGGCGCAGATCGCGCCCATGCTGCAGATACCCACCGGCCAGAATCAGATTGCCGATGCTGGCACCGCGCAAGTCGAAGTCGGCGGGCATGGCCGCAGCAAAAGCCGTCAGCAACTCGCTGAGCTGCTCACGCAAAGGCGAGGGGATTCCGCTCAGCTTGTTCCCGCTCCCCGCAGCAAGGGTTTGGACGGCTTGCCGTAGCTCGGCCTGCTGCCCCGAATCCGGCAATCGCTGCTGAAACAACGCAACGACTTCCGGGTGCCCGTGCATCGAATCATCGGCAAGCGCCACCAGACGCGAGCGCAGATCACCGATGGCCGGCATATCAAAAGCCCGCCGCAGCGCCGCAGAACTTCCGCCGGAATCAAACGGCGTCACCAGATGGATGGACCGATGCGTTTGGTGTTTCAACACGCGGCCAAGCCCATTCAACGCCGTCCCGCCGCTAAAAAACAGCAGCCGTGGCCCCTGTTCAGGCGACAGCTCGCGCGCAGCAACTGCGGCGCTATTCGCCGCGGAAGTGGCAATTCGCGCGTCGGGCAAGGTGATGCACCAGCAACCAAATGAAATAACTTACACGGGCCTGGGGCTGGTGCGCACCCGCGCACAAAAAAGGCTCAAAGCGGATTGGCGTGAACATCGGGAGTCAGGAGCCTGAAGTCGGGAGCAACGATGTGTGGGGCCCGCTGTCCGGGGCGCCTGACGGGCATGCCGCGACTGGGGACGATTCGCCAGGACGGCGAATCGAGGCTCTAGCTAGACAGGATGTCTTGTAGAGCCGACCCCACCAAGTGGAATGCCCGGCAGGGAACCGCGCAACGGCGCAAGACCGCCCGGCTACAGGATGCCCCGACCCGGTGGTCGCTGGCGCGTCCTGCAATCTCAGGCCATCTGGTGATGAGCTGCAACAAGGCGCTAAGTTTCCCGCTTAAGCGCGGTGAACCACAAAAAAGCCCGGTCGATGACCGGGCTTGGGCACACCGCGACAGACACTGAATGCCGCGATCTCGGAGCCTTTAGCGGCGGCGCGACCAGGCACCCAGCCCCATCAGCAGCAACAACAGCCCCCCAAGGGAACCGCTTCCGCCATTGCCGGAGCGCGGCGCCATCGTGGGCGCGGGCGTCGCCGTCGGAGCGGCCGTCGGTACGGGTGTTGGTACAGGTGTCGGCGTGACCGGAGGTTCCTGCAGCAGAACCCGATTGATCTCGCCGCAAGCCACCGGGATGGTGGCGTCATACGCACCGTTGATGGTCATGCCGTGCAGCACGACCACCCGGTTGACCGGGTTGCCCAGATCATCCAGCGAGGGCACGCCCGCTGCACCCAGCGTGATCGTCGCCGCGTAGTTCACGGAACCATCCGCAGCGGCGGTCGGCGCCGGGTCCAGGCTGAGAATCGGCGGGCCGTATACCGCACCCGCCTCGGCCAGACTCAGCAGGTTGTCACCGCCGGTGTCCGCCCCGATGTTCGGGCACACGGCATCCACGGTGGCATCGGCCAGGCCATGAATGTGCTGGATGTGCGAGGCATCGGCCGTCAGACGCTGGCCATTGAGCACCACGGTCAGCGTGTCACCACCGCGAAACGCCAGCGTGGCTGTCCCGGACACGCCGGAATTGTTCAGCGCATGCAGTTTGGCCTCGTAGACACTGCCGAACCCGTGAGCCGCCATCGCGCTCATCGGGGTCAGACACAGCGCCGCGATTCCAACCCGCATGCGGATCTTTTGAATCGTCATGGGAACTCCCGGATTATTGTTCAACGAGTTCGCCACAAGCCGCGGGCAGCGCACCATCGTAGGTACCCATCACGCTCAGGCCATGCAGAACGACGGCGCGGTTTTCCAGCGGCAGCAGGTCAGGCGTGGCGATGTTGCCGTTGGCGCCCAGCGTGAAGGTCTGGGAGTAGGCCAGATTGCCGGAGGCGTCAACGACCGGGGAGGCACCGGCGTCATCACCCAGGCTGATCAGCACGCCGCCGTAGCTGCCCGCGCCCTCGGGAATCGTCACCAGATTGTCGCCATCGGTATCGACACTGATATCCGGGCAGAACGCGTTCACCGTTTTGTCGCTTTGACCATGGATGTGCTGCGCGTGCGGCTGGTCAGCCGTCAGACCGGTTGCCGCGATGACAACGGTAAGCAGATCACCACGGATCGCCACGGTGGCGGTGCCGGTGACGCCGCTGTTGTTCAAGCTGTTCAGCTCGGCAACATAGGTGGCATCCGGGTGGTTGGCCTGCGCGGCCGTGGCCAACAGCGACAACGAAGCCGCGGACAATAGGAATTTCTTGGTTTTGCTCATCGGGTGTCCCCTGCGTTTGTTGGAATGTGAGTCAAGCGGCACTCAAGCCACTCCACATTCATACGCACGGATCGCCAAAGCGGATGCAAGACCCGCGAAGCACCGCTAAAACCGGGTATCTGCCGGCCCGCTAATCGCGAGATTTGCGGGCGCGGGGATGGGCCTTGTCGTACACACCGGCCAGGTGCTGCCAATCCAGCCGGGTATAGATCTGCGTGGTTGTCAGATTTTTGTGCCCGAGCAGCTCCTGGACACCCCGCAGGTCCCCGGATGACTGCAACACATGGCTGGCGAAGCTGTGCCGGAGCATATGCGGATGCAGGTGCTGCCCCAGTCCCAGCGTTTGCGCCCAGTAGGCCAGGCGTTGCTGAATGGTGCGATGGGATATGCGGGTGCCACGCTGGCTGACGAACAGCGCCGGCTCCTCCGGTCGCGCCAAGTCCGGCCGCACCTGAAACCACGCCGACAACGCCTGCCGGGCGCGCCCACCCAGGAACACGACCCGTTCACGCCCGCCCTTGCCGCGCACGATCAGCTGCTCCGGCAGCCGCTCCAACGGGGCGCAGTCCAGCGCAGCCAGTTCCGCCAACCGCAGGCCGGCGGAATAGAACAGTTCCAGAATGGCGCGATCGCGTTGTGCCAGCGGCTCGTCCTGCGGCATGTGATCCAGCAGGGCCGACAGCGGCTCCAGATCCAGCGCCTTGGGCAAATGATCGGGCCGCCGCCGGATCAGACGGGCGGGCACCGGCGATGCGGGCAGCGTGCCTCGCTCCATCTCGTGCCGGTAATAGGTCCGCAACGCGGAGAGGGTTTTTTGCAAACTGCGGGCGCCGGCCCCCTGCCCCCGACGGCGGGCGGCAAACGACCGGACGTGCGCTTCGGTGACATCGGCCGGAGCGGCAATGCCCTGGGCCTCTGCCCAGCGACGAAAGGCCTGCAGTTCGCGGGCATAGGTCTGCTGTGTCAGTAACGCGAGGCGGCCTTCGGCGGCCAACCGCGTAAGCCAGGCGTCGACGCTATTCCAGGCGCTCATTGTCGGCGGCCATCGCGGCCGCAAGCAGGCCGGCGGCCAGATCCAGGAAGTAGGTTCCCATCCCTTCCTGGAACTGATGTGAAGAACCACTCGCCAGGATCAGCGCCGCATCACGATGACGCCGGTCCAACGGAACGATGGCGCAGCTCTGAAGTTCCGGCTGGTCGGGAAATACCTCAGCGCGCAGCGCCGCGGAAAGCGGACCACAGGTGGTCATGCCGGTGCGCATCACATCCGCCAGCTGGGGGGGAATGGTGCCCTGGTAGGCCAGGCAGAGCTGCGAGGCGTACTCGTCACCGGAGAGCATCACCAGGCGCGTGGCTTCGATGTCGAAATCCCGGGCCATGGCTTCCTGCAGCGCATGCATCGCGGCTTCGCCATTGGGGGCTTGCAGCAGGGTTTGCGCCAACGCATGCATGTGCTTGGCGTTGACCTCATTGAGCCGGGCGATTTCCACCAGATCCGCGAGCTGATTCTCCAGCTTGCCCACCTTGTCCCGCAGCCGTGCCGTGTGTCGCTCCAGCAGCGAGGCGGCACTCCCGGCGCCGTGGGTCAGGGCGATACGCGACAGGGCATCTTCCTGCCGGGCAAAGAAATCCGGATGCTCCCGAAGATAATCAAGGAAGCGCTGCTCCAGCTCCTCGTCGAGCGCGGCTGGCGGCAGCTTTTCGGCTGGCATTGTCATATGTTCATTCGCCCCTCATATACCCAGCATGCCGGCCCCGTCATCCACAACGGCTGGTCTCCTCCGGCCCATTCGATGACCAGATTACCACCTGGCAGCCGAACCGTGACCGGCGCCCCCGCCATCAGACGGCCCTCCCGGACCAGGGCGGCCACGGCCCCACAGGCGCCGCTGCCACATGCCGGGGTCTCACCCGCCCCCCGCTCGTAGACCCGCAGCCGGATTTCCGTGGGCGAAATCACCTGCGCGAAACCCACATTGGCGCCTTCGGGCACCACCGCATGCTGGGCCAGCTGCGCCCCCAGACCCGGTACATCCGCCGCATCCACATCGGGGACCAGGGTCACCAGATGCGGATTTCCCATCGACACGGCAAAGCACGGCACGCCGTCAATGTCGTACCGCGCGGACGCATCCCGGGTGATCGGCACCGCTGCGGGGTCGAAATCCGGAACCGCCATTTCCACGCGCACCTGATCATCGTCGCGCAGCTCCACGGTCATCGCCGTGGTCGCGGTTCGCACCCGCAGGCGCGGCTTGGCGCTCAATCCGCGACGGGCGACATACAAGGCCAGGCAGCGCACGCCATTGCCACATTGCCCCACGGTGCTGCCATCGGCGTTGTAAATGCGGTAGCCAAAGTCGGTTTCGGCATCGGGCGGCGGATCCACCACCAGAATCTGATCACAGCCCACACCGCGCCGGCGATCCGCCAGATGACGCAACAGTTCCGGCGTCAGCTCAGGCAACGGCCGGTGCCCATCCAGCACCACAAAGTCGTTGCCCAACGCCTGCATCTTCACAAACGTCAGCTCGGCGGTATTCTGCGCAGTGTTACTCATGGCGTAATTGTGACATTCCGTGACGAGCGGCGAAGCCCCGACATCCCTGCAGAACGCTCCCGCAAGCGAAGTGGCCGATCCGGCACTGAGCGTGCTTCGCGTTCGCGATTTGCCCGCCGGCGCCCCCGACGAGACCCCCTCGGCGGGTGAAGCGCCGCCTGTGGCGTTGCGTCGACTGCTCGCCCGCTTTGATTTGTCACTGCAGCTGGTGCCCGACAACACCCCGATTCCCGGGAGCTACTGGAGCGATGATGAGGCCGGCCTGATCCGCAATACGGTCTACGTCCGCGACGACACACCCGTCCATTCGGTGTTGCATGAGGCTGGCCACGCCATTTGCATGGACGACACACGGCGCGCCGAGCTGAATACCGATGCCGGGGGCGAGTACGCCGAGGAAGACGCGGTCTGCTATCTGCAGATTCTGCTGGCGGACCAGCTCCCGGGCATGAGCCGCGAACGGATGTTTGCCGACATGGACGCGTGGGGTTACAGCTTCCGCCTGGGCAGCGCGCGCGCCTGGTTTGAAAACGATGCCGAAGACGCCCGCAGCTGGCTACTCGAGCGCGGCATTGATGCCGTCACCCGTATGTTGCGCTGATGTCGTCAAACGTCCTCTGCGTCGGGAATCAGGCCGTCGTCGACACGGGACGAACCCGCCGTAACAGCAGCGTAATCATCAACAGCGCCGGCACTCCGAGTAACGAGGTGTAGAGGAAAAACCCCACGTAACCGAAGCTGTCCACGACCCAGCCTGAGCCACCCGCGAGCAGCTTCCCGGGCAGCGTAAACAACGACGAAAACAGCGCATATTGCGTCGCCGTGTAGGCCACCGACGTCAGACCGGAGAGATAGGCGATGAACGCTGTGCCCGCCAGACCGCTGGCCAGATTGTCCGCGCTGATGACCACGATCAAGCCTTCGATGCGCGGCTCGCCGAGCAAGGCCAGCGCCGCGAAGCACAGGTTGGTGGCGATCACCAACACCCCGCCCAGAATCAGTGACCGCGGGGCGCCGTATTTGGCCACCAGCAACCCGCCCAGCATGGCCCCGGCAATGGTCATCAGCACGCCAAAGCCCTTGGCCACGAAGGCGATCTGATCCAGCGTGTAACCCATGTCCAGATAAAACGGGTTGGCCATGATGCCCATCGTGATATCGGTGAGCCGAAAGCAGCCGACGAAGGCCAGAATCAGTGCCCCGGTGGCCAGACCATTGCGGCGGAAAAAGTCTGCGAAAGGCCCCGCAACCGCATGCCGGAACCAGGCCAGCAGGGAGGTATCGCGGACCTCCAGCGCCCCGGCGTTGTCGCGAATTAGCAGTGTGGTCACAACACCGATCAATGCGCAGGCAGCCATCGCCTGGTAGGCAGCCGGCCATCCGGCCCGGGAGGCCACCAGCAGCGCGCCGGCCCCGGCAACGATCAGCGCGATGCGGTAACCCAGCTGATAGCTGGCCGCCAGCGCCCCCTGCTCTTCCTCGGGCGCCGCTTCAATGCGCCAGGCATCCACGGTGATGTCCTGCGTGGCCGAGCTGAAAGCCACCAGCAAGGCCCAGCTGGCGGTGACCAGCACACCACCCGCCGGGTCCGTGGTGCTGATTCCGATCAGGCCACAGACGATCCCCAGCTGAGCCAGCAGCATCCAGCCCCGCCGGCGCCCCAAACGGCCCAGCAAGGGCAGTTGCAACCGATCCACCACCGGAGCCCAGAACACCTTGGTGGAATACGTCAGTCCCACCCAGGACAACAACCCGATGGTCGAGCGGGAAATTTCCAGCTGCGCCAGCCAGGCGGAAAGCGTGGAAAACACCAGCAAAAACGGCAAGCCGGCGGAGAAGCCCAGAAACAGCATCGCCGCCACGGCCGGGTCACGGTAGCTGGCAAGGGCGTCACGCCAACCGCGGCGTGGCGCGTCATTCATCCGCGTAGTCCACGATCAACGGGGCATGATCCGAAAACTTTTCGTCTTTGTAGACCCAGCTTTTCTGCAGCCGCCGAGCCAGACCCGGCGTGATGATCTGGTAATCGATGCGCCACCCCACATTGTTCTCGTAGGCGTTGCCGCGATTGGACCACCAGGTGTATCCGTTCAATTCTTCATCGGGGTAAAGCGTGCGAAAAGCATCCGTCCACCCCCGCTCCGTGAGCACATTGGTCATCCACGCCCGCTCGGCCGGCAGAAATCCGGAGGTGCGCTTGTTGCCCTTGTCGTTGCAGATATCGATCGCGGTATGGGCGATATTCCAATCCCCGCAGATCACCACCTCATCCTTGCCCTTGGCCAGTTTGTCCATGTGCAGGGCGAACTCGTCCAGGAACCGGTACTTGGCAGCCTGACGCTCCGCACCGGAGCTGCCCGACGGCAGATACAGCGACACCACCTTGAGACCCGGGTACTGGAATTCAACGTAGCGTCCCTCGCTGTCGAACTCCGGAAACTTCAGGCCGGTGACGATGGCCTTGGGCTTTTCACGGCTGTAGATCGCCACACCGCTGTAGCCCGGCTTCTCGGCTTGATGCATCGCGAAATGCCAACCTTCGTGGTGGCCGTCGAGTTCATCCATCTGCTCCGGGGTGGCCCGGACTTCCTGCAGACACACCACATCGGCCCCGCACTGATTCATCCAGGCAAAAAAACCTTTGCGGGATGCACTGCGGATCCCGTTCACATTGACACTCACGATGCGCATGACGCGGCAGCTCAAACAAAACTGGCCGGTATCATAGCGGCCTGATTCCACAGACCCCGCCCCGATGACCGATTCCCTTGCCACGCCCAGCGCCCGTTTCCTGGATCTCGCCGCGCGCACCCAGGTGCTGCAATTTGGTGACTTCACCCTGAAATCGGGTCGCCACAGCCCGTACTTCTTCAACCTGGGGAAAATCAGCACCGGCGCGGCGCTGGCCGCATTGGCCGAGTGTTATGCCGATGCCTTGCTGGCATCCGGTCTGGAATTTGATGGCTTGTTCGGCCCCGCCTACAAAGGCATTCCGCTGGTCGCCGCTGTCGCCACCGCGTTGGCCGCACGTGGCCGCGACGTTCCCTTCACCTTCAACCGTAAGGAAGCCAAAGATCACGGTGAGGGCGGCAGCCTGGTCGGGGCGCCACTGCGTGGCCGCATCGTGGTGCTGGATGACGTGCTCACCGCCGGCACCGCAATGCGGGAAGCCATCGACCTGATTCAACAGGCCGGTGCGACACCCGTCGCCGCACTGCTGGCCTTTGACCGCCAGGAACGCGGCAAGGGCGAGAAGTCCACCGCGCAGGAGCTTGCAGAGGAACGGCAGATCACCGTGTTTTCCATTGCCGGGCTCACCGACCTGGCCCCGTGGCTGGGCGAAAGCGAGCATGCCGATGCGGTTGCCGCCTATCGCCAGCAGTGGGGTGTGGCCTAAACCGTCACGCCGCCGGCCGATCGGCGCTTTGACAATTCGTTCACATGGCGCCACCCAGACTGTAGCCCCTCACTCCTCTGTCGTGCGCGAGGTTGCCATGGAATACGTCGAAAAATCGGTGGCGTTGCTGCTCGCAACCGGACTGCTGCTGGCGTTACCGCTGATCTACCTGAGCAGCTGGACCGCGCGTAAACCGGTCAAGGTTGAGAATCCCGCCGACTAGTCCCCGCGGGCGCTGTCGACCTCAGCCGCATGCTCCGAGCGCGGCTCGGCGTATGATTTGAGCAAACTCACGTTTCTGTATAGCCATGCATCGCGCCCTGTCTCTCGCTCTCGCCCTGACGCTGCTCAGCACCGGTGTTCATGCCGAAATCTATCGCTGGGTGGATGAAAACGGGAAAGTCCATTACGGCGACAAAGTTCCGGCGAAGTACGCCAAGACCGAACAGCAAAAGCTCAACGAGCAAGGGCTTACCGTGGAAACGCGCCGCCGCGAGTTAACCGCCGAGGAACGCGAAGCCATTGAAAAAGAGGCGGCGCAACGCGAGGAACAACGCGCTAAAGACGCCGAGCAGGCCCGCTACGATGCGTTCCTGCGCAGCACTTACCCCAGCCTCGGCAGCCTCGACCGCGCCCGGGATGATCGCATGGCGATCATGGACGGCCAGGTGCGCAATGCGGAAAAGTCCAAAGCGGACGCGCAGGAAGCCCTGCAGGTCCTTGAGAAACGCGCCAAAGGGCTGACCGACCAGGGCAAACCGGTTCCCACGCGCCTGCAAGACCAAATCGACGCATTCCGGCGTACCTACGACGAAGCCGCCCGACGGATTGGCAGCGTGGCCCATGAGCGCGAAAACGTCGCCAAACAGTTCGCCGCTGATCGTGCGCGGCTGGCCGTCATCCTGGGCGTGGAGCCCGAACCGGCTACACCCCCCGAATAAGCGTGCCGACCCCGGCGTCGGTAAACAGCTCGAGCAGACAGGCGTGTTCAACACGCCCGTCGATGATATGCGCCGCCCGCACACCGGAAGCCACCGCATCCAGTGCGCAGCGAATCTTGGGCAGCATGCCGCCATAAATGGTGCCGTCGGCGATCAGCTCCTCCACGCGTGACAGCGTCAGACCGGTCAGCAGGTGGCCATCACGATCCAGCACGCCGGGCGTGTTGGTCAGCAGAATCAGTTTTTCGGCCTGCAGCACGCCAGCCAGGGTCCCCGCCACCAGGTCCGCATTGATGTTGTAGGTAGCGCCGTCATTGCCCACCCCGACCGGCGCGATCACGGGAATGAAGCCGCCCTTGTCCAGGTTCTGCACCACGTCCGGATCAATGGCATCCACCACGCCGACGCAGCCCAGACCACCGTCGCCGTCAATCTTGCGCGCCCGGATCAACCCACCATCCTTGCCTGACAGCCCCACGGCGCGTCCGCCGTGCTGGTTGATCAGACTGACAATCTGCTTGTTGACCGACCCCACCAGGACCATCTCGACCACATCCATCGTCTCGGCATCGGTAACCCGCATGCCGTCGATGAACTCGGATTTCTTGCCCAGTTTGTCCAGCAGCTGGCCGATTTGCGGGCCGCCGCCATGGACGATCACCGGGTCGATACCGACCAGCTTCATCAGCACGATGTCGCGCGCAAAACCGCTTTGCAGTGCCGGGTCGGTCATGGCATTCCCACCGTACTTGACCACCACCGTCTTGCGCTTGAAGCGCCGGATGTACGGCAACGCCTCGGTCAGAACATGGGCGATTTCGTGGGCTTTGGTCTGATCAATGGGCATGTCAGTGTTTCCCCGTATGTCCAAAACCACCCTCGCCACGCTGCGTGGGCGTGAAGTCGGCGACTTCCGTAAGCGCGGGTCGAATGACCGGCACAAACACCAGCTGGGCGATACGCTCGCCCACTTCCACCCGGAAGGGGTTCAGGCCCCGGTTCCAGCAGCTGACAAACAGCTGCCCCTGGTAATCCGAATCAATCAGACCGACGAGGTTCCCCAGCACGATGCCGTGCTTGTGGCCCAGCCCGGAGCGCGGAAGAATCACCGCCGCCACGCCAGGATCACCAATGTGAATGGCCATTCCGGTAGGAATCAGATGCGAATCGCCAGGGCTCAGATCGATGGGCGCATCCAGCAGGGCGCGCAGATCCAGTCCGGCTGATCCGTCAGTGGCATATGCAGGCAATGGAAATTCGGTCCCCAGACGCGGGTCCAGAATTTTGTATTCAATCTTCATGAATGGTGGGTCTCAAAACGTTGGGCGATCAGCTCCACGAGCTGTCTCGCCAGAACCGCCTTGGAAGCCGGCCCGATGTGGACATCCCCGGCATCCCAAAACACGTGCAGCTGATTGTCCGGCACCTCGAAGCCCTTGCCGTCGCCGACCTCGTTGGCACAGATCATCCGCAGCTTTTTGCGCAACAGCTTGTCACGTGCGTAGTGCGCCACATCATGCGTTTCGGCCGCAAAGCCCACGGTGAAAATCTCCGGATGGCTTGCCGCTACGTCCGCCAGGATGTCCGGATTCCTGACCATGCTGAGCTGCATTTCGTCGGCACTTTTCTTGATCTTGGCATCTGCGGCCTGCACCGGGCGGTAGTCCGCGACCGCCGCGCACCCGATGAAGATCTGCTGCCCGGAGATCCGCTGCATGACGGCGTCGTGCATCTGCAACGCCGACTCCACGGCCACCGCCGTTACCGCGGGAGGCGCGGTGAGGGCGCAAGGGCCGTGAACCAGCGTGACCTCGGCGCCCGCGGCGGCCAAGGCTTCGGCCAGGGCAAACCCCATGCGACCGGAGGAGCGGTTGGATATGAAGCGCACAGGGTCGACGGCTTCCCGTGTCGGTCCGGCGGTCAGCAACACCTTGCGCCCGGCCAGCATTGGAGCCAACGACGCACCACCAGGAGCGACCGCCGCGGCTGGGGTACCCAGATCCAGGGCTGCCAGGATGTCCATCGGTTCCAGCATGCGTCCGGCACCCACATCCCCACAGGCCTGGTCTCCGGAGCCGGGCCCGAGGATGGTCACCCCGCGCTCAGCCAGCGTGGCCACGTTCTGCTGCACCGCCGGGTGAGCCCACATCTGCTGATTCATCGCCGGCGCCATGGCAACCGGCGCGGCCGTGGCCAGCAACACCGTGGTCAACAGGTCATCGGCCATGCCGCTGGCAGCGCGTGCGAGGAAGTCTGCACTGGCCGGCGCCACGATGACCTGATCGGCCCAGCGCCCCAGTTCGATATGCCCCATGGCGGCTTCGGCACCGGTATCGAACAGCGTTGTGCGCACCTCACGACCGGACAACGCCTGCAGCGTCAGCGGGGTCACGAAGGCTTGCGCACCCTGTGTCATCACCACCTGAACCGCGTAGCCGCGTTCACGCAGGCGACGCGTGAGGTCGCAGGCCTTGTAGGCCGCAATGCCACCAGTGACACCTAAAAGTATGTTCCGGCCCATGTCCGTATCCGGCAAAAAACCTCGAAATGGTAGCTCAGCATCCGCGTTATCAGGAGAAAGTGGTGAGCATCAAGCATTGGCCGGCCGAACAGCGCCCCCGCGAGAAACTGTTGCGATATGGACCGGGCGCGCTCTCCGATGCCGAATTGCTGGCGATATTCCTGCGCACCGGCGTGCCGGGGCTGGATGCACTCAGGCTGGCGCAGCAACTGCTGCAACAGTTCGATGGGCTGCGCGGGCTGCTGGCCGCCGAGCGCGAGGACTTCTGCCGGCAGCACGGCCTGGGCGACTCCAAATACGTTCAGCTTCAGGCGGTGCAGGAAATGAATCGCCGTTTTCAGGCCCAGGGTTTGATGCGCGCGGGCCCGCTCACCGACTCGAAGGCCGCCGTCAATCTGCTGCGCAGCCACCTCAGCGACCGCCTCAGCGAGGTGTTCTGCTGCGTCTGGCTGGACACGCGGCACCGATTGATCCGGCTGGATGAAATGTTCCAGGGCACCATCAACGGCGCCAGCGTGTACCCCCGCGAGGTGGTTCGTCGTGCATTGCAGATGAATGCCGCCGCCGTCATCCTGGCCCATAATCACCCCTCAGGAGTTGCGGAACCTTCGCCCTCCGACCGCGCAATTACCGATCGATTGAAAAATGCGCTGCAGCTGATAGAAGTCCGTATTCTCGACCATATCGTCATCGGCGACACCGAAAATGTGAGCTTTGCCGAACGCGGATGGTTGTAACCGCCAATTCAACATGATATAAAGCGCGGCTCGATAACGCCTGTTGCTGTCCCGTCCGGGATCAGCGCAGTACCCAATTCCAAGGATTTTCGTCATGTCCCGAGTCTGTCAGGTCACTGGCAAGGGCCCGCAAACCGGCAACAACGTCTCGCACTCCAATCGCCGGACCCGTCGCCGCTTTCTGCCGAACCTTCACCACAAGCGCTTCTGGCTGGAAAGCGAGAAACGTTTCGTGTCGCTGCGTGTTTCTTCTCACGGCATGCGCATCATCGACAAGCGCGGTATCGATACCGTTGTCGCTGAGCTGCGCGCCAAGGGCGAAAAGGTTTAAGTCATGGCCAAGAGCAAAGCACGCGACAAGATCAAGCTGGTTTCCACGGCGGGAACGGGCTACTACTACACCACGGACAAGAACAAGCGGAACACCCCCGACAAGTTCGTGTTCAAGAAATACGACCCGGTCGTGCGCAAGCACGTCGAGTTCAAGGAAGCCAAGATCAAGTAAATACTTGATCCTTCCTTAGACAATGCCCGCCCCGTGCGGGCTTTGTTGTTTTTGCTGCCGGCACACGCCTGACCCCAGGTTCATGTTGGCCTCACCCCTTCAGCAAGGAACCTCATGAACATTACCAACGGCTTGGTAGCCAGCTTTCATTACACCCTCAAGAACCCCGCCGGCGAAGTGCTGGACTCTTCCGAGGGGAATGAACCCCTGGCCTACCTGCATGGCGCCCACAACATCGTTCCGGGCCTGGAAGCCGAACTCGAAGGCAAAACCGTCGGCGACAAGATCTCCGCGGTGGTCACCCCGGAGGGCGGCTACGGCGTCAAACACGACGGCCTGATCCAGGAAGTCCCCCGCTCCGCTTTCGGCGATCAGCCGGTTGAGCCGGGCATGCGCTTCAACGCCGAGACCGATCAGGGCCCCCGCATGGTTGTCATCACCGCCGTCACCGACGACACGGTCACCGTCGACGGCAACCACCCTCTGGCCGGCGAAACGCTGCACTTCGACGTGGAAATCACCGACGTCCGCGAAGCCACTCCCCAGGAAGCCGAGCATGGCCACGTCCATGCCGGTGGCCACGACCACTAGGCACCGTCGGGTCACGCGACCCCCTGGCGTTGTTGAACGCCGGGGGCGTCGCCTCGACAGGCTGCAGAAAGATAAATGTCCGCAGCACCGGTAAACATGGGATAATCCCCAGCGCTGTACGGCAAAAACTGCCGGCATGCCACTTTTATTAAGCCCTTTGCCCGCACGGCAATGGGCGTTGACGTTCCACCGCCAAGGCACCGGCGGAATACGTTGCCATCTGCAAACCGCTGGATGGCTTTCTTCCCGGTGCCTGGAACGCAAATCCATGAAATCCTTTTCCGAGCTGGGTCTCGCACCCGAGCTTTGTCGTGCTTTGGAAAAAGTCGGCTACACCCAACCCAGTCCCATCCAGCTGCAGGCGATTCCGGTCCTGCTGGAGGGGCATGACGTCCTCGCCACGGCACAAACCGGAACCGGTAAAACGGCCGCTTTTGCTCTGCCCCTGTTGCAGCGACTGTCGCAAACCCCGCGCCCCGGCAAAGCCCCGCGGGTGCTGATCCTGTGCCCGACGCGGGAACTGGCCGCACAAATCGATGCCTCGCTGAAGAAATACGGCGCCGACCTCAAGCTGCAAAGCACCGTAATCTTTGGCGGTGTGGGTCAGAACCCGCAAATTGAAAAGCTGCGGCGCGGCACCGACATCATTACCGCGACCCCCGGTCGCCTGCTCGATCTGCACCAGCAACGCGCCGTTGACCTGCGCTCGATCGAAACCCTGGTGCTTGATGAAGCCGACCGCATGCTGGACATGGGCTTCATTCACGACATCAAACGCATCCTGAAGATGCTGCCAACGGAAAAACAGAACCTGCTGTTCTCGGCCACCTTCTCGCCGGAAATCGAAAAGCTGGCCCGCGCCCTGCTCAAGGACCCGGTCAGCATCGAAGTCGCCCGCAAAAACACCGCCGCCGAAGCGGTGACGCAGCACGTCATCCTGGTTCCCAAAGCGGACAAGCGACGCATGCTGTCCGCGTTTATTCGTGGTCAGCACTGGCGTCAGACGCTGGTGTTCACCAAGACCAAGCACGGCGCAAATCGCTTGACCAAACAGCTGATGAGCGACGGTCTCACCGCCGCCGCAATTCACGGCAACAAGAGCCAGACGGCGCGCACCGCCGCACTGGCCGGATTCAAATCCGGCGACATCGATGTGCTGGTAGCCACCGATATCGCGGCTCGCGGCATCGATATCAAAGACCTGCCGCAGGTCGTCAATTACGAGTTGCCGCATGTTTCCGAAGACTACGTGCACCGCATCGGCCGTACCGGTCGGGCCAGTGCGAGCGGCCAGGCGCTGTCATTGGTCGAGCCCGACGAAATCAAACTGCTCAAGGGTATCGAGCGCCTACTCAAGCGCAAGATCCCCGAGCAAAAGATCCCACCGGAAGTGCAGGAGGCCTATAACAGCGCTCCCGCACCCAGCGAAGCGGAGCTGACCGATGATCGCCCGCCTCGCCCACCACGGCGCGGGAACTCCGGCGCGGGTGGCGCCCGGGCCGGCAACCGCGGGCCTTCCAGCAACAGTCGTGCTCCGCGAACGGCGGAGCGCCCGGCCGGCGCCGCCAAACGCCGGCGGCGGAGCCCGTCCCGCAAAGGCGCGCCTGGTTGACATCCCTCCCCCGCAGGAGTCGAATGGGGAACTGCATTTCTCCGGGGGATCAACCGATGAAAACCACCACTGCTTTCATCGTCGCGGCGTCCATTTGCTTGCTCAGCGCCTGCGAAGACGACAACAAGAAAACCAACAAGACCATCGTGATAGCGGACGGCGCCGAAGTCGCCCGTCTGGTCATCGATAAAACATCGGCCGCCGAGTTTGAAGACACCGACGGAGACGGCATCGTCTCCGTCGAGGTCAAGGGCGACGTCAAATGCGCCGGGGGGATCAACATCGACCCGGCGCTGACGAGCCTGGTCATCAAGGTCGGCGGCGATCTCGACCTGAACTGCCCCATCAACGAAGGCGCGGGAAGCGGCACCACCCGCAAGGACGGCTCGCCGGACCCGGTGATTCGTATCCCCGTTGCCGGCACCATCACTCTGCTCAGCGGATTCTCGCCGAACACCCCCGGCTCGCTGATCATCGTGGATGACCCGGAATTCCTGACCCTCACGCCGGAAGAATTCCTCGCCGACGCCTTGAGCACGGATGACGAAACACCAACCGTCGGGGCCGTTCCAGAACCCGATTCGGAGGTGATGAACAAAGGCTTCAGCGCTGTTGCAACCAAGCGCGAATGCGACACCACTCACCGCCTGGGTGGCCGCTGGGTAACCGATCCTGTGGCCCTGGACCAAACCCGCGGCAGCACACGCGCCACCTACGTGTGGACGCAGTGCAACGTGGAACTGGTCGACGACCCCAACGGGGGAACCAACGGCGAACCCGCACCGTTCTCCGTCAATGCCCCCAATTGGGCTGATTTACCGGAACTGCAGACCGACAACGGCGACGGCCCGGCTACCGGCACCGGTGCGGCCGGCCGTAATGGTCTGGTCCTGAGCCTGCGCTCCAGCGGCACCGTCACCGTCAACACCGCAGCGGTGTTCAACCTGATGGACGGCGGCAATGGACAGGACGTCGATGTCACCGGCCGCAATGCCACCGCCACCGGCGGCGCCGGCGGCAAGGCCGGCACCCTCAAAGTGTCGGCCGTCGGCGGCATCATCATTGGAACCACAGGCTCCATCACCGTGATTCCCGGCAATGGCGGGGATGGCGGCATGGCGAACGCCACCGGCGACAGCGCCAAACAAAAGCAGTGCAGCCCACGCGATGGCGCCGCGGCAACCGCCACCGGCGGCGCCGGTGGTCCCGCCAGGTTTGTGCTGACCGCAATAGGCATTGATCGTCCGGAAGCGGTCACGATTGCGGACTATCGCGGCGGCAATGGTGGCGATGCCACTGCGACCGGCGGTCCCGGCGATGACAATTGCGATGGCGCCAACACCGATGGCGCGACCGGCGGCAACGCCACGGCCACCGGCGGCACCGGCGGGGAGGCCTCGTTCACCGCTCGCGGCCAGACCATCGGCAGCCCGCCCACTCCCGGCGAATCCGAAGGCGGGGACGCGACGGCAATTGGTGGCGCCGGCGGCGACGGTGGTGACGAACTCACCGGCTGCCCGGTTCCCAACTCCGGAGACGGTGGCGTTGGCGGTGACAGCTCGGCTCTGGGTGGCGCCGGCGGTGGTCCGCTGATGAACCTCCCGGGCGCTGCCACGGCGACCGCGGGTGACGGCGGCAACTGCGGTGATGCTCGAGCGACCAGCGGTCTTCCCGGAACCCCCAACGCGACCCGCGGCGATGGTTCTCCGGGGAACAATATCGATGGTACGCAACCGCTGCCGATGATCTGTGACTGCCCGCCGGTATCGCCGACACCCACGGCGGACCCCACACCGACAGCAACACCGCTACCGGATCCGACCGCGACCCCAACGCCGGTGCAGATCCCGACTCCCACGCCGCCACCACCGGCAACACCGACCCCGATTCCGGAGCCCACGTTTGAGCCCACTCCGGCACCGACGGCAGCACCCACGGCGGCACCAACAATCGCCCCCACGCCCACAGATGTTCCCTTTGCTTTTGCGGGAACGTATACCTGTGACTCAGGGTGTGGATTTGGCGGCATGCCCATCGATATCGTCTCGGGCACCGGCGGTGGTAATCCCACGCTGCAGAACCTCCCCGGGAATGGGGTGCTGGAGTTGAATGTGGACGGCGCGATGGCGCAGACCTTCTCCTCAAACGTGGTCCTGTTCAGTCAAAGCGGACACTTCGTGCGCCTGACCTTTGGCAGCACCAGCATGGACTTCCACGGCGAGTTGGCCAACGATTCGCAGACCTTCTGCGACGCCATCTGCACGCCGGGTAACGGCTTCTAGACCCGTCGATCACAATCAACCCTGGAACGGCGCCTGCGAGGCGCCGTTCTCTTGTCGGCTCCCCGGGTGCGAACCGCGATACCTTCAGTAAGATGTACGCCTGTTCAAATTCGGATCGAACCCGATGCGCCTGACTTTTCCCCTGTTGATGACCGCCGCTTTGCTGCCGGGGTGCGCCACCATGTCATCCCTGAACCCGTTTGCCGAAAAAAATCCGTTGGCCAGCCCCAGCGAGCTGCCCTATCAACTGCCTCCGTACGCGCAGATCAAAGACACGGACTTTGCACCGGCCATGCGCCTCGGCATGGAGCAGCAGAAAGCCGAGATCGCGGCGATCACCGCCAACAAAGCCGCCCCGACCTTTGAGAACACGCTGGTCGCCCTCGAACGCTCCGGCTCCGTGCTGACTCGCGCGACCAACGTCTTCTTCTCACTCAACGCCGCCGACACCAACCCGGCCCGGCAGGCGGTGGAAACCGAGATGGGGCCGCTGCTGACCGCACATATCGACTCGCTGGTGCTGGACCCGGCGTTGTTTGCCCGGATCAAAACCGTTTACGAACAGCGCGAATCGCTGGGCCTCGACCCGGAGTCGGCATGGCTGCTGGAAAGCACCTACCGGGACTTCGTCAATGCCGGCGCCGAACTCGACGCCACAGCCAAAGACAAGCTCAAAGCGATCAACCAACAGCTCACCGAACTCACCACGAAATTCTCACAGCAGCTCCGGGCGGACACCAACGCCTCCGCCGTGCTGGTGGCTGACAAAGCGGAACTTGCGGGCCTGTCCGACGACGAAATCGCCGCACTCGCCGCGGCCGCCACCGACGCCGGCCATGAAGGGCAGTACCTGATCAGTCTGATTCTGCCGACGAACCAGCCCTCGCTGGCGCGACTCGAAAACCGGGCCCTGCGTGAGCGCATTTACAAGGCTTCGATTCAGCGTGGCAACAACGACAACGAGCACGACAACAAGCAGACCCTGCTCGACATCGTGCGCCTGCGTGCCGAGCGCGCCGAGCTGCTGGGATATACCTCGCACGCGGCTGTCCAGCTTGTGGACCAGACCGCCGGAACCGTCGAAGCCGTGGACAGCCTGCTGGGCCGGATCGTCCCCGCCGCGGTACGCAATGCCAACGCCGAAGCTGCCGCGTTGCAGAAGATGGCCCGCAAAGATGGCAAAGGCTTCAAGCTACAGCCTTGGGACTGGAGCTACTACGCCGAAAAACTGCGCGCCGCGCAGTACGACTTTGACGAAGCGCAGCTCAAGCCCTACTTCCAGTTGGGCAACGTGCTGAACGACGGCATCTTCTTCATGGCCGAGCGTCTCTACGGCCTGACCTTCAAACTGCGATTGGATCTGCCCGCATATCACCCCGACGTGCGCGTGTACGAAGTCTTCCGCGATGGTGAAGGGATCGGCCTGTTCACCTTCGACCCCTACGCCCGGCCATCCAAACGTGGCGGCGCCTGGATGAACGCCACCGTGCAGCAAAGCAACCTGCTGGGCACGCGACCGGTGGTTGGCAATCATCTGAACATTCCCAAACCGGCAGGCAACGAACCTGCACTATTGACCTTTGATGAGGTCAACACCCTGTTCCATGAATTTGGCCACGCCTTGCACGGACTGCTCTCGAACGTCACCTACCCACGCTTTGCCGGTACATCGGTACCGCGCGACTTCGTGGAATTCCCCTCGCAGGTGCATGAGATGTGGGTGACCTGGCCGGAGGTGCAGAAGAACTACGCGCGCCACTTCGAAACCGGTGAGCTGCTCCCACAGGAGTTGATCGACCGCATGGAAGCCGCGAAGAAGTTCAACGAAGGCTATGCCAGCACCGAGTATCTGGCCGCCACCCTGCTGGACCTGGCCTGGCACAGCCTGACGAAAGCGCAGGCGGATGCAGTGACCGATGTGATCGCTTTCGAGGACAAAGCCCTCAAAGACGCCGGCGTGAAGCTGAGCACCATCTACCCGCGCTATCGCAGCACCTACTTTGCACACATCTTCGCCGGGGGATACTCCGCCGGCTATTACAGCTACATCTGGAGCGAGGTTCTGGACGCCGATACGGTCGACTGGTTCAAGGAAAACGGCGGCTTCACCCGCGAAAACGGCATGCATTTCGCCAACACGCTGCTCTCCCGCGGTGGCAGCAATGACCCGATGCAGCTGTTCCGCGACTTCCGCGGCCGCAACGCCGAGATCGAACCCCTGCTCGAGCGCCGTGGCTTCAACTAAACCCCGTTGCACAACAGCCGATGCTGACTAAGTTTCTGGAATCAGTCTGGGGAACGCCGGCGGACAACCGTCCGCCGGCGACCCGCGAGCAGCAGCTGCAACTCGCCTTTGCGGTGTTGCTGGTGGATGTGGCGCGTTCCGACTGGGAGCATGCCCCCAGTGAACGCGAGGTCATCATCAATGCCCTCGCCGCACATTTTGCCCTGGATTCGAAACAGGCCCGGGAACTGGTCCGGGAAGCCGAGCACACGCTGGATGTGGAAACCAGCCTGCATCGGTTTCTGAGCACGGTGAACGCCGCCTGCTCGCACACCGAAAAGCGCGCGCTGATGGAGCGCCTGTGGGAAGTCGCCTTCGCCGATGGTGAATTGTCGAAGTACGAGGAGCACACCATCCGCCGATTGGCGGACCTCCTGTACCTGCCCCACGCGGACTTCATCCGCAGCAAGCATCAGCACAGCGGCGAGTAGCAAAAACACTGCACCGGGGTCGGCAAACGCGCTGTCATCCCCTACACTGCAGGCTCAAACGCGAACATACGCGTTCAGGAGAACCTTGCATGTTGAATTTCAAAAAGCCCCTGCTGGGGGTTTGCGCCCTGCTTTTGTGCCATACCGCCGCCCAGGCGAACTGGCAATCCAAAGTCGATCTGAGCTTACGCAACAGCCCCTCCTCGGCGGAATGGCTGATCGAACTCCCCAACGTGGCCGACCTGACCGCTGCCAACGCGATACCGGACAAGACCCTCAAGGGCACCTTCGTCATGCAAACGCTGAAGGCGCAACGGGCCGCCACGCAGCCCGTGGTACTGGCGCTGCTGGCCGAGCGCGGGTTGCAGGCCCGCAGCTACTGGGTGGCCAACGCGATTCATGTCAAAGGCGGCTCGCTGGAAGATCTGCAGGCCATCGCCTCGCTGGCCAACGTGGATTTCATCCACGCCGTCAGCGCCCCGGATTTCAGTCGCGCCACCCGCACCAGCCCGCGGGCGAACGTCACCGCGCCATCGCGCAACATCGACCCCACCAGCGGATTCGAAGTCGAGCCGGCGCTGGAACTGGTTCGCGCGACCGAAGTCTGGGCCGCTGGTGTTGAAGGCCAGGGCGTTGTGGTCGGCGACCACGACATCGGCGTTGAATGGACCCACCCCGCACTGAAGCACAACTACCGTGGCTGGGATGCGGAAACGGAATCCGCCACCCACGACTACAACTGGCGCAACGCCTTTGGCGCGCTGGATCCCTTCTGCGGCCCCACCGAACCTTGTGACTCACACGACCACGGCACCCACACCACGGGCACGATGGTCGGCGAAGATCAGGAACGTGGTCTGCGCACCGGCATGGCCCCCAAAGCCCAATGGATGGGTTGCCGCTCGTTGCTCGATCCCGTCCTCGGCGTTGGCACGCTGCCGACCTACCTGGACTGCATGGAATGGTTCATCGCGCCCTACCCGGGTGACGACTCGGCGGCGGCCGACCCGGCCATGGCCCCGGATGTGGTCAACAACTCCTGGGGCTGCCTGGAAGGCTGTCCGCCAACCATCCTGCAAGCCACCAACGACGCCACCAAGGCTGCTGGCATCGTTCAGGTTGCAAGTGCCGGCAACGAAGGCCCGGACTGCTCCACCATCGCCTTCCCGCTGGCCATTTACGACTCCAGTTTTACCGTTGGCTCGACCACGCTGGATGACACGATGTCCAGTTTCTCCAGTCGCGGGCCGGTTCTTTCCGATCTATCGATGCGCCTCAAGCCCAATATCGTGGCGCCCGGGTCGAACATTCAATCCTCGGTCACCGGTGGTGGTTACGGCACGATGTCCGGAACCAGCATGGCCGGCCCGCACGTCGCCGGCCTGGTCGCGCTGATGATTTCCGCCGAGCCCCGGCTACGTGGCCAGGTCGACACCATTCGTGACCTGATCCAGCAAACCGCCGTGCCCATTGCCAACGATCAGGCCTGCGGCGATACCGGTGCTCAGGACATCCCCAACAACACCTTTGGCTATGGCCGCATCGATGCCAAAGCCGCGGTGGACGCCATCGCCAGCCTGGGGCTGGATACCACCGGCAGCAGCGAAAGTCGCTCGATCAGCACCACGCGCGGTGGCGCATTGGGTCCCTTCGCCCTGGTGCTGCTTCTGCTCGCGGGCTCGCGCCGGTATTCACGCGCATCGCGCCGCTGAAACAGTCACACCTCGCGCCACAAAGGCCCGCCATGTGCGGGCCTTTTTTGTAGTTCATCGCGCTTTAGCGGGAAACGCGGCGCCTTGTTGCGACTCAATTGCGGGATGGCCTGAGTTAGCGGGCCGCGCCACCGACCGGGCCGGGGCATCCTGTAGCCGGGCGGTCTTGCGCCGCTGCGCGGTTCCCTGCCGG